>CAWIOU010000001.1:0-13819 GCA_963837805.1 uncultured Acidimicrobiaceae bacterium
AAATGACGACCACACCTGTGATTGTTCGCAGTCCCGTTGATGGGATCTTGCGATACCGACTAAACCTCATGCCCCTACCTCGCCCCTTTGCTGGCCTCAGCGCCTGCCGCTCAAGTTTACCCTCGCAGATCCGACTTAGACAGGGTTCGTTTGGACCATCCTGGCCTTCAGGTGACCTTTGACACCAATGCCATGACGGGTCAAATGTGACCCTGCCTGGCTTCGTGACGCTCATCGCCCGACTCGCAACCGGCAGCGAGTCGTAAGGCATTTCAGCACTTCAGGAGCCCGTTGAATCTGCCGATGATGTCGTGGTGGCGAGATGGGCTCCTCCTCCCGATGCGAAACCATGAGCGACACCTCCTGGGAACCGGTTGGTGGGTAGCAAGTGACGGGAAGTGACTCCGCCAAATCAGCGACCGGAAGCTCAGCCGAGCATGCCCGCAAGCTTGCCAACCATGGCCGAGAATCCATGGACTGATGGGCACGAGAGTATTGGTGTCCCCGAGATCACAGCAACGTTCGCACCAGCCCCTGCAGTCGATTTCGAACTCCCGGAGAGGGAGCGCAGACGAAGAGCCAGGCCAGGAGCAATCATCCTCGGGGTTGTTGTTGCGCTGGTCATCTTGACTATCGGTGCCCGCATTGTCGGTTACGCAGTGGGTGAGTCGTCTCGACACACTTCGTCTTCTGGAACAGCTACGAGCGGACCACCCGACCTGGCGACAGAAGTGCTGTCCATACTTCCTGGGCTCGTTGAGAGCCCACCAGGTAATACGAACGGCCCGCTCACCTCCTCGAATATCGGGCTGTTCACTACCGGCAGCAGGGCGGCAGCCATGGAGCAACAGATCTCCGATGGAAACATGACCGGCTACATACGCACCTGGACCACAGAACCCCCGGACGGGAACGGCATCGTCATCGTGGCCTTCGGGCTGGCTGACCCGACTCAGACCGGACCCTTCCTGGCCGGAGCCAATGACGGTCTCAGGCAAGGAGGCGGCACTGAGGAAGTTGTACCAGGGCTATCTGGGGCCACTGGCTTCAGATATGAGGTGACTACCCCAGAGGTAAGTGCCTCCGAGTACTTGATCACCTTCGCCCGAGGAGGCACCGTCTTCTGCGTGGAATCCGTCTCCCATGCCGGAATCGCCTCAGGTGCTGAGGCCATATCGGTAGCCACAAAGCAAGCTGAATCTGCTTCGGGCACGGTCCAACCGCCAGTGACACCACCCCCACCTGCCTCTTATGTTCTGGGTGAAGTCATCGGCTACATCATCGTGGCGTCGATCCTGATCGGTAGCATTACCTATTTGGTTCGGAAGCGCCGGAGTCGCAGGAGCATGCCGGAGCCGTGGACTGGCACACCCACCCCCGAGCATTCGCCACTGTTCCAATCCCGAGCATGGCTCCGGGCTGGTACCCGTTCGGAGGTGACTCTCAAGAGCAGGTCTACTGGGATGGACGAGTGTGGACTGCTCGTGTCATGTGGAACGGAACGTCCTGGATAGAGGTCCCGATGGTTCCATCCCGCACCCACATGCCCATCATCCCCGGAGCCACTCCCTCTCGTGGCACGACATGATCTATCCCGACAAACCGCTCCCAGCGTCCTCTGATGACATCACCATCACACACGAAGTGGCTTTGAAGTCTGGTATTCGGATCGGATCGTCCGTGAGTACGAGTACCTGATCGATCAATCGGCGGAATGGCTGGTCCACCAGCCCGGCATCGAACTGGTCGTTCACGATGACCTTGTGGTCCTGCTTGTCGAAGGTCGTCTCTACCAAGATCTGCTGACGGATCTGAAGGCTTGGTGGGCGGAACAGATTCACGATCTCAGCTAGGGACTGGACCAGTTTCCGTGACTCCGTAAAATCCGGGACACCCTCAGGCCCTTAGTTCGCCAACGCCTTGCCGCTGCCTTCTGTTGGCCGACGAACCAACCAAGAGTTTCAACCGTTCACTTATCGTCTGACCTCGACCAAAGGCTCCGTCGATAGGGGCGTCGACTTGAGTCTTGTAGCGGTTGCGACGGCCTTCCTTTTCCTTGACCACGTAGCCACTCAGGATGAGATCGTTGACAATGGTGAACGCCCTCCGCTCAGTGATGTTGAGCTTTGAAGCGATGTGACGGAGCCGCACCTCAGGATCTTGAGCAATGCAGGCGAGTACTCGGGCATGGTTCGTCAGGAAATCTGCATTCGGCCATGGGACAATGCTAGCTGACACATTCTTGAACTGGATTACTTGTGTGAGGGAAGGTGGGGTGCCCCGCATCGGCACTTTGATGGCACCCCTGGCTTTCCCGCAGACTTGTTTGGGAGGATTGAGGTCGTGGACCGATCAGCGTTTCGTGTCACCGCCTCGACAGGGGGTTGGCGGAGTTTGCCTTGGCCCTTTGCCATCGTCGAGGTTTCGGACACCCAACTGAGCATTCGGTCGACTGGCTGGTCGTGGTGGGTGCCAGATCGCTCCGTGGACCGGGAGAAGGTCAAGTCCATCACGATTCAGAAGTCCCTCGGTACAACGAAGTTCTCTATCGCAGTCGACGATTCACCGTCAATCTCGCTCCGACCGGCCACCTCGGCCAGCAAGTTGAGAGATTCGCTATCCCGCCACGGTTATCCACCGGCTTGACCGCTGCCTATCCCACACCACCGGGTCAGGGGGATACCTCGGTAGAGATGCCCGCATAGCCCCACGCAATCTTCAGCTTGTCGGGAAACCGTCGAGACCGTGCCGTATCTGTCGTCACTGCTGCCCAGGTTGACGTATCTATTGGTAGTCGCCTGCAAGTCTCACGAAATGATGAGATGGCCGCACGCTCACTTGCAAACACGGCCGACGAAGGTCCCAGGCTGGATCACGATATGCATCTTCAGGCCCATGCCAGTAGACCGGACTTCCCTTGGATCGAGGCTCAGGCCCTGTGGGTTGGTGCCACAGTTCAATGACCCAGCCATCATCCTCGGCTCGGTACCTCGACTTCGACATCATTCTTGCCTTGACTCGCTTGCGGTGCGATAGATCCAAGGATGCCAGAATGTCGTGCCCGAATGTCTCCTATCACCGGGTCGGAGGCGTTAGCCCGCCTCAGCCTGAACTGGTCCCACCGAGAGTACGGATGGTCCGGAACCTGGTGAGCACGCCTCAATCGTCCATGGATCGCCACCTGATTTGGCATAGAGAGTCGACCCATCCGGCAGCACCACACTCACCCTGTGAACGTCTGGGACCGGACCCTCACAAGAAAACTTGAGCGGGATGAAGGCTTGATTGGTCAATCCCGGTCGGAGGACAATGATGCGAGCGTCGTTGGTCACTCCGCTGGCTGCCGGACTCACGCCATGCCTCGTTTGCGTGTGAATGATTTGTCCACGTTGATCACGAAGGCCGATCTTGACGAAGCCGTGGAGACTACAAGGCGACCGAGAGTCGTTTCGGAATGACAGCGATCCGAGCATGGTTTGCGTTGCCCCTTGCCATCCTCCAACGGCTTTGAGGTCGGATGCCGTGCACACCGCCACCTGAGTACTCGAGACCGAGGTCGAAGGGGTCGTAGCCGCCATCTGGCCCGGCGAGGAAGAGCAAGAAGCCAGAAAAAGTCCGCCGATGATGGAAGACGAGAGAATGAACCGCCTACCCATCTCCTGACGGTACACCTCAACTCCACGTCACTCACTGCTGGAGGCGGCTCCGCCCCCGAACACCGGGAGTCGGATGGTCC
Organism: uncultured Acidimicrobiaceae bacterium; assembly: GCA_963837805.1. Classification (GTDB taxonomy): domain Bacteria; phylum Actinomycetota; class Acidimicrobiia; order Acidimicrobiales; family RAAP-2; genus Bog-756. The sequence continues at coordinate 3,737 of CAWIOU010000001.1, forward strand.
CTACCCACTACCGCCGCCCGGTTATCCATGCCTGAGTCCGGAGAAAGGTGAGTACCATCGTCAGAAGTGACTGGACCCTGTGTCCTGCGATGAGCCTTCCGTATTCAGATTCGCCTGGATTGCCAGTTCGGCCCTCAGCGGGCAGCGAGCACCATTTCCAGTAGCCAGGAGTTCCGAAGGCCGCATCTTTTAGGTTGCCACCTGGCTCGACCGGTTCAAGAATGTCGAGCTTGTGGGTGAGACGATTGCGTGCGTATCGCAGGCCCGCTAACTGCTCTCCGATGTGGTGCTCCTTCCGCTCCTCGATGTAAGGGCTGCCTAGTCGGCGTTCCAAGAGTTCATCCAGATTGGAAATCCACCACAGAACCTCGCATGTAGCCGCAAACGCAAGATGAGGGTCGTGCCAGCTAACGGCTATCAGCCGGTCTGTTGCGGTATTCGTCGCCATGACCGTCCAGTCAACATGATCCCACCCGCCCGGATATTCAGTCATGGTACGAACATCATTGCGGACGTTTGCTCCATGGCGTTGCGATTACTCAGTGCCGGGGGTGCCCAGTTCGCCGGATAGGTGGGGCAGCTACCGGACAGGTGGCCCGAGCCACGGAAGCCACTTCCCGCAGGGACTTCGGCTGCTAATCAACCGACCGATTCCACCGAGAGCGGCACCAAGGCCGAGAAGAATCGCCATCCCGCAGAGAGCTATCGGAAGGAAGAACACATCCAACAGAATGACCCCTAACCCTCCCTGGTCTTGGATCTCAGTTTGAGTAATCGAGAGGAAGTCCCAGCCAACGACTGTTACGACGGCTCCCAATCCGGCAGCGCAAATCAACCGCCTGGGGTTGCCCCTCCAAGTGAGCACCACCCCAATGCCGATTGCCATGGCCACATTGATGAAGACGCCGTAGTTGAACACCTTTGCCCGATGACTGGGCAGCAGGACCATCGTGAGACTGCCCGCTACGAACGTGGCGGCGATGAGCAACAGCCATTGGACAACCACGAGAGGGACACGACGGCGGTCGAAGCGAGGATCGACGCTGCGACAGTCCGAGTTCACGTTTACGAGGGTCCCTATTCGGCCTCTGGCTGGGCCGACCTGACCCGACTCTTTCGGCGCTTGCGGAGGATTACCTGTTCGGGGCAGACGGTGGAGAGAAACTGACCGACGCACAGAGCAAGGCGGTCCTTAACTAGGGAGTAATAGATCCGATTGGCATCTCGTCGCTCCGAGACCAGTCCGGCTGACTTGAGGACGGCAAGGTGACGAGAGATAGACGGACCACTGATCGTGAAGCGCCCAGCAATCTGTCCTGCAGTTAGTTCAGTCGCCTGAAGATCCTGAAGGATCTGACGCCTCGTTGGATCTGCCAGGGCTCGAAATACGGTCGCATCGTCGTCTGCCATCTAGCTATTTAGCCACATAGCTAGATATCTAAGTCAAGCTTCGAGCAACTTGAGCGATCCGCTAGGCCACAGATCTCTTAGCGTTTGGCCCTCTGACATCAAGGTACCGATACAACGTCTGACGACTGACCCCCGCAAGCCGGGCGATTTCAGTGACTGACAACTCACCCTTGTCGTACTGCTCCTGAGCTTTCCTAACCGCTCCGGGGGAGAACTCTCTCTTTCGACCCCCCTTTGCGACCCCGTGCACGGCTAGCTGCTAGTCCAGAGTTCGTCCGCTCAATGAGCAGATCTCTCTCCATTTCGGCCACGGCGGCAATGATCGAATAGACGAGCTTTCCGGCTGGTGTGCCCGTATCGATGCCCAGGTTGAGGATTCGGAGGGCCACTCCACGTTCCCTGAGATCATCGGCCAAGGCTGATAGCTGGCTCGTGGATCGTCCCAGTCGAGATAACTCGGTGACCATCAAGGTGTCACCCTTCCGAAGTGAGCGGAGGAGTTCATCCCATTGCGGTCGGGATGCACCCTTCTTCCCCGAACCCACCTCGGCATAGAGCATCTCGGCACCAGCCGCTTTTAGTTCGTCCATCTGCCGGTCGAGCGACTGTTGTGAAGTCGAGACTCGGGCATATCCCAGGATGGCCATCTCTAGATTGTAACACAAGTCTTAGGTTTGAATGACATAGAATCTAGGACGATTTTGTGACGCTCGGGCCACGACTGGGATCCAGTTCGCCGGAGGTTGTGCCACAACCGACCGTTTGAAGGGCACGCAGTCAACGCCCGAATCCCCGGTACCTAGCGAGGCTCGACACTCCACCAGTTACCTACCTTGATCAAGTAGTCGAACCAATGGTCCCCAGCGCTTGTCTCAATGTTGATGATCACATCCGGCTCTGGGAGGGTCAGTTCGTCCATGCATCGACGGACTGCGTGAGCGATCACAACAGGGTTCGACATGATGAAGTCGTTGCTTTCGAGGACCAATACGGTCAGGGCATTGGAAACTCTTGACGATTCGAGCTTCCCTAACTTCGTTGAAAGCGCCCTCCTGACCCTCACATCACGCTGGTTCTCTGCGTCTTCGCCCCGACCCAGAGCGAATCTCACCTGCCCATCGTCTTCGGGCAGGCACGGTGCTCGGTAGAGAGATATCTCGACGGGGGTCGAAGGGGGCGAGCCGGTGACGAACGTGAGTTGCCCGTAAGTCGACGCTGGCGGGACCAGTTCTTGACTTCGTATCCAAGATTCGATTGCGTCTACGGCTGTTCCCTGCTGGGAAGGAGGGATGGTTGAGACCAATCCCGTCCCGATGCTGATGGTGTACCGCCCAGGCGGATCCAGCCCATCGACAAATCGGCGCTCCAACTCGTCCCGGAGATCAAGGGCACGGCGATTGTCGTAAGTCTCGCTTCTCGTAAGCCTCAATCAGCGTGTGTTCGAGGTGCATGATCCCGATTTGGTCGGAAGCAATCATGTCGATTGCCGGCTTCGTCCTCTCGATCTCGTCAGGTGGTGGTCCCACCTGCGAGATGGTCCCAGCCTGACGGTGGTCGGCAACCCTCTGTGCGGCAAAACGAGTTACAGCTTTGGCGTCGTTCGACATGGCGTCTCAGGAGTTATCCACTGGCGCTAGTCCCAGGTCCTTGCGGGTCTGAGGGAAGAGGATGTCGGGAAAGGCGGCATCGACAACAAAGAGTGCATCGTCGACACAGGTCAAAGTCCTCCCGAGGATGATGCGCCCAAATATCGATGGTTCGTCGGGGTCCATCGAATAGCCACGATTCTTGACATGGACCAACTCGTTTCGCATCTCAGTGAGCCGGTTGAGAGTCTCCCAGGCTGCGGTACCCTTGATACTCGGCCGACCACTCACCGTAGGGATGACACGGTCGAACTTCGCTTTGAGAGAGAGCCCTCTTTCCATGGCTACCTTTGCTATTTCTACGACTTCTCCCTGCTTCTTGATTGACACCGTCGCCTGATCATCCAAGCGGTTGATGCATTCATTGGCGATTGCTTCCAAGCCTGCCACCGCAAGCAATACGGCAATCGATAGATCGCTAATGGCATCCAACAGGTGTTTGGTCATCGTTACGTGTTGTGCGCCTGTGTTCGGATCGGTCCTCGTCTGGCTGAGTGACTGACGGAGGAGGTTTCCGCCTCTTTTGCGGATGCGCATCGCTTCCGTCAGATAGAAGCCCGGGATGAACGGATGCGGGAAGAGAACGCTCGTACCATCATCTTGACGCACGATCCCACTTAAGGTTGCCCACGCATTCTCTTGGGGAATGACAACTCCGTGTTCCGTGATGGACCCAATCTGGACAGCATGAAGCCGTACATCCGGCTGATTCGGCAAGGGACCTGTGCGGCCATGTTTCTTCCTCTTTCCACCCATGGGACGAGACTAGATCTCGCAAGCAACGCCAAATCACGAGCAGGTCATGACTGGCAGGGATTGAGCAGCACCGGCCTCAGAGATGTCCTGATTGGCAGCGGCCATAACCTCGCCAGCCGATGCCTCGGCACTACTGCCTGAGAGACCCGCATTCAGCACCTCGTTATAGGACGGGGTGCCTGGTGGCACCTGGATCGCAGTACTCCTGATCGCTGATTGAAGCTCTGGATAGAGCGAGGTGAGCGTATTCACGGCATTCTGAAGCTGCTGTGCTGCCCCGTTCATCGTGCCCACGGATGTCGATACCGTCATCGCCTGATCCTGTATGGAAACTCCCCCCGAGCACTGAAAACCGACAGCAGTGGCGGTTTGAGCGCTCTGTTGCAAAGTTGAAGATTCTGAGTGCACTTGAGCAGCTATCGAACCCAAAGTGTTGATATCGGGAGCTATCTGCGCATAGGCAGATGTGACCGAGTTCGCTGCCCGGACGAGATTCGCATCCGAAGATCCCTGAGGCATCGGAGTCGTCTCAGTGACGTGGGTGGAAGCAGGAGCCTTACGTGGAGCGGTGGCACTTTGATGTCGGACGTGGCGATATCCGATCACCCCAATCAGGACTACCAAAACCACTGCGGCGATCCCAATGGCCACAGGAAGCCAACCTGGGGAACTCTTCGATGGGCCCGTCACTGTTGCGAACGCTACCTGCCTAATCAGCCTTCGACCAGGTATTTCAAAGAGGAAGTCCGAAAGTATGAAATAACCCGATCAAATCCTCCTCGGTCGCTATTTGACGCTGTTAGAGCGAGCCTGAGGGGCCTCTCGTAGGCTTGTGGAGGCCCTCAACGTTGGATGCTTTTGCCTAGTCCTCCCACCTCACATGAGCCCCGAGACTTCGTGAACCTCGCCACACCCGATACCGAGAGCTACGTGATACTTCCGGACCGCCCGAGCATCCGGTGCGATGAAGAAGCAAACCTCGTTGTCGTTAACTCCGTCATCACCTAAGGGAATATCGGTGATTCCAAACTGTGAAGCAGCGACTTCTTTGCGGGAGCCGTCTATGCGCCTCATTTCCACAGCATTCTCGTCGGTGTGAACGTCAAAAAAGGTGCGAACCGGCTCGGGCGCCATGCATCTCCCATCGCTATTTGGCCGTACCACCGTGCCCGAAGGTCGGTTGGCGGAGCGTCATCGGGCCAGGTCCCTCGACTCCTCTGGATGTAGAAAACGAGTGTATCCGGAGATCTCGACAGTCATCCCAGGGGGATCTCGAATGTCAGATCCTCCCAGCGCACCGTCAGCATCGCCGCTTCGTTGGGGATCGTTGGCTCAAACGTGTCCGTCCCCGTGGCCTCAGCTTCATGAGTTGATCCGACGAAACCTTCGAGTTTGTAATCGGTCCCAAGATCATCGGTCAGACTCACGTGGCTGCTGAGCACGACGAGTTTCAGGCCATCAATGAGTTTGACGTGCTCTTCGATCCGTTCGAGGCTCCATGCCTGATCCGGTTCTTGGTCCAATCGTTCAAGTTGTTCGGCAAGTTGAACATCGGGGTCGGGTACCAGGGTGACGTGCCACTCAACCCCGACCGATTCCTCGTATCGCTCAACCTTCAGAATACGAATCTTCCCGCCGTACTGGTGCGGAAGTTCCAGATCCGTCGGTGTTATCACCTCAAGCGGTATGGGGTCAGGCTTGTAGCGGTCGAGCGGTTCATCGAGGAACCCAACCACAGCACCGGAATCGTCATGAGCTTCGATCCGGTACGGCTCGAATCGGTCGGTGCAGGCGATCCAGAGTCCGAAGTGGCCGTCCGCTTTGGCCTTTTGGACTCGGTCTCCCTGAATGAACGAGATCTCCGCCACATGAGGTCCATGCCGACCAGAGACAAGGATCGCAGGTTCGTCCTCCGCTGGCTCGGTGGAGTGTTGAGCGCCTGTCCAATGGATCTCAGAGTCGTAGGCGAAGCGGCCGGACAACTGCCTTACATACTCGACGGACTCCGGGGAGGTGATCGGGTCAAAATCGATCCGTGTGCCGTCATTGGGAGACCAACCCTCACGGGGAGTCCATCCGCCACCGTTCCGGACGTAGGTTCCGAAGAATCCACAGGGGAACGGTCCCCGCTTTGGATCGCTCAGGTAGTACAGGAACAAGACTGTGCCACAGACCTCACCTTTCCAGTAGGCCACCGGGATCGGCTGGAAGTAGTCCAGAGTCCCTGGAAGCTCTGGCAGGCCATGTTCAAGTATCTCGATTCCATCAGAGACCAACTGGTCGAAATCGGGAAATGGAATCGGTTCCGGGTCGGAACCCGTTGATTCATCTCTCGGGGGTCGCCTCTTCGGCCTGGGCTCGTCAGTTTGGGCAGATTCAAAGGGTCGGATGTCGGGGTACTCCAAGATGCGTTTTTCGACACCATCTTCCATGGCGACTCTGCCATCCCACCACCACGATCTATTGATGATCTCTTGACGCACCAGGTTCAAGTCACCAACCAGGCGTCTGAGGATCTGTGTGCCGGTACCGTTGCTGTTTCGGAGCAGGCCAATCAAAAGATGGTCGTTGCTGATGGAAGAGCTTCGGAGATGGAGAGACTCACGGAGTGCAAGTTCAAGCGTTTTCTTGAGTTCGGCTGTGAACTGAGGCGATTGACCAGCGTCCTCTGCTCCCACCGGAGCGAGTTCGAGGACCCCCTCCATCACGTCATCGGCAGATACGCCCAACGATTCAAGGATCTCGGCAGGTGAATCTTCATCGTTTTCAACCAAACCGAGTAGGAGGTGCTCAGTTCCGACGTGATCATGATGGAGACTGACGGCCTGTCGCTGCGCTCGACTGATCACTTCTCGGCTGTTTGAGGTGAAACGCTCGAACACCTTCTGAGGTTACCGCTCTCATCCACGCCGAGCCGAGGGTGCCTCAGATCATAGGTGGCCGCTTTTTCAACTGGCTGGTGCGGACAAATCCGGGATTGAGCGGCCAGAGGTCAACTTCGACTTCCACCTCACCGGCGACCGCCTCTCGTAGCTCTGCTTCCAAGGCAACAGCTTCTCTCGCCCACCGATCTTTAACCAGGTCCGAGTCCCAGCCAGTTTCAGGGTCAAAGTGCGACTCGAACGTGCTCTGCCAGGCCTTCAACTTGAGCATCAGGGAGTCAGGAACATGAGCGCTGCTTACTTCTCGCCATAGCGGCACCTCCTGACCATATTCGGGCGAGAGTTCGATCGTGGGCGGTCGATTCTGAAACCGCTCGTCTTGTTCCTGAAGGAACTCGTGTGCGCCTGGAATGGAACGGAGGAACTCATCAGGGCGGATGTCGTCGTTGTCGAATGTCTGCTGGCTGTGGGGAGCAAACCCCCTCCAACCAAACCTCGGATTTGCACCGTCGTCGTCCGGGGCGTCTCTGCCGTCGTGATCTGGATCCTCGTGCCACGCATCGCTCACCATCGGCGTAGCTTTGCACGGACATTGGCCGTCGGGGACAGGGATAAGCGTCTCTGAGCCGGCAGGTGTTGTCGGGGCAGCCTCCAGGGCTTCCGATAACGGGTTCCGAACGCTACGTCGAGAAGGCTCCCGATGCCTTTCAGCTTCGATTGCACGCTTCGCAGGAGGATCAGCGACTCTTCGTCTGAGAATCCTGATGTGATTGACCAGTCACGTCCCGAACCGATGGCGTCGCTCGCAAACACGATCTCCGTGCACATGAGAACCCGAAGCCAGTCAGCAGCCTTCAGAGGAACCTCGTCTTCGATCGCCTTGGTGAGCCGATTCGTCGAATCGAAGAGGTCTTGAACGCCACCGAAGCCCATGGCCACCGCCATTTCCTCGGTGCATCTCCGCAGGCCCACCCCATTCGATGACGCCCCAACGAAGAAACCTTTCGGCATCGGTCAGTTCCGGCGAGAGAAGGTCGTCTGGATCCACTTCAATAGTCTGCCCTGAACCGTCATCAAGGGGACAGAGCGAAAACTGGCTCTTACCCGGTGCTATGGGACACCCACCCGGCTACAGCGTTGCCCTCAGACTGCCGATAACAGGATCGTGCAACTTGCGGCCCGGATGCCTGGACAGGGAACCGAATGAGGTGGGTGGAACTGGTTGGCGGCTGTCTGCTCATGGTCACTGGGCTCGCCTGCCTTCGTGGTCATCGGAACCTTGACGACTGGTCCTTTCGTATCTGGACGGTGCCATCCGATTATGAGGCTCCAACCTGGCTCAGATCGGCCAGTAGCTACATCGTTGCCGCCGTGCTCATCGCCCTGGGGGCCGTGCTATTCGTGGCTGCCGTGGCGTAAGCAGATCCGCCGCCTAGCCGGTGGTAGGGGATACCCAAAGAAGCACCCTTCAACCTGGACAGGGACCCCCTAGGCGTTGACCACTTCCATCACGTAGTCCGAAATAGACATGCCCTCACCGTCGAACGTTCTCTCGTCATCCCACATCTGCATCCGTTGAATGGGCCGAAACCGAACGGTCGAGAGATCACGACGATAGCTACGGTCGGAAAGGTCTGGCGCAGGTACGGCGGTCCACTGACGGACGTACATCTGACAGATCTCCCAGCAAGCGACCGTCGGATCTGACCTTGAAGAAGTACCCGTGACCGGCCTGAAGCTCGGACTGGAAGCTCAATACTGTCCCTGCAAGCGTCCGGCGGGGTTCCAGTTCATCTGGGTCCTCGTGTATCCCACGGAAGGCGAATAGGTGCTGAGGTTCGATCTTGACGGCCCCGGTATCCAGGTAGATGCCGATCCGCTTGTACTCGACGACACGAGCAACGATCTCATATCGGGGGCCTTCAACTGAGAGCGGGTCTCCAACCAGATCAAGCGCAAGGGGTGTCTCCGGATCGACCTCCCGAGCGCCTTCTGGGTAGATGTCCAGCTTGGTCTCCCAGGTGTCGCCAATACCAAGCTCGATGCCGTCATCCTGCACCATCCAGATCGAGTGCCAAACCCACATGCACCTAGCATTGCACCTGATCCTGGGCCAGCAGAGGGTGGGTACTTACCGGTGTATCGAGTCACGGCATGTCGATCAACCTCCGGCTGCGGAGTTCGATGTGGGATGGCCCGATTGTGCAAGAGCCTGAGAGAGCTTGCGGAAGAGATTGACTCGGAAAGGTCACTGTGCTTCCGTCGGAAGGGCAAGGTCCACGAATCCAGGAATCGGGTGGTTTGGGTGAGGTCGGAGTTGTGTCGATGAGATCTCGGTCCACTTGATTTGGCGTTCGTAGGGAGGTGGGCTGGTCGTCAACCCTCTCGAACGTGATTCCACTTCGGCGATGCCGTAAACTGAATCCCTCGGCGTTGACCACGAGTTTTCCAGGGATAACCTTCTCGCCTGCCTTCTGTGGGACAGTTTCGGCCACCCCTACGAAGTCCGCATGTTCACCACCTCCGGCGTTGTGACGCCTCGCATGCTGGCGTTGCCGATGTAGACAATCGCAACAACCAGGGTGAAATTCCGACGGCTATTCCGAGGTTTGCCATATGGGTAGCATCGGACAGCCATTGCCCTAGCTTGATCTCCAAGCCTCTGACCGGCGCCGAGACTTACCAACCCAACTGCCAGTCGACCGTCCGTCATCACCGTGGCATAAATGCCGAGGTCGGTGGCACCCTGGGGTATCCCCCTGACCCGGAGAAGGGGCAGTCTTGTCAACCGTCCCTTGAATGACAGCCTCTCCCTACCGGTGCAGACTAAGACCATGCGATGGCTGAAGTTTCTGGTTTCGATGTCAGCGGTCGCAGTGCTCTTCTTGGGGTGCTCAAGCCCAGCAGCCAATCGTGCGGGTACGGAGAAGCCGATCAGCGTTCGACTTCAGCTCGATCAAGCCCATGTCACCGCAGGTGCGTCGCTTCGAGGAGCGGTTGTGTTCACCAATAGGACAGCCGAGCCGATCATGGTTCACAACTGCCCGATCGACGGTTGGCTCCAGGTCGGACTAGTCGGCCGGACTTTCCACTTCCACCCGGCCTATTCCTTGGTTGGCTGTGGCCCCGGCGCTGGCATTCGCATGAATCCCGGGGTCAGCCGGTATCCGATCACCGTCTCCACCAGCTACCAATCATGCGAGCCTCCAGGCTCACCCACCCGAACGACTCTCACCGGGATGCGTTGAGCCAGCTCCTCTGCCTGCAGGTACTTACAGGACCGAAGTCTTCATCATGAGTTTCCGTCCATTGTTTTCACCTGCGGCAGCGTTGTTGGTCCACATCCGGCCACGTTTATGAGCAATACAATCCGTCAGCGGCAACTACAT
>CAWIOU010000002.1:0-14427 GCA_963837805.1 uncultured Acidimicrobiaceae bacterium
GTGCTCCAAACGGCAACGTTACTGGGGCGCGTCCACCACTTCTGAGCTGAGGTCGCGCAACATAGGGCATGGCCGAACGTGTGCGTGTCCGAGAGATCACCAACGTCGAGGGCAATAAGCTCCTCTCGATCGTCCGACGGGGGACCGGATCGGTGGTGCGATGGCGAAGAGCCCAGGTGGTGCTGTGGTCGGCCCAGGGCATGGACGTGCCCCAGATCGCCACCATCGCCTTCACCTCTGAAGACCGGGTCCGGGAGGTGATCCGCAACTTCAATGCCGACGGGTTCGACTCCCTGGTCCCGAAGTACTCAGGCGGACGACCTCCGAAGTTCACCTTGCCCGAGCGTCGAGAGATCAAAAAGATCGCCCTGTCCCGCCCGCAGGACCACAACCTGCCCTTTTCGACCTGGAGCCTGTCCAAGCTGGCCGAGTTCCTGGTCGCCGAGGGGGTGGTCGACGACATCAGCCATGAGGGCCTCCGGGTCCTGCTCCGAGAGGAGGGCGTGTCGTTTCAAGTGATCAAGACCTGGAAGCAGTCGAGCGACCCGGACTTCGAGGCCAAGAAGAACCGCGTCCTCCACCTCTACGACATCGCTGATGGCAAGGCCAAACCAGGCGGAAAGGACCCGACGGTCGTCATCTGCATGGACGAGTTCGGACCGCTCAACTTGTTGCCCCGACCGGGCAAGCAGTGGGCACCCATGGCGAAAGCGAACGAGTCGGCGAAGCAGGACCTGCCCCGCCGGCGTCGCCGGAGGGCCACCTTCACCCGCAAGAACGGGGTCCGACACCTCTTGGCCGCCTACGACCTCAACCAGGACAAGATGTACGGCCACATCAAGACGACCAAGGACCGGACCAAGTTCCTCGAGTTCTGCCGCTATCTCCGCACCCTGTATCCGCCAGAGGTCAGAATCGCCATCGTCATGGACAACTTCAGCCCTCACCTCTCGACCAGGGTCGACACCAGAGTGGGCGACTGGGCCCAGGCCAACAACGTCGAACTGGCCTACGTGCCCACCAACGCCAGCTGGCTGAATCGGATCGAGGCCCAGTTCCAGGCGCTCCGCTACTTCACCCTGGACGGCACCGACCACAAGTCACACGAAGAGCAGAACTCGATGATCCGCAGATACATCATCTGGCGGAACCGCAACGCTCAGGACAAGACGCTGCGCGAGCTGGTCAAGCGCGCAAACGTTGCCTGACGCGGCACTAGTTGACCCGATCGAGCTGGGGCGCGCCACTTCTCGGTTGAGCCTAGGGGTCGCTTTCCTCAGCCAGGCGGCGCCTCATGGCCCACATGCTTATAGACGGAAAAGCCCGGCTCGTGATACAGCGGCTGAAAGTTGTGATTGAACCACGCTGTCAGTTGTGCTGACCACGGGATGAGATCGTCACTTTTCGCCCCGACTAGTACCACGTTGGATGCGCGGTTCAGCCGCCGGCCCCATACCGCAACGAATGGCTCAGGGTAAGGTCCTTGATAGCCCGGAGGATGAGTCGGGAAGGTAGCCATCCACTCGCCGAAGGGATCGACAATGGCGGGACAGCCCTTCTTCGCAGGATCGAAGCGATTGGCAAGGACCGTGACGGTCACGAAATCGGAAACGACGCACGCACCTGGCTGCGTGAGCCTGCTCACTATGGCAGCGGGCTGCTCGGGGCTGTACGAGAGATAGCCCCTTGCATAACTGACCTGCTCCGGGACGAGTACGGCAATTGCGATGAGTGAGACCACCGCGGGCACCACGATGTAGCCGAGGCGGCCTCCGAATCGTTTGTCACGGATGCCCAATGCCTTGGTCGCTCGAGCTATGCAGCTTCCGATCAACAAAGCCAGGAAGGCAGCGGGGAAATAGGCGTAATGATCGAAGTAGGAGCTTGGGATGAACATCGCCATCGTCGTCACGGCGGCGGCACCCAGGATGAACCAGTCCGCACGGGTACTCGGCGAACCGGCAGACAGCCCGTAGACAAGGGCAACAAGGAGTACGAGAACAATGGCGAAGCACAGGGCCAGGGCTGTCTTTGTGTGCAGGAACGATATTCCCCAGAAACCCGTCAACGTCAGCAGACGCACGCTGCTCGACGCTCCCGGCGCACTGGACGCGGTGTGAGCCAACTGGGTTACGAAGACGTCGTGGAGAAACGTGTGCGGAGCAAATACGAAAAACGGCAAGCAAAGCACGAGGAACCCGGCGGCGGTGCCAAGAAAGAGAGTCCAAAGCCGTTTCCACAGCGGAAGGCAGACGGCGAGGGCTACCACGATGGGAAAGATTGCCCATATCTTCATGGCGCCAGCAAAGCCGAAGGCAACGCCCGCCAGTGCCAGCCGGTGGTTGGAGGCGAGCTTGCCGCCCGAGAACATGGCGATCGTACCGATGAGACAGAAGCAGACGAGATATGGCTCAAGCAGCAAAGTGTGGTCTGCCGCCACGGCTAAAGGGAAACAGGCCAGAGCCGTGCCTGCGATCATCATGGCCCCGACTCCCCGGTGGCGAACTGCGATCGCCGCCATAACGGCATTGAGTCCGGTGACAAGGACTGTCAGAAGGCGAGCTCCCGCCATCGCGTCCCGCGTGCCGATGACGCGGCCGAGGGCGGCGATCGGTGTCATGAGCAGAGGAACACCGGGTGGGTGCAGAAGGACAAAGTCCCGATACGGAAGAACACCATGCACAAGCCGTAGGGCGGCTCCCAGGTAGACGCCGTCGTCATACGGGTTGCCGGTCGAGTTGTGAAACCCAAACAGATCATTTGGGAGGAACAGTTGGAAGACGCAGACCCCAAGTGCCACCAGACCGGGCACCGCCGCCGCCGCAACGGTGACGAACCTCGGAGTTTCTTCACTCGTCGGGACAGGGACTGGACTCTTTGACCGTGTCTCCTTGTCTGTCGGTCCCTCTTTGTCCGCCAGCGTCCTGCCTGCGGCCGCCTGGCCTGCCGAGGGCTTCTTGGCGGGCGCCTTACTTGTGGGTGCCTTCTTGGTGGGATTCTTCTTGGCGGGCGAGGGCTCTGTGCTTAGAAGGCCCTTGACATCATCGAAGGTCGCGTCAGTTGAATACCGCATTTTCTCAACGGATCCACACGCTGGGCAGGTGGTCTTTTGCCAAGCCGGACTAGAAGTGAGGTAGGCGCGACGACACTTCTTGCAGCGAATCGCTTCATATTGAACCCGACACTCCGAGCACGTAAACGAATGATCGTTCGTACGGACTTCTATGCGTGCGCGGCAGTTTCTGCAGGTCAGGTACGCAACATTGGAGGTTGCCCGTGCCACCGGGGGAGCTTACTCTCGATCCATTTGCGCGTTTCAGGAGGGCACGACATATCCGGTGTGTCCTCATCCGGTCAACGCAAACACCTGGCTGATTGACGAACATTGAATTCGACGATCAGGAGGTGTGGGAATGGCACGGTTCTCGGCTGAGGACAGAGACACGATCAGAGATATGCGGGAGGCGGGAGTACCCGTCAAACGCATTGCCAAGCACCCGGACTGGCAGAACTCGTCACTGCGGAAGTTTATCGCCGACCACGGTGGGCCCGGCCAGCGGCGCGTCAGCGCTCTGAGCTCCCCTTTCCCTGGAGGAGCGCGAGGCGATTTCCTGGACTGGCCGCCGGTCTCTTGATCCGGGTTATCGCCGCTGGTCTGGAGCGCTCGCCGTCAACTGTCTGCCGTGAAAGTGAACGCCAACGGGGCCGGAAGAAGTACCGGGCGCTCTGGGCGGATCGACCGATCTTTCCCAGTGCACCCAGCGGGAGCTCGACGCCATCGCTCGATCCCTCAACATCCGTCCTCGACAGAGCCTCGGATGGATGACACCATCAAAGGCGTTCGCTGACGCCGTTGCGTTGACCGGTTGAGGACAAAGGTTGGGGCACCTACCGGCGCGGCGCCGAACAGCGCAGAGTGTCGGGTGGCAAAACAAAGAGGGAGAGGTGTGGCCGAAGCCACACCTCTCCCTCGTAACGGTTTGTCAGGAAGGACTCCCTGAGTGGTTCAGGCACCTCCGCCGATGGTCAGCGGTGTGTTCACGTTGCTGACACTGTTCGCCGTCACGGTGGGTACTTCGTGCCCCGCCGGTCCGGAGTAGCCCGGAGCCGCACTCCAGCTGTTGTCTCCTAGCCAGATCCCGTAGCTGCCGGCCGGTGTCGAGGTGAAGTTGATGGTGTTGTGGTGCACCAGGATCGTCTGCGTCGAGCTCGCCACCGTGTCGAGCGTGGCGCCACCGGGGTGATCGGTGAAGTAGAGGCAGTAGGCGTCGCACCCGACTCCGAAGATGCCGATGCTGTCCGGGATCCCGGCGCTTTCGGTGATGTCATTGAACTGGACCGAAGCCTTCGAATCGACGACTTCCACGCCTGTCTGGTTGTTCTTGAGGATGTTCGACGACACGGATGTGGAGTTGGTGGTCTTTCCTGATGAGTTGAGACCGGCCCCGTAGAGCAGGACGCCCGAAGCGAAGTCCGACTGCACCTCCGGATTGGTATCTGTCCCGTAGGCGGTCCAGACGTTTCCGCTGATGAAGTTCCTCGTGACCGAGCCGTGAGCTCCGAATCCGACCTGCACACCGTTCTGGGCGACCTGTGCGGTCGGTGTGCTCGTGATGGTATTGGAGGTGATGTTGCAGTTGACTCCGATACCTCCGCAGGTGATCCCGTTCTTGCCGTACAAGGAGACCGAGTTCTGGAGGAGCGTCACCGAGGCCGAGCCGTTGGTCCCAGCCTCGACTTCGATGCCCAGACCTGATCCACAGCCCGCGTTGGTCGGCGTGGTGCTCACGACGTTGTTCGTCTCGGCGGTTCCAGATGCGGAGTGCCCAGAAGTGGCCTGGTAGAGCAGCCCGATGAGGTCGGTGCCGCATCCGTTGACCGCGGATTCGATGCCCGCACCGGTGATCTTGAGACCCGAGATGTCGGTGCCGATGGCCCCGGGAGCCACTCGCACGATGGCCACGATCGGGTACTCACCGCTCTGGGTGTCGGGAACGGTGGCCGCCGGATGTGTGGGGCTGATCACGGCCCCGGTGTCCCCCACGATGTTGAGATCGTGCTTACTGGCCGGGACGGCCACCGACTGATGGTAGGTGCCTTTGCACACGATGATCTTGGTTCCGTTCGGAGCCGCGTTCACGGCGGCCTGGACGCTGTTGTACCCGGCCGTGGCGCAGTTGTGGTGATTGTTGTTGAGATGGATGTTGGCTGTCGGGCTCACGAAGAGCGTCGTGGCTGCGACGGCTCCTGCATCAGCGACCGGGAGCGCCATGACGCCGACGCCGGCTCCTGCAAGCGCGGCGAGTGCCGCGACGATTGTCATACGTTTCCCCATGCTGTCGCCTTTCGTTGAAGGTCGACGAGTACCGGCCCCCCGGGTTTCCCCATCCCGGCCGCTCCACGCCATTTCGCCGGTGCGATCTGCCCCGCGCGCATCAAACTAACGTTTGGACGATAGATGATTCGGGCCTATGGGTGCATCACCAAAAGTGATGAGATTTCCGGTATTGCCGCCACGCCGGATGAATCGTTTTCGTAGGCGAGCCGATCGAATGGCGCACCGGATCAGCCTGACTACCGCCCTCGATCAGCGAGCTGCGGGGCCCGATCAGCCTGATCAGTGGGTCGACGTGTCGGTTTCTCGGCCGATGGCCCTCGCTCGGTCGCGGAGTCTCGTGCCCTCCCGGGATAGGCCAGCCATCCGAGCAGGCACAGCTGGGCGACCAGGATGAGCCAGAGCGACCACTTGGCCTGAATGGCAATGTGCAGCCACCAGGTGAGCCAGACCGCGAGCGCGCAGACCGACGCCAGGCGCCACCAGGGCAGCCGAGCGGCGCTGATGGGAGCCAGGGCCAGCGTCGAGGCCAGGAAGTAGGGAAACAGCTCGGGCTCAAAGACCCTGAGGGCGAAGAGCATGGCTACGGTCCAGACCACCAGGGCCGCCCCCTGCCGGCGGCTCCGAGGCAGGAACCGCGCCAATACGATCGCCGCCGGGATGGCGGCCAGGGCGACCGCCGAGCGGATATAGGCCGCCACCCCCGGGTCGAGGTTCCATGTGGGGCCGATATACCCGAAAACGTCATACACCTTTTGGTGGAGCAGCTGCGGCACGGTCACACTCGGATCCGCGATCACCGGGACGATCAGAAAGGCCAACGGCACCCCGATGATGGGGCCCAGTGCGGTGAGCCATTGTCGGGGTTTGAGGAAGATGCAGGCGATCGGTATGGCCAAGAAGGCGAAAGGCTGGAAGGCAAGGGCGACCCCCAGCCACCATCCGGTGGCCCGCGGGCGTTTGTCGAAGGCAGCAGCCAGCCCGTAGAGCATCGCCCCCAGGGCGATGAGGTCCTCTGGATGACCACTCAGGGGAATCGGCGGAAGCGTGATGGCCATGGCGCCGAGAACGGTGAGGCGACGACGGATATCGGTTACCCCCATGCCGCTGAGCCACCGGTCGCAGGCACAGATGGGGAGCGCCATCCCACCCAGGAACAGCGGCCCCGCCACCCAGTACGCCGTCGGATACAGGACGGCGCTCGGGTAGGGAAACGAGAGGCCGAAGGCCGATCTGGCGATGGGTGCGGTGATCACCTGCAATGCGGGGGCCGTTTCGAGGGTCCGGTCGAGCACGTAGATGTGCCCGAAGCCACCCGCAAAGGTCATGTAGGCCGCGTCGGCCCAGTTCTGCCAGAAGTCACCGAACGTGGCGACCCCGTACCACTCGCCGAACTGGCGCATGATCGTGGAATCGAGCATGGAGAAGGCCATGGCGCCGACCACCGCCCCCACGGACACCCCGAGGGCCACCTTCCGCCGTCCGAAGGCCTCGGCGACCGCCGCGAAGGGTCCCCGCCAACTCCCCCTTCGGCGGGCGCAGGCCACAATGGCGAACCCCAGGGCGGCGAGGATGCAGAGCCACAAGCCGATCCATTCCACATCGACACCACCGCTCGAGACGGGGACTCCATCCGGTGGGAGGGCCGCGTACTGCTGGTGGGAGGCTTGCGTGGTGACGAGCGGGTCGACGTCTGCTTTCGACTGCGAGCTGATCTCGATCAGGACGGCGACGTTGCCCCGTATGAAGGCGGCGACGGCCGCGCCTTTGATCTGGGAACTCGGTCGTAAGACGCATGTGCCCGCCACCGAGCCGGGGATCCCGGGGATGTGGATGGGTGAGCCGGTTGGGGCTCCGCCGGCCGACGAGCAAAGGTCGGCGGCGTCGCCGACAGGGCTCTGAAGGCGGACCTTCGCCAGCGAGGTCGACGAGACGAGCGTGATCAGTAGTCCGTAGCCACCGGTCACCGATTTCCACCGCGCCGCCGCCACATTCGTGGTTGCCGGGCCGGCCGAACGGCTGAGGTTCCGTCGCAACGTGTTGACGTATGCCTGGCTTTCAGCCGCGGGAAAGGCCTGCCAGCCGACGCCGGGGTTGGCCGTCATGAATCCGACCAGGAGCGGATCGCCGGCCGCCACGGCGCCGCAATCCGGGGGACAGTGCGGTAACCCCGCTGCGGCACCGGTGGCCGCAGTGGCCGCCGAGGCCGGTGAAGCCGTCACCGTGAGGACCAGCAACGGGAGCATCGTCGCTGTGCCGCACACGATGGCGACGAGCAGGGCAATCGGTCGGGCGAGGGCGAACCGACGCGCTCCGAACGCACCGAGTGCTCCCCCGCGGATCGCCGTCATTCACCCAACGCTATCGCCGCTCCGTCGTCAGGGACTGTGCCATCGCCAGTCGTGAGTTCCGGCAGAAGCTGAAGGGATTGGGCAGAAGGCAGAGGCTCCTGTCCCGACTCTTGGCGCTCAATCCTTCGTTATCGGGCGCGATGGCGCAGGATGGATCCGACAGGAGTCCGTCGCGCCATGCGTTATTGGCGTCCGGCCTGTCACCCTCAAGCAGCACTCGATCGCTCGGATGGGTGTTCCGTCATTCGCGGCGGTAGGCAACCTAGGGGCGACCTCAGGGCTATAGCCAGGGTCAGGCCGAGAAGCGGACCAGTTGAGGGTACCGGCGGCGGCGGTCTGACAACCGGCCCTGAGCATCTGACGGTCAGCGAGCGGTTCTATAGCCAGCGTTCGATTTTTCCGGTTTTGGCAGGTGGACTGGCCAGTAGCCCAAAACGAACGTTTGATTTCCCCAAATTTTGGGATGCAATTTTGAGTTGCGTGAGGTTAAGGTTGCGTCGACCATCGGGTCGGGTACTTCGGAATCCGTTCGATGGCGGGCCACAAGGCTCTTGGCACGTGCGGGCTTCCGCACTGAGATGGGGGAATCAATGTCTTCGAATGAGCTCTTCTCTGATGAGTCTGGTGCGCCCGAACCGCGGCGCAGCTCACCGGCGGCGAGGCGTCCTGCGGGCCGCAAGCTCGGTAGCAAGGGCGTCGGCCGGCTCATCTTGGGGCTCGTGCTCCTGATCGGCACGGTCGCCGGCATCACCGCAGAAGCTGTGGTCACCGCCGCCCCGGCCTTCGCCGCCACCACGATCACATGCACGACACCGGCCACCGGCGGGACCAGCGTGACATTCGACGCGGGCGTGGCCAACACCCAGGCCATCGTCTGCTACGAGGTCACCGGTGTCACGCGGCACGTCGGCGTATCCGGCCTCGATCACCGTCAACTCCGGCGCTCTGCCCGCTGACGCCACGTTCCCGACGACGACCCCGGGTTGCGTCCAGAGCACCTCGGGTAGCGGGACGACCGAGCACTACATCCTGACCTGCACCATCTCCGAGACCCCGACGACAGGTGATGTGGGCAGCTATTCGGTAAACTTCCTCGCCACCGGATCGGCGGGAGTCAGTTCGCTCGTCACCGGGAATGACAACCTGACGGTGACCAACGCCGCCTCCACGGTCTGTACGGCACCGGCGTCGGGTGGTACCTCCACCACGTTCGCGGTGGGGAACCCGAACTCCTTCTCAGTCGTCTGCTATGGCACCACCGGCGCCACCTACCCCTCCTCGATCACCGTGAACACCGGCACCCTTCCGGCAGACGCCACCGAGGCTACGACCACCGGCAACGGGTGTACCCAGAGCACCTCGGGAACTGGGACGGCGGAGCACTTCATCCTGACCTGTCCGATCACCGAGACGCCTACAGCCGGTGACGTCGGCACCTACCCGGTCACCTTCACGGCCACCGCCGGCGGACTCGGGTCCAACGCCACATCGGGGACCTGGAACCTGACGGTCTCCGACACCCGGGCCACGGTCTGCACCGCTCCGGCGGCCGGGGGCACGGCGACCACGTTCACCATCGGCACCGCGTCGTCCTTCTCTGTGGTCTGCCACGGCACCGGCCTGCCCACGGCCACCTACCCGACCTCCATCACGGTGAACACCGGCAGCCTGCCGGCCGACGCCACCCTCCAGACCACGACAGGATCGGGCTGTACCCAGAGCACCTCGGGAAGCGGCTCGACCGAGTCCTACATCCTGACCTGCAAGGTGACCGAGACGCCGACGCCTAGCGACGCCGGCACCTACCCGATCACCTTCCTCGCCACCGGAGGCGGGGGCGATCCAAACGCGGTCTCGGGCACGTGGACCCTGACGGTCGCGCAAGCCGCTCCGAGCTGGGCGACCAGCGGCTCGAACGACGGGAACTACTTCTCGGCCATCAAGGGGGTGCCGTTCTGCTACGACATAGAAGTCAGTGCCGGCCAGGTCGGGCCCACCGGCACCAACCCCGGTAGTCCCGGGTCCCTGCCGCTGACCAGCCTCACCGCCGGTGCCACGCCGGCCAACGTCTCGAGCTACTCGATCCAGAACGTCAACCTGGCCGCCGGCACCGCACAGATGTGCGGTACCAACAACAACACCGTGGCCAGCGCCCCGGTGATCATGGCCCCGGTGGCCACCAACTCCGTCGGGAGCGCCACCGACAGCATCCCGCTGTGGTCCCAGAACGAGTGCACCTGGTCGTCCAGCGGGGCCACGGTGTCCATGTTCGACTCCAACCAGGACCTCGAGCAGTCCGGTTCCCAGTCGGCCTTCGGCCAGCCCATCACCAACGGGGTGACGGCCGGATCCACTCTGAACAAACCGATCTGCCCTGGCGGTGTGGGTGTCTCCGCCTCCGGCGGCCTGGGTGACGCCTGGACTATGAACACGGCCAACCCACTGCCGACTCCGACCGACTCCAACCCGTCGGCGGCCCTGGGCGATCTTCCCTCGTCCAATCTGGACCTCGCCAGTGCCACAGGCGGTGCGGTAGGGGGCTGCTACGGAGCGACCAACATCTTGGCCTCGACCAGCACCTCGGCCTTCGGCACGTCGACGGCGTCGATGACCCTGCCCAGCACCTGGGCGAATGGCGGGAACTGCGCGTACGGCTCGCTCGGTAACAACTCCGCGGGGGGCAACACCGACACATCGGCCCTGCACGGGCCGACCGGAGATGCCTCCTGTCCGCCGACCCAGGAGGACGTCAACGCCGGCTTGGTCAACTGCGGCGTGATCCTCTCATCGGGCAACGACGAGAACGGGTCGACCAACTATTCGTCTCTCGATTTGTTCTACAACGGCCAGCCTGTGCCCCAGCAGTCGACGGCCACGCTGTCAACTGGCGACGCACAGCCGGGTGGCAGCGTGAATGTCACCGGAGGGGCCAACTGGTGGGGCGCACACGACGGGGCGCCCAACGCCGGACCCTACGGTGATTTCCAGAACGATGCCGCCAACTTCTACCCAGTCACCGCACCGCAGGTCCTCATCGGCACCAGCCGGGGGACGGCCGTGCCGGTCAGCAACTCGACGGTGACCATTTCCGCCGTCTCCTACGCCTGCACCGGTGCGGAGTCGAACACTGTCGGGCCCAACCCCTGCGCACTGACCGTGGGCCATCCCACCGGTTCCTTCCAGGTTCCTGGCGGTCTGGCACCAGGCACATACCACGTCTATATAGACGAGTCGAACACGACACCCCTGCCCGGAAACGGTCCCAACGACGCCTACCAGACGGCACGGGGCACCAACCTGGGCACGGTGCAGTCGGCCACCACGTTCACCGTGGACCCGCTGGTCAGTGTCCAGGCGAGCACCACCTCGAGCGGCTATGGCGCCGCCGGGGACACCATTCCCTACAGCTACCTGGTGACCAACCTCGACTCGACGAGCGCTCTCTCGGGGTGACCGTTACTGACCCGGGCGTTTCCGGCATCAGCTGCCCGAGCTCCACTCTCGATATCGGGGCTCGGAGACCTGCACCGGGACCTACACGGTGAGCCAGGCCGATGTCGACAACGGCTCGTTCACGGACGACGCCACCGTTTCGGCCACCGACGTCTCGAGCAATCCGGTCAGTTCGCTCCCGTCATCAGTCACCACAGATGCCTCCCTTGCTACCTCGAGCCTCGGCATCGTCAAGACTGTGTCGCCGTTGACGCCGGCCTACGGTGCCGCCGGAGACGTCCTCAACTACAACTACCAGGTAACGAACACGGGTACGACGACCGAGTCGAACATCTCCGTCTCGGACAACAAGGTGGCCACCGTCACCTGCCCGCCCGGCTCGCTGGCTCCGGGGGCGTCGGAGACCTGTACCGGCAGCTACACGGTGACCCAGGCCGACGTGGACACCGGCTCGGTGACCAATTCGGCCAAGGCCCAGCGGCACCAACCCGCAATCGGTGGCCGTTACCTCGGTCCTCGTCAGCGGTCACCGTCGAGGCCTCGAACGCCACCTCGGGTCTGAGCATTGCCAAGTCGACCGACTCGACCGGATACGGAGCGGTGGGTGACACCATCGACTACACCTACCTGGTCACCAACACCGGTACGACCAGCCTCGCGGCGGGTGTCACCGACAATCTGATCCCCGATGTCAGCTGCCCTGACCCCTCGCTCGCCCCCGGGGCGTCCGAGACCTGCACGGGCAGCTACACGGTGACCCAGGCCGATGTGACCGCCGGTTCGGTGACCAATGTCGCCTATGCCTCGGCCACTGACCCGAGGAACGGGGATCCCGTCGCTTCGGGTACCTCGATGGTCACCGTCGATGCGACCAACGATCTGAGCATCGTGAAGTCCACCAACTCGACCGGGTACGCCGCCGCCGGTGACACCATCAACTACAGCTACGAGTTGACCGACACCGGCAACAGCGCGCTCACCGATGTGGCTGTCACCGACAGCCTGGTCGGCAGCGTCAACTGCCCGAGCTCGACCCTGGCCATCGGCGCATCGGAGACCTGCACCGGCTCCTACACGGTCACCCAGGCCGACGTGGACGCTGGTCAGGTCTACAACAACTCGTTCGCCACCGCTCTCGACTCGCAGTCGCATTCGCTCACCTCGGGCTCGTCGTCGGTGACGGTACTGGCCGCCTACGCCACCTCGACCCTGAGCGTGGTCAAGTCGACCACGTCAACCGGGTACGGAGCGGCCGGGGACACCATCCCCTACAAGTACGTGGTCAAGAACACCGGGACGACCACCGAGTCGAGCGTCGGGGTGACCGACAACAAGGTGGCCACGGTCAGCTGTCCGGACTGACCCTGGCCCCGGGGCGTCCAAGAACATGCACCGGTACCTATACGGTGACCCAGGCCGACGTGGACGCCGGCTCGGTGACCAACTCGGCCGAGGCGACCGGCACCAATCCGCAATCGGTTGCGGTCACGTCGCTCCCATCGTCGGTGACAGTCGACGCCTCACTGGCCACGTCGAAGATGACCCTGACCAAGTCGACCACGTCGACCGGGTACGGGGCAGCCGGGAACATCTTGTCCTTCAAGTACGTGGTCAAGAACACCGGGACGACCACCCTGAGCAACGTGGGGGTGAACGACAACAAGATCGCCTCGGTCAGTTGTCCCAGCTCCACGCTCGCCCCAGGGGTGTCGGAGACCTGTACCGGCACCTATACGGTGACCCAGGCCAACGTCGATAGCGGCTCGGTGACCAACACGGCCACTGCCCACGCCACCAATCCGCAGTCGGTTGCCGTCACGTCGGCCACCTCCTCGGTCACTGTGGAAGCCTCGCTGGCCACGTCGAAGGCAAGTCTCACCGAGACGTCGTTGACTCCCAACTACCACGCCTCCGGCAATGTGATCCACTACTCGTTCAAGGTGACCAATACCGGGACCGAGACCCTCAAGAGACCCAAATCACCGACAACAAGGCGGTGGGATTGAGTTGCCCGGCGGGGTCGTTCGCCCCGGGAGCGTCGGTGACCTGCACCGGAGCTAATGCAGTGACCCAGCAAGACATCAGCACCGGGAGCGTGGTCAATACTGCCGTCGGCCATGCCACCAACCCGCATGCTGTGGCCGTTACCACGGCGTCGTCCTCGGTCACCGTGAATGTCACCGGGTTGCGCATCAAGGATACGACGTTGCCGACGGGGACTCGCAATGTCTCCTACTCGACCCAGCTCGACCGGCGCAGGGGGACGGGCCCGTACACCTTCTCGATGTTATCGGGCTCGAATCCTCTTCCGCCGAACCTACGGCTGTCGTCCTCGGGTGCCATCACCGGCAAGCCGACCACGGCGGGAACGTACACCTTCACCATCCAGGTCAAGGACAGCAGTTCGCCGGCCAACACTGCGTTCGCCACCCTAACCCTCACCATCGCGGACCTAGAACGACAACGGCGAGCGCCACACGTCAGCCGATCGGCATTGCCCGGTCGGCCGACGTCGTGGTGGCGCCGCGGAAGGCCCGCTCGCTGACCGCTATCTCGGGCACGGGGTTGTCTGAGGCCATGATGCAGAAGGCCGGAGAGGCTCTGTTGAGCGATCTGGGCGACGGAGGAACGACGTGAAGCGAAGAGGCCGGCGAGTCCGTGGTGGATTGGCGGTGGGGGCCTTGACCTGTTGGTCGATCTTGCTGGTGGGCTGCTCGTCGTCGGCCACGGTGGCGCCTCCTGTTGCCGACACCAGCACCCGAACCTCGGAGATCGCCCCAGGGGGAACAGTACCCTTCAACCTCTCCCACAATGCACGCGCCGATGTGAGGGTCGCGGGATGCGCTCCGTCCTCGGGGGCGTGGGCCTGAAGGGGTCAGTTGTGAATTCGACGGCAAAGCCTCACTCATATCAGATCGTGGTTGATTTCGTGACGGTGCCGGGTTCCTCCGTGCTCACCACCAGCGTGGTCAATGTGGCCCACGTCCACGCCGGCGCCAAGCGTCGCCTGGTCGACCACCGGCGCCAAGGGAACCCTTCCTGCTGCGTGCCTGATCCGACAAGCGCAATCAACCTGAACAGTTGCTAACCGGCACCGACGTACAACCCGGGGTAGGTCCGCCCGGACCCATTCCCGGGCTCAGCTGGTAATAACAGATCGTGGTCGGCACGGGCGCTCCGCTGCCCCGCACAGCACGTGGTTCATACGCCAAGACCGGGGTGGTGTGATCTTCCACAATCGCACACGCTCGTGTTCCAAGAGCGGGGCCCGCTCACGAGTGAATTCCC
>CAWIOU010000003.1:0-224450 GCA_963837805.1 uncultured Acidimicrobiaceae bacterium
TTGGTGGGCGAGGGGGGACTTGAACCCCCACATCCTTTCGGACACAGGAACCTGAATCCTGCGCGTCTGCCAATTCCGCCACTCGCCCGAGCGACCGTCAGAGGCTACCCGATGATCCAATTGGCCTGTTCACCGGCAGCACGGGCCCGGCCGCCCGCTGGACCACCGGTCGGGTCCCGGGTGACCGCCCGGGAGCTCGCGCCGACCCTACCCCCTACCAGGGGGTTGACACCGGTAGGCTGACGCCAGCATGGGACTCCAGAAGTTCGAAGGGCGCCTCGAGCGCATGGTCGACGGCACGCTCTCCAAGGCATTTCGGGGCGAGCTCCATCCGGTCGAGATCGGTCGTCGCCTGACCCGGGAGATGGACCTCCAGCGCCGCGTGGGCGTCCACGGCCTCATCGCGCCTAATACATTTGTCGTCCATCTCTCCGCCAGTGACTTCGATCGGTTCGAGAGCTTTCTGGACGCCCTGGTCAGGGAGCTCGAAGAGGCGGCCCGCGAGCACGCCCGGACCGAGAATTACGTGTTCGTGGGCCCGGTCACCGTGTCGGTGATGGAGGATCCCCGCCAACGCCGAGGCCGCTTCGACATCGTCTCCCGGGTCAACGAGGGCCCTTCGGGCCTGCCCGCCGCTTCGATCGTGCTGGCCGACGGGGGCCGGGTCGTCCTCGGACCCGATCCCATCACCATCGGGCGGCTTCCGGAGAGCGCGGTGATGGTCACCGACCCCAACGCCAGCCGCCGGCACGCCGAAATCCGCCGGGTGGGCAACGACGTCGTGCTGGTCGATCTAAATTCCACCAACGGCACCCGGGTCAACGGGGCGAATGTGCGGGAGCGGAAACTGGCAGACGGGGATGAGATCGTGATCGGCACCACCGTCCTCCGGTTCGAAACTTCGTGAAGGCCGGCGTCTGAGCGCCAATGCACCTGATCCTGGCTTCGCTCCCCGGACCGGCAGACAACACACCCGTACTCCGTGCCCTGGAGTACGGCATCATCATCCTGCTCTGGCTCTTCTTCATGTGGGTAGTCAGGGCCGTCTGGGTCGAAGTCCGCCCCCTCAAGCGCCGTCGGGTGCGGGGATCCGACGCCGAACCCATCGGTGACGACAAGGTTCCGAGGGGCAAGCGGCTCCGCCTTCATGTCATCCGCCCCGAGGACCAGGCCGGCAGGACCTACGACATCGGCGACGAGGTCACTGTCGGCCGGGCTGCTGGCTGCGGCGTACCCATCGACTACGACACCTACTCTTCCAACCTCCACGCCCGCCTGTTCCGCCTCGACGGGGACCTGTGGGCCGAGGATCTCGGCTCGACCAACGGCACCTGGGTCAACACCGTCCGCATCGGCGAGCGGACCCGGCTGGAGAAAGGTGATCTCCTCCAGATCGGCGGCACCGTGTTCGAAGTGGGGAAGTGAGGTGACACTGCTCCGGTCGGGTTCGGCCACCGATACCGGCCTGGTGCGCTCGGTCAACCAGGACCTGGCCATCGAGACCGCCAACCTCTTCGCCGTGGCCGACGGGATGGGTGGCCACGCCGGCGGGGAGGTGGCCGCCCGGATGGCGGTCGACGCCGTCACCTCGGCCTTCAGCCGTCAGCCCACCGGTGCCGGGCTCGCCGAGGCGGTCACCGAGGCCAACACGGTGGTCTGGCAGCACAGCCTCGAGAATCCCGAGCTGCGGGGCATGGGGACCACGCTCACCGCCGTCGGCCTGGTCAACGAGAACGGCCGCGACGTCCTGGCCCTGGTCAACGTGGGGGACTCCCGGTCCTACCGCTTCCATGACGGCGAGATCACCCAGCTCACCACCGACCACAGCCTGGCCGAGGAGATGGTCCGTTCCGGCGAACTGACCTCGGGCGAGGCGGCCGTCCACCCCCATCGTCACATCCTGACCCGGGCCCTCGGTGTGTCCGCCGACGTCAATGTCGACCTGTGGCGGATCCAACCGGTGCGCGGCGACCGGTTCCTGTTGTGCAGCGACGGTCTGACCAACGAGCTCGACTCCGATCAGATCAGCGAGGTCCTGTCGTCGGTCGCCGACCCGGGGAAGGCCGCCCAGCTGCTGGTCCAGGCGGCCCGCACCCACGGAGGCAGCGACAACATCACCGCCGTGGTCATCGACGTGGTGGTCGGGGACGCCGACGACTCTGTCCCGGCAGTGGCCGCCGTGGCTCCCGACTTCACCGCTCCCGTGGGGGTGGCCGCCGGTGCGGCCGGGGGCGGCGATGTGCCCTATCCGGGTTCGGTGCCCGAGGAGGCCGGACCGAGCCGGCGGGAGCGCCGGCGGGCCAAGCGGCGCGAGCGGCGGGTGGCCCGGGGACGCCGTCTGATCACCTTCAGGACCCTGCTCTTCGTCATCTTGCTGGCCGCGGTGGTCGTCGGTGCGCTGGCCGCCGTCCGCTGGTACGACATCAACTCGTACTTCGTCAGGGCCCAGGGCAATGAGCTGGTGATCTACCAGGGTCGGGTCGGCGGGGTCCTCTGGTACCACCCGGTCGAGGTCCCCGGAGGGCGCACCGGGGTCACCACCGCCGACGTGCCCGCCAGCTACGTGGCCGCCCTCCAGACCGGGGTCGAGGAGACCTCGGTGGCCAACGCCCGTGCGTACGTGAAGAACCTGGTCAACTACAAGCAGACCCAGAGGGCCCCGTCGACGCTCACCACTCCGACGACCAAGGGCCCGTCGACGGCGACGACCAAAGCCCCCGCCACCACGACCACGGTGAAGAGGGCCTGATGGAGAAGCGGATCCGGCGCCTGGGCGTCTTCATGCTGCTCTGTTTCGTGGCTCTCTTCCTGCAGCTGAACAACATCCAGGTGCTCAAGGCCAACTCGCTGGCCAACAGCCAGGGGAACCCGCGCATCCAGCTGGCCGAGCGCAGCCAGACCCGCGGCAGCATCCTCTCCTCGGACGGCACCGTGCTGGCCTCGTCGGTCCTGGCGCCGGCCTCCAGCTATTACAAGTACCAGCGGGTGTACAACCCCAATACGGCCAGCCTCTTCGCCCAGATCCTCGGGTTCTACCCCTCCATCTTCGGGAACTTCCGCGGGATCGAGTCCGAGTACAACAACTACCTCACCCCCCACACCCCGGCGGCCAAGACCCTCCGGGACCTGCTGGTCAATCGCACCGCAGTGGACAACGTCACTCTCACCGTCAACGAGAACCTCCAGCTGGAGGTGGCCCAGGCCCTCAACCAATACGCGGCGGGGGTCAACGGCGCCGCCGCCGTCGTCTACAACCCGACCACCGGTGCCATCCAGGCCATGTACTCGAACCCGTCCTTCAATCCCAACCTGCTGGTCTCCCAGGACGTCAAGACCCAGCAGTTCGCCTGGGACGCCTACAACGCACAACAGGGGAATGCGAACCCGCTCGTCCCCGGGACCTACGACCAGACCTATCCACCGGGTTCGAGCTTCAAGGTGGTGACCACCTCGGCGGTGCTCGAGCACCGGCCCGACCTGGCCTCGATGATCTATCCGACGGTCGGTTTCATCCCCCTGCCCAACACCGGCACCCCGCCCCAGCTGCTGACCAACTATCACGGCGGTAAATGCGGCGGGAACCTCGAGACGATGCTGATCCTGTCCTGCGACGCCGACTTCGCCTCCATCGGGCAGCTCCTCGGGGCCCAGGCTCTGGTCACCCAGGCCGAGGCCTACGGGTTCAACCAGCAGATCCCGCTGGACGTGCCCGCCGACACGGTGGCCGTCTCCAACTTCGGGACGGTGGCCGACTTCGCCGACGACGTGCCCGGCCTGATGAAGTCGGCCATCGGACAGGAGAACGTCACCGCCTCGGCCCTCCAGATGGCCCTGGTGGCGGGCACGGTGGCCAACGGCGGCGTGGAGATGACCCCCCACCTGATGGAGCAGATCCGCGACAACCAGGGGAATCTGGTCACGACCTACACCCCCAAGAAGTGGATGCAGCCCATCTCGGCCCAGACCGCCAACACCCTGACCACGTTCATGAAGGGGGTGGTGGCGGTGGGCACGGCCAAGAACATCTTCCCACCCAGCTGGGACGTGGCCGCCAAGACGGGGACCGCCCAGACCGGTTCGTTCGGGCCCAACCCGCTGTACACCGACGACTGGATGATCGCCTTCGCCCCGGTGGGCAACACCAAGGTGGCCATCGCGGTGGTCCTCCCCCACCAGCCGGGCAGTGCCACCGGTGCCGCCTACTCGGGCCCCGTCGTCCGCCAGATCCTCAGTGATGTCCTGGCGGCTCAAGGATGACACCGACACCGACACCCGCACCGACCGGCTCCAAATGACGACGCACCGCCATCGACAGGCTGCACTCAGAAACCGAACGAGGAACTGATGAGAACCCCGGACCAGAACGAACGCAGGCATAGGCTTTGACCCACATGGACCCGTCCCACGTCTTTTCCGAGCGCTACGAGCTCAACCATCTGATCGCCCGAGGCGGGATGGCCGAGGTCTACCGAGCCCACGATCGACTGCTCGACCGCCCGGTCGCCCTCAAGGTCCTGTTCCCCGAACTGTCGGTCGACCGCTCCTTCGTGGAGCGGTTCCGACGCGAGGCCCAGGCCGCCGCCAACCTCTCCCACCCCAACATCGTCCCGGTGTTCGACTGGGGAGAGGACACCGGCACCTACTTCATCGTCATGGAGTTCATCGACGGCCGTCCTCTGTCCTCCATCCTCAAGACGGCCGGTTCCCTGTCGGCCGAGCGGACCGCCGATGTCGGCGCCCACGTGGCCGCGGCGCTCGGCTACGCCCACAAGCACGGGGTGATCCACCGCGACGTCAAGCCCGGCAACGTGCTGATCACCGACGAGGGTCAGGTGAAGGTGACCGACTTCGGTATCGCCCGGGCCATCAACACCGAGGAGAGCCTCACCCAGACCGGGGCGGTCATGGGAACCGCCACCTACTTCTCCCCCGAACAGGCCGAGGGCATCGGGGTCGATTCGCGCAGCGACATCTACTCGCTCGGCGTGGTCCTCTTCGAGATGGTCACCGGCCGGCCCCCCTTCCTCGGGGACACCCCGGTGGCGGTGGCGTCGAAGCACGTCCGTGACCATCCGCCGGCGCCCCGGGAGCTCAATCCGTCCATCCCGCCCACGTTCGAGGCCATCATCCTCAAGGCGATGGCCAAGGACCCGGCGCACCGGTATCGCACGGCGGAGGAGCTCCGGGCCGACCTGCTCCGGTTCAACGAGGGCCGCTCGGTGCTGGCCATGGACGACGCCACCACCATGATGGCCGCGGCGGGCGCGGCCGCCGGGGCGACCCAGGTGGTCGGCGCGGTGGAACCCGACCAGACCCGGGCGGTGCCGGTGTCCACCGACACACCGGACGACGACGAACTCGAGGACGGTTCCAACCGGACCCGCACCTACGCCATCATCCTGGCCATCCTCCTAATCCTTCTGCTCGGTGCCGGGTTCCTGCTGGCCCGCAACCTCGGGTACTTCGGCGGGGCCGCCTCGTTCAACCTCCCCAATGTCACCGGCAAGCCGGTGGCCCAGGCCACCGCCACCCTCAAGAACGAAGGGCTGAACGTCACCGCGCAGGACCAGGTCTCGAATGACACCGCCGGCACGGTGATCTCCACCGACCCGGCGCCCCAATCACTGGTCAAGAAAGGCGACAACATCACCCTGAAAGTGGCCATCCCGGCCCCGCTCACCAAGGTCACGGTGCCGAGCGGCCTCACCGGCGTCGCGCTGAGCGACGCGCAATCGATCCTCCAGGGGGCGGGCCTCGTGGGGAAACCGCTGTCCAAGGCGAGCGCCACCATTCCGAGTGGGACGGTGATCTCTGCCAATCCTTCGTCGGGTACGAGGGTCACCCAGGGGAGCACGGTCACCCTCACCGTCTCGGCCGGTCCGGCGAACGTACCCGTTCCCTCGGTCAGCGGCCAGACCCAACCGCAGGCCGGTGCCACCCTCGAGGGAGTGGGACTCAACGTGGGCAGCATCACCCAGCAGACCTCGTCCCAGTACTCCGCCGGGTTGGTCATCGGGACCAATCCTTCGGCCGGGACCTCGGTGCAGCCTGGAAGTTCGGTGGTCCTCATCGTGTCCACCGGTCCCCCGCCCCCCACGACAACGACGACGACGAGCCCCCCGTCGACCACCACCACGACCACCTCCAACTCGTCGACCACCACGACCCTCAAGAATCAGAATCAGAATCAGAACCTCAAGACTCGGCACCTCAAGAACCAGAATCACTGAGCCGTACTCGACGGGAGGCGCTGTGGTGCGAGCGAACCCGGAGGGCTCAGTGACCGCCGGTGGCGGCCAGGAAGTTGGAGAGCAGGCTGGGACCGCTCGGGGTGAGGATCGACTCGGGGTGGAATTGGACACCTTCGACGGCCAGGGTGCGATGGCGCAGGCCCATGATGACCCCCTCCGATGAGGTGGCCGTGACCTCGAGGACGTCGGGCACCGAGTCCGGTTCCACCACCAGGGAGTGATAGCGGGTGGCCACGAAGGGATCCGGGAGCCCGGCGAAGATGCCCTGGCCATCGTGGTGCACCGACGAGGTCTTGCCGTGCATGAGGGTGGGGGCGGGTCCCACCGTGCCCCCGTAGACCTGGCCGATGACCTGATGCCCGAGGCAGACCCCGAGGATCGGGTACTCGCCGGCCAGTTCGGCCACCACCGCCATGCTCATCCCGGCACTCTCGGGGCGGCCCGGGCCGGGCGAGATGAGGATGGCGTCGGGGGAGGCCGCCCGGATGCCGTCGATGTCGATGGCGTCGTTGCGGTGGACCACGGGCTCGGCCCCCAGCTCACCGAGCTCCTGGACGAGGTTGTAGACGAAGGAGTCGTAGTTGTCGATGACCAGAATCCGCGTCCCCATGGTCTGTTGATCGTACAAGCAGGAGGGGGAGGGCCCTGTCGACAGGCCCCGGCCGGAACTGGCTAACCTTCGGCCATGGCAACCAAAGCCAAGGCAGGACCGGGGAAGGCCCAGAAGAAGGGGCGCTCATCGGGCGGGCGGACCACCGACCCCGGGACCTCGGTGCAGAGCAGCCGGTACACGCCACCCATCCCGAAGACGGCCAAGTCCAGCCCGCGCTGGATGGGGATCGTCATCATCGGCCTGTTCGTGCTGGGCGTGCTGATCGTGATCCTCAACTACGCGGGGGCGCTCCCGGGGGGCGTCAACAACCTGTGGCTGGTGGCGGCCATCGGGGCCATCTTCGTCGGCCTCATCATGGCCACCCGCTACCACTGACGCGCCCACCCCCGCCCGGCGGACCGGGACGGGGGCGGGTCGGTCAGGCGTTCGTCGTTGTGCCGGTCAGCCCAGGCGCTCGATGATGGTGGCATTGGCCATGCCGCCACCCTCGCACATGGTCAGGAGTCCGTAGCGACCCTGGGTGCGCTCGAGCTCGTTGAGCAGCGTGGCCATCAACTTGGCTCCCGAGGCGCCCAGCGGATGGCCGAGGGCGATGGCCCCGCCGTTCACGTTGACCTTGTCGAAGTCGGCGCCGAACTCCTTCTGCCAGGCCAGCACCACCGAGGCGAACGCCTCGTTGATCTCGATCACGTCCATGTCGTCGAGGGTCAGCTTGGCCTTCTCGAGGACCGACTTGGTGGCCGGGATGGGGCCGGTCAGCATGGTGATCGGGTCACTGCCGGCCACCGCGAAGCTGTGGAAGCGGGCCCGGGGGGTGAGCCCGAGGGCGGTGGCCTTTTCCTCGCTCATGATGAGTACGCCGGAGGCGCCGTCGGTGATCTGCGACGAGTTGCCCGCGGTGACCTTGCCGTTCTCCTGACGGAAGGCGGGCTTGAGATTGGCCAGCACTTCGACTGAGGAATCGGGGCGGATGCCCTCGTCGGTGGTGATCAGCTCGTCGGTGTCGGCTCGGTCGTCGTCCTTCACCGCCACCGGGATGATCTCGTGCTCGAACCGGCCCTCGGCCGTGGCCTGGGCGGCACGGTGATGGGAGCGCACCGAGAACTCGTCGAGGGCGTCTCGGGAGAGGTTCCACTGCTCGGCGATGAGTTCGGCCCCCTCGCCCTGGCTGACCAGGCCGCCGCGCTCGGCGTAGCGGTTCATCATCCGCGGACCGAACGGGTAGCCCAGGTCCCGCACCACCGACGACCCCATCGGGGTGCGGGTCATGACCTCGACGCCGCCGCCGATGACCACGTCGTAGGCGCCGGCGATGACCCCCTGGGCCCCGAAGTGGAGGGCCTGCTGGGAGGACCCGCACTGCCGGTCGATGGTGGTGGCCGGCACCGACTCGGGATAGCCGGCGGCGAGCACGGCGTTGCGCCCGACGTTGAGCGACTGCTCACCGACCTGCATCACGCAGCCCATGATCACGTCGTCGACCAGGGCGGGATCGAGATCGTTGCGCTCCACCAGGGCCTTCAGCGGCTCGGAGGCCAGGTCGGCGGCATGCCAATTGCGCAACTTCCCGTTGCGCTTGCCTCCTGCTGTGCGGACTGCGTCCACGATGACGGCGTCGGTCATGATTCTCCTTCCGAGGTCCGGCGGTGGTGTGCCTGCCGGCCCGAATTGGGCGTCTGTTGGAACTGCTGATCCCGTGAAGCACCTGCGGTGGCAGCTCACTCGACCAGGAACTTGACCGAGCGGTCAAGAAAGCTGTCCGAATAGATCGTACTCGGCCGGGCGGCGGCGTCAAACGGGCCCGGGGCCATCGCCGGCGCTGGGGGCCGGCGCCCTCCGGGAGGCCCGCGGTGAGGCAGCCCGGCACTACGGTCGGGGTGGTGACGGGTCGGATCAAGGACATGGACCGCTGGCTGGGCGACGGGGGGATGGAGCTCATCGGCACGGTGGGGGCCTCCTTCGACGAGTACGGGGTCGACGGCGAGGACCTGGGCTGGGTGGACGGCTCGTTCGTCCCCACCGCCGCCGCCTGCAATCCGCACGGGGTCGTCCAGGCCGGGGTGCACGGGCTCCTCCTCGACGCGGCCATGAACTTCGCCATCAACTCGGCGCTCCCCGGCCGTGACCGGACCCGGGCCACCCTCGAGATGAAGGTCGAGACCATGCGGCCGGCCATGCAGGGCGAGGCCTACCGGCTGCGGGGCGAGGTGGTGAGGATGGCCCGCCAGGTGGCCTACGCCGAGGGTACGGTCCTGGACGGCAAGGACCAGCTGGTCAGCCGATCGACCGGGACCTTCCTCCTCAAGCGGTCGGACGGCGATCCGGCCGCCGCCCCCGGCGGGGGCTGAACCCGCCGCCCTGCTCGACGTCGCGGCGCGCCCTCTGAGGGCGGGCGCCGCCACCATCCGAATCCGGCCTTGGGGCCGCCGAGCGATTGCGAGCCGTCGTCCATGGTCGTTGCCGGTCCCGAGACCGAGGTCTGCCGGGTGTGCGGTGGGGCGGCCCCGGCCGGGTTCGCCCACTGCTTCTGCTGCACTACCCTGGTCCGCCAGCTGCGGATGGGCCTCGTCCCGGTGGCGGCGGTGGCCGAGTACCGGGTCGGCGACCGGCTGCATCGCCGGCTCCGCGGCTACAAGGACGCCCCGGTGGCCGAGGCGCGGGAGACCTGCGCCACCCACCTCGCCGACTTGGTCGGGCGGTGGATGGCGGCCGACCCGACCCGGTTGCCCCGACGCTTCGGCTCCGGGTGGGACCTGGTGGCGACGGTGCCGTCCTCGGGCCGGCCGGTGGGGGCGCCGGCCGACACCCTGGTTCTCCGGGTGCCGGTCCTCGCCTCCGCCCACCGGACGCTGCTGGTGCGCGGACCGGAGCCGACCGGCCACCTGCGGGCCGCCCGCCGTGGCTTCGAGGTGGCGGCCTCGGTCGACCGGGACGCCCTGAGGGACCGGCGGGTCCTCGTCTTCGACGACAGCATCACCACCGGGGCCCGGGCCCAGAGCGCGGCCGCGGCGCTCCGGATGGCCGGGGCCGACGTGATCGGGGTGGTGGCCGTGGGTCGGGTGGTGGGCGGCGGCCGGTGGGCAGCCCGCCGGGTGCTCGGCTAGACCGGGGACATGCTTCTGCGCATCTTCACCGAGCCCCAGCAGGGCGCCTCCTACGACCGGTTACTGGCCGTGGCCCGGACGGCCGAGTCCCAGGGCTTCGATGCCTTCTTCCGGAGCGATCACTTCCTGACCATGGGCACCGACGGCCTGCCCGGCCCCACCGACGCCTGGGTGACTCTGGGGGCCATCGCCCGCGAGACCACGTCGATCCGGCTGGGGACCCTGGTGACCTCGGCCACCTTCCGGCTGCCCGGGCCGCTGGCCGTCTCGGTGGCCCAGGTCGACGACATGAGCGGGGGCCGGGTCGAGCTCGGCCTCGGCGCCGGCTGGTACGAGGCCGAGCACACCGCCTACGGGATCCCGTTCCCAGCGGTCGGGGAGCGGTTCGACCGGTTGTCCGAACAGCTAGCCATCATCACCGGACTGTGGGCCACGCCGGTCGGCGAACTGTTCACCTTCGCCGGACAGCACTACCAGGTGCGCGACAGTCCGGGTCTGCCCAAGCCGGTGCAACGGCCGGGCCCACCGGTGATCGTCGGGGGAGGCGGCCTGAAGCGGACGCCCGATCTGGCCGCCCGCTACGCCTCCGAATTCAACCGGGCCTTCCGGCCCCTCGACGAGACCACGGATCAGTTCCGGCGGGTCGGTGCCGCCTGCGAGTCAGTGGGGCGCGATCCGGCGACGATGGTCTACTCGGCGGCCCAGGTCGTGTGCTGCGGACGCGACGACGCCGAGGTGGCCCGTCGGGCCGCGGCCATCGGGCGCCAGGTGGAGGAGCTGCGCCAGAACGGGCTGTGCGGCACGCCCGACGAGGTCACGGCCAAGCTGGCCACCTACGCCGAAGCCGGCGCGTCACGGGCCTACCTGCAGATCCTCGACCTCACCGACCTCGAGCACCTCGCCCTCATCGGCGAAGAGGTGCTGCCCGCCTGCGCCTCGCTCTGAGCGGGCGGCTGCCGGGAGAGGTCAGGCCGCTGGGGCGTCGGCGTCCGCCATGGGCCACGCGTCGGCCACCAGGGTGAGCGACTGGGCCCGGGCCTCGAAGGAGTGGGCCCTCGTCGACAGCATGAGCTCGTCGGCTCCGGTCCGGGTCTGGAGATCGACCAGACCCTGGCGCACCGTCTCCGGATCGCCGACCAGGTGGGTGGAGGTGGCGGCGTCGACCAGTTGCTGCTCGGCCCGGGTGAACCGGTAGTCGGCCGCCTCCTCCGGCGTGGGGACGGGGCCGAGCCGGCCGGTCCGCAGCTGCAGGATGGTCAGGGCTGACGGCCCGGCCAGCCAGCGGGCCTCTTCGGCGCTCGGGGCGCACAGGACGGACACCGCCACCATGACATGGGGGTGGTCGAGCAGGATCGACGGCCGGAATCCGGACCGGTAGTGCTCGAGGGCCTGGTCGAGCTGGTCAGGCGCGAAGTGGTAGGCGAACGAGAAGGGGAGGCCGAGCATGCCGGCCAGGCGGGCGCTGAAGGTCGACGAACCCAGCAGCCAGGTCTCGGGGAGGTAGCCCCGTCCCGGCACCGGGGCCGGGTGGGTCGGCGGGCCGTCGCTGGGCACCAGGTAATTGATCAGCTCGACCACGTCCTCGGGGAAGGTGTCGGCACTCAGGTCGCCGGTCCGGCGCAGGGCCCGCGCCGTCGACGGGTCGGTACCGGGGGCCCGGCCCAGGCCGAGGTCGATCCGTCCCGGATGGAGGGCCTCGAGGGTGGCGAACTGCTCGGCGATGACCAGGGGAGCGTGGTTGGGCAGCATCACGCCGCCGGCGCCGATCCTCAGGTGGGTGGTGGCATCGGCCAGGTGGCCGATGAGCACGGCGGGGGCCGAACTGGCCACCGACGGCATGCCGTGGTGCTCGGCCACCCACAGGCGCCGGTAGCCGAGCTGCTCGACCACCGGGGCCAACCGGGTGGTGGCGGCCAGGGCGTCGGCCGGCGTCGACCCGCGGCCCACGGTGGCCAGGTCGAGGACAGAGAGAGGAACCATGCCTACGACAACACCGGGCCGGTCGCCGAGCTTCCCCGTCGGACCTCGGGGCCGGGCCCGGGCCACGGGGAAGGGCTCAGGTCGAGCCGGGGGGTGCCGTCAATTCCTCGATGCGGATCAGGGTCTTGTCCATGTTCGACTTGGTGGCGGTGGCCACCTTGCCCATCTTGAGGAACGGTCGCTGGTGGTCCTGGCTGATGTCCCAGCTCTCCCGGACCCGGGTGCCGCCGCCGACGGGCTCGAGCTCGTACCTCCAGATCCGCCCGCCGACGAACCGGCCCAGCGGCCCCGAGATCCGCGACTGCCAGGCGATCCGCCGGTTCTCTTCGAACTCGATGATCGTGCTCACCATCGTGTAGCCGACGCCCATGTGCATGGACATCCCGAAGGTGTCCCCGAGGCCGAGGCGCACCGAACGTTCACCCTTCACCTCCTTCACCGCTCCTGAGCCGTCGATGTCGGGATGTCGGGAGGCATCGGCCAGCAGATCGAAGATGGCCCCGGGGGAGGCGGGGATGGTTCGCTCGGTGGAGACCACGCTTCCGTCCATGTGTTCCTCTCTTGTTCTTGACCGGCGGGTGTCGACCCTCGGTGGCATCATCGTCACCATGTCCGGACCGACCCAGGCCGAGATAACGGCCCAGCTGGCGGCGCGGGACCAGGTGCTGGCCTCGCTCGTCGAGCGCTACGGTCCTCCGCCCCGTCGCCGACCGGTCCCTTCGTCCCGGCGGTTCGCGGCCCTGGCCGAGATCATCCTCTACCAGCAGCTGGCCGGCAAGGCCGCCGCCACCATCCACGGCCGCTTCGAGCAGGTGCTGGGGGGTTCGGTGACCCCGGCTGCCGTCCTGGCCGTGTCCCCCGGGGATCTGGCCTCGGCCGGCCTCAGCCGGGCCAAAGCGGCCTCCATCCACGACCTGGCCGACAAGGTCGGCTCCGGGGAGATCTCGCTGGATCGGATCGGCCGGCTGTCCGACGACGCCGTGGTCGCCCATCTCACCCGGGTCCGGGGCATCGGCCCCTGGACGGCGGACATGTTCCTGCTCGGCACCCTGGGCCGTCTCGACGTGTGGCCGGTCGGCGACTACGGGATGCGGGCCGGTTTCGCCAGCGCGTGGGGCCTGGCCGGTATCCCCGACCCGAAGGACCTGGTCGTGCTCGGGGAGCCCTTCCGGCCCTACCGGTCGCTGGTGGCCTGGTACTGCTGGCGGGTGCTCGACGACCGGCCCACCTCCTGATCCGAGTGGCAGGACCGGTGCCGGCGAAGAGGCCGGCTCAGGGCAGGCGGTCGGCGATCATCTCGGACACCTCCTGCACGGTCGGGGAATCCATCACCTCCGGCGCCTGGAGGCGGTTGGCCACCAGTCGGGGCCAGCCGACCCAGACGTTGCTGATCTCGATCGGCGAGGCGAAACCCCATTCCGCCCGGGTGAGGCAGAGGAGGGCGTGGACCGGAACCTCCGACCCCCACGGCGCCGAGCTCATCGCCCCCCGCACGACCTCCAGGTGGTCGGCCAGGTCGTACACCGACGACGTGCAGTTCTTCCTGCCCACGTGGAGCTCGGTCGGCCCCAGGTTGCGGATGGGTCCCTCCCGCTTGGTGTGGACCAGACCCTTGTAGCCCTTGGCGTCGATGACGAAGACGCCCGCCGGTGAGATGGCGATCAGTTTGATGTTCGACTTCGACCCCGGGACCCGTCGGTCGTTGAGGACGATGACGCCCTCGCTCTCGATGAACTGGAGCCGGGCCATGGCCCGGCGGTCGGTTTCGGCCCGTTTCACCCACTTGCGCGACGGGGCCGGGCTGATCGACCGCGGCAGTGTTGGCCGCGGGCCGGGACTCACCTCGTGGAGGACCGAGACGTCGGCTCCGCCCGGACCGGCCCGGTCGTCAGGGACGGCGTCGTCGGCGGCCGGTTCGTCACCGGTCGTCCAACCCGCCGGTCGGGGGGGCGACCGGCCTGGCTCGGGTGCGGGGGTCATCGCCGACATCGTAGAAGAAGTGGCGATGACGTGGGCTTTATCCCCATCCGACCCGGTGGCGGCCCCAACCACCAACTTCGTTGCAACTTCCTCCCCCCTGTTTCATTCCTGGCGCCGGAGCGCGAAGATGGGGCCTGCGGTCGGATCAGCGGCCGTCGGGGGGCTGGTTCAGGGGAGACTCTGAAAGGGGAAGTCGATGCTCGTATCTGATGTGCTCGAAGGGAAGGGCAATGCGGTGGCCACCATCACCAGTGGTGCCACCGTCGGGTCGGCGGTCGCCGACCTGGTCCGCCACCGGGTCGGGGCGCTCGTGGTCTCGCCCGACGGGCTCCACATCGAAGGCATCGTGTCGGAGCGGGACATCGTCCAGCACCTGAGCGAGCTCCACAGCGAGCTGCTCGACGGGTCGGTGGCCTCGATCATGTCGACATCGGTACGGGTGTGCTCGTCCACCGACGACGTCGAGTCGATCATGAACCTGATGACCGAACACCGGATCCGCCACGTGCCCGTGGTCGAAGGGGGCGAACTGATCGGGATCATCAGCATCGGGGACGTCGTCAAGAGCCGGATCCAGGAGTTGGAGAAGGACCGCAACGAGCTCATGGAGTACATCACCGCACGCTGAACCGGACGCCATGCCGGCGACGGCTCCTAGTGTCGCGGTATGACTCCGACCTCTCCGGCCTCCGGCCCTGCGGCCGACGGGTCACCAGATGATGGGCGCCTCGGCATCGTCATCGTCGACCACGGATCCCGTCGGGGGGAGGCCAACAGCCGGCACGAGACGTTCGTCACCGAATGGCGCCAACGGGGCACCCATCCGATCGTCGAACCGGCTCACATGGAACTGGCCGAGCCTTCCATCGGCACGGCGTTCGACTCGTGCGTCGCCGCCGGCGCCACGCTGGTGGTCATCGCTCCCTACTTCCTGTGGCCCGGCGACCACTGGGACCGGGACATCCCGGACCTCGCCGCCGAGGCCTCGGCCCGTCATCCGGGAATCGGCTACCTGGTGGCGGCCCCCCTCGGACCCCATCCGCTCCTCGGCGACATCGTCGAGGAGCGGATCGACCACTGCCTGGCCCATGCCCGCGGCCTGGCTCCCGAGTGTGAGGTGTGTGCGGGTACCGGACGTTGCCGTCTCCGATGAGTGGCGCGCACGCGCTCCCTCAGGGATCGCGGCCTCACGAGCTGCAGCGGTCTCCGAGCCACGGCTGCTCGCCGTCGAGGGCGTAGAGGGCGACGGCCACCGTGTCCTGCTCGGCCTTGGTGGCCAGGTTGGGATGGACCCCGACCAGACTCGGGAGTCCGGCGGACTGGGCGGCGAAGTTCCATGTCGACTGACTGAACTGGAACGCACCCATGTAGAGGCCGTTGGGAGACACGGCCCCGTAGTTGCCACCCGACTCGGCCTGCACCACGCACTGGAGGAACGGGTTGAGGGCGGGATCGGTGAGACCGGGTGTCCCGCCTCCGGATCCACCCGCGGGAGTGGGCGCCGGTCCGGTCGAGGTGCTCGATGTCGGGGCCGCGGTCTGAGTCGGCGCCGGTCCCGAACCCGAGCTCGAGCTGGCGCTGCGTCGTGCCGCGGCCACCGCGGCCTCGGCGGCCCGGGCCTGGGCGGCCGCCTGGTGGGCCACGGCGACGGCCAGCTGCCCGGTCACCTGGGCCCGGGATGCCTCCAACTGTCGCTCGGTGTCGTCAGCCTGACCGAGGAACGAGGCCTCACGGGCCTGGTCCGACCGGTCCCTCTGCTGCTGCTGCTGCAACGCGGCCTCGTTGGACTGGAAGGTGCGTTGCGCGGTTCGCAGCTGATCGATGGCCGTGGTGATGTTGCCGACGGCGATGCCCGAGTACTCGCTGGCCGCCTGCACCGACTCCTGATTGCCGGAGAAGAGCGAGCTGTCGGCGCCGGACGCGCCACTGCCGTAATCCATGTAGGCGATGATCGCCTGCTGTCGGACGGCGCCGGTCTTGTGAGTGATCTGCTGCTGGTCCCCCTTGATCTGGGCGTGGAGCCGGGCGATGGCCAGGGCGTCGGCCGCCGTCTTCGCCGTGGCCACCGAGTACTGCTGCTCGTAGGCGCCGACCTGGAGCTGTTCCTCGACCAGTTTCTGGGAGAGCGCAGTGGCCTGGGCCTGCAGATCGGTGATCTGGTCGGCATCCGCGGGTCCAGGAAGGACGACCACCGTGAAGGAAGTCGAAGCGACGAGAGCCGTGAGCAGCACCGTCAGGATGGTCCAACGACGGCGCACTCGTGCGTTTAACTCCGCCATCGGTGAGAACCGGGCGTGAAACACAACGAGAGGAAAACTTAGTCGCTGCCCCCCCGGCATACAACTCAGGCGACGGCCCGCCGGCCGAGGCCGCCCTGGTCAGGCACGGTGCCAGGACCTACTCGATCCTGCCTTCGCCCTTGGCCTCCGCTCCGAGCTCCCCCATCTCCTTGTAGTGGTCGGCCACCTTGCGTCGCTCGGCCTCGCCCTCCTCCGAGTACTCCTCCTCGGCCGCCGCGGCCTCATCTGACGTGGGCGGCCGATCGGAGGTGTGGGCGTGACCGGCGTCGGCCTCTTCGGCCTTGCGGGTTTCCGGATCGGGTTCCGTGGGGCTCATGGTTGTCCTCTCGTCGGTGGGCCGGCGGGCGCCCGCCCGCGGTGACCGGCCACCGGAATCGTGGTCCGGCCGGCCCCGACCAAACATATCGGATTCCCGGAGTTGCCTATACCCTCTAGGGGTACATAGGCGAGCACCCGACCGGAGGGAACCAGTGCAACGTGGCTACAGCCAGGACAAGGAAGCGGTCCAGAAGCGGCTCCGCCGTATCGAGGGCCAGGTCCGCGGAGTACAGCGGATGGTGGAGGAGGACCGCTACTGCATCAACGTCCTCGAACAGGTCTCGGCCATCACCCGGGCCCTGCAGTCGGTGGCGCTGGTCCTTCTCGACGATCATCTCGAGCATTGTGTGGCCGACGCCATTCAGTCGGGCGACGGCGACGCCAGTGCCAAGCTGAGCGAGGCCTCGGCCGCCATCGGGCGTCTGGTCCGTTCGTGACCGACGGCTTTCGCCCGGCGGGCACCGGGCGTGCGCCGTGACGGTGTTCCACGCGCTCGGTCACGCACTGAGCGTCACCGGTTCGATGACGTGGCAGATCCTGTGGGCTCTCATCTTCGGGTTCGTGCTGGCCGCGGTGGTGCAGGCCGTTGTCCGAAGAAGCACGATCATCAGACGGCTCGGCGACGACCGGCCCCGCACCCTGGCCATCGCCTCGGGGTTCGGGGTTGCGTCGTCGTCCTGTTCCTACGCCGCCGTCGCCATCGCCCGCGACCCTGTTCCGGACCGGGGCCGGCTTCACCGCGGCCATGGTGTTCGAGATCGCGTCGACCAATCTCGTCGTGGAGCTCGGGGTGATCCTGGCCGTACTCATCGGGTGGCAGTTCACCCTGGCCGAGTTCATCGGCGGACCGATCATGATCGTGCTCATCGCCGTGGCCTTCCGATTGTTCCTCCGCCAGAAGCTCCTCGCGGAGGCCAGGACGCAGAGCGAGAAGGGCCTGGCCGGATCGATGGAGGGGCACACGGCCATGGACATGAGCATTCCCGAAACGGGCTCCCTGTGGAGGCGGCTCCGGTCGAAGCAGGCGTTGACCTCGGTCTCCCACGTCTTCGTCATGGAGTGGGCCGCCGTCATCCGGGACGTGGTCATCGGCCTGCTGCTGGCCGGAGCCATCGCCGCCTGGGTGCCGGACAGCTTCTGGCACCACTTCTTCGTCGTCGGCCACCCAACGTTGTCGAAGGTGTGGGGGCCGCTGATCGGACCGGTGGTCAGCATGGTGAGCTGCGTGTGTTCGATCGGCAACGTCCCGCTGGCCGGTGTGCTCTGGAACGCGGGCATGAGCTTCGGCGGCGTGATCAGCTTCATCTTCGCCGACCTGATCATCCTGCCCATCCTGTTCATCTACAAGAAGTACTACGGCACCCGGATGATGCTCTTCATCCTGGCCACCTTCTACGCCACCATGGTGGCGGCCGGCTACGCCGTGGAGCTGCTGTTCACCGTGTTCGGGCTGGTGCCCACCGTGCGCGATGCCAAGGTCGGCGAGGTGCCGATCACCTGGGACTACACCACGGTGCTCAACATCGTGGCGTTGGCGGTGGCGGCGCTCCTCTGTTACCGGTTCGTCCGGACCGGCGGGATGCCCATGCTCAAGATGATGGGTGGGGAACCGGTCGACGCCCACGCCCACGGTTCTTCACCCGGCTGACCGCCGACGCCGGCTCCACCCGGTCCCGGCCGGCCCGGGCACGGTCGGTTACCGTCCTGGCGTGGACCCCGCACGCGGCCTGGACCGACGGCAATTCCTCCGGCGGGGTGGATCGGCGGCCGCCGCCTTCGGGACGGCGGCGTTGCTCGGACCCCTGGCCGGATGCTCGAGCTCCGGCCCGGCCTCGGGGGGGACGTCGAGCACCACCGGTTCCACCCGGCCGAGCGGCCCCCCGGACTGGTCCACCCTGGCCTCGATGCTGAGCGGGCAACTGGTCCTGCCGGCGACGCCGAGTTATCCGACGAACGCCGAGTTGTACAACGAGAAATTCGACGGCGCCTCCCCGGCGGCCATCGCCTACTGCCGTACGGCGTCGGACG
This sequence comes from uncultured Acidimicrobiaceae bacterium, assembly GCA_963837805.1. Classification (GTDB taxonomy): domain Bacteria; phylum Actinomycetota; class Acidimicrobiia; order Acidimicrobiales; family RAAP-2; genus Bog-756. The sequence goes on from CAWIOU010000003.1 coordinate 18,575, forward strand.
TCCAGCGGTGCGTCGGCTTCGCCCGCGCCCATGCCGTGCCCATGGCGGCCCGTTCCGGAGGTCACAGTTACGGGGGCTATTCGTCCGGCCCCGGCCTGGTCATCGATGTCACCCAGCTGGACGCGGTGGTCGTGGGCGGGGCGGCCACGGCCACGGTCGGGGCCGGAGCCCGGCTGATCGACGTCTACAGCACGCTCGGCGCGTCGGGGTCCTCCTCCCCGGCGGTTCCTGTCCGACGGTGGGGATCGCCGGACTGACCCTCGGCGGCGGAATCGGTGTCTTCGGGCGCAAGTACGGGCTCACCTGCGACAACCTGAAGGCGGTGGAGATGGTGACCGCCGACGCCGAGGTGGTCACCGCCGATGCCGGCCATCACACCGACCTCTTGTGGGCGTCGAAGGGCGGCGGGGGTGGCAACTTCGGCGTGGTCACCTCGTTCACCTTCGACGTGCACCCGATCCCCGACATCGCGCTGTTCACCCTCGAGTTCCCGTGGGGTGCGGCGGCCGACGTACTCGGCGCCTGGCAGCACTGGATGCCCAGCCAGCCGCCCGAGCTGTGGTCCAACTGCCAACTCCTGTCGTCGGGTTCGGCCGGCGGCACCCGGCCGCTCAACCTGCGGGTCACCGGAGTCCTGGCCGGCACCGCGTCCACCCTTACCGGGCTGCTGCAGCCGCTCATCAACTCGGTCGGCACCTCGCCGACCTATCAGTTCGTCGGGCCCGAGTCGTACCTGCGGGCCATGCTCATCGAGGCCGGGTGCAGCGACTCGTCGGTCGCCGCCTGCCACCTGCCGTCGCAGAACCCGGCCGGCACCCTGTCGCGGGCCGCATTCACGGCCAAGTCCAACTTCATCGAGTCGGCCATGCCGTCCGCCGGCCTCCAGGCCGTCGTCGAGGCGGTGACCGCGCTGGACCAGACCCAGCCGGGCTCGGGTGGCGGCATGGTCTTCGACTCCTACGGCGGGGTGATCAACGACGTCGATCCGGCCGCCACCGCCTTCGTCCACCGCCACGCGCTGGCCTGCATCGAGTACAGCGTGAGCTGGGGCGCCGGGGCCTCGGCGGCGGTCATGGCCGAGGCCGACGAGCTGGCTCCAGTCGGCCCAGGGCCAGCTGGCCCCCTACAGCCGGGGGGCGTACCAGAACTACATTGACCCCACCTTGGCCGACTGGAAGCAGGCCTACTACGGGACCAACCTGCCCCGCCTGGTCGAGGTCAAGCGGGCCTACGACCCCGATGACGTCTTCCACTTCGCCCAGTCGATCCCGACCTCGCTCTCCTGAACACCGGAGCCGCGGTGCTCAGTCGCTGAAGTGGGTCACCGGTCGTTCCTCGGCGGCGCCGTCGACGAACACATCGACCTTCTCGTTGTAGAACGAGACCAGGCCGGCGATGGGGAGCAGCTCGCGGGTGGGGAAGTCGTAGCTCCAGGCCAGATCGCGATGGGCCGCCCCGTCGAGGACGACCGACCAGTACCCGGTGGTCGTCCCCTTGTACGGGCAGCGGGTGACCGTGGCGCTGGGCTCGAGGTGCTCCCAGCTGACTTCGGTGCGGTTGAGGTAGTAGCGGACGGGCAGGCCCGTCTCGAAGACCATGACCGGTGCGTCCGACTCGGCCAGCACGATGCCGTCGAGCTCGATACGCACCGTGCGGGTCGACCGGAGGGCGTCCACCCGGGTATAGGGATCGCGGGGGTGGACGAAGACCTCCTCGTCCTCTTCGAACCAGGCGTCGAGCGCCTCCCAGTCGAACCGCACCGTGTCGGCCAGCACCGGGTCGGTCGCCTCGACCAGGAGACGGGCGACGGTCGGGCCCGGCGGGCCGGCGGCGGCGAACGAGCACAGCCGCACCGTGCCCCGGCTCGTCTTCGCCTCCTGGCCGCCGGGGACGAGGACGCCATCGGCGACGTCACGTCGGGGGATGTAGTACTGGGGATAGCCGGCCCACTCCCAGACGTAGAGGGCGGCCGTGGTGTCGAGGACGACTTCGCCGCCGCGGACGGCCCGGATGCGGCGGGGCACCGGCTCCACGTGGCCCACCGGGGTGATGGGGGCGGGGAAGGGCATCAGACCAGCCGGCGGTCGGTGGCCCACTTGGTGAGCTCGTGCCGGGTCGACAGCTGGAGCTTGCGCAGCACCGACGAGACGTGGGACTCCACCGTCTTGGCCGAGATGGTCAAGTCGCGGGCCACCTCCTTGTAGGTGTACCCGCGGGCGATGAGGCGCAGCACCTCCCGCTCCCGGGGCGAGAGCTGGTCGAGCTCGGGGTCGAGCCCGGTCACGACGGCACCGGCACCCCCGGCGAAGGCGTCGAGGACGAAGCCGGCCAGACGGGGTGAGAACACGGCGTCGCCCGCACCGACCCGGTACACGGCTTGGAGCAGCTCGCCTCCGGAGATGGTCTTGGTCACGTAGCCCCGGGCCCCGGCGCGGATGACCGCGATCACGTCCTCGGGGGCGTCCGACACCGACAGGGCGAGGAACTGGACCTCGGGGTGGTTCGGGATCACGCCGCCGAGGACGGCCTGGCCGCCACCGCCGGGGAGGTGGACGTCGAGGAGGACGACGTCGGGGACCCGCTCGTTGATGAGCTCGACGGCGGCATCGACCTCGTCGGCCTCGCCCACCACTTCCACGGCCTCGCCCAGCTCGGCCCGCACCCCGGACCGGAACATGGCGTGGTCGTCGACCAGGAAGATCCGCGGTCGGCCCCCCGGGCTCACGTGACCAACTCGCGGCGGGGCATGGACAGCTCGACCTCGGCGCCGTCGCCGGGAGCGGAGCGGATGACCACCGATCCACCGAACCGGGCCATGCGCTCCCGGATCGACTTGGCGATGCCCTGGCGATCGGCGGGCACCGCCGCGGGGTCGAAACCCTGGCCCCGGTCGCGGACGTAGATCATCACCGCGTCACGGTCGACCTCACCGTAGAACGACACCTGGGGCGCCCCCGACCACTTGGCCGCGTTGACGGTGGCCTCGCGGGAGGCGTCGAGCAGCGCCCGCAACCCGTCGTCCAGTGCGCAGTCGCCGACCACGACGACCTGGACGGCGATGCCGTGATCGGCCTCGATCTGGCGCTGGAGCACGTCGATCCCCTCGGCCAGGGTGGACGCCTCCTCGCCGATGGTCCCCGGTGCCCGGCCCTCGAACAGCCACGACCGGAGCTCGCGCTCCTGGGCCCGGGCCAGGCGCACCACGTGCTGGGGATCGTCGGCCGAGCGCTGGATGAGGGCCAGGGTCTGGAGGACCGAGTCGTGGACATGGGCCGCCATCTGGGCCCGCTCCTCGGCCCGGGCCCGCGCCTGGCGCTCCGACATCAGGTCGCGCACCAGCGACAGCCACCACGGCCCGAAGACCACCACGATGGCCGCGATGACCAGCAGGGCACCGCCGACCGGCCGCAGGGCCGCCGTGCTGGTATGGCCCGAGACCAGGATGATGAGCCCGACGACGCCGAAGACGGCGCCGGCGGCGATGCGGGCCACCAGGGCCCACCGCGGGTGCCGTTCCCCGCCCGAGCGGAGCATGGGCACCAGGTCGGCATTGATCCACACCTTCTCGCCCTCACTGGCGTTCCGCCGGATGAGGATGGCGATGCCGGCGGCCAGGAAGACCGGCCAGCTGAACCAGCCCCCGTAGCCGATGTGCCAGGCATCGGCGACGATCTGGATCACCACCAGCACGGGGAGGAGGGCGATGACCAGCCTGATACCCCGCCGGTCGTTGACGGCCCGGGAGAAGATGGTGGTGGTCTCGCCCTGGAGCGGGAGGAAGAGCCAGGCCAGCGCGTAGACGGGGATGCCGATGCCGCTGCCCAGGGACAGCAGCACGAACCCGATGCGGATGAGGGTGACGTCGATGCCGGTGGCCTGGGAGAGCCCTCCGCACACCCCGGCCAGCACCCGGACGTCCGAGCTCCGGCGGACCGGGCCCCGCAGGCGCAGGTGCCGATGGCCCCGGCCCCGGTGCCGGTAGTTCCACTCCCCGTGACCCCACGCCGAGTGCCACGTACCCGTGCTCTCGTAGGGGGGCGGTTCGGACTCGGCTGGTGGTTCTGGGTCGGGCGTGGTGGGCACGTTCACCCCGGTGTCGGTGAATTCGGCGATACCAGATGATCGCGCGCCCCGGTGGCCGGGGCCATCAGGGATGTCCCTGACCGGTGGGGGCCGGGATCAGGGTCGGACCAGGGTCATGCCGGATTCCGTTCCGCCCCGGCGCCCGCCAAGCTGGCCCCATGGATACCTCCCCTCCCAGCACCCCACCGCCACCGCCCCCCGGATCCGGGTCCTTCCCGTCCACCGACGACCGTCTCCACCGGTGCCGCCAGGGACGGATGCTGGCCGGCGTCGCCTCGGGGTTGGCCGACTACTTCGACATCGATCCCACCCTGGTGCGGATCGGGTTCGTCGTCCTGGCCCTCCTCGGCGGCCTGGCCGTCCCCCTCTACCTGGCCGGCTGGCTGCTCATCCCCGAAGAGGAGTCCGATCGCTCGGTGGCCGAGGATCTCCTGGCCCGCGAGCGGGCCCGCTGACCACCGTTCCATCCCCACCGATCCGAGAGGACAGACCATGCGCTACCGATGGGATCCCGTGTATCCGGCCTACGTCCGCCGGACGGGCCCGACCGATCTCCACATCCGCACGTCCGACGCCGAACGCAACGCGGTGGCCGACAAGCTCGCCCGGCACTTCGCCGAGGGTCGGCTCGACCAGGCCGAGTTCAAGTCGCGGCTCGACCGGGCCATGGGCGGGACGACCAGGGGCGACCTGGCCGGCCTGTTCGACGACCTTCCCCCGCTGGCCGACGAGGCGCCGCCTCCCCGCCCCCACCGGCGGCGACTGGTTCCCTTCGTCCTCCTCGTCCTCCTGGTCGCCGCGGCCGCCGGCTCGACCCTCACCTCCATCCACCTCTCGTGGCTGCTGCTGGTACTGGTCGGGCTCTTCCTCTGGCACCGCGGCGGCGGGCACCACCACCCCGGTCATTCCCATGCCGAACTCGACCAGTAGCATCAGCGGCCGGGGGCGGACCCGGGCCGGGAGCTACGACATCCGGCGACGCCATGTCTGGAGACGGGCCGTGCCCGTGATGTTCCCATGAGAGGACGGAGCTCGATGACGTTGACCGATCCGGTATCGACCGAGGCGCAGGTCTCGCCCGCCGCCCGGGCCATCGACCTCGTCAAGACGTACGGGAAGGGCGACGCCGTCGTCCAGGCCCTCGACGGGATCACCGTCGAGTTCGAGCGCGGCCGCTTCACCGCGGTCATGGGCCCCTCGGGCTCGGGCAAGTCGACCCTGATGCACTGCATGGCCGGACTGGACACGGCCACCTCGGGCCGGGCCTTCGTCGGCGACCAGGAGATCGGGCTGCTCGACGATGCCGGCCTGACCCAGATGCGCCGCGACCGGATCGGGTTCGTCTTCCAGTCGTTCAACCTGGTCCCCACCCTCACCGCGGCCGAGAACATCACGCTGCCCGCCGATCTGGCCGGGGTCAAGATCGACAAGGCCTGGTTCGACTACCTGGTCGACCAACTCGGGATCCGCGACCGGCTGTCGCATCGCCCGAGCGAGATGTCCGGCGGGCAGCAGCAGCGCGCCGCCTGTGCCCGGGCGCTCATCGGTCGGCCCGACCTCGTCTTCGCCGACGAGCCCACCGGCAATCTGGACTCCAATTCCTCCATGGAGATGCTGGGCTTCCTCCGGCGCTCGGTCACCGAGTTCAACCAGTCGATCGTGATGGTCACCCACGACCCCCGGGGCGCGGCCTTCGCCGACCGGGTCGTCTTCCTGGCCGACGGCAACGTGGTGGGCGAGCTGCACTCGCCGACGGCCGACACCGTGCTGGAGCAGATGAAGCAGCTCGGCACCTGAGATGTGGAAGGTCACCATCAAGGGCCTGATGGCCCACAAGCTGCGACTGGCGCTGACCGCCCTGGCCATCGTCCTCGGGGTGACCTTCATCTCGGGGACCCTCGTCCTCACCGACACCCTCCACAACACCTTCACCACCCTCTTCGGCAACATCTACAAGAACGTCGACTTCGAGGTGAGGGGCACGGCCGCCTTCGCCAACAACGCCTCCAACGGTGGCGCCACCCGCAAGCCGATCCCCGAGTCGATCCTGTCCACGGTCCGACAGGTGCCCGGCGTGGCCTACGCCGAGGGGACGTTGAGCGGGTTCGCCCAGTTCATCGCCCCCGACGGGAAGGCCATCACCACCGGCGGCGCCCCCACCATCGGCATCTCCTTCGACCCGAACCCCCAGCTGTCGGCGCTCAAACTGGCCTCCGGCACCGCCCCCACCACCGCCGACGACGTGGCCATGGACGCCGGTACGGCCCAGAAGTACCACTTCCACGTGGGCGACCACGTGCGGGTGCTGCTCCGCGGCCCGACCCGGACGTTCACCATCTCGGGGATCGTCAAATTCGGCACCGCCGACAACCTGGCCGGGGCCACGCTGGCCGCCTTCGACGTGCCCACCGCCCAGAAGCTGTTCAACGAGGTCGGGCACTTCGATGCCGTCGACGTCCTGGCCAAACCGGGTGCCGACAAGGCCGCGCTCCAGCGGGCCATCGCCCGTGAGCTGCCGCATGGGGTGGAGGTGGTCACCGGCCAGACCGTGGCCAACGAGTCGACCAACTCGATCAACCAGGCGCTGTCCTTCTTCTCGACGGCGCTGCTGGTGTTCGCCTTCATCTCGCTGTTCGTGGGCGGGTTCACCATCTTCAACACGTTCTCGATCCTGGTTGGCCAGCGCACCCGGGAGCTGGCCCTGCTCCGGATCGTGGGGGCCAGCCGGCGCCAGGTCTTCCGCTCCGTGCTGGTCGAGGCCGGCCTGCTCGGACTGGTGGCCTCGCTGATCGGACTGGGGCTCGGGGTGCTGGCCGCCCTCGGTCTGGTGGCCCTGCTCAAGGGGTTCGGCATCACCCTGCCCACCGGCCCCCTCGTCTTCCAGTCGCGCACGGTGATCGCCGCGCTGGTGGTCGGTATCGGGGTGACGATGGTGTCGGCCATCAGCCCGGCCCGTCGGGCCGTGCGGATCCCCCGATCGCCGCCATGGTCGACTACCAGGGCGACCAGGAGGAGTCGTCCCGGCGCCGGATCGTGGTCGGGACGGTCATAGCCGTCCTCGGCATCCTGGTCCTGGCTCTCGGGCTGACCAAGCCGGCCATCCAGCTGGTGGGCCTGGGTGCCATCGCCATCTTCATCGGCATCGGGATGCTGGCCCCGGTCGTCGCCCGCCCGATGGCCAGCGCCCTTGGACGCCCGTTGGCCCGGCTGCTCGGGATCTCGGGCAAGCTGGGTCGGGAGAACTCGATGCGGAGTCCGCGGCGGACGGCCCAGACGTCATCGGCGTTGATGGTGGGGCTGGCCCTCGTCTCCACCATCGCCGTGTTCGGCGCCTCGCTGTCCAAGTCGGCCACCAGCAGCGTCGACCAGGCGGTCAGCGCCGACTACATCATCACCACCGCGGGCAACGGCGGCAACGGCGGGTTCAGTGACTCGGTGGCCGCCACCGCGTCCCGGATCCCCGGCGTCACCGCCGTGTCCACCGTCTACAGCGGCCAGTTCGAGGTGCGGGGTGTCCTCAACAGCCTGACCGCGGTGTCCACCGACCAGCTGCCCAAGACGGTCATCCTGCGCCTCGATTCCGGCGCCGGCGCCTCATCGCTGGCCGCCGGCAATCTGCTCATCGACTCCACCACCGCCACCAACAAGCATCTGTCGGTCGGATCGGTGGTACCGGTGAAGTTCGCCCAGACCGGCAATTCGACCATGCGGATCGGCGGTATCTACAAGCCCAACGCGCTGCTCGGCAGCTATCTGGTCGGCGACGGGTTCTTCCTCTCGCACTTCGACACCCCGCTGCCGGTGGCCGTGCTGCTGCGGACAGCCGGAGGTCCGGGCGCCGACAGCCAGGCCATCAACGCGCTGGCCCAGCCCTATCCGAACATCAAGATCCAGACGCTGGCCCAGTTCAAGAAGTCGCAGCAGCAACAGGTCAACCAGCTGCTCGGTCTGGTGTACGCGCTGTTGGCTCTGGCCGTGCTCATCGCCTTGATCGGGATCGTCAACACGCTCATGCTCTCGGTGTTCGAACGCACCCACGAGATCGGCCTGCTGCGGGCGGTGGGGATGAAGCGACGTCAGGTGCGGTCGATGATCCGCTCGGAGTCGGTCATCCTGTCCTTGTTCGGCGCCATCATCGGGGTGGTGGTGGGTACCGCCCTCGGTACCGCCTTCGCCGCCTCCCTCAAACAACAGGGCATCACCGACATCGTCATCCCGGTGGCCAGCCTGGTGGTGTTCCTGGTGCTGGCGGCACTGCTCGGGCTCGGGGCCGCCACCTGGCCGGCCCGGAGGGCGGCCAAGCTCGACGTGCTGGCAGCCATCGCCGCCGACTGACCGGGCCGCGCCGGCTCAGCGGGTGTGCTGGGGGGTCGGTGCCGGGCCGGGCCGGGCCGGGCGCGGCGACGGGTAGTGCATCCGATCCGGAGGCCGGCCACCGGTGTCCCCACCGCCCATCCACTCCTCGGCCAGCAGGCGGTAGGAGCGGACCCGATCCTCGTGCCGGTGGGTGACCGTGGTCACGATCAGCTCGTCGGCCCCGGTAGCCTCCTGCAACCACCCGAGCTGCGAGACCACCGACGACGGCGACCCGACGAATTGGGTCTCGGCCCGGTCGAGGACCAGTGCCCGCTCCTCCTCGGTCCAGTGGTGGCGGCGGGCCTCTTCGGGACTCGGGAAGGGCATGGCCCCCTGCCCGCTCCGGACGCTGAGGACCCACAGCGGGTAGCCCTCGGCCAGTTGGTTGGCGCTCCCGTCGTCGGATCCCACCACGGCGTTGGCCGAGACGGCGACGTAGGGGTGGTCGAGTCCGGCCGAGGGGACGAAGGCGTCCCGGTAGGCGTCGATGACCTCGAGCACGGTGGCCGGGCTGGCGTGGTAGTTGGCCGCGAAGCGCACGCCCAATCGGCCGGCCACCGCGGCACTCTCCTCCTCCCCGCTGCCGATCACCCAGAGGTCGAGGTCCGCACCCGTTCCGGGGACTGGGCGGGCCGGCAGCCCCCCGGTCGACCGCCACGTCCCGGCCAACAGGCCCACGATGTCCTCGATCAGGTCTCCGTAGCCCGCCGGTTCGGCCCCTCGCTGCCGGACCAGGTGGGAGGTGAGGGTGGCGAGGGGCGAGCCGGGCAGCGCCCGGGCGGGCGGCCGGTCCGGGATGAGCAGCCCTTCGGCCGTCCGGTACGGAGCCCGGCGCCTCCGTCTTCCCTCCGGCGATCCGTTCACCGCATCGGTCTCCGAAGCCCGGAGCCGTTCGTGGGGGGCGCCGGGGGGCGAACGCCTGATGCCGAGGTCGATGCGCCCGGGGTAGAGGGCGTCGAGGAGACCGAACTCCTCGACGATGGAGAGCGCGGTCCGGTGCCCGCTCTGGACGCCGCCGGATCCGACCCGGATGTTGGTGGTGGCCGCCGCCGCCGTTCCGATCAGCACCACCGGGGACGAGCCCGCTACCCCCGGATCGAGGTGGTGCTCGGCGAACCAGTAGCGGACGTAGCCGAGCGCATCGGCTGCCCGGGCCAGGTCGATGCTGTTGCGGACGGCGGCGGGCGGATTGGAACCGGAACTGATGGGTACCAGGTCGAGGACACCGAGCGGCACCCGCTTCGGGGTCACGACCGGCCCACCGGGGCGGGGCTGAGCCTGTCGGGGCACGTCGGCGGAGCAGGGGGCCACCGGATGCCGACCGGAGCCGACGCAAAAAGGAATTCTGGGGGAATCACCATGAGGGAGCCTTGGTCCACCCGGCACGTCGGTGGTGTCCAACGGCGGAATCGTGCCGCGCGGGTCACGTGAGGTCGGGAACCGAGAGGGAGTGCCCGATCTGCCACGGCTGGGTTGGACCTGGACGAACTGTACATATGACGCATCCGGTCGACGAGTCGACCAGACGAGGCATCCATCTTCTCACCTCCGGGGCGCCGACCGGTGGACGGGGTCGGTGAACCGGTGCCGATGGGCGCCCGCCTCCCGGTCGACTCCGGCACGAACCTCCTGATCCGCACTACCTTTTCGACCTGAGGCAGCCGGGCACCGGTCCCGCAGCCGTCGATGGTCACGGGGAGATGAACAGCGTGCAGACACCGTCATGGGCACCTGGATCGGTGGGCTCGGCCTACCGGCACGGACCGGCCGATGGGAGCGAACTGCTGTCGGGACGGGCCTGGGACCGGCTGCTGTCCTCGCTGGCCAGGACCGGAGCCATCCTGCGGTCCGACCGGTCCCCGGTCGAGGAGACCGACCAGGCTGCCGGGTACCGCCACCTGATGGTGCTGTTGGCGCTGGGCATCGACGAGGCGCTCCGGGTCTCCGACCCCTACCGGCCCCACTTCGCCCCGGCCAACATGGACAACGTCCTCAAGTGGGGGATGGACTGCCCCGACGCCGCCTACACCGGGGCGGGGATCCGCGGCGACGCCACCTACGTGGTGCGGGGCCGGCGGAACACGGTCCGCTACCTCGGGTTCCAGGTCATGGGGGGTATGGAGAACACCGGCAACGTGGTGGCCGACGATCTCGAGCTCGACGCCGACGGCGGCTTCGAATTGGTGCTGTCGGCCACCGAGCACCCCGGCAACTGGATGCCGCTGACCCCGGGGAGTTCGTCCCTGGTGGTCCGGCAATTCTTCTACGACTGGACCGGGGAGACGCCGGCCGACCTGTCCATCGAGTGCACCGCCCGCCCGCCCGATCCGGAGGGGTTGGTCCCCGACCCGCTGCTGGCCTCGGGCATCGGGAGCCAGCTCGAGGCGCTGGGCGCGTTCATGGAGGCCAGCATCGAGTTCTGGTTGGACATCGAGGAGGCCGGTCGGGCCCAGGGCGTGAACTGCTTCCGCCAGCCCGCCGCCCTCACCACCATGGGCGCGGCGGCCGAGAACGTCAGTACGTGGGGTTCGTGGAGCCTGGGTGACGACGAAGCCCTGGTCATCGAGGTGACGCCGCCCGAGGCCGTGTACTGGAGCGTCTCGCTCGGGAACTTCTGGTGGGAGACCATCGACTATGCCAACCGACAGTCGAGCATCAACGGCCACCAGGCGGTGATCGACGCCGACGGGGTGTTCCGGGCCGTCGTGGCCCACGCCGACCCCGGCGTGGCCAACTGGCTGGACACCGCCGGCAACCACCACGGAGCGATGATCTTCCGGTGGCTGCGGGCCGCCGCCGCGCCGGTGCCCGCCGTGCGTACCGTTCCGTTCGCCGAGCTGGGGGCGGCGCTGCCCGAGGGGACGGCCCGGGTCGACCCCGCCGCCCGCCGACGGGTCATCGACGCCCGTCGGGCGGCCGTACAACGGCGTTTCCCGCGCTGAGGAGGAGGGCACCATGGACCTGGGTCTGGACGGAGCCACCGCGGTGGTCACCGGGGGGTCGAAGGGGATGGGACGGGCCATCGCCGAACGCCTGGCCACCGAAGGGGCCCAGGTGGCGGTCCTGGCCCGGGGGCGCGACGCCCTCGACCAGACGGTGGCCGCCCTGCACCGGCTCGGGAGCGCAGGGTCGCTGGGCCTGTCGGTCGACGTCACCGAACGGGACCAGGTGGACGCGGCCTTCGCCGAACTGGGCCGGACCTGGGGTTCGCTCAATGTGCTGGTCAACACCCTCGGTCCCGGCGCCGGGCGCTTCGAGCAGCTCGAGGACCGCGACTGGGACGCATCCTTCGACCTCGGGGTGATGGCCGCCGTCCGTTGCGTCCGGGCCGGGCTCCCCCTCCTGCGGGCGGCCGAGTGGGCCCGGATCGTCAACGTCTCGGCCCACTCGACCCAGCGCCAGAGCCCGCTCATCGTGGCCTACACGGCGGCCAAGGCCGCCTTGACCAGCGTGTCGAAGAACCTGTCCAAGTCGCTGGCTCCCGAGGGGATCCTGGTCAACACGGTGAGCCCCGGGTCGATCGTGACGGCCAGCTTCAGCGAGGGGCTGCGTGAGATCTTCGCGGCCGAGGGCCTCGACGCCACCGACCCCTACGACGTGATGGCCTGGATCGACCAGCACTTCCACCAGCCGGCCGACCTCGGACGGGCCGGCCTCCCCGAGGAGGTGGCCTCCCTGACCGCCTATCTGGCCTCGCGGACCAACGGGTACGTGACCGGCGCCGACGTGAACGTCGACGGCGGCTCGGACTTCGTCTGATGCTCGAGGTCGAGACCCTGATCGCCTCGGCCACCGCCGAGACCGGGCTCGACGACTTCGGCGGTACCAGCTGGAAGGAGGGCCTGGAGCGGCTGGTGGGGTCGTTCAACACCGAGGCCACCCTCACCGATGGGGGCGAGCAGATCCTCGGGATGCGGCTCGGCATGCTGTTGCACAACCGGCTCCGGATCGTCGACACCCTGGCCGCCCATCCCGAGATCCTCGACCAGGAGATCGTCGGTCCCCTGGTGATCATCGGCCTGCCCCGCACCGGCACCACCGCGCTCAGCAACGTGCTGGCCGCCGATCCGCAGATCCGGTCGATCCGGCTGTGGGAGTCCTCCGATCCGGTGCCGCCGCCGCAGTCGGCCACCGAGAGCACCGACCCGCGGATCGACGGCGCCCGGCGCGGGCTCGAAGCCATGTACGGGGCGTTCCCCAGGATGCGGTCGCTGCACTTCCAGGCGGCCGACGGGCCCACCGAGTGCCAGGACCTCCTGGGCATGGAGTTCCGCACCGAGCACTTCGACGGGATGGCCCGGGTGCCCGGTTACTCCGAGTGGGTGCTCGACTGTGACATGTCCAGTGCCTACGTCTTCCACCGCAAGGTGCTCCAGCTGCTCCAGTGGCACTGCCCGCCGAGGTTCTGGCACCTGAAGACACCGGTGCACATGCTCGCCCTCGACGACCTGCGCGCCGTCTACCCGGACGCCAAGTTCGTGTGGACCCACCGCGATCCGGCGACGGTGCTCGGCTCGGTGTGCAGCCTCATCTCCTACACCCGGAGCTGGGTCAGCGACCGGGACGACGCTCACGAGCTCGGCCGTGACCAGTTGGCCGTCTGGTCCGAGGCCATCCGCCGGGCCATGGAGTTCCGGAGCCGGGTCGGCGAGGACTCGTTCGCCGACATCCATTTCGATGCCCTCCAGTCCGATCCGGTGGACGCGGTGGTCACCGCCTACGAGCGGCTGGGCATCGAGGTGGGCGACGGGCGCGGGCCGATGGAAGTGTGGGCCCGGGCCCATCCACCCCACGCTCACGGGAGCCACGAGTTCGCCCTCGACGAGTTCGGTCTCGACGAGGACATGGTCCGGGACCGCTTCTCGTCCTACCTCGAACGGTTCGGGTCAACGGGCTGAGCCGGGCGGCTGACGCTGCCGGTGCGCTCGGGTTGCTCTGCTCAGTACAGGGCGCGGGCTTCGACGGCAGGGAAGTCGCGGATCACGATGGTGCGGCCGCGGGCCTCGACCCAGCCGAGCTCGCGGAAACGGCGCAGGCCCTTGACCACCGCCTCTCGGGAGAGCCCGGTGAGATCGGCCAGTTCGTGCTGGGCGATGGGGAGGCTCACCGAAGGCACGTCTTCGTCGTCACCGAAGCGACCGATCATGATGAGGAGGCAACTGCACAACCGGGCCAGGGAGTCGCCGGCTCCGAACTCCAACTGTCGCTGCGACGTCCTCCGGAGTCGGACGGCCACCACCCGCAAAAGCTCGGTGGCCACCCGGGGCTCGTGCTCGAGGAAGGTCCGGAAGTCCTCCACCGGCAGGACGAGGGCGTCGACCGGAGTCACCGCCTCCGCCGAGGCCGAACGGGGTTGGCCGTCGATGGCCGACAACTCGCCCAGCACCGATCCCGCCGATTCGAGCCCGAGGATGACCTGTTTCCCCGAGGCAGCGGTCATGACCACCTTGACCAAACCCTCGACCAGGACGTAGACGTCCCGGCCCTCCTCCCCTTCGAAGAAGAGGGTCTGGCCGGCGCCGAAATGGCGATGACGGCCCGCCGCCTCCAGCGCATCACGTTCGGACGGCTCGAGGCGGGCCAGGAAGACTTGATCCGCCACGGGGCCACGATACAGGCCGAGGCCGCGATGACCCGGGGGCGCCCGGCCGTCGACGGGGCCGGTGGCGATTTCGGTGGGGAGTGAGGTCACCGGCACCGGCTGTGGGTGGCCCGGGCCTGGTTGGTGGAGCAATGGCGGGGCAGGTAGCAGCGGGGGAGTTGGTGACGGTGCCGGCAGAGGCGGTGGAGGCGGCGGTGGTCGCGGTTCATGACTCGTCATCCCGCTTGGAGACGATCCTGAGCGGCTGGGTGTGCGGCGCTTTGACCGGCGGCGGTTCCTTGCGGTGGAGGCCCCCCAGCCGGGAGAGCCGTCGCACGCGGTGAATCTGCGGATCGTGCTTCATCGGCCGACTCCTTCCTCGTTCGTTGGCCGTCGCATTCGGGCGGTGGCTAGGAGTATGTGCCGACCGGGCGCCGCTGTCAGCGTCAACGTGCGCAATTGCACTGGGTATTCGTACCCAATGGGTACGGCGACAGCCGACCGCCCGTTCAGGCCGCCGAGCGCAATCCCCAATAGTGGGGAACGGGGGCCGACGGGCGGCCCGACGCGTCAGGTCGGTGGGTCCACCCCACCCGACGCCAGCGCATGGCGCCACGGGCCGAGATCGAGTTTCGGGTAGCGGACGGCGGTCCGGGCGAGGAGCGATTCGGTCCAGATCGGGTGACCGGGAGGGGGGAAGCCGAAGAGCTCGAGCTCCCGCGGCGTCGAATGCTCGGCGAACGTGGTCCATCGCCGGTCGGTCGAGTTCGACTGCGCCTGGTGGTAGCCGATCCAGTCCTGCCCGGCCCGCTTGAAGGCCAGGGTCAGCAGGAAGCGGGCCCGCTCCTCGCCGCCGTACGGCGCCCCGCGGTGGAAGACGTCGGATCGGTAGGCCAGGTACGACCCCCGCACTCCGGTGGCCCGGTGCTCGGCGCCGTAGAGCCCCGGGTCGACGTCCGGCATCAGGATGGGGGTCCGCTCCCCCACGTGGACCGAGTCGGGCTTCGACACCACCCGGGTGGGATTGTCGGCCTCGGTCACGTCGGAGAGGTAGAGGAACCCCTCGAGGTTCCACCACGGTGCGTCGACGCCCGGAGGGAGCCACGAGTGGTTCCGGTCGATGTGCATGGGCTGCTCGTAGTTGGTGAGGCCCGAGTAGGAGGCGGTGGCGTGGGTCTGGTAGATGCGGATGTCGGCGGTGTCGAGGGCGCGCTCGGCGAAGTCGACGACCGACGGGTGCACGCACAGCCGGTTGAGGGCGCCCGAGCCGGGAAAGGGGAACTCGGTGGTCCACTGGTGCTGGTCCCGGCGGAACCCCGGCCCGTCCTCGGGCCAGAACAGGTCGTCGTCGCGCACGCCACCGACCCGGTCCCACCTGCGGGTCGTCCCCACCGGGTCGGCGTGGTACTCGTCGGCGGACGGGAACAACAGGTGGAGGTCGTCGGTGACGGCGTCGATCTCCTCGGTGCCCACCAACCCCTCGAGCAGGACCCAACCCTCTGTCGTCCAGGTGTCGACCTCGGCGTCGGTGGCAAGTCGTGGGGCCAATGGACCGTCCTTCTCCGTCCCGCCGGTCCGGACCGAACCGGCGCGCTCGGCCCGAACAGTACCCGGGCGTGATGTCCGCACCGGTCCCGGCCGGGCGTAGGGTCGTCGGTGATGGCCCCGTGGACCGCCGCCGACATCCCGCCCTTCGAAGGGCGGGTCATCATCGTCACCGGGGCCAACAGCGGGCTCGGGTTCGAGACGACGCTGGCCCTGGCCCGGGCGGGGGCCCGAGTCGTGCTGGCCTGCCGGGACCGGGTCAAGGGCGCGGGCGCCCTCGAACGCCTCCGCGCCGAGGTGTCCGGTGCCGACCTGGAGGTGGCCCCGCTCGACCTGGCCGATCTGGCCTCGGTGCGGGCGTTCGCGGCCGGGTTCTCCGCCGGACACGACCGGCTCGACGTACTGGTCAACAACGCCGGGGTCATGGCCATCCCCCGCCGGGAGACGGCCGACGGATTCGAGATGCAGTTCGGCACCAACCACCTCGGCCACTTCGCCCTCACCGGCCTGTTGCTCGACCGGTTGCTGGCCACTCCCGGGGCCAGGGTGGTGACGGTGACCAGCATGGCCGCCCGCGGCGGCCGGGTCCGGTTCGACGACCTCCAGGGCCGGGGTCACTACGGCCGGTGGTCCGCCTACGGCCAGGCCAAACTGGCCAACCAGCTGTTCACCCTCGAGCTCGACCGCCGGGTGGCCGGCGGGGCCGCCGAGCTGGCCAGCGTGGCCGCCCATCCCGGCTACGCCGCCACCAACCTCCAGATGGTCGGGCCGCAGATGAGCGGGTCCGATCTGACGGAGCGGATGAGCCGGCTCGGGAACACCGTCTTCGCCCAGAGTGCGGCCGACGGGGCCCTGCCCAGCCTGTACGCGGCCACCGCCCCCGAGGTCCGGGGCGGGCAGTTCTTCGGCCCCGACCGCCTCTTCGGGATGCGCGGCAGTCCGAAGCCGGTGGCGTTCCTCAGAGCGGCCCGGGACCCCGGAACGGCCCGGAGGCTGTGGGAGGTGTCCGAGGAGCTGACCGGGGTCCGGTACCCGATCCCCGACCGGCGCCCTTGAGCACCGCCGGCGCGGCCGGACGGGCCGGTCCCCCCTGTCGCAGCCGTTCGTTAGGTTGAACTGATGCCGCACCCCGCGCCAGCCGAGCTCGGCCGCGGTGTCGTCGTGGCCCCCGGCGCCGCCCCTCCCGAGCCCTGGCGGTCGTGCCCGCGGGTGTACCTCGGTGACGCCGAGCTGGCCCGGCCGTCGCCGGTGCTCGGTGTGCTCCACCGGGCGTGGCTCGAACGCACGCCGGTGGTGGTCGAGCTCGCCGTCGGACCCGACCGGCTGCGGGCCGCCCCTCGCTTCGACGGAGCGGTGTACGACCTCACCCCGGAGTTCGAGTTCGAGGTGGAGCGTCTGCAATTCCTGGTGTGGGCCAACAATTACGACGCCCGGGGCGGCGATCCGGTCTGGTGGCACGGCCGGAAGGCGGCCCGGGCCGGGGCGGCGCGGGGTGTGGCCGAGGACGGCCCGGCCGACATCACCCTGGCCGACGGCACACCGCTGTTCGTCGACGGCGGTCCCCCCGACCCGCCGGCCGTCGCCTCGGGTGTCGGGGTGGTCCACCGGTGGAACGCGGAGGCCGGTCGGCTCGATCCCGCCACCCACCGGCCGCCGGTCGCCGAGCTGGCCGGGGACCAGCTGGCCGCGGTCGACCACGGATCGGGGGCGGCCCGGGTCATCGCCCCGGCCGGTTCGGGCAAGACCCGGGTCCTGACCGAACGCCTGCGCCATCTGGTGGCCGGCCGCGGTGCCCACCCGGGCACGGTGAGCGCCTTGGCCTACAACACCCGGGCCGCGGACGAGATGAAGCAGCGGTGTTCGGGCATCCTCACCGCCGACGGACCGCACATCCGCACCCTCAACAGCACCGGGCTGTGGATCTGCAGCGAGTTCGGCCCCGGCGGGAGACCCCGGGTGCTGGAGGAGCCCGACGTGCGCGACGTCCTGCAGGGGCTGTTCGACATCCGGCGGCAGGCCAACGCCGACACGGTCGCCCCGTACATCGCCGCCCTGTCGGCGGTGCGGCTCGGTCTCAGCCCGCCGGCGGTGGTCGAGGAGTCGATGCCCGACGCCCCGGGTCTGGCCGA
Organism: uncultured Acidimicrobiaceae bacterium; assembly: GCA_963837805.1. Taxonomy (GTDB): domain Bacteria; phylum Actinomycetota; class Acidimicrobiia; order Acidimicrobiales; family RAAP-2; genus Bog-756. The sequence goes on from CAWIOU010000003.1 coordinate 36,269, forward strand.
CGGATTCGACGGCTACCGGTCCACCCTCGCCGACCTGGGCGCCGTCGACTTCGACGAGCAGATCTACCGGGCCCTCGAGATCCTCCTCACCGACGCCGACGCCCGGGCGGCGGCCCAGGCCCGGTGCCGTCGCCTGCTGGTCGACGAGTTCCAGGACCTGACCCCGGCCCACCTGCTCATGATCCGGCTGCTGTCCGCCCCCGGATACGACTGCTTCGGGGTGGGCGACGACGACCAGGTCATCTACGGCTACTCGGGGGCGACGCCCGAGTTCCTCATCGGGTTCCCCGACTACTTCCCCGGTGCCGCCCACCATCCGCTCGAGGTCAACTACCGGTGTCCTCCCTCGGTGGTGGGGGCGGCCCGCCACGTCCTCTCCTACAACCACCGGCGTATCGACAAGACCATCCGCTCACCGGAGGGCCGGCGCGACCCCGAACCGGCGGCCTCGGGTCCGCTGGCCGGCTGCGGTCCCGTGGTCGTCCGGACCGGGGCCGGCGACTCGCTGGCCGCTCTGGTCCTCGAGATGGTCCGGGGCTGGCAGGGCTCGGGCGTCGAGCCCGACGACATCGCCGTGCTGGCCCGGGTCAACTCGGCACTCCTGCCCGTCCAGGTGGCGATGGTGGAAGCGGGTGTGCCCTGCTCCATGCCGCTCGGGGTCAAGGCGCTGGGCCGCACCGGTATCCGCACCGCCTTCGCCTACCTCCGGATCGGCTCCGATCCCGACCACATCCGCCGGGAGGACATCCGGGACACCATCCGCCGGCCGTCGCGGGGGATCGCCCCGATGGTGGTGGACATGCTGACCAAAAGCCGCTCCACCTCGGTCACCGACATCCGCCGGCTGGCCGGTCGCCTCTCGGGCCGGGATGTGCCCAAGCTGTCGGCCTACGCCGACGACCTCGACACCGTGGTCCGGGCGACGGGCGTCTCCACCGCCGCGGCCCTCCGTGCCATCGGCGCCGGTATCGGTCTGGCCACCACCATGGACGTCCTCGACTCGTCGCGGCGGGAGGCGGACCGGTCGACCCACGCCGACGACCTGGTGGCCCTGGAGGCGGTGGCCGCCCTCCATCCGGAGGCGGCCACCTTCGAGCCGTGGCTGCGAGGGGTGCTGGGCCGCCCGGCGGCCGAGGGCCCGAACGTGCTGCTGTCCACGGTGCATCGCATCAAGGGCAAGGAGTGGGGGCATGTGGTCGTCTTCGGCGCCTCCGAGGGCCTGTTCCCCCACCGGCTGTCCGACGACGAGGAGGGGGAGCGCCGGGTCTTCCATGTCGCCCTCACCCGGGCCCGGAGCCAGGTGGTGGTGGTGGCCGATGCCGGGGCCCCGTCCCCGTTCGTCGGCGAGCTGGACGGGTCCCGACCCCACCGGGCGCTCACCGAGCGGGCCGGTGGACCGCCGCGGCGGGAGCCGACGTCGTCGGCCCGAGGAAGGACGGCTCCGAGGACGGGGGACCGAGGGCCGGCCGCCGAACCGACGGCGGAGGCCGCCGCCGCCGAGCGATCCTTGCGGGACTGGCGATCGTCGGTGGCCCGGAAGGAGGCCGTGCCGGCCTACGTGGTCCTCACCGACAAGGACCTGATCGGCATCGCCACCGAGCTGCCGCGGCACTCTCGTGGAGCTGGCCCGGTGCCGCGGCATCGGGCCCCTCCGCCTCGAGCGGTGGGGTGACGAGATCCTTGCCGTCCTGGGCACCGGTGCATGACGGGGCCACCGACCTAAGATCGCTGCTCACCCCGGCTGATCCTGGCCGGGGTGCAGGGGTGGGGCCCGAGCTCCCGGGGAGAGAGGTGCGACGATGTCGCTCAGGTACGACGAGGCCGCCGCGCAGGTCACCGGGCCCGGCCAGCTCTTCGAGTTGGCCGAGGCGACGGTCGACGGGGTCGGGTACCGGATGTTCAAGAACGCTCCCGCCACCCTCGGCCAGGTGTTCGCCGGGGCCCGGGGCAACCAGTCGACGTTCCTCGTGTACGAGGACGAGCGGTGGACCTTCGAGGAGACCATGGTCCACGTCGACGCCCTGGCCCACGCCCTGGTCGACACCTTCGGGATCGGCAAGGGGGACCGGGTCGGCATCGCCATGCGGAACCTCCCCGAATGGATCGTCTCGTTCGCGGCCATCCTCTCGGTGGGGGCGGTGTCGGTCTCGCTCAACGCCTGGTGGACCGAGAGCGAGGTCGACTACGCCATCGGGGATTCGGGGCTCTCGCTCCTGATCGCCGATCCCGAGCGCATCGGGCGGGCCCACCGGGCTGCGCACTCCCGGGGCATCCCCATGGTCGTGGTCCGGGCCGACGAGCTCGAACCCCAGCCCACCGGTGTGCGGCGCTACGACGAGGTCGTCACCCTGGGCGACCCGATGCCCGCGGTCGAGGTGGCGCCGGAGGACGATGCCACCATCCTCTACACGTCAGGGACCACCGGGTTCCCGAAGGGTGCGGTGTCGACCCACCGGGCGGTGACCCAGGCGCTGATGGCCTTCTGGGCCGGAGCCACCATCCAGACGGCCCGCCAGGGGAAGAACCCCCTGGCCGGTGGCGGCCGGTCGCCGACCTTCATCCTCATCGTGCCGCTGTTCCACGTGACCGGCTGCGTGCCGGTCATGCTCTCGTGCTTCGGGATGAAGCTGAAGCTGGTCATGATGCACCGCTGGGATCCCGAGACGGCCCTGCGCCTCATCGAGGCCGAACAGGTGACCGCCTTCGTCGGGGTGCCTACCCAGAGCTGGGACCTACTGGAGAGCCCGGCCTTCTCCAAGTACGACACCTCGTCGCTGGCCACCATCGGGGGCGGCGGCGCCCCGGCCCCGGTCAAGCTGGTCGACCGGGTGGAGAAGGGGTTCGCCCGGGGCCGGCCCAACATCGGCTACGGGATGACCGAGACCAACGCCTTCGGGCCGGGGAACGCCGGCGACGACTACGTGACCCACCCGACATCGACCGGCCGGGCCCGGACCATCATCATGGACACCGAGATCCGCGACGAGGACGGGAACCCGGTCCCCGTCGGACAACGGGGCCAGATCTGGATGAAGGGACCGAATCTCATCCGCGGGTACTGGAACAAGCCGGAGGCATCGGCCGAGACCATCGTCGACGGCTGGCTGGCCTCGGGCGACCTGGGACGGATCGACGAGGAAGGGTTCCTCTACATCGAGGACCGGGCCAAGGACATGGTGCTCCGGGCGGGCGAGAACGTCTACTGCGCCGAGGTGGAGAGTGCCATCTACGACCACCCGGCCGTGTACGAGGCGGCGGTGTTCGGTGTCCCCGACGTTCGACTGGGCGAGGAGGTGGCCTGCGTGATCCACCTCCAGGGCGGGTCGACCCTGGGCGCCGACGAGCTCAAGGACTTCCTGGCCGACAAGCTGGCCCCGTTCAAGATCCCGAGCCGGATCGCCTTCAGCGCCGAGCGGCTGCCCCGCAACCCGTCGGGCAAGATCCTCAAACGCGAGCTGCGGACCACCTTCTTCGGAGACGGCGCCTAGCCCGACCCCGGTCCGGGTCCGGGAATCAGCGGCGGCGGAGGCGCTTGTCCTCGATGGCCGGTGAGGCGGCGAAGTAGTTGTCGGCCCGGTTGAGCTCGGTTCCCGGGGGGATGATCTCGTCGATCCGGTCGAGGATGTCACCGTCGAGTTCGACATCTGCTCCGGCCAGGAGATCGTCGAGCTGCTCGGGTGTGCGGGGACCGATGATGACCGAGGTGACCGCCGGGGTGGGAGCGCACGAAGGCGGTGGCCAGGTGGGTGAGGGGCAGCCCGGCCTCGGCGGCCAGGTGGGTCAGCTGCTGGACCGCCTCCAGCTTGGCCCGGTTGGCGGCCACGCGTGAGGTCGAAGTTCCTCGCCCCCACTCCCTCGGCCCGGTGCCCCTTGGTCGGGTCGGTCCGGCCGGAGAGCCAGCCACTGCTGAGCGGGCCGTAGGTGAGGACGCCCATCCGGTAGCGCTGGGCCGTCGGGAGCACCGCCCCTTCGATGGTCCGGTTGCAGGATCGAGTAGCGCGGCTGCTCGGTGCGGAACCGGTGGTGGCCGCGCCGCTCGGCCGTCCAGTGGGCCTCCACGATCAGCTCGGCGGGAAAGGTGGAACAGCCGATGGCCCGGACCTTGCCCGCGTGGATCAGGTCGGAGAGGGCGGCCAGCGTCTCGTCGATGTCCGTGCCGTAGTCGGGACGGTGCATCTGGTAGAGGTCGATGTGGTCGGTGCCCAGGCGCCGGAGGCTGCGCTCGACGGCGCGGGCGATCCAACGGGGTGATCCTCCGCGCTGGTTGGGATCGCTCCCCAGCGGGAGCCCGAACTTGGTGGCCAGGACCACGTCGTCGCGGCGGCCCTGCCAATGCCCGGCCCACGATCTCCTCGGATTCGCCGGCCGAGTAGACGTCGGCGGTGTCGACGAAGTTGATCCCGGCGTCCAGCGCGGTGTGGATCATCCGGACCGACTCGTCGTGATCGGTGTTGCCCATGGCCCCGAGCATCATCGTCCCCAGCGCGAACTCGCTGACCGAGATTCCGGTCCCACCCAGGATCCTCTGTTTCATCGGCTTTTCCTTCCTGTGGCTTCTCGTGCCGGTGTCGGCTGCGTGTGCCGGCTGCGTTGGTCGCGGCGTCGGTCGGAACCCATGCTGGCAGGGAAAGGCAGACCTGGTAGAACTGCCGGGTGGCCGAGTACGGGGTCCAGTGGCTGACCGGAGCCGATCAGGTTTCCCAGGCGGTCGGGGTGACGGCACGCGCGTTGCGGGACAACCCCACGTCCCTCGCCGTCTCCGGTGATCCGCTGGTCCGTCTCGAGATGCTGTACAGCACCTTCAGAGGCATGCTGACCGGGGCGCGGGTGGCCGGGGTCGTGCGGGGCGACTGCGTACTCGGCGTGGCCGGTGCCGATCCGCCCGGGGACTGCGTGGCCACGATGTTGCCGCCGGAGATCAGGACTGCTGGACGAGCCCGGTCCCGACGCCACCGACGCCGACCGGTTCCTCCATCTGGGATCGGTCCTGGCCGCCCACGACCTGATCGAGTCGCACTGGCACGTCGGTCCGGTGGGGGTGGAGCCGGGCTTCCAGGGGATGGGCCTCGGCGGGGCGGCGATGAAGCTCCTGTGCGGCGAGTTCGACGAGCACGGCCGGCTGGCCTGGCTGGAGACCGACAAGCCGGAGAACGTCCGGTTCTACATCGGCCACGGGTTCGAGGTCGTGGAGGAGATCCCGTTCCTGTCGGCCCGCAACTGGTTCATGCGCCGCGACCCGAGGTGACGGCTCCCTCGAGGGTTCAGGCCTTCTTGCCCGACTTCTTCTCGGCCTTCTTCACGCTGCCGTACCCCTTCTCCATGGCCGACATGATGATGGCCTCGAAGTCCTTGTCGGTGAGCACGGCCGGGGTGCCCATCGACGACGAGCGCCAGTAGAGCTCGGCCAGCCACTCGAGCAGCTCGAGCCGCTCGACAGCCTCGCTCATCTTGTTGCCGTAGGCGATCGACCCGTGGTTGCGCATCATGGCCGCATTCCGGCCCTTCAGCGCCTTGATCACGTTGTCGGCCAGTTCCTGCGAACCGAACGTCGCATAGGGGGCGGTGCGCGGCGCTCCCCCCAGACCGAGGCAGCTGTAGTGCAACGGGGGCAGTTCGTCGTGGGTGCACGAGAGGGCGGTGGAGGCCATGGCGTGGGCGTGGGTGATGGCCAGCGCGTTGGTGGCGGCGTAGATGCCGGTGTGGAGCGGGACCTCGGAGGTAGGGGCGAACTCGCCGTCGACGACGTCACCGTCGAGGTCGATGACCGTGATCATCTCGGCGGTCAGTGTGCCCAGGTCGGAGCCGGTCGGGGTCACCGCGATCAGATCGCCCTTGCGGGCGGAGATGTTGCCGGCCGTGCCGATGACAAGTCCCGTCTCGGCCACATGCCGGCTGGCGCTGGCCACCGCCTCTCGTTCGTCTGCCAGCAGCAGATCGCTCATGTCTGGATCCTTTCCCGAAAGCCCGAACACTACTGCCTGGGGTGGTGACAGGTTCCAGTCACGACGGCGGAACTCAAGCCGTACCGGCCGGCTGCCGATGCCCAAGGTATGAGCGCCCAGCCCGAGCCGACGAGTGCCGAGCAATTGGCGGCCGCCGATCAGGCGTGCCCGGACTGCGGTGGGCCGATCGAGGCCGAGGCGGCCGCCGACAACCCGTTCTTCATCTGCCGATCCTGCTACGACGCCTACGTCGACAACGCCGGGCGCTGAACCGGCCGGTGGGGCCGCTCGCCGGTCTGGAACGGAGTCAGGGCAGGACGCCCGACGACCGGGGACGGCGCGTGGCGGCCTCCCGTCCCTCGGCCAGGCCGAGCCCGGCCAGCAGGGCGTTGCGGAGCTGGCGGGGATCGATCACGTCGTCGTAGGACAGACGGGCGCCGGCGACCACTGACGCCCGCGCCTGCTCGGCGGCCAGACGGGCCCGCTCCTCGGGATCGTCGACGGCGCTGGCCTCGGAGCCGGCCGGGAGGGCGCCGAGGGTGATCGACGGGAAAGCCAGGGTGATGGTCTGGCCGTCGAACGGGTTCATGGCCATGACCGAGGACCCGAAACCGAATGCCTTGCGCAGCGTGACGTGGAGCTTGGGCACGGTCAGGCGGTGCTGAACGGCGAAGAGCCGGGCCGCGTGGCGGAGGATGCCCTGGGCTTCGGCGGCGGTGCCGGCCAACACCCCGGGGTTGTCGGCCAGGAAGATGCACGGCAGTCCGAAGGCGCCGGCCACATCGAGGAAGTGGGCGGCCTTGTCGGCGGCGTCGCTGTCGATGGTGCCGGCCATCACGCTCGGATCGTTGGCCACGATGGCCACGCTCCGTCCCCCGAGGTGGGCGAGCGCGGTCACGATGGAGGAACCGAACCCGGGTTGCACGTCGAGCAGGGCACCGGCGTCGACCACTTCGGCGAGCACCGGCCGCACGGGATACGGCTGGCGGGGGTCGGGAGGGATCAGCCCGAGAACGTCGACCGGCCGCGGCCCGGCGTCGGGTCCGTCCCTCCGGGGCGGAGGTTCCCAGGCGTTGAGCGGGAAGTGGCCGAGGTAGCGGCGGGCCAGATCGATGGCCTCGGTGTCGTCGGCCACCAGGTTGTGCACGACACCGCCCGATCCGATGGCCACGTCCGGGCCGCCCAGGGCCTCCTTGGTCACGTCCTCCCCGGTGGCCGACCGGACCAGGGGTGGGCCGGCGGCGAAGATCGAGGCCGTCTCGGTCATGGCCACGAAATCACACAGTGGTGCGGTGAGGGCGCCGTGACCGGCCGAGGCACCGAGCACCAGGCTGACCAAGGGGACGATTCCGGACAGCTCGGCCAGGCCCATCAGGTCCCCGGGCCGGCGACCCGATGCCGTCTCGGTGACCCGGTGTCCGGCTCCCTCGAGCATCATGACCAGCGGGACCCGTTCCTGGCCGGCCAGCTGGCACAGCCGGTACCGCTTGTCCGAGGCCCCACTGCCGATCGAGCCGCCGAGCACGGTCACGTCCTCGGCGCCGGCCAGGGCCGGCCGGCCGTTGATCCGGCCCGATCCGGCCACCAGGGCGTCGGCGGCGACCGGGGGATCGTCGACCGTGCCGACCAGGTTGCCCAATTCGAAGAGAGTTCCGGGGTCGAACAGGCGGTCGAGTCGCTCACGGGCGTTGAGCCGTCCCCGTTCGTGCTGGCGATGGAGGCGGGCCTCGCCGCCCATGGCCCGGGCCTCGGCCTTCCGGCGCCCGATCTCCTCCAGTGCCGGACCCCACCCGTGGAGCTCGTCAGTCATCAGCCCCGACCGGTCACTCGGGGGGCGCCCCCCGGTTGGCCGACGGCACCGGGGCTGAACGGGGACCACGAACCGGTGTCGACGTGGTTGCCGGCGTCCACGTCGAGAAGGACACCGGTGATGGAGCCGGCCTCCTCGGAGAGGAGGAAGGTCACCGCCGCAGCGATGTCGTCGGCCTCGGTCAACCGTCCGAGGAGCAGGTGGCGACCGGCGGCCTCACCGTCGTCGGCTCCCCAGAGGTCCCTGGTGCCTTCGGTCTTGGTGAGGCCGGGACTGACCGCGTTGACCCGCACTCCGCTTCGCCCGAGGTCGTTGGCCAAGGTGCGGGTCAGGGCGTTGAGCGCCGATTTGGCTGCGGCATAGGCGGCCATCGACGGCGTCGTCTTCTTCGGCGACCCGCTGGAGATGTTGACGACGGCTCCGCCCTCGTCGGCCAGACCCCGGGCCATCGACTCCTGGATGAGCGACAATGCCGGCCAGGTGTTGAGGGCGACCGTCTTCATCAGCTCATCCCGGCTCATGGTCAGCGCCGATCCGATGAACGGAGCACCGCCGACCGCGTTGACCAGGAGGTCGATCCGGCCGAACCGCTCGATCGCCGTCCCCACCAGGAGGGCGGGCAGCTCGGCGTCGCCGGCCGCACCGGGGCAGGCCACGACGTCGAGGCCCTGGCTGCGGAGGGCCGACTCGGTGGCCCGCAACCGGGGTTCGGAGCGGGCATTGATGACCACCGAGGCGCCCTCGAGGGCCAGGCGGCGCGCCGAAGCGGTTCCGATGCCGGGATCCGTCGAGGCGCCGGTCACGATGGCGACCTTGCCCTCGAAACGCCGTCCAAACGTGCGCTCGTCCACTGCTCTCCTCGGGAAGCTCCGGTGACCGTCCGGTCCGAGACGAAGCTAGGCGCGATCCTTGTACCGGGTGCGGTCCGGGCCAGGCCACCGCATCAGGTTGGCCGCCGGGGTCCCGCTCACCGACGCGGCCGAGGGGACTACTGGACCACGGGGGCGGAGAGCGCGAAACGCGGGTGAGGGACCATGGCGGCCAGGCTCTCGGCTTCGGCCGCCGACATCGGTGGCGAGAAGAAGTAGCCCTGCGCCGTCTCCACCCCGATCTCGCACAGTATCTCCACCTGTTCGGCGGACTCGACCGCCTCGGCCACCGTGCAGATTCCGAGTGAGCGGCACAGCTTGACGATCGTCTCCACGGTGTTCCGGCCCTGACCGGTCTTGTCGGTGACCCCCTCGATGAGCGAGGCGTCGATCTTCATGGTGTTGACGACGCAGTTCCGGAGGTTCTCGAGCACGGACCAGTCCGAACCCACATCGTCCATCGTGAGCTGGATGCCGAGGCGGGTCATGACCTGAAGGTCGGCGGCGGCATCGTCATCGGCCACCGACGACTCGGTGATCTCGACGGTGAGCCGGTCCGGATTGAGCCCCGACTGCTCGAGGGCGGAGGCGGCGGCCATGGCGGCGGTGCCCCGTTGGAGCTGGAAGACCGAACAGTTGACGGCCAGCTGCAGATCCGAAGGCCAGCGGGCCGCTTGGGCGCAGGCCTCGGACAGGACCCAGGCATTGAGATCGTTCATGTGCCCGTGCTCCTCGGCCCAGGGGATGAGCACGTCGGGCGGGATGTCGGTGCCGTCGGAACGGTGCCACCGCAGGAGGGCCTCGAAGCCCAACAGCCGGCCGGTGAAGAGATCGACCGCCGGTTGGAAGACGAGAGCCGGGGCCCCGTCCAGGTCCATGTTCGGAACCGGGGTCGCCGAGATCGTCCGCACGGCGGACGCTTCCGGGTGCTCTGCCTTCCGACTCGATCTCCGGGACATTTTCACATGTGTGCTATCGGCACCTGGGCTACCTACCTTGAGCGCCAAGCAAACCGCCGGAAGCCCGGAATACAGGGCCAGAGGGGCCGAAAAGCCCTAAAGGTCGCTGAGGAAGGGGCCGAACCAGAACATATGGCACTGCGACCCTTTGCACGGAACCCGAAGACCGACGAGGACGACGAGACCACCGAGGACCCAGCCAACGAAGTGGACCAGTTCTTCTCGGCGGAGCGAAGGCGACAGAAGGACGAGGCGGTCGAGGCGTCGGCCGAGCCGCCGGCTCCCACGGTGAAGGATCCGGGTGATCCGGGCTGGTACCCGGACGCCACCACCCCGGGGCTGATGCGCTACTGGGACGGCTTCCATCTGACCGGCCAGATCCTGCACGTCCACGCCCGCGCCGGTGATGCCCAAGGCCGTGAGGGGGACGAGGAGGTCGAGGCGGACAGCGACGTGATCGACCGCGGGGCGCCGCTGACCGACGAGGCTCCGGACTCCGAGCCCGAGCTGGCTTCGTCGCTCGAATCCCTGCCCGTGCTCAGCAAGGAGGACGGCGAGTTCTTCCCTCCGTCACTGACCTTGGTCACACCGGGAACCAACGATGCGCCGGTCGTCCCCGAGACGCCGCCGACCTCCGACCAGACCGTGGAGGCCGAGACCGACCAGGCCGTCGCCCCCGAGCCGGTGGAGGCGGAAGCCGAGGAGCCGGTGGAGGCGGAAGCCGAGCCCGAGGAGCAGGTCGAGGCGGAGACCGAGCCCGACATCGAAGCCGAGGCTGCGCCGGTCGACGAAGTGAGCGTGGGTGTGGCCGGCACGCCCGAATCGGAGGACGACGACGCCGAGGAGGACGCCGACGACTCCCGGCCGCAGCCCAGCGTGTTCTTCGGCCGTCCGGTCGTCGCCGGAGCGGCGGGTGAAGCCGAGAAGTGGGCCAAGGAGGCAGAGAAGGCCGTCGCCCGTGCGAGCTCCATCGGGACCCCGGAAACCTGGCAGGAGGCGGCCAGACTGGCCGTCGTGGTGTCGGAGATGGCCCAGACTCTGCAGGCGGCAGCCCAGGCGACCCAGGTCGCGGGCCAGAAGGCCGATGCGGCGCGGGAGGCGGCCCAGCAGTCCCGGGCCGCGGCCCAGCGGTCCGCTGATGCCGGCCAGGCTGATCGGCAGGCCCAACGGGCGGCCGAGGAAGCCGATGATGCCGCCAAGCGGGCCCGGCAGGCCGCGGTCGAGGCGAAGCGGGCCGCTGACCGGGCATCACAGGCACTCCCGTCGTTCGTCGAGACCGAGAAGGCGGCGGCCCAGGAGGCGGCCGATGCCCAGAAGGAGGCCCAGCGCCTGCAGGAGATCGTCGGGAAGGCCAGCAAGACGGATACGCCCTCGGCCTGGAGCGAAGCGCTCAAGCTGTCGACGGCGGCTGTCGCCTGACCCCCGGGGGCCGGGGAAGCCTTTCGATCTGAGTCCGGCCGGGGACGGCCATCTCCGGTACCATCGCCGCGGCCAGGACCATGGCCGGCAGCGCTCGTCGGTCGAGCGACGGGGGATCGACGATGGAAGACCGAATCACGCCGGTGCTCTACCTGGAGATGACCGACCGGCCCGCCCACCGCTACGCCGAGGAGCGGGTCCACCAGGTGCTGGGCCTCCCGGGTGTGCGGGTGGCCAGCTGGTGGGCCAATTGTGTCCCGTTCCGAACCGACCTCCCCCGGACCCTTGACGAGTTCTCCGTCCTCGGTGTCTACGAGGCCGACCGGTCATTTGCTCCCCCGAGCGGTGCCACCGTGCCTGGTGACATCGCCGGGCTCTGCTTCGATCACTGCCCGCGTCCCGGCCAGGGGACGGTGTCGGATCGCCCGACCCTGGGACTCGAGGTGGTGCTGATCAGCCCCCGGTCCGACGAGGAGGCCCAGGCGTTGCGGGACTGGGCCGACTTCGTCCACATCCGCGACATCGCCGCCGCCTCCCCCGACCACTTCACCATGATCACGCCCTACGAGAACCGGGCGCCGGGACCGCCCCGCTACATGCACCTCTACGAGCTGGACACCGACGATCCCGAACCGGCCTTCCAGGGGATGACCCCCGCCACCGTGGCCCGGGTCGGCGCCTACGGCACTCACCCGGTGCGGGAGTGGCGGGGCCACGAGGCCCTGGTGATCGACTACGTCAACACGTTCCGGCGCCTCGGAATGAAGGCTCGACCGGCCTGACCGCTCCCGACCGGGCCCGGCGGTTCAGCGGATGAGGCCGAGGCCCTCCTGGCAGTGGGGCCCGCCCCAGTGCTCGGTGATGAGGCCGTCCCGGAGGCGCAGGATGGCCGTGCCGTTGATGGTGACCGGATTACCCGACGGCGGGACGTCGTAGAACGGCGCGCCGGTATGGGTGCCGCGGACCGTCCAGTTGGACACCACCAGATCATCGGATTCGATCAACAGGTCGACGGTGAAGGTCATGTCCGGAAACGCGGCCCGGGCCTGCTCCCACCACTTCGCCTCCTCGCCCCGGATGTCCTCCCCGTCCCGGTCCGGCGCCACCCGCGACGTCACGTGGCTCCGGAAGTCCGGTGCCCAGAACTCGTAGACGGCGTCGGTGTCCCCCGACTCCATGGCCGCGCTGTACTTGGCCAGGACCCTCAGATTCTCCGACACGACGACCTCCCCGCTTCGACGGACGGATCCACCCTATCCAGGCGTTCCCCGGCCGGTCGACCGGCGGCCGTTGTGTGCCCTCCGCGATTGGGCAAGAGTTGGGGCCATGCCCATCCTCGAGCCGAAGCACGATCACGCGCATCCGGTCGAAACCGATGTCGCCTGGAGTGAGTCCTACTACTTCAACGCCTACGACCCGGGCACCGACAGCGGCTTCTTCACCCGGATCGGCATCCGGCCGAACGAAGGCACCATGGATGTCAACCTCTCGGTGTGGTTGCCCGACGGTCGGCTGGCCGAGTATCGCCACGTGGTCGACCAGCACGAGATGGTCGATTCGCCGCTGGTGGTGGGCGGAGTCCGCTACGAAATGCTCGAGGCCATGCAGCGCTGGCGCATCACGGCAGATGTCGACGCCGTCGCCCGAGCCGGCGGAACCGATGGACCCGGCCCCCTCGTCCACCTGGTGGTGGACGCGACCTTCGATGCCCTCTCGCCGGCCGTGGGGACCGACGGGCAGCAGACGGACGGGGCCCGGACGGCCGAGGCGGCGGCGGCCACGGGCACGACCGGGAAGGGCCACCTCGAGCAGGCCGGACGCTGGGCCGGGTCGGTGACCGTCGACGGGGTCGCGCATCCCTGGGCCGGCGCCCTCGGCAACCGCGACCGATCATGGGGCCCGCGGCGGTGGGGCGGACCGACCATGTGGCGCTGGTTCAGCATCAACATCGGGGAGTCCCTCCACTTCGGTGGCATCCGCCTGGGCACCGCCGCCGGTGACCTGCAACGCGGGTGGGTGTCCGAGGACGGACGGGTGACGAGCATCAGGGAGTGGAGGCTGCGCACCGAGCTGGCCGACGACGGGCTGACCCAGCAGAGGGTGCACGCCGTGGTGGTGGACAAGAAGGACCGGCACTACGAGCTGACCGGCGACGTGCTGCGGGTGGCCGACATCGGCAAGGCGGGGGGCACGGTGGTCAACGAGGGCTTGACCCGGTGGACCTACCGCACCGACGACGGCGCGGCCCGGTCCGGGTTCGGCATCGCCGAGTATCTCCACCAGGTGGATGACCGCGGGCGACCGGCCGTCCCGGTCGATTAGCCGCCGGTGAGCCCGGACGCGGTCGACCTGGCCGAGGAGCTCGGGGCCGCGCTCGGCGGTCGGGTGACCGGGGTGCGACGGCTGTCGGGCGGGGCATCCCGGGTCACCAGTGCATTCGACCTCCAGCCGGCCTCCGGGGAGGTCCGCCGCCTGGTCCTCCAGCAGGTGCGAGGGGTCGAGTTGACGCGGCCTCCGGGGGTGGAGATGGAAGCGGGCTTGCTGCGGGCAGCCCACGCGGCCGGGGTGCCGGTGCCGGAGGTGGTGGCCGCCGGTCGCCCCGACGGCCTCGATCCCGGCTGGCTGGTGGTCGAGCGGCTCGAGGGCGAGGCCATCCCCCGACGGATCCTGCGCAACGACGAGCTCGCCACGGCCCGCACCGGTCTCACCGGGCAGACGGCCGCCGCCCTGGCCACCATCCACTCGATCGATCCCGGATCCGTTGCCGGGCTGCCCGATGCCGATCCACTGCGGGATCCACGCCCTTTCCTCGACGCGCTGCACGAGCAGCGCCCCGTCCTCGAACTCGGGGCCCGGTGGTTGGCGCTCGACGGACCCACCGTTGGGGACCCGACCGTCGTCCACGGTGACTTCCGGATGGGGAACTTCCTGGTCGATGAGCATGGCCTGCGGGGCGTGCTCGACTGGGAGCTGGCCCACCGCGGCAATCCGGTCGAGGACATCGGCTGGCTGTGTGCGAGGGCCTGGCGGTTCGGCGGACCGGGTCGGGTCGGCGGGTTCGGTGAGCTCGACGCCTTTCTGGCCGCCTACCATGCGGCCGGCGGGCGGCCCGTGGACACCGACGAGGTGCGGTGGTGGGAGGTGTACGCCTCGGTCAAGTGGGCGGTGATCTGCATGCTGCAGGCCGGGACCCATCTGCGGGGGTCGACCCGCTCGGTGGAACTGGCCGCCATCGGCCGGCGGGTCTGCGAGTGCGAGTGGGACATCCTGGGCCTGCTCGGGGTGGACACCGCCTCGGTGGCGGAGGACGAAACCGGAACCGGAGCGGCGCCGGCGAGCCCCCTGTTCGGCTCCCCGTCGGCGGCCGAACTGCTCGAGGCGGTGAAGGAGTACATCGAGACCAAGGTGATGGCGTCCACCGACGGACCGGCCCGCTTCGAGGCCCGGGTGGCCCGCAACGTGCTGGCCATGGTCGGCCGCGAATTGGGTCTCGGACCGGCGGCCGTGGCCGCCCACGGCGACCGCCTGGGCGCGCTCGGGATCAGCGACGACGCCGCACTGGTGACGGCCATCCGCGCCGGCTCCTACGACCAGGACCTCGCCGAGGTGGGATCCTTCCTCGCCGGCGGCGTCCGCGACCAGCTGCGGGTGGCCAATCCCTCGTATCTCCTGGACCCCCCGGAACCCGGCGTGGTCTGAAGTCGACCGGCCACCCCGGCCGACCCGGTCAGGGCAGGTCTACTGTGAGGCGAGGATCGGCGATGGGAGACGATGCGATGCAGCCCGGTGGGACCGATCAGTCCGTCTCTGCGATGGGCGGTGCCCACTAGTGCCACGGCTCTCCGAGGTGAGGCGAGCGGACGCCACCTCGCCGGTGGTGCTGGCCGCCTACGACTTCATCTTCGGCGATCGCTGCCCGGTCGAGGTGCCGGGGACAGCCGATGGTACGAGGGGCGACTGGTGGACGACCTACACGCTGGTACCCGACGTCCTCGACCACGCCGTCCAGGGTTTCCTGCTCTACCGCAGCGCCCGCCGGGCCCTCGACCCGCAGGTTCGGGAGCTGGCCCAGCTGCGGGTCGGGGTCCGGGCCGGGAGCGCCTTCGTCGAACGCCAGCACCGACGGGCCGCCCTCGACGCGGGACTGTCCGAGGAGGTGGTCGATGCCGTACGCGAAGGCCGGGTCGCCGCCCCCGGACTCACGCCGGCCATGTCGGCCGCGCTGGCCTACGTCGACGCTCTGGTCATCGGACTCGGGGTCGTCCCATCGAAGGTGGACGGGGACCTCACCGGGCAGTTCGGCGACGAAGAGATCCTCGAGCTCACCTATATCGCCACCCTCTACCTGGCCCATGCGGTGGCGGCCAAGGCCCTCCGGCTGGAGGACGACAACACTGCCCTCGGCTGATCCCCCGGCCGCCGCCGAGCGTGACGCCGGGCCGAGTAGCTTCGATCCGGAGCCCGGGGGCATGCCGGCGACTGATGAAGAAGGACAGATGTGCCTGAGGGACTGAAGCCGGGGGAGGTGGCGGGTGAGATCACCAGGCACCGGAAGCACGCCGCCGATCACGATGCCGAACCGGCGGACGAAGGTGGTCGCCAGCACGATCGGGTCCTCTCGGTGGTCGAAGCCATACTCCTGGCCATCGTGGCCCTGCTGGCCGCCTATACCGGCTATGCGTCGGCGAAGTGGAGCACCGAGTCGTCGGTGCGGCTGGCCGGCGCATCGGCTGCCCGGACCGAGGCGAACCGGGCGGCCCTCGATGCCCAGGACACCAAGAACTTCGACTCGACGACCTTCAACGCCTGGTTCAGTGCCTATGTGGCGGGCAACCCCACGGCCGAATCGGTCGCTGAGCGACGGTTCCGTCCCGCCTTCAAGGTGGCCTTCGACGCCTGGATGGCCACCCAGCCGTTCGCCAACCCGTCGGCCCCTCCCGGTCCGACCTACATGCCCCAGTACCGTCAGCCGGAGCTGGCCCAGGCGGCGGCGCTCGACGCGAAGGCGAGTGCGCAGTACGCGCTCGGGGTTCAGGCCGGCGCCAACTCCGACAACTACGTGCGGGACACCATCTACCTGGCCACGATCTTGTTCCTCATCGGGATCAGTGGCCACTTCCGGTTCTTCCGGATCCGACTGGGTCTGGTCATCCTGGGCGGCCTGATGCTGGTCGTCGCCGTGGTCCAGATCGTGACGTCGCCGCCCATCCCGTGATCACCGAGGGCACCACGGCCCTCGTACCTCCTTACCTGATCATCGACAGTGCGTCGGCCCGCGCCCTCATCGGCGGGAGAAGTCTATTGACTATACGTATACACTGAGAGTATTCTCCGAGGTATGAGTGTACCCATGGCCCTTCTCGGGCTCCTCGATCGCGAACCGAGCCACGGCTACGACCTGAAGCGGGAGTACGACACCTACTTCGGTCGGGGCCGGCCGCTGCCGTTCGGCCAGGTGTACGCCACCCTCGCCCGCCTGGCCCGGGATGGGAGGGCGATGGTGGGCGAGGCCGAACCCGGGGCCGGCCCTGATCGCAAGCGCTACACCATCACCGAGACCGGTCGGAGCGAGGTCGAGACGTGGCTGGCCGAGCCGATCCCGGCCGAGCCCCACCTCCAGACCGATCTGTTCGTGAAGGTCGTGCTCTCCCTCATGCTCGATCGTCCGGCGGAGGAGTACTTGGACATCCAGCGCGCCGCCCACCTGGCCCGGATGCGCGAGCTCACCGAGCTCAAGCTGGCGGGCGGGATCGTCGACGCCCTCCTCGCCGACCACGGGCTCTTCCACTTGGAAGCCGATCTGCGTTGGATCGACCTCACCGCCGCCCGGCTCGCCGTGCTGGCCGAGGAGGTGACGGCGTGAATCCGGCCAACGGGTCCCTGGCGGTGGTTTCCGGGGCCACCATCCTCGAAGGACGCGACCTCGTTCTCTCCTTCGGCGAGACCCCAGCCCTCCGTGGAGCGAGTGTTGCCGTGCAGCGTGGCGAGATCGTCGCCGTGATGGGTCCGAGCGGATCGGGGAAGTCGACGCTGCTCCACTGCCTGGCCGGCATCCTCGTTCCCGACTCCGGCGAGGTCTCCTTCGACGGCCGGCGCCTCGACACGATGCGGGAGGCAGGGCGCTCGAGGATGCGGCGTGACCGCTTCGGCTTCGTCTTCCAGTTCGGCCAGCTGGTCCCGGAGTTGACCGCCGAGGAGAACGTCGCCCTGCCGCTGTTGCTCGGTGGCACGCACCGCGCCGAGGCCCTCCGTGCCGCACGGAGCTGGTTCGACCGCCTCGACCTCAACGGCATGGAGACCCACCGCACCGGCGAGATGTCGGGGGGCCAGGCCCAGCGCGTCGCCCTGGCGCGTGGCCTCGTCGCCCATCCCGACGTGCTCTTCGCCGACGAGCCGACCGGTTCACTCGACTCGCTCAACGGCGAGATGGTCATGGGCCTGTTGACGGGCGCCGCACGCGAGCAGGGATCGACGGTGATCCTCGTCACCCATGAGCCCCGCGTCGCCGCCTACGCCGACCGCGAGGTCATCGTGCGCGACGGACGGGTGGCCACGCCGGCGGCGGTGGCCCGATGATTCGGCTCGGGCTGCGGTTGACACTCGGAAGCGGTCGCGAGGCACTGTTGCGGGTCCTGGTCACCGCGGCGGCCGTCGCCCTCGGTGTCGGTCTCCTGCTGGCCGCCCTGGCCGGCACCAACGGGTTGCGGGCTCAGTCCGACCGTGGCGGGTGGCTCGACTCCGCCGCCCAGGCGGTACCGTCCCAAGCGGGCCCGCAGTCCGACCGGCTGTGGTGGCTGTCGAGCACTGATCAGTTCCATCTCCAGGCGATTGATCGGGTCGACCTGGCCGCCGCCGGACCGAACGCTCCCGTCCCTCCGGGGATACCGCACCTACCGGGACCGGGCCAGTACTACGTCTCGCCGGCACTGGCCACGCTCATCACGTCCGTGCCCGCCGATCAGCTCGGTGACCGGTTCCCCGGACAGCAGGTCGGCACCATCGGCAGCGCGGCGCTGCCGTCCCCGAACTCGCTGATCATCGTCGTCGGCCACACGGCAGGCCAACTCTCGCAGGCACCGGGTGCCGTCGAGATCGGCGCCATCCAACGCACATCGGCCGACTGCTACGCCTGCCAGAACGCCGTCGGGAGCGGACCTGTTCTGCAGTTCATCCTGGTCGGCGGAGCCGTCGCGCTCTTGTTGCCGGTGCTGATCCTGATCGCCACGGCGAGCCGGCTGTCCGCCGCCCGGCGCGAGGAGCGCCTGGCCGCCATGCGACTGGTCGGCGCCACGCCGAGTCAGATTTCTGTCGTCTCCGCGGTGGAGGCAGTGGTGGCGGCGGTGGCCGGCGTCGCCGCCGGCTTCGCACTTTTCTTCGTGTTCCGACCACTGCTCTATCACGTGCCGTTCACCGGTGCGCCTCTCGCCCAAGGCGACCTGTCGCTGGACGGGACCGACATCGTGATCGTCCTGATCGGCGTCCCGGTTGCCGCGGTCGTCACCGCCCGGCTGGCGCTCCGCCGGGTCCAGCTATCGCCGCTCGGCGTGCAGCGGCGAGCGGCGTCCCGCCCACCGCGCATCGTACGGATCATCCCGCTTCTTGCCGGTATCGCCCTGCTGGCGTACTTCGACGCCGCCGGCAAGCCGGGTGCCGTCGGCGGCCAGCTTCTCGAGCTGCTCGTGGGCTTCGTGCTCCTCGTCGTCGGTCTGGTCGTGGCCGGACCGTGGTTCACCACCGCCGGTTCCCGACTGATGGTCAAGCGGGCCAGCCGCCCCGCCGCGCTCATCGCCGGTCGTCGGCTCCTCGACAATCCCAAGGCGGCCTTCCGGTTCATCAGCGGGCTGGTGATCGCCCTCTTCATTGCCAGCGCGGTCGTCGGGGCGCTCAGCTCCGTCACCGCCGACAGCAGCTCCGCGGGAGGAAGCGCGGGGAGCGACACGCTCGCCGACCCGTTCTGCACCTTCTCCACATCGAATTGTCCCGTCTCCGCCCAGGTTCCTTCAGTCCCAGGGCCGGTCCTCGACGAGCTCCGCACGACACCCGGGGTGCGCGCGGTGACGGTCGTCCACCAGAGTCCGTCCCAATCCCAAGCCCCGGGGAGATCATTCGGGGTCGTCACGTGCGTCCAGCTGGTCAAGACCCCCGCCATCGGCAAGTGCGCTCGGGGAGCGACGGTGGCCAGTGTCGGCTACTTCCTTTCGAACCTCCTCGGACACAACTCGCACGCGTCGACGACGGTCTGGCCGTCCGCGCCCCTGTCCGCGGCGGAGGCGGCGCGCCTCCCCGTCGATGCGGTGGTCGTGGCCACGGATGGGTCGGCGGGCTCGGTCGAGCGGTCCCGGACCTCGCTCGAACGAGCCTTTCCCTTCCAGGGCGGTGGGGTCGCCGTCGATGCCCTCGATCCGTCGACGGCGCGCCTTCTGGTCATGCTCCAGGACATGACCGAGGTCATCATCGTGGCCAGCCTCATCATCGCCGCCTGCAGTCTGGCCGTGAACATCGCCGCCGGGTTGGGCGAGCGGAAGCGCCCGTTCAGTTTGCTCAGGCTCACCGGTGTCCCCACCGCGCTCCTCGATCGGGTCGTGGCGCTGGAGAGTGCGCTGCCCCTTCTCCTCGTGTCCGCCGTGTCGCTCGTCGTCGGCCTCGTGTCAGCCGCGCTGTACCTCCACTCCCAGGTCGGCATCGCCTTCAGCATCCCGGGGATTGCCTTCTGGGCCACCGTCCTGGGTGGACTGGGCGCGTCACTGGCCATCATCGCCTCGACGTTCCCGCTGCTCAACCGGATGACGGGACCCGAGGTCGCCCGAAACGACTGATCGGAAGGCACCGTATCCGGGCCGACCTCGCCTGTCGCCTGACCATCGGCAGACCACCCCACTGATCGCAGCCAATCCACTTGACTCTCACCATGGGACAGGGTCCAAGCTTCCTTCTGTGGATGATCTCATGGCTATCGGAGCGTTCTCGGACCGGTCCGGACTGTCGGCGAAACGGCTGCGAACCTACGCGGCCGAGGGCCTCCTCGCCCCGGCCGCGGTGGATCCCCGATCGGGATATCGCTACTACTCGACCGATCAGTTGGCCGACGCCCAGTTGATCGACGCTCTGCGGCGAGCGGGTGTGCCACTGGCCGACATCCGCGCCTTCAGGCGCCGTCCCTCGTCCGACCAGCTGGATGTCTGGGCCAGACGACTCGAAACCGATGCCCACCACCGCCAGGGTGCCCTGACCCATGCCCGCCGTCTTCTCGAAGCAAGTGGAGATCGGGTGATTCCAGTTGCCGAACCAGGTTCCGAGGAGGGACTCATGACCACACTGAGAACCGCGGGTCGCACCGACATCGGCCTTCTCCGCGAGAACAACGAAGACGTCATCGTGACCAACGAGCATCTCGTCCTGGTGGCCGACGGGATGGGCGGACACCCGGGGGGCGAGATCGCCGCCGACGTCGTGGCCGGGGTGGTTCCTGCCGCCTTCACCGGCCTGTCAGGGGAGGAACTCGAAGCCGCGGTACGGGCCGCCAACTGGGCCATTCGGGACCGTGCCGTCGCTCAGCCTGCCCTGGAGGGCATGGGCACCACCATCTGCGCGGCCGGTCTTCTCGCCTCGGGACAGGTCGCCCTGGTCAATGTCGGCGATAGCCGCGCCTATCTGTGGCATGAGGGCGTGCTGAGCCGGTTGACACGGGATCACAGCCTGACCGCCGAACTGATCGAGCGGGGCGAGCTGCAGGAGGAGAAGGCAGCTGACCATCCCTACTATGGGATCCTCACCCGGGCCCTCGGCGTGGCCTCCGATGTCGACATCGATCGGACCACACTGGTGGTCGAACCTGGTGACCTGATCGTCATCTGTAGTGACGGACTGTTCACCGAGTTGTCCGGCGAGGAGATCGGGAGCGCCATCGCCGGGGCCGCGGACGTGGCCTCAATCGTCGACCGGCTGATCGAGAGGGCCATCGCCCACGGAGGCCGGGACAACGTATCCGTCGTGGTCGCCGAGGTGGCGGCCTGACAGCGGGTCAACCCCCGAGGGTGGTGACGGTGCGCTGAAGACAGTCGGGGTCGACGGTTCCCGGCACCAGGATGAACTCGTCGCACCCGGCATCCTCGGCGTCGGCCAGGGCCTGGCACACTCTGGCCGGGGAGCTGAGCTCGACCAGGTCGGCCAACGCCCGGGCCGCCCGCTCCCCGAAGACGGCCAGATAGGCGTGGGTGAACCGCCGAAGGTCCTCGGCGGCGCCGGGGCCTCCGAGGAGGAAGAACGAGCCGTTGACCAGTCGGGGCCGTTCTGAGCGCCCGGCCTCCTCCCATGCCTCGACGGCCATGGCATTGGTGGAGGCCATCTCGTCATAGCCGGCGGCGATCGAGAAGCCGGTGATCCCGTCCGCCCACCGGGCGGCGCGGGCCATCGACTTGGGCCCCATGGCTCCGGCCAACAGCGGTGGTCCTCCCGGCCGGATCGGCGCCGGCCCCACCGGCGAGCCACCGTCGTACGCCGGTTCACCCCGCCACAGCCGGCGGAGCTCGGCGACACCCGCGTCGAGCCGGGCGTGTCTGTCGGCGAAGGATGCCCCCACGGCCAGGTAGTCCTGTTGGCGTCCGCCCACTCCGACACCGACCACCAGCCGGCCGGCGGCCAGGACGTCGAGTGTGGCCAGCTGCTGGGCCAGCAGCGCCGTCGAGTGCAGCGGGAGGACGGTGAGGTTCATGATCACCTCGACCCGTTCGGTCAGTGCCGCGGCGGCGGTGTTGGTGACCAGGATCTCGGGATTGTGGAACGTGATCCGCTCGCCGGCCGAGATGCTCGAGAAGGGCCCCTCGTCGATCCCCCGGCACCACTCCATGAGCGTCGACCGGGTGAAGCCCTCGGCCATGGTCGGCAACGCCATCCCCACATCCACGGGCGAGACCCTAGGGGAATCCCGGTCCCGGGATCGCTGACGATGAGTGGATGCGCCCTACTCCGGCTTCAGCATCGACTTGATCTGGCCGCGCAGCTCGGGTCCGTCAGCGTGACCGTGCACATCGGCGGCGTGCATGGCGGCCGCCCGAATCACCTCGGACTCTTCGCCGGCGATGGTCAACGTGCAGCCACTCTCGCTCGGCATCTCTCGACAGTCGGCAATCATTCGCGTCATGGGATCCTCCGTTGGTTTGTTTTTCTGAAACTCCGCTCACTACTCCTGACCTGTGGCCCGATGTCGCGGTAGGACCGGCCGACCGGGACCCTCACCCCTTCACATACGAAAGCTTCTCGGCCACCCGGCCGTCCTCCACCCGAAAGACATCGATGCCGCGGACGTGACCATCGGCCCACGAGTACCGCCATCGTTGGACGACCCGATCATCGGCCACGAAGGTCTCCTCCACCTCGAAGTTCGAGTCGGGGTCGTCGAAGATCGGCTGCCACGCCTTCCGGACTGCCGCTCGACCCCGGCAGCGCGTGCCGTCGGGAGCGGGACCGGTGCCGTCGAACACACAGTCCTCGGTGGTGAGGGCCATGGTCCTGTCCAGGTCGTGGTCCGACCACGCGGCGCCGAACGCTTCCACGATCTCGAGAGGTTCCACCGCGCTCTCCTCATGGCTCACCTATGCAGTAGTCTGACTTACTAGTAGGTCAAAGTCAACGGAGACCAATGGCAACTCGAAGCCGGGCCGAGGAAGGCAGTACTGCTCAGCAGATCCTGGACGTGGCCGAACGGCTGGTTCAGCGCCAAGGATTCAACGGGTTCAGCTACGCCGATATCGCGGCCGAGATGGAGCTCACCAAGCCGGCGCTGCACTACCACTTCTCGAGCAAGGGCGAGCTCGGTGAAGCCCTCATCATCCGGTACTCGGATCGCTTCGCCGAAGCCCTCGCCGCCCTGGACTCCGGAGCGCTGAGGGCTCCGGCCAAGCTCGAGGGCTACGCCGCGCTGTATGTGGAGGTGTTGCGAAACAGGCGGATGTGCCTCTGCGGCATGCTCGCCGCCGAGTACCAGACACTTCCGCCCCCGATGCGGCGCGCCGTCATCGAATTCTTCAACCGCAACGAGGTCTGGCTGGCACGGGTCCTCGACGAAGGCAGGAGCGAGGGTGACCTCACCTTCGACGGTCCCGCCGGGGAGGAGGCCCAAATGATCGTGGGCACACTCGAAGGGGCGATGTTGGTGGCCAGGCCCCACGACGACGTGGCCAGGTTCGAGATGGTCGCCCGCCGGCTCGTCCACGAGCTCGTCGTGCGTTCCGACCGGACCGCAGGGGCCTGACGCGTCGACCGCACTGTCGAGCGGGCCGTCAGCTCTCGACCTCGATGGTGATCACACTGACCGTCACGCCCGGCTCGCCCACGTCGATCTGGGAGAAAGCACAACCGGGGATGTCTCGTGGGATCTCCGGGCTCAGTACGTCGAGCCGGTAGGCGGAGGCCGGCGCCACCCACACCGGTATCGAGGCGATCGAACCGAGTTGTTCGTGATGGTTGTGCCCACAGATGATCAATCGCACGTCCGATCCGGCGACGGCATCTTCGAGGGGCTGGATGTCGAGGAGCATGATGCGCTCCATCATGCGGATCGGCGAGGCCACCGGCGGGTGATGGACAGCCAGGATGGTTCCGTCGGGAGCGGACGTCGAGAGCACCTGGCCCAGGAAGTCGGTGGTCTCTTCGGCGAGGAACCCGAACTCCTCATCGGGGACCGAGGAGTCCAGCGAGACGATGCGCAGGTCATTGTGGAAATGGACCTGGTTGATCGGCCCGGGCTCCGGTGCCTGCCCGAGCAGGTGCCGGCGGAACTCCGGGCGCCGGTCGTGGTTGCCCGGGAGATAGATCACCGCGGTCCCGGACGCCTCGGAGGCACCGTCCATGATCTCGGCCAGGTCCTGGTAGCACTCGGCGTCACCGGAGTTGGCCAGATCGCCGGTGAGCACGAACACGTCCGGATGGAGCCCCACCTCGTCCAGCCTCCGGAGTCCGGTCACCAGGTTGTCCCGCGGGTCCCGACCGTGGAGCAGCGTCCCGTTGGGCATCAGGTGCACGTCGGTGATCTGGACGAGCAGGTGTCCGGTCATCCCATCCCCGATCGACGGTCGCTCAACGCGGGCTCACGTCGCGTGCTCTGAGCATCGGGCGGCCGTCGGCCGAGGCCGTGGACGTCGCCGGTCCCCGTCTTCGGCCCGGGATGGGCCGCCAGCCACGCCTTTCCCCGGGCCGACGACGCCCGTGACAACCAGGCATCCTCGATGACCTCGGCCAACTCCTGCCGGGTGAGCTCCCTGATCCGACTGGCCCGCAACAGCACGGAATTGTGGCCGTCGAAGTGTTGGGTGGTGAAGAACGGCGAGGCCTCGTCCTGAACCAGCG
This sequence comes from uncultured Acidimicrobiaceae bacterium, assembly GCA_963837805.1. Taxonomy (GTDB): domain Bacteria; phylum Actinomycetota; class Acidimicrobiia; order Acidimicrobiales; family RAAP-2; genus Bog-756. Next base: position 60,612 of record CAWIOU010000003.1, read on the forward strand.
CTCGCTTGTCGAACTCGGACGGCACCCAGAAGACGATGACATCCGGGTACCGCTCCCCGGTGTCCGGATCGACGGCATCGGGTCGGGGGTTGCGGAAGAACACGAATGACTTCTGGCCCACCTGGTAGACCGGATTGCCACCGGGACCGTTCACGACCGTCACATGGGGCATCGCCGTGGCGAGATCGTGCACGTCCTCGATGCGTGCCTTCCTTCGTCCACCCGACACACCCTGATCTTGACACGACGGCGCAGCCGGGGACCGGAGGGGACGCTGTCGGATCTCCGGGGGCGGCTGCGCCCGTATCCAGGTCCTCACACCTACACGCTCCGTGTTAACTACATCGATGTAGTTCGACAATTCGTCGGGATTTCCGACGCCCCGCCCTTGTGGACACCACCAGCCACCACTACCGTGAACAAGTAGTGGATACAAATGAGTACTCAGTAGAGCCTCCCGACGTGCTGGCCGGACGGATCCGGGGCTACCGGCTCAGGCGCGGGGTCACCCAACGGGACCTGGCCGACCAACTGGGCGTGACCCAGCAGTCGGTGGCCCGATGGGAGCAGGGATCGCCGCCGAGGAGGTACATGCTCCGGATCATCGAGTCACTGCTCGACGGAGAAGCAGGCGGCGACCAACCCACCGATCTGGCCGAGATCATCGGCATCCGGCCCCCCGCCGTGGCGCCCGTCCGATCGGCTGACATCGACGGTGCCCGGAAGATCTACGTGCAGGGGTGCCTCAAGCTCCTCGAGCGCGGCGAGCGCCTACCGAACCGAGTCCTCCTGTTGTTGGCCGACGAACTCGGTTGGACCGAGGACGATTCCTGAACCGGTCGTCGGAGTAGGGCGGAGTGGCGCAGGTTAAGGTTCCGCGTTCCGTTGCGGAAGGGAGACTGGCCATGTGGGCTCAACTCATCACGATGCGTCTGAAGCCGGGGAAGGAGAGCGACCTCCCCAAGTTGCTCGAGCAGTTGCGGGCGGTCGAACAACCGGGTACCGGTCTGCTCCGCTCGACGACCATGCGGGATCAGAACGACCCCAGTCGGGTCGTCACCTTGGTCGTCTTCGAGAGCGAGGAGCGGGCCCGGGCCCGAGAGGGGGACCCCCGTCGTCAGGAGGGTCTCGAGGTGGTGAGGGCCACGATGGCCGAGATCTTCGACGGACCTCCCGAGTTCGTCGACCTCACCGTCACCGACGAATACCTGCCCTGATCCGGAATCGGCAACCGGACCCCGGCTGCCGGACGGCGACGCTCAGGCGTCCCGCTTGGCCATCCGCCAGGCGCCCAGGGCCGTCCAGCCGACGAGCCAGGCGGCGATGACGAAGACGGCGGTGGTTCGCGACTCCGGCACCAGGTTGGACGTGCCCGGGTTGCCGTTGGGTCCTCCGCCCCCTCCGAACACGAATTCGAGACCTGACGGTTCGAGATGGGCCACGCCCAGCCCGACCACGGCGCGCTGGAGATTGATCATGTAGGGGATGGTGTGCTGCGCCAGGATCGGGGTGAGGATGATCTCCAGGGCGATCATCAGGATCACGGCGACGGTTCGCTGTCCCAGCAGGGATCCGAGGCCGAGCCCGACGATGAAGCCGATGATCACCTCGAGCTCGATCCACAGTCCCGTCCGGATCATGAGCCCCACCGAGGGGGACAGGAAGACTTTGGTGTAGCCCGAATAGTTCTGCCTGGCCATCTGCACCGCGGTGTACCTGATCATGGCCGGCGTGGGCGTGGGCGGGTTGACCGAGGCGGAGCCGGACGGGCCTTGCTTGACGATCCGCGGCCCACCCGGCTGGTTGCACAGGGTCGGGGTGTCGCTGAGGACGGTGTTGACGACGCCGGCGGTGGACGGATTCCCGTCATAGGGGTAGTTACAGACCACCTCGTGTGAGTGATCCGAGGCCCAGTGCTCGAACCCGGCCTGGGACAGACCGGGGGGAGCATTGACGCCCTGATAGCTGACCTGGGTGGGCGCGGCGAAGACGCACACCGCGCAGACGATGGTGAATCCGATGGCCGTCAGCGGGACCACGATGGCCAGGCCGGCCGGTATCCGGGCCAGGTAGAGCGCCAACCGCGAGCGGCCGGTCACCACCAGATGGCGGAACATGCCCTCGGTGAGATCGACGGACCCGGCCGTGCAGCCCAGGGTGGCGGCCACGATGAAGCCGAAGACGTACAGCACACCGGGCACCAGGGCGTTGAAGATGTCCGCCCCGCCGGCCGGCCCGTAGGACTTGGGGTCGAAGGCGTGGGCCAGGAGGCGGACGGTGAGGAAGAGGGTGGGGATGCCGATGATGACGACGATCAGAGCCACCATCAGACCCCGCCGCTTCCGCAGCTCCATGAAACGGGTGGCGATCATCCCACCGGTGGGGACCCACGAACCCCGCCGGTCGGGGGCGTGCCCGAGGGGGATCGGGGCCGTCGGCGAAGCCATCACATCGGATGCCGCGGTCATTCGGACGCCCCCAATCGGCTGGTCACTTGGAGGAACCACGACTCGAGCGAGGTCTGGATCTCCTGGAGCCGGTACACGGCGATGCCGCCTCCGACGAGGACGCGGTTGATCTCGGCGATCACGTCCCGACCGGTTCCGGCCGCCAGCGTGATCCCGAGCCCGGTGGTCCCGACTTCGACGCGCCCACCGATAGTGGTGCCGGTGAGCAGAGCCCCGGCCCGGGCTGGATCGGAGCATTCGACCTCCACGACGAACGACGATCCGGCCAGGAGGTCGGTGATGGCTCCCTGGCGGATGACCTTTCCCCGGTCCACGATGGCCACCGCGTCACAGGTCCGCTCCACCTCGTCGAGGAGGTGGGAGGAGAGCACGACGGTGCGACCCTCGGCCACCAGGGACAGGATCATGTCCCGCATGTCCTGCATCCCGGCCGGGTCCAGCCCGTTCATCGGTTCGTCCAGGATCAGGAGCTGGGGGTCTCCGATCAGGCAGGCCGCCACCCCGAGGCGTTGACGCATGCCCATCGAGTACTTCGACACCTTGTCATCGGCCCGGTGCAGCATCCCGACCCGTTCGAGGGCGGGTCCGATCCGATCCTTGGCCGCCGGCTCCCGCGCCGCGGCCAGGATCTGGAGGTTCTGCCTCCCGGTGAGATGGCCGTGGAACCGGGGCTCGTCGACGATGGCGCCGACCCGGGCCAGAGCGGCGGCGCGATCCCGGGGTACCCGGTGGCCGAGCAGTTGCATGGTGCCGGCGTCGGCGCTGGTGAGCCCGAGCAGCACCCGGATGAGCGTGGTCTTCCCCGCTCCGTTGGGCCCCAGGTAGCCGAACGCGCAGCCTCGGGGGACCAGGAGCTCGACGTCGTTCACGGCGATGTTGTCGCCGAACCGCTTGGTCAGCCCGTGGGTCTCCACCGCCCAGTGACCTTCCGAATCGCGGCGCCGTTCCGCCTCGGTCGTGAGGGTGATGCTCATCGGGTACGTCGGGTTGTGACCATGGGTCCACCGTATGACAGCCGATCCACAGATGGAATGCGGCTAGCGGGTGACTCGGGGTGGGGAAATCCCCCGGTCAGGGGCGCGGCCACCCACGGGTGGAGGCAGAGAACCCCGTCACCCGGTCCCCGTGCCGCGCTCAGGTGTCGAGGAAGCGGAGGACGGCCAGGACCCGTCGGTGGTCCGATTGCGAGACGGGTAAATCGAGCTTGGAGAAGATGTTGGTCACGTGTTTCTCGACCGCCCCTTCCGAGACGCAGAGTGAGTCGGCGATCGCCGTGTTGGTCCGTCCCTCGGCCATGAGGGACAGGACATCCCGCTCCCGGGCCGTCAGCACCGAGATCGAATCCCGGCGCCGGGAGGCGCCCATGAGCTGGGTGACCACTTCGGGATCCAGGGCCGTGCCCCCGGTGGCCACACGCTCCAGGGCCTCGACGAACTGGCTGACGTCGGCCACCCGGTCCTTCAGGAGGTAGCCGATACCGGCGGCATCGTTGCCCAGCAGCTCCTCGGCGTAGCGGGTCTCGATGTACTGCGAGAACATCAGGATGGCCAATCCCTCGTACTGCTGACGGAGCTCGATCGCCGCCCGCAGTCCCTCGTCGGTGAACGAGGGCGGCATCCTGATGTCCACCACCACCACGTCCGGGCGATCCCGTCCGATGGCGTGGCGGAGAGACGAGGCGTCGGCGACGGCGGCGGTGATCTCGAACCCGCGGTCGAGGAGGAGTTGGACGAGGCCGTCCCGGAGGATCACCGAATCCTCGGCAATGGCGACCCGGAGAGGCACGGTCCGTCAGGCCCGCAGCGGGAGATCGACGGTCACCACGGTGGGCCCCCGAGGGGGGCTGGTGACCTCGAGGCTTCCGTCCACGGTCCGGACCCGGTCGGCCAGCCCACTCAGCCCACTCGAGGTGGAGCCGGCGCTGACCGTCTGGGCCCCTCCGACCCCATCGTCCCGGACCACCAGGCGCAGCCAACGCCCCTGCTGGGCGCAGGAGACGCTGGCCCGGGAGGCAAAGGCGTGCTGGGCGACGTTGGCCATGAGCTCGGCCACACAGAAATAGGCGATGGCCTCGATGGCCGGGCTCGGGCGCTCGTCGATGGTGACGGCGAGCTGGGTCGGGACGGTACTCCGGGCGGCCAGGGTGGCCAGCGCGCCCTCGAGGCCCACGTCGAGGGCGGGCGGGTGGATGCCCCGAGCGAGATCCCGCAACTCGACGATCGCCTCCTTGGCGCCCTTGTGGGCGTCGTTGACCAGCGCTCTGATCTGGTCGATGTCGAGATGCTCCGGCTCGGCCAGCTTCTCCTTGGCCATCCCGAGCCGCATGGCCAGGGCCACCAACTGGGCCTGGGTGCCGTCGTGGAGATCCCGCTCGATCCGCCGCAGAGTGGCGGCGGAGGCGTCGACGGTCTGGGCCCTGGCCCGCTCGAGAGTGCGCACCCTGACCGTCATGGCATCGGGGGCGAGAAGGGTCCGCATGAGCAGGCGGTCGAGGTAGTCGAAGAACCGCACCGGCCACGGGGCGGCGAAGAAGAAGATCGCCCCGGTGATCACCGTGGCCAGGGCGACAAAGGGCCCACCGGGCCTCGGGGAGAGGTAGCTGGGCTGGAAGAAGATCCGGACGGCTCCCCACTCCGCCAATCCGCCGCCGCTGTGGTTGATCCCCCACAGGGGATAGGTGAGGCATCGCAGGGCGTCCCACCACAGACTGAAGGCGACGAAGAAGGCGAAGATGGCCAGAGGCACCTTCACGGCCAGGTAGGCCATCGCCTTCCACCCCGTCCGGTCCCGAAGGGCAGACTGCAGCCATCCCAGGTAGCCCGGTCGTGGCGAGAACGGCTCCGGCTCGTCGATGACCTCGTCGAGCAGGGCGCCGGCCAGCCGTCGCTGCATGGTCCCGATGCCTCGGGCCCCTCGCACAGCCAGGCCGATGAGGGCGATCCCGACGAACGTGATGGCCAGCACCACGCCGGCCGCCATGGTGAAGCCGACGAACGCGATCCCGACGAGTGCGATGGGCATCGATGCCATCATGAAGAGCAGCTCTGACCAGGTACGGCGGGTGAACGGGGTCTCGATGACCGTCCGGGCGACCTCCTCCAATCGGGAATTGGGCTCCGATCCCCAGGTGATCACCACATGGGCCTCCTCATGGATCAAACATAGAGAAGATTGGTGATCATCGGAATGCGGTCAACCGGATTCGTCCGGTGGGGTTACCCCCCTGGTGGACAGGTCGGCGTTTCCGCCGATGGACGCCGTGACCACCGGGAAGCCACCGGTGCCGCCCCTTCGTGTGGGCGTCCCCGAGCATGAGGGAGGTAACTGTGCGGTACACCTACAGCGCATTGGCGGTGGGTCTTCGTGACCGTAAGTTCGAGAAGCGGGTCCAGAGCCACCTGGACGCCTACGCGGGTGCCGGATGGAGGTTGGTGTCCACCGGCCAGCGCGACGAGCAGGACCGCGTCGAGTTCTCCTTCTTCTGGGAAGCCGGGGACTGAGGTCGGCAACGCTCACGCGGGGCCGACATTGGCGTCGAGCCATTGCCGCAGGGGGGCGGTGGCCCGGAGGAACTCGACCACCCGGCGCTTGGCCGCCGCGGTGGCCAGCCAGGGCCCGACCGGCCATTCCTTCCAGGCCGTCAGCCCCTTGTGCCTGAGCAGTTCGATCCGGGGGTGATCCTTCGCATACCCCCGGGGTGCCGACTTGAGGACGTCGTGGGCGGTCACCCCGATGCCCTTTCTCCGCAGCCCGCTCACCAGGCCGACCAGTTCCGGGCCCCGCCGGCCATCGGCGACGGCGGCCCGGAAGTGGGCCAGCTGCCCGGGCGAGGGCATGTAGAGGCCCGAGCCCACGCCGAGGGCGTCGGCGGACAGCGAAAGGTAACCCACGTCGAGGTGGGCGGCGATGTTGGTCTTGTACGGCGACTTGTCGATGCTGAACCGCGTATCCCGATAGGGGCGGAAGACCCGGCCCTCGCCGAATTCCGGGGCCAACTCGGCCAGGAGATCCAGCATGGGACCGCGGACCTCGGTCTCGTAGAACTCCTTGTGCGCCGTCCAGAAGGTCTTGGTGTTGTCCATCTCGAGCTCGTCGAAGAAGTCGACCGTGTCGAGCTTCCAGCCCCGGAATTTCTGGGCCCGCCCGGGCCCTCCCGATGTCTTCGGGGATGTCGTGGCGGGGACCATGCCGACGTCTCCGCTACTTGACGGCTTCGAGGTCCTCGGGATCGGGGACGATCTCACCCGCCTCGTCGAGGATCGGGGCGAGCAGATGGAGGTCGGGGTTGTCGAGGTCCGGATCGTTGGGATCCATGCCCTGCTCGGCGCAGAACCTGAGCAGGCGCCGCTCCTGGGCCAGTCGCCACTTGTGCCCACCGACCTCCACCGTGTCCTCGGTCATGGCAACCTCTTCATCCTCGCTGTGCCGGTGTCGGGAACGCTCGACGAGGGCCAATCTAGTGGGAGGGGTCGGCCAACCATCGTCGCCGGGCCGTCGGGGGCATTCATCCGGCGAGGGCGGCCCGTACCAGGCCGAGGAGCTCATCGTCGGTGACGTCGGCGGCGTCGTCGACCCCCAGCCGGATGGCGCCCTTGCTCGTCCGCAACGACGGGTGGCGGGCGATGAAGTCGTCGACCCGACCCTGGGGCCAGCCGTAGATCGAGATGCCGTGGGTCCAGACACCCACGAACAGGCGATGCCCGTCGACCCGGTAGGTGGGCATCCGGTAGGAGATGCCCACCGTCGCCACCGGAAAGGCCCCGACGACCAGCCGGTCGATCCGGTCGAACAAGGGGCGGAACTGGGGCGGGATGGCGTCGATGTAGTCGCGGACGGCGTCGTCCATCAGTCATCCCTCACCCGGCGCGCAATTTGAATTCGGCTCCGGCCGGATCGGTCACCGTGGCCAACCGACCGTAGGGTGTGTCGACCGGATCCGCGACCACCGCGCCCCCGAGGGCCCGCACCTTGTCGACGGCGCCGTCCACGTCGTCGACCTCCCAGTACACCGACCAGTGGGCCGGCACCCCGTCGGGCAGGAAGGCCGACGCATCCATGATGCCGGCCAGGTTCTCGCCTCCCATCGGATCGCCCATGGTCGTGTACCGGAACTCGTCGGTGTCGCTGACCACGGTGGTGTCCCAGTGGAAGGCCGTGCGGTAGAAGTCCACGGCGTTGCCGAAGTCGCGGGTGAACAGTTCGAACCAGCCCGGGGCACCATGCTCGAGCACCACCGAGAAGCCGGGGAACTCCTTCGCCTGCCAGGCACCGAGGTGGGCACCGGTGGGATCGATCATGACCAGCTGGATGCCCAGGTCGCCGACGGCCATCGGGGGCGAGATGATCGTGGCCCCGTTGGCTGCGGCCACCTCCGCCGTCTTGGTGATGTCCTCGGTGGCCAGGTACATCTTCCAGGTGTCGTCGGCCGGCATGTCCTCGCCCATGTCACCCATCCCGCCGGCGATGTCGACGCCGTCACGCTTGAAGATGAAATAGCCGCCGAACTCGGGATCGGGATCGGTGGCCTCCCATCCGAAGAGCTCCCCGTAGAAGCGACGGCTGCCTTCCACATCAGAGGTCCACAGATCGGCCCAGCACGGGGCTCCGATGGGTGCGCGGCTTCGTGTCGGCATGATTGCCTCCTTGTTCGGTTCTCAGGGGGTTCGGTCTCAGGGACCAGTCAACTCGGTAGACGGCCCCCGGGTGGAGAACTCATCGGTCAGCCCGGGTGGGTGGCCGGGGCACATCGGTGGCCCGATGAGTTCCGAGTGCCGCCACCGTCCAACCCGGTGATGTCCGCCTCCGAGCCCTGGTGCCGCGTCAGGATCACCGACGGCAACGGATCGTTGGCGGGCGACTGCGTGCTCGACGGGTCCGGCCCTCCGGACTTGGGTGCCGTGGAGTTCATCGCCCGGCTGGCCCTGGAGGCCAAGCGGCGCGGTGGGGTCGTCATCCTGAGCCAGGTGCGCATCGACCTGGTCGGGCTGCTCGACCTCTCGGGACTACCCGTCGAGGTGGAGTGGCAACCCGAACGAGGGGAATAGGCGCACCGGATCGAGGAAGTCGAGGAACAAGTTCATCCCCTTCACCTTGCCTCCCGTGATCTCGAGCACCTGGATGGCCCACGGGATGTAGCCGCCGTCGGGGTCGGGCTTGTACTGGCCGAACGCCGGGCACCCGTTGGCCGAGGTGGACAGGAGGATGGAGCCGCGGCACGCGCTGGGACCGGGTTCGAGCATGAACCGACCGATGTCGGTGGCACCCTCGATCCACATGGCGAACGGAGGCATCGATTGGAAGGCGTCATCGTGGAGGAGCGTGACCAGTCGTTCGATGTCGTACCGTTCGAAGGCGTCGACGTACTGCTCGAGCAGGATCCGGTTCTCGTCGTCGAGGGTCACCGGTGGCGTGGTGTCCCTGAGATCGCCGAGCGTGGCCCGGGCCCGCTGGAGCGAGCTGTTGACCGCGGCCACACTGGTGTCGAGGAGCTCGGCGACTTCGGCGGCCTGCCAACGGAGCACCTCGCACAGGATGAGGGTGGCCCGCTGACGGGCGGGCAGATGCTGCAGAGCGGTGATGAACGCCAGCCGGACCGACTCCCGGTACTGGGCCACCTCGGCCGGATCCGAGGTCTCCGGCGTCGCTCCGGCGTCGGGCAGTGGCGTCACCCAGGCCGTCTCGGTCAGCACGGGTCCGAGGAAGGACTCCTCGGGAGGTGAGGCCGGCCCCATGTCGACCGGACGGGCGCGTCGCTGGACCTGGCGACTCATGTCGATGCACACGTTGGTGGCGATCCGGTACAGCCAGGATCGCAGGCTGGAGCGACCCTCGAAGCGCTGGCGGTTCCGCCAGGCCCGGACCACCGTCTCCTGGACGGCGTCCTCGGCCTCGAACCCGGAACCGAGCATCCGGTAGCAGTAGCCGGTCAGCTCCCGGCGATAGGCCTCGACCTCGGCCAGATCGATGGGGGTGCGGACGGCCACACTCCCGAATGGTACCGGCAGGTCCTCAACCATCGAATCAGCCATCAGACGTTTGACGGATCCCGGTGCCGGATCTCATCGGCCCGGCTCGGACCGCCGAGCCGCCCCGGCCGTCGGCGCCCCGGTGAGCCGTCCGGAGGCACCGAACTGAGAGTTCGGGTCGCACGTCGACAGACTCGGATCTGAGGCCTGACCTGGTCGAACGGGCGCGCCACGCGCGGCTCCAGGCCCCGGACCGGGCGCCCACGCCCGGGTCCCCGAGCGAGGCCGGGTGGGGAGGTGTACCTTGACCCCAGGCGGACGTCGTGAGACGGAATGGTTCGAGGCAGGATGGCGGCACCGGGATGGCGATGATTGGGCGTCGTGTCATGAAACGAGGGTTGCGCGTCACCGTGGCCACGCTGGTGGCCGGGTTGGGAACGCTGGCGTCCATCGTCGTGCCCGCGGCGGTGGCGGGAGCTGCTGCCGATGTGGTCACCAGCTGTTCCGGCTCCGCTTCGGTGAGCGGTTCCCTGCCCTACGTGGTGGCCCATGCCTCATCCGGTGACACGATCAATTTCTCGCTCGCCCCCAGCTGCACGACCATCTCGGTCAGCAACACGATCACCATCAGCAGCAATGTCACCATCGCCGGACCCGGAGCCGGAACGCTGGCCGTCAGCGGCCACGGAGCGGTGGGCGTGTTCGCCGTCACCCGTTCTGCCACCGTGACCATCTCCGGTCTGACCGTCGAGAACGGATCGAACTCGGGGGGCGGTGGCATCAGCAACCAGGGAACCCTCACCGTCGTCAACAGCACCCTGACCCACAACAGCTCGCCCCACGGGGACGGAGGGGCGATCTACAACCACGGGAGCCAGGGCGCGGCCCAGGCCACGCTGACCGTGACCGGCAGCACCATCTCGTCCAACAGCGTCAGCGGAGGCTTCGCCGGGGGTGGCATCGCCAACTACGGGTCCGCCTCCATCGGTACCACCACGTTGTCGAACAACACCTCACAAGACTGGGCCGGTGGGATTGCCAACTTCGGCCCGTCGCTGACCATCACCAACAGCACGGTGGCCGACAACAGCGCCACCCAGTACGCCGGCGGAATCCTGAACTGGTCCTCGGCGACGATCACCGACTCCACCATCGCCGGCAACAGCGTGGGATTTGCCGGGGGCATCGGCGACGGATCGCATGCGGGGCTCAAAGTGGGGGCCACCGTCGTGGCCAACAGCACGTCGGGCGGCGATTGCTTCCTGCTCGGATCCGTGAACGACCTCGGCTACAACCTGGCCGATGACAAGAGCTGTCACTTCACCGCGGCCACCGACCTGGCCAATACGCCTGCCGGCCTCAGTCCCTCCGGTCTCCAGAACAACGGCGGCCCGACCCAGACCATCGCCCTCCAGGCCGGCAGTGCCGCCGTCGGCCACGTCAACAGCGCCGCGCTGTGCCCGGCCACCGACCAGCGGGGGGATCCGAGGACCGTGCCCTGTGACATCGGTGCCTACGAGACGAGTGGCCGGGCCATCGACGTGACCGTGAGCGGTTCCCAGAGCTACGGAGCCGGCCCCACCTTCACCCAGTCCAATGACGCCCCGTCCGGGGTCAACCTGACCGGGACCCTCACCTGCACGACGGTCAACGGGGGGACGCCCATCTCGTCCGCATTGGCTGTGAGGTCCTTCACCGTCGACGGTTCGAGCTGTTCGGGACTGAGCCCGTCCAACTCGAACTACCACCTGGCCTACGCCGGGGCCACCAACGGGTATGTGGTGACCCAGGACTCGACCACCACCGGCCTCACCACCAACTCGGCCAGCCAGGCCTACGGCAGCGAGCAGTCCACCACCTTCACCGTCACCGTCCGGACCGGCAACGGCGAGTCCTTGCCGGCCGCCGAGAACGTCACCGTCCACGTGGGCACGACGAGCTGCCCGGTCACCCTGGCCCCGAACGCCACCGGGGGCCGCGGTGGTTGTTCGATCGGGCCGACCGACCTCGGTGTGGGCCCCTACACGGCGACCGCGACCTACGCCGGAGACACCGATGTGTCCGGCTCCGGGCCGGCGACGACACCGTTCACCGTCACCTCCCCGCCCGCCATCCACGTCACCGTGACCGGCTCCCAGACCTACGGGGGCGGCGCCACCTTCGCCGAGACCGATGACGCCCCGTCCGGGGTGGCGGTGACCGGGACGCTGGTCTGTACGACGGTCAACGGGGGGACGGCCATCGGTCCCACCCTCGGCGTGGGCGCCTCCACTGTGGACGGCTCGAGTTGTACGGGACTGAGCCCGTCCGACCCGAACTACCCCCTGGCCTACGCCGGAGCCGCTAACGGGTACGTGGTGGCCCCGGACTCGGCCACGACCAGCCTGACCACCGACTCGGCCAGCCAGGCCTACGGCGACGAGCAGGCCACCACCTTCACCGTCACCGTCGGAACCGGCAACGGGGAGCCGTTGCCGGCCAGTCAGAAGGTGACCGTCGAGGTGGGCTCGACGAGCTGCCTGGCCACCCTGGCCCCGGACGGCACCGGAGGCCGTGGGGGTTGTTCGATCGGGCCGACCGACCTCGACGTGGGCCCCTACACGGCGTCGGTGGATTACGGAGGGGACACCGATGTGTCCGGCTCCGGACCGGCCACCACGCCGTTCACGGTGACCCAGGACTCGACCACCACCCATCTCACCACCAACGCCGCCAGCCAGGCCTACGGCAACGAGCAGGCCACCACCTTCACCGTCACCGTCGACACCGGCAACGGTGAGCCCCTGCCGGCGGCCGAGACGGTGACCGTCGACGTGGGCACGGCCAGCTGCCTGGCCAGCCTGACCCCGAACAGCACCGGGGGACGGGGAGGCTGCGCCATCGGGTCGACCGACCTCGACGTCGGCTCCGCGGTGGCCCGGGCGACCTATGCCGGTGACACCGACCTGTCCGGCTCCGGGCCGGCCACCACGCCGTTCGCGGTGACCCAGGACTCGACGACCACCGGCCTGTCCACCAACTCGGCCAGCCAGGCCTACGGCGACGAGCAGGCCACCACCTTCACCGTCACCGTCGACACCGGCAACGGCGAGTCGCTCCCCACCGGAGAGAACGTGACCGTGGACGTGGGCACGGCCAGCTGCCTGGCCCCGCTGACCCCGAACGCCGCCGGAGGCCGTGGTGGCTGCACGATCGGCGCCACGGACCTCGGAGGGGGCTCGTACACGGCCACCGCGAGCTACGCCGGCGACACCGATCTGTCCGGCTCCGGACCGGCCACCACGCCCTTTACCGTGACCCAGGACTCGACCACCACCGGCCTGACCACCGACTCGGCCAGCCAGGCCTACGGCAGTGAGCAGTCGACCACCTTCACCGTCACCGTCGACACCGGCAACGGCGAGTCCCTCCCCACCGGAGAGAGCGTGACCGTCGACGTGGGCACGGCCACCTGCCCGGTCACCCTGGCCCCGACCGGCACCGGAGGCCGTGGTGGCTGCACCATCGGGGCGACGGCGCTGCCGGTCGGCCCCTACACGGCGACGGCGAGCTACGGCGGGGACAGCGATCTGTCCGGCTCCGGTCCGGCGGCGACCCCCTTCACGGTGACCTCTCCCGGGACCGTCGACGTGAGCGTGACCGGCGCGCAGACCTACGGCGGAGCTCCCGGCTTCTCGGAGACCAACGACGCCCCGGCCGGGGTGACCGTCACCGGCACGCTGGTGTGCACGACGGTCGACGGCGGGCTGTCCGTCTCCACCTCGCTCGCCGCCGGTGACCACACCGTGGACGGCGCCAGCTGTTCGGGCCTGACCTCGTCCAACACGAACTACCCCCTGTCGTACGAGGGAACCTCCGGCGGCTACGTGGTGTCCAAGGACTCGTCCACCACCAAGCTCTCCAAGAGCGCCCCGTTCCTCAGCCACGGTGACGAGCAGGCGGTCACGCTGACCGTGAGCGTTCTCACCGGCAACGGCGAGAGCCTCCCGACCAGTGACAGCGTGACCGTCGACGTGGGCACGACGGCGTGTGTGGCCACGGTGGCGCCGGCCGTCGGCGGCGGTCAGGGGGGCTGCTCGATCGGAGCCAATGCCCTGGCCGTGGGCCCGTACACGGCCTCCGCCACCTACGGGGGTGACACCGACGTGACCGGCTCCGGTCCCGCCACCACCGGTGTGCCCGTCACCCAGGGCTCGACCGACGCCGCCGTCTATTCGTGCGTGGTGCCCGGCTTCAAGACGACCGGCTTCCCGGTGTTCGTGTCGGAGTCACCCTCGCCGCCGGCCAGCGTAGATGCCGGGGGGACCTTCCAGACCACACTGGCGGCGCAGGTGACCGTCCCCGGCTCGGTCATCGCCCACTATTCGAGCCAGGGCGCCACCTCGCTCACCGTCAGCTCGCAGACCACCACCGAGAACGGCCTGGGAACGGGAGGAGCACCCAGCGGTGCCGTCGACCCGGCCACCGAGTCGGCCTCGGCCACCAACCTGCCCCAGACCGACGCCGCCGTGGCGCTGAACACTCCCTACTCGTTCGCCACCGCCTACAACCCGGTCACCTGGCAGACCGGTCCGGGGACCGGTGTCGTCAACTTCGTGCCCGGGGCGATCGATGTGGTGGTCACCTTTGTGATCCACGGGGCGCCGACCACGGTCAGCATCGACTGCGCCCCCCCATCGGGAATCGGGGTGCTCGACTCGACCACGGTGCTGCCGCCACCTCCCGTTCCCACCTTCCAGGTGCCCACGACCACCCCGCCGCTCCAGAATCAGGTCAGTCCGGGAACGGACGGCGGATGGGCGGTGGCGGTCTCGAACACGTCGACGGCGACCGTCACCGGGCTCGACGCCACCATCCATGTGGGCGACGGAGGAGCTCCGCTCAGCTACGACCTGAGCGCGATGGCGGCATCGGGGACCAACGGTTGCTCGGCCACCGGGCCGGGTACGTTGGACTGCCCGATCGGGGTGCTGGGTGCCGGCTCCTCCAGGACGGTCGACGTACTGGTCAACACCAACGGACTGGTGTCGGGCACCACCATCACCGGGTCGACCGCCGTGACCTCCTCCAACGCAACCGGTCATGCCAGCACCTTCGGGGCCATCCAGACGGTGGTCGTCAACAACGGCACCACGGCGGTGGCCGCCCCCGGGATCGCACTGGCGAGCAACAAGGGCTCGAGGTTCAAGTTCAAGACCTTCCTCACCCTCACCCTGCCGAAACAGAGGATCAGGGTGCACCAGAACGCCGGACCCGGTCCCCTCGTGCTCGCACCCTTGGCGGGCACGGCCCTGACGGCTCCTCCACCGGTGGCCGTGACCCTCAAGACCCTGGCCCCGTCGGCGGAGCCGGCCCTGTGCCCACCGACCGGATCCCTCAAGTGCGAGGGGAAGATCGTCGAGGCCGTGGGCAACTTCGCGGCGTACACCAACAAGGCCCATCCGGTGATCGCGGTCATCAAGTTCTTCTACGGGCTCAAGGTGCCGATCGGGACGGTGTACATGCTGAAGCCGAGCGGGACGAAGGTGGTCAAGCTGGCCACGTGCAAGACATCGAGTCTCGGGTACAACACGCCGTGCGTCTACGGCAAGGAGCAGATCCTCGGTACAGCCGCCCATGACTCGCTGTACGCCCAGGACACGGTCTACTTCACCGGGGCCGACCCGGTCATGGGCCGGCGCTGAGCCCGATCCGCGTTTCGAGGGGGCGATTGACGCCGGCGACCGCCGTTCCTAGGGTGGCCATCCATGGTCGGGCTGAGCCGGTTCCCTGTACGAGCGACACGCCTGCCGGCTCTGGCCGCGGCGGTGCTGTGCGGGGCGGTGCTGCTGGCCAACTGCGGATCGAATCCGCCTGAGAGCCCGGCGGCGAGTTCGTCCGGCCAGCCCTTGGCCGTCACCTGGATGCCGAGCTACGCCGCCCCGGGGACCCCGGCCAAGTACAACAAGGTGGGAGTCATCAAGATCGGCCCCCGCGGGGCCAAGAACGTCCTGGTGCTGGAGCCGGGTACCTCGGCCGGCAGCGCCTACTTCGTCCCGTTGGCCCGGTGGATCGTCTCGAAGACCAGCGGCTGGCAGGTGTGGTCGGTCGAGCGCCGGGAGAACCTGCTCGAGGACCAGTCGGAACTGAACCTGTACAAGCAACACAAGGCGTCGCCCACGCAGCTGTTCGACTACTACCTGGGCTACCTGAAGGACAAGAGCGTCTCCCATCATTTCCAGACCATCCCGACGGCCAGCGTCGAGTTCGCCAAGCAGTGGGGGATGAACGTCGCCGTTCAGGACCTGCACACGGTGATCGGGGCGGCGAAGAAGCTCGGCGGCAAGGTGGTGCTGGGTGGCCACTCACTCGGGGGAACGGTGGTCACGGCCTATGCAACCTGGGACTTCAACGGCCGGGCCGGGGCCGACGAGCTGGCCGGACTGGTCTATATCGACGGCGGCAGCACCCCGACCCCGACCACCCGGAGCCAGAGCGGGGCCGCCGAGCCGTTCACCGCCGCCCAGGCCACCCAGGAGCTGCAAGCTCTGGACAACCCGACGACGACTCCCTGGTTGTCCTTCGGAGGGATCTCGGCCCCCTACGCCGGGATCTTCAGTTCCACCGGATCGGTGGCCGCGCTGTTGAACCCGAACGCGCCCTCGTTGGGTCAGACCTCCGGGCTCCTGCCTGCCGCCATCGTCCCGTCGGTCCGGGTCACCAATGTGGGCCAGTACGGCTACGCGCTCAACGCCGCCACCTCACCGGAAAGCCTGCTGGCGGCCCAGGCCCACCTGGGCAAGGGCCTTTCGACACAGGGTCCGGTCCACGGCTGGGACGGGACGGGGGCGCTGACACCGATCAAGCGCTTCGCCACCATGTTCTCGGGTTACCCGCTCCGCAACACCGACGGCACCGAGTGGTACTTCCCCCAGCGGTTGACCGATGACACCGGCGCGGTGGCCAACGGAAACGCCAATCCGGCCCAGAGCGTCCTCGACGTCGATGCCACCATGGGTCACCACCTCCCGAAGGACCTGATGATCCTGGCCTTCGGTGCCCGCCTCGGCGGTGCCGGTGTGCCCGCCGCCGCCCAACAGCTGGCCGAGCAGTCGGGCATCCCGTCGACGAACGTCACCGTGGCGAACTACCAGAGCACCTACTCGCACAACGACCCGGCCGGCGCCTACCCCGACAACGCCTTCTTCAACCTGCTCGTCCCGTTCCTGGGCAAGGTCGGCGCCCAGGGGTGACCGCCGTGGGCCCGGCCACGGTCAGCCGGTTGGAGTCATCTCGTGCCACAGCCCGCCATTCAGGTTGATGTCGTTGCCGCGGGCCTGACCCGGGGAGGTGTCGGCAACGTAGGTGTAGAGGGGATGCCCGTCGTAGGTGACCTGCGTCGACCCGTCCGACCGCCGGATCGTCCCCAGACGGCCGGTCACGCCGGGGCCGGCGGCCGGGCTCCCGGTCACCGGCGGCCAGTAGGCGGCACAGGTCCCCGTGCAGTTCGACCGGGCCGGCGTATCGGGGACGAACCAGTACAGGGTGAAGCCGCGGGCATCGACCAGCACGGTGACCCCGTTGATCCGGGCCGTCTTGAGCAGCGAGCCGGACGAGGTGGTGGTGGCCGAGCCGCTGGTGGCCACCGAGACGGCCAGGACCACAACGGCCACCAGTGAGATCACCGCCACCGCCCATCCCGCCCCCGGGAGGCCGGCCTGCAGTCGGTCCGACAACCGGCCACTGTTGGTCGCCGGGGCGGCGCGCTCGGCCGCGGCGACGAGGGTGGCCGCGGCCAGGACCCCGAAGGCGGCGATCTCGATCAGTCCGGCCACGATCCCCGCCGACGTGCGGACCTCCCGGAACCCGAACAGGCCGAACCACAGCGACAAGAGGTAGCCGCCCAGGGTGGACAGCGCGAACAGGGCGCCGGCGGCCGAGGCCACCGGGCTGGGGGAGGCGAGGACGGCCACCCCGAGGACGAAGGCGACGATGATCTGCAGCAGGAACAGCACGCCGATGGTGGGGATGGAGCGGTAGCCGGTCAGGTACAGATCGAGGTGGATGGCGCCGCAGGCGAACAGCAGCCCGGCTCCGGTGACCCGCAGGACCAGCGGATGCCAGCCGGTATCGGATGGCCCAACCCCGTCCACCAGTGCCGATCGCCGAACCGTCTCCACCATTGGTCCTACGCCGGAGCCGGCCCATTCGTTCAATTGTCCCCACCGCGGGCGACGGCTTGCGGGGCGACGGCTTCGGGGCGACGCGGTGTCCACCGGGGGTACTGTCAGGGGGGACAAAGGTGGGTGCGATGGACCATCATCTGGCCAAGCGGACGGGGCGGAGTCTCATCAGGCGGGTGCGACGCAATCTGTTCCCGCCGGGAGCGACGTTCGCCCAGAGCCTGAAGGGCATCGCCGCCTTCGTGCTGGGCTGGGGCACCCTGATCGGCCTGCTGATCTGGGGCGGCTATCACCAGGGCTACCTCCGGGGCCCGACGGCCGGGATCGTGCTCGCCGGAATCCTCTTCGGGCTCGCGCTCCTGTATTCACCCGATCTGAGGCAGCCGGTCGGTCCGCCCGGCCCCCGTGGGCGGCAGGGCCCGTATCCGAACTGAGGATCGACGACCGGGGGTCGCTCAGCGCCGCCCCATGGCCGGGTCGGTGCCCGAGAAGTAGACGGTGTCCTGGGCGTAGAGGGTGTCGTGGGCGGCCGATCCGAGGATCTGCTCCTTGCCGAAGACGCACGGGGTGTTGTAGCTGCCGCTGGCACTCTTCTTGCAGGCGGCGAGCTTGTCCACGGTCTTGCCGTTGGGTTTGAGCATGTAGACGGTCCCCGTGGGCACCTTGACGCCGTAGAAGAACTTGAGGACGGCCACGATCGGGTTCACCTTGCTGGTGTACTTCGAGAAGTTGCCGACGGCCAGGATGATGTTGCCTTCGCACTTGAGCGATCCGGTCGGCGGGCACAGGGCCGGCTCGGCACTGGGGGCCAGGGACTCGAGGGTGACCGCCACCGGGGGCGGGCTGACCAGGGTGGTGGCCAGGGGGGTCACCAAGGCGGTGGCCTCCTCCCGGGCCGAGCTCTTCCTGATCTTCTCCTTGGGCAGGGTGAGGCTCACGGTGGCCTTGGCCTTCTTGAGGGCCACCTTGCTGCTGACCAGGGCGATCCCGGGTGCGGCCACCGACTTGGTGCCGTTGCCGCTCTGGACCACCACCACCCCGATCGGCCCCAGGTTGGTCGACTGGGACGATGCGTTGGTCGAGGTGACGGCGGCCGACCCGATGATCGAGGTGCCCTGGGCCAGCCCGCCCGTCTTGACCAGCAGGTCGAGGGTCTTCGACGCCCCGGCGGCCAGGTCGCCGACGCTACAGGTCACCGTCCCCGACCCCGAGGACGTGCAGCTGGTCCCGGCCGCGGTCATGCCGGTCAGGTCATAGGTCAGGGGGGTGCCGCGGTCGGTGACGCTCACACTGGCCGAGAGCCCGGTGACCGCCACCGTCGAGGTGTTGGCGATGGTGGCCGCCCATCCCCCGTCGGTGCCCGCACTGACCTGGTTCTGAAGGGGAGGCGTGGGGGAGGGCACCTGGAATGTGGGGGTGGGAGGCGGCGGTACCACCGTGGTCGAATCGAGGGCGGCGATGCCCGCCGGCGGGGTGCAGGCCAGGGTCTCCGAGGTCGGGGTCCCGTGGATCACGAAGGTGATGATGGCGCTGATGGCCCCGGGCACCAGGTTGACCTGTTGGGCACTGGCCACCGCGGTGGTCTGCCAGGTCACCGGGTTGTAGGTGGTGGCGTAGGCATAGGCCGTGTTGGCGACCAGGGTGTCGCTCTTGGGCAGGTTGGTGGCCGACGCCGTCTCGGCGTGGGGGTTGACCGCCCCGCTGGCGCCGCCCCCGGCGGTCCGGGCCTGCTCGGTGATCGACTGGGAGGCCACGGTGAGCGTCGTCGCCCCGCTGCCCCGGAAGTGGTTGATCACCGAGGACGGGATGGTGAGCTGGACCGCCGGAGCCGTCTGGAAGGTCCCCCCGCCGTTGACGCTGGCCGGGGGTGAGGGGGACTCGGACACCACCGTCTGGAAGTTGGTGGCCCCGGACCCCGACCCGGTGAGGGTGCAGGAGTAGGGCGCCGGCGAGCCCACGTCGAAGGTGGCCGACACTTCGGCCTGCGGATCCCCGTTGGCGGACGCGGTCTGCCCGGTGAACACCTGGGCGGTCGAGGTGCCGTCGGCGTCGGTCTCGGTCACCGAGGCGGTGTAGGTGCCCGACGTGGCGTAGGTGTGGGCGGTGGTCGGACCGGACGTGTTGGCCGTGTGCCCGTCACCGAAGTCCCAGGCGTAGTTCACGATGGGCGACGACGGTGCCACCGAGGCCGAGGCGCTGAAGCCGGTGGCCTGGCCCTGGGCTGCGGGGGTGACCGACAGGGCGGCCACCGGGCCCTGGTCGGGGACGATGGCGATGCCCCACGGGTCGGGGTTGGCCCCGATGGTGGCACCGGCCGTGTTGGTGGCGGTGTTGATCGGGGTCACATCGTTGCCGCCCTCGTTGACCACTTCGGCGGTCTTCCCGTCGGGGGTGATGGCCACCGCGTCGGGGGCGCTGTCCACGGCGATCGGGGTCCCCGGGGTGTTGTCGGACAGGTCGATCGGGGTGACGGTGTTGACCCCGCCGTCGACCACGTAGGCGGTGGTCCCGTTGGGGGTGATGGCGATGGCGTTCGGCTCGCTGCCCACGCTGATCGGGGTGCCCGGCGTGTTGGTGGCGATGGCGATGGGGGTGACCGTGTCATCGCCGGTGTCGGCCACGTAGGCCGTCGATCCGTCCGGGGTGATGGCGATGGCGTCAGGGTGGCTGCCCACGCTGATCGGGGTGCCGGCCGTATTGGTGGCGATGGCGATGGGGGTGACGGTGTTGTCGAGCTCATTGGTCACGTAGGCGGTCGACCCGTCGGGGGTGATGGCGATGGCGTCGGGATTGTCGCCCACGTTGATCGGGGTGGCCGCCGTCTGGGTGGCGGTGTCGACCGGTGTGACGGTGTTGTCGCCGGTGTCGACCACGTAGACCGTCGACCCGTCGGGGGTGATGGCCAGGTTGGTGGCGTCGTTGCCCACGGTGATCGAGGACCCGACCGTCTCGGTGGCCAGGGTGACCGGGGTGACGGCGTCGGCGCTGACGCCGACCACCCAGGCGGTGGTCGCGTCGGGACTGATGGCGATGTCGCCAGGTTCGTAGTCGTTGAACGCGAACGGCGTGCCCTCGGTGCCGGTCGCCGTGTCGATCGGTGTGATCGTGTTCGGTCCCGGACCGGTGACCAGGGCGGTGGGCTCGGCATCGCCGGGGAAGGAGACGGTGCCGTCGAAGGTGGCGTTCAGGACGGTCATGGTGAAGGCGTCACCCACCTGCGCCGCACCGTAGGTGTGGTAGCCGCTGCCGAAGCTGAACGTGACCTGGCTGTCGGAATACGACGAGATGATCACCCCGATGCAGTCGCCCGGTCCCTGTCCGGCCCCGAACCCGTCGAAGAGAAAGAAGTTGGTGCCGTAGTCGGAGCCGGTGGCGCCGCAGGCGGCCGGGGTCGGTGCGCCGAGGTCGGCCTCGGTGCCGAACCCGGACCCCGACACGGTGACGGTCGGTGTCGTCACGGTGCCCCCGAAGACCACCGAGCTGATGGCGTCGGCCTGGGTGTTGTAGGCGCCGATGTCGCAGGGGGTGGACCTGGCGACACCCCGCTGGTCGGTCGCCGGGCACAGCGAACCGTTGCTCACGTCGCCGATGGCCGCGCTGCCCGGCTCGAGGGCGATCGTCCTGGTCGGGCCCCCGTTGTTCTCCAGTCCGGCCGGATCGAGCCCCGAAGGCGTGTCACTGAGGTCACCGGGACCGGTGAAGCTGCAGGTGCCGTCGTCGTCGAGGTTGTAGCCGCCGTCGGTGATGGTGCCGTTCGTCCCGCAGTCGCCGCCGGCCGAGCTGTCGGCGAGAATGGTGGCCGTCAGCGTGAGGGTGTTCCCCACCTGGTTGTAGACACCGGCGCCGTCAGACTCGGCGCTGTTCCCCCAGAATGTGCTGTTGGAGATACTGGCCGTCCCGGGGTTGTTCAGGATGCCCCCTCCGATGGCGGAGGTGCTGTTGCCGGCGAAGGTGCTGTTGGTGACGGTCAGGTTTCCTTGGTTGTCGATGGCACCGGCCACACCGGCGGCGGTGTTGCCCGAGAAGGTGCTGCTGTCGATGGTCGCGGTCCCCACGACGAGAATGGCACCGGCGCCTGCGGCGCCCGAGGTGGCGCTGTTGTCGGAGAATGTGGAGCCGGTGACGCTGAGCGATCCGGTGCTCGAGATGGCACCTCCGTAGAAGGTGGACGTGTTGCCGGAGAAGGTGCAGTCGGCGATGGACAACGTCCCACCGTTGTTGAGGATGGCGCCCCCTCCTGAGCCGCCGTCGGAGCCGTCCTCCAGGGTGAGACCCGAGATGGTCGTGGTCCCCGAGTTGGTGGAGAACATGGCATTGCTCCCCCCACCGCTGATAGCCAGGCTGCCGGCCCCGGGTCCGGTGATGGTGAGGCCGCTGATGGGCAACACGCTGGTGAGGGTGATGAGGGAACAGGCCGGCGACAGGGCGAAGGTGATGTCGTCGCCCGGATTGGCGCTGCTCACCTCGTAGGCCAGTGAGCCGGGGGTGGCGGCGCTGCTGCAGTTGGTGACCACATCGTCGGCCGCACCGGCCTTCTGGGCCGGCAGGAGCACGGTGGATACCGAGGTCAGGCCGACGATGAGGCTGGCCACAGCCAGCACGGTCACCGCGCTGCGGCCGTGCTTCAATTGTTTCGGACCGCTCGTCACCGGTACAGCCCCCATTCCGCCGCATCCACATGCGACCGCCACAAAACGCTACCCCAGAGGTTGCCGGAGCGCCCAGGGGACGAGGTCGGCTCCGATCCACCAGCCCCCGGTCGGGGGTACTTCTGGCTTCAGGAGGCGGTCTTGCGCATCTGGCGAATGCCCTCTTCGATGCCCCGGCACAGGACGTCGAGGTCCTCGGTGGTGTCGTAGTCGCCGGTCACCCCGAAGCTGACCTCGCCGTTGTAGGAGAAGATGGCGACACCGATCCGCATCTGGGCGCCGAGGGGGACGTAGGGAAAGGCCCTGATCATCTGCCGGCCGCCCATGTACAGCGGCACCTGGGGACCGGGCACGTTGGTGGTCACGGTGTTGACCTGGTGCTGGGCCATCCGTGTAGAAACGCGCATGCCCAGGGCCAGCAGCATCGGCGGGGCGAACCCGGTCATCGAGGTCAGCGCCTCGCCGGCCACCGCCTGCCGGGAGTCCTTGAGGCCCTCCATCTGGCGACTGACGGCCCGAAGCCGGGCCGGTGCGTCGGCGATGGACACGGGAAGCTCGGCGAACATGGCCGAGACCTTGTTCTGCAGCGTTCCGTCCCCCACGGCCAGCCCGCTGTCGGCGCGTGGCCGCACCGACACCGGCACCAGGGTGCGCACCACCCGGTCCACGGACTCCCCGCGTGAGAGGAGCAGCTCCCGGAAACCGTTGGTGATGGCGGCCAGGACGACGTCGTTGAACGTGCCGCCGAGCTGGTTGCGGATGGCCTTGATGTCGCTGACCGTGGTCGAGGCCCATCCGTAGCGCCGATGGGGGCCGAGCGGCC
The DNA here is from genome assembly GCA_963837805.1 of uncultured Acidimicrobiaceae bacterium. GTDB lineage: Bacteria > Actinomycetota > Acidimicrobiia > Acidimicrobiales > RAAP-2 > Bog-756. The sequence continues at coordinate 83,679 of CAWIOU010000003.1, forward strand.
CGTTGAGGCTGGAGGCGGCCGTCCGCCGGGCCAGTCCCATCATCGCCGTGAGGCCCCGCACCACCGACACGCTGTGTTCGAGAGCCTGCCGGGGCACCGAGACGGCGTTCCGGAAGGCGTTCCACTGCTCGTAGGGGCTGCGCAGCAGCTCGACCGTCGCATCGGTGGCCAACCGGAAGCCCGACGGGGGCGGGCTGGGCTTCCACGGCAAGGCGGCGATCGACGGCTGATCGGGCGAACGATCCATGATGACGCCCAGGACGTCGGTGCCCGAGACGCCGTCGACCATGGCGTGGTGGGTCTTCGAGAGGACCGCCCAGTTCCCCTCGTCGAGTCCTTCGACCACCCAGATCTCCCACAGGGGCTTGGACCGGTCCAGGGGCTGGGACATGACCCGGCCGACCAGCTTCCGGAGCTCGGCCTCGCCACCGGGGGAGGGAAGGGCGGTGTGGCGGACGTGGTACTCGATGTTGAAATGGGGATCGTCGATCCACACCGGTCGGCCCAGCTCGAGCGGCACGTGGCGGATCACGCACCGGTAGCGGGGGACCAGCGCCAGTTTGCGCACGATCATCGACTGGAGCTCGACGAAGGGAGGCTCCGGGCCTTCGAAGATGCCCACCGAGGCGATGTGCATGTGACTCACACCGTCCTCGATGTGGAGGAAGGACGCGTCCAGCGGGCTCATCCGGTCGACCCTCATGGGGATCACCTCCTGCACCATCACCGGCCCCCAGTGGATCGAAGGCTACTACCGAAGGAAATCGCGCCCCGGGGTCGCCCGAGCGTCAGGGGCCGACCGACACCGTGGCCGGCGTCGGGAGCCGGCTGAACCGCCCTCGGGCGATCCGGCGGACCGTCTCCCGATAGGCGGATTCGGCCACCTTGGCCGCCCGGTTCTCGTCCATGGGCCGGAGTCCCATGGAGTCGATGCACGAGGGGCCGGGTTCGATCCGGATGACCTCGGAACCGGCAGCCTCGAGGCGCCGCACCTCCCGCTCGAGACGGCGATGGGCCGACCACCGCACCAGCGCGTCGGCCCTTCGGGACGGGAACCTCGCCGCCGACATCGGCGAGATGACCAGCACCACCGCGGGGGGACGCCCCCGGAGGACGTCGGCGCTGTTGGGCGAGTGGACCCCGCCGTCGAAGTACTCGACCCCTCCGATGGCCACCGGCGCGAAGTAGGCGGGGATGGCGCACGACGCCAGCACGGCGGCGGCGAGGGGGGCAGGGGGCGAGCCGGGCCGACCGAACACCACCCGGGCGCCGTCATCCCGCCGCGCCGCGCAGATCCACAGATCCTGCGGCCACCGGTCGCCGACGAACCGATGGAGCGATGCCGCCCGTGCGGAGATGTCGATCCGGCCGGCCGGCAGCATGGTCATGGCGGCCACATCCGGCCGGAAGCTCCACGGGCGCCTGGCGATCCTCGACAGGAGGGCGGGCGACGGCGGCCGCCACGGCCTGAGCCACGACGTGGGCGTGGGAACCGGGAGATCCGACGAGTCGGGGAGAATGCGGTCGATCAATTTCGATCCCTGTGCCGTCAGCGGGGAGCCCAGCGCCATGGCGGCCAGATCGGGCGCCCCCACGCCGAGCCGGAGCATCGTGCCCGTGATCGACCCGGCCGACGTTCCGACGACGACGTCGGCGGAGCGGGGATCCCATCCGGTCGACTCGTGCAGGGCGGACAGGACCCCGGCGTGGTACGCCTGCCCGACCACGCCACCCGCGCCCAGCACCAGTCCCACGTCAGCCATGCTCTCGTCCCCCCACTCCCTCGCCCCGATGGGCCGTCTCCGGGCCGGCGCCGACGGTGCCGGCGGCTTCCGAAGTCCACATGAGCGTAGTGGTCAACGGGGAGATCGAGAGTGTTCCGGGAACGTCGGCGGCAAAATGCTCTCCGTGGTCGTCACTGCGGCCACGAAGGGTGAGAATGCCGGCGGTACCGACCGAGGCCGGGAGGATGTCCTCAGGCGGTGGCCGCCACCAGGCCGGCCTCGGTCGGGAGATCCTTGGGTCGGGCGGTGACGAACACGGCACTGGCCACGGCGCCGAGCACCAGCATGGCCGCTCCGGCCAGGAAGGCCAGGGAGAACCCGTGCACGGTGCCGGCCAGAGCCGACGACCGGCCGTGGGCCACCAGGTAGCTGGCCGTGGCCGTGGCCGCGATGGTGTTGAGCAGGGCGGTCCCGAGGGAGCCTCCGACCTGCTGGGAGGTGTTGACCAGGGCGCTGGCCACACCGGAGTCCTCGTCGTGGACGTTGATGAGCGCGGTGCTGCTGAAGGCGGGGAAGGCCAGGCCGAGTCCGATGCTCATGAGCAGCTCCTGGGGGAGGACATGACTCCAGTACGGCGTGGTCACCCCGATCCGGCTCAAACCAGGCCAGCCCCACCGCCCCGACCAACAGGCCGGCGGCCATCGGCACCCGGGGACCGATCTTGGGGACGAGGACCGACGAGGCGGTGGCGGCCAGGATGATGCCGGCGGCGAACGGGAGGAAGGCGATGCCGGCCTTGAGCGCCGAGTAGTGGAGCACGCTCTGCAGGTAGTACGAGAGGAACACGAACATGGCGAACAGGCCGGCCCCGGTGAGCAGCGACGCCAGGTAGGCGCCGGCCCGGTTCCGTTCGGTGATCACCCGGAGGGGAAGGAGGGGGTGGTTCGAGCGGGCTTCGGTGACCACGAAGGCCAACAGCAGGATGACGGCGACGGTCAGGAAGACCACGGTGCTGCTGGCGCCCCATCCGGCGGATTCGGCCTTGGTGAAGCCGTAGACCAGGCTGACCAGCCCGGCCGTGGACAGGAAGGCGCCCAGGACGTCGTAGCGGGTGCCCCCGTCGACCCGGCTCTCGTGGACCACCCGGAGGGCGGCAAAGGCGGTCAACAGGGCGATCGGGACATTCACCAGCAGGCACCAGCGCCACGACGCGTACTGGGTCAGGAGGCCCCCGAGCAGGACGCCGATGGCTCCTCCCGCACCGGAGACGGCTCCGTAGGCGCCGAAGGCCTGCGCCCTCTCCTTGGGATCGGACTGGAAGGTGATGGTCAGGATGGACAGCGCGGCCGGGGCCATCAGCGCGGCGAACGCCCCCTGGAGGGCCCGGGCCCCGAACAGCAGGGCCTGGGTGGTGGCCAGGCCACCCAGGGCGGACGCCGCCGCGAAGCCGATGAGGCCGACCACGAACATCCGCTTGCGCCCCCGGAAGTCGGCGATCCGACCGCCCAGCAGGAGCAGCCCGCCGAAGGCCAGGGTGTAGGCGGTGATCACCCACTGGCGGTTGGCCACCGAGATGTGCAGGCTTCGCTGCGCCGACGGGAGGGCGATGGTGACGATCGAGGCGTCCAGCACCACCATCAGCTGGGCCATCACCACCACGGCCAGGATGGCCCACCGCCGGGGATCGGGTGCGGTCAGCGGTTGGTCGGCGGTGGTGGCCATGGGTTCTCCTTGGGGGACGGTCAGCACCTGCAGGACCTTGCCTCAAGCGAACAGCCCGAGGAACGACCACATTCCCGAATGGCGTCAGCAGGTCTCCGACGGGCGCATGCTCTGTCGGACGGTTGACGGATGTGGGTACCGGATCTCATCGGCGCCCGGCCGGAGGGACCGCGTGCCCGCCGGGGTGGGAGCGAAGCCGATGAACTCCCAGGTCAGCGGCGAGCTCACGGCGGACGCCACCAGGTCGTGACCGGGTCGCGGTAACGCATCGGGGGCCCACTCGTTTTGACGTTGGTCGGGCCATTGAGCTGGGTCCACCTCCTTGCTCTGGCACTGATGCATCAGCGCCGATCCGTTTCCGCCGCGGATCGGCGCGCCCGCGTAGCCTCTGGGCATGGGTCCACGACACGCCGGTGAGGGTTGATGGCACCGGGAGAGCGCACCGGGATCGGATGTGTCGGATCGGTCGTCGGTGTCGTTGTCGTGGTGGCTGTCGTGGTGGCCGCGCTGTTCGCCGGCCTGATCGTCCTGGGCATCGTTGCCGCTGCCGTGGTCATCGGGCTGGTAGTGGTGGCCATCGACCGGCTCCTCCTCGCCATCAGCCCGAAACGCCGGGAGCGGCGGGCGACGGCGCAGCGATCCTTCATGATCTGGGGATCGGGACTCCCGGCCCAACAGGGACCGATCATCGACTCGACCGCGCACCTCGTCGTCCCCGAGGACGAGACCGGACCGGACGATCCTCCCGACCAGCCGGGAGGGTCGGAGTGATCCGGCGCCGGACGCTCCGTGCCGACTCCCGGCGGGGACCGATGAGTCCGGCGTCCTCCGAACGTCGTTCCTGACATGGCTGGCGTCGAACCCCGACCGAAGAACCTGGCCGACCTCTACGATCTCGCCCCGCTCGACTGGGCCGACGTGCACCGCACGCTCGAGAGCCAGTTGGACCAGGCCCCCGGCACCGGTGGACCGGGACACCACACGTTCTGGTTGTCGACCGTCGACGGCGACGGCCGGCCGCATATGACCGCGGTCGGCGCCTTCTGGGTGGACGGCCGCTACTACTTCTCGGGAGGTCCGCGGTCGCGCAAGATCCGGAACATCGAGCGCGAACCGCGGTGCGCCTTCGGGGTGGCCATCGACGGCTATGACGTGGCCCTCGAGGGCCGGGCCAGCCGTGTCACCGACGACGCCCTGCTGCACCGCCTGGCCGGGGTGTTCGCCGGGGGCGGCTGGGCGCCCACCGTCGCCGACGGCGGCTTCACCCATGACTTCAGCGCCCCGAGCGCCGGCCCACCGCCGTGGTACGTCTACGAGTTCGTGCCCCAGTACGCCTACGCCGTGGCCACCCGCCCGCCGGGGGGCGCCACCCGATGGACGTTCTGATGGCGCCGCAGCCAGCCGGCGCGATGAGTTTCGCCGAGCCGACCAGTCAGAGGGGTGATGGGGATCGTCGGTCTGTCCCCCCGAGCCCAAGGAGAGCACCATGAGCCTGCCCACGATCACCACCCGGGACGAGTGGGTCCGGGCCCGGACCGAGTTCCTGGCCAAGGAGAAGGACCTGACATCCCGGCGCGATGCCCTCAACACCGAGCGCCGCAATCTCCCCATGGTCGAAGTCGAGAAGGACTACCGATTCGTCGGACCCGACGGCCCGATGGGACTCGTCGACCTGTTCGAGGATCGGGCCCAGCTGATCGTCTACCACTTCATGTTCCATCCGGAGTGGGACGAGGGCTGTCCCAGCTGCACCGCCGGCACCGATGAGTTGTCGCCGGCCCTCCTGCACCATCTCCACGTCCGGGACACCACCTACGCCATGGTGTCACGGGCGCCGCTGAGCAAGCTGGAAGCTTGGAAGGCCAGGATGGGTTGGGACGTGCCCTGGTACTCGTCCGAGGGGTCGGACTTCAACTATGACTTCGGGGTCACCATCGATGCCTCCAAGGGATTCGACGTCTACAACTTCCGGACCCTGGACGAGTTCGCGGCCATGGGCCAGGAGAGCATGAAGACCTCCGACCAGCCCTATGACATGCCCGGCCTGAGTTGCTTCATGCGGGTCGACGGCAAGATCTTCCATACCTACTCCCAGTACGCCCGGGGCCTCGAGTCGAGCGGCGGCTCGTACTACTTCCTCGACCTCACCGCCCTCGGCCGCCAGGAGGAGTGGGAGGAGCCCGAGGGCCGGAGCCAGTCGGTCCGCCCGGCCACGCCCGACTTCTCGACCTGAGCATCGGGGGGACAACGAGCGGTCGGGGACGAGCACTACGCGTCCGGCTCCGGGCCGAACAGGGCGAAGGGCCCGAACTCGATCTGCTCAGCCAGGCCGATCCGCATACCTGTCATGTAGCCGAAGGTCCTGAGGTGTCTGGCGTCCTCACCGAAGGCGTGCCACAGGACGCCGCTCCGGTCGGCGACATGGGCGTGCTCGATGGCGTGGGCCCGGACCCGGGGGCAGAGCATCACCTGGGCCATCTCCTTGTCGGGGTAGGCCTGCCCCCGCTGCATGATCCGGGACATGTTGGCCTGGGTGGCCGACGGAGTGCCGCCACCGTCCACCCTCGGATCGCCGAGCCGGAACAGGAACCGCACCACCTGGTAGCCGCTCACCGTGGCCTGGAGTATCTCGCTCCGGGCGACGGTGCGGTCCCGCCTCGGAACCGATTTGATCCGGCGCTCACCATCGAGGATCTGCTTGGCCAGGAGCGAGGCTGCATTGCCCGCCGCCCCGCCGATCGAGGGGGGCGCCTCGAACTCGGGGGCTTGCCCGTCCCACCCCGCGGCCAGCTCCATCAGCCGGTCGATGTCGGGGTTCATGCCGTCATCCTCAACGGGCTGTCTCCGCGGCCCGGAGGAGGTTGCCGGATCGGCTGGCCACCGCGTCGACCAGATCGCCGTGGGTGATGACGTAGGGCTCGCCGGCCAGGAGCGCCTCGAGCACGCCGGCCGCGGCCTCGTCCGGCGTGGCCACCGCCTGGACCATCGAAGGGTTGCTCTCGGCCATGGACGCGAAGTCCTGGCTCTCACCGATCGGACGCCGAACGTGTTCGGGCTGGGCCGCCTGGCTCGTCTCCAGATGGCGGGAGGCCATGCCCGAGGGAAAGATGACCGACACGCTGATCCCGTCGGATCTCAGCTCGAGGCGCAGGGTTTCGGCCAAGCCCCAGACGGCGAACTTGCTGGCCTGGTAGGCGCCGAGCCGGCTGGCCGGATCGAGGACGGACGATGAGGTCGTGAAGGCCAGCCGACCGTGCGACGAGCGACGTAGGAGTGGCACGAACGTCCTGGCCATACGGGCCGAGCCGATCACGTTGACGTCGAGCAGCCAGCGCCATTCGTCGTCGGTGAAGCGCTCCACGGCACCGAAGAGCTGGACCCCCACGTTCGACACCACCAGATCAGCGCCGCCGAACCGCTGCGACACGTGGTCGGCCGCCCCCTCGAGGCTGCCGATGTCGGACACGTCGACCTCGAGGCCCGCGGCCGGGACCCCGTGCTTGCTCGACAGCCCGGCGGCCTCGTCGGCGGCCCGTTCCCCGTCTCGATCGAGCAGGACGACCGGCATCCCCCGGGCGGCACACGTTGCCCCCAGCGCCAATCCGAATCCCGAAGCACCTCCACTGATGACGGCGACTCCGCCCTCGTCACTCATGCTCCGCCCTCGGAGAATTCCATGTGGAGCCTGGTCAACGTCGAGCTCTTGATCCGCCACTCGCCTGCGGCCTTCTCGTAGGTCTCGTGATAGTGCCCGAACCCCACCATCCGACTGCCGTCGGGCCACAGGATCGTGTCCTGGAGGGCCCACACGCCTCGCGCCGTGATCGGCGAGGTGATCTCGATCTCCGGCATGTGGCCATGATGGACGGTGGTCGCACCCCGCAGGGTCGACTCCAGAAAGGCCATGAAGGCATCCGCCCCGGTGATCACGTCTCCTCCGGACTGGGTGGTGTCCACCACGACGTCATCGGTGAAGACGGTTCGCATCGCCGGCCAGTCCTTCGTGTCCATGGTCCGGAAATAGCGTGCCTTCAGCTTCTTCAACTGTTCAACGTCAGCCAGCTCGTCAATGGTCGACATCGGGACCTCCTTCATCGGGGGATACCGGTCTTCCCGGAAGTCCGCCCACCGGTGTGGGGATCGAGGGGTCAGCCGAGACTACCGAACGGACCACTTGAACGGGTGTGGGGCGTTGAGTAGGTTCCGGTGAGGGGCGTTGAGAGGTGAACCAGTGGGATTCACATTGATCGAGGACCATTTCTCGACCGAGGCCGAGGCGTTGGTCGAAATCGCCGAGCGAGGCTGGCACGCCGTCACCGTGGACATCGCCGCGGTGGACAACGACCTCCACTGGCACGATTTCGACTCGGTCAATTTCATCCTCGAGGGTTCGCACCGGGTCGAGCTCGAGGACGGGTCGATTCTCGAGTGCGGGCCGGGGGCGAAGATCGAAGCACCCGGCCGGGTCGTGCACCGCGAGTGCAGTCCGGCCTACCGATCGGTCTTCGGTTTCAGTGTGGCGCCGGCGGATATGACCAAGCCGTTGAACAAGTCACCGGTCGACCTCGACGAGTAGGCCCTCGGCCGGTTCTCAGGGCGCCGACCGGTTGGCCTCGTTGTCCAGCCATCGACCGACCACCAGGGACATGAACTCGGGTTGGGGCCGGAATCCGAGTGCACCATAGAAGCGCTGGGCGTCGTCTGTCTGAAGACCGATGTGCTGACCGGGTACCCGTTCGGCCAGCGTGCGCACCATGGTGGAGGCGATACCCCGTCGCCGATGGGACGAGGCTGTCCACACGTCGAGGAGGTAGGCGTTGCCGACACCGTCGGACAGAAGACGGGCCATGCCCACCACGTCCTGTCCGTCGCGGGCGAACACCACGTGGGGCGAGTTCTCGAACGAGCGTCGGAGGGCGTCGGCGGAACGGCCGTTGTCGAAATCATCGGCGGCCAGGTCAGCCTTGACCCGGGCCCAGTCGATCCCGACGGACGAGCTGTCGACGACAGTGGCCATCGGAAGAGCATGTCCCAACCGCCCGGCCGGTGGGGTTCAGACGAGCTCCTCGGCCATCAGACGCCCGCCTTGACACTCCTCCCCACCCAAGCGGGGAGCGTCCACTGCCTGAGCCACCGGGCGGCGCGGCAGCCGCATCGTCATGGCCAGGGCGAACATCACCAGGCCGACGTCGGCCAGCAGGGCCGCTTGCAGCGCCGACACGATCCCGGCGCTGGCCTCCCGGGCGAAGAAGAGCGTCCCGACGGCGGCGATGCCGAGTGTCATGGAGAACTGCTGGGTAGTGGCCAGCACCCCCGAGGCCGCACCCGTGGCCGAGGGGGGCACGCTCTGGAGGACGCCGGAGACGATGAGCGGGATCACCAGCCCATTGCCCACGCCGATCAGGGCCAGGACCGGAGAGAGCTCCAACGATGTGGCCGACAGCCCGGACACACTGACGACGATGGTCAACCCGATGACACCGGCCAGGGCGGTGGCCGCGCCCACCGAGATGATGGTGGAGCCGTATCGCTCGTGGAGCCGGCGGCCGCGCAGCGACGAGAGGGCGAAGGCGACGCCCAGCGGGGCAAAGGTGAGTCCGGCCCGCATGGGGGAGTAGCGGAGCCCTTCCTGCAGGAAGAGGGTGAGGGTGAGCAGGACGCTGCCGAAGAAGGAGAAGAAGCCGAGGTTGACCAGGAGCCCGGCGTTGAACGCCCGGTGCTCGAAGAGACTGAGGGGAAGGAGCGGCCGGCCCCCGCGGTCACCCAGGCGGTTCTCCCACCACAGGAACGATCCGACCAGGGCCGCTCCGGCGGCGAACGAGATCCATGTCCACAGGGGCCAGCCGTCAGCCTGGCCGAGGACGAGCGGAGCGGTGATGGCCCCGACACCGGTGGTGAGCAGGACGACGCCGAGGGGGTCGAGGCGGTCGGCCACATCGGGTCGTGACTCGGGCAGGAGCCGGCGGGCGAGAACGATGGCGGCAATACCGATGGGCACGTTGACCAGGAAGATGGATCGCCATCCCCAGCCGAAGAGGTTGAGGTCCAAGAGCACGCCCCCCAGGATCTGACCGGCCACCGTTCCCAACCCGACGGTCACCCCGAAGAGGGAGAAGACCCGGGGTCGTTCGTCGGGGCGGAAGTTGGTGGTCAGGAGGGACAGCACCTGCGGGATCATGGCCGCAGCCCCGAAGCCCTGGGCCAGTCGCCCGACCACGAGGACGGTGCTGGTCGGGGCGATGCCCGAGAGCAGTGAGGCGGCGGCGAAGATTCCGAGGCCGATCATGAACATGCGCCGGCGACCGACCAGGTCTCCCAGGCGGGCCCCGGTGACCAGGCCGGCGGCGTAGCTGAAGGAGTAGCCGGCGACGACCAGCTCCAGGGTGGCCGACGAGGCATGCAGGTCCCGCTGGATGCTCGGCGCAGCCACGTTGACGACGAAGATGTCGAACAACGACATGAAGGTGGCCGACAGCACCACCGGCAATGCCCGCCACCGACGCGGGTCATAAGCTCGGGGGTCGTCGATCGTCTCGATTGCGGCTTCGGCCTCGAGGGGACGGCTGTCGGGCTGAGGCGATGGTGGTGCTTGGGTGAGTGTCATCAGAGTGACCCTTTCGCCGACGGGGAATCAGCGCCGTAGTTCGATGGTTATAGAACTATCGAACAGAGGGCCCGGGGGAAGTATTCCCGGCCGCGACAGAAAGAAGAGTGCAGACAAGCGATGCGTGATCGACCCGACGTGCCGGTGGAGGAGCTGGACCTGGCCTCGGTGATGCACGCCCTGGCCGACCCCTCCCGCCTGCGGATGGTGGCGGCGCTGGACGGCGCCTCGGAGCTTTCGTGCGCGGAGCTGGGCGAGCGGGCCGGAACCGGAATGGCCAAGTCGACGACCACCCACCACCTGGGCGTCCTGCGGGACGCCGGCATCGTCACCACCCGCTACGAGGGTCAGCGCAAGCTGGCCACCCTCCGTCGAGGTGAGCTCGATGCCCACTTCCCCGGTCTCTTCGACGCCGTGATCGCCGGCGTCGAGTCCGGAAAATGACGGTGAGCGGGGTCTGACCGGGCAGGGTACGGTCTGGTCGTGGGAGCGGACGAGCTGTGGGTCGAGTCCTATCAGGGAGAGGTGCTCGGAGAGACTCTGTTCGGCCTCCTGGCCGAACGGGAAGAGGAGCCGACCCGGCGCCATCAGTTCGAGATGCTCACGCTCCTCGAGCGGTCGACCAAAGGGTTGGCTGAGCCGGTACTGGATCGGCGGGAGCTGGCCCGCGGCGATACCGCGGCCTCCGTCTCCAACGCCAAGCTGTTCGCCGACGCCCTGGCCGACGTCACCTGGGAGGACCGGGCCGCATCCATTCTCCCGGTGACGGAGGAATTCCTGGCCAAATACCGTCAGCTGGTGGCCTTGGCCGTCGACGACGCCGAGCTCGATGTGGCCGAGGCCTACGTCGCCCACGAGGAGGCGCTGGCCACCTTCGCCCGCCGGGCCAGCGGCCAGGAATCAGGCGATCCTCTCGAGGAGATCCTGGCCCTGCCCCACGTCGTCGCCGCCCGCCGGGCGGAGGGTCGCTGAGGAACCGACTCAGGCGAGCAGGGTTCGCACCTCACCGGCCAGCTCGACCGACCGGGAGGCGGCTTCCTCACCCAGTTCGGGCGGCAGCGGTGACATGGTCCGGATGATGATGTCGGTGAACCCCAGCTCTCCGAAGACCGAGAGCTGCTCGGCGACACCGGCAGGGTCGCCGTAGACGGCGGCCTCCCGATCGAACCCGCGGTAGCCGCCGGCGACGAGGGCGTCGCCCACCCGTTCGGCCTCGGCCCGGCTCTCGGCGATGAACGCATCCTTTCGGATCGGGATGCGGACCGGTCGGCGACCGTGGCGGACGCACGCCTCCCGGTAGATCCCGATGTCCCGGGCGGCGGTGTCAGGGGTGAGGTCGGCATTGCCGTACCAGCAGTCACCGAGCCGGGCGGCCCGGTCGATGGCCTTCGGCACCCCACCGCCGATCCACCATTCGGTCCCCGCCGGTGGCAGCGGTGCGATCCGGGCCCGGTCGATGGCGAACAGGTCGCTGTCCACCGTCTCGCCCCGCAACAGGGCCTGGACGACGAGGATGCCCTCCTCGAGCCGGGCGGCCCGCTGGGCCAGATCGGCGCCCATGGCCCGGAACTGGCCGGCGCCGCCACCGAGCCCGGCTTGGACGATGAATGGTTGCGACGACATGGCGGCCAGGGTCCCGATCTGTTCGGCCATCAGCACCGGGTGCCACAAGGGGACGAGAAACAAGCAGCCGACCGGTCGGGCCGTCCATTCGGCCAGGAGGCGGCCGAGCATGGGCACGTTCTGCACGTACCCGACCGGACCGGTGGCGTGGTGGTCACCCAGGGTCAACGTATCGAGGCCGGCCCGCTCGGCGGCCCGCGCCTGGCTGAGCACCGTGAGCGGCCCCTCCCGATGACCGCCGGGTTCGTCGGTCGAGAAGGACGTTCCGATGGAAATGCCGACCCGCATCATCCCTCAGGTCTACCCCACCGGCCACGGGCCCGGCGGCGGGCCCGGCGGTGCGAGTCACCCTCGCACCGTGAGGACGGATCGTGGCGTCGTCCATGACCGAGGCGAGTCGCCGTCTGGTCGGCACGGGCGACGTGAACCCCGGCACCCGGTACCGGGATGGTCATATGATCCCTCGGATGCGGCGGACTCCGCACTCCATGGTGGTCATCTGTCTGGTGCTCACGGTCGGGCTCCTCACTGCATGTTCGTCGACCAACTCGACGAACGACGCGGCCAGTGGTTCGTCGGCGCCGCCGATCCCGGCGACTGCATTCCACGACCGCACCGGAGTGACGCCCACCTCGGTCACGATCGGCAACGTGTCGACCCAGGTGGCCGGCCTCTTCACCGGTGCGGTGGTCGGCACCGAGGCCTACGCCGCCTACGTGAACTCGCAGGGCGGGGTCCACGGTCGGAAGATCGTGGTGTCGAGCGCGGACGACCGGTTCCAGGGGGCGATCAACAAGGACGACGTCCACAGCGTTGTCCAGTCCGACTTCGCCAGCGTGGGCGGGCTCTCGCTCGAGGACAGTTTCAGCGAGCCGCTGATCGCGGCGAATCCGGGGTTCCCCGACATCACGGCGTCCCTCGACCCGGCGACGGAGAAGCTCCCGAACAACTTCAGCCCCACTCCGGCTTCGAACGGATGGCCGACGGGTCCGCTGCTCTACTTCAAGCAGAAGTACCCGACCAAGATCGCCCACGCCGGCACGATCATCGCCGACCTGCCGTCGACCGAGTTGGCCTGGGACAACGAGAAGAAGGCGATGCAGCACCTGGGCTACACGGTGCTCTACGATCCGGCGCTGCCTCCGTCGACGACGGACTTCACGGCTCAGGTGGTGGCCATGAAGAGCGCCGGGGTGCAGATCCTCTTCCTCGAGCAAGAACCACAGAACTACGCCTCGGCCATCTTTCGGGATCTCGACGAGCAGAACTTCCACCCCGTGGTGGTGCTCGGCGCCGCCTCCTACAGCCCGCAGCTCGTCGGCAATGCCGGAGGACCCGACGCGGTCGACGGGGCCTATCTGGAGCAGGCGACATCGCTCTACCTGGGCGAGGACGCGGCTCAGATTCCGGCCATCACCACCTTCAGGACCTGGGTCCAGAAGGTCTCACCCGGGTTCGCCCCCGACTTCTTCACCCTGGCCGGGTGGCTGTGCGCCGAGCTGTTCGTCGACGCCCTGCGCAAGGCCGGTACGGACCCGACCCGCGGCTCACTCCTGCAGGCCCTGCGGAAGATCACGGCCTTCGACAGTGGGAACCTCACCCCGGTGAGCAACCCCGCCGACAAGTTGCCGCTCACCTGTTATCTGCTCGGCCAGATCGCCAACGGGAAGTTTCAGCGACTCGACGATCCGCCGGTCACCGGTCCCACCCATGGATTCCGATGCGACGGGACGTACTACCGGGCGAGCTAGCGGCACGCCCGTCGCGGCCGTATCCGTCCGGCCCGTGCGAAGCGCGCTGACCGCTCAGTGGAGGGCCGGGTCGAGCTCGACGGTGAGCGAGGATGGCGAAGCCGGGGTCCGCTGGATGTTGTACCGGCCGCCGACCAGCTGCGCCAGTTGTGACGGGAGGGGCACCAGATGCGGGGTGTCGGTGGTCGAGATGGTCACCCGGAGGCGGTCACCGGCGGCCAGCGTGACCAGCGTCGGGAACACCTGGATCTGGTACTTCTCGATCGCGCCGGGTACGACCGGCTGGGCCGAGGCCTGGGTGTAGGGATGGTAGGGCAGCACGGTGACCCCGTGGGACGTCCATGACCGGGAGGGGTCAGTGGCCCGCTGTGATCCGAGCAGCGCCCCTTCGGTGAGCGGGTACGAGGTCCCGTCGGGCGTGACCTCCTCGACCTCGGCCACCCACTCGGTTTCGGCCGTGTTGGCGCTGCCGTAGACGGTGGCGGTGATGGGTCCGGCGACGGTGGCCGCCTGGGCCAGCGGGGCCGTGGTGTAGCTGGTCTGCCACGGGCCCAGCTGGGCGGTGTTGTCTGCGTCAGTACAGGGAGCGAGGATGCCGGCCTCGCTCGAGGCGATGGAGATACCACCCATCGACCACTGGTCGATGGGTCGGCCGCACACGTTGCCGACAGGGCTCCAGTCGACGGGGTCGTGGCCGGCCGTGCCGGCGGTTGGTTTGGCGGCGCCCAGCGTGCCCCCGGTGCCGAAGTACAGCGTGGTCGGATCGGATCCGGTGAACGGGTACGCCGTGGTCTCGTCGAAGTTGCCGGTGCCGAGGTCGTAGTAGTGGACCGGGGTGGGTGTGGTGCCCATTCCGGTGTGCTCGCCCTTCAGCCAGGTGTCGAACCACTCGAGCTCGAGCGGGTCGACGTCCACGCTGGACCCGTTGATGTGTTCCCAGGGCCCGTCGATCAGCTGGTAGCGCCCGGTCACGGGCTGAGCGGGCAGCATCGGGGCCGTGGTCGGACGGTGGTCGTAGGCGTTCTGAAGGGCTGCGTAGTTGAGCGGCTCGCCGTTCTGGAAGATGTCGAACTCGCCTCCCAGCAGGTAGGCGGGGATACCGTTGGCCACGATCTTGCCCAGGATGGTGGACGGATTGCGCTGTTGCCAGTAGGTGCCGTCGTAGGCCTCGTCACCGCCGCCCAGGATGTTGAGCGTGGTGGCGGCGTGGTAGCTGGCCAGCCCGTTGGCATGGTCGCGCTCGATGCCGACCAGGTCGGTGAGCAGCTGGGGATCGCTGGCCGTGTCCTCGGCCGGGGTGACCGTGTTGAGGCCGCCGGTGAGGCCCAGGTAGGTCTCGGAGAACTCGAAGTCGAGCAGTCCGCCCATGAACGATGTGTCGCGGTAGATGTCGTTGGCCGAGACCAGCGGGAAGATGGCCTTGAGCGGCGATCCCTTGCCTACCGCACCGGCCAACAGCAGCTGGTCGATGCCCAGATACGACGGGCCGTAGGTGCCCACCGACCCGGTCGAGTTGGGGAGGTGGGCAGCCCAGTCGAGAACCTTGACGGCGTCCTGTTGTTGGACCGGGTCGAACAGTCCCCACTGCCCGTTGGAGTCACCGGTGCCGCGGACGTCCATCACCACCTCGATGTAGCCGCGTTGCACCAGATAGTTGTCGGCTCCACCCGTGGGCGACGTGCCCCCGGGGGCTGATGCCGAGCCGGGAGCGGACGAGCCACCCTGGCCCTTCCCGTAGGGGGTCATGGTCATCAGCACCGGGAACTTGCCCGGCGCGGGTGCGCCGGAGGCCGAGGTCGGGTAGATCTCGTTGACCCGGATCGGTGTCCCGCCGGCGCCGGGGATGGCGATGTCGTTGACGGAGGCGGTGCCGTACACCGCGCCCTCCGGCGTCCAGGTACTCCCCGGTGCGGCACTGGCCGTGATCACGCCCTCCGGCAGCTCAGGGCTGAGACCCGTCAGACTGGACGGGGCCGACTCGACCGCCGGGGCACCGGGCGGCGGTGCCGGTGTCGTGGCCCGGGCAGGACCGGCGAAGCCGATGACCAGCGCGCCGACCAGCACGCTTCCCCAGAGCGCGTTCCGATTCCGTCGCCATACTCGGCTCACTGTGCCTCCCGAAGTAGCTACTCGGAGGCTTGTACCCCAGAACCGGCCCGGGTAATCCCAAAGGATGAGCCTGACGGGCTGGGAGCGGTTCGCCCACCGACGTCTGGCTCCGCCTCCACCGTCCTCGGTTACCGCTGCAGTTCGGCGACCTTCGCCAGCGATCCCAGCTTCTGTGGGTTACGGATGGCATAGATCCGGGTGATCCGCCCGTCCTCGACCCCCAGACTGACCGCGGTGACCTCGCCCTCGACGTCGAACCGGGCACCGGGCATCCCGTTGAGCCAGGCATGGGTGGCCACAAGGCCCGGAAGCTCCACCAGGCGGGCGAGGAAGGTCGCCACCCGCTCGATCCCGGTGATCGGCCTTCGGGCCGCGGTGACCAGGCCACCGCCGTCGGCGATCAAGACCACGTCGGGGGCCAGGACCTCCAGCAGGCCTTGCAGGTCGCCACGGGAGATGGCGGCCATGAACTTCTCGACGGTCGCCTCCTGCTGGGCGCGGTCCACCTGCATCCGTGGCCGCCGCGCCGCGACATGCTGGCGGGCGCGGTGGGCGATCTGGCGGACGGCGGCCGGGGACTTCCCCACGACCTCGGCGATCTCGGTGTACGGGGTCTCGAACACCTCGTGGAGCACGAACACGGCGCGCTCGGCCGGACCGAGGGTCTCCAGTACCGTGAGCATGGCGATCGAGACGTTCTCCGCCAGCTCGGCGTCCTCGGCCACGTCGGGACTGGTGAGCAGTGGCTCGGGCAGCCATTCCCCCACATACTCCTCCCGGCGACGGGACACCGTCCGGAGCCGGTTGAGCGCCTGGCGGGTCACGATCCGGACGAGATAGGCCCGGGGGTCACGCACCTCGACCTGATCCACGGCGGCCCACCGCAGCCACGTCTCCTGCACCACGTCCTCGGCGTCGACCGCAGAGCCGAGCATCTCGTAGCCGACGGTGAAGAGCAGACCGCGATGGACGACGAACGGGTCGTCGGTCATACCGAGGAGGCGAGGGCCAGCGGCTCGAGGTCACAGGCGGCCGAGAACTCCTGGGACTCGACGCCCATGGCCACGTTGGCGCGGGACATGAGGTTGGCCAGCGCGATGAACATGGTCAGCTCCACCAGAGCGGCGGGGCCGAGGGCCTGCAGCAGCCGGGCCGACAGTTCGTCGGTGACGGTCGGTGGGGTGACGGTCATGGCCTCGGCGTACTCCATGACGTCGCGCTCCAGCGGCGTGAACACATCCGACTCACGCCAACGGGGCACCTCACGCGCCTTGTCCACGTCGAGTCCCTCGTTGTGGGCGTGGAAGTAGCCGAAGTCCAGGCAGAAACTGCAGCCGACCAGGCTGGCCACCGCCATGTGGGCGAACGACTTCAGGTTCTCGTCACACCGGTCCCACTTCTGGGCCTTGCGACCGACGCCGAAGGTGAAGTTCAGGACCTTCCGGTTGTGCCACGCCACCCCGACCGGATCGGGCACCTCGCCGAACATCTTGCGGGACATCCGGGTGACCAGTGCGCCGTACAAGCCGGTCAACTCCGCTTTGGGGATCCTGGGGGTGCTGCTGGGCATGATGTCTCCTTCGATCGATTTGCTCTCGGCATGGAGACACCGGCCGTTGATCGGATGTGACACAAATCCGAAGAGTGGGGCGGGGCGTCAAGACGACTCGGAGGGGTATTTGCGAAGGCACGACAGGAATTCGTCCCTGGCTACTCGCCGGTGAAGCGGAACTCCGCCTGCCAGGGATCGTCCGAATGGACGACCTCCCAGTAGCGCTCGGCGATACGGACAGGGTCAAAGGCGGTGCCGGCAACGATCTGTCCGGCGATGGTGAGCGTGGCTACCCGGATGCCATCCGCCTCCAAGTCGGATCCGAGCATCGTCGCCGCCGACCGCAGGGCCGCCTTGCCGAGCGAGATCGTGGCCAGCGCCGGGATGGGATAGTCGGCGAACCCGCCCCCGGTGACGATGATGGTGCCGGAACCGGCGGCCCGCATGGCCGGACTGACGACCTGGGCGATGACGATGGCGCCGATCACGTCGACCGCATAGGCCGTCTGGAGGTGGGCCACGCTCGAGCTCGGCAATTGATCCGGAGCCCCCATGACCGCGTTGTAGACGATGAGCCCGGGGGCGCCATCGTTGCGGTAGAGCGCCCCAATTCGGGCCCCCAGGCCGTCGGGGTCGCTGGCGTCCGCCGAGAGCGTGTCGATCTGGGCGCCGGTGTCAGCCAAGGTGGCCGCCAGAGCACCGAGATTGTCGGTGCTCCGAGCGACCAGGGTCACCCGGTAGCCGCCCTCGGCGAACCGGCGGGCCACCGCCATTCCCAGGCCCGGCCCGGCGCCGACCAACATCAGGTGACGGTCGTCGATGGATCCTGTCGCTTGCTCGCCGCCGGCACCCCCACCCCGCGGGCCGGCGTCGCTTCCTTGGTCGTCGGGCATCAGTCGTTGTCCTTTCGCCTGTTGGTCATCAGATCAGATTCTGTCCCGTCGAGCGACGCGTCAATCCGAAGTGACCGTCGTGACCGGGCCGTACTCCGACAGAATACTGAGATAGGGAGTCGGGTCGCCCTCCCACTCGAGCTCGAGGATCTGGTCGACGGTCCGCCTCCCGGCCATCACCCGCACGAGTTCATGCCGATCCGCCCTGAGTGTCGCCCCCACCTCGCCGTCTCCGAGTTGGCGCAGTTTGTCGTCGTAGGCCAGCACGAGCGGAGGAAGGCCGACTTGACGAATCCGGTGTTCGAGGCTGAACGAATAGCCGGTCAGGGCGAGTGCCAATGCCGGGCTGGTCGGAGCCCGGCCGAGCGAGAGTGCGGCCCGGATATCGGTCTCGTGCACCACCGCGTCATTGACAAGGACGAATCCGACAAATGCTGGCAGCGACGGGGGAATGGCGAGTTCACCGCGCAGCCACGGCGCCACCGCTTCGGTCGCTTCCCGCCACTCCTCGCTCAGCTCTTCGACCGAGCGGTCACGCCGTTCGGCCACCTGGCGAGCGGTCATGCTGTCCCGGGCCTGCTGGACGTCGGCGTCCTTCCACTGGTCGAGGAGGTTCATGGCCTGGTCACCCAACTGCCCACCACCGACGTCGGCCACGACGCCAACATGGTGAGCCACGACATCCCGGACGCTCCACGTCGGGCACGCGGGAACGGGCGTCTTTACATCCGTGGACGGGTCGGTGACCACCCCGATCAGCCGTTCCCTGACCTCGACGTAGGCATCAGCAATGTCGGTCAAAAGGGGCTCCTTTGAAGGTTGGGGATCCTCTCGCCATTCGGAATCCCCTCAAGAATGCCTCCTCCAGTTTGCGGTTGCTCAGGCAGCTTTCGACGGGCAAGGACGAGCTGGCGCGTCCACAAATGGCCAGGTATCGGTGGAAGGCTCACTCGCATGCACGCCATCGAGCTCGTCTTCGCCATCGGATGGGCGGCTTTCTGGGCGTTCTGGCTGGCGGCAGCCTTCTCCATGAAGAGGGGCCGGGTCCCTTGGTCCCGCGAGCTGCGTATCCGGGCGGTGATCGTCGTCCTGGTCATTCTCTTGCTCCGCCTGGGAGCCCTCCGAGGTCACAATCTCAACTCGGATCCGGTGCGTGCCGGCTTCGGGCTCTTTCTCTTCGCGCTCGGATTGGGGTTCGCCATCTGGGCCCGTGCCCATATCGGACGCAACTGGGGCACACCGATGTCGCAAAAGGACGAACCCGAGCTGGTGACCAGCGGCCCCTACCGCCTGGTCCGCCACCCCATCTACTCCGGCATCCTGGTCGCCGGGGTGGGCACCGCCATGGCGCTGAGCTGGTTCTGGTTGGTTGCCGTGGCGCTAGCCGGGGTCTACTTCGTCTACAGCGCCACCGTCGAGGAGCGGTACCTGACCGAGCAGTTCCCCGACAGCTACCCGGCCTACAAACACTCGACCAAGATGCTCGTGCCCTACATCTTCTGAGCGACCCCGGGCGAATGCCACATCGTCAGGAGGCCGGACCGTGTTCTCGGCCCACTCACAATTCCGTCCGTCGGCACCGCTACGAAGAGATCGAATCAACCGGCGCGTTGAGACGCGATCCGGCCATGGAACCGAGGAATTCACTATCGCCGAAGGCGAAGACGCCACCGTCGGCGGCGTCGAGCCAGTAGCCGGCCCCGGACGGAGACCGTTGGATGCCGACCGCCGGCTTGCTCAGGTGCCTGCCGGTCATCGATCCGAGGAAGGGCGCATCGCCGAAGGCGAAGACGCCACCGTCCGATCCCACCAGCCAGTATCCCTTGCCGTCGACGGAGGCGGCCATCCCCACCACCGGTGCGTTGAGCTTCTTGCCATGCATCGAACCGAAGGCCTTCGCATCACCGAAGCCGTAGACGTTGCCATCCGAGCCGGTGAGCCAATACCCGTGACCGGAGGGCGTGGCCGCGATCCCGACGATCGGTGCGGTGGCCCGGCCAGCGCCGAGGGAGCCCCGGTTGGCGGCGTCCCCGTAGGCAAAGACGCCACCGTTGGCCGCCACCAGCCAATAGCCCCTCCCGTCGGGAGTGCGGGCGATGCCGACGATGGGTGCGGTGAGGTGCCCCCTGGCCCCCAGCGATCCGTGGAACTGGGCATCACCGAAGGCGAAGACGCCGCCATCGGAGGCGACGAGCCAGTATCCGGCGTTGTCCGGGGTCGAGGCGATCCCGACCTCCGGTCCGTTCAGGTGCTTGCCGGTCATGGAACCGTAGAAGGTGGCCTGGCCGAAGTCGAAGACGCCGCCGTCCGACGCTCCCAGACGGTAGCTCTGTCCGGTCACGGTCTGGCCCCCGGACGTACAGGCCGGGGAGTATTTGCCCACCCAGGTCAGCGTGACGGAGACCTCGGGAGGCGAGCCCGCTCCGTTGAGCGTGATCAGGAACTGGGGCAGGGCGCTGGTGGTGGCCAGCTTGAGGGGCGACAGATCGACCTTCCCGGTGGCATCCAGGTTCTGGTCGGGGATGCTGGGAATGGGATTGCCGTCGAAGTCCTCGAAATGGACCGATCCCGAGGAATAGGTGTGCCGGGCCGGCGCGGTGACCTGCAACGACGTGTAGTTCGATGGGATGCACTGGCTGTGCGGGGCCACGATGCTGGCCGCCAGCACGCGCACCGGTCCTTCGCCGCACGAACCGCCGGTGTAGGCATCGAAGTCTTGGATCTGGTCTGTTCCATGGTCGGAGTTGACCCAGATGCAGGTCGGTCGTTGCGGGTCGACAGTCACGGTGTACAAGAAGCCGAGATTGTCGAAGACCTTCGGGAATCCGGCACAGGAGGCACCGGCCGTGTAGTCGTAGCAGTCGACGGCATTGGCAATGAAGTCGGGGAGATACATCCGGGTCCCGATCGTGACCGCGGTGCCGTTCCAGACGGTGTTCGGAGGCACTGCCGCAGTGATGCCCGGTGGGGACGAGACGGGCGACCCGGCCAGCGACCAGCACGGGTCTGAGGCAAAGGCGAGACAGAAGCCGGTGGCGGTTCCGTCGCCGTTGAGGATCGGAAATGGAGCCCCGGCACTGAAACCGTAGGAAAGGCTGGAGATGTCGACCGGCCATGCCCCCGAACACGTGCCGTGGGTCGATCCGTCGAAACAGGCCAGGATCTGACTGGACCCGAGCGAAGCAGGCATCACGATTTGGTTCCCGAAGGCGGCCATCGGCGGCGGGGGTGCGCTATCGGTGACGGTGACACTCCCGCCGAGGTCGACGGCGAAGGGCTGGGACGGACACGCAGTGAACGTCGTCAAGCTGAAGCACAGCATGGTGTTCCGCGTACCGGCCTGGGTTCCCGGAGCCGCGTTGAACGCGTACCAACTGGTGCCCACGACGATCGGGTCGCTCACATTACTGAAGCCGAACGTGATCGGAGCAGCTCCCACGGCCGAAAGCGCCGTGAACCCGCAAAACGGATCCAGAACCGAACCCGGCTGTGTGGTGTCGATGCAGACGACCCCGGCTGTCTGGTCACTCACCCGGGTGGCGAAGACGTACAAGTGGCCGTTGGCCTGGTCCATCCAGAGTCCGGGCTGACCGGCAGACGAGAAGTTGTTCCCGCTGCCATCGGTGATCGTCTTCGGAGCCCAGCACGGGGTGGCGTTCTTTTGAAGATGGCAGGCCACCTGCAGAACGGAGTCATGGTGAAAGACGTTGAAGACGGCAGTCGTGGTGAAGGCCAGGCCCCACCCGTCGCCCCCCGCCGAACCGGCAAAATTCGATGCCGGTGGAGCCGGGATGCTCTCATGGGCGCTGTACACAACCGTTCCGCTGACACTGGCCGACGCCATGCCCGCGGAGGTGGCCGCCACCAGGCCTACAGGCCCGAGGGTCAGGAGCATCGCCGCCATCACCCCCAGCCCGCGTCGCGACAGTCTCGGGAAACCACCACTGCGATTCGTCAAGTCCATCTCCGCTCGTATCTGTTGTTCCACTGCGATGCGGTAGTCGACTGTCCGGTCGACGAGTCGTCCGCGGCCACGCCGCATCGCATTGCCTTGCCCGCGCAAGGGGTAGTGGCAAGCTACTGCTCGACAGGACCCGTCTCGCGGATGGGTCGCGGCTACGTGGCGGGTGGCGGGTCGCTCCGAGCAGTTCGGCAGACGCACCGATCGCCGAACATGCGACGTCCGCGGTGATCGCTCGGGCGGTCATGACGAACCCGGTGATCGCGCTGCCGCGCCGCCCCATGATCCTCGCATGCGGAGTTGCGAGTAGCGTCGGGTGCATGGGTGATCCGTCCGATGGGAACGTGGCCCAGGCGGAGTACTGGGAACGACGCTCCTCGTCGTGGATCGAGGCCGAAAATTACACGACGCTCGTGACCGGGTCCTTCGGAGCCCGGGCCATGGGCCACCTGGCCCTCGAATCCGGCGTGAGGGTCCTCGATGTGGGGTGTGGGACGGGGTCCACGACGATCGAATTGGCGCGCCGGGTGGCCCCTGGGGGAGCCGCGGTCGGAATGGACATCGCCCCGTCGATGCTGACGGTGGCGCGGACCAGGGCGGTCGA
Source organism: uncultured Acidimicrobiaceae bacterium (assembly GCA_963837805.1). Taxonomy (GTDB): domain Bacteria; phylum Actinomycetota; class Acidimicrobiia; order Acidimicrobiales; family RAAP-2; genus Bog-756. The sequence goes on from CAWIOU010000003.1 coordinate 106,222, forward strand.
CAAGGGTGTGGACAACGTCGAGTTCGTCGTCGGTGATGCGCAGTCCGACGACCTCGGCACGGGAACCTTCGACGCCGTCTTCTCCCAGTTCGGCGTGATGTTCTTCTCCGACCCGGCGACGGCCTTCGGCAACCTGCGTGGCGCCCTGGGCGACGGAGGGCGAATGGCATTCGCCTGCTGGCAGGATGTGTTTGTCAACGAGTGGATGCTGGTGCCGGGTCTGGCCGTGGTGGCGGTGACAGGGGCGTTGCCGCCCATGCCCGGCCCGGGTGAACCGGGTCCCTTCTCGTTGGCCGATGCCGATCGGGTTGAACAGGTGCTGCTCGAGGCCGGATTCGAGTCGATCGAGGTGGCTCCCCACGCCGACCAGGTGGTGGTCGGCGCCGACCGGATGGAGATGGTGGTCGAGGCCGCCTGCCGGGTGGGCGCGGTACGGGAGGCATTCGAAGCGAACGACGACCCGGAGTTCCATGAGGAGCTCCGGTCTGCTGTCCGTGCCGCCCTGTTGGAGCGGGTGCAGGACGGACAACTGCGTCTGGGGGCGGCCGCCCTGATCGTCACGGCTATCGCCGGCTCCTGACCCACTGATGGGGCGGGTTGATGATGCGTGACGATGCCAACCTCTGCTTCGGGCCCAGCGGTCGTGGGTGAGAGACTCCGTGCGTGGACGCACCGATCAGCGGGAGTTGCGACGTTCGCTTTCGGGGCGTCGGCGACGAGTTCGTGCGCAACTTCTCCGAACGCGGGGAGGTGGGAGCGGGAGTATGTGTCCTCGTCGATGGGCACACCGCGGTCGACCTGATTGGCGGGTGGACCGATTCCCGACGAACCACTCCGTGGAGCCCGGACACGCTGGTGGATTTCTACTCCGTCGGCAAAGCTTTTGTCGCCCTGCTCGCGCTGCGCCTTGTCGACCGGGGGCTCATCGGGCTGGATGATCCGGTCGTCTCGGTGTGGCCCGAGTTCGGCGAGGGTGGAAAGGACGCGGTCACCCTGCGCCAGGCCCTGTGCCACCGGGCCGGGGTCCCGGCCATCCGCCAGCCCCTGACCAACACCGACCTGTGGCGGTGGGACCGGATGACCGCAGCCCTGGCCGCCTCGGCCCCCTGGTGGGAGCCGGGTACCCGTCACACCTACCACACGAACACCTACGGCCACTTGATCGGCGAGATCGTGCGCCGCCTCGGTGGGGAGTCCTGTGGCCGGCAGCTCCGGTCGCTGGCCGGGCCGCTCGGAGCCGACGTCTGGTTCGGCGTTCCCCGGCACCTCCATTCGAGATGCGCCGATATCGTGTGGAAGGGCTCGAGCGAGATAGCCGTCGACTTTGGTGAACTGGCCGGTGATGAGCTCATGACCATGCTCAGCTACTTCAATCCCGCCGGGTACTCGTCGGTCGGAGTGGTCAACACGGAGAGCTGGAGGAGCGCGATGGTTCCCGCCACCAACGGCCACGGGACGGCTCGCGGGATCGCACTCCTCTATGCCGCGCTGACGGCCCCACCCGGTCTGCTGTCGACGGATCTCCTGGGTGAAGCCACGACGCCTCAATCGACCGGGTTCTGCCCCATCCTGGGTGAAGACGTGACCTTCGGGCTCGGATTCGCCCCGACCACGTCGCGAAGACCGTTCGGGCCCAACCCCAACAGCTTCGGGCACTTCGGAACCGGTGGCGCCGTCGGCTTCGCCGACCCTGAGGCCGGCATCGCCTTCGGCTACGTGATGAATGATGTCATCCCCCGTTGGCAGAGCACCAGGAATCGAGCCCTCATCGCTGCCCTCTACGAGTCGCTCTGACCATGGATCGCTCGATGGTGCGGCGCAGGGCGGGCACAATGGTGGCATCGGAGCCGGACCGTTGACAGTTCGACTGACTCGATCTTCCCCCACTGGAGGCATCACATGACCGCCACGTCCGCGACGCTCGACCACCGCCCGGGGGCTAGCCGACCCAAGTCGAGGCCGGCCCAACAGAGCACACTGGCCCGGATCGCCGGTTGGTGCCATGACCACCGGTGGTGGGTGCTGGTCATCTGGCTGGTCGCCCTGGTGGCCAGCAACGTGTTCGCCCAGATGGCCGGGAGCGCGTTCTCCAACAACCTCACCGGTGGCAAGCAGCCGGTCCAGCAGATCCTGAACGCCAACTTCCCGAACCAAGCGGGAAGCCCAGCTCAGGTGGTGGTGACCACCGGTACACCATTTGCCGACCCGGCCAATCGGGCCCGGACGACGAGACTGGTCGATGCCCTCCGCACCCTGCCCCACGTGTCCGCGGTGGTCAGCCCGCTCACGCCGGCCGGCGCCGCCCAGATTTCGCGGGACGGTCACATTGCCTACGTGCGAGTTCAGTTCGACGAGGAGGCCGGGAACCTGCCCACGACCGCCATCAAGAAGGTGGTCAGCACGGCCGAGTCGTTCCAGGCACCGGGCTATCAGGTGGCCATCGGCGGCGAAGCCATCGGGCTGGTGGCCGGCGCCAAGCCGGGCTCGAGTGAGGGAATCGGCATTCTCGCCGCCATCATCATCATGTTGCTGGCCTTCGGATCCGTGGTGGCCATGGGCCTTCCCATCATCACCGCTTTGTTCGGTATCGCCATCGGATTTGCCGTGCTCGATCTCTTGTCCCACGTGGTGACCACCCCCGTGTTCGCGCCCGAGATCATGGCCATGATCGGGCTCGGGGTGGGTATCGACTACGCCCTGTTCGTGGTCACCCGCTACCGGCAGGGATTGGCCGAGATGAGGGAACCCCGAGAGGCCATCGCCGTGTCCCTGGCCACGTCAGGTCGGTCGGTGCTGTTCGCCGGCATCACGGTCATCCTCTCCCTGCTCGGGCTCTTCCTCCTGCAGCTGCCCTTCATGCGGGGGCTGGCCATCGGCGCCATCGCCGCGGTGATCCTGGTGATGACGGCGGCGATCACCCTGCTCCCGGCCATGATGGGATTTGCCGGTCGGGCCATCGACAAGCTCCACGTCCCCGGTCTGCTCCAGAGCGCGGCCGTCCCCTCGGCTCGCGGGTTCTGGTACCGCTGGAGTCGCACGGTGCAGCGTCACCCCCTGGTCGCCGGCGTCGCCGCCTTGCTCGTGTTGGTCTGCCTCGCCCTCCCCCTCTTCTCGATGAGACTTGCCTTCACCGACGCCGGGAACGATCCGCCCAGCGTCACCACCCGACAGGCCTTCGACGCGCTGGCCACCGGATTCGGACCCGGATTCAACGGGCCTCTGATCATCGCCGCCAAGGTTCCCCCCGGCCAGCAGGCGGCGGTCGGGCGCCTTGACACCGCCCTCAAGAGCACCGCCGGGGTGGCCTTCGTGAGCCCGGCTCAATTCAGCGGCGGGGCGGCAATGATCTTCGCCATCCCGACCACGTCACCTCAAGCCGCCCAGACCGAGGCCCTGGTCCACAAACTCCGCAATCAGGTGCTCCCCGCCGCCACATCCGGGACCGGCGTACAGGCGTATGTCGGCGGCGAGACGGCCGGCTCGGTGGATGCATCCTCCTATCTGTCGGCGCGCCTCCCACTGGTGATCGGGGCTGTGCTGTTGCTCTCCTTTCTCCTGTTGATGGCCGTGTTCCGATCGCTGGCCATCCCCCTGAAGGCGGTGATCGTCAACTTGCTCTCGGTCGGAGCCGCCTACGGGGTGATCGTGGCCGTCTTCCAGTGGGGATGGCTGGGCGGCCTCATCGGTATCGGTGCCACCAGCCCCATCGACCCGTGGATCCCCCTCATGATGTTCACCATCCTGTTCGGCCTGTCCATGGACTATGAGGTCTTCCTCTTGTCGAGGATGCGGGAAGAGTGGCGGATCACCCATGACAATTCCTCGGCGGTGGCTGACGGATTGGCCAAGACGGCCCGGGTGATCACGGCCGCCGCCGCCATCATGATCTGTGTGTTCGGTTCCTTCGTCATCGGCGATCCCCTGCACGTGCTCAAGGTGTTCGGACTGGGTCTGGCCGCGGCCATCCTGATCGACGCCACCCTGGTACGCATGGTGCTGGTGCCGTCGATCATGGAGCTCGTCGGAGACGCCAACTGGTGGATGCCGTCATGGCTCGACCGGGTGGTGCCCAAACTGGGCATCGAGGTGGACGTCTCGGTGCCGACGCCAGCACCGACGGACGAGCAACCGCTCGAGCGTGCCCCCATCTGATCGGACCCGCAGCTCTCCCGAGCTGAACCTGAGACTTCTGCGACTGCCTGTCATACCGGGCACCCCCGGTCATCTCCCGTGGTGACCCAGGCACTCTGCGAGAACATCGTGCAACGGCAGAGTAAAACGCTTGTGGATGTGTAACCTCTTGACGCTATACATTTCAACGGGCGGGGTGCGAACGGCGGCCCCAGAGCGGAGGGTTGTCGACCATGGGCATTCGTCGTCGGAGAAGTCCGCGGGCCGCGCCGGCGGACTTGCTGCCCACAGTGGTGGCGGGTGGTGGCGGGACGGCCGTTGGCGGCAGGACGGCCTCTCCGGAGATGGTGACGGGCGAAGCGGAGTTACGTGGCCGACGGGTTGCCGGCTCGGCCCAACCGGTCGGCGCGACGAAAGATCCGCCATTGGGGCAGTCGGCGGAGGTGGGGCAGGAGCTTCGCCAGCTGTTGCGCGGTATCCCGCTGTTCGCCACTCTCGTCGAGGATGAGCTCGACCGCCTTCTGTCGCGGTGTCGGACCGACTTCCTGAGTGCCGGGGACTGGTGCGTGCGCGCCGGCGACCCCTCCGACTCCCTCTTCGTCGTCGTCTACGGGAGGCTGCAGTCCTATGTCGACGAGGAGCCAGGCGACGCCATCTCGCGCGGCCACGTCTTTGGCGAGATCGGCATGATCACCCGGCAGCCGCGCCTGGCCAGCATCCGCGCCGTCCGTGACACCCAGCTTCTGGTGCTCCCAGCGGACGAGTTCGACCGCTTGGCCGACGAACAGTCGGCCTGGCTCCGGCGAGCCGCCCAGATCGTCACGGAACGGTTGGGCTCGCCCGACCGGCGACCACGGTTGGAGCAAGTCCTGACGCTGGGCGTGTTCACTGTGGGTGAGGGGCGCGGCGCCCTCGACCAGATGTCTGAGCTGGCCGCCGAGATGGGGCGGCACGCGCCCGCCGCTCTGGTTCGCGCCGCTGACGCGCCGCCGCGGGTCGATCGTGCCCGCTGGGCACACCAGCTCGAAGGCAGACACCGCTACGTGTTGTACGACGGCTCGTCGGGGGACCGTGCCTGGGGTGACTGGTGCCTGCGGAACTGCGACCGCGTCGTGATCGTGGCCGACGCCGACGCCTCCGTGGGACAGCTCCCCCCGGCGGTCAGCCGCGAGCTACCTGCGAGGCGTATGGACAAGAACCTCTTCATCCTGCTGGTGCAGCGAGCCGGGGCAGAGCGGCCTCGGTTGTCTGCAGCCTGGCTGGACGCTGCCGGTGACTCGCCGGTCTTACACGTTCGTCCGAGTGTCGCCAGTGACGTGAGCCGCGCCGCCCGTTTGGTGACCGGGCGGGGTTGCGGGCTGGTGCTGGGAGGCGGTGGACCGCGGGGGCTGGCCCATCTCGGGGTCATGCAGGCACTTGACGAGATTGGGCTGCCGGTGGACGTGGTGGGTGGCACCAGCATCGGCGCCGCGATGGGGTCGTGCCGTGCCCTCGACCTTGATTCGGCGACCCGGCTCAAATGGGCGACCACCGGGTTTATCGACAGCGGCAACCTGTTCCCGCCGACGGTGCCCCTGCTGTCCTACAGCACGGCCCGTAAGGTGCGGCAGCTTCTCGAGGATCCCAGCCATTTGGGCGACCGGGCCATCGAAGAGACCTGGCTCCCCTTCTTCTGCGTGTCAGCCAATCTCACCCGGGCCAAGGTGGTCGTGCACGATCGGGGATCCCTGGCCGCCGCGGTACGGGCCAGCCTGTCGCTCCCCGGTATCTTTCCGCCGGTTCGCCAGGGATCAGATTTCCTGGTGGACGGGGGCGTCCTGAACAATCTTCCCGTCGACATCATGCGGAGCCGACCCGGGATCGGAGTGGTCATCGCCGTGGACCTGTCAGTCGACGAGGAGGTGCACGCGGCCGACGGCTACCGGGAGACGCCGTCGGGCTGGAGGCTCCTGGCCGACCGCCTCGCCAGGCGCTTGAACACCAAAGTCCCGCCGCTCTCGCTCAACGTCCTGAACGTCCTTATGCGAGCCAAGGATCTGGCGGCCATCGAGGTGCAGCGTCACCTCCTCGCTGATTACCCCCCCGACGTGCTGATCCGCCCCGATGTCTCGCGCTCCAGCATGTTCGACTTCCGTAGTGCCGGCCACCTCGTCGAGGTCGGCTACCACGAGACCATGAGCCGTTCGGACGAGTTGCGATCGATGGTGCAGTCGCAGTGAGGAGCGACCCGGAGGGTAGCAGCGAGGCGACCGCCGCGAGGTTGCCATCCAGGCTTCGCGCTTCTGCGCCAGATGAGGGGCGGGACAAATTTTCGGGGCTGACCGGTCGTCAACGACGGCCTGGTCACTCCTCTGAATCTCATCGATCGCCAACAACGGAAGAACCCAATACGTTGTCATGAGCGGGGTGCTATTTTGTGAAAAAGGTGTCGACTGAGGCAGGCGCCATCAGCTCGGCGGACAATGGCGGGACGGCGGAATCCCCAAGATTGAGGAGGCGAAGATGGCGGGGCACTCAGATCTTCAAGGGTGTAGCGACGCGGGAGTTCGGCAGGGATGGAAGCGGGTCGTGCTGTCGGCGACCATCCTGTTGGCAGTCACCACCGGGTTGGTGGCTTCGCCCGGGATCGCCCAAGCGGCAACGGGAGTCTCGAACGTCACAGTGGGGATATCGCCCCCGACCTCGGCAGCCGGGGGCCTGACCACCTACGCGGTCTCGTTCACCACCTCGTCGACCGGAGGCCTTGACGGTGCCGTCGGGGACACCGTCACCATCGCGCTTCCGGCCAACACCGGCCTCGGCTCCTTCAACGACGGGACCACCAGCTCGCTCGACGTCGGGGCCACCCAGAAGGGCTACTGCGAGGCCACTGACACCAGCACCAGCACACCCACGGTGACCTGTTACGTCTACGGCGGTGACACGGTCGCTGCGTCGACCACGGTCACGGCCACCCTCACCGGGGTGACCAACCCGCCGGCCGGCTCACCCACGCTGGACGTGTCGACCACCTCGGATGTCACCCCGGTGACCTCACCTTCCTACACGGTGACGGCGGCCCGGTCGGTGAGCGGGGTGGGGGTGACCATCACCCCTCCGACCTCGGCCGCCGGAGGGTTGACCACCTACGCCGTCTCGTTCACCACCTCGTCGACCGGGGCGCTCGACGGCGACAGCGGGAGCACCGTGACCATCGCCCTGCCGGCCAACACCGGGCTCGGGACTTTGAATTACGGAGTACTACTACTACAGCTCACTCGACGTCGGGGCCACCCAGATCGGCTACTGCGATGCCAGCGACACCAGCAGTGCCACTCCGACCGTGACCTGCTACGTCTACGGCGGTGACACGGTTGCTGCGTCGACGACGGTCACGGCCACCCTCACCGGGGTGACCAACCCGCCGGTCGGCTCACCCACCCTCGACGTGTCGACCAGCTCGGACGTCACCCCGGCGACCTCACCCTCTTACACGGTGACGGCAACCCGATCGGTGAGCGGGGTGGGGGTCACCGTGTCGCCCCCGACCTCAGCGGCCGGAGGGCTGACCACCTACGCCGTCTCGTTCACCACCTCGTCCACCGGCGCCCTGGACGGGTATTCGGGTAGCACCGTGACCATCGCCCTGCCGGCCAACACCGGCCTCGGCTCCTTCAACAATGCGGGCTCCAGTTCGCTCCAGGTCGGGGCCACCCAGGTCGGCTACTGCGACGCCACCGACACCACCGCCAGCACACCCACGGTGACCTGTTACGTCTACGGCGGTGACACGGTTGCTGCGTCGACCACGGTCACGGCCACCCTCACCGGGGTGACCAACCCGCCGGTCGGCTCACCCACGTTGGACGTGTCGACCACCTCGGACCTCACCCCGGCGACCTCATCGGCCTACACGATCACTGCCGCCCGATCGGTGAGCGGGGTGGGGGTGACCATCACGCCCCCGACCTCGGCCGCCGGAGGGCTGACCACCTACCAGGTCACCTTCACCACCTCCTCGACCGGGGCGCTCGACGGCGACAGCGGGAGTACCGTGACCATCGCCCTGCCGGCCAACACCGGGCTCGGGACTTTCAATGCACGCGTACTACTACTACAGCTCACTCGACGTCGGGGCCACCCAGATCGGCTACTGCGAAGCCACCGACACCAGCAGCTGCCACTCCGACCGTGACCTGCTACGTGGACGGCGGGGACACCGTCGGCGCCTCGACGACGGTCACGGCCACCCTCACCGGGGTGACCAATCCCGGGGCAGCCGGCTCACCCACCCTGGACGTGTCGACAAGCTCGGACCTCACCCCGGCGACCTCATCGGCCTACACGATCACTGCCGCCCAACCGGTGAGCGGGGTGGGCGTCACCGTCACGCCCCCGACCTCGGCGGCCGGAGGGCTGACCACCTACGGGGTCACCTTCACCACCTCGTCGACCGGAGCCCTCGACGGCAACGCCGGGAGCACCGTCACCATCGCCCTGCCGGCCAACACCGGGCTCGGGTCATTCAATGACGGGTACTACTACTACAGCTCCCTCGACGTCGGGGCCACCCAGGTCGGCTACTGCGAAGCCACCGATACCAGCAGTGCCACTCCGACCGTGACCTGCTACCTCTACGGCGGGGACACCGTCGGCGCCTCGACGACGGTCACGGCCACCCTCAGCGGCGTGACCAATCCGCCGGCCGGCTCGCAGACCCTGGATGTGTCGACCAGCTCGGACGCGACCCCGGCGACCTCATCGGCCTACACGGTGACCGCCGCCCAACCGGTGAGCGGGGTGGGCGTCACCGTCACCCCCCGACCTCGGCGGCCGGAGGGCTGACCACCTACGGGGTCACCTTCACCACCTCGTCCACCGGAGCCCTGGACGGCAACGCCGGCAGCACCGTCACCATCGCCCTGCCGGCCAACACCGGTCTCGGCTCCTTCAACAACGGGGGCACCAGCTCACTCGACGTCGGGGCCACCCAGATCGGCTACTGCGAAGCCACCGACACCAGCAGTGCCACTCCGACGGTGACCTGCTACGTGGAGGGCGGGGAGACCGTCGGCGCCTCGACGACGGTCACGGCCACCCTCACCGGGGTGACCAATCCACCGGCCGGCTCACCCACCCTGGACGTGTCGACCAGCTCGGACCGACCCCGGCGACCTCGTCGAGCCTACACGGTGACCGCGGCCCAACCGGTGAGCGGGGTGGGCGTCACCGTCACGCCGCCGACCTCGGCGGCCGGAGGGCTGACCACCTACGGGGTCACCTTCACCACCTCGTCCACCGGAGCCCTGGACGGCAACGACGGGAGCACCGTCACCATCGCCCTGCCGGCCAACACCGACCTCAGCTCCTTCAACAACGGGGACACCAGCTCACTCGACGTCGGGGCCACCCAGGTCGGCTACTGCGAAGCCACCGACACCAGCAGTGCCACTCCGACCGTGACCTGCTACGTGGACGGCGGGGAGACCGTCGGCGCCTCGACGACGGTCACGGCCACGCTCACCGGGGTGACCAATCCCGGGGCCGGCTCGCACACCCTGGCCGTGTCGACCACCTCGGATGTTCCGCCGGTGACCTCACCCAGCTACACGGTGACCGCGGCCCGATCGGTGAGTCAACCGGCCGTCTCCTTGTCCAACGCGATCGAACTGAGCACGTCCACCTACCAGGTCAGCTTCAAGACCTCGTCCACCGGAGCCCTGGACGGCAACGACGGGAGCACCGTCACCGTCGCCCTGCCGGCCAACACCGGTCTCAGCTCATTCAACAATGGGGACACCAGCTCACTCGACGTCGGGGCCACCCAGGTCGGCTACTGCGAAGCCACCGACACCAGCAGTGCCACTCCGACCGTGACCTGCTACGTCGACGGAGGGGACACGGTCGGTGCCTCGACCACGGTGACGGCCACCCTCGACGGCGTGACCAATCCCGGTGCCGGCTTCGACACACTGTCGGTATCGACGACCTCGGACCCAACGCCGACGACTTCGGCGAGTTACGACCTCGAGGCCCAGGTGACGGCCAACTACTCGTGCACCGTCCCCGGATTCACCACGACCAACTTCCCCGCGGTGGTGTCGGCCTCCACCGCGCCTCCGGCCAGCATCGACGCCGGCGGGACCTTCCAGACCACGTTGGGATCCCATATCACCATTCCGGCGTCGGTCATCAACCACTTCCGGGGCCTCGGGGACACCTCGCTCACGGTCAGCTCGCAGACGACCAGCGAAAAGGGTCTCAACTCGGGGGGAGCCGCCAGTGGGGCGGTTAGTCCCAACACCGAGTCGACGTCGGCCACCAACCTGCCCCAGAGCGACACCTTGGTGGCCAGCACCCCCTTCACCTATGACACCACCTACACCCCGGTGATCTGGCAGTCCGGCCCGTCGTCCGGGGTTGTCGACTTCGCCCCCGGGGCCATCGTCGCCGTGGTCACGTTCGTGGGCAGTGGGACCCCGGCGCCCATCACCATCACCTGCACCCCACCCAACGGGGTGGCCGACCTCGGCTCGACCACCGTCAACCCGGCTCCGGCCACTCCTACGCTCCAGGTTTCGTCCACCCCGCCCCTCCAGGACCAGGTGAGTGCCGGAACCGACGGCGGATGGGGGGCCACCATCGCCAACACCTCGACAGCCACGGTCTCCGGCCTGTCGGCCTCGGTGAGCCTGAGCGACGGTGGGGCAGCGGTCTCCTATGACCTGAGCGGCATGGCCGCCTCGGGGACCAACTGTTCGTCCTCGGGCTCGGGAAGGATCACCTGCTCGATCGGGACCCTGGCTGCGGAAACCATCGACACCCTCGACGTGCTGGTCAGCACCACCGGCTTGACGCAGGGCGCCACGATTTCCGGCTCGGCCACCATCAGCTCGTCCAACGCCGGCAGCCAATCGACCATCTTCGGGCCGCTCGGGATCGTCGTGGTCCAGGGCGGAAACGGCACCGTCGCCGTGGCTGCTCCGGGGATCGCCCTGGCCAGCACCAAGGTCCCGCTCAAGACGGCGAAGGCCTCCGTCACACTGACCCTGCCCACGGCCAAGATCAGGAAGGCCGCCCAAGCTGAGCCCCTCGTGGGCACGCTGGTTGCCCCGCCCCTCGTCGCGGTGACCCTCGAGTCCCTGGCTCCGACGAAGGAACCGGCGCTGTGTCCCCCGACCGGGTCAAGCAAGTGTGAGGGCAACATTGTCCAGGCCGTCGGCAATTTCTCGGCCTACACCAACAAGCAGGCGCCGATCGTCACAGTGCTGAAGTTCTTCTACGGCCTGAAGGTCCCGGTGGGGACGGTCTACATGCTCAAGCCGAACGGCAAGACCGTGGTCAAGCTGGCGGCCTGCAAGAAGGGGACCAGCGGGTACAACACCCCCTGCGTGTTCGGTAAGGAAGTGATCGGCGGTGCGGCGAGCAGTGGCACCCTCTACGCCCAGGACACCGTGTACTTCGTCGGTACCGATCCGGCCATGGGCCGGCGTGGATGACGCCTCACTGGACCAATCGATCAGGACGAGAGCGAGGAGTAGTCCGGCTTCGCTCGCACCACCATCGGTTCGCCGACGGTCCTCACCGGTAGGAGGCCCACGCCGAGTCCGAGCACCAGGCCGAGGACGATGATGACGTCCGGCACGGAGCTGCTCCAGGCGACGGCGCCATAGAGGGTCGTCATCAGGCTCACGCCGATCCCGAGGAACAACCCGGCCAACGTATTGCCGACGACGTGCCTCGCTCCGGTGTGCTTGGCCCTCTCCCCCCGATCATTCGTCCGGACCACGGACGGCCTCGTCCATTTCGAAATTCCGAATACGAACAGCATGATCAGTCCCGCGATCAGCAGGAGGAACGCCAGCCACCAGAACGGGTTGTGGCCGGGTGGGTCCATCACCCTCACCGAAATGAATCCCGTGCATGCCACCGCGCCGTTGTCAGTCACGGTGAATCCGACCTCATAGCGGCCGGGAAGGGTGACCGGCTCGATGGAACTGGGCGTGAACGAGTTGGTGAACGACGTGCCGCCCTGGCCGCTGTCGAACGAGCCGGTCAGTCCGTGGATATGGCCGGTCAGGAGTTCACCCAGGGCAAAGAGCCACGAGGCATCGTGGACGGTGAGCCGCCAGGTGCCGTCGGTCACCGCCCCATAGGTCTGCCCTGTCCAGGTGACCGGGTCGGCCCAGTAGAGCTGGAAGGGATGGGCATTCGTCCCTCCAGGCCCGGGAACGATGACCTTGTTGAACGTGTCGAGCTGAGAGCCGGCCGAGGAGATGGAACCGGAACATCCCTGGCTGGTGGCGGCATGGGCTGTCGATGCCATGGGCCCGACCAGCAACACCACGACCATCGCTGCGAGAGCAAGCGCCCGTACCTTCATCTGGGGGTTATCGACCGCTTCGCCGGCCTACTGAAGGAGCGAAGCGAGGGCTGCCCCACGTGGCGCAAGCGGCCTTGTCCCGAATTTGGGACCTTGTGCTCTACCCAAACCGCTCGGGACGCCCAACAATGAGAAGGGAAGCGGAAACCTGCTCGACGGGCAAGGGTGCCGGGCCGGGAGCAAGGTGGCGGAACCTTGCTCGACCGGCCCGGCGACGCAACGGCCGGACCGGAACGGAATCTTGCTAGCTTTGGCTGGTCGTCGGAGAGGAGCGGGCATGCGGAAGCTTGCGGTGGTCGAGTTCGTCACCCTCGATGGCGTCATGCAGGGCCTGGGCGGCCCCGATGAAGACCGTGAGGGCGGGTTCGACTGGGGCGGCTGGAGCGGCCCTTACGGTGACGAGGTGCTGGCCAAGCACGCCGGCCAGGGTATCGGCCAGACGTCGGCCTACCTGTTCGGCCGCAAAACGTACGAGCACATGGCGGCGCACTGGCCGCACGAGCCGGCTGACAACCCCATCGCCGCCAGCCTCAACGACACGCCCAAGTATGTGGTGACCCGGACGCTTCGTCAGCAGGACCTCGAGTGGGAGAACAGCCACGTCATCGACACCGACATCGTCGAGGCTATCCAGACGCTCAAGGCGGACGGTGACGGTTTCATCACGGTGCTGGGGAGTGGCCTACTGGTGCAGACGCTGATCGGCCACGAGTTGATCGATACCTACCGGATCATGATGCACCCGCTGGTGCTCGGCACGGGCAAGCGTCTGTTCCGGGAGTATCCGCAGCCGCTGCGGCTGCGGCTCACCGAGTGCACGCCCACCACAACGGGCGTCCTGCTCCTCACCTACGAGAGGGAGCCGGCGACGCCGTAGCGTCGGCCGGTCCGGCCGGCGGTCAGGCGTCGCGGCGCACGAGGACCCAACAGCCGATCCCCAGAGCCACCACCGTGTAGAAGACCAGCAGGGCGAAACCGGTCCACGGGCTGAAGGCGGACGCCACCCGATCGGGCACCCCTTGGGTGGAGAACATGACCAAACCGATGTTGGCGGGCAGGTAGCGGGCCAGGGAATTGCTCAGACCGGTGGGCAACGCCTCGACGATGATGGGCAGGACCAGCACCACTCCGACGAAGGCCGAGATGGCCCCGGCGGTGTGCCGGATGATGGTTCCCAGTCCCAAGGCCAGCAGACCGAGCACGGCCAGATAGAGACCGGCACCGATCACGGCCCGTAAGACGCCGGCCTGCCCCAACGATGCCGAGCCGTTGGAGAGGAGGGCCTGCAGGTTGTGGGGGATCTTCACCCCGAGTTGCTGGGCGCGCTGCGCGGCCGCCGCCTTCGTCCCGACGGCGTGCTTGGCCGACAGGATGGCCTGGCCGAGGGCGAAGGCGCTGAAGGTGAGAATTTCGCTGATTACCACCGCCACCGCTCCGAACACGATGATCTTGGCGCTGAGTACCACCGGACGGCGGGGAACGGCCGACAAGGTGGCGCGGATGGTGCCCGTTCCGTATTCGGCGCTCACGACCAGCACACCCAGGACCCCGAAGATGAGCTGCCCGAGGAAGACGCCGATCAGGCTCCGGCGGGTCGGATCGTCGATGAAGTCGGTGGGGCTCACCGTCCCGGTGCCCAGAGCACACAACCCCACCACCGCCACTGCCGTGCCCACCAGCGTCCACGTCGTCGAGCGGACCGACCAGAGTTTGGTCCACTCCGCGGCCATGGCTCGGCGCAGACCGACACGCCCCGCCGGCTGGTCGGTGGCGAATGGGGTCAGCGTGCCGAGCTCGGCGGTCATGAGCCGCCTCGGAACTCGACGGCGTCGTCGGTCAGCTCCATGAAGGCATCCTCCAGCGAGGCGATGGGAGTCAGTTCGTGTATGGCGATGCCCAGCGAGGCGGCCAGATCACCCACCTCCGACGCGGCCAGGCCGGTGACGTTCATCGACCCGTCCTGATCGGGGATGACCGTTCCGCCCGCACCGGTCACGGCGTCGGACAACTGATGGTGAGCCGGGGTACGCACTTTGACCGATTGCCGGGAGCTGCCGGCCACGAAGTCGGCGACCGAAGTCTCTGCTATCAGCCTGCCTTTGCCGATGACCACGAGATGGTCGGCGGTGAGGGCCATCTCGGCCATGAGGTGGCTCGACACGAACACGGTGCGACCTTCGCCGGCCAGGGTCTTGCACAGCGTGCGCACCCAGCGGATCCCTTCGGGATCGAGTCCGTTCACGGGCTCGTCGAACAGCAGCACCCCCGGGTCGCCGAGCAGGGCGGCGGCGATACCGAGGCGTTGGCCCATCCCCAGCGAGAACTTGCCCACCCGTTTGCCGGCCACCGAGGTGAGGCCCACCAGCTCCAGTACCTCGTCGACGCGAGCCCGGTCGATGGCGTTGCTCCGAGCCAGGGTGAGCAGGTGGGCACGAGCGGAGCGACCGGGATGGATGGACCGCGCTTCGAGCAGGCCGCCCACGTCACGCATCGGCCATGCGAGATCGTGGTAGCGCCGGCCCAGCACGGTCACCGATCCCGACGCCGGCCAGTCGAGGCCCATGATCATGCGCATAGTGGTCGACTTGCCCGATCCGTTGGGCCCGAGAAAGCCGGTCACGGTTCCGGGACGGACGTCGAAGGACAGGTCGTCGACGGCCACCACGTTGCCGAACCGCTTGGAGAGCCCCCGGGCCTCGATCACCCGGTCAGCCTTGCACGGCGCCGTGCCCCGTGGGTATCGGGGGACAGCCCCGACTCAGCGATGGATCCTCGAGCGCTTCGCCCTCCGGAGAGGCCCTACCGGCCGACCACCGGACGGCCGAGACCCCCGGTCGGCAATGCGACAGAGGTCACGCAGCCACGTTGGCGTACTCCACCTTGACCGTCGCGGCACGTGACGTGGGCGGGCTCTGCGGGAAGGGAACGAAGGTGACGTGACCCGTTCCGCCGCAAGGAAGACTGAGGGACGTGGGGATGGGCTTGGCCACGCCGTAGCGTGCGAAGCTCACCTGTCCGGGGCCGACGGCGGTGGGAGGGGGAGCTCCGAAGAACACGCCGATCGATGTGGCGTGTTTGCCGGTGTAGCCCGAGGTGGAGAGGATGGCCTTCGGCTCGGTCACTTCCACCGTTTGTCCTCCCAGAGGATGTCCACTCCTGCCTTCCGGTCCGGGGCACACCACCTTGATGATCGCCGGTTTGCCGGCGCCGATGGACCCGTTGACCAGCCCGTCGAAGTACTGGTGAGGCCCAACCCTCTGATGGGCCGCGGCGCCGGCAGCTGTCGACATGGTGGCCGAGGCGGCGAGCGCCAGGCCGACCCCGAGTAGCAGAAGCCTCCGATTCATGCTGGTCCTCCTTTTCGTGGATCTCGAAGTCCTCCCTGGGACTCGAGATCCAATATGGACGCCGGGCTCGCCCACGCTGCCCAGCCCGAGTGGCTCGTACCCACCGGAACGCCGCCACCAACCGACAACAACGGTACATCGACGCATCTCGTTACACGCCGGTCCGGTTCCCGCTGGCATTGACAGAAGGGATGTCGTTCTCTAGCCTTGTCGTATGACAATAGGACAAGGGAGCAATGACTCGAGTGGCGGGGTGGACGCCCCTCCCCCCGGGGGCAGTCGTCCGGGGTCCCCGATCGAGTTCCGGCTCGACCCCGTCTCTGGGGTGCCGACCTATCTGCAGCTGGTCCACCAGGTGGAGCATGCGCTCCGTCTCGGCTATCTCAAACCCGGCGATCAATTGCCCAAGGTGAGGGATGTTGTCGCCTCGTTGGCCATCAATCCGAACACGGTGTCCAAGGCCTACCGCGAGCTCGAGACCAAGGGTCTCATCGTCGGCCGCCCCGGTCAGGGCACGTTCATCTTGGCCACCCTCGACCAGGTCGCGCTTCCCGAGCTGACCGGGCTACGCCGTTCCCTGCGTGGCTGGCTGGCCAAGGCCGACACGGCGGGGTTGGACGAGACCGGGATCGTGGCCCTCGTGGCCAGTGAGCTGCGGGATTTCTATGAGCGCCGCGGCGGGGGCCGTACCCGCGGTGGCGCGGCCAACGGTGAAACGGAGGGGGTGGCGTGAACGTCATCGAGGCGATCGACCTGGGCAAGCGCTACGGCAGCACACGGGCGCTCAACGACTGCTCGCTCGCCATTCCGGCCGGTCACGTGGCCGCGCTGGTGGGGCCGAACGGTGCCGGCAAGAGCACGCTGCTGAACCTGGCCGTTGGCCTTTCGGCACCGTCCGAGGGAGCCCTCACCGTGCTCGGCGGGTGTGTGCCCGGATCGCCCGCCGCCCTTGACGGAATCGCATTCGTGGCCCAGGACACCCCCCTGTACCGGACCTTGTCCGCCGGCGACATGCTGCACCTCACCCGCAACCTGAACCGGCGCTTCGACCAGGCCTACGCCGAGGCCCGGCTGGCCGAGTTGGGTATCCCGTTGCAGCGCAAGGCGGGCAAGTTGTCCGGTGGCCAGCAGGCGCAGCTGGCGTTGACCCTGGCCCTGGCCCGGCATCCGCAGCTGCTCCTGCTCGACGAGCCAGTGGCCATGCTCGACCCGATCGCCCGTCATGATTTCATGGCCACCGTGCTGACGGCGGCGGTCGACGATGGGGTGTCGGTGCTCCTGTCGTCTCATGTGCTCGTCGAACTCGAGCGGGTCGCCGACTACCTCATCCTGCTGTCGCAGGGCCGGGTGCAGATGGCCGGCGAGATCGATGATCTGCTGGCCGGGCACCGGGTGCTCACCGGCCCAGCGGCGGAGGCTGGCACCTATGCCCATGGGCCGGTGGTGCATATTCGCCGTGGCGAGGTGCAGGCGCACCTGCTGGTCCGAGCGGCCGAGGACGATCCGGTCCCGCTGGGTTGGGAGGCGCATCCGGTCGGGCTGGAGGAACTCGCGCTCGCCTACCTCCGTGAGCCGGATGCTGCGGCGCGGCCCGGTCCTGTTCGCGCCCAGGCAGTCGAACCAGTGGAAGAGACCAGATGACCGCACTGACCGCTCTGACCGTGCCCGTGCGTCAGGACGACGCCGATGTGCGGTCGTTGCCGTGGCGGCGGATGGCCTGGGTCACCTGGCGACAGCACCGCACCGCGCTGATCGGCATGGCCGTGCTGCTGGGCGCTCTGGCCGTCTACATGTGGCTGACCGGACTTCGGCTCCACCACGCCTACGCTGCCGCAGCCGCCTGCCACCCGGCAGGTTCGATCATTTGCGGCGACCTGATCGGCACGTTCAATGGCTTGGGCGGATTTCTGGCCAACGGTCTCATTCTGCAGGCCGTGCCCGCCCTGATCGGGGCGTTCGTCGGGGCGCCGCTGCTGGCCCGTGAGCTGGAGACCGGCACCGTCCGCTACGCCTGGACCCAGGGCTTCGGGAAAGTGCGCTGGGCGCTGGCCAAGTTGGTCCTCCTGGCCATGGCCGTGACCGCCGCCGCCGCTGCCCTCAGTGTCCTCTTCTCCTGGTACTACGGTCCGTACTTCCCCGCTGGTCATCAGGGCCCGGCCTTGTCCAAGGAGGTTCCGGTCGAGGGGTCCGCCTTCGCTCCCGGCCTGTTCGACCTACGGGGCGTGTCGTTCGCAGCCTGGACACTGGCCGCCTTCGCCATCGGTGCCCTGGCCGGCATCCTCATCCGGCGCGTCGTCCCCGCCATCGTCGCCACCCTCGCTGCCTACACCGGCCTCGCCCTCATGACCGGGGGCCTCCTGCGACAGCATTACGTGGCGCCCCTGGTCACCTCCAACCTGAACGTGCCGGCATCGGCGTGGATCATCAGCGAGCAGTGGACGACCAAAGCCGGCCGGCCGGTCAGTCCGTCGGTGCTCGACCAAGTCCTCCAGGGCACCCAGTTCCCCGGGAAGGGAGGAGTCCCGAAGTCGATCAATGCCTGGCAGTACCTCGTCCAGCACGGCTACATCCAATGGACGACCTACCAACCGGCCACCCGGTTCTGGCCGTTCCAGTGGATCGAGGGCGGTTGGCTGCTGGCGCTGTCTGCCCTGCTCATCGCCGTGACGCTCTGGCTGGTCCGGCGCCGAGCCGTCTGAACATGAGCCGAGCTCCAGTGGGCGGACGGCCCTCCACCGCCGCGCAAAACCCCTCCCCCGTGACGGTTCGTGGGGGACGCGTCCGGCCGTCGCGTGGGCCGGGCAGGTCACGGCGGCGGTTCGGGCTGATCCTTGGAGCCGGCGCCGTATTGATCCTCGTGATCGCGGCCCTGCACGGATTGGGCGACACCGATTCGTTTCCGGTGCCGAGCCAGGCCACGCTGGCCGGCCTGGGCGTGCCCCAGCGCATCATGGCCATCGCCAGGAGCCAAGTGGGCTACAGCACCGACCCCTCCAGCTCCTACTGCAACAAATACAGCGCGTACTGGAACGTCGGCACAGCCGGCTGCCCGACCGGCGAGACGTCGGAGGAGTGGTGCGCCGACTTCGCCGCCTGGGCCTGGCAGGAGGCCGGCGTGCCGTTCACCTATGGCTTCGGCTCCGGGCAGATCAACGGCGGCGCGGTCAGCTTCTACGAGTGGGGTGTCGCCAACGGCGAATGGCACCCGGCGACGAGCGGATATGTTGCCTCGCCCGGCAATGTGGCGGTCTACGGTCTCTCGCTGGGGGCTGATCCGTCCGCGGTGCACGTGGCCATCGTCACCGAGGACGGGCCCGGCCAGCCGGGCCCGGACGTCGTCAACGGCGACGGCGATCGGACCGGATTCTCCGTCGTCGAGACCGGGACCGACCAGGCGACCGCCGACGCCGGAGATGGCGGATCCACTCTTTCCGGCTATGTGAGTCCTCCCGGGGTGTCTCTCCAAGCCGCGGTGACGACCTCCGGTCAGTAGATGAGCGAAGCCGCAGTCGGAATCGTGATTGCCCCGATTGGAAGGTGACGTCCATGGATGCCGAACATGCGGGAGCTGCGCAAGAGCGGTCCGGCGTCCCGACCGACGGACCGGCCCGACCGAGGACCGCCTGGCGAGCCAGATCTCGCTGGTTCGTTCACCTTGGCCTGCTGGCCTTCCTTGCCGCGGCACTGGGGACCCTGCAACTCCTCCACATCCGGAACGCCATCCATGCCGACGTGGGGCTGGCTTTCGCCGGTCTGGTCGTCGTCCACTTGGCCCAGCGGCGCCACCGGATTGCTCGGATGCTCGCCCAGCTCATCCGCTTGCGCCCACGGGTCGAGCGCGAGCTACGACTTCTGGCGTCGGATACGATCCTCGCGTTCGTCACGATCAACGTCGTGGTTTCAGGGATCCTCGACTGGGGTCGGGGAGCGCCGTTACTCCTTCCCGTCCCACAGCCGCTCGACAGGTGGCACCTGACGTCGTCCGTCGTCCTCGTCGTCTACCTGGCCATCCACGTCGCGCGCCGGTGGAAGCGTCTGCGACGATCGACGATCCGCTAGCCACAAGGAGCACATCTCGCGCGCTGGGGTGGACGTGGCGCCAGGGGCCGCCTGGTTGGCCGTGGGGGGTCACCCGAGGTCGGGCTAGGGCTCCGTACCAGGTCGCCGACGGGCAGCGTCAGGCTGCGATTCACCCTTCGGGAAGGGCGGCGAAGTCCCGCTTTGCCTTTCGATACCAACTCATTCCGGCAATGGGCCTCTTCCATCGACCCTTCATCTCCTTCAATGCCTCTTCGTGCATCGTGTCGCCACCGGCGACTGCTTCCTTGAGATGGTGGTCTTGCGCCTTGATGACCTCATCTGCGGTATCTCCATGGAGCTCGAGCTCACATGGTCCACCCAACTGCTTGCAACTCATCGTCTTCATAACACTCCTCGATTGCTCTCTGATATCACAGTTTCATGCGTTCACGGATGGTCACCCGGTTTCCTCACCCAGCCCGGCAACGGCTCCGATCTCGGGAGGCACTGATATGACAATCCTCGACAGAGAAATGTGACCGGGGGTACCGGAAAAGTTGATGAAGTTTCGAACCCCGGCTCGAGGGACTCGAGCCAGGCCGGGCTGGAGGGCCGCCGTTGAAGGGCCAGAAGTTCACGGTCTGACCGGCAACAAAATCAACAACAGCCGTACCACGGTGCCGGGCGCTTGAGCGGCGGGCACTGTTCGTCCGCCACTGTCCAGAACCACGGTGGGGGTTGTCAGAACAGGTCGGCCACCTCGGGGTCGATGTAACGGTGGATGTCCATGCCCAGGAGTTCCAGGTCGCCGAGGCTGTTGCCAAATGCCGCGAAATGTGGGGTGCCGAAGTGTTCGGTGAGCGCCTCCTGGGAATCCCACTCCTCGAAGATCCGGAACCGACCTCGGACGTCCGGGTCTGCCCACAGCCCGTAGGCTCGGCACCCCGGCTCCTTCAGCGACTCGGTCGCTACGGTGCGGGCGAGCCCGACCATGCGGTCGTGGGACGAGGGGCCAACGGTCATGATGCCGGAAACGATGATCATGCCCCGACTCTAGGGTGACAAGGCCCCTGCATGCGTGGGACAACCCGGCTGTCGAGCGTGTCAGTCGATCTCAGCTGGGGGCGGAACGTTGGGCTGCGGTTCTGTGCGGTCGAGTCCTCGCCATGGCCGCTCGCCGGGACCACACAGGCGGTCCGCATTGGTGGTGGGCCGCCACGACCGGTCAGAATGGGGTGAGGAGGTGGTCCGGACTATGAAACTCAAGCGGCTGATGGTTGTGGCCCTCGGGGCAGGTGCAGTGGGGTATGGATTGGCGCGACGGTCAAAGGCGGCCAAGGAGCGCTCTCTGGGTATGGCCACCGCCGGATCGGGGGCACAGAACTCCTTCGGGGTCGTGGAAGTTGAGACCGAGGATGTCGACGCCGATGGCAATCTCGTGGTCGATGACCTGGTCGTCGCCGTGGACAGCGATGGAAAGATCCTGGCCACCGACGAGACCATCGCGGTCATCACGCCGGAGGGTGACGCGATCATCGACGAAAAGCTGTCGGCGGTGGGAGATGACGGCGAGCTCCATACCGTCGAAGAAGACATCGCTATCACCGAAGCCAACGAGTAGGGCTCCGAAGCTCCTCCGTTGTCGCTGAAGGTCAGAGTCCTCGACCTCGTGGCTTCGCTCATGGTGCCAAGCTCTAGGTGTTCTGTCTAGGGACACCGAAACGGGAGGAGCCGGCACGTGACACCAATCGAGTTCCGGGGAAGGATCGGCAACGACTGGCGGGACTCGGAGCCATGGTGGCCACCCCTGCCCACCCCGCCGGAGGGTGCGCCCAACATCGTGCTCATCGTGCTCGACGATGTCGGCTTCGCCCAGCTGGGCTGCTACGGATCCGACATCGAGACCCCGTTCATCGACGCCGTCGCCGCCGAGGGTGTGCGACTGACCAACTTCCACACCACCGCCCTGTGCTCGCCGACCCGGGCCTGTCTGCTGACCGGCCGCAATCATCATCGGAGCGGCATGGGCCGGGTGGCGGACCTGGCCACCGGCTTTCCCGGCTACTGGGGGCGTCCGCCCCGCGAGAACGGCTATCTGTCGGAGATGCTCCAGGCCACCGGCTACGCCACCTACGCGGTAGGGAAGTGGCATCTGAGCCCCGAGGGCGAGACCAACATGGCCAACTCGCGGGCGACCTGGCCCCTGGGGCGAGGCTTCGATCGCTGGTATGGCTTTCACGGTGGCGAGACCCACCAGTTCGTGCCCGCCCTCTACCAGGACAACCACACCGTCCGCCCGCTTCGTTCGCTGGACGAGGGGTACCACCTCAGTGCGGATCTGGCCGACCGGGCCATCGAGTACCTGGGCGACCTCCGGGCCGTCGACGACGAGCTGCCCTTCTTCCTGTACCTGGCTACCGGGGCCTGCCATTCGCCCCACCATGCGCCGGCCGAATGGATCGAGCGCTACAGGGGTCGCTTCGCCAAAGGTTGGGACGCCTGGCGCGAGGAGACGTTCGCCCGGCAGCTGGCCATGGGCATCGTTCCCGAGGGCACCATGCTCACCCCCCGACCGCCCTGGGTCCCGGCCTGGGAAAGCTTGGATGAGCGTCAGCGAGCGCTGGCCGAACGCTTCATGGAGTGCTTCGCCGCCTTCCTGTCGTTCACCGACGAGCAGATCGGCCGGGTGCTCGGCTTCATCGACGATCTGGGGGACGCCGACGATACTGCCGTGATCATCGTCTCGGACAACGGTGCCAGCTCCGAGGGCGGTCAGGAGGGGACGATCAATGAGGGCCGTCTCTCGAATTTCGAGGGCGCCGGGGTGGGGGAGATGTACGCCCGGCTCGACGAGATCGGAGGACCGCGCAGCCACAACAACTACCCGTGGGGGTGGACCATGGCGGGGAACACTCCGTTCAAGCGATGGAAGCGCGAGGTGCACGAGGGCGGCGTGGCTGACCCTTGTATCGTCCGCGCCCCCGCCGGCCGGCGGGCCACCGAAGGCGGTGGCGTACGCCGCCAGTACGCGCACGCCATCGACATCGCACCGACGGTGCTCGAGCTGGTCGGCATCACCCCGCCGGCCGAGATCGAGTCAATCCCCCAGTCGCACCTGGACGGGATCGGCTTTGCTCATGTGCTCGGCGATGGAGGGGAGATGGAGCCGGATCGGCACCTCACCCAGCACTTCGAGATGCTCGGCTCGCGGGCCATCTACCACGACGGGTGGAAGGCGGTGACCTACCACCCGGTCGGCCCGATCTACGACGACGGCCTGCGGTCCAACGCCCCCTGGGAGGAGGACATCTGGGAGCTCTACCATGTGGCCGAGGACGTCTCGGAGTCACGCAACCTGGCCGCCGAGCTCCCCGAGAAGGTGACCGAGCTGGTCGCCCTGTGGTGGGAGGAAGCCCGGCGCAACGACGTGCTGCCGCTCGACAATCGGGTGCTCGAGGCCATGGCCCACAAGCACGACCGCCGGCGGCCCCAGACCTCCTATCGATACTTCCAGGGGGGAGCCCCGGTTCCCGAGTGGGTCGCCGTCGACGTGCGAAACCGATCCCACGAGATAGCTGTCGACCTCGAGGTCCCTGACGGTGTGGTGGCCTCCGGGATCCTGTTGGCGCTCGGTTGCGTACTCGGCGGCTGGTCCCTCCACGTGATCGACGGTCGGCTTCGCTACGTGCACAACCTGCACGGCCAGCGTCTCTACGAGGTCGTGGCCGACACGGTGTTGGGTTCGGGCCACCACCAGGTGGCCTTCCACTTCGAGAAGGACGAAGCCCTGGGAGGTCAAGCAACGCTGGTACAGGACGGCGTGGTGGTCGGCACCGGTGCGGTGGAGCGATTCACCCCCGTGGCCTTCAACGAGGTGATGATCGGCCTCACGTGCGGCTACGAGTGGGGACCTGCGGTGGGGAGCGACTACGAGACACCATTTCCCTTCAACGGCACCATCGTCCGGGCGGAGGTGACACCCACCGGTCCCGTGGTGCGCGACCCGGTCGCTGAGGTAGCGGCCATCCTGGCCTCGCAGTGAGGTCGGGGCGCTGGACAGGAGCCGCCGGGGTTCGGTTGCCGCAGCCTTTGCTGGATGCGTTGCCGCCGGTTATTGCCAGCGCCGAACCCGCCAGCCGGTAGCGAGACGGGCCACTTGCTGCTGGTGGCCTCCTTCATGGTGGGAGATAGGGTGGCCGGCGAGCCCGCTCACGCCCATGAGGAGTCCCACATGCCCGACACCGTCTTCCTACCCAACCGCATCGAGGTGACTCGGTCCATCTCGGCACCGCCGGCCGCGATCTTCGACATCCTGCGCAGCCCGGGGGGCCAGGTGGCCATCGATGCCTCCGGGATGCTGCAGGGCTTCACCGGTGAGCCGGCGGAGAAGGTGGGCGACACGTTCGTCATCCATATGGACCGCGAATCGCTCAACGATTTTCCGCTCGGCAAGTACGACGTGACCGTGCACATCATCGTCTTCGAGCGCGACAAGGAGATCGCCTGGGATCTCGGGCCCGATATTCCGATTCCTCACTTCTATGGCTACCGCCTGGATGCGGGTGAGGGCGGGGTCACCGATGTGACGTCCTACTACGACTGGTCAAAGGTGAGTGGCGACATCAAGGACCGCTTCCCGATCGTGCCCGAATCGGCACTGCGGGCCACGCTGGGAATCTTGGATCGGACGGTCAGAACCGGCTCGTGACCCTCCGCTCCGCAGCTCGAGGCTGTCGGGAAGGAGATGCGAGGTTGACTCGGCCAGGCCGGCCAGCGGTCCGGTGTTTATCATGTTGCCCGAGGAGCACCGTTCCCCGGTGCCGGGGGACATGGATCAGAGCACGAAGGTGACCACATGGCCAGTATGCCCAATGTCGTATCGGTGGAGGAGTGGCAGAGCGAGCGGGATGCGTTGCTCGTCGCCGAGAAGGAGGCCACCCGCCAGATCGACGCCATTGCCGCCCGCCGCCGCCGCCTCCCGATGGTCCGGTTCGACAACGACAGATACCACTTCGAGACGCCTGACGGTGCAAGGCAGTTGTCGGACTTCTTCGAAGGGCGGCAGCAGCTGGCCATCTACCAGTTCATGGACAACGGTCCCGACGCCTTCTGCCCCGGTTGTACGCACTTCACCACCAATGTGGCCGGTCTGGACCTGCTGGCCCGGGAGGGCGTGAGCTGGCGTACCGTGTCCAACATGCCGCTGGCCCAGATGGAGTCGTACTGGGCCAGCAAGGGCTGGAGCATCCCGTTCGCCTCTTCGCGGGGCACCTCGTTCGCCGATGACTGCGGCGCCGGCCAGGGCTTCATGCTGAACATGTTCTTCACCGACGGCGAGCATGTCTATCGCACCTATGCCACCAATGGCCGGGGCGTCGACCGATTGTTGTTCGTGAACAGCATCCTCGACCTCGCTCCCTACGGCCGTCAGGAGGATTGGGAGGACTCGCCTCCGGGTTGGCCGCAACACCCCACGTACGGCTGAAGTCGGGGAAAGCCGGGTAGGTAATCTGGGGACGTCCCGCTTCTGACCGCACCGAACGACCGGGTGGCGGACGGGCGTGACGGGACCGGTCGGCTATCCGGTGAGGACGTCGTGGAGGATGTCCCGGAGCATGGTCCCCAATTCATCGTTGGTCGTCGACTCGAAGGCGTCGCCGGCGAGGAAGAGGCTCGAGAAGACGACGCCGAAGGAGGCCGACATGCGCACCCGATCCCGCAACGGCAGCCGGATGTCCTCCAACACTCGTCGGAACTGGTTCTGGATGTCCTCGTGTTCGGCGTCGTGGTCCTCGCGGTGCAGCTTCTCCAGCGTGGCCTGGTTGCGCTCGTGCATGAGGAAGATCTTGCGCTGGGAAAGCATCTCGCCGACGATCTCGTCGAGCAGCTCCTCCCACAGGGCCAGCGTGACCGGTCCCTCCCCGATCCGCACCAGCGCCTCTTTGCCGAATTCGTGCAGGCGCATATGCAGCGCCATGAGGATGTCCTCTTTGGATTCGAAGTGGTAGTACAGGGCTGCCTTGGTGACGCCCAGCTGCTCGGCGATCTGCCGCAGGCTGGTGCCGTCATAGCCCTGCTCGGTGAAGAGGTCGAGGGCCACGTCGAGGATGCGCTGTTTGGTGTCGGTGGAGATGGGTCCGGGCCCGGGGGTGGGGGCGCTGGCCGGGGGTCTTCTGGCGATGGGGCGTCGGCCAGTCCTCCGATGTCCGGCTCCTCGCCGATCACCGCCTCGAACTGGCTGATCGTCCCTGCCTGCCCGTCGGCGGTTTGTGTCACTGGCTCCACGGTGTCACCTGATCGACCACTTTCATTTGCTTGCGTCTTAGCCGTAACGGCCTTTTCTACTTGACGGCAGGTAAGTATACGGCTTACGATGCCTCTGGAGACGACTTTACTTAACGACCGGTAAGGATGTCTATGGCTACCGAACTCATGATCCAGGCGGAAGGATTGACCAAACGCTACGGCTCCACCCAGGCCCTGGCCGGGGTGGACCTTTCCGTCCCCGCCGGCACGATCCTCGGCCTCCTGGGCCCGAACGGCGCCGGCAAGACAACCTGCGTGCGGGTCCTGACCACGCTGGCCCGCCCCGATTCGGGGTCGGCCACGGTGGCGGGCATCGACGTGTTGCGGCACCCGGGCGAGGTGCGACGCCACATCGGCGTCGCCGCCCAGGACGCGACGTTGGACCCCCTGCTGACCGGGCGCCAGAACCTGGTGCTCATCGGCGAGCTGTCCGACCTGGGCCGGGCGGCCTCCCGGGCCCGGGCCAAGGAACTCCTGGCCCAGTTCGAGCTGACCGACGCGGCCGACCGGGTGGTGAAGGGTTACTCGGGCGGCATGCGGCGACGGCTGGACCTGGCCGGGTCGTTGATGACCCGCCCGCCTGTGCTCTTCCTCGACGAGCCCACGACGGGGCTGGACCCGACGAGCCGCCTGCGGGTCTGGGAGGCCATCCGCCAGCTGCTGGGTGAGGGGGTCACCGTTCTGTTGACGACGCAGTACCTGGAGGAGGCCGACGAGCTGGCCCATGACATCGTGGTCGTCGACCACGGCAAGGTCATCGCCCAGGGGACGCCGCTCGAACTGAAGAAGGCGAGCCGCGGTGCCCGCCTGGAGGTGACCCTGGCCGAGCCGCACGCCGCCGCCGTCGGCGCCATGGCACCGCTGGTGTCGGGCCCGGTCTCGGTGAGCGAGGACGGGCGCACTCTCAGCGCAGCCGTGGACTCGTCGACCGGTTTGGCCACCGTCGTGGTGCGGGCCCTCGACGACGCGGGGGTGCTGGTGGACAACATCGAAGTGCGGCAGCCGTCGCTGGACGACGTCTTCTTCTCGCTCACGGGCGACCACATCGAAGAGGAAGCTGCCCATGCCGACGACGGCACCGGTGACAACCGTGGAGCAGGCCGCGGTACGGGCAGTGCTCCGGCCAGTCCCGCCCGCCCCGGTGGGTCCGACGCGGGCCGTCACGACCTGGAAGGAGCACGCGCATGACGACCACCACGCTGACGCCGCCGGCCATCGTGGTCGATCGACCCCACACCGGGGGGAACCTGCTCGGATCGCTGGCCGACATCTGGGCCATGACCCGGCGCAACATCGTGCACATCTCCCGGGAACCGATGCAGCTCTCGGACGTGACCATCCAGCCCCTGCTGTTCACGGTGCTGTTCGTCTACATCTTCGGCGGTGCCATCCCCATTCCCGGCGGGGGCAGCTACGTCGACTTCCTGTTGGCCGGCATCCTGGCGCTGAACCTGACCACCTCGACCATGGGGACGGCGGTGGGCCTCAGCACCGACCTGCACGAGGGCATGATCGACCGCTTCCGGACGCTGCCCATGTGGCGCTCCGCGGTGCTGGTCGGACGGTCCGCCGCCGACTTCCTCACGTCTGTGGTGTGCGCCACCATCGTCGCCCTCACCGGGCTGGCGGTCGGCTGGCGTCCTGGCTCAGCGGCCATCTCGGTCGTCGGTGGCTTCGGCCTCCTGCTCCTGTTCGCCTATGCGGTGGGGTGGGTATCGGCCTGCGTGGGGTTGAACTCGAAGAGTCCCGAGTCGGCAGCATCGTTCGGATTCATCGTGCTGTTCCCGCTCACCTTCGTGTCCAACGCCTTCGTGCCCACCCAGCACATGCCGGGGTGGCTGCAGGCCGTGGCCAACTGGAACCCGGTCAGCGCAGTCGTCGCCGGAGCCCGGGACCTGTGGGGCAACCCGAATCCGTCGCATCTGGTCCAGGCCTGGCCGATGCAGCATCCTGTCGAAGCGGCCCTGATCTGGTCGGTGGCCATTCTCGCCGTGGCCTGCCCGCTGGCCGCCCACTTCTTCAAGAAGCGCACGACGGAGTAAGCAACCTCCGCCCGGGCACCTCCGGTCCCGGGCTGGGCCGGCGGGCCGGCAGAGCCGTACGATGTGGTGATGCAAGCACTCATGTACGGGGTAGAGCCGGAGGTACAGCAAATCGGTGAGACGGACAACCGCTTGTTGCGGATGCTCGCCCGGACGCCGACCCGGCTCATCGACATCGAGGAGCCCGGGTTCCTCCGCCCGGACTGGGTGGTGACCAAGCCGAGACTGGTGGGGATCTGCGGGTCGGAGTCAAAGGCGGTGTTCCTCGACTACGCCAGCCTGATCGACCCGGCCGACGCGGCCGGCCAGAATCCGATGAAGAATTTCGTCTCCATGCCCCACGTGATGGGC
Source organism: uncultured Acidimicrobiaceae bacterium (assembly GCA_963837805.1). Lineage (GTDB taxonomy): Bacteria > Actinomycetota > Acidimicrobiia > Acidimicrobiales > RAAP-2 > Bog-756. Next base: position 134,781 of record CAWIOU010000003.1, read on the forward strand.
CACGAGGTGATCGCCGAGGTGGTCGCCGTCGGCCCCGAGGCAGAGGGGCTCGAGCCGGGAGACCGTGTCGCCCTCAACCCGTGGCTCACGTGCGTGACCCGGGGGGTGTCGCCGGTCTGCCCGGCGTGCGAGGCCGGTGACCTGAGCCAGTGCCACTCGTTCGGGAAGGGCTCATTCGCGCCGGGGATCCACATCGGTATGTGCTCCGACGTCACCGGGGGGTTCGCCGACCTCATGCCGGCACACGACTCGATGCTCTTCAAGGTGCCCGACGACCTGAGCGACGAACAGGTGGTCGTCGCCGACCCGTTCGCGGTGTCCCTCCATGCCGTCACCCGCCATCCGCCACAGCCGGGGAGCAAGGTGCTCGTCTACGGGGCCGGGGCGCTCGGCCAGTGCGCCGTCGCCATCCTGCGGGCGCTGTACCCGACGGTCGAGGTGATGGTGGTCGCCCGGTTTGACGCGCAACGCCAGCTGGCCGAAGCCTTCGGCGCATCGACCGTGCCTCACGAGTCGCGACTCGAGGTCATCGAGCGGGTCGCCGATTGGTCGGGTGGTGTGCTGCAGCCGGCTGACGGTCTCCCGATGGCCTTCCCGGGCGGCATCGACGTGGTCTACGACACGATCGGGGCAGCCGAGACGTTGGAGGTCGGCTGTCGCGTGCTTCGGGCTCGAGGGACCCTGGTGAAGCTGGGCATGCACGGCGCCGCCAAGTGGGACGACACGCCGGTGTACTGCAAGGAGATCTTCTATACGGGTTCCAACGCCTTCGGGATCGAGGAGGTCGAGGGCGTCCGGCAGCACGGCATCGCCCACTTCCTGGACATGGTCGGATCCGGCCGGATCGACCTCACACCGATGCTCACCCACTCGTTCCCGCTTGACGAGTGGCGCGACGCCTTCACCGTGCTGGCTGACCAGGAGTCGTCAGGGGCTATCAAGGTCACCATCGACAGTCGCTAGGAACCCGCCGGCAAGCCCAGAAGGGCGACTCCCGGGCCGTCCGGTATGGAACTAGAAGGCGTTCCAATAGAGGAGCTCACCCGGCGAAGTCGCCACCAACGGAACGATGACAAGACTCGAATCAGGGGTGGTGTAGCTGAACACCGAGATCCCGATCGCCGGTCCGTCACCAGATCCCACGCCTGAACCGTAGAACGGAGCGTCCCCGAACGCGAATACGCCACCATCTGCGCCGACGAGTACGTAGCCGAACAGTGCAGGAGAAGCGGGAGATGCAGTGCCCGCTGACGACGTGGAAGCCATTCCCACGATGGGCGCGTTCAGGCGTTGACCACCCATCGAGCCGTCAAATGGGGCGTCGCCGAAGGAAAAGGTTCCACCGTCGCTGGCCGCCAACCAGTAGCCGTGGCCACTCGGGGTCGAGGCGATTCCGACGATGGGTTGATTCAACGGCTTGCTCCCCATGGAGCCGTAGAAATGGGCGTCGCCGAACGTGAACACTCCGCCGTCCGAGGCGACCAGCCAGTATCCCCTGCCGTCGGGTGTGGAGGCGATACCGACGATGGGAGCATTCAGGTGTCGACCGCCCATCGAGCCATAGAACGCCGCACCTTGAAAGGTGAAGACGCCACCGTCACCGGCGGCGAGCCGATAGCCGGTCCCGGATGCGGCTATGCCGACGATGGGTGCGGCCAGGGGTCGCCCGTTCATCCCCTGGATCTGGCCTTGGTTGTTGTTGAACACTTCACCCGAGCTCGTCACCGACAGGGCGATAGCAGAACGAGTGACGGTGAACGCGACGATGGATGGACTTCCTGCCGGACAGGTCCCGAACAAGGTCTGACCAGCTGACGTGGTGGAGGTGAGGCATTGCACCGTCGTCGGTTGCGCACCGGCTTGAGCGGCCAACGCAGTAGCAGCCCCGAGCGACCCCAGGGCCAACACTGTCGCTCCGCAGAGCCTCCGAAACGTCGCTGGCCTCATCTGCTCTCCCGCTCTCGAATCAGATTGCGCCGAGTACCTCGGATCATCTCCCGCCGACCGACCATGGAAAGCCGCCGCCGGCCACCTGATGGAACGGTACTTCGTTCACCGATACCCAGTCGAACATCACCGTTCGGTGGGCACGGCATCGGGTTCACGTTCCGTTGGCGTGACGGATCTGAGTGTCGAACCGAGGATGCCGGCTGCCGGTGGCAAGGACCAACCCACACCGTCTGGCTGAGGATCGAGTTGTCAGCCCCGGACCGAGGACGAGGCCATGCCCACGACCGGTTTGTTCAACGACAGAGCGCCGGTCGATCCCTCAAACGCGGCGTCCCCGAAGGAGAAGATGCCTCCGTCGCTGGCCACCAGCCAATAGCCGTGCCCATCGGGCGTGGCCGCCATACCCACGACGGGCTGGTTCAGGGGGAAGGCCCCGGTCGATCCGTAGAAATGGGCGTCCCCGAAGGAGAAAATGCCTCCGTCGCTGGCCACCAACCAATAGCCGTGCCCATCGGGCGTGGCCGCCATACCGACGACGGGCTGGTTCAGGGGGAAGGCCCCGGTCGAGCCGTAGAAATGGGCGTCCCCGAAGGAGAAGATGCCTCCGTCGCTGGCCACCAACCAATAGCCGTGCCCATCGGGCGTGGCCGCCATACCCACGACGGGCTGGTTCAGGGGGAAGGCCCCGGTCGAGCCGTAGAAATGGGCGTCCCCGAACGAGAAGATGCCTCCGTCGCTGGCCACCAACCAATAGCCGTGCCCATCGGGCGTGGCCGCCATACCCACGACGGGCTGGTTCAGGGGGAAGGCCCCGGTCGATCCGTAGAAATGGGCGTCCCCGAAGGAGAAGATGCCTCCGTCGCTGGCCACCAGCCAATACCCATGCCGTTTGGGCGTGGCGGCCATGCCCACGACCGGCCTATTGAGATCGAGAGACCCGGTGGAGCCGAAAAACGGGGCGACTCCAAAGGAGAAGATGCCTCCGTCGGAGGCGACAATCCAGTAGCCCGGGGCAGCCGATGGGGGTCCGGGAAGTCCTCCGGGGCCTGAGAATGCCCGGATGGAATCCGAGGTGGGAGCCAAGAGAAGGCCGTCGGCCGCGGACGGGGATGGAAACGACGATGCTGCAGCTCCCAGATTGAATTGCGCCAGGGTGGACCCATTGCTGGGGTCGAGCCCGTTCAGATTGCCTCCGCCAATGGTCCACAGCTTGCCCCCGGCCACGATTGGCGTGCCACCACCACCGGAGCCCGAGCTCCACAATGTGGTGAGCCTGGCCGGGTGGTTGGATACCCGGAACGCCTCGGCTCCACCGGCGCAGCCGGTATAGACGATGTCTCCGATGTGGGCGGCGGCCCCATGGCCGAAGCACGACGCCCGCGAGATCAACTCTCCGCCGACTCCGCCCAATTTCGCCTGGTTCAGCACGAACGCCGTGGACGACTTACCGATGGCGAAGACCAGTCCGTTTCCGATGATGACCGGGGGGGTCGACAGATCGAGATCGGACGCATTGTCGCTGTACCAGGTGGTCGGGGCAAAGTTCTGTAGCAGATGCATGGTCGGAGACAGCTCGAGGACGCCGTCGCTGTTGTCATAGGTGTCGCTCGACGATTCGAATTGACTGTTCCCGGTCGACACCCAGACATTGCCCGACCCATCGATGGCGGGTGCGCCACCGCCCATCCACACCGCTCCTTGACTGTCTCCGGGAAGCGAAGCCACCACGAAATGAGAGGGAGTCGAACCGTCCTCGGGGGCCGAAACCACCAGTCCGTGATAGGGCTCACAATCCCCATCGTTGCCCCCGAAGCCGACGATGACCCGGCTCGCGGTGAGGGCAAGGGACGCCCTCTGCAGCTCATGGGCCGGGTCGAACCCCGTCGGGTCAATCGGCTCGTTGAGGAGGATGGCGCCAGAATAGAGATTCATTCCGATCAGATGATGGATGGCGTTGTTCGGGGCCTGTTCGGTGGCGACGACGAAGATCTCCGAGCGCGCCATATCAATAACCGGGGTAGAGGTGATGCCCACGGTTGGTCTGATGTCGCCGCAGAGTCCGGGGACGGTGGAGGGGTTGAAGGCGGTTCCGACGTGAGTGGACCAGAGGAGGGTGCCGGTATTGGCGGCCAGGGCATAGACGGTGTCGTTCTCGGTGGCGGCGTACACCCGACCAGCGGCGACGAGAGGCTGTCCATAGATTTGGCCGTCGAAGACGGGCGAGGTCCAAGCAGACCGAACAGTGGAAAAGGAGCTACCGGACGCATCGATCCCGGTTCGCAGCCCGTTCTGATTGTAGGTAGTCCACGTCGAAGGATTGACGGCAGCCGAACGCTCAACGTGTGCGCCATTGCCGACCCGGGCTGTGGCGGCGTTTGCGCTGGTGGCACTTCCGGCCGCCACTAGGGCGCCGGCCACCAAGAGGACGGAGACACTGAGGAGTCGAAGTGATCGCATGGCCCCATTCTGGACCCTCGTCGGAGGCTTCGCTGGCCTGGGTCCAGCGTAAGGAGCGGAGTGCTGTTGAACCTCATCTTGAGCAGCTGAGGACGTCTGAAGGCCGTTCCGGGGGAGGCGGTGGCAGGTGGTTACGCAAGCGTGGATAGTCCACCGTCGACGGCCAGGACCTGGCCGGTGATGTAGCGCGCTTCATCGGAAAGGAGGAAGACGACAGCGTCGGCGACCTCCGATGCGGTGCCCTGGCGCCCGAGAGGGACGCGAGTCCTGCCACGACTTGGCCGTCCAGCCGTCGCCAATCGTCCGAGGGGTGTGTCGATGAGCCCGGGAGCGACCACGTTGACCCGACCACCTTGGGGCGCGGCCTCTCTCGCGGCCTGCCGCATCAGCCCGATCTGAGCAGCTTTTGAGGCGTCGTAGGTCGGAATGCCGCTGCCCGGCCGCAGCCCGGCGACCGATGAGATGAGCACGGTGGCGGAACCTTCACTCATCAGCGGCAGAGCCGCCTTGAGCGTCAGGAAGTTCGAGCGCAGGTTGACCTCGAAGACTGTGTTCCAGTCCGACAGGGACGTTCCCTGAAGGCCAGAGCCCATACCAATGCCCACGTTGAGGACGAGCGCGTCCAAGCCGCCGAGTACGTCGACGGCCCAGGTTACGGCCGCCTGGCATGCGTCAGGGTCGGCGGCGTCCGAGGTAAGGGCGTAGCTGGCGAAGCCCGTCTCAGCCGCCATGTCGGCAGTTATCTGTGCGGCGTCGCCCTCGATGTCGGTGACTGCGACCGCAGCCCCCTGTCGGGCGGCGCCCAGGGCGATGGCTCGACCGTTGCCCATCGGCGCATCGTGGTCGTCAGTGTGGCGGGTGCCCCCGCCTACGACAAGGAGGCGACGACCCGCGAGCCGCGCCGTCAGGACTGTTCCTGACGCGGAGCACGGTATCGACCGGCGACGCCGTCCGGCCAGCCTGAAACGAAGGGCTCGAGGGCGACGCCGACGCTGTTGAGCATTCCGGAGACCAGCCGATAGAACCCGGCAAGCACGAGCAGCTCGAGTAACTCGGCGTCGGTCCAACGCGCTTTGAGCGCTTGCCACGTACCTTCCGAGACGATGTTTTCATTGCAGAGTTCATCGACGAGCGCCACCAGCGCGGCGTCGTCGGCGTTCCACTGACCGGAGTCGGAGTCGGCCAACCGAGCGATCTCTTCCTCGGTGAGACCTCCCCGGCGACCGATGCGTGTGTGTTGACCGAATTCGTATTCCGAACCGGACCGGAAGCCGGTCCGCAAGATCACAATTTCCCGCTCCCGGACCGGAAGGACCCCGCCGCCCAGCAGGTGCCCACCCAACTGCAGGAACCCCTTGGACAGGACTTCGTTGTGGGCGAGGGTTCGAAAGATGTTGAGTTCCCGTGGCGCGCCTTCGTCGACCGGAAGCGGGTCGATCCGCGGACGTGCTGGTTCTTCGATCATGCCCTACCTCTCGTAGCCGAACCCAAAATACAGGGGCAACTCCAAGCTACCTCGGAGACCTATTCAGGTGCTCCTTCCAGGACAGCCGCACCGGTGACCTTGACTACAGTGATCCAACCGAGCGCATACGAGCGAATGGTGCATACCCAATAAGCAAGGAGGCCTATTCCCGTGATTGCCATCTACATCGTCACCAAGAATATGACTCGTGAGCAGCACACCAAGGGGCGCGACCGTCTTCGTGAGGCCGGGGCACCTGAAAACGCCATGAAGCTCCACGCCTGCTTCGGAGAAGATGGCCAGCTTCAGGTCTTTGATGTGTGGGAGAGCCAGGAGGCGTTCGATCAGTTCCTGACGTACCTCGGGCCGGTCATGGAGGAGCTGGGCATCGAGCTGGCGCAGCCGCCCACGATCATGCCGATTGTCGACCTTGTGCAGCAATAGCGGCCGAGGGCCACGAGCACGGGCGTGCTGCATCGCTGGATAATGAGCGGAACTCCCTTGGCGACCTGGCCAAGAATGATGGCGTTAAGCCACGGTCAAGAGGTCCCGCTCCCTGCGGCCCGGGGTAGTTTGCGCCTCTTGTAACTCGGAGTTGCATTCGGTACTATCAAGACGGCAGGCGGGAGCCGGTTCTCTCGGGTGCCCGGACTGGCGGATCCGGTGCCCCGAGTAGCCGCAGCTCACCTGGCAGGTCCAGGCCTGGAGGTGGTGAATGCCCACAGATCGGCGGCCTCGGCAGAGCCGGGAGGACCTTCGAGCCCTCCTGTTGGCTGCGGGACAGTCGATTCTGCTCGAGGAAGGGCTCGGCACGGTGGCTGACGCCTTGAACTTCAAGCGGGCCTTCGACCGGATCGAGTCAGAAACTGGAATCAAGCTGTCGAACGCCTCGGTGATCGGACGAGTGTGGGCGAACCTCGACGACTACCAGACGGACGTGTTGGTCCAGCTGGCGTCAGACACAAGTCGCTCCAACGTCTTCGAGGTCGCCGAGTTGGTAGCGGCAGTCCTGTCCGATTGTGACCTGTCATCAATCGCGGCGCGCTCGCAAGCACTGTCAGAAGTGTGCCGGGTGGTTGGGGAAGCTCTGAGCGATGCGCTTCGCCACTCGGCGAGCTGGTCGGTGTGGATAAACGTGTGGACGATGGCGACGTCAAGCGACCTGCCTGACCGACACGAACGGGTTCTTTCTGCGCTAATGGCGAGCTACGACGCAATCAACAAGGATGGGGAGGAAGCGTTCGGCAGCCTGATGACAGTCTTCGGCTATCGGATTAGGGAACCCTTGACCGTGCTGCAGTTCCTCAATGCCGTCGGGGCCCTCTCCGAAGGGTGCTCGCTGCGGGACAGAGTCGATACCAAAATGCTGGGAATTGTCCGTCCCACGGGAGTACATGGCGAAGATCAAACATGGACGATATTTGGAATCGGGCTCCACGCTCTGGTGCAGGAGTTCTTCGAGCTAGACCCGAACTTCTGAATGACGTGGGTCTGCTCCGCCAGCCGATACTCCCAGGCTCTCAGCTTGCATGCTGAGTGCGAACTCTCGAAATTCTAGAGGACGTCTGTGAACCGGGGTGCCCTGTTCTCCAGCGCAACCTCGGCGCTATTCGCCGCAAAGCTGATCGCGTGGTACCAGCCGCATAGCATGAGCACGTCGAGGATCTCAGCTTCTGTGAGCTCAGCCGAAAGCTGTTCCCACAGTCCATCGTCGATGCGAGACCCATCGTGGAGGGCATCAGCGACGTCGATGAGAACGCGCTCTCGCTTGTCGGACCAACAAGGGTCAGTTGATGCGCCGTGGGTCAATGAGGTGACCTGGTCGGGAGTCAGGCCAATCCGGTCGGCGAAGAAGGCCACGTGGACACCCCATTCGTACTCGCAGTTGCAGCGTGCACACGTGCGATCGATCACTATTTCTCGGTCGCGCATCGACAATGACAGACGTTTGCTCAGTTCATAGCCACCCCAGGTCCCCATTGCGTCGGCCATCGCGATGTTCTTCACGAAAGTGCGGAAGAGGAGTATTGGTGGAACGCCGGGCGGCATCATCTTCTCGAGCCAATTGGCCACGTCGCTCGTGTAGGGCGGTTGCACTGGACTGATCCTGGGCATGCGTTCCTCCGATGTTTTGGATTCCGAAACAGGCTACAGTGGTGTTTCGGTAATCGAAATACGATGGGGAGGTACTACCCCGAGTGACCCGAAGCGCACCACCACGGCCAGGCCAAGAAGTTCGCGGCTCTACCACGGGCCGTCCCATCATGGCTGCGATGGATCTTCTGGGACGGCGTTGGGCGCTTCGCATCCTCTGGGAACTCCGCAGTGGGCCGATTGGGGCGAGAGCCCTTCGGACCAGGTGCGGTGGCATGTCGTCGAGTGTCCTCTACGACCGCCTCCGGGATCTCGTGAGTTCAGGGCTCGTCGAACGGACGGAAGATGATCAATACGTCCTCAGTGAACTAGGCACCGCGCTCGGATTGGCTCTCAAGCCACTGGACTCCTGGGCTGAGATATGGGCTGCGTCGCTGCCCGACATGCCACGGTAAGTGCAGGTCTTACCAACCAAAGTACGAGAATGTGTCGAATTTCAGTTTTCTTCGGCCGCGTCCTCAGCTCCGGAGGCGACGGCCACTGGCCGTCGGAGCTGGGTTCGAGAGGGTGCTCCGAAATGCGGTGGCGGACAGGACTCCGAGCTAGTAGACACCATGAGAGGCTCGTTGTAGGGAGGTGTCGATGAACCTGCGCTCATATGTGCGGCAGGCGTCGGTCGCTGTGGCTATGGCTGTGGCGCTCGGATTCCTGATCACGGTGCCCAGCCAAGGAGTCTCCGCGGCAGCGGGACGGACGGCAACCCCGCGCGGGTACTGGACGGTGGCCGCCGATGGGGGCGTCTTCTCGTATGGGCACGCCGCGTTCCACGGCTCCACCGGCGCAGTCCACTTGAATGCACCGATCGTGGGTATGGCGGCGACGCCCTCGTCAAACGGCTACTGGCTGGTGGCCGCCGACGGGGGAGTCTTCTCCTTCGGAGACGCCCAGTTCTACGGCTCGATGGGTGGACAACACCTGAATTCGCCGGTCGTGGGGATGGCGGCGACCGCGGATGGTCAGGGCTACTGGCTGGTGGCCGCCGACGGCGGCGTCTTCTCCTTCGGCGACGCCGGGTTCCGAGGCTCGATGGGCGGAACCAGGCTGAACCAGCCCGTGGTGGGGATCGCGGCCACCGGCACGTCCAACGGCTATTGGATGGTCGCCGCCGACGGCGGCGTCTTTACCTTCGGAGATGCCATCTTCTATGGCTCGATGGGTGGCCATCATCTCAACAGCGCTGTCGTCGGTATGGCGTCGCTTCCCTCCGGGAATGGCTACCGCCTCGTCGCCGCTGACGGTGGGATCTTCGCGTTCGGCGCTGCCGGGTTCTACGGTTCCACGGGCTCGATGCGCTTGAACAGTCCGGTGGTGGGCATGGAAGACGCACCGGGCGGCAACGGGTACTGGCTCGTCGCCTCGGACGGCGGCATCTTCAATTTCGGGGACGCGCCCTTCGACGGCTCGGCGGGTGGCATGCGGTTGAACAAGCCCATGGTTGGCATGACCTCGCTCGGATTCACCGTCGGAGGCCGAGCACTGCTGGTGGGGACGTTCCACGGTATCCCCGGCCAGTTCCGCACCATCCAGGCCGCGGTTGACGCCGCCCGGCCCGGTGACTGGATCCTCATCGCTCCGGGCGACTACCACGAGAACAACGACATCACCAACCCTCCGACGTCCAGTGACATCGCATCGGGCTGGTACGGCGGGGTCGACATCGAAACCCCGGGCCTGCACCTGCGGGGCATGAATCGCAACTCAGTCATCGTCGACGGCACCAAATCCGGTGCACCGGTCCCGTGTAGCAGCTCCCCGGCCGACCAGAACTTCGGTTTCGTCGGATCAGGCGGTCCGGCCGGCCGCAACGGGATCCTTGTCTGGAAGGCTGACAACGTGAGCATCGAGAACCTGACCGCCTGCAATTTCCTCTCCGGTCACGGTTCGGCGGGAAATGAGATCTGGTGGAACGGGTCTCCCTCGGAAAAGGGCCCCCTCGGAATTACCGGGTACTCAGGGAGTTACCTGACCGCCACCAGCACCTATTACGACCCGTCCAACAAGAACACCGCCGCCGGCTACGGAATATTCTCATCCGGGGCGGCTGGGCCAGCAGTATGGAACCAGACCTACAGCTCCAACTTCAACGACTCGGGCATGTACATCGGGGCCTGCCGCCAGGCGTGCGATGCCTGGGTCCACAACGCCTGGATGGAGTACAACCCGCTCGGGTACTCGGGGACCAACTCGGGCGGGACTCTCGTCGTCAGCCAGTCCAAGTTCGATCGCAATCAGGACGGCTTCGACACCAACACCCAGATCGCCAGTGATCCACCACCGCCCCAGTCCGGGACGTGCCCCGGCAACGGGGTGAGTGGGATCACCCATACCACATCGTGCTGGGTCTTCCTCGACAACAACGACACGGACAACAACAACCCGAACGTACCCGAGACGGGGTTCGCAGGCGCAGGTCCCGTCGGTACCGGTATGACGGTCTCGGGCGGGCGAAATGACTCGGTAATGGACAATACGTTCTCCGACAATGGATCGTGGGGAGCGCTGTTCGTTCCGTTCCCGGACACGGACACCCCGCCTCCCGGAGTCAGCTGTACCGGCGCCGGAGGAACGGACTTGTCGAGTCTCGGGTTCGGTTGCGTTTTCGACCCACAGAGTGACGCGATGATCAACAACACATTCAGGCACAACGGGTTCTTCGGCAATCCGACCAACGGTGACTACGCAAACCTCACCCTCGCCACGAAGATCCCGCAGAACTGCTTCGCCAACAACACGGCCCCAGACGGAAGTACGCCCTCCGACCTCGAGGCCAAGCAGCCCGTTTGTGGACCACTCACGACTTCGGCGAACTTCTCCCTGACGCCAGGGACCCTCGGAGGGGAACTGCTGTGCAACACGAATATCGCCGGACCCGGCTTCTGCTCCCCGACGGATCACTACCCGAGAGCAGGCACGGTCACCATGCATCCACTTCCGTCCAACCTGCCGACGATGCCGAACCCATGCGCAGGGGTACCGGACAACGCCTGGTGCAGGTCAGGCAGACCGGTCTGAGCGCCGGCCCGAGCGTCGGCGCCCGCAGCCTCTGTAGCTGAGGTCGACGAGCAAGGGATAACAGAAAGGCCCCGACATGTTGAATGACGCCGCCCTTGTGTCCTACTCGGGGTCAACCCGGGCCGTCAGCAAGTCTTCCTGCATTGGCTCGAGCCGATTGCGAGGGATTTGAATCCCAGAACAGACCCTTTTTGCCTGACTTGCCACTCTTCAGCCTTTTTCGTGGATACACAAGCCCACGTGGATGTCTCTCAGCCTGCCGCCGTGACCGCGTTGTTGGACATCGCCGCCAGGGAGTTCTGAACTTCATGCTGAAGCTGGCGCTTGCGCAATGGTCCAGCCAGGAGCCTGCGGTCGAGCGTCTTGAGGTAGACGTCCCACGACACGTTGACCTCGGCACCGCTCCCTGCGCCGATGACTGTCCACTTCCACTTGGCATACGAGGGATTCCCGTCAGCGTTGCGTGTCTCATATGCGAACGAGAAATGAGGTCGGTCGAGCTCCTCAACCCGGGAGACGCTGACCCATGATGGAACGTGAGGTGGATGCATCTTGACGGTCCACTGCACGCCTTCCGACAAGGCAGGTGGACGCTCGATAACCGCTTCGATCGCGGTGTTCCATTCCGGGAGTCGACTCACATCGGTGATGAGGTCGAAGACCATCTTGGGTCGGACATCGACTCGCGTCGAGGCAATTCCATGAAACTCTTTCACCGCACTGCCTTTCTCGATGATTGGGTGTGGGCTCGGGTTTTGGCCTTTGGGCAGTGGTCAGTGGTCAGTCTGCGTCATCCGCTCCATGTTTGCCCTGATCGCCGCCTCTGAAACGGCCAGTTCCTCCTGGGGGCTGAACATGACGAACTCGGACCCTGCCAACGCCGATGGCACGTGCCCCGGAGGCATGTAGAAGGCGTCACCAGGCTCGATGACCTCCTCGTGGTCCGGGTAGCGCACCGTCAGGCGACCCACGGTCACATAACCCCAGTGCGGACACTGGCAGCTGTCGCCCGGGAGGCCCTTGAGCATCGGAGCGAGATCGGAATCCTCGCGGATGGAAGTGAAGTTCACGGTGTAGCCATGGAAGTGATCGGTCCGATCCTCGGCCATGCCGTAGTCGGCGACCTCGGGAGCACTCTCGCGTGAGACTTTGGACATTGGACAACTCTCCTTGTGGTGAGATGGCTCGTAAAATGAGCTATCGGGTGGTTAGTACTGCTCACGGCCGGTGAGGGGCGCCCGTCGGAAGCCCACGGCGCTGGCTGTGGCACTGCCTACGATGAACGGGCTGATGAACTTCGGGACCTTCTTGGCCGTGATGTGCTCGATCTTGGTGACGTCGAAGCCCCCCGCCTCGATCGTGCTGAGGGTCGGGCGGTTGCATTCGCAGCCGACCATGAACTGGTTGATGCCGTTCATGCGATCCTGCGTTCGTGCGAGCTTGGGGTCGGCGGACCGGACGTGTTCGATGAAGAGGAGGCGGCCACCTGATCGCAACACCCGCCGTAACTCCCTCAGCGCCCGCGGCTGGTCGTCCACACCGCAGAGCACCAGGGTCGAGACGACGGTGTCGAATGAGTCGTCCTCAAAGGGGAGGTCCTCGGCCGGAGCACGCAGGACGATGGCCTCCGGCGCCTGGTCGCGCACCTTTCGTTCGAGGCGGCGCAACATCGGGATCTCTGGCTCTGTCATCGTGAGCGACTCGACGCCCGGGCCATAGAAGGGCAGGTTTCCTCCGGTCCCGGCACCGATCTCCAGAACCCGACCGGTGGCTTCGGCGAGCACCGATTCGCGGTGGTCCCTGAGGCCGGCCTTCTCGACCTTAGCCATCTGGTGGTCGTACGTTGCGGCGAAGAACCTAGTCCGGAGGGTCATGGCTGTCTCGTTTCGTCGTGCATGGATCGCTTATGACAACGTAACGACGTAGCCGGTTCCCATTCATGGGGCATTTGCCCCATCTTTGGAATTCAGGAAGTGATGAGGTCCCCTTCAGGGATCAACCCGTGCTGCATCGCGAAGAGACTGGCCCCGGTCCGGTTCGACACCCCGATCTTCGAGTAGATGTGCTCGATGTGGTTCCTGGCCGTCTTCGGTGAGATCACCAGGTGGGAGGCGACCTCTTTGTTCGACAAACCCCGCGAGACGAGCCGGAGCACGTCGACCTCTCGGGCGGTCAGACCGGCCGGACCCTCACGGCGACGGACGACCCGATGCCCAGCTGCGCCGAGAACGGCCTCGACGACATCACCATCCATCCGCCCCGTTTTCACCTCCGAGCGCAGCTCCTTCGCCGCGATCTCGGGAGGCAGCGCCTCACGGTGGGGACGCGGCTCGCACATGGACTGGTAGGCGTCAGCTGCCCCCAGCACACGGGCCGGTATGGAGATGGCTCCGCCTGAGAGCCCACGAGGGTAGCCCGAACCGTCGAGACGCTCGCGGTGCTGCACCGCGATCGCGCCCAACGGGGCCAGCGCGGTCGACTGGTGGAGCATCCGCTCGGTGAGATAAGGGTGCATACGCACCCGCTCCCATTCCCCGGCTCCGAGGGGTCCCCGTTTGTCCCAGATGGCGTTGGACACGCCGAGACGCCCCAGTCCGTTGGCCAGGCCCGCCTGCCGCAGAATGTGGACCTCCTCGCCGCTGAGCCCGAGCTTCGTGCCCGCCTCGGCGGCCAGGATCGAGACGGCACGTGCGTGTCCCAGCGTGTAGGGCGACTTGAGGTCCACGAAGTCAGCGATCGCCAGCAAGGCCCGATCGAACTCTGCCTCCGAGAGCGAGACGCCGAGAGAGGGCTCGGCTCGGATCACCGCGTCCCACGTCTGTCCGGCATCGAGGTCTTCGAGGATCATTCCGGCGTTGCCGCAGAGTGCTGCCGCGAGGGCGGGGTCGAACTGCGATCCGGCTCGCCTCTCGGCCAGCGCGACGGCTGCTCCGGTTCCCCCGATGCGATGGGCCACCTCGACGAATTCCCCGATCTGGGCCAGTCTCGAAGCCATGGGAATCTCATCGCCCATGAGATCGCCGGGCCAGCCCTTGCCGTCCCATTGCTCGTATGTGGCGCCGACCGCCTCCTGCACCCCGATGGAGAGTCCGAGCTCTTCGGCCAGGCGCCGGGCCAGAGCCGCGTGCTGGGCGATCATCCCATCGAGGTCGTGGCGTCCCGACACGGCGAATTCCACTCCGACCCGGAACCTGTGCAGGGGCGGGTTCCCGCTACCGATCATGCGGAGCATGGCCAGCACCCCGCTCATAGAACCGAGCTCATGGTCGTACTTCCCGGACTTCATGGCGATGTCGTCGCCGAACCACTTGGCCTGCTCGTGAGCATCGGAATGGCAACCCACGTTGACCAACAGCGCTGTGTAATAGACGATCGAGCGTTCCTCTTCGCCAAGGCCGACACACTCAGCTAAGCGCAGGGCAATCATGCACTGGCGAAGGACGTGCTCCATGGGTTGGCCAAATCCCAGATCGATCCCGAGAGAGAGGGCAGCCACCAACTCCGCCAGGCGCACCCGGTCGAGATCGTCCCTCCCGCCATCGTTCACGCCACCGACGCTAGTCCTGTCCGATATCTGAGGTGAGGGGTAGGCAGGTGATAAACGGTTCCTGACCCGACCTGTTGTCGATCCCCGGTTTTCATGGCGAGATTGAGTCGGACCTGCCCTGGCCACTCAACCGGAATGGTCCGCGTCTCCGACGTCACCCCCGTCGTCCCATGATTGGGTCGGCGCCCGTGAAGTACACGGTGTCCTGGGCGTAGAGGCTGTCGTGGGCGGCCGAGCCGAGGATCTGCTCGGGACCGTTGATACACGGGGTGTTGTAGCCGGTGACGCTCTTCGTGCACCGCGGCAACTTGACCACGGTCCTCCCGTTGAGCTTGAGCATGGCCAGCGTCCCGGCGGGAACGCGCAGTCCGTAGAAGAACTTGAGCACGGCGACGATGGGTGCCTTCTTGTTGGTGTAGGCCGAGAAGTTGCCCATCGCCTGGACGATGCGGCCGTAGCATTCGACGGACCCGGTCGGCGGGCACAGAGCCGGCTCGGCTGATGCGGGGAGCGATTTGAGGGTCACCGCCACCGGCGGGGGGCTGGTCGATGTGGTGCCGGCCAGCGGGACGGCCAAGGCCATGGCTGCGGCCTGGTTTACCGCCGGCTTCAGGATCCTCTTGGTGGGCAGGGTCAGGGTGACGGAGGCCTTGGCCGTCTTCAGCGGTTTCTTGGTGCTGACCACGGGAATCCCGGGGGCGGCTACCGCCTCGGTGCCGTTCCCACTCTGGACCACGATCACCCCGATCGATCCGAGCGTGGTGGTGTGGGACGAGGCGTCGGACGAGGTGATGGTGGCCGACCCGGTGATGACCACGCCGCTGGCCAGGCCGCTGGTCTTGACCAACACGTCGAGGGAGTCCGAGGCCCCGACCACCAGGTTTCGGAGCGGACAGGTGACCCTGCCGGATCCGGCGGTCGAACAGTTGGTCCCGGACGCGGCCATGCCGGCGAGGTCGTAGGAGATCGGGGACCCATGGTCGGTCACGTTCACCGTAACCGTGAGTCCGGTGACCCTGGCCGTCGAAGTGTTGGAGACCGTGGCCCCCCAGCCGCCGTCGGTTCCGGCGCTGACCTGGTTCTGGAGGGGCGGGGTGGAGGCGGGTACCTGAAAGGTGGGGGTGGCGGGGGGAGGGTTCACTGTCGTCGAGCCGAGGGCCTTCGCCCCGGACGGCGGCGTGCACGAGACCGACTCGGAGACCGGGGACCCGTGGATGACGAAGGTGACTTCGGCACTGATGGGCCCGGGGGTGAGGTAGACCTTCCCGGTCGCCGGTCCGGCCTGGAACGTGACCGGGTTGTAGGTGGTGTCATAGGTGTAGGGCGCCCCGACCACCAGGGTGGTGTCGCTTTGGGGGAGATTGGAGGCCGAGGCCGCCTCGACATTGGGTCTGACCGCCCCGCTGAGGGGTCCACCGACCGAGGAGCGGCCGTCGACGGCGGTGGATTGGGAGGCGACGGTGAGCGAGGTGGCCCCCATCGCGACGAAGTGGTTGAGCACCTGAGCGGGGAGGGTCACCTCGGCCGCCGGGGCGGTCTGGAAGGTCCCGCCGGCGTCGACGCTCGACGGTGGGGCCGGGGACTCGGACACCACCGTGTGGATGGTGGTCGATCCGAAGCCCGAGACCATACAGGAATAGGTCACACTGACCCCGGGAAAGGCACTGCCGTAGGTCCAGGTGTCGGCCAAGGGGCTATACCCTTCACCGCCGGTTGGCCCCTCACCACCGAAGAGCAAGAGCTTCCCGGTCGCCGGGTCGTAGGAGATGGACGAACCGTCGCGGGCACCAGGAGAGGTCGCCGGGGACTGCTGGGTCCAGTTGTTTCCGGCCCACACCCAGGTGTCGGCTAGGTCACCTCCGCCGGACCCACCGAACAGCACCATGTTGCCCGTAGCCGGGTCATAGGCCATTGACGAATCGCCGCGGGCGGGAGGAGAAGTCGTCGGGAACTGCTCGGTCCAGTTGGTCCCGTCCCACACCCAGGTGTCGGATAGACCTCCCTCATCAAAGCCGCCGAACAGAACCATGTTCCCGGTGGCCGAGTCGTAGGCCATCGATGCCGAGTTCCGTGGGGGAGGGGAGGTCGTCGGGAACTGCTCGGTCCAACTGCTGCCGTCCCACACCCAGGTGTCGGAATTGTCACCGTCACCGAACCCACCGAAGAGAACCATGTTGCTGGTGGCCGAGTCGTAGGCCATCGACGCTCCGTTGCGGGCGGCGGGGCCCCCGTCCGGGAACTGCTGAGTCCAGTTGCTGCCGTCAAAGGTCCAGGTGTCGGAGAGATAGTCGCCGCCGAACCCACCGTAGAGCACCATGTTCCCGGTGGCCGGGTCGTAGGCCATCGAAGCCGACTCACGGGCCGGTGGTGAGGTGGTCGGAGACAGTTGGCTCCAGGTGGATCCGCTCCATGTCCAGGTGTCAGCCAATTCGGAATCGCCGTCGTACCCACCGAAGAGCACGGTCTTTCCGATGGCCGGGTCATAGGCCATAGACGCATAGCTTCGAGCCGTCGGTGACGTGGCCGGAGACAGCTGGGTCCAGGTCGTTGCCGGGGTGCTCGCACCTGCCGATCCAGGCGTCACGACGACCGCGGCGAATGTCCCGGCGATGACAAGACAACACCCCAAGAAGAGACTGGCCAAGGCGCGGTTCCTGACCGACCGGTCCCGCCTCCCGAACCACACAGCTTGCGCCGCCGGTGCGGCCAACAACGTTTTTACGCGCTTTACTCCAAGCATGATTACCACCTCTAGGGTCCTTCGGTTGCTCGATGATCGAGTTGCACCCATCCCATAGGGGTCAGGAATTCGGGACGGGGGAGTCCAGTCGGACGTGACCGCATTGATGGCGTGACCAAGGGCGGTCTCCGCCCGTCAGGGGACGGAGAGGGAGACCGAGGTCAGACGTAGTCGGTCAGTCGGACTGACTTGAGGGACTAGGGACCTCGTATTGATCGCACTGCACGGTGCAACTGACCGGTGACTCCGAGAGACTCAAAGAGCCGGCGGAGGCGGCGGACCAGCAGAGCGGATCTCTTTTCGCACCTCGTAACGTCCGAGACGGGGGCGTCGATCTCCGAATCGTCCACTGCCTGGATACCTCTGGTGCCTGGCAGGACGACACACGGGAGATTCGTTGTTGCGACATCGCCGTCAGCGTCAATCGCTGTTGCGGCCATCAGGCCGATGATTAGGAGCGGGAGACCAACACAGCGCAAGACCCGCGTCGACACCTTCACGAGCAAACACCCGCCATAGGTGCAGGTGTACATGAATTGCTCTGAGGCGTCAACCTCTTTGGGGCGACTAGCGGTCGCTAGTTGAACTGTTGCATCGCCTCCGTAGTGCGAATCCCGGCGAGACAAACAAACGTGTACCTGGCACCGACTTCGGTCGACGAGCGGCCGATTCCTCAGTATGGTCGATGACCATCAGATGTCTACCTAGGAGGCGGAAATGAAGTTTGTACAATTGATCGAGTTCAAGACCGGAGATATCGAGGGATTCAACCGGACCCTCGACGAGTTTCTCGCCAAAACCAGTGGTGCCCGCATTCCTACCCGGGCCACCCAAGGTCGAGACCGGGACAATGCGGGTTCGTACGTCCATATCGTCGAATTCCCCTCATACGAGGCGGCAATGGAGAACTCCAACCGACCCGAGACGGCAGAGTTTGCGGCTCAGCTGGCGAAGATCTGCGACGGACCTCCGACCTTCCGCAACCTTGACGTTGTCCGCGAAGAGGAGATGTAGCCCCTCGCATCTTCACACCCTGGATTCTGTCCAGATCCTTGAGTAATCCCGAATGACGGCTCGGCGCGCGATGATCATGGCATCGAGAGGAGCGCATCATGGCGGACATCGCCCGATTGCATCGAAGGGCTCTCGAAGAAACTCACACGGTGGTCGCCGGTGTTGTGCGCGACCAGTGGGACGCAGAGACACCGTGTGAGGGTTGGGACGTTCAAGCGCTCCTCAATCACCTGGTGTCTGGCAACCTCTGGGCCGTTGAGCTCGGTGCCGGAGCGACGATCGAAGAGGTTGGAGATCGTCTTGACGGGGACGTCCTCGAAGACGACGCTCTGTTGGCCTACGACAGCTCGGCGACGTCGGCGGCAGCCACGTTCGAGGTGCCCGGCGCTCTCGAGTCGCCGTGTGCCGTCTCCTATGGGCCCGTACCCGGCTCCACGTACGCGGGCCACAGATTCATCGACGTACTGATCCACGGATGGGATCTCGCGGTGGCCACCGGTCAGGACACAACTCTCGACCCAGAGCTGGTGGATGCCGCCTATGAGCTCCTTCGGAGCGAGGCGGATATGGTGCGGGCCAGCGGTATGTTCGGTGAAGATCGAGCGGTGCCTGCCGATGCCGGTGCACAGACACGCCTTCTGGCTTTCATCGGCCGCCAAGGCTGAGCTGCCGGCTCTTCGGTTCGGCTGTCGGCGCCAGGAATCGGCGACAACTACTCAGTGGGAACTTCGAGCGCCGATCCCCTAGTGTTGAACGAATGCCGATCGAGGAGTTCAGAGAGTTGCGCAGGGCGGCAGAAGAGCTCCGGTCCGAGATCGCAATCCAACTTGAGATTGTACGAACCGTCGAGGACAGGCTCACGACTTCGGCAGGGGCGGTGTATGCCGTCCGTAATCTTCCCACTGAGCAGATCCGGGACTCTCTGGACAAAGCATTCAAGCAGGTCGTCGTCCGTCGGCGTGCCTGGCGCGTTGCCCTCATGCATTCGTGCTGCCTTGAAGAGGACATGAGCCTCACCGAGTTCGCACAACACTTCGGTTTCTCCCGCCAGTATGCCCAGTCCCTGGCTGCCGAAGCCCGGAAAGCGCAGTTGCCCGACTGAGTCTCGTCCTTGGATCAGCTCCTCGAGCCAACCTCGCAACGAGTTGAAGGCACCTCAGAGCTAGCCTTGCAGAGTAAGTGTCAAGTGCGATTGCGTTGACACGCATCCGGGGTCCGCTCAACACTGACAGATCATCTTGTCAGGAGGGGCTCCACGTGGGATCAAAAGATCGATTTGGGAATCCGTATCGTGTCGTTTGCGGGCGGTTCCTGGGGGCCGTTGCAGAACGCCGGGTTCGGGTAAATCCAGCGTGCCACCGATCGGGATGTGAGTGGCGCCGACCGTGAGTCACTCGGCCGCATCGCGGTCGCTTCCCTTACCGTTTCGCACCGCTCCCGCCCATGGCGGTCGCTTCGATCCCCCCCGTGCTCAGGGTCCTGACGGCTCGTCGACGAGGAAACCCTGGCGTCATTGGAGCGGGCCGTTCTGATGACCGCACGCCGACCCCAGATGAGCCGAGATGACCTTCGCGCGCTGCTCATCGCTACCGGCCGCAAGATCCTTCGGGAGGAGGGCCTTAGTGCCGGCGCAGAGCTCCTCACGTTCAAGCAGGTCAGGGACCGGATCGAAGCAGAGCGGGGAGTCCGCATCGGGAACGGGTCGATCATCGGCCGGGTGTGGGACAGCCTCTTCGATTACCAGACCGAAGTGCTGGCCCACATTGCCGCCGATGACAGCACGTCGGAAGTCGATGTGACGTTGGATGAGCTCACGCCGATCCTGTTGGACGCGGATCTTTCCTCCGAGGAGTCTCGGTGGTTCACCGTCCGCGAGGTATGCCGAGTGGGCGCGGCCACACACATGGCCGCACTCAGCCGCTCGACAGACTATTCGTTGTGGATCGGCGTCTGGGCGGTGACTTCGGTGGGATCTGCCCCGAGCGCGCCGCCGGAGGATCGAGCGCGCGCTCGAGCAGTCCTACGAGGTAGTGACCGAGCGGATGGAGAGGATCTACCAAGCAGGCATGGATATCGTCGGGTACCGAGTTCGCGCCGGTCTCAGTATTCGTCAATTCACGATCGCGGTGGCCGCCCTGACCGAGGGGTGCGTTCTCCGGAACCGAGTGGACGGCAAGCAGATGAGTGGGATCATGCGTTCGACTGGACCTGGAGGCCGACAACAGGAGTGGACGTTATTCGGACTGGCGCTCGAAGCCCTCGCCGAGAAGTTCTTCGAACCCGATCCTGCCTGGGCGCCACCGGCCGCGGGTGTGAATGTTCAACCGAACGTAGCCGACCTTTAAACCACAGAAGTTGGGCTCGGCTGCCTAGCGTCGTTCGTCGGAACGGAGATATCTGCGATCACCGGCTCGTCGGGCCTATCGACCGGTTCGCTGGCCAGTGACGAACTGCCCCCTTCCCGCAGCACAATCGGGGCGGTCTCAGTGGTCGTGACCCGGCC
Organism: uncultured Acidimicrobiaceae bacterium; assembly: GCA_963837805.1. GTDB lineage: Bacteria > Actinomycetota > Acidimicrobiia > Acidimicrobiales > RAAP-2 > Bog-756. The sequence continues at coordinate 155,623 of CAWIOU010000003.1, forward strand.
CCATCGCGGATCAGGTGACAAAGTCTGCCCGACTGACGCAGGCGCTTGAATTGTGGTGAGCATCCTTCTGTCGAACGTGTTAGGTCGCGATCCAACTGACCCCGATGATCTCGGCGCCTCCATGAGCGCCGGTGAACGCGCCCAGCTCGGGATATTGGCGCGAACCACGGTTTGGTCCGATCTAGTCGGCGTCAGTGAGAGTGTGTACGTTCGTAGAGGTGGAATATTCCACCCTGAATCGAAAGGCACGCACAATGGCTGAAGAACGACCTCTCCTCGAAACGGTCATGGAGATGACCCTGGCATCGATGAACAACTCGAATCTGGTGCCCCGCGATCTCATGATGGTGCGTCTTGCTGCGTTGGCGGCGGTCGACGCTCCCCCGGCCTCGTATCTCCTGAATCTGGCGGCTGCCGTCGATGCGGGCCTGACCCTAGAAGACGCGCAGGGTGTCCTGATCGCAGTGGCCCCGATTATCGGCACCCCTCGGGCGGTGTCTGCAACCGGCGCAATTGCCAGGGCACTCGGATTCGCCCTGGACCTCGAAGCCGCTATCGAAGAGGCACAAGCGTAAGCCCGGACTCCGCGAGACGGCCCTCTGGTTGCGCCAGAGGGCCGTCTTCGCTGGTTCTTGACAGATGCCTAGACCGTCGACTCGCGTCCTCCGTAGACGGCGAGGCCGTAGATGACCAGAATTCCCACGAAGATGTAGGCGAGCGACCAAACCGGGTAAAAGGGCATCCACCAGATGGCACTAATCGAGAGCACCGCTCCAGCGATGATGCCGATCCATCGGCTGAACTGGGACCGCACGATGACCCCAAAGGCGCTGAGGATCAGGATGGCGGCAACGATCAGATACACCCAGCCGTAGGTCTTGAGGCTGTGCCCAAAGATCGCATCCTCGAAATGCTGTGGGAGGGCACCGTGGTAGCGAAATGCCCAAATTGCGTCGAATATCCGCATCACCCCAGCAACTCCGAGCACAATCGCGGCAAATACAATCCAGCCATCACCATTCTTCTCCATGGTCCAACCTTCTTTCTCGTTTTGACCGCTGTAGTGCTCCGTCTCACTCCGTTGCGATCCCGACGTGCACGCTACGACCGCCATTCAAACGGACGGTGGATGCTGGTCGGCAGGAGAAGAATGGCGGAGGCTCTGGACTCCAATGCTGAGGGTGGCCTGTCGGGTCACGAAAGGACGATCCGAGTCGGCGGAGCAACCAGAACCTGACCATGCCGCTGCTCTTCGCGCTGTTGACGGCCTTTGCCAACGCCCTCAACGTCGTCGCCCAGCACAAGGCCAGCATCAGCGCTCCGAAGCGGTCCAAGGGCTGGAGGTTCGTCCTCTATCTCTTCCGGAATCCGTTGTGGCTTTTCGGGTGGGTGGCCCTGGCCGGAGCCTTCGTCTTCCAGGCCCTGGCCCTGCACAACGGCGCGATCTCGGTCGTGCAGCCCCTCTTGGTGACCGAGCTCGTCTTTGCCCTCGTCCTGCGCTCGGTCTGGATCCGCCAGACGATCAGGACGGTTACCTGGTGGTCGGCCGGGGTGACGTGCGTAGCGCTGGCCGTATTCATCGCCGTGGCCGAGCCCAGCGGCGGCAACGCCCTTCCCACCAGCGGGGTCTGGCTGTCGGCGGCAGCTGCCACTGTCGGCTGCGTGGCGGTGCTCGCACTGCTCGGTCTGCGATGGCGGGGATCGGCGGGACGCCGTGCCGCGCTGCTCGGGGCGTCGGCCTCCGTGCTCTGGGCCTTCGTGGCCACGCTGATCAAGGCCACCACTGACACCCTGACCCAGTTCGGCGTATCGGGAATGTTCACTCACTGGCCGATTTACGCGCTGGCCGCCGCCGGCCTGATGGCGGAGATCTTGAACCAGGCGGCGCTCCATGTCGGACCGCTTAGCGTCTCCCAGCCTTTCATCGTCATCGTCGATCCCATCGTGTCGATCGCGCTGAGCGTATGGATCTACGGGGAGACCTTTTCTGCGAACGCGACACGTCTCACCCTGGGTGCAGTAGCTTTCGCCACAATGTGCTGGGCGGTGGTCGTCCTGACGCGGACGGCTCCGGCGACCATGGACCCGGATCCTCAGCCGGATGTCCAGATCCAGAGTCGTGAGCGTCCCTCAGCTTCATGAGCTGAGGACGAACTCAGCCTAGGGAAGGTCGACTGTCTGGAATGCGATGTTCTCAATCGGGAGCACGGCTGCGAGCTGCCCACTGGCCGTCGGAGGGCTGAGCACCATATTCGCCCCCAGCATCAAGGCGGCAGCGACGGCTTCGATGTTCAGAAGGCTGAGGTTTGGATGACGACGATGCACGCCGACCATGACCGGGACGAGTTGCCCGGAATCTGGCAGTCCGACATCGTCTGGAAGCGTGAGCATCTGCTCGAGGGCTGCATCGCGCCGATCCCGATCGAGACGCTCGAACGGGCCCGAAAGGTGCCCCGCAACTCCGACTACTGCGGCTCGGCAGGCTCGGAAGTAGAGATACATCGTCGTGAAGCGCTCCGCCCGTCTGCCGATCGGTAGCCGTTCGCCCACCAAGAGCGCAACGAGGACTCGATCATCAAGAAGGAGACGATTAGAGGGCAAGATCGGGATCGTCGAGCGTGGCGATACCCGCCGAGTAGGCGCCTGTCGCAAGCACTCTCCGGACCTCAGCCTTCGCTTTGTCGATGCCACCTGGCAGCACTAACGCGGCATCACCCAGGTCAATGAAGGCGACCGCCCCACCTTCTTCAATTCCCCAACGATGCCGAAGCTCAGCCGGAAGGCTTGTCTGTCCTCGCTGAGAAACTTTTGCTGTGACAACGTGAGCCATGAGTGCATTGTACAGGCCCGGGCGTTACAAGGTGAGCTGCGGATTTGACCAGCTCCAGCCATTGGAGGATAAGGCGCCACTCAGCCGCGGCTGGCGTCGTCACGAACGCGATTGCTCAGCCGGAGAACCTGAGGACAAGCAGGCACGAACCCTCAGCTTCCGTGCTGAGGGTCGAATCCTGTCAGAGCCCGGTCAGTCTTTCGGTGGAGAGATAGGGAGACCAGGCCCGAAGAGCCCCCAAAACCGTCGGGAGCCGGGCGGCCGAGCCCCGTCCGGACGGGGAAACGGACACGACGATCGCCCGGGCGTATTGGCAATGCACGAGTGAGGCAGGGTGATGATCGGTTGTTCTGATTTGCTATCAACCGCTATTGCTCGAGGTTCACGACTTCCATGATGTCTTGCGACGAAGGCACTATGCCGACCTCTTGGAGAACGGGCATCAGGAACTTCCCGAAGGCGTCGTAACTCTCCTTGGAATCCCAGATCTCAAAGACCATGAGTTGCCCATCTTCCCCAAAACAGGAGTGGTGCTTGCGTCCCTGTAGGTCTGCTCCAGAAGCGTCCAAGCCCTTGCGAGCCTTGTTGTATTGCTCAACGGTCAACGTCTCAGGCTTCACGTATACAGCGATCACGGTGGACTCCCATTGTCTAGATGTGCTTTCTCACGCCTTATGGCGGCGTCATGCGGGTGAACACACACGTCAGCAGGCGACATGGCCACCGAAGACATCAAGAAAGAGATACGGCTAGGCGAACCTCGTCCAAGAGTAAAGGTCAGCAGTTCCTCGACACCTGCGACCCGAAGGCCGTTAGGGATGTGTGAATCCTCTCGAGGCGACCATAACAGGTGGCTTCGATAGTCGCTCTCGGGTGTCCCCGTTCACCGAATATGCCTGTCCCGAGACATATCTGAACCACCAGGTCTACTCAGCTCCAAATCGGTATCAGCGACGCCGGCTGCTGAGCCTTCGGGTGCGACGGTTTAGCTGGGCCATCATCGTAGGATCCTGAGCGTGAGCCTCGAATGGGAACAGACGAACGTTGATGCCAAGGATCCAGTGTCGCTGGGACGATGGTGGCAGCAAGCGCTCCTGTGGGTCGTCGTCGACGAAGCACCCGACACTTTCGAGATTCGTCCGGCACCGGACCGGCTACCCGGTCTGCTATTTGTCCGGGTACCGGAGGCAAAGGCGGTCAAGAACCGGCTCCACCTCGACTTCCGCCCCGACGATCAGGATTCTGTGGTCGATCGTCTGCTCGCGCTGGGGGCTACACGGGTAGACATTGGGCAAGGTGAGAAGTCATGGGTCGTTCTCGCCGACCCAGAGGGAAACGAGTTCTGCGTGCTCGGCGAGCGGTCATTGAGGGATCGGCAGGAACCCTAGCCATCCCCTGGCCAACTGCCCCGTTCACCAGCGAATAGAACGGGCCCCATTCGGTTCGCTTCTCCTGGCTGATCCATTGGGGGTTGTGTCGCGCATGGGTTCAAAGGTGGCTGTTTGCGACCTCTACCACTGCATCGACTACCTCACCAGTCCAGCCCTCATGGCGAACCAGGGATTGGCTTAGCTGCGCAGATCCAGAGTCATTGGTCCTCAGCCTGATCAGGACTGTGCCAATCAGTTTCACGAAGCGGATACTGATCAGGGGTATCTCAGATTTAGTTGTACCAACAACCATGTGTTGATCGCCGACGTCACCGAGGTTTGGGCAGGCTTGAGGCGGGGAATAAATGGGCAACTGGGGTTGGAAATCGTGGAATGCGGCGAATAGGGGGAGCAATGGGGAGGCATACGGCGGGATTGGGCGGCCGGGCGCTCTGCGTCCTATCGGCTGTCAGTGCGGTTGCGCTGGGAACGTCGGTATTCGTTCCACCGGCCTATGCATCGGTCACCGCGCCCAGAGCGCCTACACAAGTCGCGGCCGCCCCCGGAAATGGTTCGGCGGTCGTCAAGTGGAAGGCTCCGGTGAACAACGGGGGGAGTGCCATCACGGGCTATCTCGTCAGATCGACTCCAGGGTCCAAGACCTGCAAGACCACGGGAGCCAAGACCTGCACCATTCGCGGGCTAAAGAACGGCACCAACTACACCGTGACGGTGAAAGCCCGTAACAAAGCGGGATTAGGCACGGCCTCAGTCCCTGCCAGGGTGAAGCCAGGAGTGCCCTTGGCTCCCAGGAAGGTAAGAGCAGCTGGCGCTAACGCTCGGGCAAGGGTCACCTGGACCGCTCCAGCCAGTAACGGGAGTCCGATCAGTAAGTACACGGTGAAGTCGATCCCGGGGTCCAAGACGTGTACGGGGCACATCACCGCCTGCACGGTGACGGGCCTCTCGAACGGTACTCCCTACAGGTTCAAGGTGACCGCCACCAACGCCAGGGGAACCGGGGCCGCATCGGTACTCTCCAACAAGGTCACTCCGCACCGGCGGGCAACGCTCACCATCACCGCGTCGAGCGGGAGCCAGACTTTCGGGGGCTCGGTACCCACGATCTCGGCCGAGTACTCGGGCTTCGTCAACGGCGACACCACGGCCGACCTCACCACCCTCCCCATCTGCGTCTCGGGCACCACCAGGTCGTCACCGGTGGGCACGTACACCAGCTCGTGCTCGGGAGCAGTCGACCCCAAGTACAACATCGTCTACGTCGACGGCACGACCGCGGTGGACTTGGCCACCCTCACAATCACCGCCTCGAATGGGAGTCAAACCTTCGGGGGTCTGCTCCCCACCATCTCGGCCCAGTACTCGGGCTTCGTCGACGGCGACACCCCGGTCGACCTCACCTCCCTGCCCACCTGCGTCTCGGGCACCACCAATTCGTCGCCGGTGGTGGGCAACTACCTGAGCTCGTGCGCGGGGGCGGTCGACCCGAACTACACCATCGACTATGTCGACGGCACGACCACGGTGAACCCGGCAACGCTCACCATCACCGCCTCGAGTGAGAGTCAGATCTTCGGGGGCCTGGTGCCCACCATCTCGGCCGAGTACTTGGGCTTCGCCGACTTCGACACCCCGGCCGACCTCACCTCCCTGCCCACCTGCGTTTCGGGCACCACCGGCTCATCACCGGTGGGCACGTACACCAGCTCGTGCTCGGGAGCGGCCGAACCCAACTACATCATCGACTATGTCGATGGCAGTACCACGGTCACTCCGCACTTCCTGCCAACACTCACCATCACCGCCTCGAATGGGAGCCAGGCCTTCGGGGGCCTGGTGCCGACTGTCACGGCCGGGTACTCGGGCTTCGTCGACGGCGACACCCCGGCCGACCTGACTACCCTGCCCACCTGCGTTCCGGGCACGATCAGCTCGTCGCCGGTGGTGGGCAACTACCTGAGCTCGTGCTCAGGAGCGGTCGACCCCAACTACAACATTGTCTACGTCGACGGCACAACGGCGGTGAACCCGGCCATCCTCACCATTACCGCCTCGAATGGGAGCCAGACCTTCGGGGGCTTGGTGCCCACCACCTCTCCCCTGTACGTGGGCTTTGTTGACGGTGACACCCCGACAGACCTCACCACCCTGCCCACCTGCGTCCCGGGCACCACCAGCTTGTCACCGGTGCTGGGCAGCTACAGCAGCTCGTGCGCGGGGGCGGTCGACCCGAATTACACCATCGGCTACGTCGACGGAACGACCACGGTGAACCCGGCCATCCTCACCATCACCGGCTCGGATGGGAGCCAGACCTTCGGGGGCCTGCTGCCCACCATCTCGCCCCAGTACTCGGGCTTCGTCAACGGTGATACCCCCGCCGACCTCACGGCTCTGCCCACCTGCGTCCCGGGCACCACCAGCTTGTCACCGGTGCTGGGCAGCTACAGCAGCTCGTGCGCGGGGGCGGTCGACCCGAATTACACCATCGGCTACGTCGACGGAACGACCACGGTGAACCCGGCCATCCTCACCATCACCGCCTCGAACGGGAGCCAGACCTTCGGGGGCCTGCTGCCCACCATCTCGCCCCAGTACTCGGGCTTCGTCAACGGTGATACCCCCGCCGACCTCACGGCTCTGCCCACCTGCGTCCCGGGCACCACCAGCTTGTCACCGGTGCTGGGCAGCTACCTGAGCTCCTGCTCGGGGGCGGTCGATCCCAACTACAGCATCGACTATGTCGACGGAACGACCACGGTGAACCCGGCCATCCTCACCATCACGGCAAACCCGGAGGTCAAACTCGTTGGCGCCCCGGATCCCGCACTGACTTTCGTTGCTGTTGGCTTAATCGGTACCGGCAAGACGACTGGATCCCTCACCAGGGCTCCTGGTGAGGTGCCTGGTGTTTATGCCATCGAACAGGGCACTCTCACCGCCGGACCGAATTACACCATCGTCTACGTCGGCAGCCTCCTGACCATCCTGCTTTGACAGAATCCCGGTGGCTGCAGGCCAGCGCGACATCAGCTTCATAGGTCGATGTCCTCAGCTGTGCATCAGCTGGGGCGCATGACGAACAATAAGCTCGTACAACTGAGAGCCGTGAACCGAGGTGCCACCGTGCGCCTCCCCACGGCCCCTCATCCGGGGGCAGGCGTAGCAGGAGGTCGACCGGGGAGACAGCAAAAGGGTGAGTTGCCCGACTTCGCCAGGCCCAACTCGCAATCACGCACCAGATGATCAGCGGCAGGCGGCTACTGGGTGGGGAACCAGTTGTTTGCACCTACTCAGCGTCCCTGCCCACCAGCCCCTCTTACCCGCAATCAGGTGCCGGTCAGTCACCTGTAAGGATCAGGGCCGTGAAGTTTCGATTGGGGATCATTCTCTGGGCCTTGTCCTGGGTCCCATATGGCTTGATTCTCGGTTTGTCCGGTCCATCCCTAACCATCGCATGGACGGTGGAGATACTTCTCGGAATCACGGGGCTTGCTATCGCCGGGACCGAGTTCGCTCAAGCGGTCAAGGACAAGGGCTGGAAAGGCGCCCCCGCCGTTGCCTGGAGGTCCCTGGCCCACGGAAAGGGCATCGAAGCCAGCGAGTAGTCGTCCGAATGTTCGCTATCGCAGGAATGGCCGTGGCACTCCCACTGAGCTGGTCAATCAACGAACGTCATGAAGACCGGCGGTTCCTTTGGTGTCTCATGTGCCGTATGACCATTCCAAAGACAACGATTGCCGCCACGTCCGTAAGAGCTACGGCCCAAGGGGTCAGTCCAACGATGTGAGTCGAGGTAACAACCCGGTGCTCCCTCGACCGCATTGACATCGCGATCGTAGCGCCGAGGGGTCCCACGCCGTCGAGCCTACATATGGTCATTGTTACCATGCTCGCTCAGACATCGTAGAGAGCCGTAGCCTCTAGATGCCGAGGAGGTCAGACACTCAGCCGTCTTGGCTCATCAGAGGCGTCAGCGACCAGGCAGCGACGACCGACAACGGAACATCGAGGGTGATTCGCACGGGATTACGCCGGGCAGACCGTAGATACTCCTCGACGAGGCTGGGCACCTCTTTGACCCGCCTCTTGATCACCATCATGAGAGCCCGGTCGTCGATGTCTTCGCTCACCTTGCCCATGGGCAATTGGTACACGATGGTCCAACGTCCAGAGGCAACGCTCAGGTCTGCCCTCGTCGCCGCCCGAGGCGGCAGGGCCAAAAGTGGAAATCGGCCGCCAGTCGGCTCGCCACGCACCTTGGTCACGCTATCGGTGTCTGCTCAACTGATGACGATCGCGTCACTGGCAGTGTCTGCGTCGGTGCGGTCCGCGACTTCCGGCTCCGTGGGTTCGCCGTTGGTTCTCATGATCCCGGTGCGTCGTTACTGCGTCGGAACCAGGTCCAGTGAAGGGGGGAGAGTTCACCGGACCTGGTTCCTAGCGCCACATCACGCAGCGGTTCCGCCACCACATTCTTTGTACCCCGTCGAGGAAAAGTTGTCTGTCTCGGTGGAGACACCACGATCCAGGAAACCCGAGGGCGAAAATAGGGCGATTCCGCCCATTCAGCGCGCGCCGATGATCGTGCGAGAATCCGTGAAACTGACGTTGGTGCCCCCCGCACGAAGGAGAAGGCTCACCACTCGACGCCGGTGGAGAGACAGAACTCGTTGTCCTCTGGATCTGCCATCGTTACCCAGTGGGTCGACCCGAAGTTCCGGACGCCGGCATGGAGCCGCCGGGCGCCGAGAGTCTCGAGCCGGTTGACCTCGGCCTCGACATCATCGGTGACGATGTCCACGTGCATACGGTTCTTCTCGGCCTTCGGCTCCGGGACCCGCTGGAGAAGGAGCGGGAAGGCGTTGGCGACCGGGGGCACAAGGACCGCCAACGATGGCTCCGAGTAGTACACGCGGTAACCAAGCGCCTCACGCCAGAACCCCATCAGGCTTTCCGGGTCAGAACAGTCAAGGACAATCTCCAGCGCTGCACCTCGGCCCATGCTTTTACCTCCTGACAGAGCCAGCTTGGCACAATGCCCGTGTAATCGAAATCTTCCTAACACCAGCCTGCACGGCTGAGGGATGGCCTGAGGGTGCCGAAAGGCCACGTTCGACGATGCCACTGAACCGTTGGCATTTAGGGTCACCCATCGGCCTGATTTTAGTCAGCGAGGGTTCGTACCGATAAAGGTAAGCAGTGGAGCAAACGACCCGAATTTCCCGTGACTAACGGTGAGTCAACGGCCCCTCCGATGGTCTCGCGGCCACAGGATACTTCTGGCAGCCCACGGTCGCGACTGATTGCTGCTGCCTGTTTGGGGATCAACTTCCTGGCTTTCGGCCTGGCGGGATCAACTCCTGCTTCGGCCGCCCCGGAAGACAAGATCACGATCTGTCACGCGGTCTCATCCATAACGAATCCGTACAGCGAACAGACTGTCAACGCGAACTCGATCGTCAACGGGAACGGTCACGGTGATCACGCTGGCCCCGTCTTTCCGGCGGTGGATTCGGACGGCAACTGGGGGGACATCATCCCGCCCTTTCGTCATAGCGGTGGGACCTTCCCGGGGGTGAACTGGACCTCGGATGGTCAAGCGATTCTCAATGGGGGCTGTGAGGTCGACTTGACGCCGATCCTGCCCGGACCTGAGCCGACGACTACGACTACCACGCATCCACCGACGGCCACCACGCATCCACCGACGGCCACCACGCATCCACCGACGGCCACCACGCATCCACCGACGGCCACCACGCATCCACCGACGGCCACCACGCATCCACCGACGGCCACCACGCATCCACCGACGGCCACCACGCATCCACCACCGACGCAACCCGGTGCGACGACGACAACGTCGGGCCCTTCCTCTACGACGGTCCCTCCGCATGTGTCGACGCCTCCCACAACGGCCCCTCCGTCTGAACGTCCGCCACCGGTGGTTGACCCGCCCAATGGGGTAGAGATCACAGGACCCGTAGAGGCCGTGGTCATCGACCCTTCGGACGTGACCTACGATCTCGGGGAGTTAAGCGTGCCGGAGCGCGTAGCTCTCGAAGCTCAACTCGACCCTCTGGCTGCCACGGGAACCAACCTTGTCCCCATAGGCATCACCGGTCTTCTCATCATCCTGTTGGGTGGCGCGCTCATCGCCATCCCAGGTCGGCGTCGTAGGAGCGATCCCTGAGCCAGCCGCAGCCGCAGGCAGAGCCGACGTCGCCGAGGCATCCTCATATTGGTGGCCGTGTTATCGGCAGCATGGCGTACGGGGGAGGATCAACCTATTCGGTTGCCTGGATTGACCCGCCCAACCGCTTCCTGCGCGCCTTGGGGCGCGAGCTCGTATCCAAGCTAAGGGCTGGACCGCAGCACATTCAGAGCGGAAAACTCCCGGCTCCGGATAGCCGAACGGTCAATCGGAGGTATTGCAGACAATACCAATCCGGACCCTTGGGCCAGCACCAATAGATGTCGGTCGGAAGGCGGGCAGGTCACTTCCAACGACGGTTACGCCCGGAGAGCTCCTGAACGTACCCAACGACCGAGAACGTCGACATGAATAGTTGGTAGATCACCACAAAGAGGAAGAAGTAGAATCGGTTCCTCCGGACTCGAAGCCCGAGTGGCTGGAAGACCCGCTTGTTCTGGTAGCGGTAGAGCACGGCGTAGACCGCCAGTGTGAGAGGTATGACAGCGATCGTCATCGGGCCCACGATCCAGAACTCGCCGAAGCACGCCATCACCAGGCCCGGGATCCAGAGGAAGACGTAGGCGGCATCGAGGAACGGGATGGCGACGTCAAGCCCTGTGAAGACCTTGGCCAGCCCGTGCTGCTGTCGCCAGGGTGGCACGGTGCGTAGGCCCTCGATCATCCCCCGGGACCAGCGCGATCGCTGCCGGGCGAAGACCGTGAAGGTCTCCGGCACACTGGTGAACCCGACGGCAAGAGGCTCGAAGTACATTCGGGCGCCCTGTTCCATGATCTTCCAGGTGAGCACGATGTCCTCGCCTATGGCATCGGGCCACCCCCCGGCGTCCCGAAGGGATGTGGCCCGGTAGAGGCTGAATGCGCCCTGCGCGACGAGAGTCGTCTGGAAGAGGCCCTGCATCCGCTTCACCGAAGCGATCCCGAGGAAGTAGTCCCACGTCTGGAGCCGGCTCCAGAACGTGCTCCGGCTGTTGCGCACAAGAACGCACCCGGCCACGGCGGCAACATCTGAGGGCGACGACTCGAGTCGGGCGATCAACAGTCGGATCGCCGAGCGTTGCAGCAAGGTGTCGGCATCGACGGTGATCACTAGGTCCGTCGTGACGTGAGCGAGTCCCGTGTTGAGAGCGTGGTTCTTCCCTGATTTTCCCTCAGACAGGATCTCTAGGTCCAGGTCGGCCTCGGCCGCCGCCTCCCGGGCCACGGCGATCGTCATGTCTGTGGAGCCGTTGTCGATGAGGATGACGGCACATCGGCCGACGTGGTCCTGATTCGCCAGGGAGTGGATGGTGTCGCCGATCGCCCCTTCCTCGTTTCGGGCTGCGATGAGCACCGTGACGCCGGTTGTCGGTGATGCCACCTTGAACCCCGGCTGTCTGTCCATCACCAGAGAAGCGAACAGCAGGGCCACGATGAACCCCGGTAGAAATGCCAGCAAGGTGACGATCACGATGGCCGCGACGAGCGAGATGTGCGCGGCGAGGCCCTCAATCCAGGGAATGGAGAGCCAGATCGAAAACCCCAACCAGGCTGCAGCGAAGCTGACGGCGAGGCCGAACTTCCACTGAACGGACACGTAGAAGCGGGACGACGTGGGCGTCGGCACAACGTAGGAGCGGTGCATGCCAGCGGACCGGCCGTTTTCGGCCGTTCCTGGATCGACCCGGGGCTCGATCACACTGGTCACAGCAAACACCCACTCGCAGATGACCGCATCACCGTGTCCGTGAAGCTCATTGGTTGTTGCATCGGCAGGTCCCTGTCGTCGTGCTTGCCGACTCCAACTGCCGGAGCCGTCTGGCATATTCGCCAGAGACCCAGAAACAGAGAATGACCAGCCATCCCGGGTCCCGTCATTCCTTCATCGACAGGTTCGGTCTGCCCCTTGAGATGAGGGCGGGGTCGTCCGGTTTCTAGTCAGGCGTGCCTGCACCGGTAGTTGTACTACTGCCGGGGCCCCGGGCCGGCCCTCGATCCTGGTTGCCCTTCGGCCGCTTCGGCCCCCCGAACCGAGATGATGGGCCATGCCGCCTTCGGTGGAATCCGACACAATCGTCCCGCTATGGACGAGGCTGGAGCCGAGTTGTCCACGTGCCTACCTATGCCGGAGTGTGGCAGTTCGCACATGGCAAGCACCACCGGGTGGAGAGCGCCTCCCACCCGGCGTGGGGTACCTGGGCGTTAATCAGGTGCAGCCCCAGCTATAGGTTCACGTCGGATAACTCAGGAGCGAAAGATTGACGATGTAACTCGTTGAGGGCTCAGTTTCAAAATTTCTCGTGGGTTGAGCCTGCTGATGCCGCATAGCCGTCTCCGGCGGTCAGGCGTTGACCTTGGTTCGTGTGGGCGCCTTTCACAGGGTAGAAGAACTCAGCGCGCTCGTGGTCCCTTTGTGACTTGAACCAGCGTGACGAAATCCTGCGATCAGGAGCGCAGCACGACTTGAATCGCTGTCGCCTTCGCGATGAGCTGATCGTTCTCGTCGGATAGGACAACCTCTGCGTGAACCATGTTGCGGCTGCGGTGGATCACCTGTCCCTCCATCGTGAGGGTTCCGCGTTTTACTGGCCTAAATAAGGAAACCCGCAGCTCCGAGGTGGCGAAAGTTTCGTCAGCATTGAGGACCGTCATCGTCACCATGCCAAGCGCGGAGTCAGACAAAGCAGCGAGGTATCCGCCGAAGATCACACCTCTCTCGTTGAAGAAGCGAGCATCCACAGACCATCTCGAAGTCACCCGGCCGCTTTCCCACATGTCTGGGTACGGGATAGACAGGCTATTGAAAAATGGAGGCTCGCCCTCACCGGGTGCCCGCTCATGAGCTACGAGGCGGTCCAGGATCGCACTCCATTCGTTCACCGACAGCGCAGGATCCACACGGCGAAGCTTAGCGGTGTGTGCCGTCTCGGCTCAGGGGGTGGGTCGAACTTGTGCCGCAAGATTCGAGAGAACGAAGTGCTCGGTTGACAGAAGCTAGGGCGACTGCTCCTCGCCACCTGGGCCATGGGCGGCAATCCAGTCCAGGGCGTCTCGATTGGCTCGTTTCACGGCCGCCCCGACCCGTTCGTCACCAATGTAGATATTCTCTCGTCCGACGATTGAAGTGACTCCGGCCAGCTCGAGCTGCTCTTGTACCCGGTCGCTGGCTGAAACGATGGCCAGTTTGCTCTCAACCGCAACAAGTGCTTCTGAATAACGGCTGAGCACATCCATAAAGGTGGTGTCCAGATCGGTACGACCCCGAAGGCGCAGGATCACGACACAATTGTGTGAGTCGGCGGTTACCTCGGGGAGTCCTGCCTCGAACACCGGTGCGGCCGCGAAGAAGAGGCTCCCATACGGTTGGAGCACAACCGCCTCGTTGGAGGGAAGCTGGTCCGGTGGGTCACCTTCGATGGTGTTGCCGTGAGCGTCGAATGTCCAGCGTTTGATAGTGACCTCATTCGACTGACGGACAACGTGGAGGATTATCGAAAGTCCCACCCCGACCATCACCGCGTACTGGAGAGCGATGAGCATGGTGAGTACGAATGTTGTGGTCACCACAACCTTCTGCACCAGCCCGGTCTTCCAGACCGACCAGAGGTCGTCGGGCTTGATCGTCCGGAATCCGATCACCATCAGGAGGCCGGCCAACGCGGGCATGGCGATGTGGCCCACCAGGCCCGCGAAGACCAGGATGACAATGGCCATCACCACCGAGGAGAGCACTAGCGACATCCGGGTTCTTGCCCCTGCCACCTTGTTGAGGGCCGAGGCGGACATCGAGCCCCCTACGGGCATCCCCTGAAATACCCCAGACACCACATTGGCTACGCCTTGACCCGTGAAGTCACCCGAGGCGTCCGGGTAACTCCCGTCAGGATTGGGGAAGTTGGCCGAGACGGCAGCGCCCTGGACGAGGCCGACGAAAGCCAGTGATAGGGCGGGGAGCAGTAGGACGGGGACCAGTCCCAGAAGCGGAGCCTGCGGCAGGGGCAGCGATCGGGGAATGGCGCTCAAGTCATCCAAGATGGCCACATCGGTCAGATGAAAGATGGCCACCGTCGCGGAGGTGGCAACGACGGCCGCCACCAGGCCCAGGGCGCGGAGTTTGGTCCGCTCGAGGAGAATGATAAGGACGATGGTGGCGGCGCCGATCGCTACGCTGCCTCCGTGCAACTGGCCGGGGTGGATCACGGTGTTGATGGCCCGCACAACCCGGTTGGCTCCTTCCGCCTTGTATCCGGTGAAGTTGGAAAACTGACCGAGCACGATGTTGACGCCGACGGCACTGATGAAACCGACCATGACGGCATTGGATACAAACCGGAGTGCCGAGCCGAGCTTCAGGAAACCGGCGATGATCATGATCAGGCCCGTAACCATGGCCAGGGTGAACAGGGCTCGGGTCGGTTCACTCGAGGTGTGGACGGCTGGGACATCGGAGATGATCACTGCCATCGCCCCGGTGGCTTGGACGGCCATGAACGAAGAACTGGTGGCAAACGACCCCGACAACGTCCCGAACATGTACGCGTACAACCCCGACAGCGGGTTCACTCCGGCCAGTAACCCGGCGGCCAATCCGTCGGGGACGCTCTCAACTCCCAGCACCAGACCAGCGACGGCATCGTCACCCAGCGTCTGCCGACGGATCTGGAATCGACGGGTCAAGCCGGGAACACCGCCCAGAGGCCGCCGTCCACGTCTGCCCCGCCCCCCCAAGATCCTCGACAGAGCGGGCATTCGGCTCGGGCCCTCATAGCAGCGACGGACGATTGCTTACTTTGTGACTGATCGGTCGATCATTGAGGAGACAATGCCAGCGTTCGGCCTTCCGGGTGCGATATCAGCGCTCGGGCCAAGGCGTTGAGATGCCTTGACCGGTGTACCAATAGAGGCGCCCCGCAATCGAGGACCGCCTTAAGGTCCTCGCGTGCGGCCTGTGCCGAAGCACCAGGACATCGGTCTGACCGATTGGCATCACTGGTCGTTCAGCGTTGTCATTCGGACAGTGCGTGCACTGTTCGCCCGTGCTGCTCGGCTGTATGGACATCTAATTCGTCTTGATCGGTGACATGTGGGTTGATGTCGAACACCACTTTCTTGACGGTGCCGGTGAAAGCAAATGGCTTTTTGTCCTCATAGGCGAGGTCTACCACCCCACCGTTATCGCGACCGATGTCCATCCCGGCGTACCCCGAGAACCGGATCGGCACGCTGTGGTCCATTCGGCCCTTGCCGACCTGCCGGTCGTCGATGAACAGCGTTACATCGCCTCCCGTTGCGGGTTTGGCGTCATCAGCGGCGAACTCCATTCGCACCGTGACTTCCCCTGGTGGCAGATCCTCTTCGGCAGCCTGCTTGAAGATGAATACCCCCATCATCGAGTAGGTGTGAATGAGTTTGCCGTCCATGACATAGAGCACGAAGCCCCCGAGATGGTCGGCTTCGGCCACGATCACCCCTTCGGCGCCCCCCTCTGGGATGACAAGATCGGCGGTGATGGTGTAGGACCGGTTGTAGATCCGCGGGATCATCCCCGGCATCACGTTTTGGACGTCGCCGCGGTACTCGTATGTCGTCTTGTCCGGAATCGGAGGCAGAATGCCGAAGAATGTCGAGAGTGCCCCAAGCAGAGGTAATACCTTGTACTTCTCCGCCTCCTCCCAGAACAAGTCCTTGAGTTCCTGAACTTTTTCGGGATGCTGGGCAGCAACGTCCTTCGCCTGCGAGAAGTCGCCGGGTAGGTAGTAAAGCTCCGCCGGCTCCGCGTCGGGGTTCCAGACCCCTGGTGCGTAGGGGGCCAGCGCTTCGGGGGTGAGCACCCACGGAATCCGCTCGGTCTTCATGGCCAGCCACCAGCCGTCCTTGTACATTCCGCGGTTGCCAAGGGTCTCGAAGTACTGCTGTGTGCGGTGCTCGGGGGCGGCTCCGTCGGTGAAGGAAGCCGCAAAGGACGAGCCATGCATCGGCTCCTGGTCGATCCCGTCGACAGTGGCGGGCTCTGGGATGCCCGCGACCGACAGTATGGTCGGGCCGACGTCGATGACGTGGGCGAACTGGGAGCGCAGCTCTCCGGCACCCTTGATGCGATCGGGCCACTGCACGACCATCGGATTGCGGGTTCCGCCGAGATGTGAGCCGACCTGCTTGCCCCACTGGAAAGGTGTGGCGCCCGCCCAGGCCCATGCCGCCGAATAGTGCGGGTCCATCATGGCGCTGCCCCATTCTTCGAGGCCGCCGTAACGTTCGGCCAGTTGGAGTTGTATCTCGTCGGTGAGCGGGATTCCATTTTGCATCGTGAGCTCGTTGAATGATCCGGTGATAGTGCCCTCCATGCTGGCCCCGTTGTCGCCCCAGATCCACAGAATGAGGGTGTCATCGAGTTCGCCCAACTCCGCGATGGCGTCGATGACCCGGCCGACGTTGTAGTCGGCATTTTCCGAAAAGCCGGAATAGACCTCCATCTGACGGGCGTAGAACACTTTCAGTTTGTCCGGGAGGTCGTCCCACGCGGGGAAGGCCTTGTCTCGGGGGGTGAGCACAGTATCGGCAGGAATCACCCCGAGTTCCTTTTGCCGGGCGAAGATCTCCTCACGCAACCTGTCCCAACCCTGGTCGAACTTGCCCTTGTACTTGTCGGCCCATGTCCTCGTGACGTGGTGGGGGGCGTGGCTGCAGCCGGTGGAGTAATAGACGAAGAATGGCTTGTCCGCGTCCTGGGCCCGGACCGCGTGCAACCATTCGATGGTCCGATCGGCCATGGCGTCGGGAAAATAGAACGGTTCGTCGGAGTCGTAGTACTTGTCAGGCGTGCCGATGATCTTTTGGTTTTCGGCCAGGCAGGGATCCCACTGGCTCGATCCTCCGCCGAGAATCCCGTAGAAGTGGTCGAACCCCCAAGCGTTGGGCCACCGGTCGAATGGGCCGGCGGCGCCCTGCTGCCCATCGGGGGTCAGGTGCCATTTTCCGAATATGGCGGTGCTGTAGCCGTTGTCCCTGAGGATCCGCGGGAGTGGTGCACAATCGCGTGGCAGGTTCGCCGAGTACCCCGGGAAGCCACCTGCGAACTCACCGATCGAGCCGAACCCCACCGCATGGTTATTGCGCCCGGTCAGCAATGCAGCTCGGGTCGGTGAGCAAAGCGCGGTGACATGGAGCCGGTTGTAGCGAAGCCCCTGCTCGGCAACCCGAGACAAGTTGGGCGTCTCGATCGGGCCACCGAACGTGCTCGGGTTCCCAAACCCTGCGTCATCGATCAAGACCAGAAGGATGTTTGGCGCGCCCTCGGGCGGTGTCGGGTGGCCCATCAGGTTCCAGTCGGGTTGCGAACCGTCCAACGTCCTACCTATCGTTCCCGCGAATGGAGGCCTACGGATCGGGAGATGGCTGCGATCGACGTCGCTCATGGTTGTCGTCCTCCTTGGTCGTGGCGGATTCCTGGCGCGCCCTTGGTAATGGCGGCCACGGCGTTGTTGTGGTGGTGGGTGTGACTCTTGACAATGTCTGAAGGGTGCGGCAAACAGGGGGGTCGCGATGGCCACCTTGTCGAGCATGACTCCGCGACGAAGGAGTCAACCGGACTCGGCTCGGCTACGCCGAGACTCACCGCCAGGGACGTGGGCCGACACTGAGCCTGCGAGTCAGTTGGCACGGATCGATCAATCCGGCGCATCACCCTCCCTTCGCACGTCGACGAGTTCGAGTCCGAGGGCCCGAATCCGTTCGATCACACCGTGCAAAGCAGCCTGGTCCGGAAGGTCGGCCCGCAAGGTCGTGAGCCCGTCCTTGGTGGAAAGATCGAAATCATTGAATGCCGCCCGCACGGCTTTGCCAGCCTCACCCTGGAAGGTGAGGGCGTAGGTGATCGGTTCCATAGGGCAATTGTCAGTGTGCACCGTTGCCAACTCACTGTCCTCACCCCGGAAAGGGTGATTGGGCGATGGCCTTGGTAGCATCCCCTCTGTGACCGGCGCCAGGCCGGCGATAACCAAGTTCGCCCCGCCGATGGTCCCGAATACCGTCGTCAGACGGCCGGGCCTCCTGAGCAGGCTCGATGCAGCCGCTCAGCATCCCTGCACGCTCGTCGCGGGAAGCCCTGGGGCGGGTAAGTCCGTGCTGCTTTCCTCCTGGGTCGCCGAGCGCCCGGAAGGCCGATGCGCCTGGATCTCGTGCGACCGGTGGGATTACGACGAGGTTCGGCTCTGGACCTCCATCGCCTCAGCGATCGACAACCTGGAGCCCGGTTCTACGGTCGACACGCTCGATGTCCTCCTGGAAGATCCCGACAGCATCGAAGACGCGGTGGCCTCGCTGGTGAACGAACTGGCGACACGACCAGGACCGATGTGGCTGATCCTTGACGATCTCCACGTCGTCCCTTCTGCGGCTCTCGGTGGACTCGCCACCTTCGTGGAGCGACTGCCACCCGGGTTTCACGTGGTGATCGCCAGCCGAATCGACCCCATGCTGCCGCTCCAGCGGTGGCGGGCCCGGGACCAGCTGGGCGAGATCCGAGACGCCGACCTCCGGCTCGGTGAACGTGATGTCGCACTGTTGATGAAAAACTTTGGATTGAACCTCTCCGATGGCGACGTCAGCAGCCTCACCGGCCGCACTGAGGGTTGGCTCGCAGGCTTGCAGCTGGCCGCGCTGTCTATTCGGCAGGGGGAAGATCCACACTCCTTCATTCGCCGGTTCGCGGGTAGCGAGCAGGTGGTCGCCGACTTCCTGGTGGAGGAGGTGCTCGATCAACAGTCCCGACGGATGGTCGAGTTCTTAGAAGCCACCTCAGTGGTAGACGAATTCGATGCCGAGCTGGCAAACGTCCTGCTGGGCGATGGCGACGCCGCTCATTTGCTACGCGAAGCAATGTATGCCGGCCTGTTCATTTCGCCGCTCGGTGGAGATCCGAGCCGCTACCGCTATCACCAGCTCTTTCGAGAACTGCTGCACGCTCGGCTGGCCGAGGATTCGCGCCATGCCCAGCAACTGCATGCACGCGCCGGCGAATGGTACGAAAAGACAGGCCAGTACGTGTTGGCCGTCGATCAGTTCGTGCGAGCCCGAGACCTCAGTCGCGCCTTTGGCATCCTGCACGAGCACGTGGCCCACGACTGGTTCGCCAACAACCCCACCGATTCCGAAGCCTGGCTGGGTCGCCTCTCTGACGACGATGTCAGAACCCACCGGGGCCGCATGGTCGATTACGCAATCGCCCTCGGCTTGGCGGGGAAAGTCGAAGAACAGGGCCGATGGCTGGCTCTGGCCTCGAGTCAGGGCAGCGACAATGCTGACGGGGAGAGCTCCTTCGACCTCAGGATGGCCGCGGCCACCGCGCACTGGCACGGGATGCGTGGGGAACCTGAACCCGCCATCGCATTTGAGCGCGACGTCGTTCCTCGCGTGAAGCCGGGCACGAACTTCGTTATTGACCAATTCCCCATCGTCTCCGCCCGAGCCCACCTCTACAACGGGCAGCCAACCGCGGCCATCACCACCTGCGAGCGCGGGCTCACCGTTGCCGACCCTGTCTCCCGCGCCGTCCTGTTGGGAATTCGAGCGCGGGCCATGTTCGAACTCGGACAGCTGCATCTTGCCCGTCAGGCTGCAGAGGAAGCTACCGATGTGGCGCGCAGGTCCGGGCTTGAGCACCATGTGGGCCTCTTCGATGCCCTCCTCACCCTGGGCGGACTCAACCTCGAAGCCGACCAGCTCGATGAGGCGGAGCGTCTCATCGAAGAGGCCACTCGGCGTTCTGAACGGATCCGACCCCCCTTTACCGTGATGGCCCTCGTCGAGAGGGCGGCTCTCCTTCGGGCCAGGGGACAACTCATCGAAGCTCTGGCGATACTCGAGCAAGGGAGAGCAGTCCTGCCGGCCGGGGTCGTCTCCCCTCTCTACCACCGGGCGGACGCCCTCGAAGCGATCATTCGCGTCGACATCGGGGAGCCTGAGCACGCCTTGGCCCTGGCCCGAGCGCTCCCCCCCACGCCGCGTCGGCGCCTCATCGAAGCAACGGCGTTGCTGTCCCTGGGGGAGACAAAGAGAGCCGATGAGACATCGGCAGGTATTGATCTCCCCGACGACGACATCCGACTGGCCCTCGAGCTCTCTGTCGTTAGGGCAGAGGTGCAGCGGCAGAGGGGCCCGACCGATCACGCAGGTCTACAGCACATCATCGAGATCGCACGTGTCCACGGCTTCCTCCGAACAGTCCTCGACGGGCCCAGCGGCCTCCTCAGCGATTTGGTCGCCCTGCTGGTGCGCTCTCCCCGCGACGACTACTCCGACTCGTTGCTCGCCGCGGCCCAACGCGTCCAAGCACGCCACGCTGCCGGCCCCGCTCCGGGAGGCGCCGCTCTGAGCGAGCGGGAGCAGGAAGTTCTGCACTGCCTGCAGACCCGCCTCACGACCAGGGAGATCACAGGCGAGCTCTATATTTCCATGAACACGCTCAAATCCCACCTCAAGAGCATCAATCGCAAACTCGGTGCGTCCTCGCGGTCCGATGCCGTCGCCCGCGCCAGGACCCTCGGACTGCTCTGAGCCTGCTTCCGGCCCGCCTTCACGACCTCTCGTCACCGCGGCGCCCGTTGCAATCACCCCCAGAGGGGTGATGACTTGATGGTGGCAAAGTGCCACACTCAGTGATGAGCGGGCCATAGATCAAAAAAACGGGAACCTCGGTGGGCCGCGAGTTGCCAATGCGAGCTGGATGCGCCCGATCGATAGTAGGAGGATTGGAAGTTGTTGGGTTACACATATCCCTTGTTGAACCTCTTTTGGACCGTATTGATCTTCTTCGGCGTCGCACTGATGTTCTTCTTCATCGTCTGGTGCTTCGTCGACAACTTCCGGCGCCGTGACCATCACGGCTGGGCAAAGTTCGGATGGACGATCTTCATCCTGTTCTTCCCGATTCTCGGAGCCCTGGTTTACATCATCGCCCGCCCCGCCGACATCGAGTGAAAAGCGGAGGAACGACATGGCAACCGAAACAAAGATCGACGAGTTGGGACCGGTGGACTACCTCGTCGTCGAGTTCCCCCCCGGGGGCTCGCACTTCACCGGTGAGATGGCGACCGAGCTCAGCAAACTCATCGACGCCGGGACGGTGCGTCTGCTGGACCTGGTCATCCTGGCGAAAGACCAGGACGGCACAATTGACGCCATCGAGATGGAAGATCTCGAACACGTCGACGAGCTGAGGGTTGCCGAGACCCAACTCGCCGAGCTCCTTGCCGCCGAGGACATCGTGAACCTCGCTGCGGCCATGAAGCCGGGAACGGTAGCCGGTGTCCTGGTTTGGGAGAACACCTGGGCCGCTCCGTTCGCGTCGGCGGCCCGACGCTCCGGCGGCCAGCTCATCGCCAACGGGAGGATACCGATCCAGGCCATACTCGCCTCGCTTGAGTCGGAAGAGACAACCTCAGGAGGTTGATATGCCACTTCGACCCGCACGAGCAGCCCGCCGCGGCGTGATCGGTGCTCCCGTCGCCCGTACGGCGGCCGTCGTGGGTACCGCAGCCGTAGTGACGCACGGTGTGCGTCGCCGCGAGGACCGGCGCGAAGATCGCCGGGACGACCGGCGCGAAGACCGAGAAGATAGACGCTAATTGCCGACGAGACGCCACGCGTCGTGCCTTGACCCCTCGGCCGGGGGGGCTCTCGAGGAGGCCGAGCGGCGCAGGATCGACCGTCATATCCGAAGGACTGCACATGAAACCAGCTCCTGACGGCGCAGGCGCACAGCACCTCACCCCGAATGAACGGGCCGCCAAGGGGAAGGCGGCTCGTGAGGCGAACCCTCGAGCAGGGCATGCCGCCTGGTCGGCATCGCAACGGACGCTTCGCCCGATGTCCCTCCTGCTCGAGCAGGAGGAGACCCGAGTACCCGAGTTGGTCCCCATACGCCACGGCCGTATGGCCACCTCGCCGTTCGCCTATTTCCGGGGTGCCGCGCTACCGATGGCGGCGGATCTGGTCACCACGTCACAAAGTGGTCTGCGGGTCCAGCTATGTGGAGATGCCCACCTGTCGAACTTTGGCGGCTTCGCGTCGCCCGAACGTGAACTCATCTTCGATGTCAACGATTTCGACGAGACGGCTCCTGGACCGTTCGAGTGGGATGTGAAGCGGCTAGCTGCCAGCCTCGAAGTTGCCGGTCGGGCCCTGGAGTTCGACGACGACGCCAGGCAAAAGACCGTACTGCGGGGTGTGCGCACCTATCGCGAGGCGATGCGGCGGTTCGCCCAGATGCCTCGGCTCGACATCTGGTATGCCAAGCTCGATATGCCCACCATTCTCGCCCTCTGGGGCTCGGATGCCGGGGCCGGCGCCCTCAAACGACTGCAGCGAGCGAGCGGCAAGGCCGAGTCAAAGGATCACCTGAAGGCCCGTGACAAGCTCACCGGCATGAAGGACGGTGAGCTGAGGTTCCTCAGCGATCCACCTCTCCTTGTCCCGATCGAGGAGCTTTACAACCGGCCGGACGAGGCGGCACAGGTGGAGGCGGTCGTCCACGGCGCGCTTCGCTCGTACCGCCGGACGCTGGCCAAGGATCGCCGTCAGCTACTGAACGAGTATCGCTTCGTCGACCTGGCTAGAAAGGTCGTCGGCGTGGGCAGTGTGGGGACACGGTGCTGGGTGGCCCTCTTCGTTGGTCGCGACGAGTCAGATCCGCTCATGCTCCAAGTGAAGGAGGCCGAAGCTTCCGTTCTCGAGCGATTCTCTGGAAAGAGCGACGCATCCAACCACGGCCAGCGAGTGGTCGAGGGCCAACATCTCATGCAGTCCGCCAGTGACATCTTCTTGGGTTGGCACCGGGTCGAAGCTCCGGACGGGACCCGCGACTTCTACATGCGCCAGCTGTGGGACTGGAAGGCGTCGGCGGCCGTCGAAACCATGACCCCGGACCTGCTCGGCACCTACGCCAGCATGTGTGCCTGGACGCTGGCCCGTGCTCATGCTCGGTCGGGCGATCCGATCGCCATCGGCGCTTACCTGGGATCGAGCAAGGTGTTCGACCGGGCGCTGGCCGAATTCGCCGGTGCCTATGCCGATCAGAACGACGATGACTTCGAGATCTTCACCCGTGCCATCAAGGACGGATCCCTCGAATCGGAGATGGGCATCTAGCCCGGTGACGAAGAGTTGATACAGGGCCGTGCGGCGTCGATCGAGCGTGACCACCAGGCTCTGCCCGGAGCCGTCGTATTAGACGCCATTGCCGCTGAAAGCGGTGGCTGAGTGCCAGATCGGGCCCCCGCGGAGGGGGGGCGGCCGAAGGAGGTGCAGACACCAAACAACAGCACCTTAGGAGCGGATCCGGACTGATGGACGATCACCCCGACAATCGCACCGCGGTAGACGACTCATCTCCACCCGATCCCGACACCTTGCTGCTCAGCAAGGACTACCGGGTACTCCTTGTGTTCGCGGCAATGATCGGCGTCTTGGTGTCCCTCGCCTCATGGGGATATCTCGAGCTGATCCACTACCTGCAGGAGTGGCTCTACAAGGATCTACCGAACGGGCTCGATTTGTCTCCCGTGCCGACGTGGTGGCCGTTGCCCGTGCTGGCCGTCGCCTCGGTGCCCATCGCCATCGCCATAGCTCGCCTTCCTGGAAGCGGCGGCCATAAGCCGGCCGAAGGACTCAAGCCCGGTCCTCCCACCCAGCCGCGCGAGCTTCCCGGGGTTCTGCTCGCATCGCTCGCCTCGATCGGGTTCGGAATGGTCCTCGGTCCAGAGGCTCCACTGATCGCACTCGCCGGCGGTTTGGGAATCCTCGCAATCCGATCGGCCCGTAAAGACGCACCGGACCAGGTTCTAGCTCTCATTGCCGCGGCAGCGAGCTTTGCCGCAATGTCCTCTCTCTTCGGCTCTCCAATCGTCGGAGCCGTGATCATCATTGAGGCGGCGGGCTTGGGAGGCGCGACTCTTCCTGTCATTCTACTGCCGGGCCTATTGGCCGCCGGTATCGGCTCCCTCGTCTTCATCGGCATGGGGTCATTGACGGGTCTGAGCTCGAGCGCGTACGCCATCCCACCCTTGTCGCTGCCCAAATACCACACGCCGACGCTATCGGCCTTCGGGTGGACGATTCTCCTCGCCGCAATCGTCGCCGTGGTTATCTTCGTCATCGCACGGATCGGGTTGGTGGTCAACGCGGCGACGTTGCGCCGTCCGTTCGTTGTTGTCCCGCTTGCCGCCCTCACGGTCGGAGCGTTGGCGATTGTCTTCGGGCACCTAAGCGGCAAGCCCGAGGACTTGGTCCTTTTCTCAGGCCAAGACACGATGGGGGCGGTGGTCAACCAGGCCGCCTCATTTTCTCAAAAGGCCTTTGCCTTGTTCCTGATATTCAAGGGCCTTGCGTACAGCGTGTCGCTGGGCAGCGCTCGTGGGGGCCCCACCTTTCCGGCCATGTTCCTCGGCATCGTTGCGGGGCTGCTGTGCGCTCACCTTCCGGGATTCTCCGAGGAGCCTGCGGTGGCGGCACTAATGGGAGCGGCGACGGTCTCGATCCTCCGACTTCCTTTGGCCTCGATCATCATCGCCATAGTGGTTTCACAAGCGGGGGCCTCCACGACACCACTAATCGTTGTGGCGGTCGTCGTCGCCTATCTGGTGGTCCTAGGCCTATCGGCTTCACGCTCCTCGGACTCCCCCAGGCCCTTGATCGCGAACGCACCGAGCGCTGACGGCCAAGGTGCCTCACCCGGAACTGCCACAGACGAGATCCAACAGTGAAAGGGGCATGCCAACGTCCCCTCCGGCCTCGTACGGGTTGGGCCACTCTACGCACGGGCGACTAGTCGATGCCTTCGTCCACCGCCGGGTCATTCCGTCCACCGACATTCGAGTCCGTCTATGAATTCGAGAGCTATGGCGGCGTGTTGATCCTCATCGTGTTTACCTATGTGCTCTCGATCAACCTGTTCGAGTCTTGGGGCTTATCGATCATTCTTGTCGTGCAGATAGCCACCAGTCTCCATCATCCTTCGAATCTCGCGAGCACCCCATCTGATTCGAGTAGTTGCCGCCGCCAGTCTTCTCGTTGCTGTCGCGGCGGCCATCTTGGGTCTGATTCTCCATCGCGAGGTCGCAGACAGGTTCTTGCCAGCGGTCAGTGGTCTCCTCTATCTGGTCGCACCAGTCTCGATCTTGGGTCATCTGATCCGCAGGACGGTGGTGGATCAAGAAACCGTCTTAGGTGCAGTGTCCGCCTACCTGCTGATCGGAATGTTCTTCGCGTTTGTCTATCGTGCCGCCGCTGCCAACGAGGCAACGGCCTTCTTCGGCGCTCAGGGCAATGGGACATTCGCGCAGGACTTGTTCTTTTCCTTCACGACGCTCACGACGACGGGATACGGAAACCTCGTCCCGGCCGAGAATCCAGGCCAGAGTTTTGCGCTGGCCGAAATGCTCATCGGCCAACTGTTCCTCGTGACCGCGGTCGCCAAGGTCATCAATTCATACCAACCGGCGAGGCGTCGACTCGTTGTCGAGGAGTCGGACTCGGCGAGTGACGATCCTCATCCAGACGATGACTCGTAAGAAAAGAGCGGGGCTGACGCCCGTAGAGTCCCCGGCCAGCCCTGTGGACTCAGTCGTTGGATGTGGTGCGAGCAGGGACCGAAAGCAATGACTCCAACGGACGAGTCCGGCTGGGGCCTGGGTGGCATCCCCCTTCCAAAGAGAGTACGGCGCGGCGTCAAGTCGCTCGAACGTACCTACTCAGGTTCTTCGGTCGAGCATCTGTGGAATCGGCTCAATGACATGGACTTCATCAACAAGGGAATGCTCTTTGCTGCTGTGCTCCTGTTGTGTTTCTTTCCATTTATTATTGTCGGGAACGCGCTTGCCGGGCAGTCGGCAGTGACGGGCTTGGTCCGCCACCTTGGTCTGAATCAAGAGGCAGCCAAAGACGTAAGCGGGCTCTTCGCGTCCTCCTCTGCAACTTCTAATGCGGTGACCGGAACCGCCTACCTGTTCTTTATTCTTGGGGGAATCGCGGCAGCGAGCGGAGTGCAAGACCTCTATGAACGCTCGTTCGAGTTGAAGGCTGGAGGTCTAAAGGACGTCGGCCGTCGGTTCGTATGGCTCTTGGTGACCGTTGGCTGCGTCTCTCTTGCCGCGGTGGCTGGGCCTTGGTTGCGCAATGCCGTTGGTCTGTGGTTGGTTGCCATTTTGGCGCTCGTCGGACTGACGTTCTTCTGGTGGGGGACGATGTGGTTCCTGCTTTCAGCGAGGGTGTCATGGCGCGCCCTGCTGCCATCCGCAGTGGCAACGGCGCTGTTCTGGGTGGGAATGGAGGCGGTGTTCTCATTGATCTTCTCCGGAACGATCATTTCTGACGACAAGAAGTACGGTCCGATCGGCGTTGTGTTCGCCCTCATGTCCTGGCTGATCGCCATCGGTGTCGTCATCATCCTGGGCGCAGTGGTCGGAGTTGTCTGGCGGGAACGTGATCTGTCTTTCTCGCGGGCCTACCACTGGCTGATGCGATCACGCCGAAAAGAGAATGGGCGGACAGTTTCCCGCGAGGGGGATGGGGCGACGAAGAAGGATCCATGATCCCGCCCTTCTCATCGGCCTATTGATACGAGCGGCCTCCGTCCACATGTTGCCGCGAAAGGCGAGGTAGCGGTGCCTGGGATCCCTGGTGGAGGCCGTTAAGCGACCTGGGGTTACCCTCGCCCGAGGTCGCTCACCGCGATCGGCAACGTAGCCTCAAGCAATCTGGGGGGCTGGATCATGGAACTTCAGCTTCATAGGCTGAGGTCAAAGGCAGATCGGCCTCAGCTCGTCGGGCTCAGGTCCTGAAGGGAATCCTGAGCAGTTTCAGATCTCGAGCTCCTGGGAGATTGAACGAGGCTCGAATTGGATTGTCCTCCGGACTGATTGTCCTATTCGGATCGCCAGCGTCGATACAGATCGATGAGATCCTGTTTCGCCTCGGGGGTCAGCTCCTCTGGGTCCACAGCGCCTGTCAGTTCGATGGTCATCCTGATCTGCTCAAGGTACGCAGAACAGTTGGGACATCCCCGAAGGTGAGATTCGAATCGGCGCCGGTCTCGGCGGGAAAGAGCTCCCTCCAGATACTCGGTCACCATCTCGACAGCCTGCTGGCACACAATGTCCCTTCGTCGCAGTGTCAGCATCGTTCAGTCCTCGTCCATTCTGGCTTCGAAGATCCCGCGCAAGGTGGACCGCCCCCGATGCAGCAAGATCCGTTGATTGCCACTGCTAATCCCCAGGGCTGAGCAGGTCTCACTGCTCGTGAGGCCTTCGACGTCCCGTAGCACAACGACTTCGCGCTGGCGCGGTGGCAGATCGGCGAGGGCGGCGTTGAGGATCGGCGCCAGTGCGGCTGCATCAAGCCGATCATCGCTCTCATCGGGCCATCGCTCTAGAGGATCGGCCCACTGGCCTTGCGCGTCGAAACGGGATGGATCGACAGCGTGCAGGACTTCGACCGGCGTGCTCGGATGCTCCGAGGAACCAGCAGAGCGAGCTCGGTTGACGAGAATGCTGAAGAGCCAGGTCTTGAATGATGACCGACCCTCGAATCGTTCGATTCCACGGACCACGCCCAGCCAGGTGTCCTGAACCACCTCCTCGGCGATCGCATCACTGGAAACCATGGAGCGGGCGAGGCGAAGCATGGACGGCTGGTAACGAGCTACGAGCATCACGAAGGCCTCTTCGTCACCGCTGCACAGCCGGTTGAGTTGCTCGACGTCCATCTCCACGGCTCGAAGCCTATGGCGCAGTGGCTACATCCTGGGCGCGCCCTTGTGTGGGGCCCTCTCGGTGGTTGGTTGCTATCGGTCGTCTGCCGCATAGACATGTTCTCGTAGTCCTCAGGCCACCAAAAAGCGTTACGGGAGAGATGGCACCCGATTCTGCAACCGAAACCCGCGTACGGTTTTCCTCAATCGGAGACTGTGTTTGGACAGCTTCAATCTCGACAAAGGAGAAGTAATGAGACGATTCACTCGTTTGGCAGTGGGGGCCGGCCTGGTTCTCGGACTGTCGGCCCTGGTGGCGCCGGTTGCCGCCGGCGCCCATGGGTTTCACCATGGGCCACCCTTCGGTGGCGGCAGCCAGGTGGTCTTTGTACAGACCGACAACACGGCCGGTAATCAAGTAGCCGCCTACGACCGGGCCAACAACGGTACCTTGACCTTGGAGAACACGTACAACACTGACGGCCTGGGTGGGGCCCTCAACGGCTCCCATGTCGATCACCTCGGTTCTCAAGGCTCGCTCAATTTCGACCCGAGGAACGACTCCCTCTACGCCGTCAATGCCGGCAGCAATACCGTCTCGGTGTTCTCAGTCCGGGGCGATGACCTGACACTGCGGCAGGTGGTGAGCTCGGGTGGGACCTTCCCGGTCAGCGTGGCCGTGCACGGCGACCTGGTCTCGGTTCTCAACGCCCGAAATGGTGGGTCGGTGCAGGAGTATTACGCCTTCTGCGGCCATCTGTTTCCTGTCCCGGGTGCGAATCGAGCCTTGGGTCTGACCATTCCGACCGACACCACGGAGTTCACGCACACACCCGGACAAGTCGCCTACTCGCCGGACGGCACGAAGCTGCTCGTGACGACGAAGGCCAGTTCCAATGCGGTGGACGTATTCGACGTTGGATTCTTTGGGAACCTGTCACCTTCGCCAGTGGTCAACTTGCTCCCCGGAACAGTTCCCTTTGCCATCACCTTTGACCGCGCCGGTCACCTGGTGATTGCCGAAGCTGGACCAAGTGCCCTGGCCACCTTCAGCCTCAACTGGAATGGATCCATCACTCAACTCGATTCGCTGGCCAGCGGCCAGACGGGTCTGTGCTGGGTTGCTCCCGCCGGATCGCTGTTCTTCACGGGCAATACTGCCGCCAACTCGACAAGTGGGTATCAAACCAACACCGGCGGTCAACTGACCCTGCTCGGGGCCACCCCAACCGACCCTGGAACGGTTGATGCTTCGGCTACGTCCAATGGTCATTTCCTCTATGTCCAGACCGGAGGTAACGGGATCGTCGACGAGTTCCAGGTCAACGCCAACGGAAGCCTCACCGAGATCGGCTCCGTGACGGTGGCGGGCGCTGCGGGCGGCCAAGGTATCGCCGCCTCCTAGCAACCCAACCTCTCTCGAACGGCGGCGCCCAGATCGGTTGGGGCGCCGCCGTTCACTGGAAACGGTTGGGCAGTCGCACAGTCGCAGCTGGTTAGGCGAGGACCATGGTCTGGCAGCCGAGCTGAGGACCCGTCGGAGTCTCAGCCTCATGAGCTGAGGGGGTTCTGCCACCAGCAGTTTGGGATTTGCCGAAGCTTGCTGAGCGGACGGTGCTTCTCCTCTTGCCCCTTGTGGCTGGGTCCGGGGGACTCACTGCGACGACGGTTCCTGAAACAGTCCAGGGGAGAGTCGAGACTCGTGTCCCACCTCTCCCCTGGACTGACTTTCCTTCCAAATGATCGGAGCTGTCCTTCCGGACTACCGGAACTATGTCCGGATGTGGCGGAATGGTCTGGACTGGCTCTCAGGCCCCCGCGCCGGTCACCGCTCCGTGGGCCACATTTCTGATCGTGTTGTTCGAGCGGGTGGGCACTTCATGGCCGGCCGGACCGGAGTACTCCGATGGCACGCCCGTCCAGCTGGCGTCACCCAGCCATATGCCGTAGCTCCCGGCGGGAGTGCTGGTGAAGTTCACGAGGTTGTGTTCGACCGTGATCGCCTGTGACGAACTGGCCACCGTGTCGAGCGTTGCACCACCGGGATGGTCGGTGAAGTAGAGGCAGTAGGCGTCGCAGCCGACCCCGAAGATCCCGATGCTGTCGACGAGTCCCGGGCTCGTTTCATTGATGTTGTTGTAGTTTACCGTTGCCTCGGAATCCACCACCTCGACACCGATCTGGTTACCCAGAAGGCTGTTCCCGGTTACCGACGTCGAACGCGTCGTTACGCCTGCGTAGTTGATCCCCGCCCCGTAGAGGAGCACACCGGCCGCGAAGTCGGACTGCGGCTCGGGGTTCGGGTCGCTCGTCGGTGGGGAGAATTCCGTCCACACGTTTCCGGAGATGTCGTTGTCCGTGACCGATCCGTGCGCCCCGAAGCCCACTTGAACCCCATTCTGTCCGTCGAGGGGCGTGGGTGCCGTGGTGATCGTGTTGTTACTGATGGTGCAGCTGACCCCCAGGCCGTCACAAGTGATCCCGTTCTTGCCGTATGAGGAGACATTGTCGTGGCTGATCGTCATGGAAGCCGAGCTGCTCGGACCGGTCTCCACATCGATCCCGAGGCCGGAACCGCAACCCTGATTGGTCGGTGTGGTGTCCGTCACGGTGAGGCCGGACAGGGCACCCGACGCGGAGTGGCCAGAAGTCGCCTGGACGAGTACGCCGACCAACTGGTCAGCACAACCGTTGATGCCACCTTCGATCGCCGATCCGGAGATGTTGAGGCCCGAGATATGGGTCCCCACCGCGCCGGGCGCCACCTGGACGATCGGGATGATCGGCGCCCCGCCTTCCACGTCGGTAACAGAGGAAGCGGGTGAGCTGGGCTCGACCACGGAACCGCTTGCCCCCACGATCTTGAGGTTGTGCTTGGACGCCGGGATCGTCAAAGAGGCGTCGTAAGTGCCCCTGCAGACGTGGATCGTCGATCCCCAGGTCGCCGCACCCACTGCCGCCTGGATGGAGCTGTATTTGGCGGTGGTGCAGCTGTGGTCGCTGTTGGTGTTGACGCCGGTGGGGCTCACATACAGCACCTCGGGAGTACTGGCACCCACCACCCCGACCGGTATCGCTATGGTGCCCGCCCCCAACAGCGCGGCCAGAGCTGCCGCGATTTTCGTGCTCTTCCTCATGCACTCGCCCTTTCATCCAAAGGTCGACGCGCATCGCCCCCCGAGCGCTGCCCCAAGGTCGATCCCCGCCACGAGCCGAAGCCACCTGCCCCGCGCTCACCTAACCAACAGCGAACGCTAGTTGACGGGCCCAGCGGTGTCTTCCCCAAATTCTGACGAGATCTGGGAGGACAGTTAACACATCTGCCCAGACTCCTCGCCATCGAGCAGTTCGAGACGGCACTCGAAGCACGAGTTGTCGCCGACTGGAAAGAGGAGAAGCTCCAACGTACTGGGTTCTCGCGTGGCCTGATCAACGGAGGTCCGGTCATTCTTCCATTACCCGTTGATCATGCTCAGTCCGCCGGGCTTGGGCGGTCAGTCACCCGCATGTGCCAGTCAGCGGGAGGCATCTCCAGTGGTCGTCGGCAGGGCGCGGAACTGAGACCTAGAGCGCGAAGACTCGGCGTCGGAAACTCGGTGCACCGATCCACGGCTCCTTCTGTCGCAAGTCCACCCGTTGAAATGACCCCTTACCGCGCAGCGTCGCCTTCTGGTTACGCAGAGTCCCCAATAAACACGCACCGGCGAGTGGCATTCCCTGCGACCCACAGCGGCGCCCCTGGCTTTCACCGACCTGCCCTCACGAGGGGAATGGGCCCTCCCGCGTACCGCCGCGATGCTGGTGACAACCGATACTCGATCTAGTTCACACCCCACCGCGTTGCATAGCGTCCGTTCCGCTCATTCCGTTACACGGGACCCATCACCTTCCCGAGAAGGCTCGTTTCCCCTCGTGAATCGGTTGCCATACTCGCCGTGCCCCTTTAAAGTTCTGCTTACGGGATTGCGAGAACGTGGGCATTCAGGGGGAATTGCCTCGCACACCGGCGTTGGTACCGCAGTTTTGCGGGCCGAAAGGGGGACCTGACTTCTTAGCCTGGATGATCTCGCCGTCCGGGTAGTGACTTCAGATCCATGGAAACCATGGAAAAACACGGACAAGGAGTATTAAATGATTCGCAAGTTGCTAATGGTCGCTGCGGCGATCGCCATGCCGGTGAGCGCTGGGGCCGTGGCCCTGGTCGGCACGGCCTCGGTCGCCGGGGCGGTGGGGCCGACCGTCAATTGTGCGGTGGCCAGCACGGTCACCTTCGCCCCTCCGGGCCTCTCATCAAAAGGTGCCGTTACAACGGCAACCACCTCGGCCACGAAGACGGCAGCCACAGTGCTGTCGAAGGGCACGACGGCGTCTTGCTCAGGCTCGATCGCGGCGCTGACCATTACGAGCAAGAACACCAAGTGCACCGGCACCGGCAAGCCCACGTCCAATCCTGCGTGCGTGACCGGCAAGTACGGCTACGACTCATGGGCCAACTACGCAAGCGGTGGAACGGGGAGCATTCTGACCTCGCTCCCAACGCTCGCCTTCAAGGTCGGAACGGTCACCTATACGACGAAGAACACGGCCGCCAAAGCTGACTCCAGTTGCAAGGCGTCAGCTACCGTGGGCAGTGAAATCGGATTCACGATCACTGGCGCAATCACCAAGCAGTCCAGTGGGTCCACGTACGTCGGTGCCAAGACGACGTTCAATGCGTGCCTAGGACTGGTGACCGGTACCGGATTGCTCAAGCAGTCTGGCAAATCACAGCCCGGCTTCTTGGCCAACTTCGGCAAGACCGGCAACCTGGTCAAGACCGCCGTGATCGACAAGCTTGCCAGCAGCCTGACCTTCTGATCCGCACCTGTGACCATCACAGTGTGACGGTCACAGGAGACAGAACACACCGGCGAGGACGGGGCTTCGGCCCCGTCCTCGTTGCAGTTCTGATTGATGATGGTGTCTGTTTGTTCCGGCTCTGAGCCAAAGCCGGCCATGATTGTCGGTCGATTTTCCGAAAGACATGAACGGAGGCTGCCGGTTCTGCTCGATGATGAGTCTGCTGAGCATCGCTGACCATAAAGGGGATACTCGGCCAACCCGCATCGGAGCGCGCATTCGCCGCCCAGGGGTCTACCTGGGGGCCGCCGACGAACGTCTCGGGCCACTCATTCGAGATTGTTCTGTCCAGGACAGTCCCAGCGGGAAAGGCAGCCAAGGTCGCTTGGTTCATCGTGAACTGACGACCGCCTGCCAGATCTGAGACTGGAGTGAGGACAACGCGATGGCCCTGGCTCCGGCTGGGTGCTGTCACCGTGTGAGCCCCGGTTGCCCGATTATCCACACGCCCCGATGCGCCGTTGGTGGGTCACCCGATATCCGAACGCAGAACCCGCCAAACTCTGGGCGCTTTGCTACGGCCTTAGTTCCTGAAGCCGAGGCGTCGGGAACCCACGATTCTTCAGCACTTTCAGGCGAAGATTGCTGGCCGGAACAAGACTCGCCGATATCGAGTCCGGCCGAATGGTCGACGCCGACGACCGCGAATGGCTAATTCTCTGGGCGCGAGCCCGGGTCGCTTTCTGAGGACCGGTCTTCTTCCGTCTAGCAACATCAACCCAGACTCGATTGCTCAGCGGAGGCCGGCGATAGGATCCGATGACAGATTGCGGCGGGCGGAGGGAAGATGGTGCTACGGGAGTCATTTGTGAGACGAGTGTCGGGTGGCTTGAGAATAGCCCTCGGATCGACTTGGATCGGCGGTGCGTGATCCCCCTTCATCGGCGACCGTCCCTGAGTGGCACGACTCCCCGTTCGTACCCGCTGTCGTCGGGATCGATCTGCTCGTGATCGGATACTGCGACTCCTGCTCGCAAGTGCTGCCCGCCGGCGCCCGCTTCTGTCCGGCATGTGGCACCGCCGTTCGCGAGGAGAAGCGCGTCGGCGGACTGTCCGAATCGATGGGTGTCGCTCTCGGGACCGAGCTGCGCCCCATCACAGTGGTCTTCTGCGACCTTGTGGGCTCCACCGAGCTCTCTGCGACAACCGATGCGGAGGAATACAGCGACCTGATCCAGGCCTACCAACACCAGGCGGTCTCGGTGGCCCGCAGCTATGGGGGAGATCTGGAGGGCTACAGCGGGGACGGGATTCTTTTCCGCTTCGGTTGGCCAGAGGCCCACGACGACGACGCCCGTCAGGCGGTGGCCGCCGCACTCGACATTCTGTCGGCGGTCGACGCTCTCGATGGGCGCCGCAAGCTTGCTGTCCGGGTTGGGATCCACAGCGGCCCGGCTGTCGTAGGAAGAATGGGCGGCGCCGACCGCAAATCCACGATGGCCATCGGCGAGACCCTCAATATCGCGGCCCGCCTGCAGGGGAAGGCCGAACCCGGCACGGCGGTCGCCAGTTCCGCCACGATCTCCATGGTCGAGGACCTCTTCGAGGTCGAACCACTCGGTGCGCTCACCCTTCGGGGTATCCCTCTCCCGATAGAAACCTTTCGCGTCCTTCGCGGCACTAGGGCTCAGGGCCGAATCCAAGCCGCAAGCCGGCTGTCACCCTTTGTCGGACGAGGTCATGAACTAGACGTGTTAGCCGACTGCTGGCAACGGGCCCGCTCGGGTCGCGGGACCGCGGTGCAGATCATCGGCGAGCAGGGAGTCGGCAAGTCCCGACTGGCGCTCCATATTCGCGACGTCGCAGGCGACGACTGCCTCTGGCTGGAGAGCTCGTGCTCCCCGTACACCCAGATGAGTGTGCTCCGACCGTTGGTCGAACTCATCGAGAGCGCTCTCTCACTTGCGAACGAACCTACGTCTGAGGCCAAGGTGACCCGTATTCGCATGGAGCTTCAGAACACGCAGGTAGGCCTCCTTGACGGCGCCGAATTGGTGGCCGCCCTTCTCGGAATCCCCGGCGCATCCCTCCCCCCGATCAGTGGTGAGCTCCGGCTCGAGCGGACCATCGAGTTACTGGTCGCCTGGATCTCGGCGATGAGTCGGCGTCAGCCGGTGGTGATGTTGATCGAGGACCTGCACTGGTGCGACCCCACGACCATCGACACGATCCAGAGGCTTCTCAGTCGGATCGGCGGCTTTCCAATTCTGCTACTCCTCTCAGCACGCCCCGAGTTCGCAGCCCCCTGGAAGGGGCCCGACCTGATGACCCTCCGGTTGGAGCCGCTCGGTGAGAACGACGTCCGAGAGCTCGTCCACGTGTTAGCCGGGGGCCGAAGCCTGCCCGAACCGGTCGTCGACCGAATCGTGACCTCGGCCGCGGGGATACCCCTATTCGTGGAAGAGGTCGAGCGCTCCCTACTGGAGTCGGGCCTGCTGGTCGGGGCGGAGGGTGCCTGGGTCCTGGCCTCACCCCTGATGGACCTCGAGATCCCCACCACCCTCCAGGCATCGCTCCTGGCCCGGCTCGATGCGCTCGGTCCGGCCAAGTTCGTCGCTCAGCTTGCCTCGGTGATCGGCCGGACCTTCTCCCGCGACCTCCTGGTAAGGGTGTCCGGCATGGATCCTGCCGTCCTCGCCAGCTTCCTTGACCGGGTCGTGGCAAGCGGGCTTGTCCGCCCCGAATCGGACGATTCCGACGATGGGTTGATCTTCAAACACGTCCTCGTCCAGGAGGTCGCCTACGAGTCGCTACTGCGCCGGAATCGGAGGACCATTCACGAGCGGGTGGCCCGCGAGCTGAATGCCCGCATCGCCTGCGGCTCAAGTGCTTCGGTCGAAGAGCTCGCCCGGCACTACGAGGCGGCCGGTCTGCTCAAGGAGTCCATCGAACAGTTTCAAGTGGCAGCCTCCTTGGCCACTGAGCGTTCAGGCCATCGTGAAGCGATTGCGTTCCTGCAACAGGGAATAGCCCTCGCCCGGCGTCTGCCTGAGGTCGTCGAGGGACAAGAGCTGGAAGTAGAGATGCAGCTGGCCCTGGGTTCGGCGATCGCCACCCGTAGCTACTCCGATCCGGAGCTGGAAGCCGCGTACGACCGGGCGCGCGAGCTTTGCGAGTTGTTGGGGAGCGACCTTCGGGTGGCCCATTCCCTCGGCGGCCTGTCGGTTTTCTACATCAACAGGGGCGAGGTCGCTCTCGGAGCGGAGTTGGCCGAACGGGTCCTCTCCGTGGCTGAGGTTCACCACGATGAGGTCCTCGAGGTGCTCGGGACGGTCCAATTGAGCCTGGCCCGCTGCTATCAGGGAAGGGCGGAGGAGTCGTTGTCGCTGGCCGAGCGGGCGCTCGCTTCGTACCACCCCAAGCGCCATCAGGCGTTGGGCCACCGCGTGGGCACCGACCAGGGCGTCGCCGCCCATGTCTTCGCGGGCTGGGGACACCTGATCCTCGGCCATTTGGACCAGGGCCTCGCTGAACTGATCCGAGCCGTCGACCTGGCCGAGGACATTGGGCAGCCATTCAATATTGCCTACGCTTTGGCCTTCCGGGCTACCGGCCATTGGGAGCGAGGGGAGGCGGCCGACACGTTACGCTTCGCCGAACGAGCCCACAGCCTCGCCGAGGAACAAGGATTTGATCTCTGGGCCGGCATCAGCGGGGTATGGGCAGCTGCCGAGCGGGTCATCAGCCAGGGCGACTGGACCGCAGTCGCCTCGGTCCTTGAAGCAGGGTTGGTTGCTGGGGATACCGGCAATCGCGGCGGAAGCTCCGCCGTCCTCGCCCGAGTGGCCGAGGCGACCCGGGCGGCCGGGGACCTCGACACAACCTGGGCAATTCTGGAAATGGCTCGATCTGTCTCGGAGGACACCGGACAGCCATGGTGGGATTCTGCGCTCCACCGTATGCGGGCCGAACTGAAGTTCGACGAGGTCGACGTCGGTAATGGTGCGGAGCTTTCCGACCCGGAGCATCCGTGGAACGAAGCAACGCGGGAATGGGAGCGATCCATGGAGTTGGCCGAACGGTTCGGGTATCCGGTTCACGGAGCCCGGGCGGCGGTTGGGTACGCGCGCGGCTTCTCGCGCGGATCGACCGGGTCGACGAGGGTTGTCGGCTGCTCGAGTCCCGGTATCGCCTATGTACCGAGGGGCACGGGACTCCGGTCGTTGTGGGTATCCGGTCTGAGCTTGAGAGACTCTCGACGTAGCCTCCGGGCTTTCCTTTCGAGCCGCGGACAACGTCTGAGCCGGGCCAGTTCAGGACCGGCTCCTTCCGTGCCATTCGAAAACCTTTTTGCCAAAGGTCAAGGTCAGACCGGCGCCACGGTAACGAGTTCCACCTCGAGTGCTTTTGGCCGTGGGCCCAGGCCACGTCGACCGGCTCATACCGGCCCGGTTGGGCGGGGTCATCGAAGCCACATTGTCGAGCATCTCCTCAACGGCGATCCGGGCCTCGAGTCGGGCCAGGCTGGCCCCCGGGCATACATGTGGGCCGCCCTCAAATGCCAGACGGCGGCGAGGATCGGGACGATTGATCCGGAATCGGTCCGCCTCGGGCGATGGTATCGGACATCGCGGTGCAGCCTGGCGGGGTCGGATGGCACCGGTCCGCCCGACGTACTCACTGATCGCACTGGTTTCCGGGCCTAGCCTTCGGGCGATCCGCTTCAGAGGCACACCGGCCTGGTGATCCTCCCAGATCGTTGCCGTCTCTCCTTGGGTGAACGGCTTGCGCATCTGCGAACTTCCTGATCGGCGACGTCAAATGTTCGGCAACTCGGCAAGGCTTACGTTGATCCCCTGAACTCGTACCGGGTCTTGGTGGGCGGCGGCGATGGCGGTGCTCGCTCTCAATGGGCTGACTCTTGACTCTTCCGCTACGTCAGCTGATTGACTAATCCATATGTACGGGATCGGTACGGTAGCTCGCTTGTTTCAGGTGTCGGTACGCACCTTGCGGCACTATGACGATCTGGGTCTACTCACACCAGCCCACGTCGACGCACGCACTGGGTATCGGTACTACTCACCCGACAAGATCGTACGGTTACACCGCATCCTTGTCCTGCGAGACCTAGGTGTGCCGTTGTCAGAAATCGCTCGGCTCATCGACGAGAACGTGACAGTGGAGCAACTGCGGGGGATCCTTCGCCTTCGCCAAGCCGAAGCCCGTGCTCGGCTGGCCGAGCAGTCCGAACAGCTCAAGCGGGTCGAAATGAGACTCGCACAACTTGAGGAGGAACCGATGGCTCCCTATGAAGTGATCGTCAAACGGCTCGAGCCGCTGCCGCGTGATCACTCTGAGTGAGGATCTGACGAGTGTTGACGAGATCAGTGACGCATGTGGTCGGATGTATCCGCAGCTACACGCGGCGCTTGCCCGGCATGGTGTCGCCTTCGACGGACTATCCCTTGCTTGCTACGAAGATAGCGGAGTCGAAGCACGGCCGCTTCGGCTGACGACTGCACTCCCAGTCGCAACAGAAGTGACGATCGAAGGTCACGGAATATCGACGGTTTACCTTCCCGCTGTCGAGCGCGCTGCCACCACGGTCGTGCACGGAGCGCCGGAACAGTTCCATGACGCTGTTCAAACGCTCCACGAGTGGGCAGTCCGGACAGGAGAGCGGGCCACGTCATTCGATCGTGAGCTCTACATCGACTGTGACGGTCCTCGTGACACGTGGGTGACGGAGCTACAGACAGTCCTGGAACTCAGACCCTGAATCCACAGCCAAGAGTCGTCTTCGTCGCTGAGCTAGAACAGCAACTGTCGCCCCACAGATGAACGGTCCCCGAAGGCCCGGCAGTGTCCTCAACGCCGGGAGCGGGGCCCACTGGTACACATCGGAGTCGTCGTCAATCCTTCGATGACAAGGTATGCCAATACCACAACTTCCTTTCGCCGTGTTGATAAGTGGCGCTACCTGGAAAGTCGACGCTGGCTGCCATCCTGGGCGACTTCTACGGCACAACCATGCTCGCGCCCGCGGTGACTTGTTAAGGCAGAGTCGTCAATCGGTCGTCAACGACCGGTGTGCGACTCGCGCTCGCACGATCCACTATTCAGCGCCACACGTGGAGTGCATACTTTGAAAATAGAGGTTCGGCATCAGCTGCTTAAGTGGGACGGCCCCGACGGAAGGGTGGCTCCAGGAGATGACAGTGTTTTGCACTTGGGGTACGAAGGCTCGACGGATGGCGACAATATCGGTCGTTTCCCTCGGCGCAATATTCCTGCTCGCACTGCCCGCCGGAGCGACCGCGGCTCAGCCGTCAGCCCAAGGGCACTTACAGATCTCCACCGCCTCTCATCCAAACTCCCCGGTCTCCGGGGCACCGTTGACACTGGCCATCTTCTCCGTCACCGATGTGGGCTCGGGAAACACGACCACAGTGACGGACCACACAGTGACCCTGGATACCGAATGTGGCAACAGCACCACCTTCCTTTGCCTGAAGCTCGGCGGGAGCGACTCCTTTACCGTCACTGTGTCCTCTCCGCTCAAGGCGGGTCAGGTGCACACGACGCCACCCTCGGATTGGGCCATGACGCTCCGCGTTGGAGGAAAGATCTGTGGGGAGTTCCAGACCTCAGCAGCAAACATTCCCCCCGGGTATGTCGGGGGCTTCCTCCAGGACCAGTTCGACTTCGCCCAGTCCACCAAGACGCTCAATAAGTACGCGGCGCAGGTCACTTGTACGAACTCCGATGTCAGCATCACCGGGACGATCGCCTTCAATGCGCAGAACACCACCCCGCGAGAGGGCTACTACCTCTACGACAATCGGGGGAACACCTACGGATTCGGCAACGATTCCTACCTAACCTACCTGGGTAATCCTGGGTTTCTCTCTCTCAACGCGCCCATCGTCTCGATGGCGACGACCCCGAGCGGGGGCGGCTACTGGATGACCGGTTCCGACGGTGGCGTATTCGCCTACGGCGATGCCAGATTCTTCGGATCGACCGGCAACATCCGTCTCAATAAGCCCATCGTCGGCATGGCCGCGACCGCTGAAGCCCAGGTGCACCCGTCGCTCCTTGCCACCCTGAGGTCCGGTCGAGTCCCACTCAATGGGAACTCTGAGCCGACTGCTGCTGGTCCTCAGTCGGGCCAGCTGAGAACCCTGGTCCTTCCGTTGGTATTCGAGTCAGAATCAGCCGTCGTTCATCTGCTTGAATATGACCAGCGTCAGGTACTAATTCTGTCTCCGACGGTTAGGAACAAAAGGAGGATGAAGGCACGACACGACGTGACCCGAACTCAGTCGGGACGAAGCGGCGGGAACTGGCCTTAGCCGTTGTACCCAGAGCACTCAAGCGTCCCGATGGCGACCAGTCGGGGCGAGTCCCTATGGCTCACACAGACTGCAACGAGCTTTTCTGAACCTGGGAGCGATGTTGGCGATTATTCGATTCCGCCCAGCTGTCTCCGCATCAGTGATGGCGGCCCTGGTTTGCCTGGGGCTGGTTGCGCCCGAGATGCTCGTGCCCTCCGGTCCGAGTGCCGCCTCGGTCCCGCCGACGGTCGGCACCGCCGGTTCAGCTGCCTGCTCGCCGGGATCCCACACGCTGGGCTCGCCAGGCGACCGGCTTTACCCGGACACCGGCAACGGTGGCTACCGAAGCCTGCACACCAACGTCGACTTGGTCTACAGCGCCACCAGCAATCGCTTTCTCACAGGAACCCGGGTCCAACTGACAGATCAAGCCACCCAGTGCTTGACCTCCTTCAGTCTGGACCTGGAACGCACCTCCGCCGACAAGGTGGCGGGTCCCGACTTGACCGTCCGCTCGGTGTCAGTTGACGGCCACCCGGCCACCTTCGCGTTCGCCCAACCGACATACCCGGGGGATCCAGATGGCCAGAACGACCCCCATCCCGCGGCCCATGAGGTCTCGCAGACCGATCCGGTTGGTGGCCCCACCCACAACCCCCTTCCCCCTGCATGCTCGCCCGAGCTGACCTCGACGGCGCCGACCCTCCAAAACGTCCAGAACGGCAGGCCGTGCCCGGCCACCAAGCTGGTCGTCACGCCGTTGGTGCCGGTCTGCGACGGGGCCACATTTACGGTCACCGTGGCCTACACGGGACGACCCGGGGTCCACCACGACGGGGATGGGACGACGGAGGGGTGGTTCCGAGCGAGCGATGGCGGATTCGTTACGACCGAACCCGTCGGTTCCGAGGACTGGATGCCCCTCAATGACTTCCCGACCGCCAAGCCCACCTACGACTTCTACGACACAATCGCTGTCGGGAAGACTGCGGTCGCCAACGGCATCTTGGTCTCGACCACACGGCACGCGGCGTCAGCTGCATTCCCCGCAGGTTCCGTCACTTGGCACTGGCACTCGGTTGCCCCTATCGCCAACTACTTGGTGGAGGACAGCGTCGGCAACTACACGCTGACCAAGCGGACTGGCACCGACGGAGTCATCTTCTATGAGGCCCAGGACACCTCGATCCCGGCTGCACGCCGGGCGGAAAATCTCAAGATCATGAACTTGCAGGAGAACATCACAGCCTTCGAGAGTGGGTTCAGCGGACCGTATCCATTCACTTCGGCAGGGATCATCATCGGCACGCCTCCGGCCAGCTTCGAGGAAGGGATGCAGACCATGATCACCTTCGCCGGCGGATTCATCGGAACGAGCCTTCTGTACCACGAGAACATGCACCAGTGGTGGGGCGACCACGTTACCGAGTCCGCCTACAACATGACCTTCTACAAGGAGGGCCTGGCCACCTTGGCCCAAGGGCTCTACACCGCACGGACGGCCGAGAACGCTGCCGGTGGACCGAATTCCGTTGCCGGCAAGGCCGCCTTCGAATCAAGCCTCGTCAAGCAGTTCAATACGATCTACGCCAGTAAGGGGAGTTTCTGGGGTGGAGCGCCGTCGAACCCGACGCCCTATAGCCTCTTCTCTGACGACCCGACTTACAGCCGGTCGGAGGCCGCCTACCTCGCGCTACGTCAGATCCTAGGACCGGCCGCGTTCGACGGCGCGCTGCAGCACATCCAGACCATCTACGGCGGCGGTAACATCGACGAGGCGCAGCTCGAAGTCGCATTCCATGAGGCCATGCCTAACCAGAGCAGCTCCTGTAGCAAGCGACTCGATGCCTTCTTTCGCGAGTGGTTCGACACCCCTTACCCCGGGGGTGGGGGCGCTAACAGGCCGCAGATCACGGGTCCTGGGTTGGCCGGTCCC
Source organism: uncultured Acidimicrobiaceae bacterium (assembly GCA_963837805.1). Lineage (GTDB taxonomy): Bacteria > Actinomycetota > Acidimicrobiia > Acidimicrobiales > RAAP-2 > Bog-756. Next base: position 197,898 of record CAWIOU010000003.1, read on the forward strand.
GGCTTCTACGATTCGGCGGAGGGCTGCCACTGACCACCGGCGTGCTCTTCCCATCTGTCGGGCCTGGAATCGCTGGTGGAGGCGGTTAAGCGACCTGGGGTTACCCTCGCCTGAGGTCGCTCGTCGCGATCGGGAACGCAGCCTCAAGCAATGCTAGGGGGCGGGGTAATGGATCTTCACTACATAGGCTGAGGACCATGCCCGATGTCTGGTAGCCGAACTGAGGACGTGTCGGAGTCTCAGCCTGAGCTGAGGGAGTTCTGCCACCAGCAGTTTGGGATTTGCCGTGGCGCCCATAGCCGGTGATCTGGGCACCGTTCAGGCCAGCTGGACTCGGGCGGTCCATGCCGAGGTACCGTCATCCAATGGATCTAGGGCGAGTAGGCGTCTGGTGGAGCGGTGCATGGCGGGTCGCCGAGGACGCCTCGATCAACGTCGCCGCCGAGTTGGAAGAGCTCGGCTACACAGCCCTGTGGTCCTCGGGCGGGTTCAAGCCAGGCCTTTCGCCGCATTTCGAACGCCTGCTAACCGACATCGATGGTGGTCTGCAGCGGCATCGTGAGCATTTGGTCGACTTCCCCAGACGAGATCGCTGAGGCCGTCGCGGACCTCGACCTCAGGCATCCGGGCCGGTTCGTCCTCGGTATTGGGGCCAGCCACGCGGCAATCGTCGAGGACTACAGCCGCCCGTACAGCCAGATGGTGGCCTACCTCGATGCCCTCGATGTTGCCGGGCCTGCCGCGGCGCCGAGGGAGCGGAGGGCTCTCGCCGCTCTTGGACCTCGGATGCTGAGGCTTTCAGCCGATCGGGCCGCGGGTGCGCACCCCTACTTCGTACCGGTTGCACACACAGCCCGAGCTCGTGAGGTACTGGGAGCCGATGCGTTACTGGCCCCTGAGGTCAGCGTGGTGCTGGAGAAGGACGCGAGCTCGGCGCGACAGGCCGCACGGGCATTCACGGCTGGGTATCTCTCGCTGCCGAACTACGCCAACAATCTCCGTTCGCTGGGCTTCGGGGATGACGATCTCGCCGGGGGCGGAAGCGACCGATTGGTCGACGCAGTGGTGGCCTGGGGCGACCAGGACGACGTCGCCCATCGCATACGTCAACACTTGGAAGCTGGCGCAAACCATGTCTGCATTCAGGTCATCACCCCTCCGGGTTCGTTCCCGCTCCAGACCTACCGCGAGTTGGCCCCTGCGCTTATTGCACTCTGACTCTGGGCGCTCAGCTTTGCACGCCGAGAACTGAACTGGATCGATCAGCCAACTGACCGGGTGCGCGCCGCAACCGAACCCAATCCGCTTCCGCCCTTCCGCCTTCCTGTCGTTACCCTTGAGGGTTACGGGCCGAAGTACTGCGACCCGGTGTCGGTGTCGATGCAGTAGTCCGATTCGCAGTTCGGAGCAAACCATTCTGCACCGAGTGATCCGAGCTCGTCATTTATAGGCGCAAGCTCACCGAGCGTTGCGATTCCTGCATCGGAGGTAGTGGGCTGACTAGGCGAACCCTGGATTGAGTTCGATGACGTTACCTGGTTCACCTGGGCCAGCTGACCCGCAATGTCGTTGTGGAGGGATTGAAGCTCCACATACGCATGTGAGGAACTTCCCCCAGGCAAAGATGAAATCGTCTGCTCCTCAGCAGAAAGGACATTGTTGGCTGTTGACTCAGCTGCAGTCTCACTTTGAAATGCTGACTGAAGTGTGGCCAGTTGGACCTTGAGGTCCGGCAGAGCCTGAGAGGCTAGCCCGGGATTGGCCTGCAGCTCCGATGCGTACTGGCTGAAAAGTTCAGTCGATCCGTCGGATAGCTCGAGAGACGGGCCCGATTGAGGGCAACCTGCTATTGGACACGTGTACCACCAGCCCGAGCCTCTCCACTGCCACCTTTGGGTTCCCGGGCGGGAGGTTGTGTCCACCGCCTCATACCAGGTGCTGGATGGTTGTCCGCGAAAGAATTCGAGGTGATCGCTCCTGCTTGAAGCCGAGCTTGAGCAATAGGGGAGCGGAATCCACTTGCCGTAGTCAATTGTTGGGTCCACAACCATTTCATAGGAGCAACCGCTGGAGTCGTAACCGACCGTCCCGTCGGCAATAGGCTTTCCAGCTGCGTCCGACGGTGGGTTCCATATCGGAGTGGTTGGGGTAGGGACTGGAACGTTCGTGGTGCTTGGTGCAGCAGTGGTGCTGGGTGGAGCAGTGGTGGTGGGCGCAGTGGCGCTGGGATGAGTGGGGCCCGCTGCAGATTGACGGGTAGGGCTTCCGTTTCCGAGGGCCAGGGCTAGCGATCCGGCAGCTATCAAAAGGACAACCGAGCCAACTACGAAGATCCACCGGTGTCCGCCTACGACTTCCCTCACCCGTCCCAACTTGCCGCCTCTTCCGCCGCGCCGCCTTGCTGAAGTGTAGGCGAAGGACGATCTAGTTTCCAGCGAGCGGAAAGGTTTCGTCAGCCGCCCGTGCGGCGAATCTCGTCAGCCATAACGCAATCACCTTCGTCCGAATGAGTTCGGCTTGGCGGGTCTGGCTGTGAAACCTTGGAATTGCTTTCGTGAAGGCATGGCCTACCTCGCCCGAAGTTCGCTCCGATCATCTGACTGATCCAGGAGCGGTGGCAGAGAGGTAATGCAGCGGCCCGCTAAGCCGTAGGGGTTCAGGCCCTCCGAGGTTCGAATCCTCGTCGCTCCGCTATGGATGGTTCCGTCCATGGAGACAAGCCGCCTCGAAAGCGGTAATCCCAGGGGTTCGATTCCTCAACCATCCGCCGAGCTTCACATCTCGTTCAGACGCTAGCGGTCTCCAGCATTCAGGTATCTGCGGGACCGTCAATCAAATCCCGCCGGTGGGCCTTCGCTGAACCTCGAGACTGGGGAGCGGTGGCAATTCCGCACAGATCAGCCGGACCAGCTGAGGAGCCGCATTGGGTCCTGCTTCGTACAGGGCCAGGCTGAAGTAACTGAAGCGACCAGTGCGTCCTGTGGGTGTTGTACCGACCCTCGTTGTTTCGAAGTCGTCGCTTCGTGGGGCCAGGCCATTCTGGTCAGGCCCAGGTGTCAACGAGCTCGCGCTTGAAGGTGGAAGAGAAGCTTTCGGCCACCATCGCCAGGAGGAGAGTGAACCCGCAAATCGTTTAACAGCCGGCGGCACGGCGTCGGTGGTCGGCCAATTTGGCCCGCCTGGCGGCTGTCATCGTGGTGCCGAGGCCCTCAGCGCCGGTCAGGTTAGCGTCGCTGAGGTCCACGTCCATAAAGTTCGCGCCAGTCAAATCGGCACCGGTGAGGTCGGCGACGCTCATGTTCGCGCCAGATAGATCGGCCTCCCTCAGGTTGGCGCCGGTCATGTTCGCGCCTGTCAAGTCGGAGTCTGTCAGATCGGCTTCCCTCAGGTCGGCGCCTGTCAGGTTCGCGCCGGTCAACCTCGCGTTGGTCAAGATTGCTTGGTAGAAGCTGGTCCCGCTCAACTCGGCGCCACTCAGGTCGGCGCCGGATAGGTTTCGCCTCCGAAGGTCAGCGCCGGTCAAGTCTTCCGCATGACTGACCTTGAAGCCGGCAGGCATCTCCAACGTCGGACTCTCGGATCTCGCCGGCGGCTCGTGGTCGGCAGTGCGAAAGTCAGTGCCGGCCAATTCGGCGCCAGTCAGATTGGTGTTGGTCAGATCCGCGCCGGTCAGGATGGCGTTGGTCAAATCGGCGCCGGTCAGGTTGGCGTTGGTCAGGTTGGCGTCGCTCAAATTGGCGCCGGTCAAGTTGGTGTTGGTCAGGTTGGTATCGGTCAAGTTGGCGCCTCTGAGCGTTGCCGCGATCAGATCTGCGTCTGCCAGGTTGGCATTGGCCAGGTTGGCGCCGCCGAGGTTGGCAAGACTCAGATCGGCCCCAGTCAGATTGACATCCGTCAGATCGGCGATGGTCAAGTCCGCGCCATACAAATTGACTCCGGTTAGGTCTGCGGTGGTCAGTTCTGTTTCATGGAGGTCCGCGTGGCTCAGATCAGCGTGCTTCAGGTCTTGACCGCGAAGGTCGGCGCCCTTCAGGTCGGCGCCAGCTAGGTTCTGGCCTTGAACGCCTTCACCGCTGAGGTCGTGCGGTCGGAGGTCGGCACCGCTCATATCGCCCCACTCTCGTCGATCCCCGGCTCTGTCCACGCACCAAAAGCACCACTGCGTGTCAGCGCCGAGGGGTCACGTTGTTATCTGTCACCTTGTTCCTATCGGCAGGTTTTCCTTCGGGAATGAGCGCGACTTGTTCGCTGGCACTATCGAGGGCCCCGTTGTCCTTTCGAGCCAGGGGTTGGTCACACTTCAAGCGCATCAAAATGGTGGATCCCTGTGAAGGCCAGGTAGAGGCATTGGAGGGCATGGTTCGTTCAGAGGCTCGAGGTTGATTCACGAAAGGCGTGATCAAAGCACCTGGATGTGACATTTTCGGCATGCAGAAGGAGACCTCAGCCGCTCGAGCTGAGGAGCCATAGGCGCCCAACGTTGCCCAATTCAGGCACGTCGGGGATGCCTTGAGATGGCGGTCACTCTCACCAACGATTGAAATGGATGCCACCTATAATCGCCGGTTGTGAGCTATTCCGTAGATTTCGTCAATGTATCTACCGTCGGCCTGGAGTCGTCCCCCGTGGCGGCTGCGCTGGCCGGCCTGCGAGCCAACGAGGCTCGTTATTTCAAGAACAAGTACGACCACGTCTTCACGGTTGAGCCTGCCTCGAAGGGCAAGACGGACATCGACCTGGCGCACCGCATCCTCAAGGAGGAACGAGACATCGTCATCGGGTCGGCCCCGCTCGAGGCAACGGCGTTCCAGGTCGAGAACATCCGCTGGACCTACGTGTTCTACGAGAGCGGACTATCGATCAACGTCCTGTACACCCTCGACGGACCGAGTCCGAAGCGGGCGGTTGGGTTCAAGCTGTCCGAGGGGATGGACATTCCCGCGGAGTTGGCTTCGTTCAAGTTTGCACGCCAGAAGTCGAAGCTGGCAGGGACCATCCGAGGCTCGTATTTCGTGATCAAGGGCGAGTATTGAGGCTTTAGGGCTGTCGGATTCTCCAGCGTTTGGATTCGCACCGAGCAGGTCCGAGGTTCCGGTTGCCGCTGGCGTAGTGGATCATGGGACGACGGTAGGCGGGGGAGTGCCGATCCCCACAGATGGTAAAAATGGGGCATGGAACTCGACCTCCACATCTCGCGATTCGACTGGGCCGGTGGCTCGCCGGGCATTGGGCCGGGAGTCTCCGACCTATCCCAACGGGCCGAGGCGATCGGGGTCCGCACGCTGTCGTTCATGGACCACTATTTCCAGATGGACTGGATGGCGCCGGCGGAGGACCCGATGCTCGAGGGTTATACCGCCCTTGGATTCGTCGCCGGCGGGACCGAGCGACTGCGCCTCCGTCTCCTCGTGACCGGGGTGACCTATCGCCATCCCGGGCTCTTGGCCAAGGCGGTGACCACCCTCGACGTGCTTTCGGGCGGCCGGGCCGAGCTTGGCATCGGAGCGGCTTGGTACGAACGTGAACACAGGGGTCTCGGCGTGCCGTTCCCGCCCCTGGCCGAGCGGTTCGAGCGTCTCGAAGAGGCGATCCAAATATGCCTGCAGATGTGGAGCGATGACGATGGTGCCTATGAGGGCCAGCACTACCAGCTCGAGGCGACGCTCTGCCGTCCGGCGCCGGTCAGTGCACCCCATCCGCGGATACTGATCGGAGGGAGCGGCGAGCGCAAGACCCTGCGCATGGTCGCCCAGTATGCCGACGCCTGCAATCTTTTTGGCGGCCCCGCCGAGGTGGCGCCAAAGATCGACGTCCTCCGCCGTCACTGCGACGCTCTTGGTCGCGACATCAACGAGATCGAGGTGACCGCCATGTACCGCGAGATCCCGCCGGATGCGACCGTCGACGACGTGGTTCGAGGAGCAGAGGACTTTGCCAAAATCGGCGTTTCGGCCCTCGTCACCGGGGCCATGGGGGACAACCCAGGCGATTGGCTCGAGTCAACCTTCGGTCCGGTCATGGAGCGGCTGGCCGACATCGAAGCCGCGCCCCTGAGTTAACCCAAATCCGGCGGACCAGCTCAAGTCCAGCGGACGGAATAACCGCCCCCAAGCAGCTCACTCCTCCGATGTCGTATACCAGCGAGCGAGAACGTCGGCGACGACCTAGCAAACATGTGATGGGTGGGCGGAATGGCCGACCCGTCCGGCGATACTTTGTTTTGTCGATGTTGCAGTGCGTCCCCACAAGCAAATCTCGTCCGAAGGCGCGGGCAATAAGTAAGGTCCGGCTATGAAATCGGGAGACGACGCCTTTGGTCAGGCGCTATTGGATTGGACGCGAGGCGGCCGTGACCCTGAGATCTATGAGCGTGATGATGGCTTCCTCGATATTGGGGCTGGACACGAACTGTTTCTCGCCGAATATCCGGATTGGCCATCCTCAGAGCGACAGCGATGAGGTACGTGCGGGGCCGAGTCATCGATGTCGGTAGTGCCGCTGGCAGGGTGTCCCTGTATCTGCAGCAGCGAGGATTCGAGGTTGTCGCGTTGGATAGTTCACCGCTCGCGGCGAGGGTATCCCGTATGCGTGGCGTTGGGGAGACGTGGTGCGCCCCGAGCGAGCGCCTCACTAAGAGCGTCGGCTCGTTCGACACGGTGGTGCTCTTTGGGAACAACTTTGGTATTTTCGGCACCCCTGATCGGCTTCGCCATGTGCTCACCGAATGGTCCAAGCGGATGGCTCCAGGAGCCCGGATTCTGGCCGAGAGCACCAATCCCTACTGCGGCGGGGCTCCCGCCCTCGATCGGGGTCAGTACCTTCGGAACAAAGAGCATGGCCTGATGCCCGGACAGTGCCGACTTCGCGTTCGGTATCGCAGCCTGGCCACGCCTTGGTTCAACTGGCTCTTTGTTTCGCGTGAGGAGATGCGGCTTCTGCTACGCGGAACTGGGTGGCACCTGAGCCGAGCCCTTGGAACGGCGCCCCACGAGTCATTTGTTGGAATCTTGGAAAAGGAATGATCAGGCGATTGCAGTGATCGTCGAACGACTCGCGGGTGGACGTGCGCTGAGGACTGGGGTTGGGACGATGGGCGGGGCGCTCTACAAATCGTCATACAAACATCAATGTGCGGGAGCGAGACGGACAACCGCTGGTTGCGGACGCTCGCTCGGGCCCCGGAGCGGCTGACCGACCCCGATGGGCCGGGTTTGACACAGATTGGCGTCGCCGGGCCCAGCCGCATCCGATGAGGAGCAGCTGGACCCGAGGCCATTCAGGCCGGGACGGGCGAGGTGTCCAGCGTGTCCAGCGTGTCCAGCGTGTCCAGTTCGACCATGTCTTTCTTCTTGGCATTGATCAAAAAGGCGGAGGATAGGGCGGCCACGAACAGGAATGCAGCACCGATGGCGAAACCGACGGTGTAGCCGTGGATCTGAGCCGCCTCGCGCACGGCCGGAGTGCCGACGCGGGTGGCCAGGTAGGCCGCCGTGGTCGAAGCGAACACCGTGTTGAGCAGTGCGGTCCCAAGGGAGCCACCGATTTGTTGGGTGGTGTTGAGGGTGGCCGACGCCACTCCAGCATCGTGGGCGGGGACTCCGAAGAGGGCGGTGCTGCTCATTGGGACGAAGGCGAGTCCCATGCCCAGGCTGATGAGGATCTCGGCCGGCAGCACGTGGGCCGCGAACGAGGTGTGGGCGCCGATCTGGGTGAGCCACAGCATGCCCAGCGTGGCCGCCGAAAATCCGACCACCATCACCGACTTCGGACCGGTGCGGGGGATGATCTTCGACGACGCCCCGGCAGCCAGGATGATGCCGGCCGAGAAGGGGAGGAAGGCGAAGCCGGTCTTGAGCGCCGAGTAGCCCAGATTCTCCTGGAAGTAGTACGTGAGGAAGAGGAACATCCCCAGCAGGCCCGATCCGACCATCAGCGAGCTCAGGAACGAGCCGCCGCGGGTACGGTCGAGGACCACCCGCATCGGAAGCAGAGGGTTTTTGGTCCGGACCTCGATGGTCACGAAGGCGACCAGGAGCACGACCGCGGCCCCGAGGTACGTCAGCGTGCTGGTGGCGGTCCAGCCCTTCTGTGCCGCCTGGGTGAAGCCGTAGACCAGGGAGACGAGGCCGGCGGTGACAGTGACCGCCCCGGGGATGTCGTAGCTCGTGTTGCCGTGAGCCTTGGACTCCCGGACGATGGGCACAGCCACAATTGCGGTCACGATGGCGATCGGGACATTGACCAGCAAGCACCAGCGCCACGACGCGTACTCGGTGAGGATGCCGCCCATGATGAGGCCGATGGCCGCCCCTCCGCCAGAGATGGCCCCGTAGACGCCAAAGGCCGTAGCCCGCTCCTTCACCTCGGTAAAGGTCACGGTGATGAGGGAGAGGGCGGCAGGGGCCAGGAGCGCCGCCATCGCACCCTGGAGGGCCCGGGCCCCGAACAGCATGGGCGCGTTGACGGCCACGCCGCCGAGGGCGGATGCCGCGGCGAATCCGAGCAGGCCGATGATGAACATGCGCTTCCGACCGACGTAGTCGGCGATCCGTCCACCGAGCAGGAGAAGGCCTCCGAAGGCCAGGGTGTAGGCGGTGACCATCCACTGGCGATTGTCGGTGGAGATGTGCAGTGACCTCTGGGCAGACGGGAGGGCGATGGTGACGATGGAGGCGTCGAGCACCACCATCAGCTGGGCGACGGCGATGACCGCCAGGGCAGCCCAACGTTTGGGATCCGCCTCTCGGGGATTGAGGACTGTCGGTGGTCTGACCGATTCGGTGATGGTGGTCATGGGTTCTCCTTGGAGGGTGGAGGTGGGTGCGGCAGAGGGAAAGGGGTTGCGGTGGTACTGCGGATCAATCGGGGTGGTGGCGCGAGACGCAAAGGCCAGCCTGAAGGGGCCGCCTACTCGCCGGTGGTGCGGGTGTGGTGAGTCAGCAGCGGAGCAGGGGCATGATCACGTCGTCCACCATGTGAAGGATGAACTCCGAGTCGATCTCGCCGCCGCCCATGGCCACACGATTGAAGAAGAGTGCCGAGCTGACCTCGTTGGCCACCTGCGCTCCGTGCATCGAGACCGGCTCGCCCCGTCGTGCGGCACGGGCCACGATCTCGTCGTACAGTCCCTGCTTGGCCTCAAGGATCTGCCGGCGCATGAGATCGGCCAGTTCCTGGTCATGGTGCATGGCTGAGACCATGCCGATGAGGAGGGACGAATCCTCCTCGGAAAAGGACTCGCGACTGTGGTTGAGGGCCGCCAGCAGGTCGCCGCGCATCGACCCGGTGTCCGGCGGTGCCGAGAAGTCGTCGCACTTCCGGCAGCGAATAGCCTCTACGACGACCTCGGCCTTACCGGTCCAGTGCCGGTAAATGGTGGCTTTGCCGGCATGGGCCCGCTCGGCCAGGGCGTCCATGCTCATGCGGTCATAGCCGACCTCCATGAGGAGGGCGAGCGCAGCGTCCAGGATCGCCTGGCGCCGTGTGGCGGCCCGTGCTCCTGAAGGTCGGTTTTCCGACTCCTCGATCTCCGTCTCGGTGATGGCCATGGGTGCCTTCTCGAATAATCTGAAACGGAACGGTTCCGTCTCAATCAACATACCTACTTCGGGAACGAAACGCAACCGTTCCGTTCCGATTTCTGCAAAAATCCAGTTCAGTGGGGCGACGGCGCGGCGCGCTACGGCGAGGTTCGGAGATCTGGAGAGGCGCCACGGGACCTAGTCCGTCCCACTCGCCGTCCTGTTCCGAACTCGATGACAGACAAGTGTGGTGGCACCGCTTAAGGGGCAACGGCACTGAGGTGCCCCCGCCCCTTTCGCTGATTTCCAACGATCTGGGCTTCCCGGTACCGAATCTCAGCCCCGTCACCACCTCAGCTCCGGAGCTGGGTCGATGTCCGGGGAGATCGACCGACGCGGAAGAGATCACCTCGCTCACCCTGCCCGGAGTTCGAGCGCTGGTCGTCGCAGAACACCAATGCTGTAGCCTCTGCCGGGTAGGCGATCGGGTAGGCAGGACGGATGGCGTCAGTGGGGACCGGCGACGAGCAGGGGCACGCGGGGGCCGACAGATACCTGCGCAGCCTGGTGGACCAGTTGCGCCGTGAGCTCGAGGAAGGCGCCGCGCTCCTGTCCTCCGAGCAGCAGCGCTGGGCGGCCGAGCGGGAAGCCGATCGGCTGGGTGCCCGCGACGTGGTCGACGCCCTGCGGGTCGAACTCGAATCGTCGGCCCTCGAGAAGAACGCGGCAGTGCAGGCGGCGGCGATGCAGTCGGCGGACGAGATGGCGGAACTCAGGGCGACGGTCGACGAGCTGCGTAGCACCCTCGTATCGATGCAGGCGGAGGCGAAGCGGGAGCGCGACGAGCTCGACCGCAGGTTCCGCGAGGAACGGGGACAGCTGCAGGGAGCTATTTCTGCGCTGCGCACCCAGATAGAGGCGACCAATGGCAACTGACATGTCCGACGCGACCAACGTCACAGATCAGGCCAAGCGCCTCCACTTCGCCGAGACCCTCCTTCACGTGTCGCGGACCGTCGCGGCCATGGAGACGCTCGACGACGTACTCGCTGCGCTCATCGACATGACCGTCCTCGAGACCCATTCCGACCGCGGGAGCTTGTTCCTCAACGATCCTGCCACCGGTGAGTTGTACTCGCGGGTACTGCAGGGCGAGCAGACGCTCGAGATCCGTCTGCTCAACGATGTCGGCATCGCCGGCCGGGTCTTCACCACGCACGAGCCCCTCATCATCAACGACGCCTATGGGGATCCGCGGTTCAACCGGGAGGTGGACGAACTCACCGGATACGAGACGCGTAACCTCGTATGCGCACCGATCACCACCGCTCTCGGCGTCGTGATCGGTGTTGCCCAGGTCCTGAACAAGAGCGCGGGCGACTACAACCTCGACGACCTCGCGCTGCTCGAAGCCATGACTGGCCAGGCATCGGCGGCACTGGTCACTGCGTCCCATCTCGAGGACGTCGACGTGCACCGTTCGGAGGAAATGGAGTTCCTTCGTCTGGTGTCGGACATCACGGCCGAGCTCGACCTCGACGCGCTCCTCCAGCGGGTGATGAGTGAGGCCACCCGCCTGCTGCGTGCGGAGCGTTCGACGTTGTTCCTCCTCGACGAACGCACCGACGAGCTGTTTGCCCGGGTCGCCGAGGGCGACTCGGTCGGCGAAATCCGGTTCCCGGCAACCGAGGGCATCGCCGGCACGGTGTTCAGCTCGGGGGAGAGCATCAACATCGCCCACGCTTATGCCGATCTGCGGTTCAACCCCGAACTCGACCGACGGACCGGGTTCTTCACCCGCTCGATCCTGTGCGTTCCAGTGATCAGCAACGACGGCCACATCATCGGCGTGACCCAGGTGCTGAACAAGCGAGGTGGTCGGTTCACCCCGGAGGACGAGCAGCGACTCAAGGCGTTTACGGCACAGGTTTCCATCGCACTGCAGAATGCAAAGCTCTTCGACGACGTCCAGAACATGCGCAACTACAGCGAAGCCATGCTGGCCAGCATGTCCAACGGGGTGATCACCCTCGACATGGCGGGCAGGGTAGCGACGTGTAACGACGCAGGCGGTCGCATCCTGGGCACCGACGCCTCATCGCTCGTCGGGTCGCACTACTCAGAGGTCTTCGGTAGCGCCGAGCAGATCATCGGAGCGATGGTGGCTCGGGTCGCGGATGACGCCATCCGCAAACCGGAGATGGCGATGGACGTCGACATCCAGCGACTCGCAGTGGAGGGCACGGGTTCTGCCGGCGCCGTGGTGTCGGCGAATGTGAACGTGCTCCCCCTGATCGGCGGCATCGGCGAGCACCTGGGGACGATGGTCGTGATGGAGGACATCAGCGGCGAAAAGCGGGTTCGCGCCACCATGGCCCGGTACATGGACCCTACCCTGGCCGACGAGCTTGTCCGAGGGGACGAGGACATCCTCGGCGGACGGAGCGTGGAAGCGAGCGTCCTTTTCTCCGACGTGCGGAGCTTCACCTCGCTCGCCGAGGAACTCGGACCACAGGCAACCGTCACGCTCCTCAATGACTACTTCACCATCATGGTGGAGTGCATCCAGGAACAGGGGGGCATGCTCGACAAGTTCATCGGCGATGCCATCATGGCGGCCTTCGGTCTTCCTGTCGCCCACGGGGACGACGCCGACCGCGCCGTGCAGTCCGCGATCTCCATGATCTCGTCGCTCTTCGAGTGGAACGAGGAGCGGGTGCAGGACGGGCGTCGTCCGATCGACATGGGTATCGGCATCAACACCGGGACCGTGGTCGCTGGGAATATCGGCAGTCCAAAGCGCATGGACTTCACCATGATTGGCGACGGCGTGAACCTCGCATCGCGACTGGAGAGTGCCTGTAAGCAGTACAGCGCACGGATCCTCATCAGCGAGCACACCCTGGGGCAGCTCAAAGGGGTGTACCGAGCACGCGAGGTCGACTACGTGGTGGTCAAGGGCAAGACACAACCCGTGGCCGTGTACGAAGTCCTCGACTACCACACTCCGCAGACATTCCCGAACCTCATGGACGCGGTGAACCACTTCCGGGACGGGATCGAGAAGTACCGAGGTGGCAACTGGGAGAGCGCAGTCGACGCGTTCCGTGAGACGCTGCGAGCGAACCCCGACGACACCCTCGCGGAGACGTACATCGATCGCTGCCTCGCTCTGAAGGAGAATCCCCCGGCCGACTGGAACGGCATCTGGTTGATGACCTCCAAGTAGCCGACAGCAGGACAGCCGGTCGCCGTTACCGGCCGACGACATGAGCTCGAGTAGATGTGATGGGACTCGAACGTGGGCTGACGTTCGGTGGCCTTGACCTAACGGCGGCCACTATCCGATTGACCTCAAGCCGTACCGGCGACCTCAGCTGGCGGAGCTGAGGTCGCAATCCAGCGACAGCTGGACCATGTCATGTGGCCGGAGGCAGAGACTTGCCGAAGTCGACCCATCTCTCCCAGTGCACGCAACGGGAGCTCGACGCCATCGCTCGATCCCTCAACACCCGTCCTCGACAGACCCTCGGATGGATATCACCATCAAAGGCGTTCGCTGACGCCGTTGCGGTGACGGGTTGAGGACACAGGTGTTGTGGGACACAAGAACCGCCGTCTGGATTACTTCTCCGCAGAGTCAGCTTTGACAATGAGCAGATTGCACGGACAGTGATGGGACAACTTGTTGGAGACACTCCCGAGCAAGAAACGCATGGCTCCGCCCATGCCTCGGCTCCCAACTACGACAAGGTCGGCTTCGGTAGATTCGGCGATTGAAATTAGAACGTCAGCAGGATTACCGTCAGCATTGTGCATATCGGCGGACACGCCTTCGTGAGTTGCCTGGGCGAGGGCTTGTGCACAGATATGGTCACCATGGTCATACGCCCGGTTGGCTTCGGCAACAGCAATTACTGCAGGATCTAGCCCCGCTCCGGCCATGGCATCGGGGCGGGCGGCGTGGACGACGTGCAACTTGGCTCCACTCATCTTGGCGAGGGCGATGGCGTGAGCCACAGCAATTCCTGCTCGGTCAGATCCATCTGTCCCTACAACGATCGCTTTGTACATCGTCTGCCTCTCACCAGTCAGAAGCGCAATCATAAAGCGACGTGCAGTCGCTATCAACGGGATGGAGGCTGAAGGAACAGGTACGGCGGAGTGAATGATCAGCGTGTCGACGATACGAGCGAAGGGGTCCATCAAGTGACGTATGAGGAGTGCCGCCATTGGGACAGGCATCGCTCCGGCATGGTTCGGGCAAGATTTATCCACACGCCAACTCGTGTCGGATGCTGGCAGCACCTCGGGCAGCAAGCGCGCTCGAGTCGATAACTCGCCCACAGCCGATCAGGGGTAACCCCAGCACGGCAGCGTTCGGGGGCACCCTGCCCCGCAACTCCGTCTTGACGGAGCTTCGGTCACCGGAGACCGTTGTCGCCTACGGTTAGGCCTGCGAGGCAAACTATGGGGAGGAAGACACCGCATGGCGGCCAAAGAAACTACCGACGAATTGCTTGCTCATGTCCCATTGTTCGCTGGACTCTCCAAACGAGAGCTTCGAGAAGTATCAGGGTTGACCACACGGCTCGATCTACCCGAGGGGCGCGAGCTGACCCACCAAGGCGGACGTGGGTCTGAGTTCATCATCGTGCTTGAGGGTACTGTTGATGTGGTCATCGATGGCGAGGTCGTGGCGACGTGCGGTGCCGGAGACTTCTTCGGGGAGACGGCACTCCTGGAAGGTCGTCCACGTACCGCCACCGTGATTGCCAAGTCCAGTGTCGTCGTCGACGTGATCGGTCGAGGTGACTTCTCTGTCCTCCTAGCCGATCACTCCGAGATCAGCCAGAAGGTCCATGCCGCGATGGCGCGACACCGCGCCGCAGACGAAGCTCGTCGAGGCGGAGCGAGCGGCGATTCCTGACCCCTGACAGACGTTCCGGGGGGCGATAGCCATTGGGAGGGAGCGCACTAGCGATCGGCCAACTATTTGTTCATCCAGAGCGACAGGAGGGATCTGGCCCTTTTGAGAGGCCTCCTGCCCCCGAGAACCCTTGCTGCGGGTGATGTCCCTTACAGGTGGGAGGTCATTCTTCAGGCCTCCATCTTGAGCAAGTTGGGCGGCGTACCTTCAGGCCGGAACATCGCGTGAGCTTGCCAATTCGGTGTCAACTCGAAGAGAAAGCGGCCGCCAGCGGGCCGCAGCGCACGTCCGAATGTCGACTAAAGGTGTCGAGGGCCTCTCGGTGGTGCTGGGCATCGCGCTTGTGGTTGTGCATGAATCGAAGTTGTCCTGCCAGCCTCCGGGGGAACGGATACCAACGGTCAAAATCGAGTCCGTTGCCCTGGAAGACCTTTGCCGGAACTCGCTCGAACACCAAGCTGAGGTTGTACATGATCAGGGAGCACAGCACGACTGGCTGGGCCTCGGGCGCGTTGCGGCGCAGCCCGTGGAAATCCAGTTCGTACAGCGGGGCATCAGCCAGTTTGTCCAGGAAGAACAGGTGCGCCATGAAGTAAGCGGATACCGAGCTGAACCCCAGGGTCATCGAGGTGGAGTTCACCGACATCGACCTGCCGGAGGCCGACACGTAGGGAGTGTGTTCTGCAACCCGGGGTGCGAAATGGCCGGTGCAGTTGACGATCCAACTCCCGGCCTCTAGCGGGTGTCGGTTGCCGCTTCGGAGCACCATAACCGAACCCGACGCCTCGTCCACCACGTCCGTGAGGTGGTCGCGGACTATCTCCGCCACACCACTCTCTACTGGGCTACGCCTACTTCGAGAACGCAATCACGAACCCCAGCCTGTACCGCGTCATGTTCATGGCCGAGCCGGCCGGCGGGCTTGACTTCGAGGAGCAGGCCACCTTCCTGAAGCTCTTCGAGGCCGTCGAGCGCTGCGGTGCCGCGGGGCGATTTGGCCACGTCGACCCTGAGGAGGCGGCGATCCAGCTGTGGTCGATGGAGCATGGGTTGCTGACGCTGCACCTGGCAGGCTTCCTGGGCGACGCCCAGGCCTTCCTCTCATTCCACACCGTTGGCGGGCACCTCATCGTCGCCTTTGGCGACGAGCTGGTGGCCATGGCGAGCTCGTTGGTGTCGGCGCGCCGACGGGCCACGCCGACCGCCATCGGGCTCGCAGAGGCCGCTGGGACTGCCGCCCTGACCGGTTGCGTCCGACAACCCGTCGAGCCCAACAGGCTGTCCCGCTCGGTATCACAGCGCGTCGATGCGACTTTCGAGTCGACGTGCAGCTGCGGACAGGATCCTTGGATCGCGCACGGTGTTGGCCAGCAGGGCACTGCCCTGATACGCCACAAGCATGTCGAGGGCGAGACCAGCCGATTCCTCACCCTGTTCGAGCGCACGGTATTGCAGCTCGGCCCAGTTGACGATGATACGGCATGAGTTCTCCTACAGCGAAGTCCGGGGCATCGATTCGCTATGGCGATCTCCGGGCAGAGGCTTCCGAGCGGACAGCCGAACCGAGCAACTGCTTCACCTTGACCGACCAGCTCACGCAACACGGCTTTCAGACGAGCCTTGGGGGTGCGGTGCCGCTCATCGATGGCGGCAAAGGGTCGAGGAGACCTGACGGACATAGGAGTCAACGACGGCTGCGATGACCTCGTCCTTCGATTTGAAGTAGTAGTAGACGTTGCCTGCCGGATTCTGGGCCGCTACTGCCGGTCCTCAGCCCTAAGCCTCGATCCACCGACAGACTAGGGGAAGGGCACGCTCAATCTGAAGCGGTGCTGATGGCGACCGGGGCAGCGCGACGTGTCGAACGAAGGCGTGATCGACCAAGGTCTCGTGATGGACGTCGGCTGTCAGCGCACGGTTGAAGCGTCTGCGGCTGCGCCGGCCGCGGGTTGTTGTTCAGGTGATGAGCGGCAAGGAACGCAGGCTCGACAATGCGGTCGTGAACAACTGCGCCCATGGCCAACGTTCGGGCAGACGGAGGACGGGTCGGCCCGCGGGGTTGACGAGGCGGCCGGGAACGGTGAGGACCCGGAAGCGCACCGTCGAGGCGACGGTCAGCTGATCGTCGGCGTGGATGCTGCCGAGGGAGGCGGTCCAGCGAATCAGATTGTGGGCGAGCACCGCGTACCCGAGCCAGGCTGCGTTGGCGAAGAACCGCCCCGAGGGGCAGTGCTCGAGACCGGCTCCTTCCTTCAGGTCCCGGATGGCGAGCTCGACGGTGGCGTGGGCTCGGTGGAACCGGTCGGCCTCGACCGCCTCGAGCTCGAGGTTGGTCACGAAGGCGTGGTGACGCCAGTCGGGCCAGAGCTGTCGCTGCATTCGATCGGTCAGCCGGGTGCGGCGAACGACCAGGCGCACCCGACGCTCGGCCCGCTTCGTCTTGCCCCCACCGGTGACATAGATGGTCTCCGCCACCTGGGCGGCACCGCCGTCGGGGTAGGTGATGTCGTGCCACGCATCCTCGGGAATGGCGGCGATTGCCCCCTGCACGCTGGCGTTCTGATGCACGGTGATCGACCAGGCCACCGAGAGCCGGTCGAGGATGGCCAGCAGATCCCAGCTGAAGAACCCCGAGTCGGCCCGGAGGGTGAGCGGACCTGTGGCTCCACACCGTCGCACCCGGGCGATGAGCTCCTCACAGAAGCGCTTGGTGCCCCGCTGAGAGGAGCCTTTGCGGAGACGGGCATGGAGCACCTCGCCGGTGCCCGCCCGCGTGGCGAGGAGGGGGTGGTAGCCGAGCACCCTGGTGTAGCCAAATGCTGCACCATGCTTCTGCTTCCCGTGCACCTCGATGATGGTCGAGTCGAGGTCGATGGTCATCGCCTCGTTCCCCGGACCGGCCCCGACCGACCACGCCCGTCGGATGGCCTCGGCGATCACTGCGTCCAGCTGGCGAACGTGGCCGAAGGTGAACGAGCGCAGGAACGTGCCCAACGTGGACGGTGCCATCACCCGGAAGGGCAGCACCCGGCCCGTTGCCCCGGCCCGCAACCGGTCAGCGTGGTCGATGTGGGATGCCCCGGCCAGGATCGCCGCCACCAGCGTCAGCACCTTGCGGCCGGGATGAGCTCCGCCGACGCGGCCACGCAGCCGAACCATCTGGTTCACGAGGGACTCCAGGCCGAGGCGGACCATCAGAGTGGCCGGCACCAGAAGACCAGCGTCAGCCACCAGAGTCGGCTCGTCAAAGGTCACTGCAATCCGGTCGATTCCGCGTGATGATGAACTCACTGAAAGTGCCTCCTGGTTCTGGTGCGAATCGTGACTTCGAACATCACAATTCTCCCAGGCGGGGAGGCACTTTCCGCGAATGCGCGGCGTTCAGATCAGAAGGTCAATCGGTGGATCGAGGCTTAGGCTGAGAACACTGCAATTCGTAGCCGTTGATCATATGCCGGCTAAGTTCAACCACCCGATTGGGACTTGGCCGGCTTGCGCACGTTCTTGACTCTGACGGACGGGTCCTGACCTGCTGAGCCGTTCTGCCCAATCGGATTGCCGACACAACTGATCGGTGGGCCCAAGGAACGGGACACGGATACGTCGCAGTTGTCAAAGATCCTCCGTAGTGGGTGGCCGCTCAGGCACAGAAACAAGTGGGGAACGGGTACGAGCCGACAACATTCGGCGTAGATAGCATTCTCTCCATACTGACCAACGGTGACCGGTTCGAAAGGTATAGTCCGAACATCGACAAGGCTGCTTCCGTTTACATAGACATGTGCAACGTCGACGACTGCAACATTGAGACGATCCGCTCGGCACCGGATGTCGTAGGAGACAACAATCTTGACAATATGATCTGCCCCTGAACGCCGATCTCCGCTTTGGTAGAGGGCTGGTGGAATGTCAGGCGCCGGCAGTAGACTCGGGTTGAAGGGCAGGGGCCCATGGTCCGTGATTACAACCCCAACGTAGATCTGGTCCAGAGGGCGAAGGCAGCCGGCCGGCTCCCATCCGAGCAGAGCCGGATCGAGCGTGCCGAAGGCCGGCTCAATGGGCCTGAAGAGGCAACAGTGGCTCCGATAACCTTCGGACCGGCGGCGGCTTAGACAGTCTGGCCGGCGCCGTACGCCACGGGTATGGCGTGCACGGCGTAAAGGCGGTGGTGGGAATGACACGACTCTCTTCGGTGACTTCACCTCATGAGGCGTGGTCCGACTCTGTCGACGGGACGGTGACCGGAACCTGGGCGTTGAGCCGCAGGCCGACGGAGCTGTGGATCGAGGCGTTCATGCGCCAGCCAGAACCGCGGCCCTGGCTCGGGTTCGATCCTCCCGTCATTTCGGGAACGACAATTACTTGGAAGGTGAATGTAAACGACATGGCAGGTGCGAGCGATTTCGTCTTTGCGCGTCTCGAGTATGCAAACAATCAGTGCGAATGAGCGAACCCTGCATGAGCCCTGATCGGCATGCTCGGCCCGCGGGCTGAGGTGAAGGCCGGGCCGGGAAGCCCGGCAGCGGAGCCCAGCTGAACCGGCCGGCCGTCGAATGGTAGTGGGCTGTTCCTGACGAATAGGGGGATCGGATGGTGATTACAGACCCGTTCTCGGTCATGGGGTCTATCCGAGAAACACCGGACCCGCCGCGAGGGGCAGCCTGCTTGCCGGGCCCGGTGAGTCAGGGATGTGAGCCACCGTTACAAGCGTCGAGCCCGGAGCCGCGTGCTGGCCGGGCCCGACCCTTGGTCATCGGCAACTGACCCGCATCACCTGAGCGTTGATTGAGCTGAGGTCGCCGGCCAGGCGAGCTAAGCGGTATCCGCCAATATGACCACAACGGGCCCAGAACCGCGCATCTGACCGATCGATGAGTGCCACCCACAGGTGATCTGCAATCCAGGACCGAACACGCCGAACCATCGCTTGTACCGTCCCCATCTCGCCGAAGTGGCGCAACCATGCCTGACGGGGTGTTCACTGTGCCGGGGATGTCACACCCCGGCCTACCGTGGGCTCGTGGGGCACTACGCCGAGCCATTCTGTCTCGTGCTCCCGGCCCCGAAGCGATCGGGCCGGAGTACAGGTGCCAAATCCCGACGCAAAGCGCAGGGTGTCGGGACCTAGACACCTGCATCCCCACCCAGAGTCAGGGATACCCGAACCGATCGCGAGCAAACCGTGTACGAATGTGCCAGGCCCGGAGCGGACGAGCGCACCTCCGCTCGGTGGGCCTGGCCGCGAGGACCCGACTACGTCGGAGGTCGGGACCTTGCCTCTCCCAGGTCCGGTGACTGCCGCACGCCGGGCCCGACCCTCGTTCATCGGCACCCACCCCGAGTGACTCGAGTCACTCTCAGCGTCGAGACGGAGGCGGAGAGCGCGGGACGCGAATACCAGGTGACACGGGCGGACTTCCGGACTAGAAAGGTGGTGGCTGCCGGGCCAATGTTTGGGGCGAAGCGGACTGCCACCCGCTAGACCCGGTGGTGGATTCCCTACGACGGGGACTCGGGAGCGGGCCAATGTCGAGCGATCGAGAAGTGTCCAACGCCGGCAACCCCGTGGTTCTCCACCCTCCGGATGATGCCATCGGTGCCGAACTCATCGAGCACGACGGAGCCTGGATGATGGCCTACCTCACTGACAAGGAACGATTGGTCGAGAGCATCAACGAAGAGATTCTTCGAGCCGAGCTCAAAGACGATGTCTCCTTTGGATCCGTTACCGACTACATCGAAAGTCAGCTTGCGGTTGCCCACAGTCCTGCCCGGGCCGTCGTGCCCGTAGGGATAATCGCGGCCTGGACACTCACCCCGACCGAATAGCTCAACCGGGAGAGAGCGCCAAGCCAGCCATCCAGGCGTCGGTCGGATCGCCGGGCACGCGAGTCGTCAAGTACCCGACCGTGGCCAATCGCCGTTCGCAACATCCGACGACCGTTTCGAGTTCGACTAGAAGTGAAATCCCTTTTTCGGTCCACCAACGTCCATGCCTACCCACATGAAGGTGAGATTATCGCGCTTGCTTGTTGAAAACGGCTCCGCAGTCAAGACAAGGGCGGATCTCAGTGTTGGACGCAGTGGGCACTCATGAAGCCTCAGCAAGGCAACCTCAAGTCAAACCCGACGTTCTCAGCTAGCTGAGACCCACTGGCTCGTCCTCGACCTCGGCGGCGGGGACCCTCACCGTAGTCGCCGCAAACGGATGCCGTCGGCTGCATGAAGTGAGCCCTTCGAGCTGTGTTCCCAGCTTGATCGGCTGAGTCATCTCTCGTTCGAATATGGCTAGTCGCTTGTCCCCGGGCGCAGTTCTAGCGGTAGCTCGGTAAGCTGTCGAGTCCATCCGAATGGGACTAGCTTTGTTGTGGAATCTCAGCTCACCACGGAGGTCGCCCGGATGCTTGCGGCATTGGCCCGGGGCAACAGAATCGGCATTGCCGTGGGAGCGGCGCTCCTTTTCGGAATGATTCTGGTCTCCTGCGGTGGTTCGGGATCGGGCCTGCCTTCCGTAAGCCGACCAAGCACCACTGTGCCTGGTACCTCAACTCCGCCTGGGGGGGAAGGTGCTGTCACGACGACGAGGGTTCCCTCGATTACTAGGCCGACCTCAGCTCCCACAACAAGCCCTGAGCGCCCTGCCGTCGCCCCGACGACGCGCGCCACAGAACCACCAACTACGACAACCGTGGCACCGACGACTACAGAGAGGCCCACTCCGACGACCGAAGTGGCGACGACATCACCGGCAACTCCGACCACCCAATTGCCGACAACGAGTCAGCCGTCGGCCAGCACGGAGGAACCATCGACGACTTCGACCATCGCACCGAACGCAACTCCAGCTCCGACGACAAGCACTACATCGTCCACCCCATGGGGCTGGATCCTCGGTGCCGTGCTGGTCGCAGGACTCGCGTTGGCCATCGTTCTCATCCTCCTTGCCCGGTCCCGGCGAGCGGCCCGAGCCGCTTGGACCGCTGCCGCTAGGCCAGCTCTCCAAGAGGTGGCCTCCGTGAGGGATCTCCTCCAGGACCCCGCAACGCGGGCGACGACTGAAGGTCGAGAGTCTGTCGATTCCCAAGTGTCGCGAGCCGAAGCCACCCTCGATCAGTTGATGACCACTGCCCCGGATGATGTCTCGCGCATTGCGACCTCGACCACCGCATCCTCCCTACGCGGACTTTTGTTTGCTGTCGAAGCCGAGCGACTGTTGAATTCCGGTGACAGTCCACCAACCGCCGACCAATTGGTCGATGCCGACGAGGCGCATCGCACTCGGTCACGAGATCTCGATGCAGCACTCCACCGCCTAAGTGCGCTGATCGATCCAGAGAGCGCGACCACACCGTCGGACACGTGAGGTGAGTTCTGCGTCGGCCAGCCCGGGCCATGCCCGGAGTCGGGATGAGATCGCATCCCCATTCGACTGATCTGCCAGCAGAGATCTCGGGCCATGGCTCTGGGATCCGTGGGCTCAGCCTGGCCCCTCATCGGCAGGTTGAAGAAGGCCGGGCCGGCAGCTCGGCGGCGGAACCAAGGCTCACCGGCCAGTATTGACATACCCGGAAACGGGACTGCATGCCTACAGCCATGCCCTGGGAGGCGTGCGACGGTCACCGGGCCGATCTGGATTCCGTTCGGAGAATCGCACCTGCCGGTCGGAGGAACTGCGACTCGCTATCGCATGTTGGGTTTGTCATGACCAACTTCGCAAAGATACAAATGGAGACGACTTTGGAGCCCTTTTGGAGGCCCTTCATCGGGCGCCGAAGCCGGTAGGGGCAGAATGGCCGTCACGCTCGGTTTGCTCCCCATCCCGCTGGCGTGGCGGCGTTCTGCTGTCGGCTCCTCGTCCAACCTTGAAGCAGGCCGCACCAACTAGAGTGAGTGCGTTTGGCCAGGGCACCACTCTCTGTCGGCATTGGAGCCCAACGAGAGTGATGCGGGGCGGAGGTACTGGGTCCGTTTGGAGTGGTCCAAATCGGTCAGTTGAGATCTCGGGAAGCAGCTAACGAAAAAGTGAGACCCGACAACCCGAGGTTGCCCAACAGCGCAAGCGTCGGAACCCGGGGATGACGACAGGCCGAGTTCCGACACTCGCTAATCGACCCGTGGTTACTTCGGAGCCGATTCTGACCAGCGGTATCGTGGCATCGTGCGTGTCGTGACGGGATTGTCTTCCCTGCTCCTGCTAGCGGTTGCTACATCTGGTTGCAGCAGCGCTCCGTCGTTGGCTCCTGCGCCGAAGTCGACCATCACGACCGAGCTGCCGTCGAGCACGACGATCGAGCAGTCGCCAACGTCCACGGCCGAGCCGTCGCCAACCGCCACCCCGCTCTATTCGATTGAACAGTGTGGCGGGATTACTACCAGTTCGGATCTTCACCCCAACGTCGACAACCGACCACTGCTGCTCACGCAGGATGACGGTCTGCCGGGCTACACGTATGGAGCCTCGAAGATGGCGAGCGGCCCGACGGTCACCGCGTCGGTTCCCAGCTATTCACCTGCTGTCTATGAGTCGTTCCAGATCCCCATGAGCGAAGGTGGAGGGACTGGCCAGGAAGTGATCGGTGAGGTCGACTCTTCCAACGTCGCCTCCCAACTCGCGCAACAGGTCGAGGCCCACCTTGTCTCCTGCGATGGTGGGGAACAGGTCTCCCTACCGACGACCGTTCCCGGCGTAACCGCGGAGACCTACCAATACGGCCTGAGTCGTTCCGACGGGTTGGTACGCAGTGCCACCGTTACCGTTGCCAAGAGCCGCTACATCGTCTCCTTGCAGTGGTCCAACAGCAACACCTGCACCACGTATGGCGGTGGGACTTGCCCCCCGCCTCCAACTTCCCCGCCTTCGTTGCCGAGCACCTCAGATATGGCCGAATTCGTGAACGCCGCCCTCGCAAAGATCGGGTAGCGCCGTATCGCCCGGGTCTCAAGGTGCGGCATAGGTGCCGTTCCAGGCTCATCAACTTTCGCCAGCGTCCCACCGAAGTCACAAGGGCCAAATGCCTCAGGATCGGCTGAGACGAGCGAGCCGATTCCTCAGCTCAATCTGAGACTCGGTAGTCCCATCCTCAGCTCATCGGGCTGATCCTCCAAGGCCCTGATCTGGACTTTTGCCTGGACTATCGCAACGTCCACCCATCACTGGCAAGATCGACTACCCGGCGGTGCTGCTGAAAGCTCCCTATCCGGAGGACGAACTCGTGACCGAAACTGCCTTCGACCGCAACCTTCTCGACGTGGATCTCACCGATGCCGCTCTGTACGCCAACGGGTTCCCACACGAGGTATTCACCGCCCTGCGCCGCTATGCACCCGTGAAATGGCAGTCCTTTCCGGAATCCTTCAGAGGCGACCACGACGAGGGGTTCTGGGTGCTGTCGAAGCATGAAGACGTCCAGGCGGTTAGCCACAACCCAGAGCTGTTCAGTGCTTTCGACGGACCGCAGTTGAGTCACCAACCAGGTATCGCCGGGACGATGCTCGTCAGTATGGATGGCCGTGACCACCTCCGGCAACGTCGGCTTATCAGCGCCGGCTTCACCCCTCGCATGGTCGGCCGGCTTGAGCACCAGATCCGGCAGTGGGCTGAGTCGATCGTTGATCGGGCCCTGCAACGCGGAGAATGCGACTTCGTGTCCGAGATCGCCTACAAGCTGCCGATGAACGTGATCGCCGACATCGTCGGAATTCCGGTCCAGGACAGGGATGCGCTCTTCTCGTTGGCGAACGACATGCTGCAGGGAGATGCCCCAGAGCGGCGCATGTCGCAGGAGGAGTACCTAGGAATCCAGGTCGAGATGTTCGAATACGCCCAGCAACTGGGGCAGGAGAAGCGAGCGAATCCGCAGGACGATGTCTGGACGATCTTGTCGACGGTAGAGGTTGAGACTGACGACGGCGTGCACACGGCTCTCAGCGAAATCGAGCTAGACATGTTCTTTATTCTGCTCATCATTGCTGGAAGCGAGACCACCCGGAATGCTGTTTCGCTTGGGACTTCTGGCGCTACTCGACCATCCCGCCCAGCTCGAGCATCTTCGTCGGGTGCCGGGTGCAATTCCTCTTGCGGTGGAGGAGATCCTCCGGTGGTCGTCGCCGGTCTCGTGCTTCGCCCGACGGGCGACCCGGGATACCGAGATCCGGGGGCTGACGATCGCTGAGGGAGACCGAGTCACGATGTGGTATCCCTCGGCCAACCGCGATTCGGACATCTTCGCGGACCCCTTCCGCTTCGACATCGCACGCAGCCCGAACCCGCAACTCGCCTTCGGCGGTGGTGGCGTCCACTTCTGTCTCGGGGCCAGTCTGGCCCGGCGGGAGCTCACGACTCTCATCGAGGTGCTGCTCGAGCGGACTCGGCACATCGAACTCACAGGAGACCCCTCGTACACCTCGCTGGGCATCCTCAACCCCATCCTGATCGCCATGCGGGAGTTGCCTGTCCACCTTTCCTGACCCACCGCCCACCGGAAGGCTGTGCCCGATCAAGGTAGGGCGCTGGTCGTCTCGATCCCCAACCTGGCCAGCGCAACGTAGTCGCCGGTCGGTACTGTCTCTCGGAATCAGCTTGCTCCAGGTGCTCACCCTCCGTAGCTGACAGCGAATACACATCCAATCCCTGAACTCCTCTTTCCGCACCGTCCTCCAGGGATCTCCGCCTACCAAGCCCATATTTGGTTGGTGGGCGACCGATTGGTCGAGGAGCGAGTAGCGACCCAGGGTGGTTGGCGGTGAGGGCAGTCTACGATCGCAGAACTGGACCACAACATTGGCAGGTAACCATGAGCAATAACACCAACCCGATCCAGAGTGCGGGGCGCGAGGCCCTCGGCAAATCGAGAGAATCTTTGGACTGCAGTGAGATATCGCCGGGCGTCCACTTTCTTTCTGGATTCGGCAATGCGACGATTCTGGTCGGAACAAGGGGGGTTGCGGTCATTGACCCAGGGCTATTTACAAATGGCCCCCGAGTGGTCAACGAGCTCCGGGCTCTTACTGATCTCCCCGTTCGCTATGTGATCTACACCCATGGGCACTATGACCACGCCTTCGGCACTCCGGCGGTTCTCGATGACGCCGCTCAGCGGGGTCACAAACCCCCCGACATCGTGGGCCATGTGAACGTGGCCAAGCGCTTTGAGCGTTACGCGAAGACATCGGGCCACCTGGCCGGCACCTTCGACTCCCAATTCGCTATGTGGGTACCCGACGGGGGCGATGTTGTTAGGAAGGCCAAGTACTTCCCGCCGACCATCGCTTACGAGGACCGCCTACTCCTGAACGATCTGGGCGATCTGCCGCTCGAATGCCGCCATGGGCTCGGGGAGACGGACGACCACACCTGGGTGTGGCTCCCCGGGGCCCGTGTCATTGTCGGCGGCGACTTCATCGTGTCGTCATTGCCAAATGCGGGGACGCCGTTCCGTGTACAGCGCTATGTACTGGAGTGGGCCGAGGCCCTTGAGGAGATGGCCGCCCTCGAACCAGCCGCAATCATCTCTGGCCACGGAGGTGTCTTCCGGGAGCATGGGGTTGAGATGTTGCTGACCACGGCGAAGGCGCTCCGGTACCTTGATGGCGAGGTGGTCCACCGACTCAATGAGGGTCAGTGGCAAGAGCAGATCATTACCGAAGTTGAGCTGCCTGCCGAGCTCGCTGCGAGCTCTTACCTCCAACCCCTCTACGGATGTACACCGTTTCTAGTCCGTGACCTATTACGGAGATACATGGGCTGGTATGACGGGAATCCGTCCATGCTGTTTCCCAGTACTCGGTCCAAGATTGCGGCCGAAGTGGTCGCCCTAGTGGGTGGATCCGGACCTTTGCTGGATCGAGCCCGGGCTCTGGGTGCGTCTGGCGCCACCGACGATGTTCAAAGAGCTCTTCACCTGGTCGACTTCGTGCTCTTTAACGACCGCGAGTTGGTGACTGAGGCCCGTGCGATGAAGGCAGATCTGCTCGAGGCTCGCTCGGATATGGAGCGGTCTTTCGTGGCCCACAACATTCTCGCCTCGGCTGCAAAACTAGAACGAGAAAACTCGCCAGCCGTGTGAATGACCATGAAGGTGACGACGCTCACCGGTCCTCAGC
>CAWIOU010000004.1:0-3143 GCA_963837805.1 uncultured Acidimicrobiaceae bacterium
ACTATTCCGATCGGATGGACTCCGAACAGCCTTCGTCCGCCTGCTTCGCCCAGGACGCAAAGACCCCTGATTCTACCACCTTCGCCTGCGATGTCGTTGAAAGAAGAACCAGTACCCTCTTGCGTCGGTACGTAGAGGGCGCGCTTCTCACCATAGCGTCACCGAGGGAGCGTCGCCTCGTCGCCGACTCCAACCTCAGCCGGTCCAGAGCGGTCCCACGTCGGAAGGTCGTTGCTCTCGCCCAGCGTTCCTCGCTCCTTGTTGTCAACATTGCGACCAGCCCCACATCTTCTACCATCGCGGGACCGCGTCACCCTCCGATGGGCGGATGATTCTTTGCCCGTAGGTCCTCGGGTCGATGGTCGGCTCCAGCAGGGTCTCTGTTCAGGTCAACGTCTTGGCGTCGGACGATCGACGGCGCCGGACGACAGAGTGCCTCGAGCGCTACGCCGTGAGTCGATAGGATGCCCGGCGTCTCATAGTGGAGAGGGGGGTGCACGGGTGCAAAATACGTCTGCGCTTGTTCCGGAATCCCCGACGGATGCCTCCCGACCAGGACGAATCGGGGACGGCACCGGAAGACCGGAAGTTCCGACCCGACGTCCAAGGTCTCAGGGCGTTAGCCGTTCTCCTCGTCGTTCTCTTCCACGCAGGAAGCTCGGTGGTGAGCGGTGGCTATGTAGGCGTTGAGTGTTCTTCGTCATCTCTGGGTTCGTGATCACCGGAGTGCTCCTCCGCGAGCGGGCGTCGACAGGACGGACATCGATCCTGGCCTTCTACGGGCGGCGGTGCCGAAGGATCATCCCGGCCGCCACGCTGGTCATCGTCGTCACCATCGCGCGTCCTATACATTCCTCGGTGTCCTGTCCGGCGGAAGGACCGCGATCGATGGCCGATGGGCCGCGATCTTCCTGGTCAACTTTCATTTCGCGGCGGAAGGAACCAACTACCTCGCGGCACAACAACTTCCGTCGCCACTCCAGAACTTCTGGTCCCTCTCTGTCGAAGAGCAGTTCTATCTCGTGTATCCGACCATTTTCTTGCTGGTGGCCGCCGTGCGTACCCGTATGTCCCTGCGGAATCGGCTGGCCATCGCACTGGTCGTGGTCATGGTGGTCTCCTTCGCCTCTCGGTGATCCAAACCGCGTCGAATCCGACAGTGGCCTACTTCTCGCCGTTCACCCGGGCGTGGGAACTTGCACTCGGCGGCCTCGTTGCCGTCGGGACGAGATGGCTCCTCCAGGTCCCGTCCGGCATTGGTGCCACGATGACCTGGTTTGGACTGGGTGCGATTCTCGTTTCGGCCCTCATCTTCAACAGTCAGACGGCCTATCCGGGTTCGCTGGTCGCCGTGCCGGTGGTGGAGCCGCATTGATCATCGCCGGCGGCGCCAGCTCTCTCGGGCTGGGCGCCGAATCGGTGCTCGGCCTTACGCCCTGTGGCTGGCTGGGCAATCTGTCCTACTCGCTCTACCTGTGGCACTGGCCCATCTTGATCATCGCGGCCGAATCCCAGGGGAGGACGGGTCTCACCTTCACGCAGAGCCTGCCGTGGCTGGCGGTGGCGCTGGTCGCCTCAATCGTCTCCTATCAGGTCGTCGAAAATCCGATCCGGCACGCTCGGTTCCTCTCCCGCCGGCGCTGGACAAGCGTCGCGCTCGGAATCGCGCTGATCGTCGTGCCCTTCATCATCGCGACGGTGACCCTCGATCGCCAGTCCAGGCCTGTGAGATCAGACCCAACGAGACCGTGCCGGCCGGCACCGAGCGGAGATAGCGAAGCTGGTGGCCGCCTTCTGACAAATCCAGAAGCTTCCCGCAGATCTCACCCCGTCCCTCCGAGAAGCCACTAGTGACTAGGGAGCACCCCAGGGTCGCTGCCAACCGGTCGTCGGCCAGGTCACGGTGCCCTGATGTGTATTCGGTGACCCGAACGGCAGCCACACCATGGTCCTCTACGGAGACTCGCACGCGCTGATGTGGTACCAGGCAATGAATGCCATCGCGGTCGAGGCGCGCTGGCGGCTCGTGCTCCTTGGGAAGGGTTACTGCATGGCCAACAATACCCACCGGGAAAGGCATCGGGTAAAACGTCAGTGCTCCGTACCTCCACCCCATGGCAAAAATTCGCGTTCCACCGGATCAAGGAGCTCGATCCGGATCTCGTGATCATCACCCAAGAGGACCAGAACGGCCCAGGGGGAAAGCCGTACACCACTGCCCAGTGGCAGCACGGCCTCCACGAGACACTGAAGCACCTTCGAGAGACGGGGACCCAATTCATCGTCCTCGGGAACATTCCGTACCTCGGGATCAGCCCCCCGGACTGCCTGGCCCAGCACCCCGACCAGGTGCAGGAATGCTCAGCGCCGGCACCGACGATCAACCAGGGCCACAACAGCGCCGAACAACGGGCGGTGACGGCCCAGGCGGGCACTATATCAATGTGACCCCGGGTTCTGTTCGACGAGGTGCAGCAGCGTCATCGGCCACTACGAGGTGTATCTCGACAGGTTGCACGTCACGGAGACCTACTCGCTCTTCTTCGAACAGGCGCTGGCCCAGAAGCTCGAACTGTGGAGGTATGAGGTGGGCATGGAACCAGGATCTGAGCAGATGAATAATCAGGAGTAGATCGTTAGATGACCACGGTGCGCCGACCGCGTCGGCGCCGAAGACCTCTCCCGTAGGGGGAGGAGCGAGTCAGACGGAGGCGGTTCCCTAGCTGACCACGCCTGCTGTCTCGCCTCGATTGTCATCACCCGCGTCGCCCTTTCCGACGCCGCGCGCCTGGCCCATGGCGCGTCGCTCAGACCCGTGCCGGACTCGGTCGCCCACTATGGCCTAGCGGAGCGGCCGGGTGTGCGTGGTCCACGACGTCCACCGCGGCCAGATTCTCCAGATGATCCCCCTCGACGCAGCTCATGGAGCCAGGTCCGCCCATGCCGGACTCCCCGCTCTGGAGTCCGTACAGGCCGGCCTTGGGCATCCCCCTTGCCTTCAACTGGCAGTCTGCATAGTTCAGCCTGTCGTCCCTTGTAGGTATTTAGTCACGCTCCGGCTCACGCCTTCACCACGCACAGTGCTGACGACGCTGGTCGTGGCGGGTAGCGGGGCATTCGTCCTGGGTCGGCTCATGAGAATG
>CAWIOU010000005.1:0-63565 GCA_963837805.1 uncultured Acidimicrobiaceae bacterium
ATCCGTCCTCGGCGGCCACACGGACCTCCACGCCGGGGACCACCCGACCGGTCTTCGACCGCCATTCCATCTCCTCCTCGGGAGGCGTGCCCCGCGGCGGGAGGGCCAGCGAACACAGCGGGCTGGTCTCGGTCATCCCCCAGCCCTGGACCATCTCGATCCCGAGCTCGTCCCGGAATCGCTCGATGAGCTGTCGGGGCACGGCGGCTCCCCCGGCGGTGATCATCCGCAGCGAGGACAGGTCCACCGTGTGGGTCTGCGCGTAGCGGAGCAGGTCGCTCCAGATGGTGGGTACCCCGGCCGAGAGCGTGGGCCGGTGCCGGGCGATGATGGCGGTGAGCGGCTCGGCCTGGAGGAACTGCTGGGGCATGACCAGGTCGGCACCGGTCAGGAACCCTCCGTAGGGGGTCCCCCAGGCGTTGGCGTGGAACATCGGGACGATGGACAGCACCCGGTCGAGCTCGTTGATCCCGAGCGACGAGCCCGAGGTGATGGCCATCGAGTGCAGGAAAGTCGACCGGTGGCTGTAGACCACGCCCTTCGGGTTGCCGGTGGTTCCCGACGTGTAACACATGGCCGCGGCCTGCCGCTCGTCGAAGGTGGGCCAGTCGTAGCCCGGGTCCTCGGCCTCGAGCAGCTCCTCGTAGGAGAACGTCGGCCCGAGAGCGCTGGCGTCGCCGTCCCCGGCCACGATGATGTGCTTGACGGTGGTGAGCTCGTCCCGCACCCGGGCCAGCAGCGGGATGAGCATGGCGTCGACGATGATCACCTCGTCCTCGGCGTGGTTGATCACGTACGAGAGCTGCTCGGGGAACAGTCGCAGGTTCAGGGTGTGGAGCACCGCCCCCATCCCGGGGATGCCCAGGTAGGCCTCCAGATGGGTCTGGTTGTTCCACAGGAAGGTGCCCACCCGGTCGCCGTCGCCCACCCCGAGCCGGGCCAACGCCCGGGCCAGTCGCTCGGCCCGTTCGGCCACCTGGGTGAACGACGATTCGATGGCCTCCCCGGCCGGCCCGGTGATGGTGATCACCTGGCTGTCGCCGTAGACGTTCTGGCCGTGGCGAATGATCCCACTCACCAACAGCGGAGCATCCTGCATGGTGCTCAGCATCGTTCCCTCCCCTGTCCCACACCGGATTGCCGGATAGACGAGCATACCGACAGCGGTTGGCCCCGATCACCGGGCCATTGGGCCTTGTTTCCGCCGCCTCCCCTGTTCAACTGTGGGCAGCCCGCTGCCCATCCGGTCGGTCGAACACCGGCCAAGCCCGGCACGTGCCCGGCAGCACCTCGACCCCCAGGGCGCTCCCTCTGAGCACGGCTGCTCACCTCGACCCACCCCGTGGAGGCGTGGAGGTACAGAGATGGGCAAGTTGGTCGGTGCGGCCGTCGTGGCGCTGCTGGCGATGACGGTGGGGTTGGTGACCGTGGCCGCGGTCGGCGGCGCCTCGGGTTCCACCGGGTCCGGAGCGGGCGGTGACCAGCGAGCGGCGGCGGGCGGGAGCGCCGGCGGCGGGCAGCCGCCATCCCGCCGGACTGGTTGACCCTCTACCAGAAGGCCGCGGCCACCTGCCCGGGGCTGTCCTGGTCGGTGGTGGCCGCCATCGGCACCGTCGAGACGGGGAGCGGGCAGTCGACGCGCGCCGGGGGTGTGGTCGGGCGCCAACCGCGCCGGGGCCGAGGGCCCGATGCAGTTCGAGCCGGCGACCTTCGCCGCCTACGCCACGGTCGGACCCGGGGGTGCCCGACCCCCGTCGCCCTACGACCCGGTCGACGCCGTCTACTCGGCCGCCACCATGCTGTGCACCGACGGCGCCGGCTCGGCCGCCACCCTCCGCGCCGCGGTCGACGACTACAACCACTCCGCGGCCTACGTGGACACCGTGCTCACCCTGTCCCTCTCGTTCCAGCAGGACCCGGCCACGGCCGGGACCGCGGTGGCCGCCCTCTCGTTCGCCGCCCGGCAACTGGGGACCCCCTACCTGTGGGGCGGCACCGGTGTGGGTGGCTTCGACTGCTCGGGGTTGGTCCAGGCTGCGTTCGCCCACGCCGGTGTCGTCCTCCCCCGGGTGGCCCAGGACCAGTACGACACCGGGCCGTTGGTTCCCGGCGGATCACCGGTGGAACCCGGGGACCTGGTCTTCTTCGGCGGCGGCGCCACCAGCGTCGACCATGTCGGGATCTACGTGGGCGAGGGCGAGATGATCGACGCTCCCCACACCGGTGCCTTCGTTCGGTTCGACGACGCCGGCTGGTCGGGGCTGGTGGGAGCCACCCGGCCGGGGTGAGCAGGGGGAGGCTCCCACCCCGACCGACGGTCAGCCCATCGTCTTGGTGCCGTCGATCGCCTCGCGGAGGATGTCGGCATGGCCGGCGTGCTGGGATGTCTCGCCGATGATGTGCAGTAGCGCCCGGCGGGCCGTCCACTCGGCGCCGGACTCGAACCAGGGAGCCTCCGGCAGCGGGTGGGCGGCATCCAGCGAGTCCAGTGAGAGCACGACGTCCTCGGTGCGGCGGGCCACGTCGTCGTAGGCGGCCAGCAGGCCGGCCAGGGTCTCGCCCTCGGCCATGCGGAAGCTGGCCAGGTGGGCCTCGTAGGCCGCCTGATCAGCCGACCCGATGGCGGTGGGGCCCTTCACGATGAAGTCGGCCCAGCCCTCCTCGGCCCGGGCGACGTGCTTGACCAGGCCCCCCAGGCAGAGCTCGCTCACCGTGGTCCGCTCCGCCGCCTGCTGGTCGGTGAGCCCCTGGACGGTCTGGCGGAGGAACCCCCGGTGCTTCGCCAGGGTGGCCAGCAGGTCGGTTCGCTCTTGGTCGTGATTGGTTGGTTGGTTGGTCATGAGGCCATCCTGATCCCCAATCTGGCCATCTAGTGGCCACTTTGCCAAATCGGGAAGTGGGAATTCCCCGCGAGATCGGTGAGCACCGTCACGAAATCGGCGCCCCACCATGACCTGCATGTTTGAGGCGGATGGCCCGGAGTTACTTCCCGGTAATATGTATCCGGTGGCCCCGTCGAGCATGGTTTCCGCCGACCGCGCTCCGGGGCCGCCAGTTCATCGACTGGGTCGGCCGGGCCCGGCGGGACCGACCCGCCGCCTGACCCCGGCCCGGCCGGCACGCCCGGACCTAGCGGAGGGCCAGTTGGCCGGGCACGATGGGCGCCGGCAGGTCGGTCCGGCCCATCAGGTACCGGTCGACCGAGGCGGCCGCGGAGCGGCCCTCGGCGATGGCCCACACGATCAGGCTCTGGCCCCGGGTCATGTCCCCGCACACGAACACCCCGTCGACGTTGGTGGACCACGACTGGTCGGCGACCACACTGCCCCGGGCGTCGACCTCGAGCCCGAGCTCGGCCACCGCCCCGTTCCGCTCCGTCCCGAGGAACCCCATGGCCAGCAGCACCAGCTCGCAGGGAAGCTCGAACTCGGAGCCCTCGACGGGGACGAAGTCGGGACGGCCGTCATCGCCGAAGATCACCTCGACCTGCTCCCCCCGGAGCCCGCGGACGTGGCCGGCGCCGTCGTCGAGGAACTCGGCGGTGGTCACCGAGAAGACCCGCTCGCCACCCTCTTCGAGGCGGACGACGTCCGCAGGATGAGCGGCCAGGTCGGCCACGGGTTGTCGCGGGTCCGGCCGGCCGGCGGCTCGGGCATGATCTCGAGCTGGTGGACACTGAGCGCCATCTGGCGATGGACGGTGCCCAGGCAGTCGGCGCCGGTGTCGCCGCCGCCGATGATGACCACGTGCTTGCCGTCGGCGGTGATCGGCGACTCGTCCAGCAGCCCTTCCTGCACCAGGTTGGAGGGCTTCAGGTAGTCCATGGCCAGATGGATCCCCGAGAGCTCACGCCCGGGGATGGGCAGGTCGCGGGGCAGGGTGGCTCCGCCGGCCAGCAGCACGCTGTCGAACTCGTCGACCAGCGACCGGGCGCTGATCACGGTGGCGTCGGCCGACGACGCCCCTGCAACTTCGGGCGCGCTCTCCCCCACCGAGATCCCGCAGCGGAACTCGACACCCTCGGCCCGCATCTGGTCGAGGCGACGGTCCACCACCGCCTTCTCCATCTTGAACTCGGGGATCCCGTACCGCAGGAGCCCGCCGGGCTTCTCGGCCCGTTCGAACACCACCACCCGGTGGCCGGCCCGGGCCAGCTGCTGGGCCGCGGCCAAGCCGGAGGGGCCGGATCCGACCACCGCCACCCGCTTGCCGGTGGAGGTGGCGTTGACCACCGGCACCACCCGCTCGTCGGCCCAGGCCCGTTCGACGATCTCGTACTCGATGCGCTCGATGGTGACCGGGTCGTCGTTGATGCCCAGCACGCAGGCCCCCTCGCACGGGGCCGGGCACAGCCGGCCGGTGAATTCGGGGAAGTTGTTGGTGGCGTGCAGCCGTTCGGCGGCCTCGGACCACTCGTCCCGGTAGACCAGGTCGTTCCACTCGGGGATGAGGTTGCCCAGCGGGCAGCCCTCATGGCAGAACGGGATGCCGCAGTCCATGCACCGCGCCCCTGGTCGCGGGCCGACTCGGCCGGGAAGGGCTCGTAGACCTCCTTCCAGTCGCGGAGGCGCACCGGCACCGGCCGACGGGGCGGCAGCTGCCGCCCGTGCTTCAGAAATCCCTTCACGTCACCCATGGGCCGCCTCCATCACCGCCTCGTCCACCGAACGGCCCTCGGCGATGGCCAGCTCGGTGGCCTCGAGGACCCGCCGGTAGTCCTTGGGCATCACGGTGACGAACTGCTCGGAGGAGCTGACCCAGTCGGCCAGGATGTGGTCGGCGACGACCGAGCCGGTTTCCTCCCGGTGCATGGTGATCCGGTCCTTCAACCACATCCGGTCCTCCGGTGACAGCGGATCGAGGTCGACGGTGTCGTGGTTGTACATGCCGACCAGCGATCCGTGCGGGTCGTAGACGTAGGCCATGCCGCCCGACATGCCCGCTCCGAGGTTGCGCCCGGTCGGGCCGAGCACCACCACCCGCCCACCGGTCATGTACTCGCAGGCATGGTCGCCCACGCCCTCGACCACGGCGATGGCCCCGGAGTTGCGGACACAGAACCGCTCGCCGACCTGGCCGCGGAGGAACACCTCGCCGGCGGTGGCCCCGTAGAGGATCACGTTGCCGGCCACGATGTTGTCCTCGGCCGGGAAGGGCGCATCCTCGGGCGGGCGGACGATGATCCGACCGCCGGACAGCCCCTTGCCCAGGTAGTCGTTGGCGTCGCCCAGGAGCCGCATGGTCACCCCCTTGGGCACGAAGGCGCCGAAGCTCTGGCCGGCGGAACCCCGGAAGGTGAGGTCGATGGTCCCCTCGGGCAGCCCCGCCCCGCCGTGCCGGCGGGTGATCTCGTAGCCGAGCAGCGTCCCCACCGTGCGGTTCACATTGGTGATGGCCAGTTCCGCCGTCACCGGCGTGCCCGAGTCGATGGCCGGACGGCAGGCATCGAGGAAGGCGTGGTCGAGGGCGCGGTCGAGGCCGTGGTCCTGCTCGTTGATGCAGTAGCGCACGGCCCCGTCGGGCAGTTCGGGCTGGACCAGGATGGGTGACAGGTCGAGCCCGGCGGCCTTCCAGTGGTCGATGGCCCGGGCGGCGTCGATCAGGTCGACCCGGCCGATGGCCTCCTCCAGCGAACGGAGGCCGAGGGCGGCCAGGTACTCGCGGACCTCCTCGGCGATGTACTCGAAGAAGGTCTCGACGAATTCCGGGCGTCCCCGAGTACCGGGCCCGGAGGGTCGGGTTCTGGGTGGCGATCCCCACCGGGCAGGTGTCGAGATGGCAGACCCGCATCATCACGCAGCCCGAGACCACCAGCGGCGCGGTGGCGAACCCGAACTCCTCGGCCCCGAGGAGGGCACCGATGACCACGTCCCGGCCCGTCTTCATCTGCCCGTCCACCTGGACGACGATGCGGTCGCGGAGATCGTTGGCCAGCAGGGTCTGCTGGGTCTCGGCCAGGCCGAGCTCCCAGGGGATCCCGGCATGCTTCAGGGAGGTGAGCGGGGCGGCGCCGGTGCCGCCGTCGTGGCCGGAGATGAGCACCACGTCGGAATGGGCCTTGGCCACGCCGGCGGCCACCGTTCCCACCCCGACCTCGGCCACCAGCTTCACGTGGACCCGCGCCCGCGGATTGGCCGACTTGAGGTCATGGATGAGCTGGGCGATGTCCTCGATGGAGTAGATGTCGTGGTGGGGCGGGGGCGAGATGAGGCCCACCCCCGGGGTGGAGAACCGGGTCTTGGCGATCCACGGGTAGACCTTGGTCCCGGCCAGCTGGCCCCCCTCGCCGGGCTTGGCCCCCTGGGCGATCTTGATCTGGATGTCGTCCGAGTTGACCAGGTACTCCGAGGTCACCCCGAACCGGCCCGAGGCCACCTGCTTGATGGCGCTCCGGCGGAGGTCGCCGTTGGCATCGGGGGTGAACCGGTCCGAGTCCTCGCCCCCCTCTCCGGTGTTCGACCGTCCCCCGAGACGGTTCATGGCGATGGCCAGGGTCTCATGGGCCTCGGCGGAGATCGACCCGTAGGACATGGCCCCGGTGGAGAATCGGGCCAGGATGCCGGCGCTCGGCTCCACCTCGTCGATGGGCACGGCCGGGAGCACGCCGGTGCGAAGGTGCATCATCCCCCGCAGGGTGGCCAGGTGGGTCGACTGCTCGTCGACCGCCCTGGTGTACTCCTTGAACACCTCGTAGCGCTTGGACCGGGTGGCGTGCTGCAGCTTGAACACGGTCTTCGGGTTGAAGAGGTGGATCTCCCCTTCCCGGCGCCACTGGTACTCGCCGCCGACCTCCCGCTCGCGGTGGGCCAGCTCGGTGGGCCGGTCCAGATGGGAGAGTCGGTGGCGGCTGACCACCTCCTCGGCCAGGACGTCGAGGCCGACCCCGCCGATCCGTGACACCGTGCCGGTGAAGTACTCGTCGACGACCTCGGCGGCCAGGCCCACCGCCTCGAACACCTGGGCCCCGGTGTAGGAGGCCACCGTCGAGATGCCCATCTTGGACATCACCTTGATGATGCCCTTGGACGCCGCCTTGATGTAGTTCCGCTGGGCCTGGCGCGAGGTCACCCCGGTCAGGTCCCCGGAGCGGATCATGTCGTCGATGGACTCGAAGGCCAGGTAGGGGTTGATGGCCGCGGCACCGAACCCCTTCAGGAGGGCCATGTGGTGGACCTCGCGGGCGTCGCCCGACTCGATGACCAGGCCGACCTGGGTCCGGGTCTTGTTCCGGACCAGGTGGTGGTGGACGGCGGCCACCAACAGGAGCGACGGGATCGGGGCCAGTGTGGCCGTCGAGTTGCGGTCGGA
The DNA here is from genome assembly GCA_963837805.1 of uncultured Acidimicrobiaceae bacterium. Classification (GTDB taxonomy): domain Bacteria; phylum Actinomycetota; class Acidimicrobiia; order Acidimicrobiales; family RAAP-2; genus Bog-756. The sequence goes on from CAWIOU010000005.1 coordinate 7,309, forward strand.
GAGCACGATCACGTCGGCTCCGCCGGCGATGGCCTCGCTGACCTGGGCCCGCACGTTCTCGATGGCGGCGCGCAGGGCCTCTCCCCCACCCGAGACCTCGAAGAGCCCGTCGATGGCGAAGGCGCGGAAGCCGGGCGTGCTCCCGTCCTCGTTGACGTAGAGCAGCTTGGCCAGGTCGTCGTTGTCGATGACGGGCATGGGCAGGACGATCTGGCGGCACGAGTCGGCGGTGGGTTCGAGCAGGTTGGCCTCGGGGCCGAGCGTGGACATCAGCGAGGTGACCAGCTCCTCGCGGATGGCGTCCAGCGGGGGGTTGGTGACCTGGGCGAACAGTTGGGTGAAGTAGTCGTAGAGGAGCCGGGGCCGGTCGGAGAGCACGGCGATGGCCGTGTCGGTCCCCATCGAGCCGTTGGGCTCGCTCCCGGTTCTGGCCATGGGCTGGAGGATGAGCCGCAGCTCCTCGTTGGTGTAGCCGAAGAGGCGCTGACGCCCGATGACCGAGGCGTGCTGGGGGGTGAGCATGGTGCGCGGCGGCAGGTCCTCGAGCTCGATCTGGCCGTCGTCCAGCCATTCGGCGTAGGGCAGCTCGGCGGCCAGGGCATCCTTGATCTCGTCGTCGTCGACCATCCGGCCGAGCGCGGTGTCGACCAGGAACATCCGCCCCGGCTGCAGGCGCCCCTTGCGCACCACCTTGGCCGGCGGCACCTCGAGGACGCCGACCTCGCTGGCCAGCACCACCAGTCCGTCGTCGGTGACCCAGTACCGGGCCGGCCGGAGGCCGTTGCGGTCGAGGACGGCGCCGATCACCGTGCCGTCGGTGAAGGCCACCGCGGCGGGGCCGTCCCACGGCTCCATCAGGGCGGCGTGGTAGCGGTAGAAGGCCCGGCGGGCCGGGTCCATGGTGCGGTGGTTCTCCCACGCCTCGGGGATCATCATCAGCACGGCGTGGTGGAGGGGCCGGCCGCCCAGGTGGAGGAGCTCGAGCACCTCGTCGAAGGAGGCCGAGTCGCTGGCCCCCGGGGTCACGATGGGGAAGGCCCGCTCGAGCCCGGGGATCAGGTCGGAACGGCACAGGGCTTCTCGGGCCCGCATCCAGTTGCGGTTGCCGGCCAGCGTGTTGATCTCCCCGTTGTGGGCCAGGTACCGGTAGGGGTGGGCCAGCGGCCAGGACGGGAAGGTGTTGGTGGAGAAGCGGGAGTGGACCAGGGCCAGGCCGCTGGTCACCCGTTCGTCGGACAGGTCGGGGAAGAAGTCGGTCAGCTGGTGGGAGGTGAGCATCCCCTTGTAGGTGATGGTCCGGGCCGACAGGGAGACGAAGTAGCAGTTGTCGATCTCGTGCTCTGTCCGCTTGCGGAGCACGAAGGCCAGGCGGTCGATGGCCAGCGCCGGGTCGGAACCGCTGAGCGACGTGCCCGCCGACGGGGCCACGAAGAGCTGGTGCATCGACGGCATGGCCGCCTCGGAGATCGAACCCAGTGAGTCGGTGCGGACCGGGACGGTGCGCCAACCGAGGACGTCGAACCCCTCCTCGCCGGCCAGCTTGCCGACCGACCGGCGGGCGTCGGCGGCCTCGTCGGGGTCGCGGGCCAAGAAGGCGATACCGGTGGCGTAGTGGCCACGGGAGGGCAGTTCGAAGCCGACGGCGTCGACGTAGAAGTCGTGGGGGACCTGGATGAGGATCCCGGCCCCGTCCCCACTGTCCTCCTCGCTTCCGGTGGCCCCCCGGTGGGCCAGGTGCTCGAGGGCCGAGACGGCCTGGCGGACCAGGGTGTGCGACCGCCGGCCGTGGAGGTCGGCCACCAGGGCGACCCCGCAGGAATCATGCTCGAACCGCGGGTCGTAGAGTCCGCCGAGCGGCGCCCTCGGTGGGCCGTCGGGTCGGCGGCGCAGACGCGGCGGGCCGACCGCGGTGGCGGTGCGCAGGGCGTCGGCCTGGGTTCGGCGAGGAGTCGTCATCGGGTCGCTCCAACGAGGGAAGTGGATCTACCCACCCGGGACGACGTTGGCCCATGTGTGGTCCGAAGATTGTACACGCCCTCCGGGCGGTATCGGGACCTCGGGAGCGCTCGGGCCGGCGGCCGGCGACGGCCGCGACCAGGCCTGCGGCTCCGGTCGGCGACCCGTCGGGACCGCCCGTAGCATGGGCCCATGCCCGACCAGGTCGCACCTGACGTCATCGTGGTCGGGGGCGGCGTGATCGGACTGTCCGTGGCCTGGCAGGCGGCGACCGCGGGCATGGCCGTCACCCTGATCGACCCCCGTCCCGGGCGCGGGGCGGGTTGGGCGGCGGCCGGCATGCTCGCCCCGGTGGGCGAGGCCCACTTCGGGGAGGAAGCCCTCACCGCCCTCAACGTGGCCGCGGCGCGGTCATGGCCCGCATTCGCCCGGGCTCTCGAGGAGGCGTCCGGGCAGCCGGTCCACTACCTGGCCCACGGGACGCTGATGATCGCCCTGGACGGTTCGGACCGGGCCGCCACCGACGACCTCCTGGCCTACCACCAGTCCCTCGGGCTCACCGCCCGACGGCTCACGGCGACCGAGTGCCGCAGATCCGAGCCGCTGTTGGCTCCCGGGATCCGAGGGGGAGCCGACCTGGCCGAGGACCACCAGGTCGACAACCGGCGGGTCCTCGACGCGCTGGTGGGCGCCTGCCGGGCCGGCGGGGTCACCGTCATCGAGGAGGAGGTCGAGGCCGTCGAGATCGCCGGTGGCGGAATGGCCGGGGCCGTGACCGGAGTGGTGGTGCGCAACGTCGGGTTCCGGGCCGCCGGTACGGTCGTGCTCGCCGCCGGGTGTCGATCCGGGCTGCTGGGCGGCATCCCCGACCGCCTCCTCCCCCCGGTCCGGCCGGTGAAGGGCCTGACCCTCCGGCTGCAGGCTCCGAACGGCGTTCCCGGTCTGGCCCGGACCGTGCGGGGTCTCATCCACGGGCGGAACTGCTACCTCGTCCCCCGGGTCGATGGATCGGTCGTGGTCGGCGCCACCGTCGAGGAGAAGGGCTTCGACCTCGCCGTGCAGGCCGGGGCGGTCGGGGACCTCCTCGACGACGCCCGCCGGCTGGTGCCCGTACTCGAGGAGTACGAGCTGGTCGACACCACCACCGGACTGCGGCCCGGTTCGCCCGACAACGCACCCATGGTGGGGGCGACCGAGGTCCGGGGCCTGGTCGTAGCCACCGGGCACTACCGGAACGGATTCCTGCTGGCCCCGTTGACCGCCGGCGAGGTGGTGGGGGTCATCGCCGGCCGGACCTCGGCACCGTGCGGGGCCACCGGACCGTTCGCCCCGTTCGGACCGGACCGGTTCGGCGCCGGGGCCCGACCGACGGGAGGCGGGACCCGCCGGGGAACGGGGCCGGTCGGAGATCAGCGCGTGAGCGCCGCCCTGGTCAACGGGGCGCCCTGGGACGTCGCTCCCGGGGCCACCGTGGCCGAGCTGGTGTCGGCGTGGTGCGCGTCGCCCCACGGCATCGCCGTGGCCCGCAACGGCGACGTCGTTCCCCGGAGCCGCTGGGAGAGGACGCCGGTGATGGCCGGCGACCGGATCGAGATCGTGACGGCGGCCGCCGGGGGGTAGACGCGGGCCGGGTCCGTCGGCCATGGCGATACCGTGGGAAGCGATGGATGCGCCCCCCACCCCGTCGGCGTCGGGCGACACCGGTGTTCCGGACGCCCCGCTGACCATCGCCGGCCAGGAGTTGGCCTCGCGGCTGCTCATCGGCACCGGGGGGATGTCGAGCCCGGAATCGCTCCGCGAGGCACTGGTGGAATCCGGCAGCGTCATGGCCACGGTCGCCGTGCGCCGGGTCGACCCGACCACCCGCCACTCGCTGGTCGAGCTCCTCGGTGGGCTGGGCATCGCCATCCTCCCCAACACGGCCGGTTGCTTCACCGCCTCGGAGGCCGTCCTCACCGCCAAGCTGGCCCGGGAGGCGTTCGAGACCGACTGGGTCAAGCTCGAGGTCATCGGCGACGACCGGACGCTCCTCCCCGACACCGTCGAACTGGTGGCCGCGGCCGAGGAGCTGGTCGACGAGGGATTCGTCGTCCTCCCCTACTGCAGTGACGACCCGGTGGCCGCCCGCCGTCTCGAACAGGCCGGCTGTGTCGCCGTCATGCCCCTCGGGTCACCGATCGGGAGCGGTCTGGGCATCCGCAATCCCCACAACATCGCGCTCATCGTCGAGCAGTCGTCGGTCCCGGTGGTCCTCGACGCCGGCGTGGGCACGGCCTCGGACGCCTGCCTGGCCATGGAGCTCGGGTGTGACGCGGTGATGGTGGCCTCGGCCATCACCCGGGCCCAGCGACCGGCGGCCATGGCCCGGGCCATGCGCGAGGCGGTCAGCGCCGGCCGGGCGGCTCGGGCCGCGGGCCGGATCACCCGGCGCTTCCATGCCGACGCCTCGAGCTCCTTCGAGGGCATGATCGATCGGTGAGCCAGCCCGGGAACCCGCCGGTGGCCCTCACCATCGCCGGCTCCGACTCCGGCGCCGGCGCCGGCATCCAGGCCGACATCAAGACCATGGCCGCCCTGGGTGTGTTCGCCACCACCGCGGTCACCGCCGTCACCGCGCAGAACACGGCCGCCGTGCGGGAGGTGTTCCCGGTGCCCGACGCGATGGTGGCGGCCCAGATCCGGGCCGTCGTCGACGACCTCCCGGTGGCCGCGGTCAAGACCGGACTCCTCGGCACCACGGCGGTGATCGGGACGGTGGCCTCCCTGGCCGCGGCCGGCGATCTTCCCCGCTTGGTGGTCGACCCGGTGATGGTGGCCTCCACCGGCCGGACCTTCGTCGACGAGGGGTGCGTCGACGCCTACCGGCTGCGCCTGCTCCCCCACGCCCTGATCGTCACGCCCAACCTGTGGGAGGCGGCCCTGCTGGCCGGCGTGCCCTCCCCCGACGTCCGGGACGTGGACGCCATGGCCGAGGTGGCCCGGCACATCCACCGGTTCGGCCCGTCATGGGTGCTGGTCAAGGGGGGACACCTCCCCGGCGTAGAGTCCCCGTCGGAGGGTCCGACGCCGGCCGACGTGGCCGACGTGCTCTTCGACGGTCAGGACGTCGTCGTACTCCGCGGTCCGAGGGTGACCACGGCCAACACCCACGGGACGGGGTGCTCGCTGTCGGCGGCCATCGCCGCCGGCCTGGCCCGGGGCGACGACGTCGCCGACGCCGTGGTCGCGGCCAAGGAATTCGTCTACGACGCCCTGGTCGGTGGCGCCACCTGGCAGCTCGGCCGAGGGCATGGCCCGCTCGACCATCTGGGATGGTCCCACCGACAGGGGACGTAAAAGTGGCCGGGTCGTCACGACCCGGCCACTTTCTCCCCCCCAATCACAGGATCGTTGCTGATACTGGATCAGGCACCCCTCCTCACGACGGGCCACTGCTTGCTCGTCAATGCCATTGGCATTCTGAAGCATCCGGATGCAGAAGTAAACCCTGGCCAAAAGCCAGTTTCACTGTCCGCATCTATGTAAATACTCTGTGTGGCCATTTAGTCCTTCTCCGGCTTTCTTCCGGCCCTTTCGGCCCTTCCGGCGGCGAACGGGGCCCATCAGGAGCCGACGGCGCCGGAGCCTATGTTGTTGGTCATGGAGGATTCCGTCGAGCGGAGCCTGGCCCGGGTCATCGCCTCGGGTCGGGTGGCCATCGGTGCCGTGGCCATCGCCGCCCCCACCCTGATGGCCCGCCCATGGATCGGTGAGGCATCGGCGGGGACCGGGGCGCGGCTGCTGGCCCGGACCATGGGCGGCCGCGACCTGGTGCTCGGTATCGGCGCCCTGCGGGCCCTCGGAGTCTCCGACCAGGAGGCGCGGCCGTGGTTGGCGCTGGGTGGGACGGCCGACGCCGTCGACGCCCTGGCCACCGTCATCGCCTTCGGAAGCCTTCCCCGCCGCACTCGCTGGGGCATCCTGGCCATGACCGTGACGGCCACCGTCGCCTCCATCCGAGTGGCGGTGGCCCTCGACACAATCCCACCGGTTCGAACGGCGGCCACCGGGAGCGCACCGGACCCGACCTGAGCCCGGGACCACCGGACCCGACCGCTAGCATGAGGCCACCATGGCCGGCCGTGCTCAGGAGCTCACCGCGGTGCCGGAGGAGGAAGCCGAGGCCATCGATCCCGGCCACCGGACCTATCAGCCGGTGTCCACCCGCGGCCCGGCCCTCATCGTCCTCGGCATCGCCGTCTTCATCGTGGTCATCGGCACCGTCGCCTCGGCCCTGGCCACCTCGGGGGCGCCCCCCCGGGCCCACCGGACCGTCACCATCGCCGACGGGACGGTGATCCACCTGACGCCGGCCACCACGGCCATGAAGTCCATCGTCAGCGCCGGCCAACCCCCCGCCGACATCATCGGCAACATGGTCGTCCCGACCGGGAGCCCGGTCGTCCGCACCGTCGACACCGATCAGGGCGCGGCCCAGTTCGACCGAACCGTCTTCTTCACCTCCGGGCTGTCGGCCGATCAGGTGGTCGACGTCTACCGGACGGTCCTGCCCCAGATGGGCTGGCAGATCATCTACCACGGGGACGGAGCCCAACGCGGGGGCCGGGGCACCGAGGTGTTGGCCAAGCGGGGCAGCGGCGACGGCTTCTACTGGGAGGTCGGCGCGGTGGTCTCCCCCACCACCTCGGCCGGCGTCACCCCGTTCTCCGTCGAGCTGTTCGAACTTCCCGACGACAACTGAACGGGCTCGGACCCGGGTCCGCCGGCCGGGCTCCCGGGGGCGCCGGGGTCGTCGGCCTGGTTGAGCATCCAGGCCCAGACGAAGAGATTGATCGGGTAGAGGACATAGCCGACCCGGGTGGCGGGAGCCAGGAGGATGGCGATGAGCATGACCCATCCGGTGAGGGCGGCGGCCGCACTCACCGTCCGGGGGGGTCGGCGGATCAGGTGGCGGATCAGCACCGCCGCGCCCACCAGGCCGGCCACGGCCACATAGAGCCGGTGCTCCCCCGGGAAGAGGGCGACGAAGATGTGACCGGGCATGGCGCTGGCCGCCGGTGACGACACCCCGGCCAGACCCAGCGGGAAGCGGATCACGTTGTCGGTGAAAGCCGAGAGGTTCCGGAGGGCCACCGGGAGGACCACCGGCACCGTCACCGCGGCGACGCCGAGCACGTAGCGTCCGATGGCCCGGCGCCGGTGCAGATCGGCGACGACCCACAGGGCCAGCAGGGCCAGCGGCCAGGCGGTGAACTTGAGCGATGATGCCGCCCCGAGGGCCAGTCCGGCCAGGACCGGTCGCCGGCGCTGGAGCGCGGCCAGCCCCAGCAGCATGAGCGCCACCACCGGCATGTCGTCGCCCCCGGTGGCCAGGGGCAGGGCCGCCGTGGGCAGCACGCTGAGGACCTGGAAGGAGCGCAGGCGGGCGTCGGTCGGCGGCCGGAGCCGACTGAGGGCGAAAAGGGAGACGAGCAGGGTGAAGACGAGAAACTGGATGCGGGCATCCGTCAGTCGGGCTCCGGCCTTGCTGCCGCTGTCGGTACTCGAGAGGCCGAAGACCACCATGCCCGGGAGGTAGGGGTAGTACAGCTCGTAGACCGGTTCTGCCTTCTGGTGGATGAGGATGTGGCCGTTGCGGTCGACCTCCCGGTACGGGTCGTTGCCGTGGGCGGCGCGGGCTCCGGCCTGCTCCACCACCACCACCTCGGGCTGGACGTGCAGCGAGGGATTCCCTTCCGAACGCCAGACGACCTCCAGGGTGAGCGGAACCACCGTGGCCCCGAAGAGGACGATCAGGAAGGCGGCCACCCGGGCCGCCCGCCACCCCCGGCCGGGGGTCCTCGCCGCCGTCCCCCGGGCCACCACGATCATGAGCAGGGCGGCCACCAGGTAGGGCCCGAAGGCCAGTTGGCCCCACTGGCGGTAGAGGGGGATGCCCATGGCCAGGGCGGTCACGCCGGCGAAGGTCGCCGAGCAGGCGTAGAGGACGGCGTCGCGCCACTGGGGTGACAGGCGCTGGCCCGCCTCGAGGGCCCGCCGGGTGGTCGGCGGAAGACGCCCCCACCTGGTCCCGCCGGTGGACGGCTCGCGGTGCGTCCGCAGGCGGTCGGTCGGCACGGTCGAGGGTATCACCGGGGTAGGCGGCCGACGCGACCCCCGAGTGGCCGTCCTTCGCCCGCGGCGGTGGTCAGCGGGGCGGGCCGGCGGGTTCGCCTCCGGCCCCTTCACCGAACAGGGCCCGGTAGAAATCGAGCTCGGCGCCGAGGCTGGCCTCGATGGTGTCGGCCCGGCGGAAGCCGTGGGATTCGCCGGCGAAGACGGTCAGGGTGCAGGGGATCCCCTGCTCGCGCAACCGATCGGCGAACCGGCGGGACTGCGACGCCGGGACCACCGGGTCGTCCTCGCCTTGGAGCAGGAGGACCTGACCCGACACCCGCTCGGGATGGTGGATGGGCGACCGCTCCCGGTAGGTGTCGGCCGCCTCGGGCCAGGGGCCGACCAGCGAGTCGATGTAGCGGGACTCGAAGTCGTGGGTGTCGGCGGCCAGCGCCTCGAGATCGGTGACCCCGTACCAGGCGGCGGCCCCGGCGAACCGACGGGACCGGATGAGGGCGCCGAGGGCGGTGAGACCGCCCGCACTGGTGCCACGAATGGCCATCCGGCGCCCGTCGACCAGACCCGCCTCCTCGAGGGCGTGCGCATAGTGGGCACAGTCGTCGATGTCGGCCTCGCCCCACCGGCCGTCGAGGGCCCGCCGGTAGGCCCGCCCGTAGCCACTGCTGCCCCGGTAGTCGACGACGGCCACGGCCAGGCCCCGCGAGGTGAAGAACTGGACCACCGGGTCGAATCCCACCTCCGCCGACGAGGTCGGCCCCCCGTGGCAGAAGACCACCAGCGGTGGCCGGGCCCCGGCGGGGCTGGAGCCGCGCCGGTTGGCCGGGGCGAAGAAGAGCCCGGGCACGGGGCCGGCCGGGGTCGCGGCGGTGAAGGACCTGGCCGCGGAGACGTCGGCCGCCGAGACCCCGCCGGGCGGGCGGGCCGACAGGCGCCGGGCCGGGAACCCGCCGTCGGGCGGAAGCTCGAAGACGGCCTGGGCCTCGGTGGGCGTCGAACCGAGCACACACACCCGTTCCGGGACGGGCCCGTCACCGGCGCCGGTGACGACCAGTCCGGCGATGCTCACACAGGGCTGGTCGACGACGTCGATGGTCCAGTACCGCTGTCCGGCGGCGGGCCGCTGGAGCCGCACCATCTGGTCGCGCCCGTCGGCGTGCATGCGACAGACCAGGGAGCCGTCGCCGGCTTCGGCCATGGTCGACTGGCCGAGGACCCAGTCCGGGCGCGTGGAATTCGGAAGCCACGTCGACCAGGGCGACGGCCTTCCCGGCCCCGGCCAGCTGCTCCGGAGCCAGGAGATGGGGGGTCCACCATCCGCTCCGGTCGTCGACGAAGACCAGGCTTCCGTCCCTGGTCCACCACGGCTGGCCCACCGATATCCCGGGACCGCCGGCGACCCGCCGCCCACCCCGGATGCGGACCGAGTCGTCGGTCTCGTCGAGACGGGCGAGACGGATCTCGGAGCTGTCCCAGGGCATGGAGGGGTGGTCCCAGGTCATCCAGGCCAACCACCGGCCATCCGGTGACGGTCGAGGGGCGGTCACGAAATCGCCGTCGTCGATCAGGGGAACCACCGACAGGGATCCGCCCACGGCCACGGCCACCACCCGGTGGCCGGTGGTGCCCCCTGACGTCTTCTCCTCGACGGAGAGCAGCCACCGCCCCGACCCGCTCAGCCGCCCGTCGCCGTAGCGCAGGCTGGTGCCCGCCGGAGCCGCCGGGGTCAGGGCGGTCGGGGTGGTCGGGGTGGACGTCCCGTCGACGGTGGCGCGGTACCAACGCTGGTCGCCCTGGTCGACGTAGAACAGGGTGGCGCCGGCCACCGTGGCCGCGCCTCCTCCGTACTCGTGGACCCGGCTGCGCACGCTCACCCCCTCGGGGGACACGTCGGCCGGCTGACCCCCGGGCCGGCAACGGACCACCACCTGACGGCCCCCGAGCTCGGGCCGGCTCTCCGACCAGTACACCGAGTCGCCGTCGTACTGCAGCCCGCCGCGGCTGACCTTGCCGGCGGCGACCGTCGAGACCGACCAGGGTGACGGCCACCATCCAAAGGCCGGCCCGCCCGCTGGCTCGTCGGTCGCCCCGACCCCGGGCTCAGGCTCGCCGCTCATCGACTCAGTACGGTACCGGCAATGAGCACGCCCGCCGCACCCACTCCGCCCACGACCGGGTCTCCCGGCCGACCGGTTCCCCCCGAGTTCGCCGCCTACGTGGTGACCAGGAGCGGCGATTCGGTCGTCGGTGCGGTCAGGACCGTCGGCCTCACCGATCTGCCGGCGGGGGACGTGACCATCGGGGTCGACTGGTCGGCGGTCAACTACAAGGACGGCATGGTCACCCGCCCCGGCAACCGGGTGGCCCGGATCTCTCCGCTCATCCCCGGCGTCGACCTGGTGGGGACCGTGCTCGCCTCGGACGACCCCTCGGTGGCCGTCGGCGCCCAGGTCATCGCCCACGGCTACGACCTGGGCGTGGCCCACCACGGCGGGTTCTCGCAGGTGGCCCGGGTGCCGGGGAGCTGGGTGGTCCCCCTGCCGGTGGGCCTCGGTGGACGGCAGGCGGCCACCATCGGCACCGCCGGGTTCACCGCCGCCCTCTCCCTCCACCGGCTCGAGCACCAGGGACTTGGACCCGGCGACGGCCCGGTGCTGGTCACCGGGGCGTCCGGCGGTGTCGGCAGCATGGCCGTCTCGCTGCTGGCGTCGCGTGGGTACGAGGTGGTGGCCAGCACGGGCAAGCCGGAGGAACAGGAGTACCTGGCCGGATTGGGTGCCGCCCGGGTCATCGGTCGCCACGAACTGGAGAGCGCACCGGATCGGACGCTGGGCGCCGAGCGGTGGGCCGGTGCCGTGGACTGCGTCGGCGGTTCCACGCTGGCGCTGGTGCTGCGGACCCTGCGCTACGGAGCCGCCGTGGCGGCCAGCGGGCTGACCGGGGGGGCCGCCCTGGAGACGTCGGTCTACCCGTTCATCGTGCGCAACGTCTCGCTGATCGGGATCGACACCGTCTCCACCCCGATCGCCGAACGGCGCCAGGTGTGGGCGGAGATGGCCACCGCCTACCCCGCCCGGCTGCTGGAGGACATGGTCCAGCGGGAGCTCGGACTCGACGAGCTCGGGCCCGCCCTCGACCTCATCCTGGCCGGCGGGGCCAGGGGCCGGATGTTGGTGAAGCCCGGCCCGCCGTGACCGGGTGTCAGCCGCCGGGTGGTGCGGTCGTCTGGGCCCCGGGGCCGGTGGCCGAGAACACGGGTGACACCACCAGCGTCCCACCCCCGCACGGGGACAGCGTGACCGTCAGCAGGAGATGGTCGAAGGCGTTGGGCGGGGTGACCTCGAGCGCACCCGAGCTCGGGCAGCTCGTCTCGTTGCCCACCGGGACGTCCGAGTAGCCGATGTTGAAGTACGCGGACTGGCCCTGGGCCAACGTCACAATGGTCGGGGCGATGGTGGTGAAGCCGTAGCTGCCGCCCCGGACGACCTTGGTGGGCAGGGGCGAGCCGGACGGACCGAGGAGCTGGAGTCCGGGATAGCCGCCGAGGATGCAGGCCGCGGCCGCCGTGCTCTTGAGAGCGACGGTGGTCTCGATGGTGCCGGCGGCGCCACTGCTCCCGACCACCGACCCCTGCAGCGCAGCCGTGGCACAGCGGGCGGTGCCGGACGATGTGGTCGGAGAGCCGCCGGTCGTCGAGGTCGTCGGCTTGGTCGTCGCCGGGCCCGGGCTGGTCGTCGAGTGGGTGGAGGTCGTCGGACTCGAAGAGCCCGACGAGCATGCGGCCAGGGTCGCCCCGGCGACGAGCAGCGCGACGGCCACGCCCCCGAAACGTCGTTCCATGGTCGGTCTCCTCCCGTCGACAGCCGTCTCCGGTCCGAGGAGCAGGCTAACCGTCGTCGGGACCCGGACCCGGGATGTCGTTCGGCCCGGGATCTCGTTCAGGAGGAGAAATCCTCCGGTCGGATGGAGTCGAGGAAGTTCCGGAACTCGCCCACCAGCTCGTCCGGGTTGGAGTCCTCGTCCTCCTCGGTGTCGTCCTCGTCCTCTTCGTCCACCGCCAGCATGATGCCTTCGCTGTCCATCAGGTCGTCGGCCACGAACAGTGGGGCCCCCGTACGCACGGCGACGGCCACCGCGTCCGACGGTCGGGACGACACCGGGATCTCCCGTTGTCCGTACTGGAGGACGATCTCGGCGAAATAGGTGGCCGTCTTCAATTCGGTGACCACCACCCTGACCACGTCGGCCCCGAGCGCATCGAGGAGATCGCGGATCAGGTCATGGGTCATCGGCCGGGGGGTGTCCATGCCCTGGAGGGCGAAGGCGATGGCGGTGGCCTCGGGAGCCCCGATGAAGATGGGCAGGGTACGACCCAGCCCTTCCGACTCCTGGAGGAGCAGCACGGGCGTGTTCGACTGAAGGTCCACACGCACCGCCCGAAGCCGGACTTCGACCATGCACGCAAACTTACTCGGCAGCGACCAGATGTGCGATCGGGGCCCGGGCACCCTCGGCGACCGCGGAGGCCCTTCGGGTGGGGCCGGCGAAGGTCCGAGCAGGTCAGCCGCCGGTCAGCCGTTCAGAAGGTCGGCAAGAGCGTTGCGGAGCAGCGCGGCCCTGAGCTGCTGACCCAGCAGCGACAGCTCGTCCACCGTCTCATGGGCCCGGGCCCTGGCCTCCGGATTCCGTTGTCTGACCAGCGGGAGGACAATCTGTTCGACGAATCCCGCCTCGCGGTCGGCGGCGTTCTTGTAGAGACGGAGATGACGGGGTTCGATCCCGAACTGGGCGAACCTGGCCGCCACCGTGGCCACCGCCAGGGCATCCTCGTCGAAGTACTCGAGACCGGCAACCACCATCGGGTTGAGCAGCCCATACTCCTGCAGCTCGAGGATCACGCTGACCTCGAGGCCGGACGACGCGGCCAGCTCGTCGGCCGACATGCTGACGCCGTCGCCACCGGGCGGGCCCGCCGGTCGGTTCCCACCGGTCGGCGGCGCCTTGGCCTCGGGGGCCGGAGCCGGGGCCGCGCCGGTCCGGCGGCCCGGTGACGCGGTGTCGTCGTGATCGCCCGGGGTCGTCCTCGCTCGGCGCGGCCGGGCCGACGCCGCCGCCGGCGGCCGCGGATCCGACTTCGCCGTGGGCTTGGCGCCCGGCGCGGCCCCGGTGGCCGGTTCCGGGACCGCACGATCAGCGGCGCGGACGCGTGACGGGTTGGACGGAGCCGCCGCGGCCACCGCGGCCAAGCTGGACGCCGATCCTCCCGGGATCGCAGTTTGGGATCCGGACGACCCGGGGACCGTGTTGAGCGAGGACTCGATGCCGGGCAACGTCGGTCCGCCGGTCAACCTGGTCGCCGGTCCCTCCCCCCGGGTCAGCGGATCCCCTTTGGCCGCGGCGTCGGACGACACCCGTTGGCCGACCAGCACCGGCTCGTCGGCGTGATGGCCGCCGTGGGTCGCCGAACTGCGTCGTTCGGCCACCTCCGCGGTGGCCGGGTGGCCCGGCTCGGCGGGGCCGGCCGCAGCCGGGGCAGGCGAGTCCGGCGTTCCGGGCTCGTCGTCCAAGCGGTCCTTGATCACCTTGAGGGGCAGGAAGTGCTCCCGCTGTTGCCGGAGCACCCAGCGCAGGCGCTCCACGTCGTGGTCGTAGAACTTCCGGTACCCCGAAGGGGTCCGTTCCGGATTGACCAGCCCCTGGCTCTCCAGGAAGCGGATCTTCGAGATGGTGACGTCAGGGAATTCCTGGCGCAGGAGGGTCAGCACGTCGCCGATGGACAGATACGACCTGCTGCTCATCGGCCCTCCACGCCGATCGCCACGAGAGGCGCTGCTGGCCTCATTCGCCCGACGCCACCAGGTACAGGAGCTTGAACTTCCCGATCTGCACCTCGTCCCCGCTGGACAGCCGGGCCTCTTCGATGCGCTCGCGGTTGACGTAGGTCCCGTTCAGCGATCCGACGTCCCTGACCGTGGTGACCTTGTCCCGGGTCACGAATTCGGCGTGGCGGCGGGAGACGGTGATGTCGTCGAGGAAGATGTCGCTCTCGGGGTGACGCCCCGCCTGGGTGATGTCCTTTTCGAGCGTGAACCGCACGCCCACGTCCGACCCGCGCTTGACGACGAGGAGGCCGACCCCGCGCGGGAGCTCGAGCAGCCCGACCGGGTTGTCGTCGTCGGCCCCGTCGCTCAGCTCCTCGATCGGGTTGATCGAGACCGAGGTGTCGGGGGCGGACGTCACCAACGCAGCACCGCACGACGAACAGAAGTTGACGCCGGCTGGATTGAGATGGCCACAGGTCGGACAGAACACGCCAACCACGGTAGTCGCTCCCATCTCTCTGCTCTCGAGGGTCGTCACGCCTGGCTGCGATGCTCAGCTGTCGATGAGCTGGCGATAGCCGCTCGAGTCGAGCAGCGATTGCAGCGACGACGGATCCGCGGGGACGATCTCGCAGATCCAACCCGCCCCGTAGGGGTCGGCGTTGAGCGTCTCGGGTGCGTCGGCCAGCGCGGCATTGACCGCCACCACCTCCCCGGCCACCGGCGCGTAGATCTCCGACACCGACTTCGTCGATTCGACCTCACCCAGCAGGCCTCCGGCCTCGACGGTACTCCCTTCACTCGGGAGGTCGACGAAGACCACATCACCGAGGGCGTCCTGGGCGTAGTCGGTGATCCCGACCCGTATCCGGTCTCCGTCGGGACGGGCCCACTCGTGGTCCGTGGAGTACCGCAGCTCGTCGGGCACGTTCATAGGTGCGGACGATACCTGACACACCCGTCCGACGCCCAAGCCGCCCCGCTGGCCCCGGGAGCCCTGCTCGACCGGACCGTCACGGTCGCTCGCCCCGTGATCAGCGCAGGAGCTGCTCGAGGCGGACGACGTACTCGTTGGCCCGGGCCTCGGCGCCCGAATCGGTACCGGCCTCGGCCCACACGTGGGTCAGCGGCTCCTCGGGATCGGGGAGCACCAGCGCCCACCCGTCGTCCTCGATCACCTTGACCCCGTCGACCAGGACCAGCTCACGGCCCTGCGAGCGCTCGACCAGGGTGCGCATCACCATTCCCTTCTGGTCCCACGGGGTGTGCACGGCCTGGTGGACGACGTGCACCGGGGGGAGCTCGGCCACCAGCTCGGAGAGCTTGAGGTCGGCGGTGGTCAACAGGGCCACCAGGTTGACCAGGGTGGCGGCGCCGTCGTAGGCGGGAAGGAAGCTGGGGAAGATGAAACCTCCCGACTGGCTGGCGGCCAGGGTGACGTGCTGTGAACGGGCCACCTCCATGAGGTGCGACGCCGACAGCTTGGTCCACACGATCTCGGCGCCCGCCTTCCGGCAGATCTCCTCGGCGGCCCGGCTGGCCGCCACCGGCAGCGCCACCCGGGCCGACGGTGTGGCTCCCGTCACCAACTTCAGCAGCACGAGGAGCGCCTCGTCGTCGGTCAGGGCATGACCCTCGTCGTCCACCACGGCCACGTACTCGCCTCCCGGGTCGAGCACCGCTCCGAGATGGGCACCCGAGGCGCGCACCAACTCGGAGACACGGACGGCACTGGCCTGGCGGTCGAAGCCGACCGCCCCCGCCGTGTTGGCATAGGGGTTGACCACGAGCACCTCGGCCTCGAGCTTGGCCAGAAGATTGGGCATGACGAAGCTGGTGGTCCCGTAGGAGTAGTCGAGGACCAGCTTGAGCCCGGCCGACCGTGCATTGGAGAGGTCGACCGATTCGATCAGGGCCGCCGTGTAGTGCTCCAGCGACCGGGGCGGGAACCCGATGTCACCGATCTCCCGGGCCAGCACCCGTCGGAAGTCCTCACGGTGGTAGAGCCGCTCGATCTTGCGCTGCGTGGTCTCGTCGACGTCGATGCCGTCCTTGTCGAAGAACCGGAAGACCACGGACTGGGGGTCGTCGGGGGCCAGCCGGACGGTGACGCCGGCCATGCTGGCCGAGGAGGTGACCTGGAACCGGGTGCCCGGGACGGTCGCCGCCTCGAGGTCGTCGACGTTGACCCCGGCGGCGTTGCAACCCACCATGATCGCCCGCTTGAGGACGCGGGCGGCCCGACTGGTGTCGCGCGAGGTGGTGATGGTTGCCCCCTTCTCGAAGGTGGAGGCCCAGGCCATCGACAGCCGGACGGCCAGCTCCGGGCTGATGTCCACGTTGGCCAGCCCCCGGACCCCGTCCCTCCCGAACAGGGACCGGGCCCCCATCGACTCCCAGACGATGGAGGAGTTGACGGTGGCACCCGCCTCCACCGTCTTGAAAGGATAGATCTTCACTCCGGCCCTGATCTCGGCGTGGGCGCCCACCAGGCACTGGTCCCCGAGGACCACCCCCTCCTCGCACCGGACCCCCTCCCGCAGATCCGAGCCCCGACCGAGGACGCTGCCGTCGACGCGAACCCCGGATCCGAGATAGGTGTTGTCGTGGACCACGGAGCGCTGCAGGACGGCGTTGTCCCCGATCCGGACGTTGCGGCCCAGCGTGCAGTACTGGCCGAGCGTCGCCCCGGGCCCGATCACGCAGTTGTCACCGATCACCGCCGGGCCTTCGATGACGACGGTGGGATCGATCTCTGCCCCCTTGCCCAGCCACACCCGGGGCCGGAGCTGGAAGCCGTTGATGTCCACCTGCACCCGTTGGTCGAGGATGTCCTGGTGGGACTTGAGGTAGGCCTCGAGCGTCCCCACGTCCTCCCAGTACCCGTCGGCCACGTAGCCGAAGAGCGGCTTGCCCGCCGCCAGGGCTTCGGGGAACGACTCCCCGGAGAAGTCCACCGCCTGGCCTTCGGGGATGAAGTCGAAGATCTCCGGCTCGAGCACGTAGATCCCGGTGTTGATGGTGTCGCTGAACACCTGGCCCCAGGTCGGCTTCTCGAGGAACCGCTCGATCGAACCGTCCTCCCGGGTGATGACGATCCCGAACTCGAGCGGATTGTCGACCGCCTTGAGGGCCAGGGTGGCCAGGCCGCCGCGCTTCTCGTGGAAGGAGACCACCTCAGCCAGGTCGATGTCGGTGAGCACGTCGCCGGAGATGACCAGGAAGCGCTCGTCCAACTCGTCGCGCGCGTTCCGCACCGAGCCGGCCGTCCCGAGAGGCGTGGACTCGGTGGCGTAGACCATCCGGACCCCGAACTCGGATCCGTCCCCGAAGTAGGTGCGGATGGCGTTGGCCATGAAGGCCACGGTCACCACGATGTCCTCGAAGCCGTGCTGGCGAAGCAGGTTGACCACGTGCTCCATCATCGGGATGTTGGCCATGGGCAGCATGGGCTTCGGCTGGTTCGAGGTGAGCGGACGCAGCCGGGTGCCCTCGCCACCGGCCATGATGACCGCCTTCACGACGACGACCTCTCCGCCCGCGACCGGCGCCCCTCGGCCAGCGCTCGGCGGGCCAGCGGGACGTACGATCCGGCGGCGATCCACGCCAGGGTCAGCCCGATGATGCCGGTGACCCAGGCGATGACCCGGATGGGCTCCTGCCACTGGGCGGTGCCGTCTCCGAGCAGGAAGGCCGGATACGAGAACATGAGGGCGAAGGTGCCCGCCTTCCCCACCCACAGGACGTCGATCCGGGTGGCGCCGAGCGAAGCCAGGAGGAGCACGGCGGCCGACACCACGACCTCGCGGGCCAGTGTGACCACGCCGAACCAGACCGGGACGGCGCCGTAGACGATGATGGAGACCACGGCGGTGACCACCAGGATCCGGTCCGCCACCGGATCGAGCACCTTGCCGAAGGTGGACACCTGGTGGTAGCGACGAGCCACGAACCCATCGATCCAATCGGTGGCGCCGAGCACCGCCAACAGCACTGCGGCCGCCGTCTGGTGGGTGGTCCCGAAGAGGAGCCAGACGAACAACGGGATACAGGCCAGCCGGACCATGGTGATGGCGTTGGGCACGGTGACGATCCGGTCGAGGCCGGGATCGTCCGACGGTTCGCCTGCCGGGCCGGTGATCGAACTCCCCCTGACTTCCTCGCCCACATGCTGCACGGGCCCGAGTCTACGAGCAGGGTCGCCGGGAGGTGGACCGATGCCGGAGGGCAGCCGGACCCGGAGGGCAGCCGGACCCGGGGGCGCGGTGCCCTCGACCTCCCTCCTAGCCTGGACCTTCGATGCCGACCGTGACCGAGAGGGCGAAGGACGGGCCGTGATGCACCGGCCCGAGCAGGAACGTGGGATGGCACCGGGGATGGTCGCGCTCTTCGCCGTGGCCTGCGGGATCTCGGCGGCCAACCTGTACTACGCCCAACCCCTGCTCCCCCTGATCTCCCGGGACCTCCGGGTCGGTTCGGGCACCACCGCCCTGGTGATCACCGCCGCCCAGATCGGCTACGGGCTGGGGTTGGCGCTGATCGTCCCGCTCGGGGACATCGTGATCCGCCGGAGGCTGGTGCCCGGCATCCTGCTGGTGGCGGCGGCCGCCCTCCTGGCCGCATCGGCCGCTCCCGCCATCCTCGTCCTGATCGTCGCCGTCGCCGTGGCCGGCCTGTGCTCGGTCGCCGCCCAGATCCTGGTCCCCTACGCCGCCACCCTGGCCACCGACCAGCAGCGCGGACGGGTGGTGGGCACGGTGATGAGCGGGCTGCTCCTCGGCATCCTGCTGGCCCGTACCTTCTCGGGGTTGATCGCCGAAGTTGCCGGTTGGCGTGCCGTCTACGCTTCAGCCAGCGCCATGGTCTTCGTGCTGGCCGTCGTGCTGAGCCGGCGCATGCCCGCCGAAGGAAGGCGGAAGTCCCTCCCCTACGGACGTCTCCTGGCCTCGGTCGGTCATCTCATGCGCACCGAACCGCTCCTCCGTCTCCGCTCCGCCATCGGGGCGCTGGCCTTTGCCACGTTCAACGTCATCTGGACGAGTCTGGCCTTTCTCCTGGTGGCCTCCCCGTACCACTACAGCGAGGCGGTGATCGGACTGTTCGGACTCCTCGGGGCTGCCGGTGCGTTGGCCGCATCCTTCAGCGGCCGGCTGGCTGACCGCGGCCTCGAACGCTGGGTCACCGGGGCGTCGCTGACCATCATCGTGGGATCGATGGCCGTCCTCATCCTCGCCTCGAGCCGGCTGTGGGCACTGGTGGTGGGCATCGTGCTCGCCGATCTGGGCATCCAGGCCGTGCACATCCAGAACCAACACCTCATCTTCTCCATCGATCCCTCGGCCCGGTCCCGACTCAATACCGGCTACATGGTCTCCTACTTCATCGGCGGGGCCTTCGGGTCGGCGGCCACCGGGTTGGCCTGGGCCACCGGCGGTTGGCCGGCCGTCGTCATCCTCGGGCTGGTGTTCTCCGGCGCCGGGCTGGTCCTGTGGGCAGCCAGCCAGGTGGTGGCGGGCCGGCGGGCCGGGCCGGTCGGGGCCACCCCGCCGGGGGCCCGCACCTCCCCAGTCAACTGAGCAGGTCCACCCGCGCTCCGACCTGCACAGGACAGACTGGTGCCGTGAGGAACACCACCCGAGTGGACCGCCTGGTCGGGGCTGGGGTGGTGCTGCTGTTGGTCGGCCTGCTCGTCGTGGCGCTGGTCCGCCGATCCGGTGATGCCCACTCGGCCTCCCCTGGGACCTCCCGGCCCGGGGTGGCACCGGCGGCGACATCGACGCCGCCGAGCTCGAGCCCGGCCGCCCCGACCAGCTCCTCCATCCCGCCCGTGGCCGGGCCGGTGTCGGCGGTGGGCGACTCGATCATGCTGGACATCCAACCGGAGCTCGAGAGGGACATCCCCGGGGTGAGGGTCGACGGGCTGGTCAGCCGCCAGTTCGAGACGGGAATCGGCGTCGTCCAGGCCGACCGGGCCGACGGGACGCTCGGCAACGTGTTGGTCGTCGAGCTCGGGACCAACGGGACCGTGACCTCGTCGGACTTCGACGCCATGATGGAGGCGGCCGCCGGGGTGAAGCGAGTGGTGTTCGTCAACGTGGACGTGCCCCGCTCGTGGGAGGTGTCGGACAACGCCGTGCTGGCCGCCGGAGTGGCCCGGTACCCGGGTGTGGCCGTGCTGGCCGACTGGAATGCGCTCTCCTCCGAGCACCCGGAGTGGTTCACGCCCGACCAGGTCCACCTCGAGCCGGCCGGAGCGCAGGCGTTGGCCACTTTGATCACACAGAACGCGTAGGCGCCGGCCGGGCGGTGATGTGCTACGCAAGTGGCCATGCCCCGATTCGAACCGTTTGCCGGTTTCCGGTACGACACCGCTCGGGTCGACATGTCCGCGGTGATCGCACCCCCCTACGACGTCGTCGGTCCCGAGGACCGGGCCCGTCTGGCCGGTCGTCACAGTGCCAATTCCATCCGGGTCGAACTGCCCGAGCCCGACCATCGGGCCGAGCTCGACCGCTACGCCAACGCCGCCCGCCAGCTCGAGCGGTGGCAAGAGGACGGCATCCTCGTCCGCGACCCGACACCGTCCTTCTACGCCTACCGGATGACGGCGCCGAACGGACACGGCACCAACGGCGTGATCGGCGCGCTGGGCATCGACGATCGGAGCGCGGCGGAGACCCTCCCCCACGAGCTGACCCTCCCCAAGGCCAAGAGCGACCGCCTCGAGCTGCTGAGGGCCACCCGGGCCAACCTGTCTCCCATCTGGGGACTGTCGCTGAGCACCGGTCTGACCAAGACGTTCGAGCGCGACACCCCGCCGCAGGCGGCGGCCACCGACGAGGACGGCGTTCGCCACGAGCTGTGGGTGATCGACGAACCGGCGCTGATCGACGCGGTGCGTGAGGCGGTGGGGACGGCGCCGGTGGTGATCGCCGACGGACACCACCGCTACGAGACGGCCCTCACCTACCGCCGCCAACGCATCGAGCACGACGACGGCGCTGGGCCCACACCCGGCGACGCCGATCTGATCATGGCCCTGGTCGTCGAGCTCGCCGAGGACCAACTCGACGTCGGACCGATCCACCGGGCCCTGTCGGGCCTGCCCGACGGCCTCGACCTGGTGGACGCCTTCTCGTCGTGGTTCGACGTCACCCGCGCCGGCGACTTCAACGTCCGGACCACCGGCGCGCTCGGTCAGTCGGGGGCGCTGGCTCTGGTCATGCCCTCGGGTACCTGGCTCCTCTCCCCCAAGGACGGCACCCCTGAAGCAGCCGGCTCCGATCTGGACTCGTCGATGGTGGCGTTGGTGATCGCCGAGTTGCCCGACCACGAGCTCGAGTTCTTCCACTCGTGGAAGGACGCCATCGACGCGGTGGCCACCGACCGGGCGCAGGCGGTCGTGCTCCTCCGGCCGGTCACCGTCGAACAGATCGCCGCCTGGGCCCGGGCCGGGAAGCGCATGCCCCCCAAGAGCACCTACTTCCATCCCAAACCACGGACCGGGATGGTGTTCCGGACCCTCGACGTCCCGACCTAGCCCGAACCGACCCTGATCACCGGCCTCCGGGCATTATCCTGGCCTACCGGCCGAGCACCGAGCACGACGATCCCGAGGGGGACCAGGTGATACAGAGGCGGAGCGCGGGATGGGTCTGCCTGGTGGTGCTGGTGCTCATCGGCTGCAGCTGTTCGTCGCCCTCGGCGGCGCCGGCGGTGGCCCACCGATCCTCCCGCCCGTCGACCGGCGACACGAGCACGAGCGCGGCGCCGGCCACCACCGCGCCGCCGTCGGCCGTACCCACCACGGTGCCCATCCCGACCCGGCAGGCCCCGGGGTGGAGCCCCACGCTGACCACCCTGCCGCCGGGAGGTGGGTTCACGTCCCTCTCCTGCATCTCGGACACCTTCTGCATCGCCGTCGGCGGAGGCACCAGCGGAGATCCATCCGAGCTGACCGCCGGGTCGGGCGTGGCCCAGTCGTGGGACGGCGCCTCGTGGTCCGATCCCGCCGTCTACTTCCCGGATCCGGCCAACGGGCCGGTCACCGCGCCGGTCCTGCCCGCCGTTTCCTGCACGTCGGGACCGTCGTGTGTGATCGCCGACGGGTCCGGGCACGTGAGCACGGGCGACGGCACCACCTGGTCGGTGCCGTCGACGATGCCGGCGGCCTCACCCTTGCCGTCGAACCCGGCCGACCCGGGAGCCGGGCACCCCGGATCACGGTCGGCCGCGTTGTCCTGCCCGTCGCCGGCCTTCTGCGCCGCGGTCGACAACACCGGACAGGCCTTCGCCTTCGAAGGCGGGACCTGGCGTCCGCCGCAGTCGTTCGGGGTCCTGGGCGCAGCCGCCCCGTCCCCTGCCCTCTACCAGGAAGGCAGAGTCGGGGTCTCCTGTCCCACCAGCTCCTCGTGCACCGCGGTGGTCGGCAACTCGGTGCTGGGTTGGAACGGCTCCTCCTGGACGCAGCAGCCGGCGCCGTGGACCACCTCGTTGGCCGCCTCCGACCCCACGGCCATCGCCTGTCCCACCCCGTCGCTGTGCTTCATCGTGAACGGGACCGGGGTCTCCGCCGGCCGCATGGGCGGCCCGTGGTCGGGCCAGGAGCCCGTCGACGCCGACGGGCAGCTCGACTCGATCTCGTGCCCGTCCGCCACCTTCTGCCTCGCATCGGACGCCGGCGGTTCGGTGGTCACGTGGAACGGTGCCACCTGGTCGGGACCGAACCGGGTGATTCCCGCCGCCGCCGAATATCCGGGGATCGGGACGACGGTGTCCTGCCCGAGCCCGGAATTCTGCATGGTCCTCAACAGCGACGGCGACTATGCCACCTACTCGGGGTCGGCGACCCCCTAGAACGGCGGTCGCCGGCGGTGATCGGCACGGTCGATCGGCGCGCCGGCCGGACGGACCGGGGTCAACGGGCCAGGCCGGCCAGTTCGGCGAGGGTGGTGACCGTCCGCCAATTGCGCGTCGTCGCTGTGGTGGCCAATCGTCGCTCGAGATAGGTGTTGTTCAACTTGGTCTCGCCGTAGCCACCCGGACAGTGGAGGTAGATGTGGGTGGCGCCCATCTCGAACCTGTCGTGGCCGAACCGACCGGTCAGCGCTTCGAGCTCGGCCACCTTCTCCCGCCCGGGCCGTGCGGCCAGGAAGGTGACGTGGACCGTCTTCGGGTCGACGCCGTCGGCGGCGAAGGGGTTGGCGTCGAGCACCTTGCGCAGCTGGGGTGCCGTCCGGACCAGGACGGGCACGTCCAGGCCCAGATCGGCGACCATCCGCCTGCTGATGGCCTGGGCCACGGTCGGGCCCGATCCGGAACCGGAGAAGATCACGTTCCCGCTCTGCACGTAGGTGGTCACGTCGCCGAAGCCGAGCGAGG
This sequence comes from uncultured Acidimicrobiaceae bacterium, assembly GCA_963837805.1. Taxonomy (GTDB): domain Bacteria; phylum Actinomycetota; class Acidimicrobiia; order Acidimicrobiales; family RAAP-2; genus Bog-756. The sequence continues at coordinate 30,582 of CAWIOU010000005.1, forward strand.
ACACCAGGTCGCGCAGATCGGCCATGGCCACCCGGTTGCGGCCACCCACGTTCACGCTCCGGAGCATGGCCACGAACCTGGCCACGGTCGTCCTGTTCCCTCGGTGTCCTGGGTGGGCGGTTCAGGCTCGGACTAGTCGACGGTCCACGACGAGCCCGAGCGCAACAGCGCAGCCAGGTCACCGGGTCCGCGCCGGGCGGTGGCCTCGTCGATCTGGCGGGCCATCCCCTCGCCGTACTCGGGACGATCGACGTCGCGAAACACGCCGATGGGCGTCGGTTCGTACGGTCCCCGCGACAGCCGGCTCAGCTGGAAGGCGAGCCCGGGATTGTCACGGCCCTCGTCGTGGACGAGCAGCGCCGACTCCCCCACGTCAGCCACCTCGACCACGTCGAGCGTGCCGTCGCGCTGGAGCACGACCCCGTGCTCGCCTTCGGGGCCGAAGCGGATGGGCTCACCGTGGACCAGGGGGATGAGCATGTCGGCCCGGTGGTCCTTGCCGGTGATCTGTTCGAAGGCACCGTCGTTGAAGACGTTGCAGTTCTGGTAGATCTCGACGAAGGAGGCACCCTTGTGGGCGTGGGCCCGACGGAACACCTCCATCATGTGCTTCCGGTCCATGTCGTGGGTGCGGGCGACGAACCCGGCCTCGGCCCCCAGCGCCAGGCTCAACGGGTTGAAGGGCTGCTCGAGTGAGCCGAACGGGGTCGACTTGGTGACCTTGGCCATCTCCGAGGTCGGCGAGTACTGGCCTTTGGTGAGGCCGTAGATCTGGTTGTTGAACAAGAGGATGGTGAGGTTGACGTTGCGGCGCAGCGCGTGGATCAGGTGGTTGCCGCCGATGGAGAGCGAGTCGCCGTCACCGGTCACCACCCAGACGTCGAGGTCGGGCCGGGTGGTGGCCAGCCCGGTGGCGATGGCCGGCGCCCGCCCGTGGATGGAGTGCATCCCGTAGGTGTTCATGTAGTAGGGGAACCGGGCCGCGCAGCCGATGCCGGACAGGAAGACCGTGCTCTCCCGGCGCACCCCGAGCTCGGGCATGAGCATCTGTACCGCGGCGAGGATCGAATAGTCGCCGCACCCGGGACACCAGCGGACCTCCTGATCGGAGGACCAGTCCTTGCGGGTGGTGAGCGGGACCGGGACCGAGGTCTCTTCGGCGTTGGCGAGGTCGGTCATCAGTCGGACACCTTTCCGGTGGCGGTGGCCCCGTTGGCGGGAGCGGTCCCGTGACCATTGGACGGCGAACCGGGCGATGATCCCTCGGCGTCGGCGCCCCGCGGGTCGCGGTCGGAGCCTTCGATCTGCTGGAGGATGGCCGCCTCCATCGCCGCCGCCCGGAAGGGGATGCCCTGCACCTGGGTGAAGGGGATGGCGTCCACCAGGTACTCGGCCCGGAGCAGCCGGCTGAGCTGGCCCAGGTTGACCTCGGGCACCAGCACCCGCCGGTAGCGGCGCAGAACCTCCCCGAGGTCGGCGGGGAAGGGATTGAGGTGGACGAGATGGGCCTGGGCCACCTTGTGGCCCCGGGCCCGGACCCGCTGCACCCCGGCAGCGATGGCCCCGTAGGTCGACCCCCACCCGATGACCAACACCTCGGCACCTTCCTCGTCGTCGACGTCGGTCGGAGGGATGTCATTGGCGATGCCGGCGATCTTGGCCGCCCGGAGCCTGGTCATCCGCTCGTGGTTGGGGCCGTCGTAGGCGACGTTGCCGGATCCGTCCGCCTTCTCGAGCCCGCCGATCCGGTGCTCGAGCCCGGGCACACCGGGCGGGGCCCACGGTCGGGCCAACGTGTCCTCGTCACGGATGTAGGGCCAGAACACCTCGTTGCCGTCGGCATCGGTGTGGTTGGTGGCCGTGGCGAAGTCGGGCTCGATGTCGGGCAGGTCGTCCATGTCCGGGAGACGCCACGGCTCGGTGCCGTTGGCCAGATAGCCGTCGGAGAGCAGCATCACCGGCGTGCGGTACTTGACGGCCAGCCGGACCGCTTCGAGGGTGGCCTCGAAGCAGTGGGACGGCGTCTTGGCCGCCACGATGGGGAGGGGCGCCTCCCCGTGGCGCCCGTACATGGCGTGGAGGAGGTCGGCCTGCTCCGTCTTGGTCGGGAGTCCGGTCGAGGGACCTCCCCGTTGGATGTCGATGATGAGGAGTGGGAGCTCGAGGCTGATGGCCAGGCCCATCGTCTCCGACTTGAGATCGATACCCGGTCCCGACGTGGTGGTGACCCCGAGCGCGCCACCGAAGGCGGCACCGAGGGCGGCGCCGATGCCGGAGATCTCGTCCTCGGCCTGGAAGGTCCTGACCCCGAACTGCTTGTGCTTGGACAGCTCGTGGAGGATGTCCGAGGCCGGAGTGATCGGGTAGGTGCCGAGGAACAGTGGCAGCCCGCTGCGAGTCGATGCTGCGATGAGACCCCAGGCGGTGGCCGTGTTGCCGGTGACATTGACGTACTCGCCCGGCTCCAGCATGGCCGGCTTCACCTGGTACGAGGACTCGAACAGCTCCGCGGTCTCCCCGAAGTGGAACCCGGCCTTGAAGGCGCGGAGGTTGGCCTCCATGACCAGTGGTTTGCCGGCGTACTTCTCCTCGATCCAGCCGATGGTCGAATCGATGGGGCGGGTGTACAGCCAGCTGATCAGACCGAGGGCGAAGAAGTTCTTCGAGCGCTCGGCATCACGCGGCTTGACCCCGGCGTCCTTTGAAACCTCGGTGGTGATCGAGGTCATCGGAACTTCGTACACGGTGTAGGCGGCCAGCGATCCATCGGCCAACGGACTGGTCTCGTAGCCGGCCTTGGCCAGGTTCCGCTCCTCGAAGGCGTCCACGTTGACGATGACGGTGGCCCCCTTGGGGAGCGAATCGAGATTGGCCTTCAGCGCGGCGGGGTTCATGGCCACCAGCACATTGGGGGTGTCGCCCGGGGTGGAGATGTCGTGGTCGGAGATGTGGACCTGGAACGCCGACACCCCGGCCAGTGTCCCGGCCGGAGCGCGGATCTCGGCCGGGAAGTCGGGGAAGGTGGCCAGGTCGTTTCCGAGTAGGGCCGAGGTGGTGGTGAAGCGGTCGCCGGCCAGCTGCATGCCGTCGCCGGAGTCTCCGGCGAACCGGATCACGACGCGACTGAGCAGTTGGGGGGTCTTCGGGTCGGTCGTGGTGTCGGACACCATGCTCCTCTTCGTGCTGATGTGCTGCGCTTCAGTCGCCGGACTCGTACTCGGCGCTGCTAGATATCGTCAGTGTTCGCCCGGATGAACACCCTGGACCCCGGATTCGGTGCCACAGCCTCCAGTCTACCGTCGGACCCGGCCCGAGAGCGTGCTCACCGGGGCTCCCGCTGGCCCTGACCCCGGGCCCGGGCCCCACCGACCTCAGGCGATGGTGACGGATTTGTCCAGGTAGACGTCCTGGACAGCGTGGATGAGGGCCGCACCCTCGTCGGTCGGCCGCTGGAACGCCTTGCGGCCCACGATGAGCCCCGATCCCCCCGCCCGCTTGTTGATGACGGCCGTACGGACGGCCTGGGCCAGGTCGTCGGCCCCCTTGGACTCGCCGCCCGAGTTGATCATGGGGATGCGCCCGGCGTAGCAGTTGACGACCTGCCACCGGGCCAGGTCGATGGGGTGGTCGGTGGTGAGCTGGCTGTAGACCAGCGGGTCCGTCTTGCCGAACTTGAGTGCGTTGTAGCCGCCGTTGTTCTCGGGCTGCTTCTGCTTGATGATGTCGGCCTCGATGGTGACACCGAGATGATTGGCCTGACCGGTGAGGTCGGCGGACAGGTGGTAGTCGGTGTCCCCCACCTTGAACGCCGCGTTCCTGAGGTAGCACCACAGCACGGTGAACATGCCCAGCCGGTGGGCTTCGGCGAACGCCTTGGACACCTCGACGATCTGGCGGTCGGCCTGTTCCGAGCCGAAGTAGATGGTGGCCCCCACCCCGACGGCGCCGAGATCCGATGCCTGGGTGACGCCCCCGAACATCACCTGGTCATAGGTATTGGGGTAGTTGAGGAAGTCGTTGTGGTTCAGCTTCACGATGAAAGGGATCTTGTGCACGTAGCGCCGGGAGACGATGCCCAGGCCGCCGAGGGTGGTAGCGATGGCGTTGCAGTCACCGGCGATGGCCAGGTCGCAGAGTTTGGCCGGGTCGAAGTAGGCGGGGAACTTGGCGAAGCTGGCTGCACCCGAGTGCTCGATCCCCTGGTCGACGGGGAGGATCGAGAGATACCCGGTGCCGGCCAGACGTCCGGTGTTGTAGACGAGGCCGAGGTTGCGCAAGACGGTGGCGCTGCGGTCCGAGTCCATGAAGATCTGGTCGAGGTGGTCGGGACCGGGAAGGCGGAGGAGCTCGGCCGGAAACGCCTTGGCCGTGTGGTTGAGCAGTGAGTCCGCCTCGTCGCCGAGAAGTTGTTCGATGGTCATGGCACCCAAGCCTAACGGGCGCTGCGTGACCGGTTCGGCGTCCGCCGTGCCCTGGTCGGGGGGCCGAGCGACTCGAGCCGGTCGGCCACGTCGTAGGCGTCCGGGTCGGCCGCGGCGACACGGAGGAAGAGCTCGCGGGCCTTGGCCAGGTCGCCCGACCGCTCCATCAGGTCACCGAGCACGTACCACTGGCGGAGATGTCGTTCGGCCGGGTTGCGGACCAGCCGGCCGGCACCGGCCTCGACCAGCAGGGTCACCGCGGAGGCCAGGTCCCCGTTGTCGGCCCGGGTCCCGGCCAGGACCAGCCGGCCCTCGGACAGGACCTCGGGATCGGGCGACCCCTGGCGCAGCTCGGTGTACAGCGCCTCCACCCGCTTCGGCCGCCCGAGGGCGCGGTGGCAGTCCATCCTCACCGGATGCTGGTCGACCGACCCGGTCAGTGCCGCGAAGGCCTCGAGGTTGGGAAGAGCAGCCTTCCAGTACCCCTGGTGGTACTGGCTCAGGGCCAGCAACTCACGCGCCGAGGGTGCGTTGGGAACGGCATCGACCACCGTCTTGAGGATCCGGGAGGCGTCGCGGTAGCGCTCACGCTCGAAGGCGCCGATGCCGGCGGCCATCCGCTCGCTGATCCGGGCGCGGAGGTGGTTCCAATCCGGCCCGGCCGCCGAGGCCAGCTCGTTGGCGATGTCCGGCGCCAGCTCGGCCGGGGCCGGCACCGAGCGGTGGGCCGGCGGTCGCAGCTTCTCGGTGGCGGAGGCAGGTCCCCGGCGGCGGTTGTCGGTCCTGACCCACTGCTCGGCCACGAACTCGTCGGGCTGGGGCGCGAGCCACGGCGACGTTCGGGCGAATCGGGGTCCGCCTTGTGCGGTGGTCCGGTCCGCACCGTGCTGGCCCCCCTGCGGGCGACGCTCCCCCATCCCTTGCGGACCACCGGCGGGCCGGAAGACCGTCCGTCGTACTGACGGTCCCCCTGGCGATCCGACGGCCGATCCGACGGCGCCCCGCCACGGTTCGGAGCGTCACGGCGCGGGGGCCGGCCCGGTTGGCCGGAGCGGGCGGGGCCGGGCCGCCCACCGGACTTGGCGCGGCCACCGGTGCCGCCCGGGGGCCGGGGGCCGCCATCATCCCGTCCATAGCCGGTCGCCGCCCGATCGCTCTGTCCGGGCCGATCGCTCTGTCCGGCCCGCAGCCGAGCCCGAACCGCCGCCGGCCCGCGGCGCGCCGGGCCGGGCGGGGCGGCCCGTCGTCCGACGTCCGGAAACGTTCCCGTCAGTGGATCCTCCCTGGCCCGACCGGGGGCCGCCGCCCCGGTCGTGGGGACGTCCGCTCTTTCCGCCGGTGCCTCGCGGACGCGGGGAACCAGGGGGTTTCGGCGCTGCCATTCGATGGAGTGTACCGGTCGTGAAGAACGGCCCCACGGCCGGATCCCGCCGACACGACCTCTTCCCGCCGTTCCGGTGGCCCCGCCACCGGCCGGCGCTCAGCCCGGGATGACGTTGTGGACGGTCGCCACCATCGGTTCCTTGAGCTCGACGCCAAGCTCGCCGAGGATGGGCATGAGCACCCCACCGAAGGCTTCGAAGTCGGCCCGTGACTCCCAGATGTCGAACACCTGAATGGCACCGTCGGATTCGAGGGCGACGTGGTAGGTGCGGCCCTTCGGCGAACCTGCCCCGGCTGCCTCCAGTTTCTTGATCGCTTGGTCGTACTTGTCCGGGGTGAATCCCCCGTGCAGGAAGTAGATCCCGAGTGCCATGTCCCACCGGCCTTTCGCGAGGCGATTGTCCGCCCCAGCGACAGTAACGGAGCGGCATCGGAGCGGCAACAGGCCGTAGCCCCGGTTACAGCTAGTTGGCGAACACCACAGTGCGGTCGCCGTTGATCAGCACCCGATCCTCCAGGTGCCAGCGGAGCCCGCGGGCCAGCACCGACCGTTCGATGTCCCGACCGATGCGCAGGAGGTCGTCCACCGTGGCGGCGTGATCGATGCGGCTGGTGTCCTGCTCGATGATCGGCCCGGCATCGAGGTCGGCGGTCACGTAGTGGCAGGTCGCACCGATCAGCTTCACCCCTCGTTCGAAGGCCTGGTGGTAGGGCCGGGCACCGGCGAAGGAGGGCAGGAAGCTGTGGTGGATGTTGATGATCCGCCCGGGATAGCGGTCGCAGACCTCCCGGGGCAGGATCTGCATGTAGCGGGCCAGGACCATGGTGTCGGCCCCAGCCTCCTCGAAGCGGGAGACGATGTCATCGAAGGCCACACCCCGGTGCCCGGTGGCCACCGGAATGTGGAGGAATTCGATTCCGTGCCACTCCACCAACGGACGCAGGTCGGGGTGGTTGGAGATCACTGCGGCGATGTCGCAGTGCAGATTGCCGCTCCGCCACCGGTACAGCAGGTCGGCCAGACAGTGGTCCTCGCGACTGACCAGGATGACCACCCGCTTGCGGACGTCGGTGTCAGTGAGGCGCCAGTCCAGCCCGAACTCGTCGGCGACATCGGCGAACTGATCGCCGAACTCGTCGGGGCCGAAGGCCAGGCTCTCGGCCAGGATCTCGATGCGCTGGAAGAACTGGCCGGTGGCCAGGTCCCCGTGTTGGGCCGCCTCCACCACCCATCCCCCGCTGGAGGCGATGAATCCGGTGACCGCGGCCACGATGCCCGTCCGATCGGGGCAGGTGACGGTCAGGACCAGGCGGCGCATCCACCCATCATGGCCGGACCCGACCCGACACCGGGACACGCCTGACCGGATCCGCCGCCCGCCGGCCCGGAACCCCGAGGATTCGTCACTGGCAGGGAGCGCGCATACCGGTCAGACCGAGATCGAATCTCGCACCGTTGAAGCCCCGGCGGAGGTCGGCGGAGCAGAATTGCGATGTCTTCAGGCTGTATTCGGCATTGAAGACCGCCTTGTGGTGCTCGTATGGCGACAGGCCGCCGCATGTCGAGAATTGGTTGCACTGCTCGGTCAGGACGGCGTCGGCCAGTGGGTACATGTCCTTTGCGTAGCTGTCGCCGGTGTCGTCGGGGTTCTTGATCCACCAGCCCAGGCCAAGGCCGTGCATGTAGCCGGCCAACGTGGTCATGTACCGCTCCTCGTTCGCCTTGGTCAATCCGAAGTCCGTGCTGTCCGTGTACTCGTCGTCGATGTCCGTCTCCACGGCGTCGAAACCCTTGGCCGCGCACTGGTGGTCGATCATGGATTCGACGATGGACACCGCCTTGGTCGACTTGATGTCGAGATAGTTCTCCGGATAACCGGGAACCTTGCTCCCGAGGAGGCCGGCGGCTTGGAACTGCCGGTAGTAGGTGGTGGTCGTGTGCTCCTGGGCCGCGGAGTAGTAGTTGCCGGCGGCCCCGACCTCGATGTAACAGACCACATGCTTGCCCCGGGCGTGCAGTGCGGCAACCGTGCTGGCGGGGTTGATGATGCCGTCGATGTCGAAGATCACAGGTGGCGGCGCCGGCTTCCCGCTGGGCAACGTGTCGTGGGTACCCATGTCGACGGCGTTGGAGACCTTGAGCGGATGATCGAGTTCCCACTGCCAGGGTTGGCTGCTCACCGTCGGCACCCACCATGAAGCTGCCTGCGCTCTCGACACCGCCACCGCCACCATGGCCGACGCCACCAGAGCGCTGACCGCCACAAGACCAATGACCGTCCGCATCCGCTTTCCGGGACTGTCACCAGGCACGATCGACCTCCCCTCCATGGCCACCTTAACCGTGGGCCGCGGCCGGCGGCCGAACGTCGACCTCTGCCTCCGTCTCAGGGTTCAGTCAGCCCGACATCACCGTTTCGGGCCCAACCCCAGGAGCCTCCCGCCCGCCTGCCTGGCTGCCGAATCGAGGAAGTCCCGCACGCTCGGCCGCACCACGACACGCTCGGGTGGACGGCGGGCGTCGGTCGACGTCAGCTTCCGGGCCACACCCCAACCGTCATGTTCTTCGAACTCTCCCCACCGCGGGTCGGTCTGGATGAGAAGCTCCCATACCTTGCGCACGTGGGGTTCGCTGGCCACATCCGCGGTCATCGTCGAGACCATGGCCACGATGTCCGGAGCCGTCGAAGAAGCGAAGGACCAGTCGAGGTCGTCGACGACGACCACGCCACCCGGGATGACAAACCTGTCGAGCAGGAGAGCGGCAAACCCGTCGACGAACCAGTCATGGGCTCCGTCGAGGTAGGCAAGACCGTAGCGCTGCACGTCTCCTTGCTCGAGCTGTTGCTTCATCCACCAGACATAGCCGTTGTCGGTGAACAGCAGATCGACGTGGTCCGCGACTCCGGCCGTGCTGACCGTCACTTCGGCCCGTGGTCGCCGGAGCCGGGCCGACAGGTTGTCGACGCAGACCGCCCTCCGATCCCTCTGAGCTGCCAGCGCACCCAGATAGGCACTTCCCTTGCCGTAGGCGAACCCAAGTTCCAAGATGTCACCGGTCGGACAGGTATTCCACAGCCGCTCGAGCGTTCGGGCCTGTTCCAGTGTCATGTACGGCGTGTCGTGGACTGCCCGATCGATCGCTTCAACCGATATTCGCACGGATTCCTCCCCTTGCTTACATTGCCATCACCAGTTTGTTCCGTGTTCCATTTACCATTTCTACGATCGCCCAACGACGGTCAGCCGCCGCTTAATATTCCCGACCATTTGCTGCCATTCGTCCGGTATTCCGCCCAGCATCGACAGCACACCGACGTAGAGCACGACTTGCCCGGCGGCGAGCGCGGCGGTGACCACCAGTCCTCGCGACGCCGACGAGAGCCCCACTCGGAACACCAGGATGCAGACTGTCCCGACGACGACCGGACGCACGAGGATCCTCCCGAGCGGTATCCGGAGCCCGACGTCCCGTCGGAACACGAGATAGACACCACAAAGGGTCACCAGCTCAGACATCAGATAGGCCGTCGCGGCGCCGTCGATCCCGTAGACGGGAATCACGATCACGTTCATCACCACGTTGACGGCCAGTCCCACGATGCTCACCACGACCATCTTGTGGTGACGGTTGCGGGCGACGCTGGCAAATCCGAGGGCTGCGTTCAGATAGGAGAACACGCAGGATACGGCCAGGATCGAGAGTGGCACCGCAGCGGCGGCAAACTTCTCGCCGGCCAGGACCCGGACCACTTGCGATCCGAAACAGAGGGTTCCCGTGGCCACCAGGACACCGGCAGCGGCGAGGTAGCGGATGGCCCGGTCGACGATCTTGCCCAAGTTGGTTTCGGTGGCCGTGGTCATCGCCGGCAGGAGACTCGTCATGAAGATACTGGGGACGAGGAGGAAGAAATTGATGACGGCGTAGGCGACTCCGTAGATTCCGACATTGCTGGAGGTCGACATGATGCTCAAGATGATCAGATCGGCCTTCAGGTAGAGGAGGTTGACGATCTGTATGATGCCGATGCTGAAGGACTGGGCAACAATCGTCCGCCAACGTTTGAGGTTGAACCTCGGACCAAATCGAACATTTCGGCGGGTGACCATGAACGTCATCACTCCGGTGATGGCCGTGGCCACCAGATATGCATAGACGCAGGCGATAACGTCCCATCCCAGCCAGAGGGCGACCATGATCAATCCCACAAAGAGGACCTGTTGCACCAGGCTGATCACGGCGGTCACGTGGTTCCGGACGCCAGCCACGAAATACCCGAGGCAGACGCTTCGAAGCGCATCGAACGGAACCGCGCAGGCGGCGATGACGACGCAGTACCGCAGGTTGGCGTTCGAGTCCGAGTAGGCGAGGAATCCGAGAAACGACACGATCGGCACGAACACGACGCTGAGCGTGAGTCGGAGTCCGAGGTTGTGACCGAGGATCGATGCTGCACGGTCTGGCCTCTTGGCGATCTCGCGTCCGGTGATGGCGTTGACCCCGAGGTCGGCGAGGAGCATGGCCGAGGCGACGAATGAAATGGAGGCGACGAAGTCCCCGTACTGGGACGGTCCGAGCCTTGTCGTCATCAGCCTCAGGGAGATCGTCCCGAGCAGGGCCACGAGAAGATTGCTCGAGAGCACCGACGTCGTGGAGATCAGGACGCGACGGCGATAGACGTCGGGTGCCACCGGCGCATCGGAACCGGTCCCATGCCCGGCGGGATCCGAGTCGGCTGGGGTACCACTCTGCCCTGCCGCCACCCGCCGACGCAGGGGCACCGACACCCGGGGGAACTGAACAGCCGGTGTGTGGTCAGAGGCGGTCACAGCGGCCAGACCTTCCCTGCCAGAAGTCGACGTAGGCCAGCGCAAGGGCGCGAGAGGTTCCGAGGGCGGCGCGATATCCCCTGTCCTTGAGTGACCGCTTCACTCTCCAGGCCGACTCCCGCAGACTGGTCCACGTGAGATCGAGACGGGTACGGCCTGTCTTCTCCTTGAAAAGTCGGAGGCGGTTCCGTAGGAAGTAGTACTCGTAGATCTTCGAGCCCCACCCTCCTGTCGTGGCGCTGATGAAATGGGTGGCTCTCGCCTGGAGGACGAGTCCGACGTGATGGCCGGCATCCTTGAAGCGCAGCGTCCACTCGGTCTCCTCCCAATACAGGAAGTACGACGGATCCATGTAGCCCACCTCGTCCACGACCGCCCGCCGCACCAGCATTGCGCAGCCGGTCGGCCGACCCGTGCGGGTGACTCCAGTCGCCCGTTTCAAGTCGGACCCGTCCCCGCCGACGTGGTCGAAGTGGCCATGGGTGAGGTCCAGTTCGGCTCCTGCGTACCAGATGTCACCGGATGAGCCGCTGACGATGACCGGGCTGACGACCGCCAGTTCCGGGTCGGCATCCATGGCCCCGAGCAAGGACTCGATGCACCCGGAGTCGACGGAAGCATCGGGATTGAGAAAGAAGAGATAGTCCGGATGAATGGCCTGCGCCGCGTCAATACCGAGATTGCAGCCACCGGCGAAGCCGAGGTTCTCGGCCTGTTCCAACACCGTGGCGTCGGGAGCCACCGATCGCACCAGCGGCACGGTGCCGTCGGAGGACGCGTTGTCGATCACGAACACTGAGGACGGAGCGCTCGATTCCTCGAGAGACCGGAGACATTCGGCCATCGTGTCGGCACAATTGTGGGTGACGATGATGGTGGCCAGGGATCCGCTCATGGCCCACCTCGCGGCCCGACATCCTGGCGGTAGGTGGCCAGGGACAGTGGGGTGTCGGTCAGGGGAATGACCGCTGAGACCGCGGGATTGTAGAAGATCGAGTTGTAGATGACGTCGTGGTTGCTGATGATCGAGGCCAGGCCGGCGACATAGGTCGGGTCGTCACCGGCACCCCCTTGGGAAGGCGGGGCCAGGCCCCACTCGGGGATGCTCATCGGCTTGCCGTGTTCCTGGGCGAAGGCGGCCACGGCGTTGAGGCCGTCGGATTCGTTGCTGAGCTTCTTCCAGCGCTCCTCGGGTGTGAGGCGGGACGGGCTGACACCGGAGTCGTAGGCGTCGATCCCGACGATGTCGACGGCCGTGTCGCCCGGGTACCACTGGTCGAGGGGAACCGGCTCGACGTGCTGGTTGACCGTCCAGTCGAAGAGGAAATGGGCTCCGGGCACCGCTTTCATCGCCTGGGCGATGTGGGCCCAGTACCGGGCCCAGTCCCCGTACTGGGACGGATCCGTCCCGAGGTCGCTCTGGGGATCGTTGTTGTCGTTGGCCTCGGCACCCAATCGGATCACCGAGTCGCCCAGTCCCTCCCGGACCAGGTTGGTGGCCAGCTGGGTGGCGTACTGGTCGTAGTGGCCGGCGGCGCCGAGCTCCCGCCAGTCGGAGGGGGCGTTGTCGGGGACCATGGACTGGGTGATGATGATCCGGCGCCCGGGCACCGCCCGCTTCCAGGCCATCCAGTCGGTATCCGGCCGTTGCCGGCTCGCCCACCACACGTTGGTCCAATCGGACCAGGTCGGATTGGTGCTGTTGTAGAGGAGGACACAGTTGAACGTCGTCCCGGTGGCCGCCTCCAACTTGGCCAGAGCGCCCAGGCTGTCATCGGGATAGGCACAGTTGGACTTCGAGTTCCCACTCAAGAACTGACCGTCGGGCTTGAGCCACAGGCCGGCTCCGAGCAGAAGGCAGGCGGCGACGGCGATCGCCAACATCCACGTGGTTCGCTTCACCGTGTGCTCCCTCGACGTTCGTCGCTTCTGCCGGTCCGACCCTTCACCGATAGACCCTCGCTCCCGGACTCGAGTACACAACGCTCTTCACATTCGACAGGAATGTGTTCGGGAACCGGTAGGTGGAGGTCTTGTTGTCCTCCGTGCCGTATGTCCACCCGGCGATGTTGTACCCGGTGGCCAACACCCAGGCCCCCCGATCGATGGTGGCCGGGGTGAGGTCGATGAGCGGACCTCCGGTGTATCCGGTTCCGGCCCAGATACGGAGTTGTCCGTACTCGTCGGTCCAGATGAGCGCTCGTGGCCCCGCCGTCGCCACCAACCATTTGGAGGCGGCCACTTCCTGATCCGTCATGTAGAAGGCGTTGTATCCGGGGCCGGAGTTCTGAAAGAGCACGGCGCCGCCGTTCCCGATCTGGTTGGCCAGCCCGGTCGAGTAGACGCCCACCACGAGCAGGCCGACGGCTGCCCCGACGGTGGCCAAGGCACCGATCCGACCGATGAGCCACTTCATGGCCACGGCAAAGCCGACGCTCAGGACGATGCCGGCCTGGATCTGCGCGCGCGACTGGTTGTAGAAGACGGCCAGTGTTCCGCTCACCCGGATCAGCGCCAGAAATCCGAGGACCGCCAGTTCCAGCACCGCCACCTCGAGGGGCACCCCGGAACTGAAGCGCCGCATGCTGGCTTGGATCTGAGCCCGGGTCCGGCTGTAGAACACCGCGAACGGCACTGGAGAGCGCCGGCGGCGGACCAGCGCCACTGCGGTGCCCACCACCACGATGACGAGGAAGAGCTCCGCCATGGCCGTGCTCGCCTGGGTGATTCCGTTGAGCAGGGCGCCGTGACCGAGACCGTCCCGCGGTTGTACGGGGGCAGGGGCCGCCGGGTACTTGGCGGTGAGTGCTGCGGGGTAGCGGTTCAGCCACGGCTGTGACGCGAGGCTCACGTGCTTGGCCAGGCGGTAGAAGTTGGACGGGCTGGTGACCTGGGCAACGTTGCCATCGAGCCAACGGTGGAGGAACGAGCCACCGAAACTCGGGAGAAGATTCGGGCCCTGCTGCTCGAACGATGCCACGAACAACGATGCGTTCCCGGTGGACGCGGTAATGGCCACGTCCCAGAGCAGGATCATGACGATGCCGCTCAGCACGAGCGGCAGGTTGATGACGGCCCGGTGCGGCCGGCTCCCGGCCAGGAGGCGCCTGAGCAGCCGGAAGATGCCGAACACCACCCAGGTGACAGCGAGCACGATGACCGTGATGTACGACGTCGTGTAATGGGACACGACCGTTGCCCCAAGGATGGCAATCGCCACCAGCGTGCGCTTCCGAGGCCGGATGCGTCCATCGAACAGGACCACGAAGAGGAGCGCGAAATAGAACAGTGCCACTTCCTGGCGGGCGATGGAGCTCAGTTGCTGGGCGAACTGGCTGAGTACGATCAAGTAGACGGTGGCGATCATCGCCGGGCGGGCCGGAACCCATCGACGGGCGAATCCGTAGGTCAATGGGGGAACCGCAGCCAAGAGGAGCGGATAGAACCCCTTGAACAGATAGGTGCCGGATATGGCGGTTGTCTTGACCAGAACCGCCGGTAGTGCGGTGATGCTGAGCATGGCGGCGTAGGGGTCGCCGTTGGTCGGCGGCATCCAACGGCCCGCACCGACGGTGGCCGAGAAGCGCTGGAACTCCCGCTGAATATCGGAACCGAAGAGGTGGTTGCTCCGGTAGGTGTAGAGGTAGACCAGGGTCAGCCCGGCGCTGAACACCATCATCTGGACGCGGCTGTCGGACCAGACCCCCGCCTGCCACAGGGCCGCACCGAGCAACACCAGAGTGGCCAGGACCACGACCAGGACCAACGCCCCACCCCGGCCGGCGTTCAGGCGTTCGATGCCGGCTATTCCTGCCAACGGAAGGATGATGCACCCGAGGGCCAGGACGGTCGACGAGCGCGACCAGTGGCATTCGACGAGCGACAACACCGGATCGCCGCCCCTCGGGCAGGCCAAGGCAGCGGCAATGACAATGGCATTGATGGCGACGGCGAGGGGCACCGTCTCCAGCGGACGCGGGACTCCGAGGTGCGGCAGCAGTGCGCTGGCCACCAGCGCCCATCCCATCAGTGTGGCCAGGCCGGTCCCGACGACGAGTGCGAACTGGGACACCCGGCTCTCGAGATCGACCCGAAGTGCTCCGACAATGGTGGCGCCCGGGAGGAGGATGACCAGTACCAGGGCGCAGAGTCTGCTGGCCAGAAACAGATGGCTGGACACGATGGCCACATCGAGCACAACCAACAGCCCCGCCGTCGCTCCCACCGTAGGCAGTGGCCGGGCCGGAGATGCCGAGGGTGGCATGGGTCTGTCCGTATCCGGGTGCGGAAGCACCATGGCCGTCGGTGGTTCGATCGCCGGTGGCATGGTGATGGATGGCGCGCTCATCGGCCGCCACCGTCCGGAGCCGGAGTCACGTGGAATTCCAACGGCGCCAGATCCTGTCCGGGTGCGCTGATCCTGACGGTGGCAGTGGCAAGGAAGGGGGGCATCGGGAAACGGACGGGAATCGTGACCGTGGCTCCCGGCCGCACCGTGGCCGAGCCGTGGTCCATCTTCTGACTGGGAAGTCCGGGGCCGGAGAGCTCAGCGATCCACGGTTGTCGGATGACGGCAGCCGTGGAGTTGGAGATGGTGAAGACGAACGAGATCGGGGCGCCGGCTTCCACTTGGACCGGGAGGGCCGTCGGGTCCGGCAGCGACAGGGCAACGTAGCGTTGGGGACCGGCAACCATTCCGAGGTCGCGTAGGACGGGACCTCCGGCCTGGATGAGCACCCCGCCGCCGACCAGGAGGGCGAGCGCGACTACCAGTGCACCCCATCGGTGCGGCAGAGTCCGTGTCGGTGCCGGCTTGTCCGCAGCCGCGACATTCACGGCACCGTCTCGGCGGCAGTCATCGACGGCCACGGTGCCCACCGCTCGTCTACCGCCACCTCATAGGCGGCGCGGGCGGCTGTGGCCACCGCGTGCCAGGTCTGTTGGCCGGCGAACCGGGCGGCGCAGTCGGTCATCTCCTCCAGCTGGCCCGAGCTGAGACGGTCGGCCCGATCGAGCGCCTCAGCCAGACCCGCATCGGTGTTGACGAATCGCATCGTTGCCCCGTCGGGCAGCTCGGCAAACTCGGGGATGGCAGGCACCACGATGGGAAGTCCCGCTCCGAGGGCCAGCAGCACCGAGCCGCTGTTGGCGACGGCGGTGAAGGGGAACACGGCGATGTCGGCGGCGGCCAGATGGTCGCCCAGCTCGCTCTCGGACATCCACCCGATCCGAAGCCGCACCTGCGGACCCGCCGTGCGGGCGAGTTCCTCCAACCGTTCCCGATAGCCGGGATCGGGACAGGCCCCGGCAACCAGGTACCACGGACCCGCGGGGCACGAACCGGCCTGGGCGAGTAGGCGATGGGTCCCCTTGTACGGCCGCAGGGCTCCCACATGGGCGATGACCAGCGAGTCCGACGGCAGCCCGAGACGCGCCCTGGCTGCTTCCCGGCTCGGCGGGTCGCGGTATCGGTCGGTGTAGGACCCCTGGGGTCCGACGGCGACGCTTCGGGCGCCGAACTCCCGGACGGCGGACGCGGTGGCGTGGGAGTGAACGAGTACCACCGAAGCCGTTCGGGCCAGGGACCTCCGGGCGGCCAGGTCGTCGGCGAAGACCTGTTCGTGGGGCAGGACATTGTGTGCGGTCCAGACGACCCGGAGGCGCGCCCGGTGGGCCACCCAGAGACAGCCGTTGAACCACGCCTGGGCCACCCGCCGGCCCCAGGCGCTCGACGTTGCCCACGTGGGCACGAAGTCGTAGACCCAGTGGATGTGCAGCACCTGGGTCCCACGCAGCCGACGCCACACCAGCTGCACCGGTCGGACCAGGAGATTGAGCGTCTGGGAGCCGGTGGGACCATCGAGGTAGGAGACGTCGACGCCTTGTCGGCGAAGTTCGGCGTGGAGCAGCTCTTGATAGGGGTTCGCATCCCTGGGAAGAGCCGCCACCTTCACTTGTCGGCTCCACGGGCAATGGCCGTGAGCTCCCGCAGGCCGCCGATGCCCTCGGCAAAGTGGCAGGCGACCACCCGGAACGGGTAGGGACGCTTTCTCGCCCGCCACAGGGGTACGGCGATCAGGAGCAGATAGCTGCGGTAGCGCAACGCCAACGGCAACCCGACGATGTACAGCGGGTAGAGGACCGGGACCGGATCGTGGGTCAGGAGGGTGCGCTGCCGGTAGCGGTGCTTTCGGTAAAGCCGGATACGGGCTTGTCCGTACTGCCGCGACCGCTTGAGCTGTCGGCGGAACGTCCCCCAGTCATGATCCACCACGGCGTCGGCCACATAGCGGATCCTGATGCCGTGATTGACCAGTCTCCAGGTGAAGTCGACGTCCGACCCGTATTCGAACTTCTCGTCGAATCCGCCCACCGCCTCGATGAGTTCACGCTTGAAGGCCAGATTGGCCGTAGGTGCCTCCTCCACGTAGCGCGGCACCGGCGCACCTCGCTCGGGCGAGTAGACGCTGTCGCCCTTCGACATCGGCCCACAGGTGACGGATTCGCCCTCTGCCACCATCGGTGTGACCAAGCGGGCCAGCCAGCCCTTGCTCGGGATGCACCCGGCATCGGTGAAGACGATGATCTCTCCCAGCGCGGCATGGACTCCAGCATTGCGCTGATGGGGAATCGATACACGCACTCCGGCCGGTGGGGTGAAATCGATCCACCTCACCGAGGGATTGGCACTGGCCACGTGGGCGAGGCGTCCCTGCGACGCATCAACGACCATTACCTCGACATCGTGATGATCCCGTATCTCATCACTGCCGATGTGCACCGCCAGGGACGCGAGGGTATCGGCCAGCTTTTCCTCATCCTTGGATATGACGATGATCGAGATCTTCATGATTGCCCACCTCCGGAGGCCATATGACGACGGGCCCGCAACCATCCGGATGCGAAGCCCAGGTTGGATGCGCCCTCTTGGAGAATCTGCACGTACGCGTAGGTCAGTGGTTCGGCCGACCGGGATCGGAAGGCGCGGACGAACCACCGGGGTGAGAAGAGCAGTGGGAGGGCGAGTGTCGGCAACGACCAGCGGCGGCGCGTCGGACCGAGCAGCAGTGCGGCCATCCACAGGATGGGCGCCGGATAGATCGTCGGGCCCCAGCGATCGTGTTTGGCATGATTTCGGGCGTTGCCTTCCCCGTATCCCTTGGCCCGCCGCAGGACGTCGAGCAGGCGGACGTCGTAGTCGTGCTCGACCACCGCATCGGGCATCAGGCGAATCGACGACCTCGGAAAGGCCTGGTGGACGCGGTAGCAGATGTCGCCGTCCTCCCCGGCGCGGATCCCGGAGTCGAAGCCACCGAGGGCGTCGAAGATCTCGCGTCTGAAGGAGAGATTGGCTCCGGCAAGAAGGTAGGCGTCGCGGACACCGGTACGCTCCTGGGGAGCGATGTTCTCCCGGGCGTAGAGCCAGAATCGGTACAGCAGGGACGAACTGCGACCCAGCGTCGCCTCGAGCGGGCCAAACGGCTGCTTGCAGAGGGAGTAACGCTCGAGGCACCGGGCTCGGCTCGACCCGACGACCGGACCACCTGCGGCCACGACGTTCGGATCGCGGTAGGCGGAGAGGAGCGAACCGGCCCACTCCGGCGCAGGGCGGCAGTCGTCATCAGTGAAGGCCACGACAGGTGCACGGCTGGCAGCCGCTCCGGTATTGCGGGCCGCCGCGGGCCCCTGGTTGGCCGAATGGCGAAGCAACCTGGCTCCGCTTCGGGCCACCTCTGCTTCGTCGATGGTGGGTATCGAGCCGTCGTCGACGATCAGCACCTCGAGACGGTCACGGATCGTCTGACGCCCGAGCGCGTCGAGGGTAGCGCCGAGCCGGTCGGCCCGGTTGTAGCTGCACACGACGACGGACATGTCGGGCCGACCGGTCACGCCGGCACCAACGAGACATAGATGGCACCGAGATCGTCGGCCAACGACTGCCACCCGGGCATGGCCCGGCCACGAACCTGCTCGGTGGGCAGTGGACAGGAGAGAGCCCTTTCGAGGGCGTCGGCCAGCGAACGGGCGGTCGGTCCACACAGGTAGCCGGTCACACCATCCTCGACCAGATGCCGAGCCTGGTTGCCGTCGTGATCGGTGGTGACCACCTGGGTCCCGCAGGCCAGCGCCTCGGCCACCGCGATTCCGAATCCCTCGCGGGTCGTCGGCAGGGCAAAGACCGTGGCGCTCTTGATGAGAGCGAAGACCGAGTCTTGAGACTCGAGTCGTCCGAGGAACTCGACATCAGTACCCAGCCCGAGCCGGTTCACGAGCTCGACCAGGTGCGGTTTCTCCGGCCCTTCTCCTACGATGGCACAGCTGAAGCGGCGATGGCTGTCTTCCGCCAATCTCCCGAGCGCCTCGATCAGCATGTCCGCACCCTTGTGGGGCAGCAGGCGACCGACAAAGACGATGTCGTAACAACGCGGAGCGGGACCGACCAATCCGATGGCGTCGACGTCGATTCCCGACGGCAGGACGGCGATCGTGTCCCGATCGACACCGGCTGCCGTCATACTCGCCGCTGTCTGTTCCGTGGGGACGATGAGTCGGTCGGCCAGTGACACCACGAAGCGCTCGAGGTGCGCGGCCATCTGGCCGGCACGCCCCAGATAGGACCGCCAGTAGGTCTCCCCCCACCACTCGTGCCAGGTGACGACCAGGGGAATACCCCGAAGCCGAGAGATGACCTTCAAGGGCACCAGTTGGAGGTAGGGCATGTGGTCCGCATCGATGATGTCGGCCTCCACGGTGAGGAGCCGAGTGCAGGCGAGGGCGAACATGAGCGCCTGGATCAACGATCGGCGCTCGCCGGCATACATGCCCCATTTCCGGCAGATGGCGTGCAGCGAGACGCCGTCCTCGCGGCGATCCCGGGGGCCGTCCCACCAGTGCATGGTGAAGACGTCGATCTCCACATCCGGACCGGCGAGGCGTCGGAGCAACTGGTGGAAGCGAACCTCCTTCCCGCCCTTGAAATAGGGATAGAGGCCATCGGTCACGACCGCCACCCGCAGAGGTCGTACCAATGGCTTCTCCACTGGCGCCGACCTGATCGGACTTCGCCCCTTCCTCATGCAACCGTCCCCCGGCCGGAAGAAGGACTCAACGATGTCGGGATGCCTGTCACCCGGCCAACCAGGTAGGCACCGAGGAAGGCGGTGTTGGTCACTGTGGCCAGAGCGAAGCGTCCGACCTCGCCCTTGATTTCGAACTTTCGCGCCATATGGAATCCGGAAGCGGCGAGGAGATAGGCACAGGGAGCGGACCAGGCCAGCCGCCGGTCGAGGCCCCGTCGTGACGCCGTCATGCCGAGGAACACGGCACTGAACTGGCCGGCGAGGACCAGGTCGGGCAGCCTGACCTGCCGGTAGCGGGCCAATTGGCGCGACGCCCCCCGACCGCTCTTGTACAACCAACGCAGCGAGTCAACGAAGCCCTTCGCCTCCCGATGCTCCACGATCAGTCCGGCCAGAGTGCGGCTGCTGAGTCCGGACTCCTCCATCGACCGGTTGAGGGCCACGTCCTCACCCTCGGTCAGCGACGGGTCGACCCGCACCGAGTCGAATACCCGGCGCTTGTAGAGGCCGTTGTTCCCGCTCACCGGAATAGTGGGGGGTACCGGCCGGGGGCGGAGGGCGAATCGACTGCAGACATAACTGACATCACCATCGGGTACGGCGATTCCTCCCACCGCATCGGCGCCGTGGATCTCCATAGCCGTCCGGCTCTCCTCCAACCAGTGTTCGGGCAGCACGATGTCTGCATCCACCATGGCGATCAATCCGCCGCGAGCGGCGCTGATGCCGGTGTGGCGCGCCGCACCGCGGCCACGGTTTCGGGGATGCTCGATCAGCCCGATCTCGGGCCTCTCGGTGGCCAGCTTGGCCACCAACGAGGGAGTGGCGTCCGAGGATCCGTCGTCCACCACCACGACGTCGAACGATGCGTCACCGACCTGTGAAGTGATCGATGTAAGGCAGCGGACAATGTTGGCCTCCTCGTTGTAGGCGATGACGACGAACGACACGTCGGGTTCGGTGGATCGGCCGGGTCCATTCATAGAGGCATCACGGCTCCAATGAGCTGATCGTCACGGACGGAGATGATTCAGTTCGACTCAGGTGTCCAGCGCCGGGGCTTGCCGTGGTCGGCAGAATCGATCGCCATCGGAGTGGCAGCCACCGAGGTCCGGTCCCAGTTCCGGGAGCGGGGAGCGCGGGGAATGATGGAGCCGCTCAGAGTCAGGCCGGAATTATCATGGGCCGGATTGCGTTCGACTGGTTCCGTCGCTCCGATCGGTTCTGTTTCGAGCACTCCCTGGCTGACCGGAGGGGTCGCCGTCGACGGCGTCGGCCGGATGCGACCACGCATTCGCACCCGGCCGAGCACAGCGAGGCAATCGAATCCGTCGCGCCAGGTGATCTGCTTTCCCTCCGCGTGCGACCGACCGACGTAGGAGACGGGGACCTCAAAGGGCCGAAATCCCCGACGGAGAAGTTCTCCGGTTATCTCCGAGTCGAGTCCGAATCCAACGTGTTTCAAATGCAATTGACGGAACAGGGGCAGCGGGAACATCTTGAGGCAGGTGTGAAGATCGGTGAGGTAGGCCCCGAACAGCACATTGGCGGCAAACGTCGTTGCCCGGTTACCCAAGGCGTAGCTGAACGATGGGAACAGGGTGTTGATACCGAACACCCGGGTGCCGAACACGACCTCGGCCCGTCCTTCGACAATGGGTTCGAACATTCGAACCAGGTCACACGCCCGATATTCATGGTCGGCGTCGAACACGACCATGTGGCTCCCGGTCGCCGAGGTGGCGCCATTCAGTACTGCCGCACCCTTGCCCAGGTTGGCATCGTGACGACGAAGACAGACACGCGGATCATCGATCTTCTGGAGCAGTTCGGGGGTCCGGTCCGAACTACCGTCATCCACCACGATCAGTTCGAATCGGTGGCCGAGCTTCATCTCGAGAATCTCGGCCACGGCCCGTTCGATCGTGCGCTCTTCATTGTGGGCGGGCATCACCACCGAAAGCGAGTAGTCCTCGGCCCCGGTCATGTCGGGCGGCCCGACCCGCAGGATCCCGTCAGAGCTGATCACCGAATCACCGCCCCATTGGCTGCATCCAGCGGGCCGAATCCGCAAGCCCGAGAGATGACCCTCCCGTTTTGCGCCTGCGCCGAATGAAGCTCCCGACCGATTTCGCCATCTGCTGCCCCTCGCTGTAGAGCCGGGAGCGCTTGGGAACCCGACCGTCGTTATTCATCTCGCCCGATCCGGAGTTCCGTTCGCTTCAGCGACGGACGCCGGTTCGACACTGCCTGGATCCGCCACATGACGCCGACGGAGATTGCTAACCACTGTGAGCGGTTAGCTCACTACTCTCTGCGCTTGAGTATTACTTCGGAACGACGGGGGCGTCAAGGTGGTTTCGGCAAGATTCATCCCGATCCGGCGGCAAACAACATTCAGAGGCAATGAGATGGACCGAGGTGACGAAACAAAACAAAACAACGAGTGGACGGCCGCAGGTTCGGGTGTCCCCGTTCTCCCCACCGGGATGCTTATGGAAGCGAGGCGCCGACGACGATCGACGCGGCCGGGGCAACCGCCCATGCGTCACCGAAGGGCCGGGCGCTCCCGTCGCTCCCGACAATCCAGTATCCGGCACCTGACGGTCCGACCAAGAGCGATACCGCGGTACCCGGCACCTGCGACCCGTAGAACTGAGCATCGCCGTAGGCGAAGATCCCACCGTCGGCGGCCACCAGCCAGTAGCCACCGCCGTCGGGGGTGGCGGCCATGCCCACGATGGGCTTGTTGAGCTGCAGGTTGCCGGTCGACCCGTAGAACCCGGCATCGCCGTAGGCGAAGATGCCGCCGTCGGCGGCCACCAGCCAGTAGCCACCGCCGTCGGGGGTGGCGGCCATGCCCACGATGGGCTTGTTGAGCTGCAGGTTGCCGGTCGACCCGTAGAACCCGGCATCGCCGTAGGCGAAGATGCCGCCGTCGGCGGCCACCAGCCAGTAGCCACCGCCGTCGGGGGTGGCGGCCATGCCCACGATGGGCTTGTTGAGCTGCAGGTTGCCGGTCGACCCGTAGAACCTGGCATCGCCGTAGGCGAAGATGCCGCCGTCGGCGGCCACCAGCCAGTAGCTATCCCCCTCCGGAGCGGCGGCCATTCCCACGACGGGGCGGTTGAGGGCGGGGAGCGGAGGCACCACCATGCGGGCCCCGGTGGTGCTCACGGCGGTCACCGCCCCCCGGTCGCTGGTGAACAACAGTTGGGTCGGATCGACATCCTGGCGGTAGGTGGCCAGGGACAGTGGTGTGTCGGTCAGGGGAATGACCGCTGAGACCGCGGGATTGTAGAAGATCGAGTTGTAGATGACGTCGTGGTTGCTGATGATCGAGGCCAGGCCGGCGACATAGGTCGGGTCGTCACCGGCACCCCCTTGGGAAGGCGGGGCCAGGCCCCACTCGGGGATGCTCATCGGCTTGCCGTGTTCCTGGGCGAAGGCGGCCACGGCGTTGAGGCCGTCGGATTCGTTGCTGAGCTTCTTCCAGCGCTCCTCGGGTGTGAGGCGGGACGGGCTGACACCGGAGTCGTAGGCGTCGATCCCGACGATGTCGACGGCCGTGTCGCCCGGGTACCACTGGTCGAGGGGAACCGGCTCGACGTGCTGGTTGACCGTCCAGTCGAAGAGGAAATGGGCTCCGGGCACCGCTTTCATCGCCTGGGCGATGTGGGCCCAGTACCGGGCCCAGTCCCCGTACTGGGACGGATCCGTCCCGAGGTCGCTCTGGGGATCGTTGTTGTCGTTGGCCTCGGCACCCAATCGGATCACCGAGTCGCCCAGTCCCTCCCGGACCAGGTTGGTGGCCAGCTGGGTGGCGTACTGGTCGTAGTGGCCGGCGGCGCCGAGCTCCCGCCAGTCGGAGGGGGCGTTGTCGGGGACCATGGACTGGGTGATGATGATCCGGCGCCCGGGCACCGCCCGCTTCCAGGCCATCCAGTCGGTATCCGGCCGTTGCCGGCTCGCCCACCACACGTTGGTCCAATCGGACCAGGTCGGATTGGTGCTGTTGTAGAGGAGGACACAGTTGAACGTCGTCCCGGTGGCCGCCTCCAACTTGGCCAGAGCGCCCAGGCTGTCATCGGGATAGGCACAGTTGGACTTCGAGTTCCCACTCAAGAACTGACCGTCGGGCTTGAGCCACGGTGAGCCGGTCTGTCCTCCGGCGGGAACGATCGTCAGGGACACCAGGGCGGCAACGGCACACGCGGCAGTCGTCCACACAACCTTTGCGCTGATGCGCTTCACGTGCCTCCACCCTGCCCCTGCGAGCCGTACCCGTAGCATCGGCAACCGCGCCGCGTGGGTTGAGCAAAAGATGCGAAGTGACGGGCACGGGCCGTTCACCGGCGCGTTCGACGCACGACCCGACCCTGGCGCCGCTCGGCCCCGGGAATGTCCGGCGACGGACTTGTCGTCCCGCGAATCGGCGGTTGACCTGGAGACACGTTTCCTTCATCATGACTGTCCATGGCGGCCGCTCCGATCGGCGAGAGGTTTGATCCCGGGCGGAACGCGCTGAACTTCCTGCGGCTCTGCTTCGCATTGCTGGTGATCGTTTCCCATTCGATCGTCCTCGGTGGCTATCGCTCGGAGACCTTGTGGGGACATGGGACGCTCGGCGACATCGCCGTCGATGCCTTCTTTGCCGTTTCAGGATTCCTCATCGCCGCGTCCGCCACGAGGAACGGCGCACTTCGTTATCTTTGGCAGCGCTTCCTGCGGATCTTTCCCGCCTTCTGGGTGTGTCTGCTGGTCACCGCCCTCCTGGTCGCTCCGATCGGATGGGTGGCAGAGGGCCGGTCGCTGAGCTCCTACTGGTCGGCTCCCGCGGGCCCGATCCACTACGTGGTGGTCAACTGGTTCCTCCGCATGCACACCTACGGCATCGCCGGCACACCTCGCCACGTCCCGTACCCGAGCGCCTGGGACGGCTCCCTGTGGACCCTGTTCTATGAGTTCTACTGCTATTTGATGGTCGCATTCCTGGCGGCCACGACCATCATCCGTCGCCGAGCGTTGGTCCTCGTGTTCTGGGGATCCTCTATGGCGGTGGCCGTCGGCGCCGCGGCCGTCGGCATTCCGACCTTCGAGGACAAGCCCAGCTACAACCTCATCCGGTTCGTGCCCATCTTCTTCGCCGGTGTCGTGCTGTGGCTCTACCGGGATGTCGTTCCCGACAGCAGAGCCCTCTTCCTCGCCGCCGCCGCCCTCTTCGTGGGCGGTACCTTTCTGAGGAATCCCGAGGTGCTGGCCGGTCCACCGCTCGCCTACCTGTGCCTCTGGGCCTCGATCCACCTCCCGGGCAAGACCATCGGCTCGAAATACGACATCTCCTACGGCACCTACATCTACGGGTTCATCGTGGCTCAGGTCCTGGCCGTGTGGCACGTCTACCGCTGGGGTTACCTGCCCTTCACCCTCCTCACCGTGGTGGTCACCCTGGCCATCGCCGCCATCTCCTGCGTGGCCGTCGAACGACCGGCCCTCCGCCTCAAGCGCCTGACGTTGAGACACCGCCCCGTCGTCCTCGACCCGTCACCGGCCGTCGCCTTCGGCCGAGCGGTCGCACCGGACAAACCGACGCTGTCGTCGGGCTTCGGGGGGGCGTGACCGCGGCGATCGGCAGCGACACCGACCCGAGCGCGGTTGAGCGGGCCCGCTCAGCCGGTCGACGCGTCGGGCGTACGATCCGCGGGCCCACGCCGGATTCAGGCGTCTACTGGATCCCTTGTGGGCCACCGATCTGCGGTCACCAACCGTCGGTGACGTCATCGGTCGGTCTGACGTCAAGGTGGCGACATCGTCAACCCGGCGACTACTCGACGGAGGCGGGCTCTCAGTGGGTGGACACCCTGAGACGGCGCGAGGAGTACGTGAAGGGCTACGTCGCCTACTTCGCCAGCTCGGTGCGGTGTTCTCCGGATGGATTTTCTGGCCTGGTACGAGGTGGGATTCGACAAAGCGAGGGACCGTGGGGTGGCCACGGCCGTGACTCCTATCTGCAGCCTGTCTGGATGCGAGAGGCGCGGCGACATGCAGCTCAGCCTGGTGATGCCCAACCTGTTCGACCACGGGGCCGGGGAACGTCTACGGTGATCTCGCGCATCGACAACGACGCCAGTTTCGGGACGTGGATCACCTGAGCGAGGACCCAGGGATGGCAGCGACTGGTCGCAGTGGAACAACCCCTTCCTCGGGTTCACCGGTCGAGACGTGTCAGGACGTGGACAGCTGATCCTCGACGGCGACCGCGATCATGCAGCTCGTCGCCAACGAGCGCCGAGCGGCAGACGGCCGTCAACCTGTTCACGATGGCGGAGCCCCGATCGCATCTGCGACCGGGCCGAACCATCGGCGACCCGCCGCTCTTCCAGAACCGCGAAGTCTGCCCTGCGGAAGGCGGACTGGTCGGCAAGCCCGTCTACAACAGCAGCCACGGTTCGAGTTCGACCCTCGAGCCGGGACCCGGAGCGGGATCGGCCAACTACCCGACGGTAGCTGGGCGGTGGCCTGTTCAACCGCCAAGACGGCCCCGCCACCCGGACCAAGTCGATCGACTTCGGCTCCGTGCTCGGCTCACCGGCCGGCGAGGTCCGCGACCTCTGGGCCCACAGGACCTCGGATCGATGCCGACTACCAGGTGGCCCTGGCACCTCACGCCTCGGTCCTCTGTCGGTGGCGCCGCACGGCCCGGCCCAGTATCAGGCCGAGGTCGGGGCCTGGGCGGATCGGCCGGTTCGAGAACACGTTCCGCGGCCACACCGGCATGGGCTACGTCACCGGACTCGATGTCGAGGGGAGCAGCGTGGCCGTGGCAGTGTCGGTGCACCGGGCCGGCGTCACCGACTCCGTGCCGGTCGCCAACTCCACCGGCGGCCTCGAGCCTGACCGTCCAGCGCTCGACCCGGCAACCGGCAGTCGGCGAGGCCACACTCACCGTGCAGCACATCGGCTGGAGTGTGGCAGAGGGTGTTCGCCCGGCCCCAACCTCCTGGTGTTCAGCGTCGAGAGATCCGACTCGGGTGCGGTCAATCTCGATCACATCGCCCCGGCCTGAACATCGACGGGTTCGGACCCCTGGCCGGAACCACGGACCGCGAACGCGACGATGCCCCCGCATCGGCGGGGGCATCGTCTGGAGAAATCCCGGCGGCGTCCTACTCTCCCAGGGGGCTACCCCCCAAGTACCATCGGCGCTGGCGGGCTTAACTGCCGTGTTCGGAATGGGAACGGGTGTCTCTCCGCCGCCATGGCCACCGGAAACTGTGCGCTCTCCGGGGCTCGAGGACGCTCCCCCACCAAGGGGACGTCCGAGCCCGACGTGACCGGACATCGGTCACCCCTGAGCGTTCCATAGCGAGCACGAGCAAGTTCCCAAGCCCTCGGCCGATTAGTACCGGTCAGCTGAATGCGTTGCCGCACGTACACTTCCGGCCTATCAACGTGGTCGTCTGGCCACGGGCCTTACCAGGTTAACCCTGTGGGAGATTTCATCTTGGAACGAGCTTCGCGCTTAGATGCTTTCAGCGCTTATCCCACCCGAAGGTCGCAAATCAGCAGTGCCCTTGGCAGGACAACTGACACACGAGAGCTTCGTCCATCCCGGTCCTCTCGTACTAGGGATAGCCTTCCTCAAATCTCCTACGGCTGCATCGGATAGGGACCGAACTGTCTCACGACGTTCTAAACCCAGCTCGCGTACCGCTTTAATGGGCGAACAGCCCAACCCTTGGGACCGGCTTCAGCCCCAGGATGCGACGAGCCGACATCGAGGTGCCAAACCTTCCCGTCGATATGGACTCTTGGGGAAGATGAGCCTGTTATCCCCGGGGTACCTTTTATCCGTTGAGCAACGGCGCTTCCACAAGCAACCGCTGGATCACTATGCCCTGCTTTCGCACCTGCTCGACTTGTAGGTCTCGCAGTCAAGCTCCCTTGTGCCATTGCACTCGACGGCTGATTGCCAACCAGCCTGAGGGAACCTTTGGGCGCCTCCGTTACGTTTTAGGAGGCGACCGCCCCAGTCAAACTACCCACCTGACGCTGTCCCTGATCCGGATAACGGACCGAGGTTAGGGTTCCGGCACATAAAGGGTGGTATTTCAAGGTTGACTCCACACTGGCTAGCGCCAACGCTTCAAAGTCTCCCACCTATCCTACACAATATGTACTAAAACTCAACAGCAAGCTGTAGTAAAGGTCCACGGGGTCTTTCCGTCCTGATGCAGCTAACGAGCATCTTTACTCGTACTTCAATTTCGCCGGGTCTGTGGTTGAGACAGTAGGAAAGTCGTTACGCCATTCGTGCAGGTCGGAACTTACCCGACAAGGAATTTCGCTACCTTGGCACTTTTGTTACTACTCAATCAATCCGACTTCATCTTGATCTGAGCGGGCCGGTCGTTTCTGCCGGCCTCCCTATGTCGCCATGAGGGTCGGACTATATCTTCATCTCCGATCGACTCATCCAGTGGGAATGGATCGGATCGCGATCGGAGAGCCCCGCGTGCAGTCTCTGAGGATCCTGCCAATACTTGCTCAATGCTTCTGGAGCGCTGCTTGCCATTGGCATTCATGCCATAGGCAAGATCGCACCAGACGCTCGAACCCAGACCGTGTCAGGTGCTCCTTCCGTCGCATCGACCGCACGATGGCGGCGAACGCTCGCGAAGTCGTTGCTCCTTCACCACGAGAGGATGCTTCTCGAAGAACGGGACGCACTGCCGCTCCAGATCCCGAAGCTCTTCAACCGCCAAGGTCAAGACGCTGCTCATCGTGTCTTTCGGCGAACTCGCCCGCAGCCGAAGGGCGGAACCATCGCTTCGAGAACCTCTCGATCGTCCTGATGCTGGTAGATCTGGAATATCGGCTGGAGCTGCCAGCCTCCGTGTCGGCGCATCATCGAATTGCGATGAACTGAAACAGAGAAGCAACCCTCCCCGTCCACGAAACCAACTATCCAGTTGGGATCGAGCTCAAGAACAAATGGCAGTTTCCTGCTGATCGTCCGCACCGGATGGATTTTCACTACCCACGACGCCACCCTAGAGACAGGATGTGACGTGGATGAGTACCACCGGATACTCGGATGTTCCAGCATATAGCGGGGTTTTCTAACGGCCCTTTTACAAACCGTTATAGTTACGGCCGCCGTTTACCGGGGCTTAGGTTCAGAGCTTCGCCCGAGGGCTAACCCTTCCCCGTAACCTTCCGGCACCGGGCAGGCGTCAGAGCGTATACATCGTCTTTCGACTTCGCACGCTCCTGTGTTTTTAGTAAACAGTCGCTTTCCCCTATTCTCTGCGGCCCCTTCAGACTCGGAACGCGAAGTTCGTCATCCTAGTGAGGCCCTCCTTCTCCCGAAGTTACGGAGGTATTTTGCCGAGTTCCTTAACCACAGTTCTCCCGATCGCCTTGGTATTCTCTACCCGCCCACCTGTGTCGGTTTGGGGTACGGGTTCCGTGCCAGCTCGCTAGAAGCTTTTCTCGGCAGCATGGGATTAGTGACTTCACCTGGTGTGGCTCGGCATCGCGTCTCAGAGTTCATGAGGTCCGGATTTGCCTGGACCTCCTCCTACACGCTTACCCCAGGACAACCAACGCCTGGGCTCACCTACCCTCCTGCGTCCCTCCTTCGCTTTCCGCCACCGGGTCGGTCGGTTCGCCCCGAAGGACAGCCCCTTAGGACACCGGTATTGGAATTGGCGCGGACACGGAAGTACTGGAATATCAACCAGTTGTGCATCGACTACGCCTCTCGGCCTCGCCTTAGCTCCCGACTTACCCTGGGAGGATTAGCCTTCCCCAGGAACCCTTGGGCTTACGGCGGAGGGGTTTCTCACCCCTCTCTCGCTACTCATACCAACATTCTCACTCGACCACGCTCCACAACGGTTTCCACCGCCGCTTCTCAGCAGGATCGACGCTCCCCTACCACTCCCACACCGTGACTCCCAAGCGTCAATACGGCATCCTCGGCGCCGAACCACCGAAGTGATTCATTGCTCTGGATGTCCGATGCTCGGGCGGTATGGAAATCCGCAGCTTCGGCTTTTGACTTGAGCCCCGTTACATTGTCCGCGCAGGACCACTCGACCAGTGAGCTATTACGCACTCTTTTAAGGATGGCTGCTTCTGAGCCAACCTCCTGGCTGTCTTTGCGTTCCCACATCGTTTTCCACTTAGTCAAAAATTAGGGGCCTTAGCTGGCGGTCTGGGCTGTTTCCCTCTCGACTAACGAAGCTCATCCCTCGTAGTCTCACTGCCAGGCTCTAAAGCATCGGCATTCGGAGTTTGATTGGGGTCAGTAAGCTTGTAGGCCCCCTAGCCCATTCAGTGCTCTACCTCCGATGCTGAACGCCCGACGCTGCACCTAAATGCATTTCGGGGAGAACCAGCTATCACCGAGTTTGATTGGCCTTTCACCCCTAACCACAGGTCATCCCCCCTGTTTTCAACCAGGGTGGGTTCGGCCCTCCACGGGGTCTTACCCCCGCTTCAGCCTGCCCATGGCTAGCTCACTCGGCTTCGGGTCTACAGCATGCGACTAATTCGCCCTATTAAGACTCGCTTTCGCTTCGGCTCCCCCTCGCGGGTTAACCTCGCCACACACCGTAACTCGTTGGCTCATTCTTCAAAAGGCACGCCATCACGGCCGGCACATAGTGCCGACGACGCTCTGACTGATTGTAAGTCAACGGTTTCAGGTACTATTTCACTCCCCTCCCGGGGTACTTTTCACCTTTCCCTCACGGTACTAGTTCACTATCGGTCGCCTGTGAGTACTTAGCCTTACGAGGTGGTCCTCGCAGATTCACGCCGGCTTTCCCGGATCCGGCGCTACTCGGGAAATCCGATCGGAGTCCAAAGTCTTTCGTGTACGGGGCTGTTACCCTCTGCGGCGCATCTTTCCTGGATGCTTCCACTAGACAATTGGATTTGTAACTCCGTGAAGGTTCTGATGCACCTTCTATCGGCTCCCACAACCCCGAATTGGCAACGCCATCAGGCTTTAACACCAACTCGGTTTAGGCTCATCCCGTTTCGCTCGCCGCTACTCAGGGAGTCACTGTTGTTTTCCTCTCCTCGGGGTACTGAGATGTTTCAATTCCCCCGGTTCCCTCCGCTGGTCCTATGCATTCAGACCAGGGTGACACCCCATGACGGGTGCCGGGTTTCCCCATTCGGACGTCCACGGATCCGCGCTTGGTAGGCAGCTCCCCGTGGCTTATCGCAGCCTCCCACGTCCTTCTTCGGCTTCAGGCGCCAAGGCATCCGCCGTTGACTCTTTATAACTTGGAGAACATAGATGCTCGTGCTCGCTATGGAATTCTCAAGGTGCGCACAGCGCCCGTACCGGGCGCCAGACATCAAAGAACAGACCGATGAATGGACGTGATACGGGCGGGCGAGCGGCCGACCGTCCGCTTCATACGGAGGATCGGCGTCGCGTCGGAGGGCGGAATCGCCCCGGGCTGCCCACAACGGGCAGGAACCGAGGGTCGCTCCCTCAAAACGGAATAGTGATGCCCACTGACAACTCCAGAGCCCACAGGCCTCACGGACGGGACATCCGAAGATGTGCGGTCCGCCAGGGGCAGGGTGAAGATGACAGCGAATAGCCAGTGATCGACTAGGAGTATCCGGGTCGAATGACCCAGACAGTGACTCCTTAGAAAGGAGGTGATCCAGCCGCACCTTCCGGTACGGCTACCTTGTTACGACTTCACCCCAATCACCGACCCCACCTTCGACGGCTCCCTCCTAAAAGGTTGGGCCACCGGCTTCGGGTGTTGCCGACTTTCGTGGTGTGACGGGCGGTGTGTACAAGGCCCGGGAACGTATTCACCCCGGCGTTGCTGATCCGGGATTACTAGCGACTCCGACTTCACGCAGTCGAGTTGCAGACTGCGATCCGAACTGAGACTGGCTTTGGGGATTAGCTCCTCCTCGCGGATTAGCGACCCGTTGTACCAGCCATTGTAGCATGTGTGCAGCCCTGGATATAAGGGGCATGATGACTTGACGTCGTCCCCACCTTCCTCCGAGTTGACCCCGGCAGTCTCCTACGAGTCCCCGCCATTACGCGCTGGCAACATAGAATAAGGGTTGCGCTCGTTGCGGGACTTAACCCAACATCTCACGACACGAGCTGACGACAGCCATGCACCACCTGTTTAGGACCCCGAAGGACACCGTATCTCTACGGCTTTTCCCTAAATGTCAAACCCAGGTAAGGTTCTTCGCGTTGCATCGAATTAAGCCACATGCTCCGCCGCTTGTGCGGGC
The DNA here is from genome assembly GCA_963837805.1 of uncultured Acidimicrobiaceae bacterium. Classification (GTDB taxonomy): domain Bacteria; phylum Actinomycetota; class Acidimicrobiia; order Acidimicrobiales; family RAAP-2; genus Bog-756. The sequence continues at coordinate 62,593 of CAWIOU010000005.1, forward strand.
CCCCGTCAATTCCTTTGAGTTTTAGCCTTGCGGCCGTACTCCCCAGGCGGGGCACTTAATGCGTTAGCTGCGGCACAGAAACCGTCGATAGGTCCCCACACCTAGTGCCCAACGTTTACGGCGTGGACTACCAGGGTATCTAATCCTGTTCGCTCCCCACGCTTTCGCTCCTCAGCGTCAGTATTGGCCCAGACCACCGCCTTCGCCGCTGGTGTTCCTCCTGATATCTGCGCATTTCACCGCTACACCAGGAATTCCGTGGTCCCCTACCAAACTCTAGCCATGGCAGTATCGAATGGCGACTCCAGGTTGAGCCTGGAGGTTTCACATCCGACTTGCCAAGCCGCCTACGAGCTCTTTACGCCCAATAAATCCGGACAACGCTTGCCCCCTACGTATTACCGCGGCTGCTGGCACGTAGTTGGCCGGGGCTTCTTCTGCAGGTACCGTCACAATCGTCCCTGCTGAAAGAGGTTTACAACTCAGAAAGCCTTCGTCCCTCACGCGGCGTTGCTGCATCAGGCTTTCGCCCATTGTGCAAGATTCCCCACTGCTGCCTCCCGTAGGAGTCTGGGCCGTGTCTCAGTCCCAGTGTGGCTGATCGTCCTCTCAGACCAGCTACCCGTCGAAGCCTTGGTGAGCCGTTACCTCACCAACTAGCTGATAGGCCGCGAGCCCCTCCCGAAGCGGAATCCATTTCCTCACCAAGCCATGCGACTCGGTGGGGATATCCGGTATTAGCACCGGTTTCCCGGTGTTGTCCCGGTCTTCGGGGCAGGTTGCTCACGTGCTACTCACCCGTTCGCCACTTGATCTTCACCAGTATTGCTACCGGTTGGACCTCGTTCGACTTGCATGTGTTAGGCACGCCGCCAGCGTTCGTCCTGAGCCAGGATCAAACTCTCCATTGAGACCTCGTCCGGACCCGAAGGCCCAGCCGAAATCGAAGAGCTGACCTCGAGGACACTGATCC
>CAWIOU010000006.1:0-8041 GCA_963837805.1 uncultured Acidimicrobiaceae bacterium
AGCTAGTGCTCCAGGCGTCAACATCGCCAGACGCCGGCCGCACGCCTGTCACAACAGTAGTGAGAATGACGGGGCAGGGCGAATCCTGCCGGTGCGGAGTTTTCGGTCAGAACGCAAAGAGGCCCCCGCAGGGAGACGCTGTCATTTTCTAGAGCGGTGCGGCTCCGTACGGAGTGACGGCGGCTCGAAGTCTCCGTTGGAGTTGCCGACGTAGGCGGCACCATCCACGACCACCGGCGGGGTCGTGGTAAAAGTTCTGTGTATTGAAGCCCGCTCCCTTTGCCCCATAATTGCGGGCAAACGAGAGTTCCCCGTTTGCGCTAGTGAGGAAATACTGACCTTCAAGACGGTGGCGATCCCCACGATCGGCGATCCGTCACGCAAAATCGACTGAACCTTCCCGCTGGTCGAAGAAAGCGCAGTCAATGTGCCGTTCGACGCGCCGACAAAGACCAGGTGAGTAAGGGGGTAGTCGGCCGGACTGGCGGTGATCGGGCTTCCGATGGAATGCGACCAGCGTTGAACACCGGTTGACTCAGCCAAGGCATAAAGCGTTCCATTCGCTGATCCCACGTAGACGGACCCGTCGGCATTGATCATGGGCGTCACATTCACCGCACCACCAGCGGTGAACGTCCATTTGGTAGAACCAGAGCTGCTCGAAAGGGCGGTGACCACGCCGCTGCTCTCCCCCACGATCACAAGTTTGGATGTTGTGTCGAGAGTTGATGCAGAGGTCACCGGGCTCGTCAGTGCTGTACGGCGACCAGGTCGTGGCCCCTGAGGATTCGACCAAGGCAGTCACTGCGCCGGCCGAGCCGTTACTTGACGAGACATAGACCTCACCGGCACCGAAGGTGGGTGCGTTGGGGACTCCACCGACGCTCGCCGACCAGACCGGGGTCCCCGCTGTCGTTACTGCCTCGACGGTGCCATTGGCCGAGCTGACCATGACCAGTCCAAGGGCTGGGTCGACCGTCGGTGCTCCGTCGATTGCCTTCCCTGAAGGGCCTTGCCAGGTCCACAGGAGGGCTCCGTTGTGGGTATTGATGGCGAGGGAGGGTCCTGAGGCGTCGCCGACGTAAGCAACTCCGTCGGCGACGGCGGCCGAGGTGGTAATGGCCGATCCGGCGATCGAGTTCCAGGCCGGGCCGATCGTTTTCGGAGAGACGACGAAGATGTTGCTGTAGCTGGCATCGTTGGGTTCGAATCCGCCGTGACCCTGGGTGCGGCCTGGGTCGTCCACCAAATTGGTGATGTCGATCGGGGCACTTGCCTTGGCTCTTCGAAGTGACTCCGGTTGCCAGAAAGAGAAGACTCACCGAACGCTGCGTATTCGGGCAGCGAGACACTGGTAACGAAGCTGCCGGTCGTACCTGCTTTGACTGACTTTAACTGGACCCCCCTGAGACTGATCGACACGTTCTCCCCGGGGGTAAATCCGTTACCGTCGACGGTGAGCGACCCACCCGCCGCGACATCGGATTGGGAACTCACCAACTGGGGTCCGGTGGTGGCCCTCTGGACAACGAATTGAAACTGGTCCGATCCCGCACTTGCTTGTCCTCCGCTTGAGTGTGCGGTAATGCTGACAAGGTAGCTGCGACCCGACTTCGGAACCGGGAAGTCGAAGGACCAATCTGTCGTCGGTTCACCGGCAGTCGCCATTGTTGCGGAATTCGCGATCGGACCCAGTGCCCACTTGCCAGTCGCTGCGTCCCACCAGGTTCCTCCGACGCCGCCCGCCTCGACGGCAACATCGACTGAGCTGACAGCAACGGGGTCGGAAGCCGTGCCGGAGATCACTTCACTGCCACCTGGGTTGGGCACCGAGGATCCGAAGGCAGGTGATGTGACCGATGCTGTCGGAAGTGTGGCGTTGTTGCCGCCGCCGACAGCGAAGTCATAGAGGAGACCGTCAGAGGAGGCGATCAGCACGTCGCCGTCGCTCACGGCCGGTGAGGACACGATGTAGCCCCCGGTTTGGTAGTTATAGAGGACGGTTCCGTTGGTGAGGTTCAAGGCGTGGATTGCACCGCTCACGTCAGCGCAGAGTACGACGGCATTGGTTTTGCCGGCGATGGCCACCGACGAAAGCACCTCGGTGCCCGTCGGGTCGTTGTACTTCCAGCGGACAGCTCCGGTGACGGCATTGAGATCGTCGACGCCGCCGAGATGCCCGAACACCAGATTCGTCCCGTCGAGCGCCGCGGTCAACCGTCCGGCGGCACTGGTGACGGTGCAGGGCGCGCATTGAAGGTGTAGCTCCAGAGTTTGGCACCGGTGGTCAGATTGAGGGCATAGATAATTCCGTACTTGCTCGGCACGTAGGCCACGCCATCAGCAAACCCGTTGACTCCGGGCGGCGAGATGGTGGCCCCGGCGCCGATGTCAAAATCACCATTGGTTGGCGCCTGGAAGTGCCAGACCTCTTTCCCCGTGAGCGCATTAACTGCGTATTCAGTGTCGTCGCTACTTGAGGACCCGTCGAGGACGAGCGGCGTGCCCTTTCCGTCGACACCGTAGGCGATCGGCGACCAAGGTCCGGTGATCGACAGATATTTGCTGAAGCTCCATTCGATTGTGCAGTTGCTAGCAGCGATGCTCATGATGGGACCCGAGGTGATGCCGTCATCCAAGTTCGACACGTAGATCGACGGCTCTCCACCGGGCAGCATGAACAGAAGTGAAGCTCGAGAAGAACTGCTTCGGAGTGACGAGGGAGCATTCGATGGCCCCGGTGGTGAGATTGAACTTGTAGAGCTTGGGGGGGTTATGAGTTGCCATCCATAGGGCTCCGTCGCTCACCACCGGTGATGCGATGACGTCCCCACCCAATGGCCGGCTCCATACGAGTTGACCGGATGCGACGTTGAAAGCGAGGACATATCCGTTGTCGGTCCCGATATACGCCATCATTCCCAAGGTGGTGGCACTGACGACCGGAGACGCAAGGGCGGAACCGTACATGCTCTTCGCCCAGCGAACACCGAGCGATCCCACATTCGATGTAAGAGTGAGCTGTTGTTCACGTCCCCAGGTGGCTGTAGCGGTGTAGTTCGACCCAGTTGTAGGCGGAGTTGTTGGGCGGTCCGGCGTTGGGGTGAGCCACGGCAGAGTCAGAACTGGCGCTGGCCGGGCTCGCAGATAGGGCGCCAAGAGACAGAACTGTGACCAGTACGGAGGCGAACACCACACGGAGTCCATGTCTGTATTTCTGGACTGCCAGGCAACTTTTCCCGCGTGCACCCCGCATAACGCATCCCCTCTGCTCGCCCCAGGCCTTTCCGACCCCAATCCTCACAGACGGGCGATTCGGGCGACATCCCCAAAATTGATGTCTTTTAGCACCGGATGTGATGCGGGGCTTCAGTCGAGTGCCTTGATGATTCTCAGCAACCATTAAGGGCATTCTCAGCAATCGTTAAGGCGGTCTACCGATCTTGCTGTGGTCAGGGCTCCGCTCTTGCTTGGTGGGTGCGGGCCAGACAGGTCAATTGCTGACCGAAGTGACTCTGCGAGACGACCCAGCCAATAGACGGGGAACGCGTCGGTTCAGGACGGCGGAGGCACTCCCGGTTTGGATCGGTGTCCGTTCCGCCTTCGAGCCCTCGTTCCGACAGGAAGGTTTTGGTCAAATAGCCAGTCGACCGCACCAGGTACGAACGAAGCGTGTGCCTAGAAATCTCAACCGGGCTCATTTGGCATCTGGCTAGGGAATTCGGAGGTTTGATTCGGAACAACGGTGGGTATGCGAAGTGGCGTCAGGTCGTCGAGTGGGCCCCCTGCCATCCCGACATCCGACCTGATGTTTCGCGCCAATTCCTTCTCGCCGGTGGGGATTCGCGCGCACCCTTTCACTCGCCATAGAACAGGCAGGCCCAGTCGGCTGAATGAGTGGCTCAGCCCAAGGCGGAACGATTGATGCTCGCAAGTTTTTCGCGAGCGGTGTCAGCCCACCAGATGTCTCTTGACCAGCCGCCTCGCCGGCGTTGTCTGGAACGACACGACGTGCCCAGATGGGATTAACAGCAACAGCGATGGACACGCCTGCGTGCACAACCTGACGCCACGTTGAGACTCGGGTCGTCTTTGTCGTGGCCTGATCATCTGCCGAGCCGGGAGCAAGGGACCTAAGAGACGACTCCGAGAGGTCTCTCCTCAGCGGCGTCCCATGGCCGGATCCGCACCGGTGAAGTAGACGGTGTCCTGGGTGTAGAGAGTGTCGGAAGCCGAGCCGAGGTGCTGGTCGGGAGACCCCAGGCACGGGGTGCTGTACAGGCCCCCGGTCTTCGTGCAGGCCAGTAGCTTGACCACTTTCTTGCCCTTCGGCTTGAGCATGTAGACGCTCCCGGTTGGGACCTGCAGGGCGTAGAAGAACTTGAGCACAGCGACGATCGGAGCCTTCTTGTTGGTGTAGGCGGAGAAGTTGCCCACGGCCTGGATGATGTTGCCCTGACACTTGAACGACCCCGCTCACAAAGCCCAGATCTCACGAAGTCAAGTGATCTGTGCTGAAATACCTACTGGCGAACGGGGGTGGCGGACGATGGCAGCGACTGCCAGCACAGAGACGGAGCTGGGTCCGTCCAGCGACGACTCGGGCTCTGCGCCTGGAGACCGTAAGTTCCGGCCCGATGTCGAAGGCCTCCGGGCGGTAGCAATCCTCCTCGTGGTCCTGTACCACGGCGGCGTCACCGGCCTCAGCGGAGGCTATGTGGGCGTCGACGTCTTCTTTGTGATCTCCGGATTCGTGATCACCGGTGTGCTCCTCAGAGAACGAGTTCGTCCGGGCGCACCTCGCTTCTCTCGTTCTACGGGCGCCGGGCCCGCCGGATCATCCCCGCCGCCACCCTCGTCATCGTCGTCACCCTCGTCGCCACCTATGCGGTGCTCGGGGTCGTCTACGGGACCCAGACCGCAACCGATGCCCGCTGGACGGCTGTCTTCCTCGCCAACTTCCACTTTGCCTCGCTGGGCACGAACTACCTCATTGCTCAGCAGCCACCGTCACCGCTGCTGAACTATTGGTCGCTGGCCGTCGAAGAGCAGTTCTATCTCGTCTACCCCACGATCTTCTTGCTGATCGCAGCCGTCCGGACCCGGCTCGCGCTTCGCAACCGATTGATCATCGTGCTCGGCGCCATCATCGTTGCCTCATTCACACTCTCTGTCCTGCAGACAGCCACCAATCCGACGGTTGCCTACTTCTCTCCGTTCACCCGCGCCTGGGAGTTGGCGCTCGGTGCCCTCGTGGCCGTGGGGTCGAAGCAGCTCCTGGGGTTGCCCAGGGCTTTTGCATCCTTGATGACCTGGTCGGGGCTGGTCGCCATCGGCGTGGCCGCCGTCGTTTTCAACAGTCACACCCCCTACCCCGGATCGCTCGTGGCGATCCCGGTGGTGGGGCCACGCTGGTCATCGCCGGGGGCGTGCCTGCCCCTCGGAGGGGAGCCGAGTCACTGCTGGGGGTCGCACCGCTCCAGTGGCTGGGAAAGCTCTCGTACTCGATCTATCTCTGGCACTGGCCACTCCTGGTCATCGCCGCCAACGATGCCGGCAAAACCAGCCTCCCGTTCCGCCAGAACGTTGTGTGGCTGCTGGTGGCCCTCGTCGCTTCCGTGGCCACCTTCCGCATCGTCGAGGACCCAATACGCCATGCCGGCTTCCTCCGACGTCGGCGATGGGCTCCGATCGGCCTCGGCGTACTCTTGATCGTGCTGACCTTGGTGGTGGCATCCGTCGAGCTCGACATCCACGGTGGACCGGTGGCTGCGCCCCAGCCGGCGCCGATCCCGAGCGGAGCGATCACCTCGGCGAGCGCCAAGTCCTCGAATTCGGAGGCCGCCGTCCTCGCGCTGGTACGAAAGGCGACCGGGATCACGACGCTGCCGCCAGACCTGGCGCCCAAGCTGGCAGATGTGGCCGCCGACTGGGGAGGTCCCCGGCGACGGGGCTGTTGGCCGACGACCGGCCAGAGCAGGATTCCTTCGTGCGTGTTCGGCGATCACAAGGCCACTCACACGATGGTCCTGTACGGCGACTCTCATGCCGGCATGTGGTTCGACGCCCTCAATCTGATCGCCACCGTCTACCACTGGAAGCTGTATTTCCTGGGCAAGGGATACTGTCCCGCCGACACCCTCCAGTATGGGAATCCAACCGGCTTCGGCCAGAGCGGAGGGGTGTACACCGTCTGCGATGCGTGGCACAAGTTTGCGCTGGACCGCATCAATCGGGTCCACCCCGACCTTGTCATCGTCACCCAGGAGAGCCGGGGTAAGCCCGACGGCAGGGTCTACACCCCACGGCAGTGGCAAGAAGGCCTGGAGGAGACCATGCATCAGATCGACGTGCCTGCGAGCAGGGTCGTCGTCCTCGGGAACATCCCTGTTCTGCCTCAGAGCGGCCCACAGTGCCTTTCACGGCACACCACGAACGTTCAAGAGTGTTCGGGTCCCGTCACTCCATTCTGGCAGCGGTACATCCAGGCTGAGAAAGCTGCAGCCCTTCACGTAGGTGCCCGCTATATCAATGTCATTCCTTGGTTCTGCTCGACGACTTGCACCGCAGTCATCGGCAAATACGAGGTGTACTTCGACCAATACCACGTTGCGGCCGCCTACTCCTTACACCTTGTCCGCGTCCTCAGTGACGATCTCTTTTTGACTGCTATGTCGCGACCGAAACTTCGTTAAGGCAGATTGGCGCCGCCACGGGACGTGCAGGTGCCGTGAAAACACAGCACCTGGCGGGCCCACGACATCGCCAGTCAAAGGCGCTTCAAACACATGGCGTGTGAGAAACGCAACGTGGCCATCGTAAACACGGCTTCTAGCCTCTCTCGGTGAACTGCCCTGGTGATAACCACCACCTCATGCTCCAGCAAGTGCGAGGGCGCCCCATCACGTCATGGAGCGGCCCACGAGCTGCCATCAGTGGGCGTTGGAAGCTTCGTCTACCGCAAGTCCACAGGACCACCGGCTGCACGAAAATCCCACCACCCCTGGGACGAACCTCGGGCGGTGGGACCTCCGACGACCCCTCGACGGGAATAAGCGTAACAGTCCGGGACTGTGAACCGTCGCTGGATTCCGACGGCGGCTCGCACTCCGCCTTTCAATCACACAGAGTCCGGAATCGGGCCGAAGGAGGCCGAGCGACTCAAGGCGGGCGAGGCGTGGCAGGACGGCGGCTACGTGTCCACCGATGAGCTCGGAAAGCCCTACTCCCCTGACTACGTGTCCAAGAGCTTCGAGGCCCTCGTTGAAGCCTCCGGCTTGCCGAGGGCCCGCCTACAGGACCACACCGCGTTTTCCCTCATGCTGGCGGCAGGGGTTCAGCCGAAGGTCGTCCAGGAGCTCGCTGGCCACTTGAAGATATCAGCATCACTCTCGGCATCTACGGCCACACCACGCCGAGCATGGGGCACGACGCGAGCGCGGCCCTCTCAGCAAGCCTGTTGGGCTATGGCGCATGTCTCAATGGCCAGTAGTAATCGCGGCCGCGAGCGTCAGCGACACCGGGCACTGTGACCACGCTCGTTGGTTGGCGACAGCATAAGGACGAATCACGGATGTCCCGTCGAGAGCAGCTTCGGGAGGCTGGTAGGGATCTCCTTAGCGAGCCTCAAATCGTGATCTACGAGTCCAATGATCTTCGCCTTGCTCAGGGCCGGGGAGAGGCTGAGCGCCAATGCGTCGAGCATCGCAAAGCTGGACAAGTTCATAGTTACCTCACGGCTGCGAAGCCACGCCTTGAACTTCTCCTCGATGGAGAGAGCCGGGAGGAGACTCTCGTTGCAGCTAGCAAATTGATCGGCGCCTGTGCAGCGGTGGCCGGCACTCGCTATCCACGCGGGCATTTTTCGACCAGGCACAAGCGGAAGCGATGGAAAAAGCGAAGTGAGTTCCTGTTGAAAATTCAGTTCGACACCCCGGCACCCTTTGGTGGTCGGGGCCGGTTACAGGCCTCGTCGACCCCGCTGATCCGCTGACAATCGGGTGAGAGATTCAATTCCGCAAGCAACTCCACCCACTTCGTC
>CAWIOU010000007.1:0-41671 GCA_963837805.1 uncultured Acidimicrobiaceae bacterium
TCAGGCGGAAGGACCCAGGGCTCTTGGGGACCACCATCCCGCTCGAACCCCTGACTCGTGCCCGCTGGTCTGCAGGGAGACGCCTTCTACTCGACCCCCTGGGCCTCTCCCGCCTCTCACATCAACCCTCAAGCCTCAGGCACCGTTCGTCACCGAAGAACGCCCCGGACAATCCCCTCAAGGGCGACTGGCAATGGCTGAATGATAGGCCATCGACAAATGCTGGTCAAAAAACGAAATCGACCGGCGCATGCCACCTGGGGCATCAAGGAAACCTTCTCTTAAGGTCAGGGGAGATCGGAGCGCTTCCGAGGGAAGACATTTTAAATCTTGCTTTTCCTCGGCGCGGGCGCTTCGGCGTGCAAGTCTGTTGAGGTCTTCTGAAGACGAACCCGACGTGCGCACATGGCTCTTGGCCAATAGATGGTGGTTGGTCTGCTCGGCGATCCAGGCGGCGGGATCCCGCCTCGGTGACCTTCAACGCCCCCTGCAATGACCCGCGGCCCGGACTGGTAGCTCATGAGGCGGATCGTCTCGCGGGCGTTCATCTGCATGGTGTAAACGGCATGCGGTAGGTCAGTGCGCACTGTGTAAAAAGGCGGGCCTGGGACGGGTAAGTGTTTGCTTCAGTGCCTGGTCCAGCTCATGGTACCGTCCAAGTGATGCCGACATACGGGTCCTTCACCCCTCGGCCTTGGCGACGACGTCGGGGACGTCGTACCCGATTTGGTTCGTCGTAGCGGCTGTGACTCGACGGCGTCAGCATGCGGCGACGCTGGGAGGTCGTGGAAGGTGTGGGAGTTGGTGACCATGTGAACTGCAGCGGCTGCGCTCGAAGTCGCCGCTCGGGCCGGCGCCGAGCTGGTTCCGGCGACGTGGGACCGACGAACCCGCGAAGAACAGCGACCGCCGCCCATCGGCTGGGTGAGGCAGGTCGACGTGCCGGTGAACGTCCTCCGAGCGGTACGGTGGGTCAGCTGGGCGCACACGGGCGGCGACGACCTTCGTACTGGCTGTCGCAATCGAAGTCGAGGAGCCAACTGGACACCGATGGCCTGCCACGAGGGCTCGACATCGGTCTCGTCGTCCGCCGAGACGAGGTCGGGGAAGAGCTCGATCGAGCTTTGGGCCTGTCTCCTTTCGGGCCGGGGCGTCGAGGTACGCGGTTCAGGCTCCGTGACGGTCTCGGGCTGGGTCGATCTGCTGGAGGAAACGAGGGGACTCACTTGTGAAGCTTCTTTCGAGCATTAGGTGGTCGCACTGGTGGCCCTCGGGAAGCGGTTGGGAGCGTATAGGTCAAGGAGCAGCACTCCTACCGACTGCCCGGTCCTCTGGAAGCGCGGACATTGGAACAGCGAAGGCGGCGGGGAGGGAGGCCGCAGGGAAGGCTTCTCCAGGCCCTGGGCCCGGACCGCTCCTGGCGAAATCAAAGTCTGTAGTCGCTGGGCCGTCGTCGTGGCGCTGGGGTCACCAGCCACGTCGGCCGCCTTCAGGAGCCGCCGTAGGTGTCGAAGATGGGGTCCATGTCGCCGACGTACCGGGCGCCGAGCGGCGAGACGAGCAGGCCTGGGGGTCGTGGTAGTAGTGGAGCCGGCCTGTGGACCAAGCGCCGCGTCGTAGGCCATGCAGTGGGTCGACCTGCTCCAGGCGTAGGCCATGAGCCGGTCCGATTCAGCACAATGGTGATGACATGTTGGGTGCCCCCACGCAGGCCAGGCTGGACCCCGCGAGCCGGCCACGGAAAGCCATACCCGTACCCTCAAAGAAGAAGTGGTGGGAGAGCCCTTCGGCCGGGGTTCAGCCCGACGGCTGGCGTCAAAATGCGGGGTGTCCGCGGGTGACGTCGAGCTCTCGACGACCTGGTCGCAGGGCTAGCCCGCCGAAAGGCTCTTCGGGGGCAGCTTGTAGAGTTGAAGAGGGCCCCCTGCTGAGTCACCTCGGGCAGGTTTGACCAGGGCAAAAGATCTTAGCGGGTCGAAAGATCTGGGTGACGTAGCGGCGGAGGACGTCTCCCTCGGCATTTGTGAACGTCTCCATGGCATAGGGGAAGATGCCCGGATCAGATCAACGACGGACCGGCGGGTCAGGCGCGGACCCCAGTGACGCCGGGTCGTCGGCGCCCGCCAACCCCCGCCGCAGGAGGGCCACGGCCAGCTGGGCGCCTCCCGGGTCCCGGCTCGGGGGCCACCTGGGCCAGCTGGCGCACCAGGTCGATGACCTGGCGGACGTTGCGGACGAAGTCCCCGGGCGCGATGTCGGTCTCCCGGAGGACCGAATCGAGGGTCGCCCCCTTGGCCCAGGCGATCACCGCCCGGGCCAGACCGGGGTCGGGGCGGCGGGTCCTCCGCAGGCCGACCCGCCGTTCGTCGGCCCGGAGCCCGGCGGCCAGGCCGTCCAGCCGGGCCAGCCGGTCGACCACCACCAACTGGCGCGGTGCGGGGTTGTCGTCGCCGCCCGGCGGGCCTCGAAGGTGAAGGCGGAGACCACCCCGGCCAGCAGCGCCGGATCGAGCCCGTCGAGCAGCCCGTGACGGAGCGCCTCGGTCACCAGCAGGTCCGACTCGTGGTAGATCGGTGCCGAGGGCGTGCCCGGCCTCGGTCATCCGCCAGCCCTCGATGAAATCCCGCTCCTCGAGGACGGCCGCCGCCGGTCGAGCAGGGCCGAGAGGACACCGAGCCCTCCGGGGCCTGCCAATGGCCGTAGGAGGCGGCCAGCAACCGGTGGGCCTCGTCCCGGGTCCACCGGCGGACCAGGTTCACCGCCAGGTTGTAGGTGGGATGGAACGACGAGACGAGGTCGGGGGGCGGCGGCGACGGCGGTCCGGGCCACCAGGCCGAAGGGCGTGGCCGGGGACCAGAGCACGAAGGCATGGCCCACGGTGTCGATCCCCGACGGCCGGCCCGCCGGTCAACTGCCGGTATCGCCCGATGTCAGGGCCGAGGTGTCCGCGCCGCGGAAATTGGCGAACCGCTCCACCACCACCGTCCGGGCCGGCATGTCGATACCGAGGGCCAGGGTCTCGGTGGCGAAGACCACCTTCAGCAGGCCCTCGGAGAAGCACTGCTCCACCGCCTGGCGGAAGGCGGGCACCAGCCCGGCGTGATGGGGGGCGAACCCCGCCTCCAGGGCCGCCGACCACGGTCCGTAGCCCAGGGTGGCCAGGTCGTCGTCGTCGAGCCGGTCCACCGCCTCCTCGGTCAGCCGGCGGATCCGCGCCGTTCCTCGGGCGTGGTCAGCCGGATGCCGTCCTGCGGGCACTGCCGGGTGGCGTCGTCCAGGCGGCCCTCGAGAAGATGAAGGTGATGGCGGAAAGCATGTCCTCGGCGGCGAGGTACTCGACCACCTGGGTGCGCCGGGGTACCCGGTGGCGGTGGCCCGGGTTCCGGCGGCGGCGCTCGTCGAGGACGGCACCGTCGGGGTTGGCCTTCCGCCCCGGAGCATCGGCAGCACGGTGAGCCGTCGCTCCCCCGCTGGGCGATGGCGTAGTGATGATGGAGGGTCACCGGGCGGTGGGTCTCCACGATCACCCTGGTGGTGCCGCGCACCGAGGTGAGCCAGGCCCCGAAGTCGGTGGCGTTGCTGACCGTGGCCGAGAGACTCACGAAGCGCACCTCGGGCGGGGCCAGGACCAGCACCTCCTCCCAGACCGAACCCCGGTAGGGATCCTGGAGGTAGTGGACCTCGTCGAGGATGACCACGGCCAGATCGTCGAGGAGCGGGGAACGGGCGAAGATCATGTTGCGGAGGACCTCGGTGGTCATCACGCCGTCGGCGCCCGGCCTGATGGGACACGTCCCCGGTCAGCAGCCCCACCCGGTCCTCGCCGTAGCGCAGGGACAGTTTGGCGAACTTCTGGTTGGACAGGGCCTTGATCGGCGTCGTGTAGAAGGCCTTGCCCCCCGCCCTCACCGCTCGGGCGGCGGCGTACTCGGCGATCAGGGTCTTGCCCGATCCGGTGGGGGCGGACACCAGCCCCGACTCCCCCCGGTCGATGGCGTCCATCGACCGTCGCTGGAACCCGTCGAGAGGAAAGGACAGGCCCGCCTCGAAGTGTGCCCGGAACCCCTCCCCCACCTGGTCACCGGCGTCCTGGGCGGTCCCCCGGATGACTCCGGGGGTCATCGCCCGAGGAGCTTCCCGATGACGATCGACATCTCGTAGAAGAGGTAGATGGGAATGGCCAGGGCCATCATCGAGAAGGGGTCGGAGCTGGGGGTGACCACCCCGGCCACCACGACGATCCCCACGATGGCCCAGCGCCGCCAGGACGAGAGCTTCTTCGGGGTGAGCACGCCGGCGATCTCGAGGGATACCAGGAGGACCGGGAACTCGAAGGTGAGACCGAACACGGTCATCAGGAGCACGATCAGGCTGAGGTACTTGGTCGGGTCGAGGATCTCGGTCAGCGACGGACCCCCGATGTTCTTGAGCCACGCCAGTGCGTGGGGGAAGGTGATGTAGGCCACCACACAGCCCAGCGCGAACAGGAGGATCGAGGCCACGATGAAGGGGATGGCGTAGCGCTTCTCGTTCCGGTTCAGGCCCGGGGTCACGAACCGCCAGAACTCCCACAACAGCACCGGTGCGGCCAGGGCCATCCCCCCGTAGGCGGCGATCTTCACCCGAAGGGCGAGCCCGTCCAGCGGTCCGGTGATGTAGAAGCCGCAGCGGCGGGGTGAGATCTGGCAGTAGGGATGGCTGAGGAACGAGAGGATCCACGGGTAGAGCAGGAAGGCCGCCGTACCGGTGATGAGGAAGGCGACCACGCACACCAGTACCCGCGACCGCAGTTCGGTCAGGTGCTCGACCAGCGTCATGGAGTCGGGCTGGGGGCGGGCCTCGCTCCGTCGCTTCAGTGAGATGGCCATGGTTCTCGCGTTCGAACTGATCCGTGGGACGCCCGAAGGGCCGACCGGGTCAGTTCATCCCGGGGTCTTCGGGAACGGCCCTGCCTGACGACCGGACCTGGTGGACGATTCCGCCGGGATCTGAGATCAGCACCCCAGGGACGCCCGGCGGCTCTTCGGAGGCATGCACGGTCCCCGCCGGTCGATTGGGACCGGCCGACGGTTGCACGGCATCTCCGTGCACGTCAGGAACTTCGGAGCCGTTGACCGTCCCGGATGTCGTGCCGTTGTCGGCACCGTTGGTGTCAGCCGAGTTGGCACTGTGGGAGTCGGCCAGGGTGTCGAGGAACGACAACGGGGACCGGACGGCGTGGGTGATGGTGTCGGTCGAGGGGAGGTCGGGGAAGGTGCCCCGCACCTCGCCCTCCAGCCGCTCGCGGAACTTGCGGAAGTCGCCCCACAGCCCACCGATCTGCTTGGCCACCTTCGGGAGTTTGTCGGGACCGAGGACGACGAGGGCCACCACCAGGATGACCAGCACTTTCGCCGGGCTGAGAAAGGGCATGGCATCGAGTGTACCGGCGTCCGGCACCGATTTGCGCCTCGGCCACCCGGCCGGTCCCGGGTCGCTCACCCGGGCGGCGAGACCGGAGGTCCGCGGACCGGCGAGGAAGGGCGGCGGGGTGATCGCCTCGACCCAGGGCCACCGCCACCATGAGCACCACCAGGACCACCGCCACCGCCGACAGGAGCACGATCCAGCTGAGATCGCTGAGGGGCCACACCACGAACGCCATCTTGCCGACGATCAGATTGCCGGAGATGGGGCCGAAGTAACGGCTGTCCTCCGAGTTGGTGCGGTTGTCGCCCATCACGAAGTACTCCCCGGCTGGGACCGTGTAGGGATGGGCGAGACTGAAGGCATAGGGAACGGGGCTGGGCGAGGTGGTCGGGAGCGGTCGGGGCAGCCAGGGTTCGGCCAGTCGCTTCCCGTTGATGTCGACCCGCCCGTGGACCGACGAGATGATGTCCCCGGGAAGCCCGATGACCCGCTTCACCAGGTCGGAGTAGTCGGCCCGTTCCAGGGGCGGGCGGCGGAAGACCACGATGTCGCCCCGGTCGACGCCGTGGAGGTCGTAGCTGAGCTTGTCGACCACGATGCGGTCGCCGACCTGCAGGGTCGGGAGCATCGATCCCGACGGGATGAAGAACATCTGGGCCACCCAGGTGCGCACACCCACGGCCAGCAGCAGCGCCACGGCGATGACCACCAGCCATTCGATCCACCACCGCCGCGACCGGGGCGCAACGATGGACGCGCCACCCTCGAGGTCGCCCACATCCAGACTGGGCACGGGGATCGGGGCCCGCAGTGCCGTGGCCACCGAGAGGGCGGGCGGCAGGGTTGGACGCGAGATGTCGGATTGCACCAGGTCGCGAGGCTACTCCACGGGCCCCGCCCGACCGCCTCCCTAGAGGCCCTTGATGTGGCTCAGCGGCCAGACCACGGCGACCGCCCGCCCGACGATCAGCGACTTCGGGATCGGCCCGAAATACCTGCTGTCCTCGGAATCGGTCCGGTTGTCGCCCATCACGTAGTACTCGCCGGCCGGGATCTTGACCGGGCCGGGCAGGTCGAACTGGGGATGGGCGTCTCCGGGGAGGGCGCCGGTGTAGCTGTCGGGCCCGGGCGGGAGCCAGGGCTCGTCCAACCGCTTCCCGTTGATGTAGACGTGGCCGCCCCGGGACGAGATGGTCTCCCCGGGCAGGCCGATCACCCGCTTGACCAGATCGGCGTATTCCTGGTCCTCGAGGGGGGGCCGGGCGAACACCACGATGTCCCCGCGGTGGATGCTGTGGACGTCGTAGCTCAACTTGTTGACGATGATCCGGTCGCCGATCTGGAGCGTCGGGTACATCGAGAGCGACGGGATCGAGAACGACTGGACCACGTAGGTCCGGAGCACCAGGGTGCACAGGAGCACGGCGATCAGGATGATCGCCCACTCGATCACCGTCCGGTAGCCGCGGCGACCCAGCGGTTCCGGCGTGACCTGGTCGCCGCCCTCGTCGAGGAGCAGGCCAGATCCAGTCGCAGAGGTCAGATCGCCGGTGGGTTGACTCACAACCAGAGGACGCTAGTTCACGCCGGGTCGACGGAGGCGTCGAGGTCGGGCTCCGGCCTCTGCCCGAGGCTGGTCACAGGCCGGCAATGAGCTTCTCGACCCGCTCGTCCTTCGACTTGAAGGGATCCTTGAGGAGCACGGTGCGCTGGGCCTGATCGTTGAGTTTCAGGTGCACCCAGTCCACCGTGAAGTCCCGACGACGCTCCTTGGCCTTCTTCACGAACTCGCCCCGGAGGCGGGCCCGGGTGGTCTGGGGCGGGACGGACATGGCCGTGACGATGTCGGCGTCGTCGCAGATCCGGTCGAGCTGGTCGTGGCGCTGCAGGCGGTAGTAGAGGCCCCGGGTCCGGTCCACGTCGTGGTACTGCAGGTCGAGCAGCGACACCGCCGGGCTGTGGAGCGAGAGCCCGTGCCGTTCGCGGTAGCGGTCGATCAGGCGGTACTTGGCCACCCAGTCGCACTCCCGGTGCAGCGACAACGGGTCCGACTCGAGCCCTTTCAGGCAGTGTTCCCACATGTCGAGGGCCTGATCCTCCTGGGGCGACAGGCCCTGCCGATCGCGGTAGCGGATGGCCCGCTGGAGGTACTCGCCCTGGATGTCCAGCGCGCTCATCTCCCGTCCGTTGGCCAGGCGGACCGGTCGCCGGCAGGTGATGTCGTGGCTGATCTCCCGGATGGCCCGGATCGGGTTCTCCAGGGTCAGGTCCCGCATCACCGTCGAAGGATCCTCGAGCATCCGCAGCACGATGCTGGTGGCGCCGACCTTGAGGAAGGTGGCGTACTCGCTCATGTTGGAGTCGCCCACGATGACATGGAGCCGCCGGTACTTCTCGGCGTCGGCGTGCGGCTCGTCCCGGGTGTTGATGATGGGCCGGCTCCGGGTGGTGGCCGAGGACACTCCCTCCCAGATGTGCTCGGCCCGCTGACTCAGGCAGAAGACGGCCCCCCGGGCCGTCTGCAGGACCTTCCCGGCACCGGCATAGGCCTGCCGGCTCACCAGGAACGGGATCAGCACCTCGGTGTAGTGGGCGAAGTCGTCCCGCCGGCTGGTCAGATAGTTCTCGTGGCAGCCGTAGGAGTTGCCGGCCGAGTCGGTGTTGTTCTTGAACAGGTAGATGTCCCCGCGGATGCCCTCCTCCCGCAGGCGGGCCTCGGCCCCCTCCACCAGCGACGAGAGGATCCACTCCCCCGCCTTGTCGTGCACGACGAGCTCGGCGATGGCGTCGCACTCCGGGGTGGCGTACTCGGGGTGGCTGCCGACGTCGAGATAGAGCCGGGCACCGTTCTCGAGGAAGACATTGGAGGAGCGGCCCCAGCTCACCACCCGCCGGAAGAGGTAGCGGGCCACCTCGTCAGGACTCAAGCGTCTCTGCCCGCGCAGGGTGCAGGTCACCCCGTATTCGTTCTCCAAGCCGTAGATACGCTTGTCCATCACCCTCACGGTACCGTGGAGACAGCCCACATCCACGTACCCGCAGTTGGCGGCCGTGGCCGGCGACCTGGTTCGCTCAGCCCAGCAGGTTCTCCAGTTCGACGTCCATCAGCCTGCGGAAGGCCCTTCTCCCGTTGCCCTGGGCCAGAACGGCCACCTCGAGATCCGAACCTCCGAGGGTCTGGTCGGGACCCGAGAGCGAGTTCACCGCCGCCCGCAGCGCCTCGGGGAGGGCCCAGTCCGCGACCCACTGCTCCTCGAGCCGCTGGGCGATGGCCTCGGTCTCCCCACCCAGCACGGCGTAGCGGTCCTCGTCGGTGATGGTTCCCTCGTAGGCGATGTGGTACAGCTGGTGCGGTCGCAGCCCGGCGCCCAGCTCGGCCACCAGGATCTCCACCTCGAGCGGCTTCATCTCATGGGTGAACACCTGGCCGAGATACTGGGCGTAGAGGTTGGCCAGCGAACGGGCGTCCACATCCTCGCGGCTGTAGGCATAGCCCTTGGTGTCGGCGTGGCGGATACCCGAGACCCGCAACTGGTCGTACTCGTTGTACTTGCCCACGCCGCCGAAGGCGATCCGGTCATAGATCTCGCTGATCTTGTGGAGGGACCGGGAGGGATTCTCGGCCACGATGGCGATCCCCATGTCGTAGACGGTGGCGATGAGCGACCGCCCCCGGGCGATGCCCTTCTGGGCGTACTCCGCCCGGTCCTTCATCACCTGTTCGGGGGCGACGTAGTAGGGCATGGTCATGGCTGCCGGCCCTCCGTCCTGCGCCGCTCGATGAGGGCGGCGAACCGCTCGGCCACCTCGTCCTCGGGCACGGTGGCGAAACCGTCGGCGGTGACGGTGGCCACCAGCGGATAGATCCCCCTGATCAGGTCGGGACCACCGGTGGCGGAATCCTCGTCGGCCGCTTCGTAGAGTGACTCGATGGCCAGCTCCACGGCATCGTCGCGGGCCATCCCCGGCCGGTAGCCGAGCTTGATGGTCGTCCGGGCATCGCGGCCACCGGACCCGGTGGCGTTGTGCTCGGTCTCCTCGTAGTGGCCCCCGGTGACGTCATAGGTGAAGATGCGGCCGGTGCCGCGGGCCAGGTCGTACCCGGCGAACAGCGGGACCACGGCCAGCCCCTGCATGGCCATGGGAAGGTGCTCCCGGACCATCTGCCCCAGCTGGTTGGCCTTCCCCTCGAGGCTCAGCACCACACCTTCGACCTTCTCGTAGTGCTCGAGCTGGGTCTGGAAGAGCCGGACCATCTCGACCGCCGGCCCGGCGGCGCCGGCGATGGCCACCGCCGAGTAACGGTCGGCGGGAAAGACCTTCTCCATGGCCCGGTGGGCGATGACATGGCCCTCGGTGGCCCGCCGGTCGCCGGCCATCACGATGCCGTCGGCGAACCGAAGGGCCACGACCGTGGTGCCGTGCCGGAACTCGCTGCCCACCGCGCCCGACCCGGGCGTGGCCCCGGCGTGCCCGGCCGCCATCGTCGAGCGCATGGGGACCTGCAGCCGGCGCATCAGACCGGCGAAGTCCGGGCCGGGGTCGTCGGTTGTCGAAAACAGCGGCAGCGTCACCGGGGCTACTCGCCGCCCTTCTGCACGTAGTTGCGCACGAATTCCTCGGCGTTGTCCTCGAGCACCTCGTCGATCTCGTCCAGGAGATCGTCCAGCTCCGCCTTCAACTTGTCACCGGCGGCCGACCCGGCGGGAACCTCCTCCACCACCTCGTCGGCCCGCTCGGTCGTCGTCGTCTTCTTCTTCTGTTCTCGTTCAGCCATCTCGTTCAGCCATCCCCTACTCTCCCTAGCTGCTCAGTCTGTCCAACAGCTCGGACGGACTCGCACACACCTGCAGCAGATCCTCCACATGCTCGGCCGTGCCCTTCAGAGGATCCATCATAGGGACACGTCGCAGCGGGTCCGCGCCCAGGTCGAACACGAGAGAATCCCAGTTGGCGGTCACCACGGCCGACGGCCACTTCTTGAGGCACTGGCCCCGGAACCAGGCCCGGGTCCTCCGGGGCGGCTCGGTCACCGCCGCCGCCACCGAGTCCTCGTCCACCAACCGCTCGGTATCCAGCCTGGCGAACAGCGACCGTGACGGCCGCAGGTCGTGGTACTGGAGGTCCAGGGCGGCCAGGCGGTGGTCGTCCCAGTCGCAGTGGTGCCGGTCGCGGTAGGCCTCGATCAACTGGAGCTTGGCCACCCAGTCCAGCTGGCGGGCCAGCGACATGGGATCGGTCTCCAGGCCGTGGAGCACCGACTCCCAGCGATGCAGCACCTCCTCGCCGATGTCCTCGTCCCCCATGCATTCCAGCCCCCGGTCGTCGGCGTACTTGCGGGCCAGGGAGAACAGCTCCCACTGGATACCGAGGGCGGTGGCGGTGGACCCGTCGGCCATCGGCAACGCCAGGGTGAAGGTCCGGTCGAGCGCCACGTCGTGCATGGCCCGCACCGGATCGGCCAGGGCCAGGCTCCGGCTCCCCGAGACGTCGTCCTCGATCATGGCCAGCACCAGCGACGTCGTGCCCACCTTCAAGAAGGTGGCCACCTCGGCCAGGTTGGCGTCGCCCACGATGACATGGAGCCGCCGGTAGCGCTGCGGATCGGCATGGGGCTCGTCACGGGTGTTGACGATGGGGCGTTTGAGGGTGGTCTCCAGGCCGACCTGCTCCTCGAAGAATTCCGCCCGTTGGGAGATCTGGAAGTCGACGCGCCGGCCGTCGTGGGTGGACGTCTCCGCCCCGACCTTGCCGGCCCCGGCGAAGATCTGGCGGGTCACGAAATGGGGGGTGATGCCGGCCACGATGCGGGTGAAGGGGGCGGCCCGGTCCATCAGATAGTTCTCATGGGCCCCGTAGGAGTTGCCCTTCCCGTCCGAGTTGTTCTTGTAGATGACCACCCGGGAGCCGTCGTGCACGGCCAGATCGGCCGCCTCCATGGCCCGGGTCAGGATGAGCTCGCCGGCCCGGTCGTAGCGGAGGCACTCGAGCGCGTCACGGCACTCGGGGGTGGAGAACTCGGGGTGGGCGTGATCGACGTAGAAGCGGGCCCCGTTGGTCAGCACCGTGTTCACCAG
The DNA here is from genome assembly GCA_963837805.1 of uncultured Acidimicrobiaceae bacterium. GTDB lineage: Bacteria > Actinomycetota > Acidimicrobiia > Acidimicrobiales > RAAP-2 > Bog-756. The sequence continues at coordinate 11,487 of CAWIOU010000007.1, forward strand.
ATGGGTCTCGACCTGGGGTGGCATGGCCCCTTCACGGGCGAACCCGCGGGCGTCGTTGCCCGGGGCCTCGTCCTCGAAATCCCAGCCCGTCTGCTGGCGGGCCACATCGTGGGCGTACGCGTTGATCAGCACCGACGAGGCGGCGATCGGGTTGGGATCGCCGTGCATCACCTGGATGCCGTACTCGGTCTCTATTCCACAGACCTTGGGGATGGCCACGCAATCGACCCTATCCCGGCCGGTGGTCAGAGATACTGACCGGTCCCCACCCGCTCGATGGACCGTCCACCCTTGGTCTCCTCCTGGTCGCTGATGAGCGTGCGGATATAGACGATCCGCTCCCCCTTCTTGCCGGAGATCTTCGCCCAGTCGTCCGGATTGGTGGTGTTGGGGAGATCTTCGTTCTCCTTGTACTCCTGGCGGATCGACTCCAGCAGGTCATCGGTGCGGATGCCCCGCTTCTCCTCGGCGATGGCCCGCTTGATGGCCAGCTTCTTGGCCCGGCGGACGATGTTCTCGATCATCGCTCCCGAGGAGAAGTCGCGGTAGTACAGGACCTCCTTGTCGCCACCCTGGTAGGTGACCTCCAGGAAGCGGTTCTCCTCGTCATTGCGGTACATCTCGGCCACCGTGGACTCGATCATGGCCTGGGTCGCCTTGGCCGGGTCGCCACCCCCGAGCGTGCGCACCTCGTCGGCATCGAGGGGCAGGTCCGGCGTCAGGTAGCGGGAGAAGATCTGTGCCGCGGCCACCTCGTTGGGCCGCTCGATCCGGATCTTCACGTCGAGGCGGCCGGGGCGCAGGATGGCCGGGTCGATGAGGTCCTCACGGTTGGACGCCCCGATGACGATGACGTCCTTGAGCGTCTCGACGCCGTCGATCTCGGCCAGCAGCTGGGGAACGATGGTCGACTCCATGTCCGAGCTGATGCCGGTCCCCCGGGTCCGGAACAACGAGTCCATCTCATCGAAGAAGACGATCACCGGCACGCCCTCCTCCGACTTCTCCCGCGCCCGCTGGAACACCAGGCGGATCTGCCGCTCGGTCTCCCCCACGTACTTGTTGAGCAGCTCGGGACCCTTGATGTTGAGGAAGTAGCTCCGGGCGTTGTTGTTCCCGGTCACCTCGGCCACCTTCTTGGCCAACGAGTTAGCCACTGCCTTGGCGATCAACGTCTTCCCGCACCCCGGAGGGCCGTAGAGCAGGATGCCCTTGGGTGCGGGGAGCTTGTGCTCCGAGTACAGCTCCCGGTACAGGTACGGGAGCTCGACGGCGTCGGTGATGGCTTCGATCTGGTCGTCGAGCCCACCGACATCGGCGTAGGTGACGTCGGGCACCTCCTCGAGGACGAGCTCCTCGACCTCGGGCCGGGCCAGCTTCTCGATCAGCAGACCGGTGCGCGACTCCATCAGGATGGTGTCACCGGCCCGCAGCTTGACGTCGATCAGGGCATCGGACAGCTCGGCCACCCGCTCCTCGTCGGCCCGCCCGAAGACGAGGGCCCGCCTACCGTCCTCGAGCACCTCCTTGAGCACGACCACTTCGCCGGAGCCCTCGCCCTCGCGGGCCAGGATCACACTGAGGGACTCGTTGAGCACGACCTCGTTGCCGCGTTGCAGGTCGTCGATCTCGATGTCGGGGTGCAGCGACACCCGCATCTTGCGGCCTCCCGAGAAGACGTCGACGGTGCCGTCCTGGTTGGTGCCGAGGTAGGTCCCGTAGGCCGCCGGCGGCTGGGTCAGCTTCTCCACTTCCTCGCGGAGGTTGGCCACGTGCTCCTTGGCCGTCTGCAGCGTGAAGGTGAGCTTCTCGTTCTGGGAGATGGCCTGGGCCAGCTGGCCCTTGGTCTCGAGCAGCTTCTCCTCGAGGGTCTGGACCCGTCGCGGGCTCTCCTGGAGGCGCCGGCGCAGGACCGTGACCTCCTCCTCGGCGGCCTGGGCCCGGATCCTCAACTCGTCGAGGTCGTCCTCGGCCGTGTCCCCCCGCCGGTGGTCGTCGGCACCTTCGTCGAAATCAACCGTTTGAATCACCTCGCTCGAATTGCACCCTTGTTGGCGACCCTACACCGGCGCCTGTAGGTTCAACGCGCCATTCCGGTCACCGGCCGGCGTCGGAATTCCGCCTTCTGACGGACCGTCAGTCACCAACTCCCCGGTTGCGGATAGCATTGAGGACCGAGGTGCGGGAATTCGCGTCCCGGATGGGGCCGGGGCTCCGGACTTCGCCGACCCGGACCGACGAGAACAAGCGTAGGAGTGACATCACTGATGAAGGTCTGGATTGACCAGGATCTCTGCACGGGGGATGGTCTCTGCGAGGAGATCGCGCCCGCGGTGTTCACCCTGCTCGACGACGGTCTGGCCTATGTCAAGGAAGACACCGACGTCAAGAGCGAACCCGGTGGCTCCGCCGGGATGGCGGCGGTGCCGGCCGACCTCGAGGACGCGGTGGTCGAGGCGTCCGAGGAGTGCCCGGGCGAGTGCATCTTCATCGAGCAGAGCTGACACCCAGCCCGGTCGACCCGGGCTCAGTCCCCTCCGGTCGACCCGGTCGACCCGGTCGACTCCTCGAAGGGTAGGAGCAGGCGGGCCGTGGTCAGGAATCCGGTATGGCCCACCATGCGGTGGTCGGGCCGCACCGAGCGGGGTTCGATGTGCCAGGTCCGGTGCAGCACTTCGAGCGTGGAGGCCAGCCCGAACCCGCCGTCGTCGAGGGCCGCCCGCAGCTGTGAGGTCTGGTTGATGGTGGGCAGGTAGGCGCACAGGATCCCCCCGGCCTCAGGGCCTTCGCCGCGTGGGGGAGCACCTGCCACGGTTCGGGCAGGTCGAGGAGGATCCGGTCGAGCCCCTCCTCGGCGATGCCCTCGTAGACGTCACGGATCTCCACCCGGTAGCGGTCGCTGCCCGCCCCCATGGCGGCCACGTTGCTGCGGGCGCGCTCGGCGAAATCCTGGCGGAGCTCGTAGCCGATGACCTCGGCCCCGGCCCGGAGGAGGGCCATCGAGAGGGCGCCGGAGCCCACGCCCGCCTCGAGCACCTTCATCCCGGGGGCGATGTCGGCTTCGATGAGGATGGCCCCGAGGTCCTTCGGATAGATCACCTGGGCGCCGCGGGGCATCTTGAGCACGGCGTCCGAGAGGGTGGGCCGGACGACCAGGAACCGCCGGCCGGTGCTGCCGAGGACGGTGGATCCCTCCGGGATGCCGATCAGGTCGTCGTGTTCGACGATCCCCACATGGGTGTGGAAGGAGGCCGACGGCCGGAGCGTGATGAGGTACCGGCGCTCCTTGGCGTCGACCAGCAGGATCCGTTCGCCGGCACCGAGGATGCTCCGGTCCCCATCGGGCCCCACGTCGCTCAGCGGCCGGAGGACTTGGTCGAAGCCGGGCTGCTCGCCTTCACGATCAGGCGCTCCCCCGGCTTCAGCTTGGTGCGGAAGATCACGTCGTCCTGATGGCGGGCCCGGTTGAGCATCCACACGGCCACCCCGACGACCACCCAGGCGCTGTGGTAGCCCCGCAGGCCCCGCCCGAACGCCTTGACCTGGATGTAGCGCAACAGGGTGTCCATGGCCTCAGACCCGTCGGACCTCGACGACCGCCGAACGGCGACGGCCGCTCCGCCGCCCGATCAGGAAGATCACCGCCACCAGGGCCACCCCGACAGCCAGACCCACGGTGACGGCCTGGGAGCGGACCGACTCGAGCTCGTCGGAGGCATCCCCGGTCAGCTCGCGGAACTTGGCCTCGATGTCGTCACGGGTGATCGGCTTGGTCGGTGAGCTCATGGGGTCTCCTTCTCGGGTGCGTCGGCGGTCCGTCCCTGTCCCCGGCTCACTGCCTTCACGGCGAGGGCGGCCACCAGCACGACGGCCACCGTGCAGATGAGGTACGGGACCCATGACCAGTTGCCGGCGAACGTGGTCCCCGTCTCGGTCTGGAGGAAGCGGAGGAAGGCCACCGAGAGGATGACCAGGCCGATGGCCAGGGCCACCGATCCGGCCACGCCGAAGGCGATGAAGCGGCCCAATCCCTTGAGTGGATCGAGCGTCTCCTGTTTGACGTAGTCGATGACCAGTTGGAGCGTCTCGCTCCCGGTCGTGCGGAGGCCACCCAGTCCCTTCCCTGCGCCACTTCGACCTCGGGCCACGGTCCTCCTTGGACTGGGCAGGATCCGGCCGGCACCGTGCCTGGCCCTGACCTGCTGGTTGACGGCCCCAACTCTAGCCAGCCTCCACCGACCGACTGATCGACGGGGCCGGACCGGAGCCGCTCGCCATGCACTCAGCCGCGGTCGGTGAACAGATAGGTCGAACTGGCCCGGGCCACCGTCGTCCCCCGATCGTCCACCACCTCGGCTTCGGCGAAGGCGACCCTCTTGCCGCCCGAGACGACCGAGGCGGTGCACTCGAGGACGGCGCCGACCCTGACCGGCGCCAGGAAGCTGGTCTTCATCTCCACGTTGGAGGAGAACACCTTCCTCCCCGCCGCCCGGGCGAAGGTGACGGTGGCCGACCCCATGGCCGAGTCGGCCATGGCCCCGAGGAAGCCGCCCTGGATGATGCCGGCCGGGTTGGCGAAGCGTTCGTCGGCCCGCATCCGCCACACCGTCCGCCCCGGTACCGCCTTGTCGATACAGGTCATCCCGAGGGTCAGCTCGCAGTTGGGTGGGACTTGGATCCGCTGATCAGGCACCATGTGACGCTACCTCCCGCTCACTCGTCGATACTGGAGGCATGAGCGATCGATCCGACGGCCAGCGCGGTCCGGCGGTCCTTCTCGGCGAGGCGGCCGAGGACTGGACCGGGGACGCGGTCTTCTACGAGTACTCCGCCGCCGCCGATCCCCTGGAGGCGGGGACGATCACCCCGGTCCCGGTCCACCGGTTCTCACCCGAGCTCCACGCCGGGTCCACCTCCCGCATCATCCCCCTCGATCTCTCCGGGGCGCTCGGCGTCCCCTATCCGGCCACCAGCCCCGGTCTCCTGGCCTCCTTCGTGGTCATCGACCCGGGTGATCGACTGGCCACCGTCCCCGACGCCACCAGCGAGCTCTACTACTGCCTCCGGGGGCGGGGACACAGCGACATCGAACGGTCGTCGCCGTCGGGGGGGACGACCTCGGCGCGGATGCACTGGGCGCAGGGCGACGTCCTGACGCTGCCGGGCGGGTGCACCACCGTGCACACCGCCGACTCCTCCGACCCGGCCGGCGTGCTCCTCTACCGGGTGACCGACGCCCCACTCCTCGGCTACCTGGGAGCGACGGCCACCGAGGCCCGCTTCGAGCCCACCCGGTTCGACGGCGGTGAGGCCCGGGCCCGGCTGGCCGAGGTGGAGCGCGATCCGGACGCCCTCCTCCGCAGCCGGGTCAGCGTGCTCCTCGGCAACCGGTCCACACCGCAGACCCTCACCGCCACCCACACGCTGTGGGCCATGCTCGGCGTCCTGCCCGCCGGGCGGGTCCAGCGGCCGCACCGCCATCAGAGCGCGGCCGTCGACCTCATCACCGAGTGCTCGTCGGGCTGCTACTCACTGATCGGGTCGCGGCTGGATGCCGAGGGCGCCATCGTCGATCCCCAGCGGGTGGACTGGGAGCCGTGTGGCGCCTTCGTCACCCCACCGGGCCTGTGGCACAGCCATCACAACGAGTCGGACCGTCCGGCGTACCTGGTCCCCGTCCAGGATGCCGGACTGCACACCTATCTCCGCTCACTCGACATCCGGTTCTCCCCGACCGGCCCCTGAGCCGACATGCCGTTCGCCAGCGCGCTCTCCGAGCACCCGGTGGCCACCCAGGCCACCGGCGAGGTGGCCGGCGCCGTGCTGGAGTCGATCGGCGAGCGTCCCGACCTGGTCGTGGTGACGGCCACCCGGGCCCACGCCGGCGCGCTGGAGGACATCGTCCGCACGGTGGCGGCAGTGCTCCATCCGCTGGCCATGCTCGGGTGCGCGGCCGAGTCGGTGGTCGGGACCGGCCACGAGATCGAAGAGACCCCGGCCATCGCATTGTGGGCCGGCCGGGTCGGTCCGCTGGCCCAGGTCCGGCTGCAGGCCACCCGGTTGGCCGACGATTCGTGGCACTTCGACGGGTGGCCCGAGCACATCGGGTTCGAGCCCACCGCCCTGCTGCTGGTGGCCGACCCGTTCACCTTCCCGGCCGACGGATTCCTGACCTGGCTCGAGGAGGCCGAGCCGGGGCTCCCGGCCATCGGCGGGTATGCCTCGGGCGGGCGGGGTCCCGGCGGGACCAGACTGGTGGTCGGTGACGAGGTGGTGACGTCGGGGGCGACCGCCGTTCTCGTCGGGGGTGGCGTCGACATCGAACCGCTGGTGGCCCAGGGGGTCCGGGCCTACGGCCGACCACTCACCGTCACCCGTTCCGACCGCAACGTGATCTACGAGGTGGCGGGCATGCCGGCCATGGAGTGCCTGGTCGACCAGATCAGGAGCAACCTCGACCCGGCCGACATCGCCGGTATCGAATCGAACGGCCTGCTCATGGGCAGGCTCATCGACGAGCACGCCCACGACCCCGGGCCCGGTGACTACCTGATCCGCAACGTGGTGGGGGTGGACCGGGACACCGGCGCGGTGGCGGTGGAGGACCGGGTACCGCTCGGCAGCACCATCCGCTTCCATGTGCGGGATGCCATCGGTGCCCACCGCGAGCTCCTCGACCTCCTGGAAGGCCGCCACGCCGAAGCGGCACTGATCTTCACCTGCAACGGCCGCGGAACGAGGCTCTTCGACGAGAGCCACCACGATGCCGGGCTGTTGCGACGGTCCCTCGGCCCGGTGCCGGTGGCCGGATTCTTCGCCGCCGGCGAGATCGGTCCGATCGGCGGCGCCAACTTCGTGCACGCATTCAGCGCATCCATGGCCCTGTTCCGGGATCACTGAGGACCACCGGGCCGGCCCCGGCCCGCCGTCGACCAGGGCGCACTCGGCCGATAGGGTGACCGCAATGACAGAGCGCGCCCTGGACGTCACCGACCCGGAGGGCTACGGCGATCTCGACCAGCTCGGGATCAACGTCATCCGCGGCCTGGCCATGGATGCGCCCCGGGCCGCCAACTCGGGTCACACCGGCACGGCGATGGCACTGGCCCCGCTGGCCCACGTGCTGTTCACCCGGGTGATGAACCACGACCCGTCGGATCCGGACTGGCCCGACCGCGACCGGTTCGTCCTGTCCAACGGACACGCCTCGATCCTCCTCTACTCGATGCTCTACCTCACCGGCTACGGCCTGACCCTGGACGACCTGCGGGCCTTCCGGCAGTGGGGCAGCCGCACACCCGGGCACCCCGAGCACAACCACACCCCCGGCGTCGAGGTCACCACCGGGCCGCTGGGCCAGGGCGTGGCCGACGGGGTGGGCATGGGCATCGCCGAACGATGGCTCCGCAGTAATTTCTCGCCTGAGGTCTGCGATCACCACACGTTCGTCATCGCCGGGGACGGCTGCTTCGAAGAGGGGATCTCCCACGAGGCCGCGTCTCTGGCCGGCCATCTCGAGCTCGGCCGCCTGGTCTACATCTACGACGACAACCACATCACCATCGACGGGCCCACCGAGCTCTCCTACTCCGACAACGTGTCCGAGCGATTCGCGGCCTACGGCTGGTCGGTCGACAACATCGGCGAGGTGGCCAACGACCTCGAAGTCCTCGAAGGCGCGCTGGTACGGGCCAGGGTCGAAGAGGACCGGCCCTCACTGATCATCCTCCGCAGTCACATCGGCTATCCCTCGGCCCATCTGATGGACACGGCCAAGGCCCACGGGGACCCGTTCCCACCCGAGGACATCCGGCTGACCAAGGAGCTGCTGGGCCTGCCCCCCGGTGAGACCTTCTGGGTGCCCGACGACGTCCTCGACCTGTACCGGCGGTGCATCCCGCGGGGACGGGCCCGGCGCGACGAGTGGCAGGGCCGTTTCGACGCCTGGACGGGGGACAAGGCCCGGTGGGAGGCGGCCCAGCAGGGTCGCGGCCTGTCCGGTTGGGAGGCAGCCCTCCCGGTGTTCGGGCCCGAGGACGGGCCCATGGCCACCCGCAAGGCGGTCAAGGCCTGCCTCGACGCCACCGGCGGGATGATCCCCGGTCTCATGCCGGGGGCGGCCGACCTGACCGGCAACACCGGCATGGGCATGGCCGGTGCGGTGGCCCAGTCGGCCGAGGAGCCGGGCGGGGACCTCATCCATTACGGCATCCGGGAGCACGGGATGGGCGGGGTGATGAACGGGATGGCCGCCCACCGGGGCATCGTGCCGGTGGGCGGCACCTTCTTCGTGTTCAGCGACTACATGCGCGGCGCCGTGCGCCTGGCCGCGCTCTCCGCCATGCACGTCATCTACTCGTGGACGCACGACTCGGTCGGTCTGGGCCAGGACGGTCCCACCCACCAGCCGGTCGAGCAGCTGGCCGCCATGCGGGCCATGCCCGACCTCCGGGTGGTCCGCCCGGCCGACGCCAACGAGACGGCCCAGGCCTGGCGCATCGCCGTCGACCGCGAGGGACCGACCGCCCTGATCCTCTCGCGCCAGGAGATCCCGGTGCTCGAGGATACGGCCCGGCTGGCCCCCGAAGGAGTGGCCCGAGGGGCCTATGTGCTCCGCGATCCAGCGAGCGGCCGGCCCGGACTCGTTCTTATCGGCACCGGCAGCGAGGTCCATCTCTGCCTGGCCGCGGCGGACCTGCTGGCCACCGCCGGCATCGCCGCCCGGGTGGTGTCCTTCCCGTCATGGGACCTGTTCGCCGTCCAACCCGATGCCTACCGGCAGGAGGTGCTCCCGCCGGGCGTGCCCCGGCTGGCGGTCGAGGCGGCCTCGTCGTTCGGCTGGGAGCGCTATGCCGACGCCACCGTGAGCATCGACCGGTTCGGGGCGTCGGCCCCCGGCGACGTCGCCCTGCGGGAACTGGGCTTCACCCCCGAACACGTCGCCGAGCGGGCGACCTCGCTGCTCGCATCCGGATCGGCGCCATGACGCCGGCCCCCCCGAAAGGACATCCGTGACCACTCTGCACGATCTCTACAGCCACCAGGGCCAGAGCCCCTGGATCGACAACCTGCGGCGGGACTGGCTGGAGGACGGCACCATGGCCGGCCTGGTGGCCGACGGCATCCGGGGGGTCACCTCAAATCCGACGATCCTGGCCAAGGCCATCGCCGGCCAGAACACCTACGACGAGCAGTTCGGCGAGCTGATCAAGACCAAGTCGGTCGAGGACGCTTACTGGGACCTCGTCATCCAGGACATCGATGGTGCCCTCGGCATCTTCCGACCTGTCTTCGATTCGGCGGACGGCGGCGACGGCTTCGTGTCGATCGAAGTGGCCCCGTCACTGGCCCACGACACCAAAGGGACGATCGAGGCGGCCCGCCTCCTCCACCGGCGGATCGACCAGCCCAACGTGCTGGTCAAGATCCCCGCCACCGAGGAGGGTGTTCCGGCCATCCGCCAGATGATCAGCGAGGGGCGCAGCATCAACGTGACCCTCATCTTCAGCATCGACCGCTATGGCGAGGTCATCGAGGCCTACCTCTCCGGTCTCGAGGCCCTGGTGGCGTCCGGGACCGGGGACCTCTCGCACGTGGCCAGCGTGGCCTCGTTCTTCATCAGCCGGGTGGACACCGAGGTGGACCGCAGGATCGAGTCGGCCGCGGCCACCGCGGACCACGGGGACGAGCTCCTCGAGCTCCGGGGCCAGGCCGCTGTGGCCCAGGGTCGCCTGGCCTACCGGTTGTTCACGTCCCGCTTCACCGGACCGCGCTGGGAGGCCCTGACCGCACGCGGGGCCCGGGTCCAGCGCCCCCTGTGGGCATCGACGTCGACCAAGAACCCGGCCTATTCAGACCTGCTCTACGTGGACACGCTCATCGGCCCGGACACGGTGAACACCATGCCCGAGGGGACGGTGCACGACTTCTTGGACCACGGGGTGGTGGCGAGGACCGTGGACACCGACCTGAACACGGCCGAGCACGTGATCAACCGGCTGGCCGGCGCCGGGATCGACATGGAGGACGTGGCCCGCGTGCTCGAGGCCGAAGGGGTGGCCTCGTTCGCCAAGTCGTTCGACGAGCTCATGCAGTCCCTGTCCGACAAGGCCAACGCCCTCTCCGGCGGGTAGTGCACCGGGGCCGAACGGCCCCGCCCCGGATCGACCACAGAGACCACCCGGATAGAGGAGACCACACATGAAGATCGCCATGATCGGCCTGGGGAAGATGGGGGCCAACATGACCCAACGGCTCATCGAGCACGGCCACCAGGTCGTCGCCTTCGACCTGTCCGAGGAAGCCCGGACGGCGGCGGCCAAGCTCGGAGCCGAACCGGCGGCGACCCTCGACGAGGTGGCGTCGAAGCTCACCGCACCGCGGGTGGCGTGGGTGATGGTGCCGGCCGGCGAGGCCACCAACTCGACCATCACCACCCTGGCCGGTCTGTTCGAGTCGGGGGACGTGATCATCGACGGCGGCAACTCCAATTACAAGGAGACCGCACCCCTGGTGGAGCAGCTCGCCGCCCAGGGCATCGCCCTGGTCGACGCCGGGACCTCCGGCGGCATCTGGGGACTCAAAGAGGGGTACTGCCTCATGGTCGGAGGCACCAAGGAGGCGGTGGCCCTGGCCGAACCGGTGTTCATCTCCCTGGCCCCGGAGGGCGGCTACGCCCACGTCGGACCGCCCGGTGCCGGCCACTTCGTCAAGATGGTCCACAACGGGATCGAGTACGGCCTCATGCAGGCCTACGCCGAGGGATTCGAGATCATGTCGGAGGCGCCCGAATTCGATCTCGACCTCCATCAGATCTCGGCCATCTGGCGGTACGGGTCGGTGGTGCGCAGCTGGCTCCTCGAGCTGGCTGAACGGGCGCTCCGTCCCGATTCCGGCTTCGATCAGATCGAGGCGGTGGTCGTCGACTCCGGTGAGGGCCGGTGGACGGTGGAGGAGGCGGTCAACCGCGGGGTGTCGGCCCCGGTCATCTCCTCCGCCCTCTTCGCCCGGTTCGCGTCCCAGAAGAAGGACGCCTTCGGCCTGCGCCTGATCTCTGCCCTCCGCAACCAGTTCGGGGGCCATGCCTTCACCACCGCGGCCGGGACCCAGGGCGGCGAGACGTTCACCCCCAAATGACCGACGGACCCGACGCACCTGACGGACCCCCCGCACCCGCCGGGCCCGCCGGCCAGACGCCGGCCCCGGTCCCGGGCAAGAAGCAGCGGCCGCGGCCCCCGGTCCTGTCCAAGGTGCCGCCGGCCGCGCTGGTCATCTTCGGCGCCTCCGGGGATCTCACGGCCAGGAAGATCCTCCCGGCCCTGGCCCGGCTGGCCGACCGCGGTGTCCTCGACGACGGCTTCACCCTCATCGGGGTGGCCCGCACCGAGTGGAGCGACGACGATTTCCGCGCCCACGTGACCGAGGCCACACCCGGTTGCGGACCCAAGTGGCGATCGCTCACCGAGCGGTTCAAGTACATCGCCGGGGAGTACGACGATGCCGACACCTTCAGCCGGCTGAAGGACCAGCTCGACGAGGCCGACCGGATCGACGGCACCCAAGGCAACCGGGTCTACTACCTGGCCACCATCCCGAGTGTGTTCGGACTGGTGGCCCAGTCCCTGGCCGACCACGCCTGCACCCGGCCGGGCCCGGGAGGGTCGTTCGTCCGGGTGGTGGTGGAGAAGCCCTACGGCCGCGACCTGGACAGCGCCATCGCCCTCGACAAACAGATGCACGCCGCCTTCGACGAGTCCCAGATCTATCGGATCGACCACTACATGGGCAAGGAGACCGTGCAGAACGTGCTCGCCCTGCGCTTCGCCAACGCCATCTTCGAACCCATCTGGAACCGGCGGTACGTCGAGCAGGTCCAGGTCACCGTGGCCGAGAGCCTGGGCGTCGAACATCGCGGCGGGTTCTACGAGACGGCCGGGGCCCTGCGCGACATCGTGCAGAACCACGTGATGCAGGTCCTGGCCCTGACCATGATGGAGTCGCCCACCAGCACCGACGCCGACCGGATCCGCGACGAGAAGGTCAAGCTGCTCCACGCCATCGACATCCCCACGCCGGACGAGGCCGTGGACAAGTCGGTCCGGGGCCAGTACACCGAGGGCTTCATCGACGGCGAGAAGGTCATCGGCTACCGACAGGAGCCCAACGTCTCCCCCGAGAGCGAGACCGAGACGTACCTCGCCCTCCGATTGCGGGTGGAGAACTGGCGATGGGCCGGTGTACCCATCTTCGTACGCACCGGAAAGCGGCTCCCGGCCCGGGTCACCGAGGTCGCCCTCACCTTCAGGCAGGTGCCGTTCCTCCTCTTCGACCACCGGACCAGCCGCGACCTCCGCCCGAACACCCTGATCCTCCGGATCCAGCCCGACGAGGGGATCAGCCTCGAATTCGGGGCCAAGGTCCCCGGGGAGAAATTCCACATCCGATCGGTGGCCATGGACTTCTCGTACGCCGAGGCCTTCGCCGGGGCCGAGGCGGCCGACGGCTACGAACGGCTCATCCACGATGCCATGGTCGGCGACGCCACCCTCTTCATCCGCTCCGACGAGGTGCAACAGGCGTGGCGGATCGTCGATCCCTACCTGCAGGCGTGGTCGGAGCCCGGCGGGGCCATGCACTTCTATCCGGCCGGAACGTGGGGACCGCACATGGCCGACCTGCTGGTGGAGCGGTCGGGGGACGAATGGCGGAACCCCGAGATCGACCTCGAGCTGAGCGGCGGTCGGCTCACCGAGCTACCCCAGTGACACCGCGGTGAACGGCACCGTCGACATCGTGGACTCGGTCCCCGATGCGTTCGCCAACCTGGTGGCCGCCCGGTTGGCCGCCCCGCGGGACAGCCGGTTCTCGCTCTTCCTCTCCGGCGGGCAGACCGCCCGCCACGCCTATGAACGCCTGGCCGAGCTCACTGGTCCCGGTGGCGCTGGAGCCGACGGTGCCGACGGTGCGACGGTGCCGACGGTGCCGACGGTGCCGACGGTGCCGACGGTGCCGACAGCCCCCGGGTCCGGGTCGACTGGACGACCGTCGACGTCTACCTGGGGGATGAACGGTGCGTCCCGCCGGATGACAAGGACTCGAACCACCGGATGATCGCGTCGGCGCTGCTCGATGCCGTAGGCCCGGTGGGGTCCGACCACCCGATGTACCGCTCCGGGGCGCCCGACGCCGCGGCGGCCGCCTATCAGTCGGAGATCTGGCCGCTGGACGGGTTCGACCTCGTCCACCTCGGGCTCGGGCCGGACGGGCATTGCGCCTCGCTCTTCCCCGGCTCGGAGGCTCTGGCCATCAACGACCCGGCCGTGCTGGTGGCGGCCAACCGGGATCCGCGCGCCAACAACCCCCACGACCGGGTCACCCTCACCCTGGGCGGCATCGCCCGGGCCCGGACCGTGGTGTTCACCGTCTCGGGGTCGTCGAAGCGCGACGCGTTCGCCGGCGTGGCCGCGGGAGACGATCTCCCGGCCGGCCGGGTCACCGCCGGTGAGGTGCTCTGGCTGGTCGATTCGGAGGCGGCGGCCGGAGCCCGCCTGCCCGGTTAGGGCGTCGGCCTGCTCCGGTAAGGTGTCGCCGATGCCCGCCGACCCGGCTCCACCCTCGTGAGCGCTGCCGCCCCGACGCGGGGAGGAGGTGGCACCGGTCACGGCGCCAGCGCTGAGCAAGTCCCGCGGACTGATCTCATCGATCTGACGGTGGCCGACGCGCAGGCCTTGGCCGGCCGGGTGCGCGACGAGGCCCACGGCAACCGGATCACCTTCTCCCCCAAGGTGTTCATCCCCCTGACCATGCTGTGCCGGGACCGGTGCGGCTACTGCACCTTCGCCAAAGCCCCGGCCCGGTTGGAGTCGCCCTACCTTTCGATCGACCAGGTACTCGGGATCGCACGCGCCGGCCGGGCCGCAGGATGCCACGAGGCCCTCTTCACCCTGGGCGAGGGACCCGAGGACCGCTACCCGGTGGCCCGTCAATGGTTGGAGGACCACGGGTACACCTCCACCGTCGACTACCTCGAGGCGGCGTGCCGGGCCGTGGTCGAGGAGACCGGCCTGCTGCCCCACGCCAACGCCGGCGCCCTCGACGCCGAGGCCCTCGGTCGCCTCCGTTCGGTCACGGCCAGTCAGGGGATGATGATCGAGTCCCTCAACCCGGATCTGGCCGCCCACCGCTCGGCTCCCGACAAGACCCCGGACCGGAGGCTGGCCACCCTGGAGGCGGCCGGCCTCGGCGGGATCCCGTTCACCACCGGGCTCCTGGTGGGGATCGGCGAGAGCCGGGCCGACCGGCTCGACGCTCTCGAGGCCATCGCCTCCAGCCATCTGCGCCATGGCCACGTGCAGGAAGTGATCATCCAGAACTTCCTGCCCAAGCCGGGCACCTCGATGCACACGGCCCCGCCGTGCCCGACCGACGAATTCCTGTGGACCATCGCCGTCGCCCGTCTCGTGCTCCCGCCCGATGTCCATCTGCAGGCGCCTCCCAACCTCTCCGACGACCTGGCCCCCCTGATCGCCTCGGGGATCGACGACTGGGGAGGCGTCTCACCGGTCACTGCCGACCACGTCAACCCCGAGCGGGCCTGGCCGGCGCTCGACGTTCTCCGGGGCGCCACCGAGGCGGCCGGGTTCACCCTGGCTCCCCGGTTGACCCTCTACCCCGAGTTCGCGCTGGATCCCGACCGTTGGCTGGCTGAGCCGATGCGCTTCCCGGTGCTCGACGCCTCCGATGCCGAGGGACTGGGACGTGACCATCCCTGGTGCTCGGGCGGAGAGGTGCCGCCACCCCTGTTGCTGGACCCGCCGGCGGTCACCATGGCCAGCGCACGCAGCGCGGTGGGTGAGGTGCTGGCCGGGGTGGCGCTCGGGCAGACCGTCGACGAGCACGAGATCGTCACGCTGTTCGCAGCCCGGGGCCCCGACGTGCGGGCGGTGGCCGAGGTGGCCGACGAGCTCCGGCGCCAGACGGTCGGTGACGAAGTGACCTACGTGGCCAACCGGAACATCAACTACACCAACGTCTGCACCTTCAAGTGCAAGTTCTGCGCGTTCTCCAAGGGACCGCTCTCGCTCAACCTCCGGGGCACCCCGTACCTGCTCGAGCTCAGCGAGATCTCCGACCGGGTGCGGGAGGCCGAGGAACGGGGCGCCACCGAGGTGTGCCTCCAGGGAGGCATCCATCCCAAGTTCGACGGTGACTACTACCTCGAGGTGATCAAGGCGGTCCGGGAGGCATCGGCGACGATCCACATCCACGGGTTCACCGCGCTGGAGGTGACCGAGGGCGCCCGCCGTTCGGAGATGCCGCTGGCCGACTACCTCGTCCTCCTGCGCGACGCCGGGCTCAAGACACTGCCCGGTACCGCGGCCGAGATCCTCGACGATCCGGTCCGCGCCGTGCTGTGCCCGGACAAGATCAACACCGAGGAGTGGCTCTTCGCCCACCGCACCGCCCATCAGGTGGGTCTGCGATCCAACGTGACCATCATGTTCGGCGCCGTCGAGCAGCCGCAGTCGTGGGCCCGCCACCTGGTCCGGACCCGGGACCTGCAGCGGGAGACCGGCGGCTTCACCGAGTTCGTGCCCCTGCCCTTCGTGCACATGGCCACGCCCATCTATCTCAACCGGCGGGCCCGCCGGGGGCCGACCTTCCGCGAGACGCTCCTGATGCACGCGGTGGGTCGCATCGCCTACCGGGGGGCGATCGACAACATCCAGATCAGCTGGGTCAAGATGGGGGCGGACGGCGTCCGACAGATCCTCCGGGCCGGTGTCAACGACCTGGGCGGCACGCTCATGGACGAGAACATCTCCCGGGCCGCGGGAGCCAGTCACGGCCAGATGATGGACCGCGACCAGTTCGCGGCCATCGTCGCCCCCCTCGGGCGCAGCCTGGCCCAACGGACGACGCTCTACGGACGGGTGACTGGCCCCAGCGGCCACGCCGAGCCCCTTGCCGCCGCCTTCTGAGTCCGTCGAGCGGTCGAGATGACGCCGTCCGCCGCTGACTCGACCCCGGGGTCCGGCGGCTCCGGTGACGCCATCGACGCCGCCGCCTCCCGGCTGCTCGAGGAGCTGGTTCCGAGTGACACGTCGGCCAGCCAGAGGCGCCTCTACCGTTCGATGCTCGAGACGGTGGCCGCCCTGGCCGCCGATCACACCGAGGTGATCGATCTCAAGGTGGCCGACAGCGCTCTGGCCGAGATGGCCGAGGCCTTCCGGGTCTTCCGGCCGTTCCGCCGGCAGAAGAAGGTGACCATCTTCGGCTCGGCCCGCACCCAGCCCGACCATCCCGCCTACCGCAGCACCCGTGACCTCGCCGCCTCGATGGCCGGCTCCGACTGGATGGTGGTCACCGGGGCGGGGCCGGGGATCATGGCCGCGGGAATGGAGGGGGCGGGGCGCGACAAGTCGATCGGGGTCAACATCAGGCTCCCCTTCGAGCAGGGGGCCAACGCCTTCATCGCCCAGGACCCCAAGCTGGTCGAGATGCGGTTCTTCTTCACCCGCAAGCTCATGCTCATCAAGGAGTCGGACGCCTATGTGGTCCTGCCCGGCGGGTTCGGCACCCTCGACGAGGGCTTCGAGCTGTTGACCCTCCTGCAGACCGGGAAGGCCGAGCCGGCGCCGGTCGTCATGCTCGATGTGCCCGGCGGTACCTACTGGCGGGGCTGGGACGAATTCCTGCGGTCAGAGGTCGAGCCCCGGGGCCTGGTGTCGGACGACGACCGCTCGTTGTTCATGATCACCGACGATGTCGGCGAGGCCACCTCGGAGATCCTCGGCTTCTACCGCAACTACCAATCCTGCCGGTGGGTCGGCGACCTGCTGGTCGTGCGTTTGAAGGTGGCCCCCGACCGTGCCGCCCTGGCTGACCTCAACCGCCGGTTCGCCGACATCGTGGCCAGTGGCGCCATGCGGATGTCGAAGCCCCTGCCCCCCGAGCGCGCCGACGCCGACAATCTGGACTTCCCGCGCCTGGTGTTCCGGTTCGACAAGATCCATTACGGCCGACTCCGCCAGTTGATCGACATACTCAACCGGCTCCCCGGCGTGGAGGCCTGACGGGAACCGGACGAATCAGGCTGCCGCTGCTGGTGGCGGTCGCTGGTTGCGCTCGCCGTTGTGGTGCGGGCACAGCAACCGCCCGTTCTCCTGGGTGGTGGGGCCACCGAGGGCCCAGGGCTGGATGTGGTCGGCCTGGCAGAACGGAGCGGTGACCTCGCAGAAGGGGTGGGTGCACTGTTGGTCCCGCACCTCGATGGCCCGGCGGGTGGCCCCGGTGAAGAGCCGGCTGGTGGGGCTGATCTCCACCCGGCGACCGGGTGCGAACACGGCCCGCTCCAGATCGGCGTGGTCCAACCAGGGCAGCAGTGAACCCGGGGGAACCACCGTGCCGTTCTCCAGTTGGCAGATCCTCCCGTGGAGTGTTTCCCACCCGACCAGGACGGTGAAGAGGGGGGCGGGCCTTCTGGCGTTGCGTGGACAGCTCTTCGAGCGGACGGCCATCTCCACGAGGGCGTCGGCCCGGCGCTGTCCGGGGGTTCGGGCCAGATGGTCTCCGGGTCCCGGATCACGACCGAGGATCTCTTTGGCCTCGGCCCGGTCGGCCTCGAACAGCTCGTGTTCCAGCCGTTCGAGCTCTTCGGACACGATGGAGCCGTGAATGGGATCGAGGTTGATCGCCCCGAGCCAGGTCCCGCCGAAGCTCTGCACCAGGTAGACGTCGCGCCGGCTCCGGCGACGCTCGGCGTCCTGGTCGGCACCGTCGGGATCGGCCAGCTGCTTCCAGTAGGCGGCGGCCCGGGTGAACTCGGCAAAGGTCAGTTTCCGGGCCTGGTCGACCAGCAGCGCCTCGTCCCTGGCCAAGGCCTCTTCGGTCTCCGCGCAACGGAGGGAGATCATCACATCCACGTGGGCTCCGGTGATGTCCCCTTCCACCCAGGCCCGGGTGGTCTCGGGCAGATACCTGAGCTCCCGACCCTGACGTATCCGGCGTCGGGCTTCGCGTCGCGGGACCCGGCACTGGGCGGTGATCCAGGCCACGGCGGTCTGCGCCCCGTCGGGCGCCCAATTGCCGGCGGCATCGAAGGCGGCGGCGGCTTCGCTGACGATGGCCTCCATGGTGGCCAGGTGACCGTGGATCGAGACGATCGACTCGGTGTCGGCCAAGGCCGTCGGGTCCGTCTCTCGCAGTCGTTCGAGCACCTCGGTGAGGTCATCAAGTACCACGGAAGACAGTCCAGCACCAGGGTGTGACGCCCCCGCGGCGGCACGGGAACAGGCCCGCAGAACGGGCCGCGGGTCGGGGCGGAAGGGGGTCCCAGCGGAGCCGGTGCACGACAGAACTCCCTGGTCAGGACCTACAAAAGGAGTCCACAACCTCCGCCGGCGCTGCCTACGGCCCCTCGTCGAAGGCGGCGGCCGACGACGGACCGGCCAGCAGTTGTACGGCCTTCTCGACCGACCGCCGGGCCCGGGTGATCCGCTTCTCCTCGGCGGTCACCGCCGGATCCGGATCGTTGCCGGCCCGCACCGAGTCGGACGCCTCGCGCAACCGGTCGAGGGCCAGGTCGGCGAGCTCGTCGGCGATGCCCGAGAGCCGCTCGGCGATGTCGGCCGGATCGGTGCCCACCGATCAGCGGGCGGTCTTGATCTCGACCTCGACGACGTCGAGTTCGCCGGCGGCGTGCTGGGACCGGAGTACCTTCTTGTCGAACTTGCCCACGCTGGTCTTCGGCACCTCGGAGATGAACACCCACCGCTCGGGGAGCCACCAGCGGCTGACCCGGTCGCTCAGGAACTCGACCAGCTCATCGGCGGTGAGGGATTCGTCCTCCTCCACCACGACCGCCACCAGGGGACGCTCGCTCCACCGTTCGTCAGGGACGGCGATGACGGCTGCCTCGACCACGCCGGGATGGGCCATCACCTCGTTCTCCAACTCGACCGACGAGATCCACTCGCCGCCCGACTTGATCACGTCCTTGGTCCGGTCGCTGATCTGCATGTAGCCGCGCCGGTCGAGCGACCCGATGTCCCCGGTGCGCAGCCAGCCGTCGTGGAATCGCTCGGGAGCCGGATCGCGGTAGTAGGAGCCGCAGATCCAGGGGCCTCGGACCTCGAACTCCCCGACCGAGACACCGTCGTTGGGCATGATCGATCCGTCCTCGGCGGCCACACGGACCTCCACCCCGGGGACCACCCGACCGGTCTTCGACCGCCATTCCATCTCCTCCTCGGGAGGCGTGCCCCGTGGTGGGAGGGCCAACGAACACAGCGGGCTGGTCTCGGTCATCCCCCAGCCCTGGACCATCTCGATCCCGAGCTCGTCCTGGAATCGCTCGATGAGCTGTCGGGGTACGGCCGCTCCCCCGGCGGTGATCATCCGCAGCGAGGACAGGTCCACCGTGTGGGTCTGCGCGTAGCGGAGCAGGTCGCTCCAGATGGTGGGCACCCCGGCCGAGAGCGTCGGCCGGTGCCGGGCGATGATGGCGGTGAGCGGCTCGGCCTGGAGGAACTGCTGGGGCATGACCAGATCGGCACCGGTCAGGAACCCGCCGTAGGGGGTCCCCCAGGCGTTGGCATGGAACATCGGGACGATGGACAGCACCCGGTCGAGCTCGTTGATCCCGAGCGACGAGCCCGAGGTGATGGCCATCGAGTGCAGGAAGGTCGACCGGTGGCTGTAGACCACGCCCTTCGGGTTGCCGGTGGTTCCCGACGTGTAACACATGGCCGCGGCCTGCCGCTCGTCGAAGGTGGGCCAGTCGTAGCCCGGTTCCTCGGCCTCGAGCAGCTCCTCGTAGGAGAACGTCGGCCCGAGAGCGCTGGCGTCGCCGTCCCCGGCCACGATGATGTGCTTCACGGTGGTGAGCTCGTCCCGCACCCGGGCCAGCAGCGGGATGAGCATGGCGTCGACGATGATCACCTCGTCCTCGGCGTGGTTGATCACGTACGAGAGCTGCTCGGGGAACAGTCGCAGGTTCAGGGTGTGGAGCACCGCTCCCATCCCGGGGATGCCCAGATAGGCCTCCAGATGGGTCTGGTTGTTCCACAGGAAAGTGCCCACCCGGTCGCCGTCGCCCACCCCGAGCCGTGCCAACGCCCGGGCCAGCCGCTCGGCCCGTTCGGCCACCTGGGTGAACGACGATTCGACGGCCTCTCCGGCCGGCCCGGTGATGGTGATCACCTGGCTGTCGCCGTAGACGTTCTGGCCGTGGCGAATGATCCCACTCACCAACAGCGGAGCATCCTGCATGGTGCTCAGCATCGTTCCCTCCCCTGTCCCACACCGGATTGCCGGATAGACGAGCATACCGACACCGGTTGGCTCCGATCACCGGGCCATTGGGCCTTGTTTCCGCCGCTCTCCCCTGCTCAACTGGGGTCAGCCTCGCTGCCCTACGGATCGGTCGAAGGCCGGCCAAGCCCGGCCCGTGCCCAGGCACGTCGCCCGGCACGTCGACCCCCACGTCGACCCCCAGGGCGCTCACTCTGAGCACGGCTGCTCACCTCGACCCACCCGTGGAGGCGTGGAGGTACAGAGATGGGCAAGCTGGTCGGTGCGGCCGTCGTGGCGCTGCTGGCGATGACGGTGGGGTTGGTGACCGTGGCCGCCGTCGGCGGTGCCTCGGGCTCCGCCGGGACCGGATCGGGCGGTGACCGAGGAGCGGCGCGCGGGCAGGAGCACCGGCGGCGGGCAGGCCGCCATCCCGCCGGACTGGGTGACCCTCTACCAGAAGGCCGCGGCCACCTGCCCGGGGCTGTCGTGGTCGGTGGTGGCCGCCATCGGCACCGTCGAGACGGGGAGCGGGCAGTCGAGCGCGCCGGGGGTGTGGTCGGGTGGCAACCGCGCCGGGGCCGAAGGCCCGATGCAGTTCGAGCCGGCGACCTTCGCCGCCTACGCCACGGTCGGACCCGGGGGCGCCCGACCCCCGTCGCCCTACGACCCGGTCGACGCCGTCTACTCGGCGGCCACCATGCTGTGCACCGACGGCGCCGGATCGGCCGCCACCCTCCGGGCCGCGGTCGATGACTACAACCACTCCGCGGCCTACGTGAACACCGTGCTCACCCTGTCCCTCTCGTTCCAGCAGGACCCGACCACCCCCGGAACGGTGGTGGCCGCCCTCTCGTTCGCCGCCCGGCAACTGGGGACTCCCTACCTGTGGGGCGGCACCGGCGTGGGTGGTTTCGACTGCTCGGGGTTGGTCCAGGCTGCGTTCGCCCACGCCGGTGTCGTGCTCCCCCGGGTGGCCCAGGACCAGTACGACGCCGGGCCGTTGGTTCCCGCCGGATCACCGGTGGAACCCGGGGACCTGGTCTTCTTCGGCGGCGGCGCCACCAGCGTCGACCACGTCGGGATCTACGTGGGCGAGGGCGAGATGATCGACGCTCCCCACACCGGTGCCGTCGTCCGGTTCGACGACGCCGGTTGGTCGGACCTGGTGGGAGCCACCCGGCCGGGATGAGCACCGGGTGGATGGCCGGTCTCGCCGGTCAGCCCCAATCCGACGATCAGCCCATCGTCTTGGCGCCGTCGATCGCCTCGCGGAGGATGTCGGCATGGCCGGCGTGCTGGGACGTCTCGCCGATGATGTGGAGGAGCGCCCGGCGGGCCGTCCACTCGGCGCCGGCCTCGAACCAGGGCGCCTCCGGCAGCGGGTGGGCGGCATCCAGCGAGTCCAGCGAGAGCACGACGTCCTCGGTGCGGCGGGCCACGTCGTCGTAGGCCGCCAGCAGGCCGGCCAGCGTCTCGCCGTCGGCCATGCGGAAGCTGGCCAGGTGGGCCTCGTAGGCCGCCTGATCAGCCGACCCGATGGCGGTGGGCCCCTTCACGATGAAGTCGGCCCAGCCCTCCTCGGCCCGGGCGACGTGCTTGATGAGGCCCCCCAGGCAGAGCTCGCTCACCGTCGTCCGCTCCGCCGCCTGCTCGTCGGTGAGCCCCTGGACGGTCTGGCGGAGGAACCCCCGGTGCTTCTCGAGGGTGGCCAGCAGGTCGGTTCGCTCTTGGTCTGGGATGGTTCGTGGGTTGGTCATGAGGCCATCCTGATCCCCTAACCTGGCCATCTAGTGGCCACTTTTAACCAAATCGGGTACAACGACGCAGATTTCCCGCGTCGGGATCGCCGAGAACCTCGATCACCGGTATCGGCGGGCCCACCGTGTGACCTGCATGTTTGAGGCGGATGGCCCCGAGTTACCTCCCGGTAATATGTGATGCGGTGGCCCCGTCGAGCATGGTTTCCGCCGACCGCGCTCCGGGGCCGCCAGCTCATTCGCACTGGGTCCGGGGGGCCCGGTGGGACCAACCCACCGCCGACCCCGGCCCAGCCCAGGGCCTAGCGGAGGGCCAGCTGCCCGGGCACGATCGGGGCCGGCAGGTCGGTGCGGCCCATCAGGTACCGGTCGACCGAGGCGGCGGCGGAACGGCCCTCGGCGATGGCCCACACGATGAGGCTCTGGCCGCGGGTCATGTCCCCGCACACGAACACCCCGTCGACGTTGGTGGACCACGACTGGTCGGCGACCACACTGCCCCGGGCGTCGACCTCGAGCCCGAGCTCGGCCACCGCCCCGTTCCGCTCCGTCCCGAGGAACCCCATGGCCAACAGCACCAGCTCGCAGGGAAGCTCGAACTCGGAGCCCTCGACGGGGACGAAGTCGGGACGGCCGTCATCGCCGAACACCACCTCGACCTGCTCCCCCCGGAGCCCGCGGACATGGCCGGCGCCGTCGTCCAGGAACTCGGCGGTGGTCACCGAGAAGACCCGCTCGCCACCCTCTTCGAGCGCGGCCGACGTCCGCAGGATGAGGGGCCAGGTCGGCCACGGGTTGTCGCGGTTCCGGCCGGCCGGCGGCTCGGGCATGATCTCGAGCTGGTGGACACTGAGCGCCATCTGGCGATGGACGGTGCCCAGGCAGTCGGCGCCGGTGTCCCCGCCGCCGATGATGACCACGTGCTTGCCGTCGGCGGTGATCGGCGACTCGTCCAGCAGCCCTTCCTGCACCAGGTTGGAGGGCTTCAGGTAGTCCATGGCCAGGTGGATCCCCGAGAGCTCACGCCCGGGGATGGGCAGGTCGCGGGGCAGGGTGGCCCCGCCGGCCAGCAGCACGCTGTCGAACTCGTCGACCAGTGACCGGGCGCTGACCACGGTGGCGTCGGCCGACGACGCCCCCGCAACCTCGGGCGCGCTCTCCCCCACCGAGATCCCGCAGCGGAACTCGACACCCTCGGCCCGCATCTGGTCGAGGCGACGGTCGACCACCGCCTTCTCCATCTTGAACTCGGGGATCCCGTACCGCAGGAGCCCGCCGGGCTTCTCGGCCCGTTCGAACACCACCACCCGGTGGCCGGCCCGGGCCAGCTGCTGGGCCGCGGCCAAGCCGGAGGGGCCGGACCCGACCACCGCCACCCGCTTGCCGGTGGAGGTGGCGTTGACCACCGGGACCACCCGCTCGTCGGCCCAGGCCCGTTCCACGATCTCGTACTCGATGCGCTCGATGGTCACCGGGTCGTCGTTGATGCCCAGCACGCAGGCCCCCTCGCACGGGGCCGGGCACAGACGGCCGGTGAATTCGGGGAAGTTGTTGGTGGCGTGCAGCCGTTCGGCGGCCTCGGACCACTCGTCCCGGTAGACCAGGTCGTTCCACTCGGGAATGAGGTTGCCCAGCGGGCAGCCCTCATGGCAGAAGGGGATGCCGCAGTCCATGCACCGCGCCCCTGGTCGCGGGCCGACTCGACCGGGAACGGCTCGTAGACCTCCTTCCAGTCGCGGAGGCGCACCGGCACCGGCCGACGGGGCGGCAGCTGCCGCCCGTGCTTCAGAAATCCCTTCACGTCACCCATGGGCCGCCTCCATCACCGCCTCGTCCACCGAACGGCCCTCGGCGATGGCCAGCTCGGTGGCCTCGAGGACCCGCCGGTAGTCCTTGGGCATCACGGTGACGAACTGCTCGGAGGAGCTGACCCAGTCGGCCAGGATGCGGTCGGCGACGACCGAGCCGGTTTCCTCCCGGTGCATGGTGATCCGGTCCTTCAACCACATCCGGTCCTCCGGTGACAGCGGATCGAGGTCGACGGTGTCGTGGTTGTACATGCCGACCAGCGATCCGTGCGGGTCGTAGACGTAGGCCATGCCGCCCGACATGCCCGCTCCGAGGTTGCGCCCGGTCGGTCCGAGCACCACCACCCGCCCACCGGTCATGTACTCGCAGGCGTGGTCGCCCACGCCCTCGACCACGGCGATGGCCCCGGAGTTGCGGACACAGAACCGCTCGCCGACCTGGCCGCGCAGGAACACCTCGCCGGCGGTGGCCCCGTAGAGGATCACGTTGCCGGCCACGATGTTGTCCTCGGCCGCGAAGGGCGCATCCTCGGGCGGGCGGACGATGATCCGACCGCCGGACAGCCCCTTGCCCAGGTAGTCGTTGGCGTCGCCCAGCAGCCGCATGGTCACCCCCTTGGGCACGAAGGCGCCGAAGCTCTGGCCGGCGGAACCCCGGAAGGTGAGGTCGATGGTCCCCTCGGGCAGCCCCGCCCCGCCGTGCCGGCGGGTGATCTCGTAGCCGAGCAGCGTCCCCACCGTGCGGTTCACATTGGTGATGGCCAGTTCCGCCGTCACCGGCGTGCCCGAGTTCGATGGCCGGTCGGCAGACATCGAGGAAGGCGTGGTCGAGGGCGCGGTCGAGGCCGTGGTCCTGCTCGTTGATGCAGTACCGCACGGCCCCGTCGGGCAGTTCGGGCTGGACCAGGATGGGTGACAGGTCGAGCCCGGCGGCCTTCCAGTGGTCGATGGCCCGGGCGGCGTCGATCAGGTCGACCCGGCCGATGGCCTCCTCCAGCGAACGGAGGCCGAGGGCGGCCAGGTACTCGCGGACCTCCTCGGCGATGTACTCGAAGAAGGTCTCGACGAATTCCGGGCGTCCCCGAGTACCGGGCCCGGAGGGTCGGGTTCTGGGTGGCGATCCCCACCGGGCAGGTGTCGAGATGGCAGACCCGCATCATCACGCAGCCCGAGACCACCAGCGGCGCGGTGGCGAACCCGAACTCCTCGGCCCCGAGGAGGGCACCGATGACCACGTCCCGGCCCGTCTTCATCTGCCCGTCCACCTGGACGACGATGCGGTCGCGGAGATCGTTGGCCAGCAGGGTCTGCTGGGTCTCGGCCAGGCCGAGCTCCCAGGGGATCCCGGCATGCTTCAGGGAGGTGAGCGGGGCGGCGCCGGTGCCGCCGTCGTGGCCGGAGATGAGCACCACGTCGGAATGGGCCTTGGCCACGCCGGCGGCCACCGTTCCCACCCCGACCTCGGCCACCAGCTTCACGTGGACCCGTGCCCGCGGATTGGCCGACTTGAGGTCATGGATGAGCTGGGCGATGTCCTCGATGGAGTAGATGTCGTGGTGGGGCGGGGGCGAGATGAGGCCCACCCCCGGGGTGGAGAAGCGGGTCTTGGCGATCCAGGGGTAGACCTTGGTCCCGGCCAGCTGGCCCCCCTCGCCGGGCTTGGCCCCCTGGGCGATCTTGATCTGGATGTCGTCCGAGTTGACCAGGTACTCCGAGGTCACCCCGAACCGGCCCGAGGCCACCTGCTTGATGGCGCTCCGGCGGAGGTCGCCGTTGGCATCGGGGGTGAACCGGTCCGAGTCCTCGCCCCCCTCTCCGGTGTTCGACCGACCCCCGAGACGGTTCATGGCGATGGCCAGGGTCTCATGGGCCTCGGCGGAGATCGACCCGTAGGACATGGCCCCGGTGGAGAACCGGGCCAGGATGCCGGCGCTCGGCTCCACCTCGTCGATGGGCACGGCCGGGAGCACGCCGGTCCGCAGGTGCATCATCCCCCGCAGGGTGGCCAGGTGGGTCGACTGCTCGTCGACCGCCCTGGTGTACTCCTTGAACACCTCGTAGCGCTTGGACCGGGTGGCGTGCTGCAGCTTGAACACGGTCTTCGGGTTGAAGAGGTGGATCTCCCCTTCCCGGCGCCACTGGTACTCGCCGCCGACCTCCCGCTCGCGGTGGGCCAGCTCGGTGGGCCGGTCCAGATGGGAGAGTCGGTGGCGGCTGACCACCTCCTCGGCCAGGACGTCGAGGCCGACCCCGCCGATCCGTGACACCGTGCCGGTGAAGTACTCGTCGACGACCTCGGCGGCCAGGCCCACCGCCTCGAACACCTGGGCCCCGGTGTAGGAGGCCACCGTCGAGATGCCCATCTTGGACATCACCTTGATGATGCCCTTGGACGCCGCCTTGATGTAGTTCCTCTGGGCCTGCCGCGAGGTCACCCCGGTCAGGTCCCCGAGGCGGATCATGTCGTCGATGGACTCGAAGGCCAGGTAGGGGTTGATGGCCGCGGCACCGAACCCCTTCAGGAGGGCCATGTGGTGGACCTCGCGGGCGTCGCCCGACTCGATGACCAGGCCGACCTGGGTCCGGGTCTTGTTCCGGACCAGGTGGTGGTGGACGGCGGCCACCAACAGGAGCGACGGGATCGGGGCCAGTGTGGCCGTCGAGTTGCGGTCGGAGAGCACGATCACGTCGGCCCCGCCGGCGATGGCCTCGCTGACCTGGGCCCGCACGTTCTCGATGGCGGCCCGCAGGGCCTCTCCCCCACCCGAGACCTCGAAGAGCCCGTCGATGGCGAAGGCGCGGAAGCCGGGCGTGCTCCCGTCCTCGTTGACGTAGAGCAGCTTGGCCAGGTCGTCGTTGTCGATGACGGGCATGGGCAGGACGATCTGGCGGCACGAGTCGGCGGTGGGCTCGAGCAGGTTGGCCTCGGGGCCGAGCGTGGACATCAGCGAGGTGACCAGCTCCTCGCGGATGGCGTCCAGCGGGGGGTTGGTGACCTGGGCGAACAGTTGGGTGAAGTAGTCGTAGAGGAGCCGGGGCCGGTCGGAGAGCACGGCGATGGCCGTGTCGGTCCCCATCGAGCCGTTGGGCTCGCTCCCGGTTCTGGCCATGGGCTGGAGGATGAGCCGCAGCTCCTCGTTGGTGTAGCCGAAGAGGCGCTGACGCCCGATGACCGAGGCGTGCTGGGGGGTGAGCATGGTGCGCGGCGGCAGGTCCTCGAGCTCGATCTGGCCGTCGTCCAGCCATTCGGCGTAGGGCAGCTCGGCGGCCAGGGCATCCTTGATCTCGTCGTCGTCGACCATCCGGCCGAGCCGCGGTGTCCACCAGGAACATCCGCCCCGGCTGCAGGCGCCCCTTGCGCACCACCTTGGCCGCCGGCACCTCGAGGACGCCGACCTCGCTGGCCAGCACCACCAGTCCGTCGTCGGTGACCCAGTACCGGGCCGGCCGGAGGCCGTTGCGGTCGAGGACGGCACCGATCACCGTGCCGTCGGTGAAGGCCACCGCGGCGGGGCCGTCCCACGGCTCCATCAGGGCGGCGTGGTAGCGGTAGAAGGCCCGGCGGGCCGGGTCCATGGTGCGGTGGTTCTCCCACGCCTCGGGGATCATCATCAGCACGGCGTGGTGGAGGGGCCGGCCGCCCAGGTGGAGGAGCTCGAGCACCTCGTCGAAGGAGGCCGAGTCGCTGGCCCCCGGGGTCACGATGGGGAAGGCCCGCTCGAGCCCGGGGATCAGGTCGGAACGGCACAGGGCTTCTCGGGCCCGCATCCAGTTGCGGTTGCCGGCCAGCGTGTTGATCTCCCCGTTGTGGGCCAGGTACCGGTAGGGGTGGGCCAGCGGCCAGGACGGGAAGGTGTTGGTGGAGAAGCGGGAGTGGACCAGGGCCAGGCCGCTGGTCACCCGTTCGTCGGACAGGTCGGGGAAGAAGTCGGTCAGCTGGTGGGAGGTGAGCATCCCCTTGTAGGTGATGGTCCGGGCCGACAGGGAGACGAAGTAGCAGTTGTCGATCTCGTGCTCTGTCCGCTTGCGGAGCACGAAGGCCAGGCGGTCGATGGCCAGCGCCGGGTCGGAACCGCTGAGCGACGTGCCCGCCGACGGGGCCACGAAGAGCTGGTGCATCGACGGCATGGCCGCCTCGGAGATCGAACCCAGTGAGTCGGTGCGAGACCGGGACGGTGCGCCAACCGAGGACGTCGAACCCCTCCTCGCCGGCCAGCTTGCCGACCGACCGGCGGGCGTCGGCGGCCTCGTCGGGGTCGCGGGCCAAGAAGGCGATACCGGTGGCGTAGTGGCCACGGGAGGGCAGTTCGAAGCCGACGGCGTCGACGTAGAAGTCGTGGGGGACCTGGATGAGGATCCCGGCCCCGTCCCCACTGTCCTCCTCGCTTCCGGTGGCCCCCCGGTGGGCCAGGTGCTCGAGGGCCGAGACGGCCTGGCGGACCAGGGTGTGCGACCGCCGGCCGTGGAGGTCGGCCACCAGGGCGACCCCGCAGGAATCATGCTCGAACCGCGGGTCGTAGAGTCCGCCGACCGCGGCGGCCCTCGGTGGGCCGTCGGGTCGGTGGCGCAGACGCGGCGGGCCGACCGCGGTGGCGGTGCGCAGGGCGTCGGCCTGGGTTCGGCGAGGAGTCGTCATCGGGTCGCTCCAACGAGGGAAGTGGATCTACCCACCCGGGACGACGTTGGCCCATGTGTGGTCCGAAGATTGTACACGCCCTCCGGGCGGCATCGGGACCTCGGGAGCGCTCGGGCCGGCGGCCGGCGACGGCCGCAACCAGGCCTGCGGCTCCGGTCGGCGACCCGTCGGGACCGCCCGTAGCATGGGCCCATGCCCGACCAGGTCGCACCTGACGTCATCGTGGTCGGGGGCGGCGTGATCGGACTGTCCGTGGCCTGGCAGGCGGCGACCGCGGGCATGGCCGTCACCCTGATCGACCCCCGTCCCGGGCGCGGGGCGGGTTGGGCGGCGGCCGGCATGCTCGCCCCGGTGGGCGAGGCCCACTTCGGCGAGGAAGCCCTCACCGCCCTCAACGTGGCCACGGCACAGTCATGGCCCGCGTTCGCCCGGGCTCTCGAGGAGGCGTCCGGGCAGCCGGTCCACTACCTGGCCCGGGACGCTGATGATCGCCCTCGACGGTTCGGACCGGGCCGCCACCGACGACCTCCTGGCCTACCACCAGCCCTCGGGCTCACCGCCCGACGGCTCGTGGCGACCGAGTGCCGCAGATCCGAGCCGCTGTTGGCCCCCGGGATCCGAGGGGGGCCGACCTCGCCGAGGACCACCAGGTCGACAACCGGCGGGTCCTCGACGCGCTGGTGGGCGCCTGCCGGGCCGCGGGGTCACCGTCATCGAGGAGGAGGTCGAGGCCATCGAGATCGCCCGTGGCGGAATGGCCGGGGCCGTCGGAGTGGTGGTGCGCAACGTCGGGTTCCGGTCGCCGGTACGGTGGTGCTCGCCGCCGGGTGCGATCCGGGCGCTGGGCGGCATCCCCGACCGCCTCCTCCCCCCGGTCCGGCCGGTGAAGGGCCTGACCCTCCGGCTGC
This sequence comes from uncultured Acidimicrobiaceae bacterium, assembly GCA_963837805.1. Lineage (GTDB taxonomy): Bacteria > Actinomycetota > Acidimicrobiia > Acidimicrobiales > RAAP-2 > Bog-756. The sequence continues at coordinate 40,891 of CAWIOU010000007.1, forward strand.
AGGCTCCGACGGCGTTCCCGGTCGGCCCGGACGGTGCGGGGTCTCATCCACGGGCGGAACTGCTACCTGGTCCCCCGGGTCGATGGATCGGTCGTGGTCGGCGCCACCGTCGAGGAGAAGGGCTTCGACCTCGCCGTCCAGGCCGGGGCGTCGGGGACCTCCTCGACGACGCCCGCCGGCTGGTGCCCGTACTCGAGGAGTACGGGCTGGTCGACACCACCACCGGACTGCGGCCCGGATCGCCCGACAACGCCCCCATGGTGGGGCGACCCAGGTCCGGGCCTCGTCGTAGCCACCGGGCCTACCGGAACGGATTCCTGCTGGGCCCGTTGACCGCGGCGAGATCGTCGGGGTCATCGCCGCCCGGACCTCGGCACGTTCCGGGCCACCGGACCGTTCGCCCCGTAGGGACCGAAGCGGCCGCGCCGGGGCCCGACCGACGGGAGGCGGGCCCGCCGGGGAACGGGGCCGGCCGAAGATCAGCGCGTGAGCGCCGCCCTGGTCAACGGGCGCCCTGGGCCGTCGCTCCCGGGCCACCGTGGCCGAGCTGGTGTCGGCGTGGTGCGCGTCGCCCACGGCGTCGCCGTGGCCCGCGACGGCGACGTCGAACCCGGAGCCGCTGGGAGAGGACGCCGGTGATGGCCGGCGACCGGATCGAGATCGTGACGGCGCCGCCGGGGGTAGACGCGGGCCGGGTCCGTCGGCCATGGCGATACCGTCGAAAGCGATGGATGCGCCCCCACGCCGTCGGCGTCGGGCGACACCGGTGTTCCGGACGCCC
>CAWIOU010000008.1:0-19938 GCA_963837805.1 uncultured Acidimicrobiaceae bacterium
CCTGCCCCTGGTGCTGCACCAGCGATCCATTTGGCCCTGTGACCAGGTGATATGTAAAGCTGTTGAAGCTTCCACACCTCGTTGTTTTGAATAACCAGTCTGCAAAAAACGGACAAAGCGGTTTTCTGACCTGGGGTTTTGCTCCAGAGGGCAACTGCCGAAGGCAGGCGGCAGGCTTTTGTCTGTGGTGACTTTCAAAAAAGGCGACAAGCTTCCCTGTTTTTACCCGTTCTGACCGAAAATCGGGGATGGTCTCTACATTCCACCGGAGGTGAGCAGGGTTGCGTCTCTCCACCTCTACCCGGTCTTTACGGGAGCATCCAGCTGGCGGCAGGGTTAGCTCGAATAGATGCCCCGCTTGCGCTCAGCGGACCGCTTTTTGACGGCCTGGATCTCTTCAGGGGTGGCCTGACGGGTGATAACCGGAGGTTGGCAGGCGATATGGAGCAGACCGGCCGTGGCCGTCTTGAGGCCGCCCCTGGGTTTGGGGGACCACACGTTGTCGCCCTTGCGGTATCGCTTGCCGCACCCACGGCAGAAGCCGCTGTGCCAGGCATGGAAGCTACTTTGGCCCTTCACCGGTCCTCCCTTTCTGACGGTTGATGAAGCCGACTTCCAACTATCGCACCTGAGGAAGGTTTCGTCAACCCCTTGACTTTGGACTGTGAATCGGTTCACAATGGTAGAGATCGTTTGATGGGCGATCTGCTGGACAAGAGCCCCCTTCCCGTTGAGTTTTCTCTTTCCTCCGGGTTGGGGGTTCTTGCGTTACGGTGGGTGCATGAGAATCTTCCTCGTAGGTGCCATCGTCCTGATCGTCTTCGGGATCATCGCCTCCGCCGCATCCACGGGCCTGTTCCTGTCCACGACCTGGGCCACCTGGTTCATGGCCAGCTTCCTGAGCTTCTTGGTCGACGCTCTCTTCGGGGGCTACATCGGGACGGCCTGGAACAACCGGCAGCCGCCGCCGGCATGAGCGACACCTTCGGAGCCGTCTACGTCTCAGGTCAGCAGCACGGCTCTCCCCGGTGGAGGGATTCAGGGCGTGGGCCCGTTCGCCATCCCCGCCGCGGGAGTCCAGAGCACCAGGGACATCACGGTCAACACGACCGCCAGTGTGGGAGTCCCGGTCGGAGCCCAGGGAGTGGTCCTGGTCCCGCCGGTACCGGGAACCGTCGCTTGGCAGTTCCGCACCGTCAACGAGGACACCGGGACCTATCTGTCCAAGAGCCTGCCCTCGGTCATCACCTTCGATCCGGGGAGCGAGCCGGGCAACGTCTACCTGACCTCAGCCGACAGCGTGGTCATCACCTGTCAGTTCTTCTGAGGTACAGTCGGGCATGTTCGATCACGAAGATCGCCACCTAGTTGAAAGGTTCTTTGAGCACATGTCTGCACTCTCTGATGCCGTAGCCGCCAACACCACCGCCGTCTCCGCACTCACCGCCTCGACCGACGCCCTGACCGCCGCCGTGGCCGCTGACGCCGGTTCGGCCGATGCCGCCGCCGCCGTCTCCCAGCTCGGTACCAACGACGCCGCCATCGCCGCCTCCCAGGCTGCCGTGGACGCCGCCACCACGTCTCTCGGTGGAGCTCCGCCCGCCCCCGCCTCTTGACGTAACCGGGGGCCTATGCAAGAATCCTTGCATGGAGCCCTCCACCGAACTTGAGAACCTGGAGAAGGACAACGCCAGGCGGGTCAACGCCCTCCAGACCCAGGGCGTGGGGCTCCAGCCGGGCACGTTCGAGCTCATCCAGATCACCACCTACCTCGAATACCTGATCGACGTGGGGTTCGGGTCGGACTGCGTGCTGGACGCCAAGACCATGTTCGCCGAGCGGGCCGCCGCCGTCATCACCCAACTGGAGACCGCCTCCCGCAAAGCCAAGATCGTCAACGGCAACTTCCGTGCCTGAGATCGTCTACCCGGTCAACTACCTGGACGAGATCGCCACCGCAGCCCGAGGCAGGGCCATGTACGACCAACTGGTGATCGAGACCATCCAGAAGGCACGGGACGCCAACGTGTCCTGGACCCGGATCGGGGAAGCCCTGGGGGTGAGCCGGCAAGCGGCCACCGAGCGGTACAAGCCTCTGATGCGCCGTGCGCCCAACCGAGTGGAGAAGTACAAGGTGTGGGATGAATGACGACGGCTTTGATCCTGCTGGCCTCCCTGTCCTTGATGACGATGGGGTTCTGCGCCTACCTCCTCCTAGCAAAGAGCCCTTCGTCGAAGAATCCTTCCCCGACTCCTACTTCGATGCCGCCGATGCCTTCGGCGGACCCGATGGTCCAGATGATGCAGATGATGACGAGGATGATGGAGACCTCCCAGAAGGAGAATCGGGAGCTGTTGGAGATGGTGATGTTCGGGAAGGAGATGCCGCCTTCTACGAACTCGACGACGTTCTCAACCGAGCAGCCGGAGATCTTCGATCCCGACTCGACGCCCCTATCGCCTGGCATCGAGAGCGTTCTGGAAAGGGAGATGGAGGAGGAAAGGGAAGATCGTTCGAGGACGGAGCGCGCCGTCTTGCAGCAGAGATTGGCGGAACTCCAGGCGGAGGAGCTACAACGAATGGCCCAGAACGGCTCGGAGGATTCCTTACCCGGGCCGTGGTTGCAGACACCGGACGAGTCAAGCACCCCGACCTAGCCTGCCTGGCCATCCCCAACTCGATCAACACGCTGAAGAACGGCTCTCTCTCGGTCACCTTCCACATCGGCTACGAGGAAGCGGACCTGGCCTTCGCCGCCCTTCACCCTTTGTTGCAGCGAGAAGTGGCCCTGGACATCTACAAGACGGAGGACGATTGACATGGGTTGGGCGGGCTGGCGTTATCTTGTGGTCGGGGCCGGCTGGGTCCTCTCGGTTTGGGGCCAGGTCCCCCAGGACAAGAACGGCCGCAGTGACAGGTGAAGAGTTGGAAGGCCTGGTCGAGCGGTGCCTGGAAGAAGGAGTTCCCCCAGGTATCGTGGCCCGCGTCTTCGAGCTGGACGACGATCTGGTCAAGGAGAAGCAGAAGGAAGTCCGGAAGGCCAAGTACGGCACCGACGACCTGAACGACTATCTGGAGCAGGTGCAATGGGACACTACTGGAGTGGGCGAAGACGACGATGGCCAATGGTGCGCCTGCTGCCCAAGCCCGCGTGGCCGCGACCGTTTTGGGGAAGCAGATGACCGTGGCCGCAAAAAGAACCCCTCAGGGCGAAAGGGACACCGCCGACCAGATCATGGAGATGTTCGCCAGGATGCGTTCGTAGGCATGGCCCATACGCCCTACGTCCGGTCCAACGAGGAGACCGTCGTCATCACCTGCACGGCCTGTGACTGGACCTCCCGAGAGCGGAAGTCGAAGGACTTCGCCTGGATGATGTTCCGCATCCACGCCGAGCACGTCAATGCCTAACCTCGACCTCTGGCCGCTGCTGTCCGAACTCACGATCAAAGACAAAACGGGGCATCTCTTCAAGTTCGACAAGGATGCCCCCTTCGCCTGGGCGCAACGCAAGTTCGTGGAAGAAGTGGAGCGGCAGTACAACGCCGGCCTGCCGGTGAGGATCATCGTCCTGAAAGGCCGGCAGATCGGTATATCGACGGTGACCGAGGCCATTCTCTTTCTGTGGTGCTTCATCCACCCCGGCACCAATGCTTTGGTCATGTCCTACGACCAGGAGCAGTCCGACTACCTGTTCGGCATGACCAAAAGATTCTGGACGCTATCCCCCTTCCAGAACTACTTCAAGACCAAGTACGACCGCATCGGCTACCTGGAATGGGAGACCCCCATCTCCTCCACCTTCACCACCGTCACCGCCGGTAGAGAAGACCCCGGCCGAGGGATGACCATCCAGGCCGCCCACCTCTCCGAGTGCGCCAAGTACGAGAACGCCGACGACATCGCCTCCGCCTTGGGAGAAGCCATTCCCGAGGCCCACGGCACCATCCAGGTACTGGAATCCACCGCCAAAGGCGTCGGCGGATACTTCCACGACGAGTGGATGAAGGCCATCGACCCTTCCGGGCACAAGTCCTCCTTCCACCCCTTCTTCTTCCCGTGGATGGACCACGACGAATACCAGCGTGAGACCCACATCAAGTACAAGGATCTGGACGACGACGAGCGGGAGCTCTTAGAGCTCTATTCGGAGATGACCATTCCCAAGCTGGCCTGGCGGAGAAGGAAGATCGCTTCCTACCAGAACCCCGAGACCTTCAAGGAGGAGTACCCGTGCTCGATGGAAGAGGCGTTCCTCTCGACAGGCTCCAACACGTTCCCGCTGGCCCAGTTGGCCAAGATGTACGAGCCGGACGTGGAGTACTCACAGGGCTATCTGTTCAACGACGGAGGAAGGCTGGCCTTCAATGAAACACCGGATGGACACTTATTCGTCTACCGCCACCCCGATCCCAGAGGACGCCGTAGGTATGTCGTTGCATGTGACCCGACATGGACGATCGAAGGTGACCCAGCATGCATTCAGGTTGTCGATCGCGCCTCCCTCGAACAAGTGGCGGTTTGGCACGGGAAGGCGGACCCGACAACGGTCGGGGAGATCTCTCTGGCGATGGCGCTCTTCTACGGTCCCGAGACCATCCTCAACACCGAGGTCCAAGGAGGCGGGAAAGTGGTACTGGCCGTCTGGCGAGAGGCCGGCTACCAGCACATCTGGATGGACCGGAGGCCCGACCGCCCCCGAGTCCTGATGCAGGCCTTCGGCTGGAACTCCACCTACGAGACCAAGAAGCAGATGCTCGGCACCATGCAGGGGATCATCCACCGCCAGCAGGCTCTCATCCACCACCCCTCCACCTACTACGAGATGACCCGCTACATCAACAACGAGGACGGGACCTACGGCCCCTCCCGGAGAAGTGGGCATGACGACACGGTGATCTCTCTGGGAATAGCCTGGATGACCGTGGTCACCGAGGGAGGATCTATGGATTACGCCGCCATGACCCCCAACCCGCCGTACATCCCCGGCATCACCCCCCCGAGGATTGCCGGCCAGGGTCAGGTACCCACGTTGATGGGCGCTGGTAGATTCTCGTCCATGCCGCAGAACGAGGACACCTTCGGAATCGACGAGTGGTATTGATGAAGTGGTTCTCCTATCACTGCCGCCACTGCGGGGACTTCGACGTGGACGGGATGGCCCAGGACCAGATCGACTGCCGCTGCGGCCGGCTGGCCAAGCGCAAGTACCAGTTGAACGTGATCGGCTCGACCCTCAAGACCCAGGACCGCTGGGACCCGGTTGTGGGTGCCTATGTGGAAAACGACGGCCAGTTCAAGTCACTTCTCCACAAGGGGCAGGAGGAGCAGGCCGAGAAGCTGGGCATGGACGTGAAGCTGGCCACTGTGGACGCACGGGATAAAGAAGGCCTGGCCGAGCTCCACGGCTGGGAACGTGACTCGGATCTGGAGAGATCGTGACCGCCTCGGGAACGTTGATCCAGGTCGAGCCGCCGCCCTCCTATGACGAGGCCGATTTCATCCAGCACCTCCGGGATGTCTACGGCCAGGCCAAAGAGACCAAGGGGGCGATGCTCAACGAGTGGAAGCGGAACTACCGGGTGACCATGAACCGGGCCGCTCCCGCCGTCCCCGCCGCTCCGGGAACCAGGGCCAACGAGGTCTTCCCCACCGTCGACTCCCGTATCGGGTGGATGATGGACCAGGAGATCCAGTTCTCCATCACCGCCGCCTGCGACCCGTTCTCGATGTACTCGATGGTCTCCGACACCCTGGGTGAGCAGTTGGAATCCGTTCTCAACTCCACCATGCGCTCGGACGCCTGGGACGCCGAGATCACCAAGATGCTGTGGGACGCGGCCATGTTCGGGGCCGGCTTCCTCAAGTGCGTGTGGGACGCCGGACTCTAGTGACGCCATGGGCAACATCGCCCTCAAGTCCACTTCTCCCTGGTGCCTGTACGTCGACCCCTACGCCACCGACCTGGACGACGCCCAGTACATCATCGAGGTCCACACCATGTCCCCCTCGGAGATCGAGCGGAAGTACCCCGACACCACCCCGAAGATGCTCCACGATGCGAGCCTGACGGGAGATTCGGACCGGGACCATCTTCCTCCGAGCCAGGTGACCAACCGGCAGAAGCAGGCGGGACAGCTCATCCCCATCGACGCCGGCCAAGGCCCCACCACCTGGGGTTCTCCCGGTTCAGCCAAGCAGCACACCAACGCCCGACAGGAAGGCGTGAACGTCTACGAGTTCTGGATTCGGGAGAACTACGAGGAGGAGGTCGAGCAAGGTGATCCGACTCTGGGGGATGAGCCACGGAAGGTCATCGTCGATCAATGGCGCGTCGTCGTCGTGTCAGGCAACCGCATCCTTCTTGACGAACTTGCCGAAAACCTCTTTCACACAAATCGGCACCCCTACGTCCGGTACGTGGATGTCGAGACGGGAGAGTTCTGGGGAAGTCCGATTCTTCGGGACCTGGCCCCCTGTCAGCAGGCCATGAACACTCTGCTGGCCATGGGCCAGAACAACATCATCTTCACCGGCAACCCGGTGCTGATCGGGACCAAGGGCTCGGGAGCGGACCGCTCCACCTGGATGAACAAGCCGGGGCAGATCTACGACGTGAACGGCTCACCGGGGCAGCAGAACAACCGGCCGGAGTGGATGCAACCGCCGAACCTCCCTCCGGCTCTACTTCAGTTCGTCACGTTCTGGCGGGAGGAGATGGAGAGGATTGCCGGACTCACCGGGTCTCAGAAGGGCGAAGTTCCATCTGGACGTGCAACCGACAAGCAGGTCCAGGCCGGCCAGGAAGCCGGCTTCATTCGTATTCGATCTGCCATCCGAAACCTTGAGCGAACGCTACGGAAGGCAGGAGAGCTACTCGCTAACCTCGTCATCATCAACTATGACGTACCGCGTTTCGTGGCCATTGTCGGCGACGAGGGAGAGATGTCTTCTATTCGACTGGCCGCTCAACACTTCTACTCTCCGACTGTCGATGGCAAGGGAGACGTGAAGTTCGCTCCGCTGAGGTTCACCATGCTGGTCAACGCCGGCTCGTCCAAACCCACCTCCAGGGCAGCCCGGACCCAGGAAGCCATGCTGCTCAAGAACGCCAACATCGTGGATGACCAGTACGTCCTCCAAGCCTTCCGGGTGTCCCACTGGAAGCAGGTCCAAGCCCGCAAGCAGGCCCAGCAGCAGATGGAGTTGCAGCTCGCCCAGGCCCAGGCGGCAGCCGGCGGACCCTCCGGCAAGGGCGGGGGATCACCGAAGCGCCAGCCATCCTCAGCGCCGAAGCCTACATAGGTGTAATATCCGCGGGCATGAGAGAAGCGCACACCCGCAACTCGATCAACTACGAGATGTCGACCACCAACCGGGGCTCGATTCTCCCCGCTGAGCGGGCCGAGAGAGCGTGGCCTCCCGGTCGGGGCGGAAGGAAAGGGCGCAACGCCTTCCAGGAGCCGGCCGAGTACATGGTCGGGGACAACGGCTGTGTGGGCGGGAACGACGCCTGGAACTCCAACGACCTGGACGGTGACTTCGACTCGGGTCCGTGGGGTGATTCGGGCATGGACGGAGCGCCTGACTCCGAAGGCAACTGGAATCCCTGAGTGCCGCTCCGCAAGGGTTCGTCGAACAAGGTGAAGTCCGAGAACATCAAGGAGATGATGGACGCCGGGCATCCCCAGAACCAATCCGTCGCCGCCGCCATGTCGTCTGCTAGAAAGAGCAAGCGGGGTGGCAAGCGGGGCAAGCGGTCGATGAGTCGCAGTAAACGATCTGGGAGGAGGTGAATCGCATGGAGAACATCACTTCCGACGCCCGTGCCCGCAAGGGTCACCGTGGCGGGCGCAAGCACGGACGGAAGGGCCGGTAGGTCTTTCCCCCAGCGTCTCATGTAGTACCGGGGGGAGGGGGTGTTCCGATCCCCCCTCCCCTCACTCAACCAAAGGAGAAACCGTGGCAGACCAGAATCAGATCAAGCCGAACTACGGCGGCCAGCCCAAGGGCAAGGCCAACATCATGCGACAGGGCCAGACCGAGGTCGGTGCCTGGGGCGAAGATCCGCACGTCAAGGGTCAGATCCCCGAAGTCAAAGACAATCCTCCGCTGTAAATGGCGGGTACCAAAGGGAGCGGTGCCCCGGCTTCTGTAGCCGAGGGAATGAACGGGATCGTCCAGGCGATCTCGGCGGCGATGACCGCACCCGACGCGGGTCCCCACCTGCCCCTTCTGGAGCAGATGCTCAAGGCCGCGGTCGGTGGGATTCAGAAGGGCAACCAGCCCCAACCCCCGCAAGGTGGTCCGCCTCCCGGTGGTCCTCCCGGCGGGCCTCCGGGCGGTGCGCCTCCAGGCGGGATCAACGGTCTGATGGGCGGTCCCCCGCAGGGACCAAGCGCCGGACCACAAGGCGGGCCGAGTCCATCCGGGGCCTCGGCTGATGATGTCAGGCGCATGATCGGTGCGTCGGCAGGAACGGCGGGCTGATGCCAAGTCATCCGTGAACTCTTCTCCGACCCCGAACTCATGGAGGAAGGAGAGGACGCTGAAATCGACATCGACAAGGTGCTCGACTCGGTGACCGACATCCTCAACAGCAGGCACGAAGAGACAGTCGAAGCTCCGACAGAGGAGCCAGAACCCTCCCCAACAACGGATGAGACCGAGGTCGTCACGGATTCTGGTCTCGGGGAGGAGACGGCGGAGGTCGAGGAGGAGCCGGTTCCGCCGCCCGCTCCGCCTCCCTCCGTCGATCCTTTGATGCAGCTTCCGCCCGAGCGGAGAGCCGCCCTTCTCGCTCTGGACGAAGCCATCATGTCCGACGAGTCCAAGCGGGCACAGGTCTTCGGGATTCTGTCGGGCCAGGAGAAAGTCGCCCCTCCGGCACTCCCCGACCACATCGACCCCGACTCGTTCGAGGCCCGCATCTGGTCCGAGCAGCAGGAGATGAAGGCCACCCTCCAGGGGATGTCCGCTCATCAGAGGGATCAGCAACTGGCCTTCGAGAAGCAGCAGGTCAACACCGCCGCCCATCAGGCCGGCGACCTGTTCTCCCAGAAGTACGGGGACAAGTTGAGCAAGGACGAGATCCTGGAGATCGCCAAGTACGCCGGGGAGACCGGAGTGGCGGCAGGGTTCGCCAACACCCCCGAGGGAAGACGGAATCCGACCGCCGCCTTCGGCCAAGCCCTTGAGTCTGTCCTGTGGGGCAACGAACTCTTCCGGGCCAAAGTCCTTGACACCCCCCCTCCCAAGCCTGCCGGGGAGACCGACGAGGCCAAGGATCGCAAGCGCAAGCTGCGTGCCGTCAGCGGTGCCGCATCTCCGGTGTCGGGACCTTCTCCGAAGCGTCCCCCCGCTGAAACAGGCGGTGATGGTAGATTGACCGAGAAGTCGAGGCAGGATCTTGTAAAGGAGCTGGCCAACGGGATGGCCAGACAATCGAGGTCGAAGGGACCTACTAGGAGGTAAGTAGCCATGGTTACACCCACTGGTGTAGATACGATCACGTCGATTTCTCGACGGGTCATCCGAGAGGAGGCCACCGATGTCTACTACCTCGGCTCTCCCTTCACTTGGAGGCTCTTCCAGCAAGACCGGGTGAAGAGGCGTGGCGGGCTCCACATCGAGTCCCGCTTCATCTATCAGCCCTGGGCGACGGGTGGTGCGTTCTACGGGCCTGAGGTCCTGAACGTCGAGCCGTCCGACACCGAGGTCTCGGGAGCGTGGGACTGGAAGGAGTACTACACCAACGTCACCCTCGACCAGCGTTCGCTGATCCGGGCCGACAGTGAGTACGCCGTGGCCAACTACGTCATCGAGCAATGCGAACTGGCCAAGATGGACATGCGGGACAAGATCGCCTTCGGCATCTGGTCTGACGGCTCCAACTTCAAGGCCATCGACGGCATCTACGAGGTCGTGGACAACGGCACCATCTCGGCCGAACTACGCCGGCCTCAGTCGGACCAGCTACCCGTTCCTCAAGGCGCAGTTGGACACCACGACCACCACGCTGAGCCTCTCAGCGATGAACAGCCTGTGGGATCTCTGCACCAAGGGTGCCAGGGCTCCGACGATCACCGTCTCGACCCGAGCCAACCTGACCCGCTTCGAGAACTTGCTCCAGGCCCAGGTCCAGTACACCCAGCCGACAGCAGTGGTCGACCAGAGCTTCGCCTCCGGTGGCTTCTCGGGCGGGTGGTACCGGAACCAGCCCTGGATCGTGGACGAGCACATCTCGACCACAGGCACCGAGGGAGTTCTGTTCTTCCTGAACGAGAGCTACTTCGAGCTCATTGTCAACCAGAACGGTGACTTCGAGGTCGGGGACTTCCAACAGCCCACCAACCAGTTCGTCATCACGTCGCTGGTCTACTTCGCCGGGAACCTGATCTGCACCAACCCGCAGGTCCAGGGCAAGTTCACAGCGCTGACGGCGTAAGGAGACCCGATGCCACTGACCAACAGTTACAACTCGCTCGCTCAGTCCAATGAGCAGCCCGAATACCAGGCCCTGTGGGAGCCGTTCGCCGTCGACCCGGCCTCGGCTGCCCTGGTGGCCAGCCCCCCGTTGTTCAATGTCGGCTGGTGGCCCGGATGCGTGCTCCAGTTCAACACCGCAGGCGTGGGGTCCTACCCGCCCCTCGGTCTCGGGCAAGCCAACCCCGGTGGGGACTCGGGGGGTTCGGGCAACCCGACCTTCCCGAACAACTGGACGGTGCAGTACGTCGACCCCATGGTCGGTGCCACCGCCGGGAACCTGCCCTACATCGCCGGCATCCTTCTCGGTGTCGGCACGCTCGGTGCCCCTGCCCCGGTAGTGCCCAACACAATCGCCGGTGGACCGTCGATGGTGGCCATGGTCGGCAAGCGTGGACTCATGCAGGTGATGGTGGACAACACCACCACCATCGGTGACACCATCAACATCGGCACCACCTCAGCCCACGTCGGGGTCGGACACGACACCGGAGGCACCACCCGCACCATCGGCCTGACACTCGGTGTGGCCCTGCAAGCGGTCACCGTGTCCACGACGGCCCTGCCCTGCTGGGTCAACGTCAACATCACCTGAGAGGACCCCATGCCCGGCTTTCCCTTTTCGACGCCGACAACCGACTACGAGCATTGGGCCAACATCCTCCACGACCTGGGAGCGCCCCCTGCGGCCACCCAGATCAACGACACGATGCACGCCATCCTGTTGCAGTTGGACAGCGGGATGCTCCAGACCGGCCTCCAGTCCTTCGGTGACGGGTCGGACGGTGCTCAGGTGTTCGACGGCACGACCACGATCCTCGGCCTGGCCCCGGCCACCAGCGTCTACACGCTGACCAGGGACATCTGGCTGGCCGACCAGTCCAGCATCAAGGCCGGCGTGACCATCAAGACGGCCGGCTTCCGGGTGTTCTGCCAGGGCGAACTCATCAACAACGGGACCATCTCGTCCAACGGGAACGCCGCTTCGGCCAACACGGCCGGCGGGTCGCTCAGCTACTCGGGGACTCTCTCGGGTGGAGTGGTCGGAACCGCCGGTGGGGCGGGTACTTCGGGTGCGGGAGCCACAGGGGTTGCCAACGCCATCAACGGACTCGGGGGAGCCGGTGGCGCTGGGGGGAACAACGCTTCGATCCCCAACCTGGGGGGAGCGGGTGGGACAGTCACCGGTCCGACTGCGGTCATGGAACTGCCCCGCTCTGCGCCTCTGGCCACTGTCGGGAAACTCATCAACACCACCGCCTTCCTGGCCATGGGAGCCGGAGGCGGAGGAGGCTCGGGTGGCGGAGACGGCACCAACCTCTCCGGTGGTGGAGGTGGCGGTGGAGGAATCGTCCTGGTCGCCGCTCAGCGTCTGGCCGGAACCGGCAACATCCAGGCTCTGGGTGGAGCAGGCGGAGCAGCCGCTGCCGCCGGTACGCCTTCAGGTGGGGGCGGCGGAGGTGGGGGACTGGTCATCGTGGTCGCCCGTACCGTCCAGCCTCCCGCAGTGACCGGAGGCGCAGCCGCCATTCCCAATCAGACCGTGAGCGTGGCCGGCGGAGCCGCAGGTGCCGCAGGTGCCGGTGGCGGAGTGGTCGGAAACGTCGGAGTCTCCGGCTCCAGCATCCTTCTCCCAGCGTAAGGAATCGACATGGCAGCCTTGGACGAACCCGAGTTCGGCGACGTGATGGTCACCGAGATGAAGAAGAGCAACGTCTCCCAGCCCGAGGACCGGCACAAGGCCCGTCCGCCGAGGGACCTTCCCTTCCTCATGGACGGCGACTGGTTCTCGGTCACCAACAACGACGTGAAGACCTGGGACTTCCGATGGGCCAGGAAGCACTACATCCTGGAGCCCAACGAGACCATGATGGTGCCCTTCGAGGCGCTGGTCTCCGCTCTCGGCGATCCCCGCTCGATGGACAACTCGCTGGTCAAGTTCTCGGACGGCCAGGGGAACAAGGGCATCGTGATGGACCGCTACACCGAGCTCACCCGCCTCTTCGCCATGTACGCCATCGAGAATGAGTCCATGGACGATCTGGTCAAGCGAGCACCGAAGATCACGGCCAAGACCCTCAAGGGCCAGGTGGTCCGCTTTCCTTCTCAGATGCCGGACATGCTCCCCTTCCCGGTCATGCTGGTCGACGATCACGCCATCAACTCAGACACCACCAAGATGATCGACGCCGTAGCCGCTGAGAACCAGGAACTCCGTGACTCCATCGCCCGCCTGGAGGACAGGCTGGACAAGGAGATCTCGGGCCGAGAGGGTATCGCCGAGGACTGACCGTGGCCATCCACATCAAAAAGGAGAACCGGGGCAAGTTCACCGCATCGGCCAACAAAGCGGGAGAGTCGGTCCAGCAGCACGCCAAGTCGGTCCTCTCCAATCCCAACGCCTCGGCCAAGGAGAAGAAGCGGGCCAACTTCGCCAGGAACGCCCGCAAGTGGCACCATGGAGGCCGGAAGAGTTCCCGATCGAGTAGGTAGGTAATGCCCAACCAGCCGCCGGCCCAGACTGACCAGTGGCTGCACATCACCGACTTCTCGGCTGGCTGCATCAACTACTCGGAGACCTCGGGCCAGGGGGCGCACCGATTCGACCCCGCTCCGCCGGGAGCCGCTGACCCCGCCGAGACCTACTCCTGCATCGCCCTCCCCGCCGGTGGACTGGGTGCGTTGCCGGAGATGACCCAGACCTACGAGTGGAACGGCATCTCGGTCGGAGGGCAGACCGCCTATCTCGTCGGCTTCCTGGTCCACGACGAACTGGCCGATGGCCACACCGAAGCCTTCGTGATCGTGGAGTTCGACGACGGCTTCACCCACCACTACGAGGTCGACTCCTACATCGTGGAGACCAACGCCATCACCCAGATTCTCCTCGACAACACCCCCACCAATCCGGGGATCTTCGGAGCCCCCTACCCGGCCATGACCAGGGTGAACATGACCACGGTGGCCGCAGTCACGGTGACCTCAGGCAGTCCTGACCTGAGTGTGGTCCAGCGGAGGCTGTCCCCGGAGCCAAAGTGGGGGGTTCGGTCTTCGTCTACTCGATCACCTCCGGCACCCCGATCATCCCCATCGGGAACGTCATCGTGGCCATCGTGGGCAACGATCTGTTCCTGGACGAAGCCCATCTGCCCACAGGTAGTGGGGTAGCGGTGATCGCCGTGTCGTCCGAAGAACTCCCCGGCAACCCGGTCATCGCCTTCCCTGTGGGGGGTCCTGCCAGTCCCAACTGATCCGACCTCGGGCCAGCTCTACATCTACCCCGACCCCAGTGACCCCACGGCCTACGGAGTGTTCCCTCTCATCACCGGATCGGGGAGCGCCTGGAGTTCGGTGACCGGCCAAGTGGTGTGCTACGGCAACCGCATCCTCTGTCTGGCCGGAGTCAACTTCGGCTGGCCGGCCGGGGGAGGGTTCGACACCAACGAGGAGATCAACTTCACCGACCCGCCCAACTCGGCCTTCTTCGGCTTCCAGCAGACCGTCCTGGCCGCAGAAGATCCCTTCGGCTACGGCGGGGCCTCGTCGGTCTCGGCGGGAGAGTTGTTCATCATCAAGAAGCGAGGGGGTGGAGTCGTGGTCACCGGGGACATCTTCTCCCCCAACGTCACCTTCCTGCCTGGAGTCCAACCCACGGGAGGGATGTACGGACAGGCCGGAGCCGGTTCGGTCGGAGTCTTCTACTGCTCGCTCCAGAATGGGGCCTGGCTGTGGAACGGCGGTAACACCTCGCAGAAGATCAGCACGCAGTTGGATGAGAACTTCTTCCTGCCTCCCGAGTTCACCACCATGGGCGGGAACAACTACGGCTACTTCGTCCAATGCATCGGGGACAAGGCCTACTTCTCCAACAACTGGATGTACGACATGACGCTCGGGAGTTGGTGGAAGTACTTCCCCGACGAGTCCCAGAACGGGCGCAACTACTTCTGGGTCAACCCCGTATCGGGCAGGTACATCTACGCCGGCGTGCTCAGCTTCACCGGGACCGGGGTGTTCATGGCCCAGTTCGACACCCAGACCCCGGCCCAGACCTACCAGTGGTGCTCGCTTCCGCTGGCTCTGGCCTCTCCCTTCCAGGTCTCAGACATCCGAGAGGTGGTGATTATCGCCTCCTGCACCGATGTCAACTGCGCCATCACCGTCTCCATCCTGGATGACAACACCGAAGTGGCATCCAACACCATGCCCATCGACGGTCACCGAGGGGCCGGAGATGATCCGGTTCATCCTCGCCGCCAGAGGAGTGCAGAAGCCCCAGGTCAGGATTCAGGTCATCAACGCCAACCCCGGCGACATGGCCATCATCCACGACATCGGCATCCTCTTCGACACCAGGGCCCCGAGGCCGGCGATCACCTAATGGTGGCGATGAACGGCAACACCACCGACTTCACCGGGGTAGGAACTCCCAACCCCAAGCTGGTCATCAGCCAGAAGATGGGGATGGACCCCGCCGGAGTGAAGTCCATGCTCCAGATCGAGCAGTGGGCCAACAACCTCCAGCAGGCGGGGGCGTTCGGGGACATCACCCATACCTACGCCGTCTCAGGGACGATCGTCGTTCCCTCGGGAGCCACCGGGTACCTACCCCCGTTCTTTATGAACGAGACCTGCACCATGTACGGGGTGATGACCCTGCTCAGAGCCGGGACAGCGACGATCACGCCTGGAGAAGAACGGGGCCGCTTTCGACACCGGAATCGCCGTGGGGACCTCGCCCACCTTCACCACTGAGAACCAGACCGTGGCCGTGAATGACTACTTCCAGCCGGTGGTAACTGCGGTAACCGGAGCCGATGGGCTGACCGTCTCCTTCTACTTCTCGATCTGATGGGCGCTTACGTCACCAACCCGGCGGTCACGGTCAACTCCGAGTTCGATACCGTCGCCTACACCCTCACCGCCTCAGGAACGGGGACCGACGCCAACGTCCTGGTGATGAATCCGGCCGGCACGGTGTTCTTCACCGCCGACCAGTCGGACGGCCTGGTCACGTCCTTCGACGCCACCTCCCCGACTCTTGCCCAGATCGCCCAGGTCACGCTGCCCACAGCCAGCAGCGACGGCCCTTTGGGAGCCGTTGTCTCCCCAGACGGCACCCGCCTCTACGTCACCGACCGCCCGGTGAACGAAGTGTTCGTCCTCGACTCGGTGACCCTGGCCACCATCACCACCTTCACCATCACCGAGCCCTTCGGCATCTGCGTCACTCCTGATGGGGGCCACGTCTACGTCTGCTCGCAGACCACCGATACGGTCGTGGTCGTCGAGACGGTCACCTTCACCACTACGGCCACCATCACGGTCGGGGTCAGCCCCATCAACATCGTCATGGCCTTCGACGGCCTGACGGCCTATTGCACCAACGTCGGGGGCAACTCGGTCTCGGTCATCGACACCGGCACCAACACGGTGTCCACCACCATCACTCTGCCCGGTACCTCCTTCGACCTGGCCATCACCCCCAACGACACCTACCTGTACGTCACCTCGGCCGGCACGACCGCTTGGCAGATCACCACCGCCTCCAACACCATCACCGACACCCTCACGCTGGGAGCATCCAGCCAGACCCTGGCCATCACCCCTGACAGCCTCCACGTCTGGTTCGTGGAGCCGGCCTCTCAGATCGAGATTTACAACATCCCCGCCGATACCCTGGCCCATACCATCAGCGGATCGGGCTACCGGGCCATCGCCATCACTCCCCCCACTCCAGCAGCCAGTTCTGAAATGATTGTGATGATCGTTTAGGATGAAATCGTGAGCTATACCCTCGCCCAGTCGGTAACCCAGGTCAGGAGCCTCCTGGACGAGGCGACCGCCCAGTTCTGGACCGACGCCGAACTGGAATCGTGGATCAACCAGGGCTGCCAGGACGTGGCCAGACGGGCAGAGACCCTGTGGCAGGAAGTGACCATCAACGTCACCCCGTTGGTCCAGAACTATCCCTTCCCCATCGACTTCCTCAACGTCCACCGGGCCGAGTTCCAACTGTCGAACACCGACCAGACCTTCAACCTGGAGTACCGAGGAATCAATCAGATGGACGAGATATGGGGCATCCTCCATTCTCTGCCCAGCGCCTGGCCGCAGTACTTCACCATCCGAGGGAACTCGGTTCTGGGCTTCTACCTGATGCTCTACCCCTCACCGGGGAGCCAGGGCAGCCTCACCGTGTACTACTACCGCCAGGCCATAGTCGTTACGAGCGCCCAGAACATCGACGTGCAGCCGGGGTGGGAGGACATCGTGTTCGACTACGCGGTGTTCAAGGCCAAGCGCAAGGCTGAGGACCCGACCTGGCAGGAAGCGTTCCAGCTCTACAACGGCAACCTGGCCCAGATGATCGACAAGACCAGGAACATGACCGACCAGGGTGAGCAGATCACTTCGGGAATCCCACAATGGCCCGTGTATGCGTATTCAGAAAGTGATGGCTGGTAATGGCCAACACCCTCGGTGCCTACGGGTCGGCGGTGGCGGGGGACTACTCCGACCCCGGCTATCTGTCGCAACTGGCCGGAGCTCTAGGGGGGGCGGCGGCTCCCACCATCGCCCAGTACGAGACGGCTCTGTCCCAGGAAGAGGCCCAGGCGGGCGTAGCCCCTGCCGGCCTGCAAGAGAGCATCCTCAACCAGGGACAGACCACGGGCTACGACCTGGCCTCCGCCCTCCTCGGCTACCAAGGAACCCAGCTTCAGGAGCAAGGTCTGGCTTCTCAGATCGGCACGGCAGCCCAGCAGCAGCAGATCGAGCAGAAGCAGTACGGGGTGAGCCAGAAGCAACTCGGCCTCCAGGAGCAGGGCACCGCCCTCTCGGAAGCCAACCTGGCCTACAACGTCCCCATCCAGTACCAGAAGCAGGGCTCCGCCGCCGCTCAATCGGGAGCCACCAACAGCCAGGGCAACAAGCAGGCCATGGGGGGAATCCAGCAGCAAGCGGCCTACCAGGGATCGCAGCTCGGTATCCAGGCCCAGAACGAGTTCCTCCAAGGCCAGTTGAATCAGTTGGGCCAGCAGTCCGAGCAGGTGGGATACCAGGGTCAACAGGCCGGCTACAGCAACGAGATGCAGCAGCTCCAACTCGCCGCCAAGCAGGCCGGTATTCCGGTCCAGCAACTCATCTCCCAACTTCAGTACGGGATCGGCCAGGCGGGAATCTCAGCCGACCCCACCCAGTTGATGACCCAGGCGTCGGGCAACGAGTCCCAGGCGGCGGCGGCATCGGCTGCCGTCCTTTCCAATGCCGGAGCGATCACCGGAGTCGGGGCACAATGGGCCACGCCGGGTAACCCGGAGATGGCCATGGCTACACAGAGAGCGCACCCCTAATGGCTGACGAACCCACTACCTGGGAAGAAGCGGTATCCAAGGCCGGCTCGGTCGGCAAGGCCAGAGAGAACTACCCCGAACTGGACCCCGCCTACAAGGCTCTGGTGGAGAAGGAAGGCCAGGCCAAGGGGAGCGCCGCCTACGCCCAGCAGTACCTGGACCCCCAGACTGAGCAGGGCAGCAGCATCGGGAGCGAACTGCTCAAGAACACTGATCGGGTATCGGGAGACCTGTCCAACTGGCTGACCAATGTAGGTGGATTGGCCAAGGACATTCCCTTGCCCAACCTGTTCGGCGTGCCCTCCATCGGGCCGGGATCGGGTGACTCGTCAGGGGCCAGCGGAGCCAAGGGGAAGGGCAAAGGGCCGTCTGGACCGGAAGGTCCCACCACCGCCCAGATCGAGCAGGAGATCGCCAACAACCCCTTCAACAAGCTGGGTGAGGGGCTGGTCAAGCAACTCCAGGAGGAGCAGGCCCCCATCGAGAAGGCCATCTCCGGGCAGGACACTGCCGCCTCGGTCAAGTCGGCCACCGCTCAGGCCTTCGCTGACGCCGGTGTCTCTCCCAACTCTTCCGCAGGAGAGTGGCTGAACTCCAACATCGCCAAAGCAAACGCTGCCGATCAGCCCATGCAGGCGGCTATGGCTGCCTACGGCAAGGCCTACGACGCCGGCCAGAAAGGGGTCGACTCGGCTCTGGCCAACCAGGGTCAGGCCAACGCCCTGGGCCAGATCACCGCCGCCGAGCAGCCCTACCTGAACCTCATCACCCAGCACCTCGGGTCGGGCCAGTGGGAGTCACTGTCTCCGACTCAGGCAGCTAATCTGCCGCCGGCCCTCCAGTACTACCTCCAGCAGGCCGGAACCCAAGGCATCACCACTCCCAAGGGCGGGTGGCCGGCAGCCTTTACCCAGGGAGCGAACGGCCCTAGTGGGGCTACCGGGCCTAGTTCTGCACTGGCTCCGCCGCTAGGGGCTCAGTTGAGCGGGGCCAATGCGCCTGTCACCTCGATATCCAGTGATGCCGGGTCCGCTCCGGGATGAGCCACCCCAAGACCAACGACGAAGGATTCACCCAGTCCTGGAACAAGGCGGTGGCCTGGGCACAGACCCAAGGCATCTCCGCCTCTGACTACCTGCCCGTCTACCAGATGGACCAGACCCGGCTCCAGCAGTACGGGTCGTACATGTCCGCAGGAGAGCGCAACCGGGCCATCCTGGCTGCCGCCAACCCCAACGACGTAACCCCGGCCCCTTCGGACAACCCCCAGCCCTCCAACGTCTTCGGCAACGCCAGACAGGATCTGGCCTCGATTGTCACAGGATTGGAACCTCAGCACCTCATCACCGGCCTGTTCGACACGGTGAAGAACACGGTCGAAGCCGTAGCCGATCCCCGCAAGGAGGAAGGCTCGAACATCGAGACCACTGCGGCCAACTGGTTTCAGAACACCCTCCTGTCCTTCGTGCCCGGCCTGTACGACGTGGGCACATACCTGAGAGCTGACCCCAAGTTGACCGGCGCAGCGGGGTTCTCCGCTCTGGCCGACCATCCCCTGATCGCCCTTCTGGACCTGATCCCGGCCGACAAGGGATTCACCGGGGTGCTGTCCAAGACGGCGACGGGGGAGAGGATCGCTGAGGCGGGGGGCCAGACGGCGGCTCAGATGGCCGAGCATGGACTCCCTTCAGCGTTCACCAAGATGCTGACCAACCATGTGACCGGAGCTCAGGGCTTCAAGCCCGGTTCGGCAGCCGAAGGAATCCAGAACCTGACCATCGGCGACCGGCTCCAGTTGAGGCTCCAGGACTCCCGTCTGGGAACTTCCACGGCAGTCCAGCACCTGATGAAGGAGTACATGCTCGGGAACCAGATCCCGACTCAGGTTCTCCAGAACACCCTCGCGCCGGCCATCGACGCCTTCAACTCCCTGTCTCCTGAGGACCAGAAGACCTTCCAAACTCTGGCTCTGGCCCAGAACAGCGGCAAGAACATCCAGGACTTGTTGAAAGATCCGAAGATCCCGACCACGGTCAAAGCCGCCTACAAGCAGTTTCTGGACACGGTGGAGTTCCAACAGGAGGAACACCTGGTCGG
>CAWIOU010000009.1:0-14305 GCA_963837805.1 uncultured Acidimicrobiaceae bacterium
CCGGACGTGCCGGTGGTGACGGTCGAAAGCGCCACGATCCGGGTGTTCAGGGGCACTCTCCACTTGTGCGGCTACGAGGCTTCAACAACGAACAGAATCACGCCAACCACCAACAGACCCGCTCCCACCGGCAAGAGTTCCAGAAGACCGCAGCCTGGCGATTCTGAGTGCGAATGTTTCTCTCCTCTTGCCGACTTGCCTCCTCGCCATGCTGTCTGAGGTCACGGGACCGAGCTGAGTGTCTTTGATCCATCGCATGAACAACGCCATGAACACGAGCATGAATCTGATGGCGATGCAGGCCGACGTGACGACTACCACGTCCCCATCTTAGGAGCGGTCCTGCCCAAGGTAACTCGTCCAGATTCTCCCTCAGTCCCGACCGCCGCATCGGGAGCAGACTGGGCCTTGAGGGTGCTCCACTCGTGCGCCGATTATGCCGCCCACGGCCGGTGGTATGGGGCAGGGGGTCGGAGTGCGATCACCCAACTGGGTTGCCCTAAAACCCAGCAGAAATCACGATCCCATCGGTTACAAAGAGGGTCAGGCCGTCCCGGGCAAGGACTAGGTCCAACGCCGAGCGCTCGCCGTTGTCACCTATCACCCAGAGCAATCGGTCGCCGTCGACTTCCACCAAGCGGACGGACTGCACCCCGTGTTGGATGCCCAGAGCCTTTGCTTCGGCAGCGGCCATCCCGACGAGGCTGTCCGGGTCAAGGTCCGGGTGGTCAAACTGTCCCATGAGGTCGAGTCCGGCACGCTAGATGAGCGCCTCTGACCCGGTGGTCAGGGACACCCCTTACTGCGTCGAGCAGGCTTTGGCTAACGGCCCCTTTGGCTTCGCCACGACCTCGACAGTCCACTTGCCCTGAGTGGATAGATAGCGAACGCCCGGCTAGGCGCTTGCCCTTGCGGATATACCCAGGTGGTGCTGCCAACCGTCTTTGTTGTGTCTGCCCACCTGGGAGCCGTGCCTCTCGCCAACCTCTGGCATCAAGGCGCTGATTGACCGAGTTCACCAACGCCTGGCTGCTGCCAGTCCAGCGAAATCCACCAATGACCCTCACCGGTTGCCAACCGGAGGTTCCGGGGCAGCGACAGTGGTTTCGATCTCGACAGTCTTGCCCTTCTGAATAGCCGGAACAGCATTCACAGTTCCGGTCAACCCGCAATAATTCGTCCTCCGGGATCCCCGCCTGGGTAAGCGGGGCCACTGGGCCAAAGGGCGACGCTCACGGCGACCAGGCTCACCATGATCGCTGCGACAGCCGCACCGATCTTCCATCGGTCTCCGCCGATCCATACAAAGATCATGACACGCATGGTCCTACCATCAAAGTGCCGGTCGGTGGACCGTGGGTATCCCCCTGACCCGGTGATCGGGGACAGGGGCCTAGGGGTTCGTATCGGTCACGTCGGCCTGACCGGCTGCAACGCAACCTGCTTCCCACTCGGTCAAGTCGTCTTCGCTGGACGCATTCCCGGATAGGGCCGAACATTCCTGCATGTAGCTCGGCCCGTTGTTCTTGGCCGTCGGCCAGTAGGAGTCACCGTAGTTGTAGCCGTCCATGTAGGCGTGCCCTTCGACCTGCTGCGCTGGCGACAGCGATCCGCTCTCGTCTTGAAGTCCTCCACTTGACGTTGAACAGTCAGCAGCAAGTAGCGAGGAGGTTGCAATGGCGACGACCAGTACCCAGCGCCTCATTGTCCTTGGGTCGGCACGGTGACAACGGAACTTGAGGGTTGGAGTCGTCGCAGCTCAGAAGAACAGAGGGCCTGATCTGTGCAGTTCGTTCGTCTCTGATTGCCACTGCCCTCTATGTGCCGGTCGGTGGCACCCTGAGGCATCCCCCTGACCCGGCGGTCGAGGGGGCAGGCGTTGGAGTGTTCTGACTATCGGACCGAGCAGAAAATGTGGACGGCGCTGGTGCGCTGAGCGATCACCTTCACCGTGCCTATTGGATTCGTAGTGCACGGACTTTGTTGTCCGGTAATTTCCCGAAACTGTATAGGAGCCATTTGGAAGCGCCAAGGTGAATAGACCGGTCGTTCCCATCCTACCCATTTGGGAATCCCATGTCCCGCAGGTGATGGTTCCCTTGGTCGGCCTGGGAAGTCCGGGAGCAGGGCCGCCGGTCTCCATCAGTCTCCCTTTCAGAGTTCCATTTTGAGTCGCAACATGAGATGAGCAGGCACTCAGCCCAAAAGCCAGCAGGGCGATTCCGACTCCGCCCACCGTTCTTGGATCACAGACTTCATCATGTCAGCCCGACGGCCACCTTGCATCGGGGTTGATGGGCTGTCCACACGCCCGGATGTGCCGGTCGGGGGCAGTCGACATTCGCCACACGGCTTGGATCAAAAACCCTGGCACTCAATCGGCGGTGCAGTGACCGTCTCACCCGAAATCGTAGTTACGGATACGGGAGGACACGCCACGTCTCCGTCGTGGCCGGTTAGGAGATACCGCCCCGGCTGAGCGTTGAAGTAGAAAACACCGGCAATGGCTTCCACATGAAAAGTCGATCCGGAGGGCGACCTCACCGTGACCGGCCCGTTGACCTGCATTCGAACAAGTGCTTCCAAGGATTCCGTTCCGATCACCTTTCCGATTGCCGGGGAAGCAGTGCGGGTGGCAGGTGCCAATGTCTCCATGATCGAGTGCGCCTTCGGTCCTGAACCGGTGATGATCACCTGCCTTGACGGGATAACCCAAGTGAGTCCCGTCTCGTTCCGACTGGACATCACTGAGAGTCCGTGTACCTCAATCTCCTTCGCTGGGCCAACAACCGGAGGCCCTCCGGTTTTGGACATGTGCACCTGGGTCGACTCGGAGCCAAACTCTGGGCAATGCGCCACGAACGGTGGCGGTCCGATGAACAGCGTCCCCGGTTTGCGCCCATCTGGGCACTCTCCAAATACCTGCACCGACCAAGTGCGAGGCGCAGCGATTTGAATTCCGTAGGCCGAGTGGGCAATCCATCCAGAAGGCACGGACGAAGTGGCTGCTTGGGTGTTGGATCGTGCACCGTGGCGCAACGGCTGAACAGTGAAGAAGACCACGATCAGCGCCGCTGCTGCTGCGATTGCTACCAGGGCTTTGATGTCCATCCGAGGGATGAGTCGTCGCTCATTGCGTTGCCTCAGTTCCGCTGCCGATAGCGAAGGGCGGCCCAGCTGTCCGGCCTTCAACATGTCGTCCAAAGCAAGACGAACTCGTTCATCGTCAATCGAAGCGGTCATCGGTCCTCACCTCCGGAGTGGGTCCTGATCGAGTTGCCGTAGCCGGTCGGCTAGGAGCTTTCTGGATCGGCTCAGCCATGACTTGACGGTGCCTTCGGGCACGCCTAACTCAAGGGCGACTTCGACCGAGGTCATACCGAGACCGTCGTGAAGCAGAAGTGCACGAGCCTGATTTCCTGGGAGCGACCGCATCACCTGGGCGATCTCCATGTGTGAATCGGGTATTTCGGCCACCCTTGGGATCTCGTGCTTGGTGAGCTTCCGTTGGGACGTGCGCCATGACGTGATGCACAGGTTGTGAAGTACTTTCCTCGTCCACGCTTCGGGATTTTCGAGGAGTGCAACCTTGTCCCAGTTCCTCCATGTCCGAAGAAGAGCCTCCTGGGTCAAATCCTGGGCTTGTTCATGGCTCCCGGTGAGGACGTATGCCTGACCTTGCAGCCGTGGCCAGCTGTCATCGAAGAAGGAGTCAAACGTTGCCTGTCCTTCTCCCTCCATGTACTGGTCACCCCCTGGATTAGGTGTTCTAACTGGTTACACGCATTTGGGAGCCAGAAGGTTGCAAGAAGTTTGAAAGAAGACCGAACGCAGTCGATAAGCGCCCTCAACAGGATGAGTTACTTCGTTCGCTCTGATGGAAGCGGTCGCCGAGGTGCCGAAACCGAGCCTCAGCGATGATCCGCCGACTGATCAGCCGTGACCCGAAGTGGTCGTGGTCGTTGAGGCTGGTGCGGTCAAAGATCCCGGCAATGGGACGGCTTTCGTCGCTTGCACATTTCCAGGGACAGGCGGAATACCCGGCGCAGTCACCGGATGGGCTGCCAGGTAGTTGAAGACGTTCCTCACTACAGGAGCGGCGGCGTCCACTCCGTACCCGCCTTGATTGATGACGCAGACCACGACGTATTGAGACGTTGGTAGCGGCCCAAACCCGACAAACCAGGATGTCGGCTCCTGATTGACGACGCTGGCTGTCCCGGTTTTGCCTGCCAGGGGGAAGGCAGCCTCGTTCCATCCGCTCCCAACGAACGCCGGGTAGCCAGTACCGTTCGGATCATTGATCACTCCCTCAAATCCCTGCATCAGAGCCGCATAGTTCGATGGCGAGTAGGTGACCTTGCCGGTGATGTGAGGGCTGATTCGCTTGATGACCTTTCCATTCGGGGACACAACGGCGGCGGCAACCTGAGGTGCATAGCGAGTGCCACCGTTGGCGAATGTTGCGTAGGCCACCGCCTGTTGGAGCGGCGTGACGAGCGTGCCGCCCTGGCCAAAGGCAACCTCCATATTGTCTCCGGTGTACCAGGTGTCATACGGATAGTCCTTCGGGTACTCGGTGTGCAGCTTGATCCGACCTGCAGGGGTGTCGAGGTGACCGGGAGCTTCGTCGGGTAGATCGATGCCGGTACCAGATCCATATCCGTAGAGAGCGGCTGTGTTCTGGATCGGGGTCACTCCATATTGTGATTTCGCATCCCAATACTCGGCACCAAGCGCATAGAAGAAACTGTCGCTGGAAACGGTCAGAGCAGTCGTGACATTGATGTCGCCGAATGGCTTGTCACCTACGTCGTCCTTGAGCGTGCAATCGGGACCGGTGCATCCGGGAGCCGTGTAGCTTCCGGTGTCGTTGAAGGGCGTCGTTGGCGTGATGAGGCCTGACTGAAGCGCTGAGGTGGCGGTGACCAACTTGAACGTCGAACCAGGAGGGAGTTGACCGTTCAATCCCATGGCGTAGTTGTTCTGGGCTCCGCTCGCCTGAAGCGCCTGATAGTCGGTGTTTGAGATCCCGCCGATCCAAGTGTTCGGGTTGTAATTCGGGTAAGACGACATGGCGAGGATCGCTCCGGACTGAGGATTCATCACGACCACCGCTCCATCGGGAGCGGGCCGGGAAAGATGGGTGGTCGGATCGGGAGTCTGTCGGACGTAGGCGATCTGGTTCGCAAGGGCGTTATCGGCAACCTGTTGAAGATTCGTGTCGATGTTGGTGACGATGTTGTCTCCCTGCGTTGCGGGCTGCGAATGGGCCGTTTTGACGACTTCTCCCGCTGGTGTGACTTCAAGTTGTTGGTTGCCCACGACACCGTGGAGTTCGGACTCATACTGGTATTCAAGGCCTGACTGGCCGAAGGGATCCCCAGCCTGGTACCCCTGGGCAGATCGAGACTTCAACTCAGTCGCATTAATGGTCCCGACGTAGCCGAGCACTTGCTCTGCCGGGTACCCCGTCTGGTCGGGTCCGGGAAGCTCCCCTTGCGGGTAGTTCCGCTCCGTGGTGCTCACTGAAGACACACCGGGGAACAGTTCGGGATGCTCTTTGATGTAGAGAATGTCCGATAGAGGCGCATTGGAGAGGACCGGCACGGGTTTGTAGATACTGAACTGAACGTTAGCAATCGAGGCCTTCACTTGACTGGTTGTCTCTCCTAAGAGGGCGGCGAGATCTCCGATGACTTGCGGGTGATTCTGGGCAGCCACTCGGGAAAGCGTGATCTGTTCGGTGACCACGTTGTTTACGAGTGGATTTCCGTAGCGGTCGAGGATCAATCCACGGGTTGGCTCGATGGGGACAGTCCGGATCTGGTTGAGCGATACGGCGTGGGATGCCGCAGAGGCCTGAAGAACGGTGAGCGCCCACAGCCGCAACCCCAACAAGGCAAAAAGCGTGATGACTGTGACGCCGATGACCTTTAGCCGAAGGCGAGGACGAGAATCCGTAGTGTCCGGAGCATCGAGCATCGTCCCCATCGGATGTCGGTTCGGGCGCATCCTCGGCTGCTTGACAGGCTTCTGCTTGACCTTCGCAGCTCTTGGTGTGGAAGACATGGTCGCCGCCTTTGAGCGGATGGCGTAGAGACCGACTCACAAGTGATCAGTGTCCCACAGGGCCCTTTTAGGTGCCGGGCGGGCAAGCCAGAAGCGGTACTGCTCTTCACTACGGCCTGGGAAGTCCTGGCGGACTCTCTGGCTCATCCACGGAAGCTAGGGGAACTCCTCACGGGGGAGGATTGGGCGGTCCCCCTCCCGTGATCAGGGTCGTCCTTGGCCATAGATGATTTGCCCAGAACGCTTCGCTGCTCGCTGCAGCTAGCCACGATCACCCACTCACCGATCCGATCTTGAGAGCGGCGTCGGCCTCATGCACCCCGGAGCTGTCACAGACATCCGCAGGAACACCCCTTGTGCTGGCGCAAATCGATGCTGCAATGTAGTTGGCAGTCCCGACGATCGATCGGGTGACCAAGTTGGTCGGGTCGGTCAACCCCGCGGCGATCTGTGCCTGGCTGAGGCCAGTGAGCACCGTGGGTTCATACGTGGAGCCGGAGTAGAGCACCTTGTTGTCCACGTTGATGTACGGAAAGCTAATGCCCTGGGTGTTACCGGGAACGAATGCTGGTCCCGCATACTTCTCAAGAACATCCTGTTCTGACTTGGTTGGACGTTTGAGCGGCTTATAGCCACTGCAGCCGGTGGCATTGGGATCGACGACGTTGGTGCAGGTCTCGATAGGAACAAAGTTGATGTACGGGCTGGCCAGCTTGGCATCACGAAAGGAGAGCGTGCTGAAATCCCCGTCCGTCAGACCAGACGCTGTCGTGTCCAGGCCGCTCCAGGTCCCAAAACGGGCCAGGGCGACCGCCATGCTCCATCGTTGGGCTGCACAAAACGGGCAGTATTCCGCTCCGAAGTACATCATGGAGGGTGTTCTTCCCTGCAGCGTCAGCGCAGGTTGGCCGCTGATCACGATGGGAGCATCTCCGGCGAACTGACTGGGGATGCCAACGCCCACAGTGTTGAACACTGAATCCGGCACAGTCGAAAGCTCACGGACAAGTGCCGATGAAGCAGGACGAACGGCCTGATGGGAGCTTGCAGTTGGGCCGCCGTTGGACGTGAGCTTGATCACCACCAGCACGGCAATGACGATGACCACAAGGAAAACCGAGCACCACGCCACGAGGGTCGGGCTCATACGGACAGCGAACCGAAGACGGACGGGATTGCTTGACAGAAGACATGGAGGAGACCTTCCAAATGGGGGCACATGCCTCTTCCGGCATGTCCAACGAGTTGGTTGAACGACCGTTTCGGTCGTCGGGTGATGTCACGTTCGCCTGGGACTGAGCCCAGAGAACGTGCTGCTACGCCATCAACTCGCTATTGGTGGTCTGAAAATGGCACGACGGGATGCCGAGCGGAGCAAGCCCCTCGCTTGGAGAACGTCTCCGCCGACGCCGATCAGCCAGGATCGCAACACTTGCAGCGATGAAGCCGGAAGCCACGATTTGGGGGACCGGTGCAGGACTGTTCAGGGGAGTCTCAGGCGCGCATTGCTCTCTCGCCGAGCAGATCTGCACAGTGGGCTTAAAAGATTGGTAGGAGGAGGAGTTTGAACGTTGTTGGCTTGTCCCGAGGTCGATGAACCCATCGATCCAAGCGCCACCGCCGAAGTAAGTACGGCACCAAAGATAAAGGTTATCGCCGCAAAAAGGAGGGCGCTTCGCCGAATGGTGCTCACCAGAACCGACTTTAGCGGGTCGAGGAGCTTGTCACGATCCGGTTTGCATGACTGCTCCGCCAGGATATCCATTTAGAATCGCAAACCCGCCTTATCCACACGTCCCAAGGTGGCGATCAGAGATAGCCGGTCATGCGATATTTTGGAAGCGTCTGGCCCCAGCTATCGGCTTGGGTGCATGTGTGTAAATGTGTGGGTGTGAAAATTCGAGCGGCGGCTATCGGAATCTTCGCCTTAATAGTGGCGGCTGGATGCACAGCGAGTGAGTCTGCGGCAAGTACTGCCCCTTCCGTAAGCACCGGAAAGGCGACCCGACACTCAATCAACTGCTCCTCATTTCAAGGCCTAGCGGAAAAGGTCATCTATGCCAGGGGATGCACAGACGAGACATTTACCGGGGGGCGCACGGCACGACAGGCGGTGCCTTGGGTAGCAATGTCAGATGGGCGTCGGGGCAAACCACGAAGATGATCGTTAGTGCCGTAAGTCCCCTCAGCCCGAAGTTGTGTCCGAAACACAGCGGCTGGATCTTCGAGGAAGCTCAGAAGCAGAGCGGTCCAGTTTTTGGAGGAGGCGGAGGGCAATATCGGGCGGAGGTGTGCGTCTTCAAGACGCCAAAGGGTTACTGGGTCGGCAACGTTCCTAACACACTGGTTCATTTCTGACTTTTCTTCGGCTGACTCGAGTCGTGCCGTTGTGGGGCACCCGTATCCGGGCCTGGCGTCGATGTCCTGACGTGACCTCGAAGGTACCTACTACTGCTTGCAGTTCTCGCTCGTGACACGATGCAGCGCCGGGTCGTAGAGTTTTACGCACTCGCCCACGGTGCCAGGAAGGGTGATCGTCGTCGGCGTCGCCTTACGGGAGGTCGACTTGCCTTGGACCGTCTCGACTGGCAGCGGTTTGCCGCTGAGCGTCTCGACATGACCGTGCTTCGGTGTCTGGGTTGTGGAGCCACCCGTGGTGCATCCTGCCAGCCCGGCGCAGATCGCCAGCGCTGCTGCTAGCGCCCCCACTCTTCTCGGCATATCGACAGTGTGACCCTCTGGTCGCTTCGGCGTCCAGTACATCGGGCTGGTTCCTCCATTTGGGTTGGCCCGGTGCACCGCACGGAATGCCGATCAATCGCAACCGCTGCTGAGCACCGCAGCGTGAGCAACACGACCCGAGAGCACCACGACATTTAGAGGTATCACGTAGGACTGATCGGTTGTCACTCGGTATTCTCCGGAGGGCAGTGAGAACCTGAACCTATGGGTGCCAAGTTTCGTCTGATGGACGACAATGTGACCGTTTCGGGAGACGATGACCTGACTGGACGAGCAGGCTGATACGCAGGGCCTGAGCACTCATCGGCAGTGCCACGAAGCAAGCCCTGCTTCATAGTCGCAACGTGTGGGGAGGCCGTGGAACTTCCGCACCCCGCAAGACAGATCGAACCGGCGAGACGAATCGACACGAGCCATTGTCGTCCTTTGATTCGTACCATCCTACGATTCTTGCCTGGCCCGCTTGTCATCTCGGCCCTTCGGCCCGAAGCGTCACGATTACGGGTGCAGGTTGGGGGAGCGCCAAGCCACCACTCCCATAGAGCACGGTGCTGTAGATCCCCGCAGGAAGTGGAGGTGGCCCATGTGCCGTGCATTTGGGCATCGGTGTTACCGAACTACCTCCTGGCTGAAGGCACCCAAAATATGTGGTGATTACCGATAGGGGGAATCGAGTGGTCCCAGGGTGCAACAGAAGGGTTGTGAGCTACAGCCTGTAGTGAATGCTGGCTCCTGATTGATGACTCGATTTCTGATGACTACCGCATAGTCCGGTTGGCACGTCTGGGTTAGGTTGATCGGATTCGCTGATGTATTTGTGACGATCAGTGTTCCGGCAATAGTTGTCCCGGCTCGCACGATGTGCTTGGTCAACACGATTCGGTCGCTTACCGATGCTGCCGCAGGCACGAGACCTGTGGACTTTGGCGGAATCGGTGGTGCAGTCGTCGGCGCTGGCCTGATTGGACTGGCGGATGGAGGGGCACTCCCGGCACAGCCTGTCGCCCCAAAGCAGAGGGTTGCCGCTACAAACCATGGCACCGCCCGTCGGGTCACGATGTCCCTCCTGGATTGGCGGTTGTCACTAATAACACGCTTTTGGGTAACGGAAGGTTGCAAGAAGTTGAAACCAGGCCGACCACTGCCGATTAGGCCCAAGATGATCCAAACGAACCCTGTCTAAGTCGGATCTGCGAGGGTAAACTTGAGGGGCAGGCGCTGAAGCCAGCGAAGGGGCGAGGTAGGGGCATGAGGGTTAGGTGGCATCCCAAGATCCCATCACTGGGACTGCGAACAATCACAGGTGTGGTCGTCATTTTGGCGGCGCTGTCAGTTGTTCCACTCACCGCTGCTGCCGCACAGACACCGAGTCCTCCTGCGGGCACGTCCCCCGAAGGTGCACTGCCGCAGGTCGACACGACGAGTGACTGGATACCTTCGGATGCACCCTTGCCTGCCTCCCTTCCAAATGGGGCTATCCCATTGTCAATGACCCTCTATGCGACCTCGTGTTCATCGAGTGCCTTCTGCCTCTCAGTCGGCGAGGTCGCCGATTCGCTCAACAATGTCTTTCCGCTTGTTGAGACGTACTCAGGGGGCGCATGGACAGCATCCGTGGCGCCGACTCCGGAGAACGCCACCACGAACACATATTTTGGGGCTTTCTACAGCGTGTCGTGTCCGACCGACGGGCAATGTGCCGCCGTGGGCAACTATTACGCCTACGACTCTTCGCTTCAAGCGTCTCTGGGTAGCGCCCTCCTTGACAATCTGTCCGATGGTTCCTGGTCGACCACCGAAGGAGCTGTGCCGGGGGGCAATCAGCCTGGCTCGGTCGCAGATGATTCGGTGTCCTGCCCGTCGGCCACGTCGTGTTATTCCGCAGGCTTCTTTGACGGAGACACGTCCGTTGGATTGCTCTGGCAGTGGGGGCTGAGTGGCTGGAACATGACCGAACTGCCACTTCCTGCTGCATATCTGACCACTGCCAATCTGATCGTCAACTCGATCTCATGTGCTGATGCCGAGAACTGTGTGGCAGTTGGCTGGTATATGGATTCGAACTACGCAGACCATGCGATGATTCTCACCATGACGGGGGGCGTCTGGACAGTTGTCGATGCGCCGGTACCTTCGAACTCGATCCCACCGGGAGCGCCCGGTAGGTGGATTCCCAGCATGGCGCTCTTATCCGTCGATTGTCCCCAGGTCGACCACTGCGTAGCTGGGGGCCAGTACACCGACGGCAACCTGATCACCCAGCCTCTTCTTGACATCTGGGATTCAGGCGTGTGGACACCAGTCGAGGGTCCCGTCCCTGACGACGCTTCCGGATACCAAATCGCCACCATTGAAGGCGTGACCTGTCCGGCAGCGGGCGCCTGTATCGGGACCGGCAAATACGGAGACGCCGGGATGATCCTCTCGCAGACAGGGTCCGCTTGGACCGCTGCCGATGCCCCGCTACCGGCGATTCCGTTTGCGCAGATTCGCACTGACAGTCCGCACGTCACAGCTTCCTCAACCTCATCATTGCAGGGAGTCGGGTGCAGTTCTGTCGGGCTCTGCGCTTCGGTCGGAACGGTAGGAAGCGCAGGGCTCTTGGAAGTGGGAAAGCTTAAGGGCGTCCCATATCTGTCGAGTGTTTCTCCGAGGGCTGGCCCTGTGGGAACCATGGTGACCCTCAGGGGTTCGGGGTTTACGCATTCGACCTCGGTTCGGTTCGGGAAGGTCGCTGCAATCAAAACCACCTATGTCGGTTCAACTGAGGTGAAGGCCGAAGTGCCGAGCGGAATCACCTGTGCCGTTACCGTTAGCTTCACAGAGAATGGTTTGACCAATCGCTCTTCACCGGACGACGCTTTCCATGGTTCTGTGTGTACGGTTCCACGGGCGCTGACGAAGCTGACCGCATTTGCAGGCGATGCAGAGGCGAGGGTCTCGTATGAGCCGCCATCCGGCAATGGCGGAGCGAAGATCACCAGCTATGTGGTAACTGCTTACGATGAAACCAGGCCGGGACATGGAGGCCAAACGGCCACCGGTACTTCGAGTCCGATCACCGTTCAAGGGTTGCGTAACGGAGATCTCTATTCATTCACGGTTAGAGCCACCAACATGGTTGGGACTGGGCCTGCTTCGGAAGCCTCTGAAACGGTGAAGTCAAATCCGACGTTTGAAGTATGGACGCCGTCACTGCTACCCAAAGCTACTTGGAGCCATTCGTGCAGCGACCAGTTGCAAACGTCGGGGGCCAGCCCAGGCGCCACGATCACGTGGAAGGCAACGTCGCTCCTGCCATTCGGACTCTCACTGAGCGCCAGCGGAACCCTTTCGGGAACCCCCACCACGAAAGTGTCTCCGGCGCCTCAACTCAAGGTCAAAATACCTCTTTCTGTCACGGAAACAGTGAACGGCGTTCAGACAACAGTTACAAGGACCCTTCTTCTGCCCCTTTCCTAGGATTTCGGAGAGGCACGATTGGACAGGGACTATCCGAGATTCAGCCCGTCTACCCTCTCCGCCCACCATGCGATCAACCCGTTCTTCAGTTCGTCGGACAGAGGTCCATCAGCAATCAGGATTCGCTGCTCGATCTGGCCAAGGTTCAATACGCCGATCTGGTCCTCCAGCCAGTCAGCAAAGAGATCTACCAAGTCTGAGTATTCGGAAGCGGTGCGGTCACTGAACCAGATCTCGTAGCCGGTTGACGTGACCGATTTCGCTCACGAAATGGTGACCTGGGATACCGGTTCCCCAAAGCCAGTCCGTCAGATCGCCTTTGAGATAGTGAGTAGGCCGGTGGCCAAAAGGAGGAGGTCGACGGCCAGTGCGAAGTGAGATGGCTCCATCCGACCGCTTATTCGGGCACCCAGAACAACGCCAACTATGCAAGACGCAAGGGCAGATGCCGCAAGGGCAAGGTCGAAGGCTGTGATCAGTCCGGCCAGGGCAAGAAGGGGCAGGCCGATTAGGTTCGACAGGAGGAAGACAGCGGAGATGGTGGCCCGGAAGCTGTCGCCATGGAACCCTGTCCGACGTAGTTCATAGACGAGTGGTGGCCCATTGGTGGCTAGCGACGTATTGATGACGCCACTTACAAACCCCATCGCAAAGGTCGTCGACCGGCGAGGTACCACTGGTTGAGGA
Organism: uncultured Acidimicrobiaceae bacterium; assembly: GCA_963837805.1. Classification (GTDB taxonomy): domain Bacteria; phylum Actinomycetota; class Acidimicrobiia; order Acidimicrobiales; family RAAP-2; genus Bog-756. The sequence continues at coordinate 12,964 of CAWIOU010000009.1, forward strand.
TTCAGCAGGCGTGACGAGACGATGATCCAGATTGCAGCCAGACATGTCGTCACTCCAAGTACGAGCCGAAGGGTGGCAGCTGAGATGATGGTCAGGATGATCACCCCAATCGGTGCGCCAACAACCGCACCCAGTCCCAGTCGGCGGGTGGTCGGCCATTCGATTTCTTGACGGAGGCGCAGACTAAGCCAGGCACAAATGACGGTGCCGTTCAGGAACACGATAATCACGGCGCTTTTGGTCGGCACCACGAAGGCAAGGAGCGGCACGGCTAGAAGTGCGAATCCGAAGCCAACGGCTCGCTGAAGGGCAGCGGCGATGAAGACAATCCCAGCGACGGCAGCGACGGTACCAGCGGTGATCACGTTGTGAACCTAATGGCGTCGACCGCATCATCTGAAGACCGGTCATTCACACGCCCGAATGTGCCGGTTGGTGGGACCCATGTGTATCCCCCAGACCCGGTGTCTAAGTCATCTCGTGTCGGTCGTGCAGGGCGGGGTAGTCTGATGGAATCAAAGGACCTATCCAGACTGCTCTCCGCAGACTCACGCAAGCGACACGACCACTCGCCATGCGGTCCGCAGGGACGGAGAAGTCCAACACATCAATCGTCCGCCACGTTGGACGCCGTTCAGGTCGGACCTACGAGACCCCGGTCGTGGCGGTCGAGCACGACGACTGTTTTCTGATTGCCATCCCGTATGGCGAACGCACCGATTGGACGAAGAACGTTATCGCCAGCGGGCAGGCGACCGTCTTGACTCACGGACAAACCTATGAAGTCGATCAGCCGCTGGTCATCCCTATGACCGAGGCGACAAGGTATTTCGGTCCGAAGGAGCAGAAACTTCACCGACGCTTCGCCGTTGATACCTGTCTCCGGGTTCATCGCATGGCGATCTAGGGTCGAGGACATTTTCGTCGGTCGTCAGGGGCGGTAGATCTTTTCGGTAGGCGCAGCAAGTCCTGAAGTCCCCGACAGCGGACCTGCCACCTTTGGGCTACCGGCTGGTGCCGCCACGACTATTTGGGGCGGCGCTGCTGTTCCAGGTTGGAGTTGAGTGGCCGGTCCAACAAGTTGCGTAGTCAACGGCGTTGATTTCCCTACATCGGTCCGATTTGCGTCCCGTGTCGTACATGCCCCGACGCTCACACAGATACCCACCACCGTCACCAGTGCCGCCAAACGTTTCTGCATCGTCGGCAAGTCTTTCACCGTCGACTATCAGATGCTCGGATGATTCTCGGGTCAGCGCTAACCGGACGACCGATCCACGGAGCCGCTCTACGTCGAAACTTATCTACACGCCCGGATGTGCCGTAGGGGACACCCCGGCCA
>CAWIOU010000010.1:0-19364 GCA_963837805.1 uncultured Acidimicrobiaceae bacterium
CCTCCGGTCCGCTCGCCGATCCGACCGCCCCCCAGCAGGTCACCGAGGCGGTCACCACCGAGGCGGTCACCGCCGGCGACGCCGGGGCCCACCGGCACGGACGCCCGGGCCGCCGGCACTGGTGGCGCTGGGTGGCCCTCGGCGTGACCCTGGCCCTGGCCGCGGCCGGATTCGTCGCCGCCCAGCGGATCAACCATCCGCTGGCCCGGCCGGTGCTGGCCTCGTCGCTGGCCGCGGTCCATCCCGGTGGCCGGTCCGGTGCCCGCGCTCCCGTGGCCCACCGTCGGCCAGGGCGCGGTGTCGGTCCCGTCGACCGGGTACCGGCAGCAGTCGGGACCCGAGTCGCCGGTCGTGATCGCCTCGCTGACCAAGATGGCCACCGCGGTGGTTGTCCTCCGTGACCACCCGATGGCACCCGATTCCCAAGGGCCGGCCATCGCCATCACCCAGGCCGACGTGGCCGAGTACTCCAACGACCTCGACAACGACGAGTCCAACATCCCCTATCCGAGTGGGAGAGACCCTGACCGAGCGCCAGATGCTCGAGGCGCTGCTGAACCAGTCGGCCAACGACATCGCCTTCAGCCTGGCCCTGTGGGACGCGGGGAGCCAGCCGGCATTCGTGGCCAAGATGAACGCCCTCGCCGCGTCCCTCAGCGCTACCCACACCCACTACGTCGACGCCAGCGGCTACGACCCGATGTCGGTGTCGACGGCAGCCGACACTCTCCGGATGGCGGCTGCCGGGATGAGCATCCCGGCGTTCGCCCAGATCGCGGGCCTGTCCACCGTGAGCCTGCCGCTGGTGGGCACCGTCCACAACATCGTGACGGAGATCGGCTCGACGGGTGGTGGGAGTCAAGTCCGGCTTCACGTCCCAGGCCGGCGGGTGCGAGGTGCTGGCCTCCTACCGGGTCATCGGGGGGCGGTCGGTCCTGGTCCTCGCCTCCGCGCTGGGCCAACACGTCCCGGCCCCGGTACCCCCGAAGCCGACCCCACCGGCTGCCGCCGCCTCCGGCCCGGGGTCGACGGTGGCGGCGGCCACCCCGACGAGCTCGACCACCACCACCACCGTGCCCGGAGAGATCCAGTATCCGCTCCGCTACACCGGACCGGTGGTCGAGAAGCTCCTCGACGCGGCCAAGTCCGCCCTGGTCCAGGTGCCGGTGGTCAGCCGCGGTCAATCGCTGGTGTCGGCCACCGCCGAGTGGGACGGGACCTCCCACCGGGTGGCCGTGGTCTCCTCCCGGGGGCATGGCTGGTGGGTTGGCCGGGCCAGCGGGTGGTCTCGGCCCTGAAGCTCGGGTCGCCTCCGCCGGGCGCCGTCGCCGGCTCCCGGGCCGGGGCGGCCGTCTACGCCCTCGGACAACAGATCCAGTCCGTGCCGCTGACGTTCTCGGGGATGTCCCCGAGCCGTCGTGGTGGTGGCGCCTGGTCCACGGCTGACGGGTTCGCGCCGGTCGCAGGCCCCCTGACGAGTACCGTGTCGGTGTGCGCGCACGAGCCCCCGTGTCGGCTGCCAATCTCGGCCCCGGCTTCGACACCCTGGCCATCGCCCTCGACCGCTACGTCGAGGTCGAGGTGGAGCCGGCCTCCCGGCTCAATGTCCGCTCCGAAGGGGAGGGGGCCGGCCTGTCGGACGATCCCTCCCACCTGGCCGCCCGGGTGGCCATCGAGGTGGCGGGCACGGAGCGACTCTCGATCACCGTCCGGTCGCAGATTCCCGTGGCCCGGGGGCTCGGGTCGTCGGCCGCCCTGGCCGTAGCCGCGGCCGCCGCCGCCGGCGCCGAGGACCCCCTCGGGGTGGCGGCCCGGATGGACGGTCATCCGGACAATGCCGCCGCCTCGATGGTCGGAGGCCTGGTGGCCGCGGCCCGGGTGAAAGGCGGGGTGCAGGCCGTCCGGCTCCCCCTGGACGTCAGCCTGGCCTTCGTGGTCATCGTCCCCGACATCAGCCTGTCGACGTCACGGGCCCGCCAGGCCCTGCCCAGCGAGGTCTCCCGAGAGAGCGCGGCGTTCAACCTGTCACGGATGGCCCTGCTCCTCGCCGGCCTGGCCGACAGCCGCGTCCTGATCAGCGAGGCCACCGAGGACCGGCTTCACCAGGACTACCGCAGCCCGCTCTTCCCGGCCGCACCGAAATTGCTGGCCGGGATGGCCGACGGTGGCGCGCTGGCCGTGTGCTGGTCGGGGGCCGGCCCCTCCCTGCTCGGGATCTGCCAGGGCACCGAAGCGCACAAGGTGCAGACCGCGGCCGAGGACGCACTGGCCGCCGCCGGCATCGCCGGGCAGGTGCTGATCCTCCATCCGGACATGCACGGCCTGGTCGTGGACGGGGGTGGGTCGGCCACCGTGTACGACTTCAACGCCGGTTGATGGCGGGTCACCGGAGCGACCGCCATGCCCAGTGAACCGTCCCGAGAGCTCGTCGCCGTGGCCAACACCCATCCGGGCCGGGACTACCAGGTCCGTTGCCAATGCCCCGAGTTCACCTGCCTGTGCCCGTTGACCGGTCAGCCCGACTTCGCCACCGTCACGGTGGCCTACGTGCCCGACCGTTCTCTCGTGGAGCTCAAGTCGCTCAAGCTGTACCTGTGGAGCTACCGCAACGAGGGCGGTTTCCACGAGGACATGACCAACCGCATCCTCGACGACCTGGTGGCCGCCATTGCTCCGCGCCGGATGACGGTGACGACGGACTGGCTGGTCCGGGGCGGGATCCACACCGTGGTGGAGGCGTCACACCCGTAGACGGAGGCTGGTCCCGGCCGGCTCGTCCGGGTCGGGTGGCGCTCCGGCGTGAAACCGCCACCCCGGGCCGCCGTATCCTGGTTCGGTGATGGCAACCCCCCCGACCCGTGGGCCCGACGGCACCGGCTCCGGTGGTCCGGCGCCCGAACCCCGGACCTTCCACATCCGGACGTTCGGCTGCCAGATGAACGATCACGATTCGGAGCGGCTGGCCGGCGCCCTGATCGCCGACGGCCTGGTGGCCACCGAGGACCTCGAGTCCGCCGACGTGGTCGTGTTCAACACCTGCTGCATCCGCGAGAACGCCGACAACAAATTCTACGGCCATCTGGGCAACCTCAAGGCGTTGCGCGAACGTCGGCCCGACATGCAGATCGCGGTGGGTGGTTGCCTGGCCCAGATGGACAAGGATCGCATTCGCGACCGTGCCTCGCACGTGGACGTGGTGTTCGGGACCCACAATCTGACCCGGGCGCCGGCGCTGCTGCGGCAGGCCGCCTCGTCGGGCCCGGTGGTCGAGATACTCGACGAGCCGCTGCCGTCCTCGGATCCGGCGACCGGCGACCGGCAGGTGGCCCTGGCCGCGGTGCGGGATCTTCCCTACGCCGCATGGGTCACCATCCAGACCGGTTGTGACAACTCGTGTGCATTCTGCATCGTCCCCTCGGTGCGCGGCGGCGAGGTCTCACGGCAACAGGACGACCTGGTATCCGAAGTGCGCGCCCTGGCCGGCCGGGGCGTCACCGAGGTGACGCTGCTCGGCCAGAACGTGAACTCCTACGGGCGCGACCTCACCCGGCGCCGGCCCCTCTTCGCCGCCCTGCTGCGGGCGGTGGGGGCGGTGGAGGGCATCCGCCGGGTGCGGTTCACCAGCCCGCATCCGAAGGACCTCCGTCCCGAGACGATCGCGGCCATGGCCGAGACACCTGAGGTCTGCAACCACCTCCACCTCCCGTTGCAGTCGGGCTCGGACGCGACCCTCTCCGCCATGCGTCGCGGGTACACCGCAGCGCGGTACCTGGCCCGACTGGCCGAGGCCCGGGCGGCCATTCCCGACCTGGCCGTGACCACCGACCTGATCGTCGGGTTCCCGGGTGAGTCCGACGACGACTTCGAACGCACCCTCGAGGTGGTGGCCGAGGCCGCCTACGACAGCACGTACACCTTCATCTTCTCCCCGCGGCCCGGGACCAGGGCGGCGGCGATGACCGACCGGTTCGTGCCCGCCGAGGTGGTGGCCGATCGCTTCGAGCAGCTGCGGGTGGTGGTGGAGCGGTCGGCCCTGGCCCGGCATCGCGACCGGATCGGCCGGGTCGAAGAGGTGGTGGTCGAAGGGCCGTCCCGACGGGACCCGACCGTGATCACGGGGCGGACCAGCCAGAACAAGCTGGTCCACTTCCCGCCGGTGGTGGGATCCCCGGCGGCCACCGGTTCGTTCGCCGACGTCCATATCACCGGCGCCGGTCGGCACCACCTCACCGGCGAACTGCTCGGGGTAACGGCTCGGGCCTCCCATCGGGTGCGCATCCCGGTGTCCTCCGCCTGAGGAGCGGCCGATGGTGACAGTGGCCCGCCGCCCGCCGATGGTGGCACTCCTCGGCCCGACCGCGTCGGGCAAGTCGGCGGTGGCCCGCCGGGTGGCGGCCGCCTTCGGCCGGGACGACCGCCTCTCGCCCCTTCCCCTCGAGCTGGTCTCGGTCGACTCGATGGCCGTCTACCGGGGCATGGACATCGGGACGGCCAAACCGACCCGGGACGAACAGCGCGCCAACCGCTATCACCTGATCGACCTGGTCGACGCGACGGAGGAGTTCACCGTCCAGCAGTTCCAGTCCGCCGGGCGCCTCGCCCTCGACGGCATCGCCGCCCGCCGTCACGGGGCCCTGCTGGTCGGGGGGACCGGCCTCTACCTGCGGTCGCTGATCGACGACCTGACCTTTCCCGGGCGCTATCCCGACGTGGCCTCCTCGCTCGAGCGCGGGCTCGACGCCGCCGGTCCCGAAGGGAGCACGGCTCAGGCGCGGGCGCTCGCCGACCTCCACCACCGGCTGGCCGGCCTCGACCCGGTGGCCGCCGGCCGCATCGACCCCACCAACCGCCGACGCCTGGTGCGGGCCCTCGAGGTCACCGTGGGAGCCGAGCGCCCCTTCTCCGGCTTCGGCCCGGGGCTCGAGCGCTACCCGCCGACCCCGGTGTCGTTGATCGGGATCGCCCTGGATCCGGTCGAGCTCGACCGGCGCATCGGCGAACGGCTCGTACGGCTGATGGATCTCGGATTCCTGAACGAGGTCCGGTCTCTGGCCGCCGCGCCCGGCGGCCTGTCGAGGACGGCCCGCCAGGCGCTCGGCTACCGCGAGCTCCTCGCCCACCTCGAGCAGGGCACCCCCCTGGCCGACGCCGTCGACCAGGCCGTCCGCCGGACCCGGGCCTTCGCCAGGCGGCAGATGGCCTGGTTCCGCCGTGATCCCCGTATCGTGTGGTTGGGACCGGATGCCGACCCGGTGGCTACCGTCGCCGCCCGCTTCGGGGAGATTCCCCGGGAGGGTGTCGGGGTGGGAGACTGGTCTCCAGCACGATGAGTCAGCCGCCGCCAGAGCCACGTTCGCTCCACCTGACCAAGCACCATGGTGCCGGCAACGACTTCCTGGTGCTGGTGGACGTCGACGACTCCCGGTCTCTCGACCCGGAGTTGGTGCGCGCCCTGTGCGACCGCAGATTCGGTGTCGGTGCCGACGGGGTCATCCGGGTCCATCCCGCCTCCGGTGAGGCCGATCTGGCCATGGACCTCCGCAACGCCGACGGAGGCGGGGCCGAGATGAGCGGCAACGGCATCCGGTGCCTGGCCCAGGCGGCGGTGGAGGCCGGCCTGGTCACGCCCCCGGTGTTCACCGTGTCGACCCTGGCCGGGATGCGGACGGTCGAGTACGTCCCCGGCGAAACGCCCGGCTCGGCCCGGGCGGCGGTGGACATGGGGGAGGCGGTCCTCGGTCCCGACCAACCCCAGCAGTTCGCCGATCGCCGGGCCCGCCAGGTCGACATGGGCAATCCCCACCTGGTCCTCCTCGGGCCCGACCCTGCCGGGGTCGACGTCGCCGGCGTCGGGAGCCGCCTCCAAGAGGTGCATCCGGGAGGGATCAACGTCGAGTTCATCTCGGTCGACCCCGGCGGGACGGCCATCGATCTCCGGGTGTGGGAACGCGGGGTGGGCGAGACCGAGGCGTGCGGCTCGGGCAGCGCGGCGGCCGCCGCCGCCGCCCGGAGCTGGGGGCTGGTGGGAGAGTCGGTCGCCGTCCGCAACCCGGGGGGAACGCTCCAGGTCTCACTGGGCCCCGCCGGGGTGTGGCTGAAGGGACCGGTCCGCAAAGTGGCGGAGATCGATGTGGACCGGCGGGAGATCCTCGAGGCCGCCCGGCCGTGACGCCGACCGATTCGGCCTTCACCGATACCCTCATCTCCCGGACCGTCCGGGAACGGATCGTCTTGGTGGGTGTCACCCTGGCCCACGAGACGGTGGCCGACACCGAGGCCGGGCTCGACGAGCTGGCCCTGCTGGTGGCGACGGCCGGTGCCGATCTGATGGAACGGATCGTGCAACGGAGGGCCACCCCGGACCCCGCCACCTACCTGGGCAAGGGAAAGATCGACGAGCTGCTGGCGGTGTGCCTGGCCGTCGATGCCGACACCGTGGTCTTCGACGACGACCTCTCGCCGGCCCAGCAACGCAACCTGGAGCGGATCCTCGGCCGCACCGCCATCGACCGTACCGCGGTCATCCTCGACATCTTCGCCCAGAATGCCCGCACCCCCGAAGGCCGGGCCCAGGTCGAGCTGGCCCTGCTGCGCTACCGGCTGCCGCGGCTGCGGGGTCGGGGGCGGTCGTTCAGCCAGCAGGCCGGTGGCATCGGGACCCGGGGCCCGGGCGAGACCAAGCTCGAGGTCGACCGGCGGCGTCTGGTCCGGCGGATGACCCGGCTCGAGGCGGACCTCCGCCAGCTGGACCGGACCCGGCGCACCCAGCGCCGGGGTCGGGCCCGGTCGCGGCAACGGACGGTCTCCCTGGTCGGCTACACCAATGCCGGCAAGTCGACGTTGCTCAACCGGCTGTGCGGGGCCGACGTGCTCGTCGAGAACCGCCTGTTCTCGACCCTCGACCCCCGGACCCGGCACCTCGACCTCCCCGGTGGCGAACGGGTGCTGGTCACCGACACGGTCGGCTTCGTGCGCAAGCTGCCCCACCAGGTCGTCGAGGCCTTCCGCTCCACGCTCGAAGTGGTGTGCGACTCCGACCTCATCCTCCACGTGGTGGACGGCTCGGCCCCCGACTTCGAGGGACAGGTCGACGCCGTCCGGATCGTACTGGCCGAGATCGGCGCCGACGACCTGCCCGAGCTCCTGGTGGTCAACAAATCGGATGCCGTGTCCCGGCTGGGTCCCGAGGCCGGCGAGGAGGCCCGTCGCCTCCTGGCCGCCCACCCCGGATCGGTGATGGTGTCCGCCCGCACCGGGGAGGGGATCGACCGTTTGCTCGAGGCCCTCGGCGACCGGCTCCGTGTCGGCGACCGGGTCGTCGAGCTGGAGATCCCCTGGGCCCGGGGTGACGTGCTGGCCGCGGTGCACCGGGAAGGCGAGATCGTGGGCGAGGTGGCCGGCGAGCAGTCGACCCGCATCCACGTGGTCCTCGATGCGGTGGGCAAGTCCCGCTTCGCGGAGTTCCTGGCTTCGTGACCGCCGACGTCGCCGAAGGGTTCGCCCCCCCGCCCTACCCTTACGACCGCCTGGCCACGCTCAAGGCCGCGGCCGAGGAGCGGTTCGGGGACAGCGGGGGCGTGGTCGACTGCTCGATCGGCACGCCCTGTGACCCGCCACCTGCGTTCGTCCTGGCGGCCATGGCCGACTCGGATGCCGAACGCGGCTATCCGGCCTCGGCCGGGTCGGCGGCCTACCGGCGGGCGGCGACCGGATGGTTGGCCCGTCGGTTCGGCGTCACGGTCGATCCCGACACCGAGCTGGCCGCCTGCGTCGGGACCAAGGAGTTCGTGGCCTCGACCGCCCAGTACCTGCATCTGCGGACACCGGGCCGGGACACCGTGCTGTACCCGTCGGTGTCGTACCCCACCTACGCCATGGGGGCGCGGCTCGGCGGGTGCCGCGCCGTCGCCGTACGGGAACTGCCCGGCGGTGGTCTCGACCTCTCCTCGATCGGCGCCGCCGACATCGGTCGTGCCCTGGCGCTGTGGACCAACTCGCCGTCCAACCCGACCGGCCTCTTGAGTGACCTCGACCGGGCGGCCCGGGTGGGGAGGGCCCACGGGGTCCCCGTCTTCTCCGACGAGTGTTACGCCGAATTCACCTGGGACGGCCCTCCGAGGACGGCGCTGGCCACCGGGGTGGAGGGGGTGGTCGCCGTGCACTCCCTGTCGAAGCGCTCCAACCTGGCCGGGGTACGGGCGGGCTTCTTCGCCGGCGACCCCGAACTGGTCGGCTTCCTCACCGATGTGCGACGTCACGCCGGCCTCATGGTCCCCGGTCCCGTGCAGGCCGGTGCCGTGGCCGCATTCGACGACGACGACCATGTCGATCGCCAACGGCACCGGTACGAGGAGCGCCTCGAGTTCCTGCGCCGGGAACTGGCCGGCGCCGGGCTGCCCACGCCCATGCCCGCCGGCGGCTTCTACCTCTGGGTGCCGGTACCGGGCACGGTGCCCGGCGCCGGGTGGGGGCTGGCCGAACGGCTGGCCCTCGAGGGTGGCCTGCTGGTCAGCCCGGGGGACCTCTACGGGCCTGACGGTGCCGCCTTCGTCCGGGTGGCCGTCGTCCAGCCCATGGAGCGTCTGGCCCTGGTGGCCGAGCGGCTGTCCCGGCACCGGGTAGCTGCCGGCTCCTGACCGCCCGACCGGCTGGCGAGCGATGTCCCAGGGCTAACGTCTCCCCCCATGGCTGATCTCCAATCCCGGATCGAAGAGCTGTGGAACCGCGCCTCGGAGCTCGGACCGACCGATACCGATGCCCTGGCCGTCGTCACCGAGGCCATCGAGATGCTGGACCGGGGAACCGCCCGGGTGGCCGAGATCGACCCCCGCACCGATCAGGTCGTCGTCCACCTGTGGCTGAAGCAGGCCATCCTGCTGCTGTTCCGTCTGCGGGCGATGGAGACGATCGAGGTCGGACCGTTCGAGTTCGCCGACAAGCTGCCGTTGAAGCGGGAGTATGCCGGGTCGGGGGTACGGGTGGTCCCCGGCGCCTCGGCCCGTTGGGGTTCGTTCCTCGGCAACGGCGTGATCTGCATGCCCAGCTATGTGAACATCGGCGCCCGGGTGGGGGCGGGGACCATGGTCGACACCTGGGCCACGGTGGGGTCGTGCGCGCAGATCGGAGAGCAGGTCCACCTCTCGGGCGGAGTGGGCATCGGGGGGGTGCTCGAACCGGCGCAGGCTGCGCCGGTGATCATCGAGGACGAGGTGATGATCGGGAGCCGGTCCATGATCACCCAGGGGGCGCGGGTCGGGCGGGGCTCGATCCTCGGGGAAGGCACCATCTTGAACCCCTCGATACCGGTGATCGACGCCGAGACCGGCGACGAGCTGGGCCGGGGCCACGTCCCCGCCTGGTCGGTGGCCGTCCAGGCGTCGAGGCGCCGGGTCTACCCGGGGGGCGAGTTCTTCCTCCCCTGTGTCCTGGTCATCAAGCGGCTCACCGAAGGGGAACGCCACGACAAGTCACGGCTGACCGACATCCTCCGCCAGCACGGCGTCTCGACGTGACCGCCGGCATGCCCGACGGACTGTTCGGGCTGGCCACCGCCCTGGTGGCCATTCCGTCGGTCAGCCACCACGAGGAGCTCATGGCCGACGCGGTCGAAGCAGCCCTTCGCCTCTGCCCGTGGCTGGCCGTGGATCGCGTCGGGGACAACGTGGTCGCCCGTACCCAACTGGGGAGGGACGCCCGGGTGCTCCTGGGTGGCCACCTCGACACCGTCCCGCCGGTCGGGGGGAACGAGGAGCCGCGCATCGAGGACGATGTGCTCTTCGGCGTGGGAGCCTCGGACATGAAGGGTGGGCTGGCCGTCCTCCTCCATCTGGCCGGGTGTCTTCCCGAGCCGGCCGTCGACGTCACCTGGTGCTTCTACGTGTGCGAGGAGGTCGAGCAGGAATACAACGGGCTGCGCCACCTCTGGGAACAGCGACCCGACCTCCTGGCGGCCGATGTCGCCATTCTCGGAGAGCCCACCGGTGGGATCGTGGAGGCCGGATGCCAGGGCACACTCCGGGTCAGACTCTCGCTCCGCGGCGCTCGGGCCCACACGGCCCGTCCGGCCACCGGCCGCAATGCCATTCACCGGCTGGCCCCGGTGCTGGCCGCCGCGGCCGGCTACCGGAGCCGCGCCCCGTGCTCGACGGGTGCGAGTACGTCGAGCAGCTCCAGATCGTGGAGATCTCCGGCGGGGTGGCCGCCAACGTCGTCCCCGACGAGGCCTCGGTGCTGGTCAACCACCGCTTCGCCCCCGACCGATCCGTCGAGGAGGCCGAGTCGTCGGTCCGCGAACTGCTCGGCGTCTCGCTCGAACCGGGTGACCGGTGGGAGCTGGTCGAGTTCGCGCCCGCCGCGCCCCCGGGGCTGGACCATCCTGTGCTCGCCGGCCTGGTGGCGGCGACCGGCACCCCTCCCAAGGCCAAGCAGGGCTGGACCGACGTGGCTTCCTTTTGGGCCCACGGGATACCGGCGGCCAACTTCGGCCCGGGTGATCCGCTGCTGGCCCACACCGCCGGAGAGCATGTCAGCCGGGACGAGCTCGAGCGGGCGGCGGCGGTGCTGGACGCCCTGCTGCGCTCCGGCGGGTAGCGCGGAGCCGTCCTCCGGTGTCGGATCAGAGTCGGCGCAGGACGGTGACCACCTTGCCGTAGACGGTGACCTCGCCCGGCTCGAACTCCATGGGGGACAGCCGCTCGTTGGCCGGGGTGAGGACCACCAGGCCGTCGCGTCTGGAGAACATCTTGACGGTGGCCTCGCCGTCGGGGATCCCGGCCACCACCACGTCGCCCTGCTCGGCATCGGGCTGCTGGCGCACCACCACACAGTCGCCGTCCATGATCCCCGCTTCGATCATCGAGTCACCCCGGACCTTGACCATGAACAGCGAGCCGGTCCCGGTGAAGTCCTCGGGGAGCGGGTAGAGCTCCTCGATGTTCTCCTGGGCGAGCACGCCGGTTCCGGCGGCGACGTCGCCGACCAGGGGGACGTGGCGGATCGGGCGGGCGTCCACGATGACCTTCGAGGACGGGTCGTAACACACCTCGATGGCCCGAGGCTTGGTCGGATCCCGCCGCAGGTACCCCTCGCGTTGGAGCACGGCCAGGTGGGCGTGGACGGTGGACGACGAGGTCAGGCCGACCGACTCGCCGATCTCCCGGACCGAGGGTGGGTAGCCGCGGTCCCGCACCGCCTCGGAGATGCAGTCCAGTATCTGCTTGCGTTTGGTGCTGAGTACCTGGGCCATGGGTCCCCTTGCCGTCGTGGATCGCCGCCGCCGGCGAACGTCTGTTTGTAGAAAGCTACCCCCGGGGTCCCCCGAAAGCAAACACCCGTTCGAAAATATCCTTGACAACGAACAGACGTTCGTGGTCAGATGGCCTCATGACGAACACAGGTTCGATGTTTTGGAGAGGCCCGGGACGATGACCGCCACCTGGCTGGACCTGCCCGAGGTCGACGACGGGTGGCGGCAGACCTCGCCTGCTGCCGGCCTCCGTGTGGTGGGGGAGCCCGGAGGCCCGGAGGCACCCTGGGTGGCGCCGCTCACCGTGGTCCCCGATATCCGGCACGGCGGGGCGAGGAGGCGGCGCAGCTCTCCCGCCGTGCGACGGCGACGGGCCCTGCTGGCCGCCATCGCCCTGCTCCTGATCGCACTTGCTCTTCCGCTGAGCGGAACCGGTGGTTACTCCCACCCTGCCGGTTCCGCTCTGGCGGAGTCCCGGGGTCCGGTCGTCTACACGGTGCACCCCGGCGATTCACTGTGGTCGATCGCCGAGCGACTCGAGCCGGCCGCGGATCCGAGGCCGCTGGTAGCCAAACTGGCTGCGCAGACCGGGTCGGAGACGGTCACGCCCGGGGAGCGGATCCTTCTGCCCTGAACCGCCGCCCCCGGCCCCGGCGACCTGTCCCTGCGGCCGGTTGCCGACGGCGTGGGACGAAGAGTTGGGCACTAGCCTCGTGACGTGCGGTGTCCGTGGTGTCTGGCTGACGACGACCGAGTGGTCGATTCCCGGAATGCCGAGGACGGTGCAGCCATCCGGAGGCGCCGCGAGTGCGTCGGGTGCGGCCACAGGTACACCACGTTCGAGCGCATCGACGAGATCCCGCTGATGGTGGTCAAGCGCTCGGGAGCCAGGCAGGCGTTCGACCGGGGGAAGCTGATCGACGGACTGCGGGCGGCAACGAAGAACCGCCCCGTCACCGAGGCGCAGCTCGAGGTAGTCGCCCGCGAGGTCGAGGACGAGCTCCGCGAGGACGGCTCCGAGCCGACATCCGAGCAGGTCGGTCTGTCGGTCCTCGAACGCCTCCGGGTGCTCGACGAAGTGGCCTATCTCCGCTTCGCCAGCGTGTACAAGGGATTCGAGGGAGTGGACGACTTCCGACGCGAGGTCGGCCTCCTGACCAAGACGACGGCACCCAAGGCCGCGGGCGGGTAGCCGATGGCCGAACTCGTGGTCGACGCACCGGCACGGGCGTTGGCCATCTACGCCCATCCCGACGATCCGGATGTCTCCTGCGGCGGCACCCTGGCCGCGTGGGCGAAGGCCGGCTGCGAGGTCACCGTTCTCCTGTGCACGGACGGGGGAAAGGGTTCGTCGGACCCGTCCCTCGACCCCGCCGAGCTGGTCCGCCGGCGGGTGGCCGAGGCCAGTGCGGCCGGCGCCCTGCTCGGGGTGGTCGGCCAGGAGTGGCTCAATTACCCCGACGGTGAGCTGACCGACGACCCGGTCCTGCGCCAGGCGTTGGTGTCCGCCATCAGGCGAGTTCGACCCGAGGTGGTCCTCTGCCCCGATCCCACGGCCGTCTTCTTCGGGCAGGAGTACTTCAACCACCGGGACCACCGGGTCACCGGATGGGCCGCGCTCGATGCGGTGGCGCCGGCCGCGTCGCTCCCTCACTACTTTCCCGATGCCGGTCCGGCTCACCAGGTGTCGACCGTACTGTTGAGCGGGACGTTGCTGCCCGACGTCTGGGTGGACATCTCGGCCACCGTCGACATCAAGGGCGAGGCGGTGGGGTGCCACCGGAGCCAGTTCCCCGACGGCGTGGAATGGGCTTCGACAGCGGTCAGGCTGGGGGCCGAGGATGCCGGTCATCAGGCCGGTGTGGCCTATGCCGAGGGGTTCAGGAGGTTGCGACTCGGTGGGTGAGCGGTCGGGCCCGGTCCCGGGCACCGGCGCGGGACCGACCTCACCGGTCGACCGTTCCGCACCGGGGCGGGTGATCCTCCACGTCGACATGGATGCGTTCTTCGCCTCGGTGGAGGTCCTCGACGATCCTTCCCTGGCCGGTCGGCCGGTGATCGTCGGCGGATCGGGAAGTCGGGGTGTGGTCGCCGCCTGCACCTACGAGGCGCGCATGTTCGGCGTCCACTCGGCCATGCCCTCGTCGGTGGCCCGACGGCTCTGCCCCCACGCCGTCTTCGTGGACGGGCGCTTCCACCGGTACATGGAGGAGAGCAGGAAGCTGCACGAGATCTTCGAGTCGGTGACCCCGCTCGTCGAGGGCATCTCCCTGGACGAGGCCTTCCTCGACGTGACCGGGTCGAGGCAGCTGCTGGGCGACGGACCGGGCATCGCCGCCTTGATCCGCCGACGGGTGGCCGATGAGCTCAACCTCACCTGTTCGGTGGGGGTGGGCCGTTCGAAGCTGATGGCCAAGCTGGCGTCGAAGGCGGCCAAGCCCATCGCCGACCGGGGAGGGATCGCCCCCGGCGCCGGCGTGGTCGTGGTTCCGCCCGACGGCGAGCTCCAGTTCCTCCACCCGTTGCCGGTGCGTGCACTGTGGGGGGTCGGACCGGTCACCGGTCGGCGACTCGAGGCGCTCGGCATCACCACCGTCGGCGATATCGCCGCCCTCGGTCCCGGAGTGCTCGAACGGTACCTGGGTGCTTCCCAGGGGGCCCATCTGGCCGAGCTGTCCCGGGGCCACGATCCCCGCCCGGTGGTTCCCGAACAGGCAGCCAAGTCGATCGGGCACGAGGAGACCTTCGGCACCGACATCTGGGACCTGGCCGAATTGCATGAGCACCTGGTGCGCATGGTGGACGCCTCCGCCACCGCGTTGCGTCGCGCCCAGTTGGCCGCCCGCACCGTCAACATCAAGGTCAAGTTCGCCGACTTCACCCTCCTCACCCGGTCCCACACGATGCAGACCCCGATCGACGCCTCCCCGGCGGTGGCCGCCGTGGCCGGCGCCCTGCTGGACACCGTCGACCTGAAGATGGGGGTCCGGTTGCTGGGCGTCAGCCTGTCCGGCTTCGGCCGTCAGGAGACCGGGACCCAGCTCAGCCTCGATCTGGGCTCCTTCGGATCGGGCCCGGACGACGGTGTCGGTTCCGGACCGGCCACCTCCCTCGAGGCCGCCGAACTGCTGGACCGGGCCCACGAGGAGGCCGAGCGGATCCAGCACTCGTGGGGATCGGTGACGACCGCCGTGGATGCGATACGGGCTCGCTACGGCGGGTCGTCGGTCGGGCCTGCGTCCCTGGTGGGGGCGGATGGACTGCGTATCCGCCGGCGGGGGGAGGCCCAATGGGGTCCGACCGCCCCCGCGTCACCCGCTGAGGGTGAAGAATGATGAGCCACCTTGTAATATGGTTAGCGGTGCCTGGTCAACGGACGGTGTCTGGTCAAGGAGGCGACGACCGTTGACCCTGGTTGCAGCAGTTGCGCGGTGTTTTCGAGTGGGGGTTGCGCGAGGATGAGTAGGCCGAGGACCACCGGCATGGACCACGGGGCGAGGAGACGAGCTCTTGCCGCTCTCTGAACACGAACAGCGCATCCTGCACGAGCTGGAACAGTCCCTCTATCAGGAGGATCCTGACTTCGCGGAGCGGGTGCGCTCGGAAACGGTGTACCGCCACGCCGGCCGGTACTGCATCTGGTCGGCGTTGGTGTTCGTGGCTGCATTGGTCTTCATGTTCTTCACTTTCTCGCGGTCGGTGGTGCTCGGCTTCGCCGGGGTCGTGGTCATGTTCCTCTCCGGGGTGGTCTTCGCCAACAACGCCCGGCGGATGGGAAAGGCCGGCATCGACGACATCTCGCGCTCGCTCCACAGCCGCAACCTTGGCAACACCGTCCACGATCCGCGCGACTGGATCCGTGGGCGCTTCCACCGCGACGACTGACCGCTCCACGGTGGCTGTCGCGGGTCGCTCCGTACCGGGGGACCATGGGGACCGGCCCGGTGATCGGGGGACCGTCCTGGCTGTCGACATCGGCGGGACCAAGTTGGCCGCCGCCCTGGTCGAGCCCGGCGGGTCCATCGTGGTCGCCGACCGCGTGGCCACGCCCGACACCGACCGGGCCGAGGTGGTCTTCGGCGCGCTGGCCGCCCTCATCGCCCGGGTGAGATCACAGAGCGACGCCGTCCCCGAGATCTGCGGCGTCGGTTGCGGTGGCCCGATGCTCCGGGACGGCGAGACGGTGTCGCCGCTCAACATCCGGGCGTGGACCAACTTCCCGCTCCGCGATCGGTTGGCCGTCGAGACCGGTCTGCCGGTCGGCGTCGACAACGACGCCAAGGCCCTCGCACTCGGCGAGGGATGGCTGGGCGCGGCCCAGGGACTGGACGACTATCTGGCCATGGTCGTCTCGACCGGCATCGGCGGCGGCATCGTGCTCGACGGCCGGCTGCTCGACGGGGCGCTCGGAAACGCCGGCCACATCGGCCACGTGGTGGTGGAGCCGGACGGACGTCGGTGTCCGTGCGGCGGACGCGGCTGCCTGGAGGCCGAGGCGTCCGGGCTGTCGATCGAGACGGTTACCGGGCGTCCGGCGGCCGAGGCGCCGGACTCGGTCAGGCGTCGCACCGGAACGCTGGTCGGCCGGGCGGTGGCGTCGGTGGCCAACCTGTTGGACCTCGAGCTGGTGGTGGTGGGCGGCTCGGTGGCCCTCGGGTTCGACGCCGCCTTCTTCGATGCCGCACAGGAGGAGATCGCCCTCCGGGCCAGACTCGACTTCTCCCGATCCACCCGGATCATCCGGGCCGGGCTCGGGGCCGACGGTCCGTTGGTCGGCGCCGCGGCGGTGGGCCACCGGGCGATGGCCACCGCGGCGGCGGGACGGAGTCCCGGTCGATGACGGCGAACCCCGATCGGCGTCCCGCCCATGGGATGGTTCCGTGGACCAACACCCCGGGCCTGGTCGAGGCGGTCCTGCGGCGCCCGGATCTGTGGTGGGCGGCACTCGGCGCCGTCCGTCGTCTGGCCGCGCCCGGTTGGTGGCGGTCCCCGCCGCGCCTGCCCCTGCCGGACCGCCGGCTGTGGCGCTTCCGGATGGTCACCGCCTACGGAAGCCCCGATGCCGATCCGGAGGCCGCCGACCTGATCTCGTACCTCGAGTGGTGCCGGTCGACCGGTGGTCACCGCCGAAGCCCGCACCGTGCGGCTCCTGGTCACCTGGATGCGACCCACTCAGGCTAATTTCCGGGTTGATGGATCGACGATCGAAGCTCGCGGCCAGGATGGTGACCAACAAGAGGTCGCCGTCTGACGGACATGAGCCGGTCCGGTCACCGAATTCCCCGTCGCGTCGCGCCCTGGTGCTCAATGCCACCTTCGAACCGCTAGGGATCGTGTCCTCCCGGCGAGCCGTGCTGCTGGTGATCGATACCAAGGCCGAACTCGTGCACACGACCGAGCGGGTGTTCCGTGCCGAGCGGCTGACCGTGCCCGAACCGTCGGTGGTCCGGCTGGTCCGTTACGTCCAGGTTCCACGTCACTACCGGGTGGCCGTGAACCGGCGGACGGTCTTCGCCCGCGACGGTTCGCGGTGCCAGTACTGCGGGTCGGCCGCCGAGAACCTCGACCACGTCATCCCGCGGAGCAAGGGCGGACCCCACACCTGGGAGAACGTCGTGGCTGCCTGTCGGCGCTGCAACACGCGCAAAGAGGACCGGTTGCCCCACGAGGCCGGGATGGTCCTCCGCTCGACCCCGGTGGCTCCCCGTCACCGGGTCCAACTGCTCGCCCTGTGCGGGGGAGGGAGCGAGGACTGGAACACCTACCTGGGGGCGGGCACTGATCACCGGGTGCCGATGACGGCCTGAGCCCCGAGGCTCTGCGTCGACCCCCGGCGGCCGGGATACCTGGGAGCGGGTGAGCCATCTGGTGTCCACCATCCTGTCGGGGGTGTGGCCCTTCGTGGTCACCAACATCGACGACTTCGTCGTGCTCACCGCCCTGTTCGTCACCGTCCACCACGGCGGACCGACGCCGGCCGGGATCGTCCTGGGCCAGTACCTCGGGATGGGGGCGCTGGTGGCGGTCAGCGTCATCGCCGCCACCGGGCTGGCCCTCGTGCCCGAGCGGTGGATCGGGCTGCTCGGCTTCATCCCGATGGCCCTCGGTGTCCGCGGCCTGGCCCGGGCTCGGCGACACCGCCATCAAGGAGTTCCACCGGCTGTGGGTGTCGCCGGTGTGGCCGGAGTCGCGGGACTCACCGTGGCCAACGGTGCCGACAACATCAGCGTCTACATCCCGCTCTTCCGTCAGGCCGGAGCGGGAGCCACGTCGGTCTACGTCCTCGTCTTCGCCGTACTGGTCGGACTGTGGTGCCTGGTCGCTCGCCTGGTGGCCGGCCGGCGGTCGTTGATCGCCCTGGTGCCGCGAGTGGGGTACTGGCTGGTGCCGGTGGTCTATATCGCCGTGGGCATCAAGATCCTGGTGACCTCCGGGCTGATCACCGGGTGACAGCATGGTCGGGTGTCGGAGGAATGGTGGGTGCAAGAACGCACGGGTGACGCTGCTTCGCTGCACGCGGCGTGGCCGGAGGTCCGGGCCCGGACCGGAGGGCGGGCGGTCGCCGTCTGCCGGGTGACGGAACCGGCCGTGGTCCTCGGCTCCACCCAGTCCGAGGACGCGGTCGACCGACGTCGGGCGGCGGCGGCCGGGGTCCAGGTGGCCCGGAGGAGATCGGGCGGGGGAGCGGTGCTGGTGACCCCGGAGGATCCGGCGTGGGTCGACGTCTGGGTGCCGGCCGGCGATCCGTTGTGGCGGGATGACGTCGGCCGTGCCTTCGACTGGCTGGGGGACAGCTGGGTGTCGGCACTCGGAGACTTGGGGCTCTCCGGGATCTCGGCCCACCGTGGCGGGTACGTGGTGTGCACCCGGTGGGCGACGTCGGTGTGCTTCGGGGGGGTGGGGACCGGCGAGGTGGTGACCGACGACGGGAGGAAGGTGGTCGGTCTGGCTCAGCGGAGGAACCGTGACGGGACCTGGTTCCACGGAGCCTGCTATCTCCGTTGGGATCCGGGCCCCCTCGTCGACATCCTGGCTCTGTCCCCGGTCGAACGGGCGGCGGCGGCCGACGGACTGCGCGGCGCCGCCACCGGCGTGGCCGATCTCGTCCCGACCGGACGAGATCCCATCGCCGCCCACACGCTCGTCTCGTCGCTGGTCGCCGCCCTTCCCTGAGCCGCGCCCCGGGGGCCGGCGGGGGCGCCCAACCCCAGTCGGCGCCCGGTCGCCGCAGCCACCTCCCGTCGACCCGGCCGGTGCCGCCGGTCGACTTCTGTCGTCGGCCCGGCGCGCCGCGGTCCGTTTCCGTCACCAATGAGGTCATTTTGGGTCCCAGTGGTTGACCGGTGGGGGAGTGGGGCGTAAAGTGGCGCAAAGTGGTGTGAAAGGGAGGATCCCGACCAATCGGGTTCCGGGCACTGCGGGGAGCATTGTGGGAGCAATCACCAGTGGCACGGTTCTTCGGCAGGTACGAGCACTCGCTCGACGACAAGGGAAGGGTGATCCTGCCGTCGAAGTTCCGCGGACCCTTCGAGCACGGCGGCTACTTGACCGAGTATCAGGACGGGTGCTTGTCGCTGTGGACGCCGGACCAGTTCGAGCTCCAGATGGAGACCATGCTGGAGCGGGCCACCACCGGGAGGAGCGACCGGAACCTGGTGAGGCTGTGGGCCTCGACCTCGCACGAGATGGAGGTCGACCGGCAGGGCCGGATGGCCATCCCGGCACGCCTTCGGGAGTACGCCGGCCTGGTGGGCGACGTCCTGGTTCTCGGCGCGATCGACCGGGTGGAGCTCTGGAACCGGGAGACCTGGGACCAGAAGGTCCTGCCCGAGGAGGAACGACTCACCCAGGGCGACGACGGCTGAGTGACCCGGTGCCCCTCCATCTCGTCCGCAGCGCCGCCCCCGGCACCCCCGCCCCGGCGTCCGACCAGGCCCGGATCAGCCCCGACCACCCGGCCGGTAGTTCCGCAGGGTCCGACCCGGTCGACGACCGGGCCCCGATCAGGACCATCTCCTCGTCCCCCTCACCCCACCAGACACCCGCCGGCGGGTGGTCGGACGGTGGCCACCGTCCGACCCCCTTCGAATCCGGCCTCGCCGCCGTCGCCCGGCACGAC
>CAWIOU010000011.1:0-18123 GCA_963837805.1 uncultured Acidimicrobiaceae bacterium
TCACCTGGTCACAGGGCCAAATGGATCGCTGGTGCAGCACCAGGGGCAGGGAGGCGTGAGTGTGTGTTTGGTGTAACCCCACAGGCCCCCCCGGCTCACTCACAAACAAAAGCTGAGCAGTCGCACAGCATGTCTGATCACCGACTCACCTTTGCTGAGCACTTGCACAGCGTCAGCAGACCAATGCTCAAGCGGTCGCACTGCACAGCCTGTGCGTAACTACCACAGAAGTTATCCACAGATGCCGCAAGATGTCTTGTCAACGCTAAAGGTTTCCGTCAGACTGTCGATAGGTAGACATCCGGTCTTAGCCGGCAGAACAGAAAGCAGGGGCAGAATGGCACCAATCCAGATTGAGCTGGTGGGAGCAGTAGCGGCCGGCAGAGAGCATGTGCGGGCTGTGCGTCACAATCAGGGCGTCATGGCGTGCCTGGCGTTCGAGCAGATCGTTGACGAGGTTGTTGTCGACCTGGCGTTTGATGACGTTTGGGGGGATGCACGATGAGTGCCTACGCAGAGGTGAGCGTGGTTGTCGATGGTGCGCTTGAGCAGAATCTCACGTTCCACGACGCGACCTTGATGACGGCTGAGATTGCCGAGATTGTCGAAGAAGCCAAAGGTGACGGCTATCGGACTGAAGTGTTTGTCATGTTCCACGAGCACAACGAGACCGAGGATTGCGAGTGCGTCCAGTTTGAGGCCTCGCACCTCCCGGAAGTGACCATCAATAGCGACACCGATGGTGAATGGGAGACCTACTGATGACACTGACCATGGAGTTCGACGCCAATCAGGTCCGGGAGACCGTTGCCCGGATCGAACGCAGGGAATCGGACAGACGAGCGACAGCTCGACAGACACCAGATAGAAGGGATTACAAGTGATGAGCTACTACACAAAGGCCGACGAGATCGTGGGTTACACGTTCGGGGCTGACCACTATTGCGCCGAGTGCGTGATCCGGGTGATGGGCGGCGATGCGACCGTGACACCAGAGGTTCAGCTTGACGCGCTGGCAATCAGTCGGGGCATCGACCGCTACGACGAACAAACGTTTGACTCGGACAACTTTCCGAAGGTCATCTTCGCAAGTGACGCCGATGGGTTGGACGCTTGCGGGTATTGCGGCATCCGTTTCTAGTCAGTAAGTCGAGCACGTTGGCGGGCGTGCCCGGCAGATTGCCGGTGAATGAGGGGTTAGAGAAATGGATATTCGCTCGAAGTGTGACAAGCGTGGAGGCGTAACCAGCGTCATCACGATGACTGGAGGACGCCCGCCCTGGGACGATGGGAAATGGCAGGGCTTCGCCTGGGATGTCGAGTTGAAGTACCGGGGTCGCACGATGACCACGAAGTTTTACACCGGGAGCCTCTCCGGTGAGCCTGATACCGCTGACGTGCTGGATTGTCTGATCTCGGACGCCACCAGCGTCGACAATCTGAGCTTGGATGGAATGGGCGCAGGATATGGGCTATGAGCGTCTGGATCAGGCCGGAGGAGCTTCAATCCATTTACGATGCCATTCAGGATCAGACGGAACAGCTAGTTCGTCTCTTGGGTGACGACTTCGAGACGTTCGCCTACGAACTGGAGCGGATCTGATGAGTGTCACTTGCTACGCAAACGTGCATTGTGTGCCGCCTACGCTCGGAATGGGCGATGCGCACCCGACGATCACGCAGCACATCGCCCCATTCGTGCCGCATTTAGCTTCTAGCGGCCCGTTACCGTTCACCGGGGCCGATGTGACCGAACTGTTCATTTGGGGCTCTGGGCTCATTCTGGCCGGCTGTCTGCTGCTGGCCGGCAGGTCCGGGCGGAAGGCTGGTGCGATCAAGTGAACGAGGAAGAATGGCGTGAAAGTGTGGAAGAACGCTTCGAGCGGGTCAAGTACATCACCGAAGGCCTCAACGAACTGATCCACAGAGTTTCCGTCCGCATTGCAGCGCTTGAAGAGGAAGCCGGGCGGACCCGGTGAACTGTCCTGAGTGTGGCGAGGTCCAGCACCAGGAGATCGCAGACGATGAGAGCCATTGCGGCTGTTCCACGTCTGTCGGTCTCTGGTGCTGGTGCCCGTGCCACAGATGGAACGATGACCTCCGCTTGATGGCGGATTTTCAGGCTGACCCGCTCTCGTTCTGGGAACACTGAAGGCGCGGCCGGGAATCAAGTACCCGCTCGATCTGAGCCAGCGCTTCTCCTGAGTCGATCTGAGCTCCGGTGTACCTGAGGACCCGGAATCCCGCCTCTACGGCTGCATTGTGCTTCTCGAAGTCCTTTTCCATGCCCTGAGGTCGATTGTGCCGGCCGTATACCCATCCTCCGCCATCAACCTCCACCAGCAGCATTTGGGCCGGCCAGGCGAAGTCGCTGGTCCAACGTCTAGGTTTTGCAAACCGATACTGCCGCTCGTATGCGCCTACGTCGTGGCCGATGGCCCGCAACTGAAACGCCAGGGCCTCTTCGAGTTCAGACTTCACCATGCGGCGCATCCGTCTTGATCCGGGGGGGTCGACTGAATCCGCATAGCAACTTGGATCTGAGCGTCCGGCGACAGATCAGAAGTGCCCCCGTATTCGGCCCAGTTGGCTGCCGAAATACCCAGTGAGTCCGGGTACGCCGGACCTGCATAGCCGATCCACCCTCCTTCTTCACAGACAGCGACTCTGGTCCACTCTGCATACTGCTCGGGGGTGACTCCATCACCGTCGTAGTTGGACAGGTGCGGTCGTGGAGGTTGAGGGAAACTCGGGGTCGTGGATGGTGACAGCCGGGTCCGTCGTAGTGGTTGAGGCCGGCATCGGCGAGGACGCTGCCTACTGAGCTTCGTAGTCGGCACAGATGTCGCAGTCTGCGGAATGGCGATAACGGGCAACGTAGCTATCGTGATTCTCTGCGGGGTGGACCTTGTTGCAGCCGTAGTCGGCACAGATCGAGCCGAAGTCGATACGGCCAGGAATATCGCTGCTATCAGGACTGCTGTCGGGATGCTGCGCTTGTGGACCAGGATTGTTCATTTCACCTCTTAGGTAGTCACGGGGAACACTGAGGCGGGTACTTCGAGGGGCAAAAGAAGCACCCGCCTCGCTGTCACCGGAGTGTCAGCCTCTACGGCCCATCGCTGGTGCCCAGGCAATCGCTGTCGGTGCGATCGTCCCGATGGCTACTGCCGCTGTCGCGATCAGCGCCTTGGTGCGTGTTTTCATGTTCCCTCCTCCTTCGATTCCTCGCCTCAGACCGTCGATCGAAGTTGAATGGGCGATGCTCAGTAGAGATTGGCATGACTGCCTCCTTTCGCAATGCTTACACAGATGATGGTTGCGAGGACGATTGCGCCTACAAGTACCCAGGTGGCGAAGTGTGGTGGGTGTAGGGCTCGGGACAGGTCATGCACGCCCCTTCGCCCTTGACCGGGCCACCGGGCAGCGTCCCTGACACGCTTCCCACCAGGGGATGGGCGCAGTGGAGGACGATGCAGTACACGAGAATCACTTTCCTTCCTCCAGCCAAGTCTGGAGGTCGTCTGCGGCAGGGCTTACAGAGATGCACATCTCCAACACTTGCGGAACCAGTCGCCGACCGTCATTGATCCCATTGTCGATGTTGTCGGTGTACAACTTGTTGTTGGCACCCGTGAATCCGCACCTGTCGCATCTGATTAGCTTGCTCACCGGTTGAACCTGGCTACGGCTGCTCGACGGAGTGCCCAGCGCTTACGGTCTGCCGCCCATACGGTCCACGATCCAAGTGCAACGAGACTTCCTCCCACCAGCAGGTAGGGCACAGCGTTGAATCCGGTGAATGGGAGCTGAGCAGCGGGGGTGGAGACTGACACCGGCTGCATCGGAGCGCCCGGTGCGGGTGATACTTGCGTAACAGGAGGCGCAGGAGGAGTTTTCGGGGGGACAACGGGGGTCACCTGCTTCGGTTGGGTGGTCGTGGTGGTCGACATCTGGGTGGTGGTGGTGGAGGGGGCGACCGTAGTGGTCGTCCCCCCTCCCATCGTGGTAGTCGTTGACGGCTGGTCGTGGTCGTGGGAGTGCCGGCGATGCCCCGGGACAACTCAGCGTGGTGTCGACGGCGTGCTTGAAGCCGACGACGTAGTGCCACACGCCCTTGTCGGTGTTCCACACCTCCGAGTCACCCTGGATGGTGCCCTTCCAGCACGTCGGGTAGTCAACGGTCAGCGTGTAGCTGCCGTTGGCCCCCACCGGTGCTGCACTCGAACCCACCACCGGCTGCCCGGTCACGTCAGGCTCGTCCACGAACAGAAGCCACCGCCCATTTCCCGAGGGAATGGTCAGCGTCACTGTCTGTGCGGAGTCGTTGAACACCGCATGGCACGTCCCGCAGTACGGGATGGTGTCAGCTCCTGCTACTACCGGAAAGGCGAGCAGCGCCAAAGCACCGATTGCCCCTCCTATCAGGTATTTCTTCAACATGTTGCCTGCCCTGCTTTCATGTTTGATGGTTTTTATTGGTCACGATCTTCAGGTGATTCCTCAAGGGCAGCCCGAGCGATAGAGCGGAAACGAACTGCGGCGGCACTTCCTCGGCGCACTTGTAGCCTCCAGTTCACTATTTCTTCCAGCGCCGTCTTGTACCTGGTGAGGGAGGATTCAGCGGTAGCGGTCTTGGCTCGTTGCGAGCGATGCAACTTCTCATATCTGTCGGCTCTGTCCTCGGCAGCCCGGAGAGCGGTGCGGAGGCGATCGGCGGCGAGTACGGCGTTCATCAGTACGAGGTCGTGAGCGCCGCTCCGAATCCGTCTCAGCGCCTCGTCTATGAACTCGTCATCGGTCGACGGTCGGCCATCTTCATCTTCCAGCGGCTCTCTTTCTGCCGGCTCGCTCACGGGGTCAGTGGATTCAGATTTCACAGCAGAACTCCTTGCGCTACGACTCGGCTCATAACGCCCGTGCCTGGGAATATGTCGACCAGTTCGTCGCCTTCGACGTAACCGAGCATGTCGAGTATCCACCGGCAGAAGATGGGCGGCTTTCCTCCGAGAGGGGCCGTCGTCTTGCGGGGTTTCAGCCCTTGCCTGTTC
This sequence comes from uncultured Acidimicrobiaceae bacterium, assembly GCA_963837805.1. Lineage (GTDB taxonomy): Bacteria > Actinomycetota > Acidimicrobiia > Acidimicrobiales > RAAP-2 > Bog-756. Next base: position 5,052 of record CAWIOU010000011.1, read on the forward strand.
GACGCGACGAGGCTGTCCTTCACCATCCGGTCGTCGATTCGGCCTCCCACCAAGATCACGGGCTCCCAGGAGTAAATGGGGCGAATCCCTCGATAGGCGGGGATTGATGACTTTGACCAGGCTGCTACCCGCACCTTCTCAGGGCACAGCGGCAGCAACGAGCGCAACGAGTTCGTCTTGCAAGAGAGAGCCCAGCCGTCAGGGAACTCGTCCAGCAAACCGGCGATCAGCTCCCGGGTGGTCAACCTCGCTCGCCCGTCGACCCTTGGATGCCGCCTCACGCTGGTACTTTGACGCGTGTCCCTCATACGGCGGATCGGCATACGCGAACTTCATCGCTCTGTCGGCTCGCTCATTGCAGGGGGTCCGAAGAACAGAATCTGCGGTGAGTTGGGTGAACTGGCGTTTCCCAGCGATCAAAGGGCAGCGGGGGGGTATTGTCGAGGCGGCGCAGGAATCGGATGAGTTCCGGCCCATTGGCGTCGGACCCGAAAGCGATTTTCGTTCCGTCTACCGATTGCACCCCCATAAGACGTGCTCGCCTCAGCCTGTCCTCCGTATTGCACCGTCCCATGTGGACCCAGCATCCAGCGTTGCGAGCTCTGCGCAGCCAGCCCTTTCGCCTCGGCCGATTCTTTCCACTCTGCCCACGCGGGTTCGACCGGCTTACCCCCAATGAACAGGCAGTCCATCTCCTCCCAGGGCCAATGGAGGTTCTCAGCACCGTCCTGTGCCACCACCGCTACGGGGAATCCCATCTCACGAATGACCGGGGCGTATTCCAATCCTCGTCTCAGCGATTCTTCGGCTGACGGAAAGGCGTCGGGGCTGACGACGAACAACGCGGTGCGTGGAAGACGATCCAGCCAGTCCAGCCCTTTCTCAGGGTCGTTGTTGTTGTTCATGCCCACGATGTCTGCGGCCCAAAAGGGGAAGGCTTCGATGCGGTGGTGGTATCCATTCCCTGGCTGACACATCAGCCCAATGCCAGCGTTGACTAGGGACGGCTGGATGGCGTCGTTTGTGCTCCCGGTCAGGTACTTCACGACTTCCCCTGAGAACAGCAGTCGTAGTGATCCGGGGCTTTGTGCCCGCACTCCAGACAATGGTGGCGAGGTTCAGTCATGCCGCTCCGCCCTTTCGCTCCATCGCCAGGTCGGACTCGCATTCCCGACAGATGCCGTTGAAGCTCGGCCTCCATCCCTCGCGACGCCGCACACTGGCATTCTCAACGCTCAACACCTCGCCACACTCCCGGCAGATGGTTTCGCCGTTGTCGTTTCTCATCGTTCGCTCACTTCTCTCGCTCCTTCGGCTCTGAGGCTTCTGGCGTGTCACTTCGGCATCCAGAAACTGTCCGTTGACCAGGGAACTTCTTCAGGATTCGCCTGAGTAGAGATGATGAATCCGTGGTCCTTGGCCCATCGTCGGTCGTGGTGGATGAGAGCGTGGCAGTGTTGGCAGCAAAGAAGGAGATTGGACAGTACATTTGCCCGACCATCCTTCCTGATCCGTCGAGAACGGCGATGATGGCGGTGCAGGTGTTGAGGTCCGATACAGATTCCTGGAGCTCGAATCTCACACCATTCTCCCGCACGTTCGTATAAGGAGGGAGTGGCTGCCAGGAGTTCAGCATCGAACTTCCTCTGCTTTTCGCTTTTCTTCCGTAAGGGCGATCTCTTCACGTTGTTCTCCCTGGGCATGGGGGCGGCTATTGAGGACGAGTGGGACTCCTGGTGACTTGACGGTGATGCCGGCGAGCTTGCGGAGCCTTCTGCGGTCGGCGGGGTCGGTGCCGGCCCAGTAGCCGTGCTCCTCGTGGTGCATGGCGTAGACGTAGCACTCGGATCTGACTAGACATTCCTGGCAGGCGATCACGGCTTCGGGCAGCGGACGGGACCTCTTGTACTGGTTGTTCAGTGACTCGAAGAACAACTCAGGGTTCATCCCCCGGCAGTTGGCCCTGGCCGTCCAGTCATCCATTGCTGAGCGCCCGCTTAGCCTTCTCCAGACCCTCGGACATCTGCTTCACCTCAACGATGTCCAGCGGTCCCCCACCTCCGCCGCCGCTGTTCTCCTGCCTAGCAGCGACCATGGCGTCAGATGCCCTCGGACCCAGGTCTTCCTCGTAGGGAATCACCCGCTTGACCAGGGCATCCATCGAACCTTTGGCGTAGAGACTGAGGCCGTATTGGTCACCCAGGTCCTTGGCGCAACGCTTGAGAGCGGTCGACACCGCCGACTTCATAGCCAGGTCGTGGGCATCGGCCCGTGACGGCTGGTTCTGGGCATCACCCACGCTCACGTCCTCTTTGATGCAGACCGTCACGCCGTCGCCGTCCCTTACGGTCAGTCGCATGGACGCCTTGTAGGCCACGGTCCACTTGGATCGACCCTCGTTGCCGCTGTCCGTCTCGAACAGCAGTTCGCAGGCCAGGATCTCCTTGTCCCAACCCTCGAAGCCGAAGATGCGGTTCAGGTGGGCGATGACCTCGTAGGCCTCGACGTGGCTCATCCCTTGGGCCTGCGACACCCGACCTGGCTTGATCGGCATCAACAGCGTGTTCCGCTGAGACGATGAGAACTGACCCCGGAACTCAGGCACGGTCGTGCTCCATTCCATCCAGAACGGCGTTCAGCTCGAACCGCAGTTCGTTGGCGTTGGTCTCGCTGAGGTGCAGGTACAGACCGCCCGAGCCGTCGCACACCAGAACGACCCCGGTCCCTGACACTCCCTGGTGGACCTTGATCTCGTCCTCGACGAAGAAACTCCCCGTGAACTTCATGCTGGTCATCTCCTTACATGAGTCGAAGTGATTGCAGTACTGACATTTCCAGTTGGGACTCGATCGCGTTGGGGTTGAGCTTCACGTCCTCCATCTCATCGCCCACCGCTCTGCGCTCTGGCACGACTCCCGCATCCAACCATTCCATGATGTTGGTCAGCCGGTCGGTCTCCGCTTTGGCCCACGGCCCGAACTCCTGCTTGGAGAAGTGCCACTCGGCCACGGTGCGGGCAGATGTCGCGACAGCCCGATCTTCTCAGCGAACCCCTTGGACGCCGATTCCATCGAAATCATGCCGATGACCAGGAGGTCTGCATCGACAGCGGTGGCGTTCAACGCCCCCTGTAGCCGGTCAGAGGATGACGGACCTACCGGGGTCGTGGTGCGACCACTTCGGCTTGTTCCATCCGACCGCCTTGGAGAACTGGGTGCTGTTGCGGGTCTTGAGCTCGTAGCAGACCTTGGTCCCGTCGTCCAGCGTGACCACGGCATCGAGATGACCCAGGAGAGATCGCCGTGATGGACCGGGACTTCCACCTTGCAGTCGGGGAACCGCTCCACCAGAGCCCGCTGGAGCTCGGCGTGGAGCATGGTCCCCAACCACATCACCCAAGCCGAGGAGGCGTCGGGAGGATTGGACGGTTCGGTGTTGTTGTGCTCGAACCAGAGATAGCGCCCGCACTTGCCGGCGTCGGAGTGCCGGAACCAGGTCGGGTAGGCGAAGGCCTTGCGCTCGGCACTCAGCATCTCGGTGTGGATGGACCTCGCCAGAACGTCGGTGATGAGCGGTTGGCTGACTGGATAATCGCTGTGCCCCATGCGGGCATTCTAGGGCAAGGTTCCTTGCTTGTCTAGGGTTTTGTGAAACCCCGGCGGCGGCGATGGCCTGGAGGCGTCCCCTGTTCGTGCCTTCCATGCAGGGCCAGGAGCGAGTGTTGTGGTCATCCCTTCGACGACGGATCGATGTGAGGATGGGGGTGACGTCCGCCTCGATGACGGATGCGACTGTCGTTGATGGACGGCATGGCGGCTCAGGAGGAGGGCCCGAAGGCCCCGAGGACACGGATGATGCGACATTGGCGAGCACACATCTAGGGACCCGTTGGGTCCGCCGTACGTAGGCAGCGGCATCCAAACGCCAACAGCGCCGTTGAGGCGATGGAGAGTCAGTAGACCCTGCTCCGTGGGATGAGACCAGAGCCGGTCGCTGAACACCGGGCTGGCGAAGATGCTGGCGATGTTGGCCGGTTCGGGTACCCTGGGCATCGGCCGTAGGACCAGATCGAGCCGTCGGGCTTGCAGACCTTGTGCCGCTGCCTCAGCGGAGTCAAGCGTGCGAGCCATGTCTTCCTCCACTCGGTGCGTTTGGGCTATCGGGCTACCTGGCTGCCAGCCATCTTGGATGACCCACTGATCGTAGCTTCCCTGGTCCACCCACTGGTGTCCCGGACTGCCCGGATACAACACTGGACCGATACCCGGATAGGCGGCAATCAACCAGTCCACATCGTTCGGGTCCACCCCTTCGGAGATGCAGGTGTCCATGCAGTCGTGCCAGATGCTGAGCGAGCAGTAGATGGCCGGCACCCAGCCTGCGGCCAGCTTCTTGTAGGAGGCCTGAGCCGGCCTGTTCCTCGGAGTAGTCGCCTTCCTCGCAGTCGGCCACGACAGCAGACAAAGCGTTGGCGGCACCGGGGATGGCGGAGATGGATACGGCTGTGGCCTGGGGATATTGCGCCTTCATCTGGTTGAAGGACGGCCACTCCCCATCGACGTAGCCGAACACATACGACGGCGTGAAGGGCAGATGGGCAGGGATCGACGCCGGGTAGATGGCGTCAATACCGACCTGCGTCACGCCACGGGGTTCGGTGGAGCGGACTGCTGCGCCGGGGCCGTGGTGGCGGTGATCGAGGTCCACGGGTGGAGCAGGATGCCGAAGATGCCGAGAATGGCTGATCCCCAGGTCGGCAGGTGGACTCCCTGGAGCTGGGTGGTCAGCACCCCCATCACCACGGCGGCGTAGGCCATGACGTGCTGGAGAAGGGCTGATGGGCTGACGTACTTCCCGTTGATGGTCATTCGTAGAATCCTTTTCCTCGTAGGGTTAACAGTCGCTCGAAGTACGCCTCGTACCGGGGTCCGATGACCTCGGTGGAGAACCTGTTGACAGCGTAATCCCTGATAGCGGCCCTGTCTAGGTGCCTGACCTCATTGACGGCGCTCTTGAACTCGCTGAACATCCGGCACCGTCTTCCCGACCTCAGGAGTGACGGTCTCGGTGAACACGCCCCAGTCCGTCGTAATCACCGGAGTGCCGCACAGCATGGCTTCGACGTGGACTCCGCAGAAGGGCTCCAGGTACAGGGACGGGGTGAGTACGGCCAGAGCGTTGCCCAGAAGCGTCGATCGGGTGCCGGGGTCGACGACGCCGATGTAGGTGCAGTGGGAAGGAAGCTCTCCTGGATCACCCGCTCCCGCTATCAGCAAGCGTTTCCCGGTCTGCTCGGCAATCTCCACCGCCAGTCTCCAGCCCTTGCGGTCAATCAATCGTCCCAGGTAGACGAGGTATTCCTGGGGATCGGCGACGAACTCGAACTCCCGCACGTCGAAGTAGTTGGGGATCACGTCGTCGAAGAAGAACCCGTCTGCGTTGTGGGCGTTCTGGGCGTGGGCTCCGTAGACGGTGTGCATCCAGGCGTAGGACTCGAAGACTCTGAACTTGGCGAACGTCCCTCCGTAGCCCACTCCGTACTCCACGCTCATCAACTCGGGGAAGGCGGCTGAGATGGGTTGCTGGGCCGACCCTCCGATGATGCAGATGAAGTCCTGTGGTCCCGGTTCGGAGAGCTTGATCTCTTCGATGACCTCGTTGTTGAACCATACGAACTCGGGGGATTGGTGGCTGAACTCGGGGATGTTCTCGGGGTCGTTCTTCGGAGAGGCGATGTGGACAACCTGATCCGCCGCCGCTTCGTTCTCCTGGCCGGCGTACAGGATCACCTCATGGCCGAGGCCGTACATCATGTCGCAGAACTTGCGGACTTTGCTCGAATAGGCACACCAAGAATAGGCGGCGGTCGTCTCCGTATGCGGAAGATTTGGGACGTGGAATTTCACGCTCCCGACCGTAGCAGGGTTCCTTGCTCAGGCGAGCTGGTAAATGATGACGTACCCCGAGCCACCGGCCCCGCCGGTACCCCCGGTGACCGTGCCCTGACCGCCACCACCGCCACCGCCACCTGAGTTGGCTGCCGCTGCTCCACCGGCTCCTCCGGTTGTTCCTGAACCGTTGGTTCCTGCACCACCGATACCCAAGGGACTCCCCGCTCCACCCCCTCCTCCACCAGCATTGGTTACTCCAGTTCCGGCTGCCCCACGGTTAGCACCGTTTCCGCCGCCGAGTCCACCTGAGAGGTTGTTGCCACCTCCGCCACCGCCGCCCGCTCCCCATCCCTGTAGACCCGTACCACCCTGACCGCCCGGTTGCGTAGCCTGGCCCAGACCTCCGCCTCCACCTGTGCCTCCGTTCTGCCCGCCGACACCCTGGGTGCCGGTGTTGTTGTTTCCGCCTCCGAACCCCCCGTCACCACCTGTTCCCCCGTTCGACGCTCCGCTGGCAATCCCTACTCCAGCAGCTCCACCTACTCCGGTGAACAGAGAACCGATGGACGACACTCCGCCACCACTACCCGATGAGGCCCCACCCGTTCCCACGGTCACCGTCTGTGGAGTAGTCACCTGGCCGAGATAGGCGAACGGAACCACCCAACCTCCACCTCCACCACCGCCGGCGGAAGTAGTGGCCCCATTCCGTCCAGCACCGCCGCCGCTCACCACAAACGCCGCATAGATGCCCTGGCCCTGACCGGACGGCGTGAATGTTCCGCCCGACGTGAATATCTGCGGTGCCATCAACGGTGAGCCGATAGCCAGCGTGCCGGTGAAGCTGGTCAGGATGGGCCAGTTGGCCGGGGGCAGGTAGCCAAGATTCAACGTCCCCGCCGACCCGCTGATGGTCACATTGGTCGGGGAGGACATGGACGTCGGAAAGGTCGATGGTGGCCCCGCTGCTGATGTTCCACTGTTGGGCGTTGTTGGTCTTGGACCGCCCGGTGAGCTGGAAGGTACCCGTCCCACTGGCCGTGACATTGTGAGTGGTCGTGGCCTCGGTCACGTTCCGGTTGTGGATGACCGTGGTTCCGGCCGTGACCTGGTGGCACAAGGCGGCGATGTTCTGGTCCTCGCCACCGTCGAAGATGAGTGAGGACCCGTTGTTGAGGACCGTCGCTGTGGTCGGGGAGGAGCGGTCGTAGTAGTTCTTGAACTGGTGCCCACCTCCGGCCTGGCAGTTGAGCGAGTAGGTCCCCCCGGCGGTGATCAGGTTGGTGTAGAGGCAGTCGTTGACGTGCCCGGTTCCGTCAGCGATGCCCAGGCCATAGGCGGCGTATCCCCCGGCCCAGCGGGGGTTGAGGAAGTGCAGTCCCTCGTTGTTGGAGCCGGAGAACCCGAGAGCGGTGTCGTTGGTAACGGCATAGGCCCCGGCGGTCGAGTTGGTGTTCTGGATGAAGCAGGAGTCCTCTAGCAGGTTCCGCACTCCGCCCCCGTAGTGGACCACCGAGGCGGTGGTGTTGCCGACAATGGCCAATCCTCGGAGAGTCAGTCCCTGCATGAAGTTGGATGCTCCGTCCGAAAACACCTGGATGCCGTCCGTGGTCGTCGTTGTGACGTCGATGTAGCCCACCGAGGTCGGAGCGGAGATGTTTCCGAGCCACCCGATCGAGCCGGTCATCCTGGACTCGATGGTGAAGTTGGTGATGTCCTTGATAACCAGCGTCGACGAGATGGTCCAGGTGTTGCGAGGGTCGAGATAGATCCCGGTGTACCCGAGTGTGATGGCGTTGGAGATCGTCGTGGCCGTGAGGGTCCCGCCTCCGGTGAGGAACTGAAGGCCGGGTGGAATGTCGGGTCGGTAAGCCATCTACATCACATCCCAGGTCGTTCCGTTGTATACGAGCCACACTGACACCAGCAGCGAGACCGAGTAGGTCGTACTCCCATCCACCGTGCCCACAAACTTCAGGGTGTTGTCGGCGATCTGCTTGACGATGATCCACGATCCGGTGGCCGGAGTAGTCGGCAGAGTGAAGTTCCCGCTGGCGGCGTAGTTGGTCCGATAGTAGGTATCCACGACTCCCGGATTCGGGTCAGCCGTGATGGTCGAGACGGTGAAGGACGGGATTCCGGTGGTCCCAGATGCCCCCGTCGCCCCGATACCGCCCGTAGGGCCGGCAGCACCCGTACCGCCCGTCGATCCGGTAGGTCCGGTAGGTCCAGTAGGTCCAGTTGCCCCAGTCGCACCCGCGCCCGTAGGTCCGGTGGGTCCCGTTGGCCCAGTCGCCCCGACCGCGCCGTTGGTGCCGTTCGTACCCGCAGGTCCAGTTGCCCCGGTGACTCCAGTGGGACCTGTGGCTCCGACTGCTCCAGGAGTTCCTGACGGGCCGGCAGGGCCGGTTACTCCGTCAGCGCCCGCCGATCCGGTGACGCCCGTGGCTCCAGCGGGTCCGGTTGCTCCCGTCGCTCCTACGGGTCCAGTGGCCCCTACAGGGCCGGTAGCGCCCGTGACGCCCGCTCCGGTGGGTCCGGTGGGTCCGGTCGGTCCCTGAGGCCCTGAGGGGCCTGTGGCACCGCCTCCGCCGCCCGACCCGCCACCCCCTGCGTTCAGACCGCCACCGTTTATCCCCATCCCATGCTCCCCATGGTGCTGAGGGACAGAACCTTGACGCCCTTGCGACCGCGGCGATTTCCGCCCACGACTACTGCCTCAAGGCGAGAAGCTGGACCGGCTGGGTCGAGGATGCCACGATGCCGTAAAGCGAGTCTCCGCCTACGCAGTTGTAGGCCAGGCTGGTGATCCCGGTGGCCAGCGCCCCGATCCCAGTCGACGAGGAGGTGACTCCTGATCCACCCAGATAGATGGTGTTGGTCACCGAGAAGACCAACAGCAGGGGCAGGGGAGCGTTCTCGTCGCCGGCCTTGAAGATGTTGGCGGCGGGGTTGGTGATCCCCTCATAGGTGATCCCGTCCACGACCTCGAAGATCAGGGTCGCGGTGGAACCTACGGTGACCAGTTGCCCTACGGCTGCCATAGGGCAGACTCTACATCCTCAGTTGCTTCCTCCGCTGATTCTGGTAGTCCAGGTAGAGAGCCCGTCTCTGAGCCCTGATTTCCCGGTTCTCGCTCTTGGTCTTGGTCTCGTCGGTCATGTTGGGGGCGGAAGCGGCCCGCATCTCCCCGACCTTCAGGGCTTCCTCGGGGGTCATGTCTCCCAAGAAGACAGCCCAGAGCTCTCTGTCCCCCCAGGTATCGGGCGTGGGGCGGGTGTAGATCATCCAGTTCTCCAGCGGGTGGTACTTCATCAGGAAGTGCCAGACCGAGGTCCGGGCGGCGTTGCACCGGCCGGTGACGATCTTCCTCCCCATGTCGTTGGTGACCTTCCAGCGCCCGATGCAGGCGTCCCGGCCTGGGTTCTCCCGCAACTGCTCCAGCAGCTTCTCGAAGGGGTAGGTCTTCCGCTCGTATCTGCCGAACCCTCCGGCGGGAGGGGGCGTGCCGAACTCGGGCTCGTCCAGGAACTTCTCAGGCATGTCGTTGCTCCTCTTGCACGCACCAGAAGAATGCTGCCTCTTGCAAGCACTCGCTCCGGTTACGCAGGTCGTCTCCGTCGATGGCGTTGTCCATGAAGTCCACGATGGGCCTGGCTAAGCGCACCGTGCAGATCACCGTTTCGCCCTTCCACCTAGTGCGGTTTACGAATCTCACGTCCGCTCCAGGTCGATGTCCATTCGGCACTCGTCGCACAGAACGTCCCAGATCCGCTCGGGGGAGTGAACCCCCACCCGCACCTGTGACACCGCTTCCTTCTCACACAGGTACCGTATACCGCAGGGCTCCTTGCGTCAATAGCCACTGGGGGTGGCGGGGGGCAGGAGGACGTTGATGGGTGCCTGACCTGGATATTGAGCCAGGGCGTTGTTGTATACGGCTTCCAACTGCTGAACGCTGATCTCGTAATCGGGGTTCAGGGGGTTGGGGACGTTGCTGTAACCCTTGAGTTGGAGAAATCTCCGCTCTGGAAGGCGTTCTGGGCTGCCGACTTGGCCACCTCGTACCGGGCCGTCTCGTCCTTCGCCGCCATCTGCTTGAGGTTGACCTTCTGGATCTGGGCGAAAGGGATATTGAGGTCGTTGGCGATGGATTTGTAGAAACCATTCGGGTTCGAGGCAAGCTGCCGATAGCTCCCAGCGGCCCCCAGGGCTTGTCCTAAGGCTCCCAACTGGGGGATGAACTGCTCCACACCCTGGAGGGCAGATCCCTGGGCTCCAGCGGTCTCTATGCCGTACATGTTGTTGTAGGTCAGGTTGGGGTACAGCGAGGTCGATCCGTAGACCAGTTGGGGGTCCATCATCGCCGCCGGCCCCAGGAAGACCGGGTTGAGGCCCTGGATCCAACCTCCCAGCGAGGCGTAGTTGGCCACGTCCCTGAGCGGGTCCATGAACCGGGTGTCGATGGCCGAGACGTTGCCCTGCTTGTCGGGGCTTCCCAGGAAGAACAGGAACTGGAGCCTCTCGGGGAGTCCCTTGGGAACCGCTTCGGAGTTCTCGAAGGCGATCAGGGCCAGGGTCATGGCCCGCCACGGGTGGTCCACGGGCATGGTCAGGACGTACTTGAGGATGTGGCGGGTCCAGCCGTAGAAGGGGAGGAGGTTCTTGGCCACCTGGCGCTCCAGGGGACTCATGCTCCTGAGGTCCCCGAAGACCTGCTCGACGTGCCTCATCCCCTCGTACATGGCCCGCTCTTTGGTCATGTCCATGCGCTCGCCGGTCACCTCGTCCAGGAAGTAGCCCTTGCGCTCGGCCTTGGCCATGTAGTCCAGGTAGGCCACGGCGGTCTGCATCCTCGTTGCATACCTGGTGAAGCGGAAGTTCACGTCCGCCGCCGCCTTCAGGTAGTGGAAAGGCGAGGCCTTGTGGAGCAGGATGTTCTGGGTCTTCTCGATGGTCTCCCCCACCACCATATTTGCGAGCTGCTTGCCCCCGGCGAAGGCGTGTTCGTGGAGGGCCATCTGCATCCGGCCATAGCCTTCCTGGGCCGGCTGGCGGAACATCTCCTCGGGGAGAGCCCCCTGTTTCATCAGCTTCGCCGCCTGGAGGATCATCGAGGGCATGTACGGAGTCGACCGCAGGGCCAGCAGGAAGGTGCCACCGAACAGGATGTGGGCCGTGTACCGAGGTGAGAGGCCGAGAATCGAGTAGCGGAAGACCTGGTTGGTCTTGTCGAAGAAGCCCTTGGAGTTCTTGGTCTCCAGGGTGTGCATCTTCTCCAGGGCATCTACGAGGCCTTCGGGGAGGTACATCGCTTTGCCTTCCCAGCGGGGCATGGTGAAGCCGAAGGCCTTCTGGGAGTCGAACCGCTTCAGTCCTAGCGAGGCGGCTTTGGCCGAGAGGGCATCCAGGCTGGTGCCGACCTCGGTGTCGATGTGCTCGTAGCCGGGAAGGGCCTTCAACTGGTCCTTCAGCGCCTCCCCGTCGATGGCTCTCGGGGCGATCATGTGCTCGGCCATCTCGATGTTGGCGTCCCTGGTCAGGAGTTGCTGCATGTCCTTAGTCACCCCGAGGACGACGTTGTGCCTGGTGGCGGTCAGATCGTGGACCCGAGCCATGGCCGCATCGACATGGGGAACGCCTTTGCCGGGCATGGTCTTGATGGCCGAAGCGGGGTGGTCGAATGTCCCGGCCGAGGGGAACCACTGGGGGTGGAAGCCCTGGGCGATCAAGGTGTTGAGCTCGTCGATGCCTGACTTGCGAACGTCCTCCATGGCCTCTTTGGCGGCGTCGGCGATGGACTCCTCGAAGTTGAGGGGGTTCTGGTACACGTCCCGAGCGAACAGGTAGACCTCTTCACGCAGGAGCTGGGGGTTCTGGCGTAGTTCCTGGATGCGGCTCTGGTCCCAACCTGAACGGTCTTGCAGGGACTTCTCGGTGGCGTCGACCAGTTCGGCCCCACGGGCGTGGTCCATGAGCTGCTTCTGGTAGATCTGCACCTCGGCCCCGACGTACTCATCCGAGGGGTGGTCGTAGACCGCCTTCTGGAACCGCTTGACGGCGTCGGTGTAATGGCGCATCTCACGGACTAGATCGCCATGGAACTTCATCCCGTTCTCATGGCTGGTCTTCAGTTCTTTGGCCTCGGCCTCCTGGGTCTTCCTCAGCTTGGGCTCAGCCTTGGCTGCCATCAGTTTGGCTTCGAGCACCTGCTTGTCGTAGGTGGCGTTGGCCTTCTTCTTGGACTCGAACCAGTTCTCCCTCAGTTGGCCGATATCCCGCTTCACGTCCTGGTAGATAGCGTCGGCCTGTTCCTTGGTGGCTCTCTCTGCCGCCTGGTCACCCTGGGTGAGCTTGGATTCCTTCATCCTCTCGTAGAGGTCGTCCAGGTTCTTCAGCTTCAACTGTCGGGCGGCGTTGATCTTCTCGATGGTGGTCTTGGCCTTGGACCGGAACTCCTTGCGCTCGGCGACGTGGCGGGCTTCCATGTTCTTGGTCTCGACCTTGGCCTGGGTCTTGTACTCCCGCTCCTCCTGGACCGTCCGCTCCCCCTCCCCGATGATCCGCTTGTCCAGGGCGTCGTTCATCTTCTCGCGGTTCTTGGCGATCTGCTCGATCTTGTCCACCATGTCCTTGACGGCACCGAAGGCCTGGCGGGTTTCGGGAGACAGAGCCGAGTCCTCCACGTTGATCCGGTGCTCGTACCAGGTGGACATCTTCCTCTTGAGCAGAGGGGCGAAGGACAGGATCTTGTCGTCCTCCCCCTTGGACATAGCCTGGATCAGTTGGTCCACCGGCCCCTCGGGACCCATCATGTAGGTGGCCTGGTCAGCCTTCTTCCTGAAGTTGAGGATGTCGGGCTTCTTCGCTCCGGCTGGCGTGAACTCTTTGGTCACGTTCTCCAGCAGGGCGTCGTCCTTGGGGATCTGGGCCAGAGCCGTGCTACGGAGCCTGTCCAGTTGCGGAGCCAGTTGAACCAGACCCGAGTCGGTCTTGTTCAGTCCCTCCATCAGCTTGTCGGTGGCCTCGAACCCCCAGCGAGGGTTGTCCAACAGTTCCCTACGGCCGGCAGCCAGGGCATCACGGGCTCCGAGCACTTCGGTTGACTGCTTCGACGAGTACATCCCGATCGACCCGTCAGGCTTGCGGACAGGGGTTACGTCCGGGCCGGCACCGCCTCG
>CAWIOU010000012.1:0-14671 GCA_963837805.1 uncultured Acidimicrobiaceae bacterium
GCCTCGCATTTCCTCGGCCAAACGGGTGACCACCTCGGGAAGCCCGAGCTCGCTCACGGTGGTGGCGCCTGAGCGCACACGACGCATGGCCAGAGCGACGGACGATCGCTGGTAGTACACGTTGACCCGGAAACGTCCCGTTCCGGCGAGGCTGTAGGCGAAGTCCACTTCGTGGCACTTCGTGAATGTGTCGAGAATGGCCGGCCCCATGATCGACTCGGCGATGGCTTGTGTCTCCTCCGACGTGAAGGACGGCTCGTCGTCCAGGGTTCGCAGCGCGCCGGCCACTCGCATCCGCGGTGGTGCGCCGGCCTTGATATGAAGGTCCGAACCATCGAGTTCAGCCAGCGTAACGAGAAATCGGTCGAGGTCGCCTTTGTCCACGGGACCCATTGTACGGGCACCGTTCGCGTTTTAGCGAGCATTTCGCTCAAAGATCGATCCTCGTGGGATCACCCACCCCCCCGGGGGTAGGCGCCAGATGCTCGGCTGGCGATGCTGCTGCCTACGACGAAGCTTTGCCAGCTTTCTCCGTGGCGGCGCCACCCGACTTCGAATCGGCCTTCGAGGGTGCCGGAGGCGTCGGCGCCTTGGCCGGCGATGTGTCTGGCTTGGTGGTTTCCTTGCTGCCGCCGTCCGACGTAGCGCCATCCGATCCTGACGCCGGGACAGGCGTCGATTCGGTGTCGCTCTTCTTGGCCGAGCCACCGTTGCGACTGTCAGTCTTGTAGAAGCCGCTTCCCTTGAAGACAATCCCGACATTCCCGAAGACCTTGCGCACCGGTGAGCCACAGGTAGGACATGCGGTCAGAGGGTCGTCATGAAAGGACTGGACGGCGTCGAAGTTCCGGTCGCAGCTGTCGCAGCGGTATTCGTAGGTGGGCAAACCAGCATTCCTCTCGGTCTGTGACGTGCGTCGATTAGCAGTCTAGTTGAGAGAGTGCCAGTCCCGTCCTGGGCCATCGCTCTCCCGTAGACTGTGGCCCGTGACGACCGGGACCGCCCTATGACCGACAGAAGTCTGAGCCATCTTGACCCCTTCAGTGGCACCCGTATGGTGGATGTTTCCCCGAAGGAGGCCACGCATCGGAGAGCCCTGGCCCGTTGCAAAGTGGCGATGAAGCCGGAGACCACGGCAAAGGTGGCGAACAATGCCATCACCAAGGGAGATGTCCTGGCCGCGGCACGTGTGGCCGGAATTCAGGCGGCCAAGAGGACTGCTGAGCTGGTGCCGATGTGTCATCCCCTCCTGGTCGGTGCGGTGCATGTCGACTTCACCATCGGCGACGACTTTGTCGAGGTGGAGGCCAAGGTCGAAGCGGTGGATCGGACCGGCGTGGAGATGGAGGCGATGACCGCGTGTGCGATTGCTGCCCTCACTGTCTATGACATGTGCAAGACGACCGACCGCACGATGAGCATCGGTCAGCTCATGCTGTGGGAGAAGACCGGCGGCAGTTCGGGCGTCTGGAAGCGAGATCCGCTCGCCTGACCGGCGGTGTCTGCAGCTACTTGGAACGTCGAAATCGCTTCTTCGGTTGCGCTGACGTGTAGAAGTCCGGGGCAATGGAGACATCTGATTCGTCCGGCGCCGTGTCGGGGCCCGAGGGTCCTTCACGATCGTCTTCGGCCGCCCACACGTGGGGAGCCTCGGGTTGGTCAGGTGGGTCGGCGGGGCCGGCGGGGCCGGTGGGACCGGCGGGGTCTGCGGGACCGGCGGGGCCGGCGGCCATGATGTCCTTGACCATCGCTGCCGAGGTGGCGAAGTCGGGTCTCGAGTTGGCCTTCAATCGGGCGATCGCCTCTGGCGACGGTGGCGGTGGTGGCTCCTCGGCGTTGTCGAGGAGTTCGTCCGGCGCCGATCCATCGTTCTTCTCAGTTCCGGAGCCGTCTGAAGTGGATGGGGGATCCTGATTCATCGGTGAGGGTTAATGTTCGAAACGGGCGTTGGCCCACGCCGGCGCATCGTTCGCCCCGGGGCCACCAACAGGACCACGCTACCGGAGGCTGCCCCCCGTATGCGGTCGCCAGGCGGGGATGGGGTCGACTCAGCCCCCGGACCGACTCAGCCCCGGACGGCGGAGCGGAGGTCGCGCAACGAGAGTTCGGAGGTGGCTTCCCCGCCGCATTGGGAGCAATGTTCGACGTGGCGCCAACTGCGGAGCAGTCGGGTGCCCTCGGGATTGAGCAGGACCACAAAGGACTCAGAGAGGGGATCGATCTCGACTCCGTAGCATGGCTGCCACTCGGTCGAGGCTGGGCTGGAACGGTGATCGGAACCCTTCACCACGCGGCGAAACCGCGAGTTCTCCATGTCGATGATCCACGTGCTGTGGCACGACTCGATGACAATTTGTTCCACGCCGTCAGTATCCCATGAATTGATGAGATGCAAACATCTATTTCGTTTCGGTTAAGTGACAGTTGCCCGCTTGCTGAATTGAGTCATACGGCGGTCTCAGGGGAAATATCCGTCGTCGCGGCGGTCTGAGGAAGCGAATCCATGGTCGAGGGCTTATTTTTGATCAAGAATCGTTGCCGGCACCCATACGTCCACCGTGGTCCCACGGTCGATCCCCGAGTGGATGACCAGGTGAGAGCCAATGAGATTGGCCCGTTCTGTCATGCCGGCCAGCCCGAGTGAATCGCTGCTGGTAGCTCCCGAGGCCTGGCGCACATCGAACCCGACACCGTCGTCCTTGACCAGGAGTCGCAGTCCCAGCTGCTCGAAATTGAGGCCGATCGCCACACGATTCGCAGCCGCATGTCGCTCGATGTTCGATATCGCCTCTTGGGCGATGCGGAACAGCGCCAGTTCGACGGTGGGTTCGAGCGCGCCGCTCTGGCCCGGTGACTCCAAACGAAGTCTCGAACCGGTGACGCCCGCCCGCCTCGGTGAGGATCTGGCCGATGGAGGCGACCAGTCCCAGGTCGTCGAGGATCGAGGGCCGCAGCCCCTTGGTGATGGAGCGCAACTCCACAATGGTGTCCTCGGCAATTCTCCGGAGGTCACCCAAAGGCAATGTCTCCTGTTTGCCGGGATCAATCTGGGATTCCACTGCGTCGATTTGCCGGCAAAGGTGGATGAGCGTCTGAACCGGACCGTCGTGGAGTTCCTGTGCCAGATGTCGACGCTCCTCCTCCTGACCCGAAACAACGCGAGCCGCATACGCCTCCATCAGATCGTGCCTGCGAGTTTCAGCGGTCACGTCCTCAAATACGATCTGCATCCGGGTCCCGCCCACGGCCCGCCCCAACATGGTCGCCGTGGGCCGGTACAGAATGGGATGCCCCGTGCTCTCGATGGCGATCGGTTCCACTCGCTCGGAGGCGGAACCGAATCCCATGTCGCCACTTGTCGAGGGGCAATTGTTCCGAGAGAAGCGTGGTCAGCAGGTGACCAGATGCAATCGGTCCGACCATGTCGACCAGTCGAATCGGGCGCTGTCCGCCGATGGTGCCGGCGCGCCCTCTGAGCGGGTTTCGGAAGTGGTTCCGGTGAATGCGCGACGCGCTGCGATGCATTGGCCTCGATGACGTTGCCATTTCCGTCGACGATGAGGATAGGTGAGTGGTTCGGAGTCGAATAGATCGCGATAGAGGGCTTCGGCACTCCGGTGCGCCTCCTGGGCCGATTCGGCAATCCGGCGAGCATCTCGCTCGGCGGTGACGCGCTGACCCACGAGGAAGGCCAGGGAATCGAGTAGGACGACTTGGGCGAGCTCGGCCCACGCGGCCACGTCGTTGCGATCCGAGACCGCGGACAGGAATCTGGGAACGGCCAGAACCGTGACCCAACCGGCGGTGAACATCGCCCCGTGAATTCCGTAGTTCAAGGCGGCATAGACCACCGGGACCAGGAAGAGCGCGAGGGTAGAGAGCTCGACGACCAGCGAGCGGGAGTCGAGATGGAACGCCACCGAGGCTGCCAGTCGGATCAGGTAGAGGGCCAAGATGATGAGCTGAAGCAGCCAAAACCGTGAGTTCACCCAAGGTTTGTCAACGGCGGAACGGGCGGAGGGCCTGCTGTACGTCGTGACACCCTCCGCCATTCGGCTCGGGTGAGCGGCTTCTATGGCAGTCCCGAGGTCGATCGGTTCCGAAAGGTCGCTTGTGCCGGAGCGGTCTCCTGGCTCATGGGTTCGGCTCCGCGTGTCCCGGGCAGTTCGTCCTGCTCGGGCTGCCTGTTTCGGAACAGGCGACTGGCAAGGGCGTAGTGAACGAGCTCGGTGCGGGACGTCGTGTCGAGCTTTTGGAAGACATGGTTGAGATGGCCTTCAACGGTCCGCGGGCTGATGCCGAGCTGTCGGGCGATTGCCTTGTTGGACATTCCCCGAGCTACCAAACGCACTACTTCCTCCTCTCGCACCGTGAGGCGCGGCATGAGGACATCGCGATGGGGCTGCTCGGCTCTGTCCCCCCGACCGCTCGGTCCCGTGCCCAGCACGGTCGTTCCGTCACAGGCGGTTCTGATGGCGCCCACCAGCTCGTTGCTGGGCATGGTCTTGAGCAAGTATCCCGCCACCCCGGCTGAAAGGGCCGCCCGCACATAGTTCTCATCGTCGTAGGCACTCAGGATCAGTACGACCATCCTTGGATATTCAGCCGCCAGCCGACGGGCGAGATCGATGCCGTTGATAGTCGGGAGCCTGATGTCCAGGAGGACGACGTCGGGCCTGGTGTCGGCAATGACCTCGAGGGCAGTTTCACCGTCTCCCGCCTCGCCGACCACGGAAAGGCCTGCCGAGTCCTCGAGAATGCGCCGGGTCCCTGCCCGCAGAAGTTCATGATCGTCCACGACGACGACCCGGCGGGTCCTGACGACGTCGTCGGGTCCGTCGAATTCGCCCTCCTCGGCCGGTAGGCCTTGGCCATCAGGGTCGACGCGACTCATGTATCCATCTTCGGTTCGTCATGCCTTCGCGATGAGGGAGGCAGCGAGGGCAACAGCGACGGCGGACACCAGCGGAGTGGCCACGACGGGGTGGAGGCGGTAAGTGCCACTGGATCCGCTCCCGGCGGCGATCTTCGGACTGGCAACGGACCAGGCGCCCATCATGCATACCGAGTACGTCGCGATCCAGACTCCGCCTCCCACGACCGCTGGCCAGAGACCCAGCCCGCCGACCCAGCATCCGGCAGCCAACAGAACTGAACGACCGTGGCCGCGTGGATCACGGCATTCCGGGTCGACCGATCGGAGTACCGCGTACGCGATCACCGCGATTGAGGTACCGATGAGCGATCCATCGACGATTCGCCATTTACCCTGGACACCGGCCCCGATCACGATGATCAACTGTGCGGTCACCGTGCCTAGCGCAGCGACGGACAGGGGTGAGCGTTTTCCGCCGTATTCGATCAGCCCGATGGCGATCACCGTGGCGGCAAGACAGCAGTAGGCGGCAGAGACGATAGTGCCGCGCCAAGCCCAGGTGACCAGGGCGAACACGACCCCGGTGGACAACTCGACCAATGGATATCGGAGGGAGATCGAAACCTGGCAGGTCCGGCACCTTCCCCTGAGGGCTAGCCAGGAGATGATCGGGACGTTCTCCCACCAGTTCAGCTGGCGGCGGCATGTAGGACAGAACGATCGGGGGGAAGAGACCGACAGTCCGAGGGGGGCTCGATAGACGACAACGTTGAGGAAGGATCCGACAACGATCCCGACGAGGCCGGCAAAGAAAATTGTCGCCGCCAGTAGCGGAAACTCCTCAGAACTCATATCCTGTATTCAACAACGGTGGAATACGCGGGCGTTGGGATAGGTGGCCATGGTCGGTGGACCGGCTACCACTGAAAGGGGCAAACGATCGGTTAGAGCTACGTAGCCTTGGCAATGAGGCGGCGACGAAAAATCCCTGTTGAGAAGCACGATAGGGGTTCTTCGTGTCCACATTTGGCGCCACGGTACTGAGTATCGACAACTGAATCGACAACTGAATGGAAGGTTCGGCTGGTTGGATCCGGCGAGCCATAGCACCTCCTACGGGGCAAACAGGAAGGGGGGCTGGTGCGAGCATCATCGGAACGGACCCTCCGCTCTCGGGTCGAACAATTGGATTCGGGTTCAATCTCGGCCGCCAGTCTGCCGATGAGCCTGATATGAGCGACGTCGACTCCATTCGCTGGATGGCCAGCGAACACGACCTCGAATTCGTCGACCTCGACACCTATGGAGTCGATCCGGCGGCGGCAGAGATTCTTCCCCTGCATTGGCGCGCCACCACCACGTTGTAGCCGTCAAGCGGAAATTCGGAACGCCGGTGATCGCGACTGCCGATCCCGACGACATCGCCGCCCAGGACACGGTCAGGGCGACGATCGGGCGCGACTTCATTTCTGTTGTCGCCTCGAGGGATCAGATCGGCGACTACCTCGACCGGCTGTTCGGGCCGGAGACCTCGGCACCACCGGAGACTCCATCTGCCCTGGTCAACGATGAGGTTGAACCCGACGAGCTCATTGCCCACGAGGCCGAAGAGGTCGTCGCTCACGAGGCCGAAGAGATCATTGCTGCCGAGGCCGAACAGGTCCAGAGCGTCGAGGTCGAAGGCATCCAGAACGAGCTGGGCACTGATCCGACCACGGAGTTGCAGACTGCGAGCGGCGTAGGTCAGGCCTCGGACGCCCTTCCGTCAGACGCGCAGCACACAGAAAAGCATCGAGGTCGTCAGGAGAACACAAAACCCAAGCACCGGAAGGACCGTGCGAACAGCACCGATATGACCGTTGAGAGTCCGGACGAGCAGGACGTTTCGGCCGAGTCTCCGGGCGTCGGGGCAGGTCACGCAGAAGAGCCGGGCCCGTCGACCGAATCCGTCCTGGCCGATGACAGTGCCGAGGAGTGGATCGACAAGATGATCGGGGCGGAGACGTCGCTCGCGCAGTCGCCGGAGGTGCTCGGTGGCATCGGGGAACCACCGGGAGTCGAGGGAGTCGCCGAGCCTGGCACGGTCGACGAGCCCGGCACGATCGACGAGCCCAGCACGATCGACGAGCCCGGCACGATCGAGGAAAGTGCCTCGGACCTCCTTAATGAAGTCGTCGCGCTTGAAATGATCGACGAAATCGCACCGATCGATGCTGCCGGTGGAGCCCGACGTTGTCGATGTGCTCGAGCCGGCCACCAGCCTGCTCCCCACGTTCGGATCGAGCTCGACCGATCAGGTCGTCCTGCCATCGGCCGATTTGACCACCGGTACCGATGAGCTTGCCGAGCTGGCTCTTTCGGTGCGGGACGAGGAGCAACCGCCGAGTCCCGATTCGACAGCGCTGGCGGCGGACCTGGTCGCCGAGGCCGTAGCCACCTTCCAAGAACAGCACAGTGAAGATGAGCGCTACGAGCCGACGGGAGAGGGCGAGTCAACCGGAACGGCGATGTTCCCCCGTTGGCGAAAGCCCTTGTCGAAGGTGGGAGAGTATCGCTCGAAAATATGGAATCGGTGCTCGAGGAGCACTACCGCACCGACCAGAGCATCGCCCGCATCCTGACGGCGCAAAAGTTGGTCACCGAGGCCGATCTCATGTGGGGCATGGCCCAGGAGATGGGACTGGAGTTCGTGGATCTCGACACTGTCGGCGTCGATCTTGCCGAGGCGGGCTGCATTCCCGAGGCAACGGCCCGTCACCACAACGTCATTGTCATCGCCAATGACAACGGCACTCCCGTGGTCGCCGCCTCGAATCCTACCGACGTGTTCGCAATGGACGACCTCCGAACGATCATGGGGCGTAGCTTCATCGTGGTCGTGGCCACCCGGACCCAGATCAGCGCCTACATCGGACAGGCGTTCAACAGCGGTGACGCGGCCGACATGGCCATGGAGGCGTCACTCGGGTTCGACGGGAAGGGCACGGACAACAGCGTCGAGGACATCCAGGCGGTCACCGAGGAAGCGCCGATCGTCCGCTACGTGAACCTCCTGATACTCCAAGCGCTCAACGAGCGCGCGTCGGATATCCATGTCGAACCCACTGCCACCGACCTGCGCATCCGCTACCGGATCGACGGCGTACTCCACGATGTGTCCACTGCTCCTCGGGCCATTTCGGCTGCGGTGACCACCCGGTTGAAGGTGATGGCCGACATGAATGTGGCCGAGCACCGGATACCCCAGGACGGTCGTATCTCGCTCAATGTGGGCAGCAAGGGAATCGATCTCCGCATGGCCACCCTCCCGACGATCCATGGCGAGAAGGTCGTCATGCGGGTGCTCGACAAGTCGAGCGTGGTCTCGGGTTTCGCCGATCTGGCTTCGATGAGGACTTGCTCAAGACGTACGAGAGTCTTACACCAAGCCGTACGGGACGATTCTCGTGACCGGCCCGACCGGGTCGGGCAAGTCCACCACCCTTTACACCACCTTGACTGCGCTGAACTCGCCCGAGAAGAACATCATCACCGTCGAGGACCCGGTGGAGCTGCAACTCAAGGGTGTCAACCAGGTCCAGCTCAATGTCAAGGCCGGGCTGACCTTTGCCTCGGCCTTGAAGTCGATTCTCCGATCGGACCCCGACATCGTTCTGGTCGGTGAGATCCGTGACAAGGAGACCGCCGTCATTTCGATCGAGGCGGCTCTCACCGGTCACATGGTGCTTGTCCACCCTCCACACCAACAGCGCGGCGTCCACACCGATGCGCCTGATCGAGATGGGGATCGAACCGTTTCTGGTCACTTCGTCCCTGTCCGGGGTACTCGCCCAGCGTTTGTCCCGGCGTCTCTGCATGCACTGCAAAGAGGCCTACGAGCCGACCGAAGCGGACATCGTGGCTGCAGGCTGGTCGGTCGAAGAGGTGGAGCGATCGGAGGATGTCCAAGGTCTACCGGTCCGTGGGTTGCTCTGCTTGCGCCAATACCGGTTACCGGGGGCGAAAGGCATTGTCCGAGTTGATGCCGATGACAGAAGAGATCGAACGAATGATTATTGAAGGAGGATCGGTGGAAGACATCCATCGGCTCGCGGTGGCCAGGGCATGCTGACCCTGCGCCAGAGCGGCATACGTAAGGCCATCGAGGGTGAAACCACTCTCGAAGAGGTCCTCCGGGTGGTCGCATGAGCCCGGTCACAGCAGAGACGAGCTCGAATGGTCGAACCGGCTGGCCCAGGCACTGGTCCAAGGCGGATACGACACGAACGCTAACCTGGATCCTCTGGTCGCAGAGGCCGAGGCCACGGGGCAGACGTTGGCTGAGTTGTTGATCAGCAGAAATCTGGCGCTCCCAGGAGTGGTCGTCGGCGCGCTGGCCCATCTGGCCCAAATGCAGGCGATCGACCTCGCGGCGATGACTCCGAGTGCGGATGCCGTCGCGGCTCTGCCTCAAGACATGGCTCGGGAGTTCGGAGCGGTGGCTCTGCAGTTTGAAGGGAGCATGCTGGCGGTGGCGTTTGCCGAGCCGCCAACGCCGCCGACGTCGATGCTTTGTCCGCGCGTCTCGGATACCGCATCAATCCGGTTCTGGCCGATCCCGTCGTGATCGGGCAGATGCTGGGGAACGGTTCGACAGCCACCGCCTCCTCCGGCCCCCGAATCGCCTTTGGTGGACAATACTGTTGATCCCGAGGATTCAGGCGACGACGAACCCGCCCTTCCGAGCATCGAACGCTGCTGCAACGGGGCATGCCCGCCGCCGCAACAGACGGCTCCATGCCGCTCCATATCGACGACCTCCTTCGCTATGCAGTGGCGGTTGGCGCATCGGACCTTCACCTGACTGCGCAGATGCCCGGATCGATCCGGCTGCACGGCGCCATCCGGTCCATCGAGGGATGCCCGGTGCTCGGGAACGAGATGATTCGGGAGATGGTCTTCGGTATCCTGCCCGGCTTCGCAGCGGGAGCGATTCGAAGAGCAGAGCGAACTCGATACCTCGCACTCCATCGCGGGTGTTGGTCGATTTCGTGTCGAATGTTTCCATGCAGCGTGGAACCGTGGCTGCCGCGCTGCGGCCTATCCCGCACGAGATGCCAATGTTCGACACGCTGGGGCTGCCGGATTCCATCCTGTCGTTCACGGAACTGCGGCGAGGACTGGTGCTTCGTCACCGGTCCCACCGGCTCAGGGAAGTCGACCACCCTGGCATCCCTCGTCGACATCATCAATCGGACGAAGCCGCTGCACATCGTCACCGTCGAGGACCCGATCGAGTTCCTCCACGACCACAAGCGGTCGATCGTCACCCAGCGGGAGATTGGCGAAGACACCCACTCGTTCTCTGAGGCGCTCCGACGGGTGCTCCGACAAGATCCCGATGTCATTCTGGTTGGTGAACTGCGAGACCTCGAGACGATCTCGACGGCACTGACGGCGGCAGAGACCGGTCACCTGGTCTTCGCCACTCTGCACACCCAAGATGCTCCGCAGACCATCGACAGGATCATCGATGTGTTCCCGACCAATCAGCAGGAGCAGATCCGGGTCATGCTGGCGGCGACCCTCGAAGGAGTGGTGACCCAGCAGCTCATCGTCAACACCGACGGGAACGGGTCGATCCCGTGCTCCGAGGTGATGGTCTGCACATCTGCGATCCGCAACCTCATCCGACAGTCCAAGACCCATCAGATCTACTCGCTAATGCAGGTCGGCGGCTCCTTCGGCATGCAGACGATGGACCAAGGCCTGGCCCAGCTCGTGAAGGACGGACGGATCTCCGAGAGCATCGCCTACGACCGCTCCTCGAACGAGGAAGACCTTCGAAATCACCTGAATACGTAATCAATCATACGAGATTCGTTGACGAAACGGGGCCATCGTGGCACTGACATTTGATTACAAAGTCCGAGACCGGTCGGGTAGTCTGGTCGAGGGGCAGCTTGACGGGGACAGTATGGCCCTCGTCGTCGGCGGCTGCGCGAGATGGGATACATGCCCATCTCCGTCACGCCGAAGTCGACCATCAACATCAAGACCGAGATCAAGATCCCCGGCATCTCCGATCGGGTCAAGCTCAGAGAAGTTGCCGTGATCACACGGCAGCTCTCGACGATGGTGGATTCCGGTCTCTCGGTGGTGCGGTCGCTCGGCATTCTGGCCGCGCAGGTTGAGAACCCCACGTTGGCTCGGGTTCTGAACGAGGTCGGGCTGGATCTCGAACATGGATCGTCACTGTCGGCGGCGTGCGCCAAGCACCCGAAGGTCTTCTCCCATCTGTTCTGCACCCTTGTCCAGGCCGGCGAAGCCGGCGGTAATCTCGACGAGGTCTCTGAAGAGCCTGGCGAACACCATCGAGAAGCAGGCTCAGCTCAATCGCACGATCCGATCCGCAATGACGTATCCGGCAGTGGTGATTCAGCGTGATGCTCCTCATCTTCACGGCCATGCTCGTCTTCATCGTGCCGGTGTTCCAGAACTGTTCAAGACCCTGGGGGGCAAACTTCCCTTCCCAACCCAGGTTCTCATCAAGGTTTCGTCGATCATGACCAGTGCCTGGGCCTTGGTGGTCATCGCAGTGATCGTCGGCACGGTGATTGGAGTGAAGAAGTGGATCAACACCGACGAAGGTCGTCGGAAGTGGGACCGGTTGATCCTCAGGCCTCCCATCTTCGGGCCACTATTCCACAAGGTCGCGCTGGCCAGGATGACCGGTACGCTTGGCGTCACTGATTGGCTCTGGCGTCCCGATTCTCGAATCGCTCGACATTTGCGCGGACACGTCGGGCAACCGCACCGTTGGCGATGTTCTCATCGAGGCAAAGAACGGAGTCCGCGAGGGTCGACCGCTGGCCGATCCCCTTCGCGAGCACGAAGATGTGATCCCCACCTTGGTCGTGCAGATGATCGAGGTCGGAGAACAGACCGGTGCACTCGACGAAATGCTCAAGAAGGTTGGCGAGTTCTACGACCAAGAGGTCGAGGTCACCGTGAATAATCTTACGGCATTGCTTGAGCCTCTCTTGACCGTCATGATGGGGTGCATGGTGGGGGCGATGGTCATCTGCCTGTACCTGCCTATGTTCGATTACATCAAGCTCGTCCCGAACGCCCAGTGAGGACTCGCCCGGATCTCGCTCTGGCGCGCTTTCGAACATCTGGAACGCCGACCAATCGCGGGTTCGTCAGATGGCGCTAGGTGACCGTGTCTTGAAGTGACACCTCGTTGGGTTTGGACAGTGGCGGTGCCATTTCTTATTAAGTCCTCGTCGGAATCGACCGATCAAATTGCACATGAATACCTATCCTTCTACAAAGAAGCCCGGAGTGATTCGGCTGGTCGGCCGCACGCAAACGAACGACACGGTCACTCGGTCCGAAGCCCT
Source organism: uncultured Acidimicrobiaceae bacterium (assembly GCA_963837805.1). Lineage (GTDB taxonomy): Bacteria > Actinomycetota > Acidimicrobiia > Acidimicrobiales > RAAP-2 > Bog-756. The sequence continues at coordinate 12,262 of CAWIOU010000012.1, forward strand.
ACGACGAGCACGACCAATTGTTCCATCGGCTTCCCGTCAGTTGACCGCTGTCCATGTGGGCGGCGCGCATGCCGGTGCAGATGCCGGTTTCACTCTGATCGAGCTCATGGTTGTGCTGTTGATCCTGGCCATTCTGCTCGCCATCGCCATCCCGACGTTTCTCGGTGTGACGAAGTCGGCGAACGACCGGGCTGCGCAGTCCAACCTGAACACGGCCCTCTTGAATGCGAAGGCTCAGTATCAGCAGAACAGCCAGTCGTATCCTGGAGCGACCGCCCTGGCCGCCTCATTGCAGTCGGCTGAGCCGTCACTCTCATTCGTGACGACCAACTCCACTGACCAGAACCACGTTTCGGTGTGGACCTCGGCTGATGGCGCTGGGTTGGTCTTGGCTGATTATTCGGCTCAGACGAAGAACTGCTGGATGGTGGTCGACGTGCCGGCGGCAGTGACTCCAGTTGCCGCTACGCCGTTCGTCGCTGCTTCGCAGACGCCGACCGTGGCCAAGGACACTGAGCTCAACCCCGTGACTGCAACCACCGCGATTACCTTCGCGGACAACCAGCGGGGGCCGACATACGTTGAGATGAAGACCGAATCGGGCGGGACAGTTACCCCGGCCGCTTGCAGTGCCAGTGCGCCCAGTGCAATCATCAACACGGCGTACCAGTACTCCTTCACGGCCTTCCCGGCTGCCACCTGATCGGGAGCGTGCTACTCGGATAGCCGGCAAGTCCGGCGCTCCGAGATGAGAGAACGCACTGTGGCCTCATGTTTCGGCGCTCCAGTATCGAATGCTCGTCAATTCCGGGGGTCACATTCGCGTGACTGTTCCAGGAAAAGAGCTCTTGCCTAATGCATACTTCGGTTGCTATGTTCGTAAGTGGAGTATCCATAAGTATAGATTGATGGGTGAGAAGAACAGAGGGGCCTCGTATATGTCTCGCAGCCTTGGCGATGCACACGCTCGAATATCGGAACCAATAGCACCGTCAGTCGCGACTGCCCCTCCACCGTTGTTGCCCGCCCGCTGGCCCAAGCACCGGCTCGAAGTTCCGGTTCAGGTCAATGAAAAAGCCGGCGTCAAGTCGCTCCAGTGGTATTTGACCCGAGGAAATCACTTAATAGTTCCTAAAGTCAGCCCATCACTGGGACAATAGAAACAGCGGACACATTCCATGTGTCCGTCCATTGATGCATCAATAACTACGAGGAGGCAGTAAATGTATTCATCCGTTATTCGACGCCTGAACGACAGGCAGGCAACGCAAGGGGAGATGCCGGTGCAGATGCCGGTTTCACTCTGATCGAGCTCATGGTTGTGCTGTTGATCCTGGCCATTCTGCTCGCCATCGCCATCCCGACGTTTCTCGGTGTGACGAAGTCGGCGAACGACCGGGCTGCGCAGTCCAACCTGAACACGGCCCTCTTGAATGCGAAGGCTCAGTATCAGCAGAACAGCCAGTCGTATCCTGGAGCGACCGCCCTGGCCGCCTCATTGCAGTCGGCTGAGCCGTCACTCTCATTCGTGACGACCAACTCCACTGACCAGAACCACGTTTCGGTGTGGACCTCGGCTGATGGCGCTGGGTTGGTCTTGGCTAATGTATAGGCTCAAGACGAAGAACTGCTGGATGGTGGTCGACGTGCCGGCGGCAGTGAGCTCCAGTTGCCGCTACGCCGTTCGTCGCTGCTTCGCAGACGCCGACCGTGGCCAAGGACACTGAGCTCAACCCCGTGACTGCAACCACCACGATTGCCTTCGCGGACGGAACCAGCTCGGGCCGACATACGTTGGAGATGAAGACCGAGATGGGGCCGGGGGGGTACCCCGGCCGCTTGCAGTGCCAGTGCGCCCAGTGCAATCATCAACACGGCGTACCAGTACTCCTTCACGGCCTTCCCGGCTGCCACCTGATCGGGAGCGTGCTACTCGGATAGCCGGCAAGTCCGGCGCTCCGAGATCAACAGGTGAGAGACTGCCCCTCCTTGGGAGGGGGCGGTCTCACACGTCCGACCTTGGAAGCTCTCGGGGTAGATCCTCAAGGCGAGGACTTCTCGGCACGATGATAGGACAGGAAGGGCGGCCGCTTTGGACTGTGAGATGCCGCTCACATGCCTGATGGCCACGGAACCTTGATCATGGTGCCTCTAAGTCTTTGGATTTCGACATGAAGATGACAGTGGTCGTGGACCGCCAAGTCAACACGATTCCGGAGCAGCTCACGACGAACGTTGGGGTTCGCAGCACACGGGTGCGCCCAAGGCGATGGATGGTGGAGCATCTCAAGCGAAGGCGCTGGCCATTGATGATGATCGCGACCATCGTGATCGTGTCCATGGCCTATTCGCTGTGGTGGAACCCAATCGTCCACCAGTCCCGTGACTGGGTGATCCCCGGAGACATTTG
>CAWIOU010000013.1:0-215093 GCA_963837805.1 uncultured Acidimicrobiaceae bacterium
GTAATTGTTATTGTCGCTACCACTTCAACCATCGTATTGCTCCATAACTCGCCCGAGTCGTTTGACGTTTGGCGTCATTCGACAAGGAGCGAGGCGAGACTCATGGGTCTTGTTGCCGGGAACTTCCACAAACATCCTATCCCCAAGATCTCCATAAGGAAGACCTCCTTCGAAAGAATTTGTTACCAAGAGTATAGAGTATTAATAAGTTCTTGTTAAATTCAATGGGTTAAATTCAACTGTTGATAATTACTAGGCTATATTTTATATAATATGTAAGTTATCTAATTATTTATGGGCGTGTAGCTCAGCTGGTTAGAGCATCAAGCTTATACCTTGAGGGTCCTAGGTTCGAGTCCTAGGCACGCCCACCAAAAAAACTCCGATCTAATTGATCGGAGTTTTTTAATATTTGAAATTTATATTATCGTCGCGCTGGCTACTTTGTCGCCTTCTTCCAGCCTCATTACCCTTACCCCTTGTGTTGCCCTGCCTAAAGTGGAAACATTATTTAGGGGCGTGCGGATGGTTTGGCCGGTTTTGGAGATTATGACCAGGTCGTGTTCTTCGGCGTTGTTTAGGATGTACATGGCTACTATTTTGCCGGTTTTGGGGGTGACTTTTAGGGTTTTAATGCCGCGTGCCGCCGCGGTTTTGCACTTTGTAGTAGCTGGCTTCGGTTTTTTTGCCTAGGCCGTTTTCTGTAACCACCAAAACTTCCAGAGCTTTTACGTCCACCTCTTTGCGAATAACATCCATACTAATAATATGGTCGTCTTTTTTTATGCGCATGCCGGTTACGCCGCTGGCGTTCCTGCCCATGGGACGGACGTCTTTTTCACTAAAGCGGATGGCCTGGCCGTTTTCCGTGGAGAGCATAATTTGGTCTTCGCCGGCTGAGGTTTCTACCCACTTTAGTTCATCATCGCCTTTTAGGGAAATGGCTATCATGCCGCTCTTGCGGACTTTGGCAAATTCTTCTGTGCGCAACTTTTTTAATTAGGCCTTTTTTGGTGGACATAACCAAAAATTTGGCGTCGTCTTTTTTGGAGAAAGTTAAAATGGCCTGCGCGGTTTCGTTGTTCTGCAGTTGCAGAAAGTTAACCAAGGCCTGGCCTTTGGCAGTGCGCGAGCCTTCGGGCAGTTCATAAACTTTGGTTTGGAACACGCGGCCTTTGTTGGTAAAGAATAAAATGTCATCGTGGGTGTTGGCTGGAAATTAGTTTGTCCACCACGTCTTCTTCTTTTAAGCTTTGGCCAATAACGCCTTTGCCGCCGCGCGCCTGGCTCTTGTAGGTGTCGGGCGCCAGGCGTTTAACATAGCCGGATTTGGTAACGGTAATAATTACATTCTCTTCCGGGATTAAGTCTTCGGCGCGAAAAAGAACCAATCGCATTTTTAACTACCTGGGTCCTGCGTTCGTCGCCGAATTTTTCTTTTAGTTCCACAACTTCTTTTTTTATAATCCCTAAAATTTTTTTGGCAGATTGCAAAATGCCTTCCAGCTCGGCAATTAAAATTTTCTTTTCTTTTAATTCTTCTTCAATTTTTTTGCGTTCAAGGCCGGCCAAAGTTTGCAGGCGCATTTCCAAAATGGCATCTGTCTGGATGTCGGTCAGCTTGAACTTTCTTCATCAAGTTAACCTTGGCTTCTTCTTTGGTCGGCGACTTCCTGATTATGCTAATAACTTCGTCAATATGGTCCAAAGCTTTTTTTAAGCCTTCCAAAATATGTTCGCGCTCCTTGGCTTTTTTAAGTTCAAAAGCCGTGCGCCTGTTTTATTACAATTTGGCGGTGCTCCAAATATTTTTCCAAAACGGTTTTTAAGTTTAAAACATGCGGTTCAATGCCGTCCACCAAAGCCAGCATGTTCAAGTGGAAAGTTTCCTGGAGCTGGGTATAGGAAAACAGCTGGTTTAAAATTTTATTGGGCAGGCCGTCTTTTTTAATATCCACCACAATCCTCACGCCGTCTTTGTCGCTCTCGTCGCGCACGTCTTTAATGCCTTCAATTTTTTTGTCCCTACCAGTTCGGCAATTTTTTCCAAAAGCGTGGCTTTGTTAACGCGGTAAGGGATTTCGTGGATTAAAATTTGGTAAGCTCCGGCCTTGGTTTCCGTAATTTCGGTTTTGCCGCGCATAACAATGCCGCCCTTGCCTGTGGCGTAAGCATTTTTAATGGCCGCAACGTCATAAATAATGCCGCCGGTGGGAAAATCCGGGCCCTTAACAAATTCCATTAAGTCTTCGGTGGTGGCTTCGGGGTCTTCTATAAGTTTAATAATGGCGTCGCAAATTTCTGTTAAGTTGTGCGGCGGAATATCGGTAGCCATACCTACGGCAATGCCCAGCGTGCCGTTAAGCAACAAGTTGCGGAACTTTTCCGGGCAAGACTACCGGCTCTTTGCGCGTGGCGTCGTAGTTGTCGCGCCAGTCAACGGTTTCTTTGTCCAGGTCGGTTAATAATTCTTCGGCCAAGCGCTGACATGCGCGCTTCCGTATACCTCATAGCCGCGGCGCCGTCGCCGTCCATAGAGCCAAAGTTTCCCTGGCCGTCTATTAGCGGGTAGCGCATGGCAAAAGTTTGCGCCATATGGACCATGGCGTCGTAAACCGAGATGTCGCCGTGAGGATGGTATTTACCAACACGTCCCCGACCACGGCCGCGGATTTGCGGAATTTAACGTTGTGGCGCAGGCCCAGTTCGTGCATAACGTAAAAAATACGCCTATGCACCGGTTTTAAGCCGTCGCGGACATCAGGCAGGGCGCGGCGACAATAACGCTCATGGCGTAATCCAAATAAGACTCCTGCATTTCCGTCTGGATATCGCGGGGCTTTATTACTCCAATATCGGTCGATAATTCTGCTTTTGAATCTTTGGGCATTTATTATAAAAGTTTATTAATGGCAGATTGGGTTTACTGGATTTTTTCCATAGCGTCAGGGCATACTTAAAATTTATTTGCTGTTGTATCGGAGGTCAAGTGTTGGGTCATTAGTTCAATAATGGAATCACGGATTTCTCTAGGAAGGGTTCTTAGCGAGCTCCTTGGTTTTCAAGGTAGGAGGTGGAGGTTTTGAGGCAGGTCTGACATAACAAGATATATGAGTTTTTCGTAGTAAGGCATATAAGCGGCTATGAGCTGGGCTTTTAGATCATCAACCTGCAATGGACTGGTCGGCATTTGTTTCGCATGCTGTTCGTCTAAAAGCCTCCCGTTAATATATTTAATAGTGCCTTCCTCTTTCCTTGTCAAAGACTTAAATAGTGCATTGATTTCTTGCTGAGCAAGTTGAGATTTTCCTTTATTTCCGGTGTAAGCTCAAGCTTTGTTCTTCCCAGGTCAATTGTGTTAAAGGATAAAGTTTCCTTTCGCTCCATGGGTTATTTTTTATAATTCTCTTTTACATTATGTATTCCCTGCCCGATTGTCTGGAAAATGGATGTGTCTTTAGGCACGTTTTTTTGGAAGTGGGCGCTTATTATCCAAATTATTACCAATAATATTACTACAACTGCCGCAACCGTCCACATAATTGCCAGCTTTTCTTTTTGGGGTTTGTTTTGGATAGTTTGTATAAGGCCCATATAATCCTAATGACCCGAATTAGTATCCAAATGCCACGAATATTACTGCAAGATTCGGGTCATTTGTATTGCAGTATTCGGGGAATTTGGATTATATCATCTTAACGGTTCCAATATTACCAGCTTTTGTCCCTTCTTCCTGCAATTCTTTTTTCTTTACAACCAATTTTTCCATTTCTTCTTTTTTGCCGCCCATTTCTTTTACAAATTTGTCCAGGCTGTCCAGGTCGGAAATTAAATCCGCCATTTTGTAGTGGGAAGGGATAACAATTTTTGGCTCAATCTCGTTCACTACTTTGCTGGCGGCCGAGGCCGAAAGCACGGTGTTGCCGCCCGCCGGTAAAATCAAGAATATCAATATCACCCAGACTTTCCAATTCCTCTTCCTTCATATTAAATTCGTGGATGTGGGTAAGGTTTAAAATCCTTATGTCCTCGCTCTCTATTAAAAACACCGTAACGTACTTGCCTTCCTGTTTTAGCGGCACGCCGGTAACGGTGACGCCTTTTACGTCGTATTCGCCGGGGTCGGTAATGTCAAAATGCCCGCCGGAAATGCCGGAAATAGCCGAGTAAAGTTTGCTATTTTTTTCGGCCAAAATTAAAATATCAGCCGCTCCCCTAGGCGGGGTTAGGCCGCTGTCCTTATGGAAAGGATCGGTAATAATAGTGGCGTCTTTTGTAGTGATTTTAAACGAAGAAAGCCCGAAATACTGGATTTGCATATAAGGAATTATAGTAGATTTTTAACAAAAAGGGAAGCTCATAATTGAGCTCCCCTATGGGCGCTAAGTGCGGTTTTGGCAATCTTGTTGAGGCGGCTATTTGGGGAAATTTTAAACCATCTCTATTTCCCAGCTGCTGCGTTCTGTAAAAATCCCAACGGCTTTCTTCCGGCAGAAATTCCGCAATTAGGGAATATACCTCCTCATTCCTGATTTCCATCCATTCAACTCGTGCCCTATTAGAGCTTTGTGTTACAGAGATACTGCGTGTGATTGGTTTCATATTGCCCTCCATAGGCTTAAGTTAAAGTATAGTCTTTTTGGTAAAAAGGAAAAAGCCTGTCGGCTTGCGCGTCGCTAATGTAAAAAAGAAGGCCCGATCATGCGTATAGGAACGCATGGCCGGGCCGCAAATGACAGAAACTTCACGCCATGTTGCCAAGCATGGAGGCCACCATTTGAACTTAAGGTTCAAAAGCGTTGCTATTACGGCCGAAGCCGTATAGCCACATATTAGGCACGCCACCCACGGGCCTTTGCTTAGATAGTCGGATAGCCGCCCCGGGGGCTAAAGCACCTAGGACCAAGCAGGTAATGCCGGTGGTTATTCCCCGGAGTCCGCCGGCAAAAATCATCAAAAAGGGTTGTGTCCCGGACCATAAATACATAAACAGCCACGCCAGTACCATTCTTCCAATTGTCATATTTCCTCCACCTCCGCTATATTTTATATCCATAACCCCCTCTTGCGCAAGTTATGGGTTTGAGCTATAATCCTAATGCTTATTTGCGCAAAAGTGCTAAGAAATTTCCGGCGGAGCCGGATCCCGCTTCGCGGGAAATAATAATTATTAACCCCAAATAAGCCTTGTAGGGACTGTTACCAAATGTCATTTTTGCCCAAAACGAGCTTATTTGGAAAATTTCCTAAAAAATTTTTCAGCTTAGCCTCTTGCTAAACCTCAAAATTTATTTAGAAAATTTTCCTCAAATAATCTCATTTTGTTTCAAAAAGCACATTTGGCAACAGCCCCTAAACAGCACTTTTTTAACAATTAACCAATGCAATACTTTTTTAATTTACCCAACGATTAAGACGTTGGTTTTATTGTGCCTGTCATTCCGGAATTTTTTGTTCAAGGGATAATCTAAGCAAAAAATGTCCGGAATCCAGTACGGATCCCGAAATAAATTCGGGATGACACAAGAGATAAACATTGGTTAGCAGAAAGAGAATAATTTTATGGACGAAGAAGTAAAAGTACAGGAAGTTATTCCCGCCGGGGCGGCAACGGCCCAGACTATGGGTGATTTACTTAATAGCGGCGTGGAAATTAAGGTTTTAAAGGCCGCGGATATGGTAGAGGGCACTTTAATTTCCGTGGGCAAGAACGAAGTCTACGTGGATTTGGAAGGCTACGGCATTGGCGTAGTGCGCGGCCGTGAATTATACGATGACGAAGCCACGCTGTCGGCCCTTAAAGCCCGGCGACAAAATTTTTGTCTCCGTAGTGGAACCGGAAAATAAGGAAGGGATTGTAGAACTGTCGCTCAGGCAGGCCGGCCAGGAACGTGTCTGGCAGACGCTGAAAGAAAAAATGGAAAGCAAGGAAGTTGTCCGCACCAAAATTTTGGAAGCCAACAAAGGCGGCCTTATGGTGGAAATTAACAATGTTATGGGATTTTTGCCTGTGTCCCAACTTTCACTTGAGCACTATCCCCGCGTAGAAGACGGCGACAAGAACCGCATTTTAGGCGTACTGCAAAGCTACATTGGCCAGTTGTTTGACGTGCAGATTATTACCGCCGACAGCGGCGAAGAAAAATTGATAGTTTCCGAAAAAGCCGTGTTTGAAAAAGAAATGGAAAACAAGCTCGGCACTTTAAAAATTGGCATGGTGGTGGACGGAACAATTACGGGCGTAGTGGATTTTGGCGCCTTTGTAAAATTTGGCGAAATGGAAGGCTTGGTGCATATTTCGCGAATTGGCCTGGCAGAGGATAGAAAACCCGCGCGACATAGTTAAGGTAGGCCAAAAAGTACAGGCCAAAATTATTTCTATAGACAAAGGCCGCGTATCGCTTTCCATAAAACAGCTCCAGGAAGACCCGTGGCTGGAAGCGGTAAAAAAATACCAAATCGGCCAAACCGTTAAAGGCAAAGTCGCCAAAATTATGCCTTTTGGCGTGTTTGTGGAATTGGATAAAGACATCCAAGGCTTGGCCCATGTTATGGAACTTTCCCACGAAGCGATAAAGAACCCGGAAGAAGTTTTAAAGCCGGGCGAGGAAAAAGAATTTAAAATAATTTCCATTGAACCGGCGGAGCATCGCTTAGGGCTTTCGTTGAAAGCTATGACCGAGGCGCCTAAGAAGCCCGCGGATGAGAAACAGCCGGCCGAAGAGGCGGCTGTTGTAGTGGAGAAAGCAGAAGCAGAAGTTCCTGTTGCTCTTTCAGAGGATGTAAAATAGTAAAGTTTTGGCACTGGGTCCCGGATATTTTTTGCCTTAGATTAATCTCTGATGCAAAAAATTCCGGGATGGAATCAGGCGTTGTACTATGAAGATGGCGATCTCACTGTAAAACAAAAACTCTTCCCTGTTAGGGGAAGAGTTTTTTAGTAAACGAGAATTACATTCCGGCCGGTTTGTTCATCATTGGGGAAGCGCTGGAACCGCACATTTTGCAGTTGGCTTTGTGGGTGAAAAGTTCGTAGAGAGCGCCTAAGCCGACAAGAACATAAATAATTCTTGCCAGCATCATGCCGAGGTCAGCAACCAGGTTTAGGTCAAATAATCCAACTAACAGCCAGTTAAGGCCTCCGATTATTACCAATATCCAGGCAATCATGTGTAAAGCTTTCATTTTTTTCACCCCCTTTTTATCCGCCCTTGAAAGAAATAATCATATTCAAGGCTCGAATTGTTGGTTTTAATTAACTTTTATTTCCCGCCGGACTAGGCGGATAACCCGCCGAAGCCTCTTGTCCGACATAGCTTTAAGCGAAGTCGGATGGCGAAGGCGGGCAAGTTTAACCTGGATATATTATACGGCATTAAGCCAAAAATTGCCAAATAGGTTACCCCCAGGGGGAATTGAACAAAATTTAAAAAATTAAATAAAATTGACAAAATTTTTATATGCAATTTTGTCAATTTTTTAAATTATGTCATTTTTGTCAATTGTTTCTACCATCCGAACATCTTGCCCACTTCTTCAGATGACTCACGCTTCCGGGCAATTTTTATTTCCCCGTTTTGGGCGATTAATTTAGCCGGCGAAGACAACAGGCAGTGGTGGCTGGCTAAGGCATCCTGGTACGCGCCCGTATCAAACACGGCAATATAAAGTTCTTCGCAGTCGGCCAAGCGAGGCAGCGATAATATCATTCGCCGCCGGCTGTGTACCGGTCGTCGGAATCGCAGGAACTGCCGGCCAGCCAAATTCGACGACCTGGCCATGACGACGAACGGGGTGCTGCTGGCCGACAACGCCGAACAGCTGGTGGCCTCGGGACTCCGGCGGGTGAACGTCAGCTGCGATTCGTTGCGGGCCGACCGGTTCGGACTGATCCGTCGGCGGGGTCACCTCGACGTCGTCCTCCAGGCCATGGACGCGGCGGAGGTCGCCGGGCTCGCGCCGCTGAAGGTCAACGTCGTGCTCGTCAGGGGACGCAACGACGACGAGATCCTCGATTTTGCCGCGTGGGCCCGGGACACCGGCCGTATCGTGCGCTTCATCGAGTTCATGCCGCTCGACGCCGACGGCCTGTGGGGCCGCAGCCAGGTGGTACCCGGGCGCGAGGTCTTCGACCGGGTGTCGGCGGTCTGGCCGCTCGAGACCGTCGACGGGCGGGCGGGCTCGGCGCCGGCGGAGCGGTTCCGATTTGCAGACGGGCGCGGGGAGATCGGACTCATCTCCAGCGTCACCCAACCATTTTGCGGGACCTGCAACCGATTGCGCCTGACCGCTGACGGCTCGGTACGGAACTGCCTCTTCTCCGACGACGAACAGTCGGTGCGTGACCTGCTCCGCGGCGGGGGCACCGATGCCGAGCTCGCGACCCTGTTCCGGCGGGCAGTCTGGGGCAAGCTGCCCGGTCACGGCATCAACGAGCCGGGGTTCCTCCGTCCGGCCCGGTCGATGTCGATGATCGGCGGGTAGGGATGGCCGTGCTCCGGCTGTTCGGCCCGGCCCGGGAGGCAGCCGGGGTGGGTCGGGCCGACATTCCCGGCTGCAGTGTGGCGGAAGTGCTGCACACGGCGGAGGTCCGTTTCGGTCCGGCGTTCGCCGACGTCGTGGCCACGTCCCGGATCTGGGTCAACGGAGAGGCCGTCGGCGAAAGATCGGTGGTGTCGGATGGGGACGAGGTGGCTGTGGTCCCGCCGGTGTCGGGCGGATGACCACCGGCGGTCCCGTCGACGGACCCTCTCCGGCTGCGCCCCTGGCCCACGTCGACGAACATGGCAAGGCGCACATGGTGGATGTGACCGGCAAGCCCAAGACCCGGAGGGTGGCCGAGGCCCGCTGCTCGGTGCGGGCGTCCGCGGTCGCCACCGCCACCATCGGCGCCGATGTGGTGGAGGAAGCCCGTATCTCGGGAATCATGGCCGCCAAACGGACCTCGACGCTGCTTCCCCTCTGCCATCCCATCCCGATCGAGGGCATGGCCGTCGATGTCGTCCGGGACACCGGAGGTCTGCGGGTATCGGCGGTCGCCGAGGTCACCGAGCGGACCGGCGTGGAGATGGAAGCCCTGACCGCCTGTGCCGTGGCCGCCCTGGTGCTCGTCCAGCCGCTGCTCGCCCTCGATCCGCAGACGTCGATCGAGGAGCTGACGTTGTGGAGCAAGCGGGGCGGTCGGTCCGGCGATTGGCAGCGATCGGCGGAGGGGACGATGAGCTGGGAAGGACGATCCTCGGGTTCTCCATGAAGAGATGCGATCGGACTCGTATTTGCGGGCCCATTTTTCGACAAACGCGATATTCGCGAGGTTGTTTTGGATTAGCCTTCCGGCCATGACCCACTACCGGCCCGGCCAGCTGGCCGAGCTCCTCGGTGTGAGCACGGACACCGTCCGACGCTGGTGCGACGAGGGCCGCATCGAGACGGTCCGGTCGGAGGGCGGTCACCGGATGGTGGACGGTGCCTCACTGGCCCGGTTCGTGCGCGAGCAGGACGAGGCCTACGCCCCCGAACAATTGCTCACCCAGTCGGCCCGCAACCGGTTCAGCGGGGTGGTCACCAGGGTGCAGCGGGATGCACTGACCGCAATCATCGAGGTTCGGGCCGGCCGCTTCCGGATCGTGTCACTGCTTACCCGCGAGGCCGCCGACGACCTCCAGCTCGAGGAGGGTGACCTGGCCACCGCCGTCGTCAAGTCGACCAGCGTGATGATGGAGGTACAGTCGGCATGAGCGGATCGAGAAGAGGGATGTGGGCCGTCAGCGCCTTGGCGCTGGTGTTCACGGCAGCGGTCATGGCCGCCTGCGGGAGCTCCTCGGCCGGCACGTCGACCACCTCGACCACCACGGCGCCCAAGCTGACCGGTTCGATCACCGTGTCGGCCGCCTCGTCGCTCACCGACGCCTTCGGGAAGCTGGGCACGATGTTCAAGGCCGCGCACCAGGGAACGGACATCTCGTTCAACTTCGGTTCGTCGGGTGCACTGGCCACCCAGATCACCCAGGGATCTCCGGCCGACGTGTTCGCCTCGGCATCCCCGAAGGACATGGCCACCGTGGTGTCCGCCGGTGACATCGCCGGGAAGCCGGTGACCTTCGCCCGCAACTCCCTCGAGATCGTGGTCAAACCGGGGAACCCCCTCGGTATTCACTCGCTGGCCGACCTGACCAAGGCCAAGGTGGTCTCCATCTGTGTCAGCAGCGCGCCGTGCGGTGCGACCGCGGAACAGGCGCTCAAGAACGCGGACGTGTCGCTGTCCTCCTCGAAGGTCACGCTGGGAGCGGACGTGGACACCACCTTCGCGGCAGTGACCACCGGCGACGCCGACGCCGCCATCGTCTACGTGACCAACGCCAAGACGGTCGGCGACCAGGGCGTGGCCGTCCCCATCCCCGCCTCGGTCAACGTCACCACCAGCTATCCCATCGCCGTGGTCAAGTCGACCAAGAACCGATCGCTGGCGGCAGCCTGGATCGCCTATGTGCTCGGCCCGACCGGTCAGCAGGTGCTGAAGGCGGCCAGCTTCCTCCCCGCCCACTAGGGGGAGACGGTGGGCCCACCCGAGCGGGGCCGTCGTCCCCCGCTGCCGGTGGTGGCCGTGGCCGCCCTGACCGTGGTCTTCCTGGCCGTCCCCTTGATCGGGTTGTTGACCAAGGCATCGTGGTCGACCTTGTGGACCGACCTCACCAACCCGATCGCCCTCGACGCCCTGAAGCTGTCGCTCATCTGCTCGCTGTGGGCCACCGGCCTGTCGCTGGTGCTCGGCGTTCCCTTGGCCTGGGTACTGGCCCGCACCCGGTTTCCGGGGCGCAACCTGGTGCGGGCCCTGGCCATCCTCCCCATGGTGCTCCCCCCGGTGGTCGGAGGAGTGGCCCTGCTCCTCGCCTTCGGGCGCGACGGGTTCCTCGGCCGGCCCCTCTACGACCTGTTCGGGATCCAGTTCACCTTCAGCACGGCCGGTGCCGTGCTGGCCGAGACCTTCGTGGCCATGCCCTTCCTGGTCATCACCGTCGAGGCCGCGTTGCGCTCCATGGACGGGCGTTACGAAGAGGCGTCGGCGAGCCTCGGCGCCCGGCGATGGACCACCTTCCGGCGGGTGACCCTCCCCATGATCTCCCCGTCCCTCATTGCCGGGACCGCGCTCACCTGGGCCCGAGCCCTGGGCGAGTTCGGCGCCACCATCACCTTCGCCGGAGACATCCAGGGACGCACCCAGACCCTTCCGCTGGCCGTGTACCTCGCCCTGCAGCAGAACGAACACGTTGCCGTGGCCCTCTCCCTGGCCCTCCTGGCCATCTCCATCGTGGTGCTCGTGTCGCTGCGGGGCCGCTGGTTGGGCGCGGTCAACTCGTGAGCCTGAGCGCCGACGTCCGGGTGTCCATCGGCGCCTTCGAGGAGCAGCTCGGCCTGGAGGTGGCCGACGCCGAAGTGCTCGCCGTCCTGGGGCCCAACGGCAGCGGCAAGTCGACGTTGCTGCGCGCCCTGGCCGGACTCCAACCCCTCACCGGCGGCCGCATCGTGGTCGACGGCGTCGTCCTCGACGATCCGGTGGCCGGAACGCTCGTCCCACCCGAGAAACGGCCGTGCGGGCTGGTGTTCCAGGACTACCTGCTCTTCCCCCATCTCACGGTACTGGCCAACGTGGCCTTCGGCCCGCGGAGCCGGGGGTGTTCACGGGCCGACGCCAACCGGCGGGCCCGCCAGTGGCTCGGTCGGATGGACCTGGCCGACCGAGCGGGCTCGAGACCCGGTCAGCTCTCCGGTGGGCAGGCCCAGCGGGTGGCCGTGGCCCGGGCCCTGGCCACCGAACCCAGGCTTCTCCTGCTCGACGAGCCCATGGCCGCCCTCGACGTCGGCGCCAGGGGATCGGTCCGCCACCAGCTCCGGCGCCACCTCGGCATGTTCAGCGGCTCATGCGTCATGGTCACCCACGACCCCCTCGACGCGGCGGCCATCGCCGATCGTCTGGTCATCGTCGAGGCCGGGAAAGTGGTGCAGCAAGGAACCCTGGAGGAGGTGACCAGTCGTCCGCGGACCGAGTACGTGGCCGAGCTGATGGGGGTCAACCTGCTCCGGGGCGTGGGCCGGGGGACGACGCTGGCGCTCGCCGGAGGCATGACTTTGGAGACGGCCGGTCGGTGGCAGGGCGACATGTTGGCGGTCGTCGCACCCCGTGACATCGCCCTGTACCTCGATCGACCCGAGGGGAGTCCGAGGAATACCTGGTTGACCCGGGTGGCCGAAGTGCACCTGATGGGAGACCGGGTGCGGGTGCTCCTCGATGGACCGGTCCGGGTCACGGCAGAGGTCACCGCCGCCGCCCTGGCCCGGCTGGGCCTCACCGAGGGCGCCCCGGTCTGGGCGTCGGTCAAGGCCACCCAGATCGACGTCTACGCCGCCGACGGGAACAGCTAGCGCGGACCGGGCAGCACCGCGTCCTCTCCCCGTTCCGCCTTGTCTTCCTCCTCCAGCCAGCCCGGTGCATGCCGGCCGGCCCAGGACCTGCTCACCCATCCGGTGAACATCGACCGCAACGATTCGGGGTGGGTCAGGGCGAAGGCGATATGACCGGCGACCACCACGAACACCGCCAGGGCGAAGACGTCGTGGACGAAGGTGGCCCCGGTGCGCCAACTGACCGGGAAGTGTCCGAACCACTGCATGACCGAACCGGTGGCCAGCATGACGACGATGGCCCCGACCACGAAGATGGCGTTGAGTTTCTGGCCGGGGTTGAATTTGTCGAGCACGACCGAGTTGCCGCCCAGGTTCCGCAGCCAGTGGATCTCGTCCCTGGTCCAGAGATTGAAGCGCCTGACATCCTGGCGCATCCTGACCCCCCACGGCCCGATGAGTGCGATCACGATCGGCACCGGCAGCACGATGCCCGCCCACAGGTGGATCTCGGCGATGAGATGGCGCTTGCCGATGATTCCGGCCAATGACCCGAAGTACAGCGGCAGGGCCGTCGCCATGAGGATGCCGAACAGGAGGGCGTTGGCCCAGTGGACGGCGCGTTGGGTCCGGTCGAACCGCAGGATCCGCATCGTCCGGCCGCGCTCGGTTTGTCGCTGGGAGGTCATGGCGGCGCCGGCATCACGTATCGGACGGTCCGGTCGAGCCGTCGATCCACCCGTTGACCGGATAGCCGTTCTCCTCCCAGTACCCGGGGATCACTTGGTCGACGACCTCGATGGCCGAGAGCCACTTGAGCGACTTGTAGCCGAACATGGGTGCGACATAGAGCCGCACGGGCCCACCGTGCTCGGTCGTGACCGGTGCACCGAGCATCCGGTAGGCGACGATGACGTCGGGCAGCTGCGCCTGGTCGAGGGTCAGGCTCTCCGAGTCCGTGCCGTCGTACGATTCGAAACGCAGGGCCACCGCTCCCGGGGCGAGTCCGACCGTGTCCAGGATGTGGGACAGCCTGACCCCTTCCCAGTGCACATCGGGAACCCTCCACCCGGTGACGCATTGGAAATCCTTGACCAGCGCGGTGCGAGGCATGGCCATCAGATCGTCGATCGTGAAGGTGGCCGGTTGGTGCACGAGGCCACCGACCTTGAGGCGGTAGCGGTCAGGGGTGATCACCGGGAGGGTGCCGCTGACCGAATAGATGCGGAACCGGTCGCCACCGGGCAGGAGGCCTCCGAGGCCCGATCCGAAGGCGTCCCCGATGGCGTTCTGCACCTTGGCTCCGAATGCGATCCCGACCGCACCCAAGCCCGCCATGCCCAGGAAGACCCGGCGACCGACGGCGATCCTTCTGGGCTGGGTGTCCTGGGGCTGATCGGATTCGGGGACCACTTGACGAGCTTACGGGTCCCGGTCTCGCCTCGGTCATCGCCCGTCTGTGCCCCCCCGGTGGTGGAGCGGCCGTCGCCGTGGAGGCTGGCTAGGCTCGTTCTCGTCATGAGCTGACCAGAAGGGGAGGGCCAGAAGGCTCCGGCTCGTGTCGAAAGTTCCCGAACTTCGACGCGCGAGGAGCACCCATGCCACTCCCACCAGTGCCCAAGATCGAGCTCCATGTCCATCTCGAGGGGGCGGTCCGGGCCAAGGATCTCTTCGAGATGGCGACCCGCAACCGCTTCCCGCTGCCGGTGGCCGACGAGTCGGAGCTGGCCCGGCTCTATCGCTTCCGGGACTTCGGGCACTTCCTCGAGCTCTGGAGGATGACCACGCCGGCCATCCAGACCGATCGTGACTTCCGTCAGGTCGTCGTCTCCTACGCCGAGGAGGCCGCGTCCCATGGCGCCGTCTACGTCGAAGGGATCTTCACCCCGGCCGAGCGGGTGAGCGGTGGCGCGTCGTGGGACGAAGTGTTCTCCGGGTTCTGCGACGGGATCGCCGAGGCCAAGGAGCGGTTCGGGCTCGAGGTCAGGCTCACCCCGGACACCCCCCGCGACGCCGATCTGGACCTGGCCATGGAGACCGCCCGGTATGCGGCCCGCTACCGGGAGCGGGGCGTCGTCGGTCTCGGACTCGGCGGCCCGGAGGCCTCCCATCCGCCGGAGCCGTTCGAACGGGCCTTCCGCACGGCCAAAGATGCGGGGCTGGGCTCGGTGCCCCACGCCGGCGAGGCCGCCGGGCCCGCGTCGGTCCGTGGCGCGCTGGACGTCCTCCAGGCCGACCGGATCCGTCACGGGATCCGCTCGGTCGAGGATCCGGGTCTTCTGGCTGAGCTGGCCGACCGGGTCGTCGTGTGCGACGTCTGTCCGGTGTCCAACCTTCGCACCGGGGTGGTCGATTCCCTCGAATGCCACCCGCTGACGGCGATGGTCGAGGCCGGAGTCCTCTGCTCGATCAGCACCGACGACCCGGCGATGTTCGATACCGACCTCGCCTACGAGTACGAGGTGGCGGCCCGGGCCGGCTGCTCACCGGAACGGGCCTTCCGGGCCGGCGTGGCCGGGGCGCTCTGCGACCCCGGGACCCGCTCGGAATTGCAGCGGATTCACGACTCGTACCCGTGGTCCGACCTCGACATGCGCAACGGCTGAGGGCCTGGGATCCCAGAAGGGGACGCCGGACGGGCCGTCGCCTCCGGCCGACCACCACCGGTCAGCCAGCGCGATGCTCGACGCGCCAGACGAACCTGAGTGCCGACCAGGTCTCGTCCACGGCACAGACTTTGTTGTCGACCAGACCGGTGACGAGGACGGCCTTCCGGACGGTCTGGTCGTTGAGATCGGTCACCACCCCCGCGGTCTTCTTCGGCCAGGCGATCCACAGGCCGCCGGAGGGGAAGACCATCGATCCGAGGCGTTCCAGCCGCGGCTCGAGCTTCGCTTCCCGGGTGAAGAAGGCCAGGACGACATCGGCGGTGCCCCGGGCGGCGTTCTTGATGACGATGCCGGGCGGCAGATCGAGGCGCCAACCCTCAGGGCGATCGACGACGGCGATCGTCGAGCCCTCCTTGATGCCGAGCTTCGCCACCAGGGGCGTGCCCGGATACCCCCGGGGTCCGGACTGGCTAGCCGGGGAGGGCCGCACGGAACTCGCCGGCCAGCACCGACGCTGTCTCCCGCAGCCGCAAGGGATCCGGGCCGTCTCCGAGCAAGGAGCGTGAAGCGCTCGGAATCACCCGATCCGGGCACGAGGCGAACACCTCGGCCACGTCCGCCGCGGTCGCGCCCTGTGCGCCGATACCGGGGGCCAGAAAAAGACCCTGCGCCCCGGGTAGATCGAGCTCCGGCTTCATGTGGGTGGGACCGATGACGGCACCGATCGGTCCGATGGCACCGGGTACGAGTCTGGAGTTCCACGCGCCGATGTCACGGAGCAGGGCCGCCTCGACGCTGAGACCCGAGCCCTCGGCAGCCGACTGAACCGCTCGCCCTTCGGGATTCGACGATCGGGTGACGACGAGAAGACAGCTTCCCGCTCGATGGGCACGGGTGACGAACGGGTCCATGGCTCCCAAGCCGAGATAGGGGTGCACGGTGAGTGCGTCGACCCCGAGTGGGGCATCGTCACCCAGGAAGGCCTCGGCGTAGGCGTCGTTGGTGGTGCCGACATCCCCTCGCTTGGCGTCGGCGATGACCAACAGGCCCGCGCTCCGCGCCTCGGCGATCGACCGTTGCAGGGTGCGGACCCCGCGCCAGCCGTGCCGCTCATAGAAGGCAGACTGCATCTTGACCAGGCCCACCGTCCCGACGGCCGCTTCGAGCGCGATATCGGCAAAGCGATCGAGGCCGTCGGGCGTGTCTCCAATTCCCCACTCCTCCAGCAGTTCGCCCGAGGGATCGAATCCCCAGGCCAGCGGCCCGAACTTGGAGCGGACAGCGGCGAACCGGGAGGCGAACGAGCCGGCCATGTCTCTAGTCTTGCTCATCAGCGATCGGACCGGATCATCAGCCGGTCCGTGACGCCCACCGTGATCGAGTCGGGGAGGTTCGCTTGACCAGTCCGAAAGCTGCACCGGCCGGGACCGAGGTCATCGGGACCAGCCGCCTCGAGGCATTCAGCGACGGAGTCATGGCGGTGATCATCACCATCACCGCGCTGAGCCTGAAGCCTCCCAACGGCTCGGATTTCTCGGCCCTCGGCCATCGCCTCCCGGCTCTTCTCGTGTACATCCTGAGCTTTGTCTTCGTCGGGATCTACTGGAACAACCACCACCATCTCCTGCGGGCCACCCGTCACATCAGCGGAAGTGTGATGTGGGCGAACCTGCACCTTTTGTTCTGGCTCTCCCTCATCCCGGTCATCACCGAATGGGTCGGGGACACGTACCGGAAGGCATGGCCGGCCGCCACCTACGGGATCGTTGCCCTCGGGGCGGCGATCGCCTTCTTCATTCTGGTGCAGACCATCGTGCGGGCAGACGGAAGTAACTCTGCGGTGGCCGCCGCCGTCGGATCTGACGTGAAGGGGAAGCTGTCGATCGTGCTCTACGCCGCCGGCATCGGATTTGCGTTCGTGAGCTCGTGGATCTCCTACGCCATCTACACGTCGGTGGCGATCATGTGGTTCATCCCCGACCGTCGTCTGACCCGGCAGATGATCACCGGGTAGTACGACTCAGTGAAACAGGACCCCGTGTCGCTGGTGGGCGACCTCGGGGGGGACGCCGTCGTAACAGTCGATCCACCGCTGACACGCGGCGCAGAACACACACACCAGCGCCCCTGACCCGGCGACCGAACCGTCCGCCGGTGTGATCTGGCGGTCTCGGCGATCGTCGACGGCAGCATCGTCCTTCCGCGCCTCTCGCGGAGCGACGGCTTTCCGTGTCGGGTGGTCGTCGTGGGGCATCCCGTGTCTCCTGATCCAGTTCCACCCATAGGAACGACTCGACGGGGCCCCGACTTGAGCCAAAGTTCAGTGGTCGAACACGGGCGGCTCCCAAACTCCCCGGTCAGACGGGTTTCTGGTCATGGGGCCGCACCGCGCTCCACCGGTCCGGCGTGCTTCGGCTCGAGCCTGGTGAGCGCCCGCCCAGGTCCTCGGCCTCCGATCGGGACTGCATGGCTGCCGAACCGGGCCCGGGCCGTCCGGGGTCTTGGTCGACGGCCGACGCCTCGTGCATGAGAACAGCGGTGTGGGCACCCCGGCGGGGACTCATCGACCCGCCGAGTAGGCGACGTCGTAACGGTAGGGGTCAGGTCGCGCCGGTAGCATCCTCGGTGATGAGGAACAAACGGTGACTTCGGCCCCCGTGTTCTCGGTCCTCATGCGCACCACCGGTCGGACGTCTGACGTGGCGACGGCGCTGGCCAGCGTGGTCGCCCAGACGGCCGACCGTGCCCAGTTCGAGGTCGTCCTCATCAATGACGGCGGTCCGTCGGTTGCCGATTCGGTCGCCGGGGTGGCCGATGTGCTTACCGTCCAGCTGGTCGAACTGACCGACCACGTCGGCAAGTCTGAGGCCATCAACGAGGGATTCCGCCGGGCGCGGGGTCGCTACCTCTGCATCCTCGATGACGACGATGTCTACCTTCCCAGCCATCTCGCCGTCCTCTTCGAGCAGGTGACCGAGCGCCCTGACACCCCCATCCTCTATACGGACACCGAGATCGTTCTCACCTCCGAGGATGGCCGGCGAGAGGTCATCGGGACGAATTGTTGGGAGTTCAGCACCGCCGAGCTCCTCATGATGCGCGGTGCGCCCATCACCTGTTCGATCTGCATCCGGCGGGACGCATGGTCGATGGTCGACGGCTTCGACCGCGAACTCATCCGGGTTCTGGACGACTGGGATTTCTACATGCGACTCTCCCGCCACTTCGACTTCGTGCACGTCCCCGTGGTCACTTCCCAGTACACACAACCCGCGGGCAACAAGGCCTTCCTCCGCTTTCCGAGCTTCGAGGCGGGATTGCAGCGCATGCGCAGGAAACTGGGCGGGTACACGGTGCCGCTGGACGCCGCGCTGGCGCTGGATGTGGCGCTCGACAAGTTGCGATTCGATCAGGCCCGGGCCGCCGCTGACATCACCCTGGGGAACGTCCGCGCCTTCGCAGGATCGACGCCCCAGGACGGACCGCTCGAGCATCCCGTGCTCTCGATGGCGGTCCGTGATCCCGTGGACCAGGCGCCGATGAGCACGTTGACCATGGCCACCTTCACCGTCGAGGTGGCCAACGCCGGCGGAGGGCCGTGGTCCAGCGGCGGCGGCCGGCATCCGATCCATCTCTCCTACCACTGGGAACGGGAGGACGGGGGGGTCGTCACCTGGGACGGCCTTCGCACCCCCTTACCCTTCGACCTTGCCCCCGGGCATTCGGTGCAGGCCAAATTGCTCGTGCTGGCACCGGAGCAACCGGGCGTCTACCGATGGAAGCCGGCCGTGGTGCAGGAGGGCGTCGGCTGGATCGGCCAGGCGACGGACGGTCCGGGTCCGGAATCCGTCATCGTCCGGGTTCACGAGTAGCGCCGTGGCGGGCGCTCGGCCGACCTCCCGTCAGGGCGGTCGGCATTACCCTCGGGCGATGCGGATCGAGTCGGTGGCCATCGTCGTCGACGACTACGACTCGGCCATCGAGTTCTTCGTTGTCGTGTTGGGCTTCGAGTTGGTCGAGGACTCGGGGTCGCTCACCGGAGACGACCGGCCGAAGCGGTGGGTCGTGGTCCGCCCGCCCGGTGCCGAGACCGGGATCGTGCTGGCCCAGGCAGACGGGGTTCACCAGGCCGAGGTGGTCGGGAAACAGGTCGCAGACCGAGTGGGCTTCTTCCTCCGGGTCGATGACTTCGACGTGATGTACGAGCAGATGGTGGCCAACGGCGTCGAGTTCGTCACCTCGCCCCGTTCCGAGCCCTACGGGCGGATCGCCGTGTTCCTCGACGTGGCCGGCAACCGTTGGGACCTTCTCGGTCCCGACACGTGAACCTCGGCCGGTGGCGAGTGCGCCCCCCCGGACTCGAACCCAGGAACCTGCGGATTAAGAATCCGCTGCTCTACCGTTGAGCTAGGGGCGCCGGGGCAGCTTAAGTGGGGCTCGAGCAGGACGTCAACGTTGTTCAGGCTGGTCGGCGCGGTCAGTCGGACCACGCGCACCGCTCGGTGCTTCGTGCCCCTTCTCCCTCCCCGGCGTCGGCTCAGCCCACGGGCGATACGCAGTGGGCCGGGACCTTGCTCGCTGCTGGCGTCAGTCCCAACCGCCACGACATCCACGGGATCGAGTCCTTGAATCTTCTCGGCCAACCCGCTCAGTTGCTTCATCGCCGCCAGCGGCTGCGGGTCGCTATGGCCGGCGGTGAACTTCCACGCGCCGTCGTGCCACCCCACGGACAAACCACTGAGGCGATGGCCACGATGACCACCGTGAGCGGGAACCAGCCCGTGATGAGGGCGACGTTGATGGCCAGGGTGCCCATGATTTTCGCCTGCCTAAGATAACTATGACCGTCCGGTCGAGCTGGGATCGGCCGACGGGTTACCCGAGGAAGAGGGTGTGCATCGTGAAGGATCCGGAAGTCGAGGAGTCGGAGTCGCGGACGCTTGACGCGTTGGCGGCCGAGCGGCGCAAGAAGCGAGAGGTCCTCGCCGATCAGGGGATCGACCCGTACCCGTCGCGTTTCGACCGGACGGCCACGGCCGCCGAGCTGAGGGAACGCCACGGCGAACTGGATGCCGACATCCGCACCGGTGAGACCGTCCGGATGGCCGGACGCCTGACCAGCATCCGCGGCCACGGAAAGCTGTCCTTCGCTACCCTCCAGGATTTCACCGGATCAGTCCAACTCCTCATGCAGGACTCCAACCTCTCCGATCAGGCCAAGCTGGTCCTGGCCAATTTCGATCTCGGCGACTGGATCGGTGCAGAAGGCGAGGCCATCACCAGCCGACGAGGAGAGCTCTCGGTCGACGTGACCGAGCTCTGGCTGTTGGCCAAGTCACTGCGACCGGTCCCCGACAAGTGGCACGGACTGACCGAGACCGATACCCGCTATCGGCAGCGGGAGGTCGACCTGTTGGCCAATCCCGACAGCCGGCGGGTGTTCGATATCCGCTTCAAAGCCATCGCCGCCCTCCGGCGCCAACTGTTGTCGGAGGACTTCGTCGAGGTGGACACGCCCATCCTCCAGCCCCAGGCCGGAGGGGCCCTGGCCCGGCCGTTCATGACCCACGCCAACGCCCTCGACATCGATCTCAGCCTGCGGATCGCTCCCGAGCTCTACCTCAAGCGGCTGGTGGTGGGCGGATACGAGCGGGTGTTCGAGATCGCCCGGAATTTCCGCAACGAAGGCGTCGACACCCGGCACAGCCCGGAGTTCACCGCCCTCGAGGCCTACCGTGCCTTCGGTGACGTCAACGACGGCATGGACCTGACCGAGCGGCTCATCGTCGAGGCGGCCCGGTCGGCCACCGGGCGGCTGACCTTCGAGGTGGGCGACCGACCGATCGACCTGACCCCTCCGTGGCCGCGCCGACAGCTGCTGGACTGGCTCGAGGAGGCGGTCGGGCGCCGACTCCATCCGACCGACCCCGTGGCCGACGTCCAGGCGGTCTGTACGAAGCACGACGTCGACTTCCTCCCCGAATGGGGATCCGGCAAGCTCATCTTCGAGCTCTACGACACGATCATCCTGCCCACCGTCGTCAACCCGGTGTTCATCTGCGGCTTCCCGGTCGAGGTGTCTCCGTTGGCGCGACGCTCGGCCGACGACCCGACGCTCGTCGACCGGTTCGAGCTGGCCATCGACGCCAAGGAGTTCGCCAACGGGTACAGCGAGCTCAACATCCCCGAGGAGCAACAGGAGCGGTTCCGCGGCGAAGCCGACGCCGCCGCCCGCGGCGACCTCGAGGCCCACCCGGCCGATCTGGCTTTCGTCAGAGCACTCGAGTACGGCCTGCCGCCCACCTCGGGTATCGGGATCGGGGTCGACCGGCTCATCATGCTCCTGGCCGAAGTCGAAGCCATCCGTGACGTGATCCTCTTCCCGATGATGCGCCCCGAGGCTGCCAGTTGACCGAGGTGACCGTGTCGGAGGCTCCACCCGGGCCGGCTCACTCCGGCCCAGAACTGAGGCTGCGCCGGCCTCAGTTCGACAAGCGACCGGATGGGCCCGGTCGTGCTGCCGCACAGTCGACGCAGAAGGTGGTCGCGGGTCGCGCCACCAGACGTTCAACCGGAATTTCGCACCGGCAGCGTTCGCAGACGGTGTAGCTACCGGTGTCCAGCCGTTCGAGAGCACGCTCCAGCGCGGCCAGACGGGACTCCGTCTCCGAGATCCGGGCGATGACCTGGGCCCGTTCAAAGGCGACTGTCGATCCCTCGGGGTCGTGCTCGTCGTCGGCGTTGGCATCCATGGAGTTGGCGATGATCCCCTCGAGGTCGGCCCTCAGCGCGGCGTCCCGGGCGAGGACCTGCGCCCGCTCGGCATCGAGCGAATCCCGGATGGCCGACCTGTCCACGGTCAGGTCCGGCCCATCAGCGCCGCCTCACAGCTCTCGAGGAACGCTCCGATCCCGGGCTCGAGCCGGAGACGAAGGCCGGGTCAGCGGTCAGCGCCGGCCGCCCGGCGGGCGTGGTCACGTAGCCGTCGGCGCTCATGCTCATCCGGGCACGGATCTTCATCGGGTGGCTCTCCTCTGGGTGACGACCTCCCCATCATGCCCAGTAGCCTTGTCATGGTCACCTTGACAAGGCTACTGGTGTCAAGTTACCCTTGACAGATGACCAACACCACGGACGAGAACGAACCGGGCCCATCCCGCCCCGTTCCGCCGCTGATGGTTGCCGCATGGGAAGGGACGATCTCGGATCCCGACCCGCTGGCGGCTCTCGGCGCGGCGCGGGCGCTCACTGTGCTGCTGTCCACGTGGGAGTCCACACTCGTCAGTGAGGCGATGGAAGCCGGCGCGACGTGGGAGGTCGTCGGCGGCACCGTCGGGGTCAGCCGTCAGGCGGCCTGGGAGCGGTTCCACCACGATGTCAACGAATTCAGGCGCCAGGTGAAGGCGGACGCCCGCGCACTGCGGAACCGCCACCGCCAGGAGACCCGTGACCTTCACGAGCGGGTGAAGGAGAAAGCCAAGTCGATGCGCCGGTCGTAAGCCGGCCGCGTTCGGCGGCGGCGTACAGAGTCCTCATGTGCCGACTCCAACGAGCGGAGAGAGGGGGATTCGAACCCCCGGAGGCTATGAACCTCGCACGCTTTCGAGGCGTGTCCATTCGTCCGCTCTGGCATCTCTCCGGGAGTGAGACTACTTGAGGCTGTCCGGGGCCCGAGTCGCTCCGGGAGTCGCCTTCCCGCCGGCGGTGCGCCTGTCCGCGAAGAACGCGGACAGTTGATCCGATGCCGCTCGGGCGCGGACCCCGGCGGTGACCGCGACCTCATGATTGAGCCGGGGGTCGGCACACAGGTTGTAGAGCGATCCACACGCACCGGCCTTGAGATCGGGCGCCCCGAAGACCAGTCGACCCAGTCGGGCGGCGACCAGCCCTCCGGCGCACATCGGGCACGGCTCCAGGGTCACCACCAGGGTCACGTCGGAGAGGCGCCAGGTCCCGAGCACGGCGGCCGCGTCGGACAGCGTCAGCAGCTCGGCGTGGGCGGTGGGGTCGCCGCGCTTCTCCCGCTCGTTGTGACGGGCGGCGATGACCCGTCCACCCACCAGCGCCACCGCCCCCACCGGAACATCACCATGGCCCGTCGCGGCCGCCGCCTCGGCCAG
Source organism: uncultured Acidimicrobiaceae bacterium (assembly GCA_963837805.1). Taxonomy (GTDB): domain Bacteria; phylum Actinomycetota; class Acidimicrobiia; order Acidimicrobiales; family RAAP-2; genus Bog-756. The sequence goes on from CAWIOU010000013.1 coordinate 23,129, forward strand.
CGCCAGACCCATGGCCTCGTCGTCGGTCAGCCGTCCACCGGCGCCCCGGTGGCCAGACGGAGTCGGGAGTGGTCGTGTCGCGTCAGTACCCATGTGGCGGAGGCGGTGGGATTTGAACCCACGGTGAGTTTCCCCACACACGATTTCCAGTCGTGCCGATTCGGCCGCTCTCGCACGCCTCCGGACGTTCGGGGCCCGAGGAGTGGTCCAAGGGCCCCAACAGCTTCGACAGGCTACTCCGCCCCTCTGTCCCGACCGGACGACACCGAGGCTGTGAACCAGCTGCCCGCGGGCGTCTCGCCGGTGCCGGGCCTGCCCCGGCCGTGGCCGGTGCGCACCAGGAGCTACCATTCTGAAGCCCCGGCGTTGGGTGCGGCGGCTGGGTCCTGCGCAACGTCCTCCCGTGAATCGAGTCAGGGTCGGAAGGCAGCAGCTCTCAGCGGGTCAGGCCGTGTGCCGCAGTCAACCTGGCCGTCGCACCGAGCGCCGGGGCCGGTGGTGGCCCCCGATAGGCTCACCCGACGTGGCCGAGACACCCGACGAGACTCCCTACCAGTCGTTGTATCGGCGATTCCGACCGTCCACGTTCGGCGAGGTGCGGGGACAGGACCACGTCGTCCTCGCCCTCCGGAACGCCGTCCGCGACGGCCGGGTGGCCCACGCCTACCTCTTCAGCGGTCCGAGGGGGACCGGCAAGACGTCGACGGCGCGGATCCTGGCCAAGGCCCTCAACTGCACCGATCTGCGCGATGGGGAACCCTGCGGGGTCTGCGCCTCCTGTGTCGAAATCGCCAAGGGCACCTCGCTCGATGTCCACGAGCTCGATGCGGCATCGAACAACGGCGTGGAGGCCATGCGCGACCTGGTGTCCCGAGCCGCCCTCGGCACCCCCGGCCGCCAGAAGGTCTACATCGTCGACGAGGTCCACATGCTGTCCACGCCGGCCTCGAATGCCCTGCTGAAGACCCTTGAGGAGCCACCCGCCCACGTCGTGTTCGTGCTGGCCACCACCGATCCCCAAAAGGTGCTGCCCACCATCCGTAGCCGCACCCAGCATTTCGAGTTCCGTCTCCTCGGCCCCGAGACGCTCGGTGATCTGCTCGAGCAGGTCCGTCGGGACGCCCACCTCGATGTGCCCGACGAGGCACTGGACCTGGCCGTGCGCCGCGGCCGCGGGTCGGCCCGGGACGCGCTGTCCGTGCTCGATCAGGTGGTGGCCTCCGACTCGGTCGACGATGACCTGCCCGAGCTCGACGAGGTCGTCGAGGCCCTGGCCGAACGCGATGTCGGCCGGGCCCTGGTGGCGGTGGCCCATCTGACGTCAGCCGGATTCAGCCCCCAGCAGTTGGCCGGCGACCTGGTCGACTACCTCCGGCAGGGATTCCTGGCCCTGGTCGCTCCGGACCTTCTCGGAGTCCCGGGGACGGAGCAGGATGGGCTGTCCGCCCAGGCGGAGCGGGTGGGGCTGGCCACGCTGGTCCGGGCCATGGAGGTCTTGGGTGAGGCCCAGGTGTCGATGCGGGACGCGCCCGACCCTCGGGTCAATCTCGAAGTGGCCCTGGTGCGCCTGGCCCACCCCGAGGCCGACGATTCACCGCAGGCCCTGCTGACCCGCATCGAGCGTCTGGAATCCGCCGGACGGGGGGTCCCGTCGCATCCCGACTCCCCCCGCCCGACCAGCAGCCCAACGGAGCAGGCGGAAGCGCCGACGGCCCCCGAATCACCGGGCCGCGCCGGCGCACCCGGCCCACGCCCGTCGGGCAAGACGTTGGGAGCGGTGCGCCGACAGGCGCAGCCGCCGGCACCGGCGCCCGAGCCGGCCGCCGATCCGTCCCCGGCCGCGGCTCCCGGACCGCCACCGTCGGCGCCGCGGGACTGAGCCGTCGACTCCCGTCCCCACCCGCGATCAACTGGTGCAGGCCTGGGGCGACCACATCATCGGCCGGCTCCGTCCGAAGGCCAAGGCGCTGTTCCAGGCGGGCCGGTTCGTGGCCGTCGAGGACGACAAGGCCGTCTTCGGGCTGCCCAACGAGATTCACCGCGCCCGCTGTGAGGAGGTGCGGGGGGAGATCGAGTCGGCCCTCGCCGATCATTTCGGCAGGCCGGTCGGACTGGTCCTGGTGGTCGACGACGGAACCGACGGCGGCCCCGTACCCGGATCCGAATCCGCCGGCGGGCAGGCCGGGTCGGCCGGGCCGGCGCCGTCTTCCCCGGTCCGGACGTCGCCGCCCCAGGCCCCGGGCGGCCCCGCAGATGTCGATCCGGCCAGGGCCGTGCAGGACCGGCGGGAGAAGGGCCCCGAGGAGACCGAGGACCTCTCCGTGTTCGACGAGTCCGAGCTCGGCGAGGTCGCCGACATCGACAACTCGGCCGAGTCCAGGGTACTGAAGGCGTTCCCCGGTGCCGAGGAGGTCGGGCTAGTGGCGATCTTCTCCGGCCCGCTGCAATCACTCATCGACGAGCTGGGCCGCCTCCCCGGAGTCGGGCCCAAGTCGGCGCAGCGGATCACCTTCCACCTCCTCAAGGTGGCCCCCGAGGACGCGCTGCGCCTCGCCGAGGCGATCATCGCCGTCAAGGAGCGGATCACCCTGTGCACCCGTTGCTTCAATGTCGCCGAAGGCGGCCTCTGCGCGATCTGCACCGACGACCGGCGCGACGCCACGTCGGTCTGCGTGGTCGAGGACCCCCGCGACATCGTGTCGGTCGAGAAGACCGGGGAGTTCACCGGCAGGTATCACGTCCTCCAGGGCGCGCTCAACCCCATCGAGGGGATCGGTCCCGACCAGCTCCGCGTCCGCGAACTGCTGGTCCGGGTCGAGGAGGAGGGTGTGACCGAGGTCATCCTGTGCACCAACCCGAACCTCGAGGGCGAAGCCACCGCCATGTACCTGGCCCGGTTGTTGAAGCCGATGGGGCTCACCGTCACCCGGATCGCCAGCGGCCTGCCGGTGGGCGGGGACCTGGAGTACGCCGACGAACTGACGCTGGGCCGGGCCTTGGAGGGTCGGCGGGAGGTGGACGCCTGACCGGGCCCGCACCCCCGGTCGCACTTGGGGCACGATGAGAGCATGCCGAAGCCGAGGAGTGGTCCCGTTCGGCATGTGTGGCTGTTGCGGCACGGAAAGGCCGCCTCCGATGCACCGTGGGGGGGCAGCGACCGCGAGCGGCCCCTGACCGGCCGGGGCCGGCGCGATGCCGCCGCCCTCGGGAAGCGGTTGGCCGACGAGGACCCGGTCCTCGGCCTCGAGGGCGTTCCTACACCGCAGCTGGTCCTCTGTTCAGCCGCCGTCCGGACCCAGCAGACGGCCGACCTGATCGTCAAGGCCACCGGCAACCGGCTTCCGATCGATTCGTTCAGCTCCCTCTACGGGGCCGACACCGAACTCGTGCTCCAGTACCTCCGCGAGATCGATGAGGGCGTCACCAGCGCCCTCGTGGTCGGCCACAACCCGACCATGTACCAGCTCGTCTGGGAGCTGTTGGCCGATCGGGGCGAGGAGGAGCCGGCCAGCGACCGGGCCGTGCTGGAGGCGCACGGCTTCCCCACCTGCGCGCTGGCCGTACTGGTTCTCGAGGTGCGGGCCTGGGAGGACGTCGCCCACGGGTGCGGGCGGCTGGCCGGGCTGTTCAAGCCACCCTACTGAGGACCGGCGAGTCAGAGGGTGCGCAGAACGGCCGCGTCCCCCTGGCCTCCGCCACCGCACAGGCTCACCGCCGCGGTACCCCCGCCCCGGCGCTTGAGCTCGAAGAGGGAGGTCAGGGCCACCCGTGTGCCGGACATGCCCACCGGATGGCCGAGGGCGATGGCGCCGCCGTTCACGTTGACCACATCCTCGCTGATCCCGAGGGCCTCGCCCGACGCGCAACCCGACCGCGGCAAAGGCCTCGTTGATCTCGAAGATGTCGATGTCCTTCGTGGTCAGACCGGCCTTGGCCAGCGCCACCGCGATGGCATTCGACGGCTGGAGCAGCAACGACGGATCGGGCCCGGCGACCTGTCCGTAGCTGATCAGCTCGCCGAGCGGGGACACGCCGAGCTCCTCGGCCTTAGCCTTGGACATCACGATGACGGCGGCGGCGCCGTCGGAGATCTGGGACGCGTTTCCGGCGGTGATGGTGCCGTTCTTGTCGAAGGCGGGACGAAGCTTGCCCAGCGACTCCGCCGTCGTCTCCGGGCCGCACGCCCTCGTCGGTGTCGACGACCAGCGGGTCACCCTTGCGCTGGGGCACGCTGACCGGGACGATCTCGTCGGCGAATTTCCCGTCCTTGATGGCGGCCGCGGCCCGTTCGTGGGACAGGGCGCTGAAGGCGTCCTGGCGCTCGCGGGATACTCCGTCGGCACCGTTGTAGCGCTCGGTCCCGAGTCCCATGGCGCAGTTGTCGAAGGCGCAGAACAGGCCGTCGTACATCATCGAGTCGACCAGGGTTCCGTCCCCGATCCGGTATCCGGCGCGCGCCCCGGGGAGCAGGTAGGGAGCCTGGGTCATCGACTCCATGCCGCCGGCCACGACGATTTCGGCGTCCCCGGCGTTGATCATCAGGTCGGCCAGGTAGATGGTGTTCAGGCCGGAGAGGCAGACCTTGTTGACCGTGGTGGCCGGGACGCTCATCGGGATCCCGGCATTGGCGGCGGCCTGGCGGGCGGTGATCTGGCCCGGCCCCTGCCTGGATCACCTGACCCATCAGGACGTAGTCGACCTGCTCGGGCTTCACGCCCGCCCGCTCGAGGGCGGCGGCGATGGCGAATCCCCCCAGCTCGGTGGCGGCGAACCCGCCGAGGGCTCCGGCAAGCTTGCCGATCGGGGTCCGGGCCCCTGTGACGATGACGGTTCCGGGCATGACGTCCTCCGCGGCCCTGCGGCCAGTTCAAGCGGCGCTCCCCACTGGTTCGCCACGACGACCGCCCCATGATACGGCCTGGCCCGAGGGGACGACCACAGCCGCCGCAACTGGGCGGTGGCGGCCCCCGGCTCCCCGGGCCGGGTGGATGCCGGCAAGCTATCCTCCCCTCCCATGCAGGAGTTCCTCTCAGCCATCCAATCGGGCGTGTCGGGCGACGAACTGGCGGAGATCCCGCTGCCCGATTCCTATCGTGCCGCCTTCGTGCTCCGCGACGAGGTCGGCATGTTCGAGGGCCTCGAATCCGAGGACAAGGACCCGAGGAAGTCACTCCACGTGAGCGAGGTCCCTGTCCCCGAGCTGGCCCCGGACGAGGCTTACGTGGCCGTCATGGCCAGTTCCATCAACTTCAACACCGTCTGGACGTCGATCTTCGAGCCGCTGCCCACCTTCGGGTTCCTCGACCGCTTGGGCAAGGAGAGCCGGTGGGGCAAACGGCACGCGCTCGACTACCACGTGGTCGGATCGGACGCCGCCGGGGTGGTCCTGCGTACCGGGTCGGCGGTTCGCCTGTGGAAGCCGGGGGACAAGGTCACCGTCCACTGCAACTACGTCGACGACCAGAGCCCGACTGCCCACGATGACTCGATCCTGGCCGACAATCAGCGCATCTGGGGCTTCGAGACCAACTTCGGCGGTCTCGCCGACCTGGCCGTGGTCAAGGCCAACCAGCTGATGCCCAAGGCTGCGCATCTCACCTGGGAGGAGGCCGCGGTCAACGCCCTCTGCAATTCCACGTCGTACCGGATGCTGGTGTCGAAGAACGGCGCCCACATGGAGCAGGGCGACAAGGTTCTGGTCTGGGGCGCGTCGGGCGGACTCGGGGCCTACGCCGTCCAGTACGTGCTCAACGGGGGAGGCACGCCGGTGGGCGTGGTGTCGTCACCGGCCAAGGTCGAGCTCCTCCACGACCTCGGCGTGGAGGCGGTGATCGATCGCAAGGTCGCCAACTACCGCTTCTGGAAGGACGAGCACACCCAGGACGAATCCGAGTGGCGTCGGTTGGGCAAGGACATCCGCGGTCTGGTCGGAGAGGACGTCGACATCGTGTTCGAGCACCCGGGTCGCCAGACCATGGGGGCGTCGGTGTTCGCGGCACGGCGGGGAGGAACCATCGTGACCTGCGCAGCGACCTCCGGGTACATGATCGAGTACGACAACCGGCACCTGTGGATGAAGCTCAAGACCATCAAAGGATCACACTTCGCCAACTACCGGGAAGCGTGGGACGCCAATCAGCTGGTCTGCGAGGGAAAGATCCTGCCGCCGCTCTCCGCGGTCCACACGCTGGAGCACGTCGGTGATGCCGCCTACCAGGTGCACCGCAATCTCCACGAAGGCAAGATCGGCGTGCTCTGTCTGGCGCCGGAAGCCGGCCTGGGCATCGACGATCCTGAATTCCGCGCCCAGGTGGGTGAGGACAGGATCACCCTGTTTCGGAGACACGAGGGATGACCGGGGAGCGCCCATGACCGCACCACTGCTGACCGAGATCGACCACGTGGCCATCGCCGTCAACGACCTCGACGCGGCCATCGCCTACTACGCGGAGACCTTCGGAGCCACCGTGACCCACCGTGAGCGGGTCGAGTCGGACGGGGTGGAAGAGGCCCTCCTCCAGGTGGCCGAGAGCTACATCCAACTGCTGACACCCACCCGGGAGGATTCGACGGTGGCCGCCTACCTCGAGAAGAAGGGTGAGGGGATCCACCATGTCGGGTACCGGGTGGCCGATTGCGCCCAGGCCCTCCAATCGGTGAAGGACCACGGTGGCCGGGTGATCGACGAGGCCCCTCGCCCCGGCTCCGCGGGACCACGGTGGCCTTCGTCCACCCGAAGGGTGCGTTCGGCACCCTCATCGAGCTCGTGCAGGAGTGAGTGACGGCGTCGATGGACAGAGCCGCGGCGGGGCCGGTCGCCTCCCCTGACGGGTCTCCGGTGGCCGGGGTGCCGCCGATCGGTGTCGCCAGCCTCCCGCCCCCGCCGACCGGGACCGTCCACCCGCTCCCGTGCCCTCGATGGTGTCCGCATCCGGGCCGACCGCCTCCACCGACGACGGGCTGCCGACTCCCACTGGTCCCGGACAGGTCGCCGCCCCGACCGGCCAGGGAACCCCGGCCGGGTTCTCGCCGGGCGTCTCGGCCAAGTTGCGGTCCTACGTGTACCTGCTCGTCGATCCGAGGACCGGCCGGCCCTTCTATGTCGGCCGGGGCCGGAACGATCGCTGCTTCCGCCATGTTCGGGCGGCCGGCCACGGAGCGGACCGGGGATCGGTCACCTCGGAGGAGCTGTCGGCGAAGTACCCCATGCTCGATCGCATCCGAGAGATCGAAGCCGACCACCGCGCCGTGCGCATCGACATCCTGCGTCACGGGTTGAGCGGCCACGAGGCCTCGCTGGTCGAGGCCGCCGCCCATGACGCCCTCGGGCTGCCGGCCCGGGCCGAACTGGACAGCCAGCGCCGGAGCGCCGTCGAAGTCAGCTCGCTGCTGGCCAAGCGGGCCAAGATCAAGCGCGGCCATCAACTGGTGCTGCTGCGGGTGGGGGCGGCCGGCGCCGACACCTCTTACGACCGGGTCCGCCACGACTGGCGCATCGGACGGCGGTGGACCGACCTCGGCTCCCCCCGGTCGCCCCGGTGGGCGGCGATCGTGTCCGGCGAGGTGGTCGCCGCCGTGTACCGGATCGAACGGTGGGAGGGGACCGGGGGGAAGCGGGGTCCGACCGGGCCGAGCCGCTCCGCCGACCGGTTCTCCTTCGCCGGATCACTCGATCCCGAGCTGGAGGACCGCTACGGCGGCAAGAGCGTGGTCGCCTACCTGGGCGCGGGATCGCGCCACCCGGTCATCTACGTGTGGTGCGGGCCCCACTGGGTCAACACGCCGTCCTGATTGGGACGGCGCGGACTGGGGTGCTGGCCCCGGTCGGATAGCCTCACTGCTCATGGATCACCCGATGACCCAACGACTCGAAGAACTGGCCGAGCGCCGCGAGCAGGCCCGCAATGCCGGGTCGCCCCGGGCGGTGGAGAAGCACCACGCCAAGGGCAAGATGACCGCCCGGGAGCGCATCGACTACCTGCTCGACGACGGCTCGTTTCAGGAGTTGGACATGCTGGCCCGCCACCGTGCCCATGGCATGGGGCTCGAGGAGAACCGCCCCTACACCGACGGCGTGATCACCGGCTTCGGAACCATCGAGGGTCGGCGGGTCTGCGTGTTCAGTCAGGACTTCACCGTGTTCGGAGGAGCCCTCGGTGAGGTGTTCGCCGAGAAGATCCACAAGGTGATGGATCTGGCCTCCTCCATCGGCGTGCCCATGATCGGCCTCAACGACGGGGCCGGTGCCCGCATCCAGGAGGGGGTCGTCTCGCTCCACTCCTACGGCGGCATCTTCCACCGCAATGCCGAGGCCTCGGGGGTGATCCCCCAGATCAGCGTGATCCTCGGCCCCTGTGCCGGCGGCGCGGTCTACAGCCCGGCCATGACCGACTTCATCTTCATGGTCCAGGGGACGAGCCACATGTTCATCACCGGACCCGACGTGGTCAAGACGGTCACCGGCGAGGACGTCACCCTCGAGGAACTGGGTGGCGCCATGAGCCACGCCACCAAGTCGGGGGTGGCTGCCTTCGTGGCTCCCGACGAGAAGTCCTGCCTCGACGACGTCCGCTACCTCCTGAGCTTCCTCCCGTCCAACAACCTGGAGGAGGCCCCGTTGGTGGTGTCGGGGGACGACCCCGACCGGCTCACCCCGGAATTGATCGATCTCATGCCGGCCTCGCCCAATCAGCCCTATGACATGAAGAAGGTCATCGAGGCCGTCGTCGACGACGGCGAGTTCTTCGAGGTCAACCACCATTGGGCCATGAACCTGGTGTGCGGTTTTGCCCGCATCGACGGTCGGGCGGTGGGCATCGTCGGGAACCAGCCGCAGATGTTGGCCGGGGTGCTCAACATCGACGCGTCGGAGAAGGGGGCCCGGTTCGTGCGCACCTGTGACGCCTTCAACGTGCCCCTGATCACCTTCGTGGACGTCCCCGGCTTCATGCCCGGAACCGATCAGGAGTACGGGGGGATCATCAGGCACGGGGCCAAGTTGCTCTACGCCTACTGCGAATCGACGGTCCCCCGTGTCCAGATCATCACCCGGAAGGCCTATGGCGGTGCCTACGTCGTCATGAACTCCAAGTCCATCGGGGCCGACCTGGCCTACGCGTGGCCCTCGGCCGAGCTGGCGGTGATGGGGCCCGAGGGCGCGGTCGAGATCGTCTACCGCCGCGATCTGGCCGAGGCCGCCGACCCGATCGGTCGTCGCAAGGAACTGGTCGAGGAGTACACGGAGCGGTACGCCAATCCCTATGCCGCGGCCGAACGCGGGTATGTCGATGACGTCATCGACCCGGCGGAGACCCGCCGGATACTGGTGCGGAGCCTGGCCCTGCTGGTCTCCAAGCGCGAGGACCTGCCCAAGCGCAAGCACGGGAACATGCCGCTGTGACGGTCGCCCACGGGACCGGGGCGCCGGTGCCCGGCATCGCCATCCGACCGGAGATCGATCCTGAAGTGTTGGCTGTCCTGGCCGCGGCGGTCGACCAGGTGGGGCGACGACCCCGACTGGTGCCTGCCGAGGAACCGAGAACGCCGCCGGCGTGGCGGTTCAGCGGTCGATGGTGGTCGCGGCCGGCCTCGGCCCGCCGTCAACGTCCCTGGGCCTGAGGCCCGCGACACTCAGGCGACGAGCCCGGTCCGGTAGCTCTCGGCCAGACGGAGCATGTCGTCCATCATGGGGCCGATCTCGAAGTCCTTGGGCGTGTAGACCCGGGCCACTCCCTTGCCCAACAGGATCTCCGCGTCCTCGGCGGGGATGATCCCGCCCACCACGACCGGCGCCTCGACTCCGGCGGCGCGGAGGCGGTCGACGACTTCGGGAACCAGCTCGAGATGGCTCCCCGACAGGATGGAGATGCCGACCACATCGACATCCTCGTCCCGGGCGGCGGCGGCGATCTCCGCCGGCGACAAACGGATGCCCTGATAGACAACCTCGAAGCCGGCATCGCGGGCGGCCACGGCGATCTGCTCGGCCCCGTTGGAGTGACCGTCCAGACCCGGCTTGGCCACGAGGAGCTTCGGCGGACCGCCCGACCGCTCGGCCATGGCCCGGGACCGCTCTCGGACCGCCCGGTACTGGATACCCCGGTGGCCCACCCCGCCGCTGACCCCGGTGGGGGCCCGGTACTCGCCGAACACCTCCCGCAGGGCCCGGGCCCACTCGCCGGTGGTCCCGCCGGCGTGGGCCAGGGCGATCGTGGCCGGCATGATGTTCTCCGATCCCTCGGCCACCCGCTTCAGCTCGTCGAGGGCCCGCTGGACCGGGGCGGGATGGCGCGCCGACCGCCATGCCTCCACGTCGGCCCGCAGCTCCGACTCGACGGCCGGATCGACCCGCAGGATCGAACCGCCGGACTGGCCGTCGGACCCCGAACGGGCATTCTGGGACTCGAGGGGGGATTCGGCCGTCTCGGTGAAGCAGTTGACCCCGACCACCTGCAGCTCGCCGGTCTCGATACGCCGGACCCGCTCGGCCTGACTCCCCACCAGGCGGGCCTTGAGTTCGTCGATGGCCTCGAACGCCCCGCCCAAATCGAGCACGTTGTCCAGCTCGGCCCACGACGCCTCGGCCACCTCTTCGGTCTTCTTCTCGATGACCACCGAGCCGTCGAAGATGTCGCCGTACTCGAGCAGGTCCGACTCGAAGGCCAGAATCTGCTGGATGCGGAGTGACCACTGCTGGTCCCAGGGTCGCGGCAGGCCGAGCGCCTCGTTCCAGGCCGGGAGCTGCATGGCCCGGGCACGCGCCCGTTTGGACAACGTCACACCCAGTGACTCGAGGACGATGCGAGGAACATTGTTCTCGGGTTGGGCCTCAGTCAGCCCGAGCGAGTTCACCTGGACGCCGTAGCGGAACCGCTTCAGCTTGGGCTCGGTGACGCCGTACCGTTCGGTGCACACCCGCTCCCACAGGCCGGTGAAGGCACGCATCTTGCAGGTCTCCTCGACGAACCTCACCCCGGCGTTGACGAAGAAGGAGATCCGGCCGACCACCGAGGGGAACTCCTCGTCGGGGATCTGGCCCGAATCCCGTACCGCGTCGAGGACCCCGATGGCGGTGGCCAGCGCGTACGCCACCTCTTGGGAGGGGGTGGCTCCGGCCTCTTGGAGGTGGTAACTGCAGACGTTGATCGGGTTCCACCTCGGCACGTGGCGCACCGTGTAGGCGATGGTGTCGACGGTGAGCCGCAGGCTCGGCAGGGGTGGGAAGATGTAGGTTCCCCGGGACAGGTACTCCTTGACGATGTCGTTCTGGGTGGTCCCTGACAGCACCATCGGGTCCACGCCGTGGTCTTCGGCGTTGGCGATGTAGAGGCCGAGCAACCAGGCCGCGGTGGCGTTGATCGTCATCGACGTGTTCATCGATTCCACGGGGATCTGATCGAGCAGCTGGGACATGTGGCCCAGGTGGGCCACGGGGACGCCGACCTTGCCGACCTCGCCGACGGCCTCGGGAGCATCGGGGTCGTACCCGATCTGGGTGGGCAGGTCGAAGGCGATCGAGAGCCCGGTCTGGCCCTTGGCCAGGTTGGTCCGGTACAGCTCGTTGGAGGCCCTGGCCGTCGAATGACCCGAGTAGGTGCGCATGACCCACGGCTGGTCGCGGACCACGGGCGACTTCGGCGGGTCCGCGCTCACCCCTGCCTGCCCCGGCTCTGGTTCCACGTCGCTCATCCCCCCATTGTTGTCCCGGATCACCGTTGTGAGAAATGCACTAGAACACGCTCTCGTTTTGCCGGGAAACCGTTCCGGCCCGGCGGCCCTCCCTACTTCCGGTAGTCGAGGAACCCCTGGCCCGACTTCCGACCCAGGAGCTCGGCGGCCACCATCCGCCGGAGGAGAGGCACGGCTGCGTAGTTCGGGTCACGGAATTCGTCGTACAGGGCGTCGAGGATGGCCAGCGAAGTGTCCAGACCGACCAGGTCGAGTAGGGCGAACGGACCCATCGGAAATCCACAGCCGCCCTTCATGGCGGTGTCGATGTCGTCGATCGACGCCACCCCCTGCTCGTAGAGGCGGACCGCGTTGTTCAGATAGGGGAACAGCAGGGCGTTGACGATGAACCCGGCCTGGTCCTTGACTTCGACCGGGGTCTTCCCGCAGGCCTCGGCGAACTGGCGGACCGCGGCCAGAGTCTCGTCGGACGCGGTGAGGGGGCGTACCAACTCCACCAGGGCCATCATGGGGGCGGGATTGAAGAAGTGGACGCCGCAGACCTTGTCGGGCCGGCCCGTCTGCATGGCCAGCTCGATCACCGGGAGCGTGGACGTGTTGGTGGCCAGGATGGTGCCGTCGCCGGTGATCCGGTCGAGTTCGTTGAAGAGCTCCTTCTTGATGGCGAGATCCTCGACCACCGACTCGATGACCAGGTCGACGTCCTTGAGCGCCCCCAGATCCGAGGTGCCGGTGACCCGGGAGAGCGCCTTGTCCCGCTCGGCTTCGGTCAACTTCTCCTTCTCGACCTGCCGGTTGAGCGACTTCTCCATGGCGGCGATGGTGGCGTCGGCGGTCGACTGGTTGCGGGAGCGGAGGACGACGTCGAATCCGTTGACGGCGGCCGTTTCGGCGATTCCCGATCCCATGATCCCTGATCCGACGATTCCCACGCGAGCGATTGACATGGGGGAGCATGTTAATGGGTGCCGGTCCCGTGCTGCTCAGGGCGGTCTTCCCGGCCATCGTCGCTGGGTATGTTTGCCTTTCGCCGTACCTCCCGACACGATGGAGCCAATGGAAGACGCCAGCGGCACCCCCGAATCCGTCCCTTCCCGGTCCCGGCGGAAGGACCCGGCTCGGCCATCCGGGCCGGCCAAGGCCACGCCCAAGCGGGCCCGGCCGAGGGCTGCGGCCAAGGCCGTGTCCCGGACCAAGACGGCGTCCCGGTCCCAGGCCGCCGGGCCGCCACCGGTGCCCACGGGTGCGCCCGGCGGTTCGGCGGGGCCGCCCTGGCGGCGGACGCGCAACCGGGTGCTCTACAACCGCCGCCTGCAGCGGGCCGACGAGCACTGGCGCCTGCCCACCCGACTCGGTGCTTCGATGTTCTCCCGTCCCGACCTCGTGCTGGCCGCCCTGGGCGCCTCCGAGCCGGTGGAGGCGGACGGCCGGGTGCTCAATCGGAACACCCAGGCCCTGCTCGAGCTGGCCCGCCGGTTCCCGGGCGACTCCGACGGGAGAGCCGGTGATCCGGCGACCATGCGCTCCCAGCTCACCCGGGTGGCCCGGCTGGCCATGCCGGTACGGACCGATGTCCACGCCACCGGACGGGTGATCCGCACGCCGGGCGGCTCCACGGCCATCCCGGTCAGGATCTACCGGCAGTTCGGTACCGGCATCGGGAGGATCCGTCCTCCGGCCATCGTCTACTTCCACGGCGGCGGGTGGGTGACCGGCGACCTCGAGTCCCACGACTCGTCCTGTCGTCTGCTGGCTGCCGCCAGTGGCTGCATCGTGGTCGCCGTGGCCTACCGGCTCGCTCCCGAGGACCCGTTCCCAGCAGCCGTCGACGACGCCCTCGAGGCCTACGCCTGGGTGCAGCGGAACAGCGACGAGGTGGGTCACGCCGAGGGCCAGGTGGGGGTCATGGGTGACAGCGCCGGCGGAAATCTCGCTGCCGTGGTGGCCATGGAGACCCGTGGGGGCCCGGGCGGCGGATCGGACGTCCCCGCCCCGGTGGCCCAGGGGTTGGTCTACCCCGCCCTCGATGCCCGTTTCGACTCGGGGTCGGCGCGGTCGATGGCCGAAGGATTCATGCTCACCACCGAGAGTATGGAGTACTTCCGGAGTTGCTACGTCCCCGACCGCTCGCAGTGGGAGAACCCGAGGGTGTCGCCTCTGCTGGCCGACGACCATCACGATCTGGCGCCGGCGCTGGTGGTGACCGCCGGCTTCGACCCGCTCCGGGACGACGGGGCCGGGTACGCCGAGGTACTCGGCAAGGCCGGCGTCGCGGTCGAGTACCGCTGTTACGACGACCAGGTCCACGGGTTCATGGTCATGGGGATGCTGCCCGACTCCCTGGCCCTGGCCACCGAGGTCTGTGACGCCATGGGCCGCTTGATGCGGCGGTCGGCGGCGGACGCCCTGGACTGATCCCTTCGATCCGGTCGTCCAGTCCTTCGCGACACCCCGGAACGACCTCTACAGTTGCCCCCATGGAGACGACCCCCGGCATCCTGGCTCTGGTCGGCGGCGGCGAATGGCGAGCCGGATGCACGTTCGACGCCGAGTTCCTGGCCGCTTCCGGTTCGGACGAAGTGCTGGTCCTGCCCACCGCGGCGGCCTACGAGCACCCCGAGCGCCTGGTGGTCGAGGCCGGCGAATGGTTCGGCCCGATCGGTGGACGGGTGGAGGGCTTGATGGTCCTGTCCCGGGCCGACGCCGAGGACCCGGGTGCGGCCGCGGTCATGCGGGGAGCCCGGTTCATCTATCTGAGCGGCAGTTCTCCGATGCATCTGCGGAGCGTGCTGAAGCACTCCAAGGTGTGGGAGGCCCTCGTGGCTGCCTGGCAGGAGGGTGCCGTCGTGGTCGGCTCGTCGGGTGCGGCTATGGCCCTGACCGACCCGATGGTCGACGCCCGGGGAGGCGGCCTCACCATCGGGCTCGGGCTGTTGAGCGGTCTGGCCGTGGTTCCACACTTCGGGGATATCCACGAGGACGAGCACGGCGAGAAGCTCCACCGCTCGGTCCAACTGGCCCCCCTCGGGACCCCGGTGGCCGGCATCCCCGAAGGCACAGCCCTCATCCGCCAGCCCGATGGCGTCTGGCGTTCGGCGGGGATCGGCGAGGTGACCGTCTTCCTCGATGGCGCCCGGGCCGAGGCCGGTCTCGGCGCGCTCCCGGGTTGAGCGCCGGTCAGTCGGCCTCGGTGACGGTCACTGATTCGATGACCACGTCCTCGGACGGCTTCCCCGACCGGCTGCCCACCGACTCGATGGCCTTGACCACGTCGAGTCCCTTGACCACCTTGCCGAAGAGCGAGTAGCTCGGCGGCAACGCGGTACCGTCGGGCCCGCTGACGATGAAGAACTGGCTCCCGTTGGTGTTGGGCCCGGCGTTGGCCATGGCCAGGGACCCGATTTCGTACCGACCGGGGGCGGGGAGCTCATCGTCGAACCGGTAGCCGGGGCCGCCCCGGCCCGATCCCTCCGGGTCCCCGCCCTGCAGCATGAACCCCGGGATGATGCGGTGGAAGACGATCCCGTCGTAGTAGTGCCAGCGGGCCAGGAAGACGAAGTTGTTGACGGTCTTCGGCGCCGCGGCGGCGTCCAGGGCGATGGTCAGGGCGCCCTTGGAGGTCACCACCTCGACGCTGTACCGCTTGGCCGGGTCGATGACCATGGGCGGAGGTCCGTCGAAACGCTGTGTCTTCGGGCTCGAACCGTCCGTTGCCGGAATTTCTGGGGCCATGGCGCTACTCCTCGTGTCGTGGGTGGGTGGGCGGTGTGCTGGTGGAGGTTCCGGGGTCGCGGCCGGTCCCGGAGACCCGGTCAGGACTCCGAGACGGTCACCGACACCATGCGGTGGAGCGTGACCGGTGTACCGGTGCTGCTGCTGGCGGCCGAACCCCCGGAGTTGATCTTGTCGAGGACGTCCATCCCCGAGACCACCTTGCCGAACAGCGAGTAGCTCGGAGCCAGGCTCTCGCCCTCCGGCCCGGTCACGACGAAGAACTGGCTCCCGTTGGTGTTCGGTCCGGAGTTGGCCATGGCCACCGACCCGATCGGGTACTGGGGGCTCGCCGTCTTGGGAAGCTCGTCGACGAACTGGTACCCGGGCCCGCCGTCGCCGGTTCCCGTCGGGTCCCCGGTCTGGTCCATGAACGTCTGGATGACCCGGTGGAAGACGATGCAGTCGTAGAAGTGCTGCTTGGCCAGGAAGACGAAGTTGTTCACCGTCTTGGGTGCCGCCTTCGAGTCGAGCTGGATGGCGAAGCTTCCGACGTCGGTGGTGACGGTGGCCGTGTAGGTCTTGGAGGGGTCGATGGTCATCGGCGGGGGCGACGTCCAGGCCGGCTTGTTGAGCGTGGCGGAGAAGTCGGCCGGGCAGTCCGCCGAGGTGGTGATGGCGGCCAGGCTCTTGTTGCCGGAGCCTCCGGGCGGAGCCGGCTTGGTCGTCGTGGTCGACGCCGACGTCGTGCTGGTGGAGGAGGTGGCTGCCGTCTTCGACTGCTTGGAGGGCTTGAAGATGGCGTAGGAGATGCCGAACACGACGGCGGCCACGATGACGATGGTGATGGTTCGCCGAAGCGCCCGCTTCCGTTTCTGAGCTTTCTGCTCTTCAGCCAGTCGGGCCTGCCTGCCGGCTTTTTGGCGCTGACGCTTCTCGGTGGGCACGGGGGATCAGGGTAGCCGCTCCTGCACCGGCCACAGGTGTCGCCTGGTGCTGGCCACACGGGGGCCTTTGGCTGCCCCTGTAGCCTTGTGGCCCATGTCGCTGGTGGTACAAAAGTTTGGCGGGACCTCCGTCGCCGACGCCGAGCGCATTCGGGCCGTGGCCGATCACGTGGCCCGGACCCGCCGCTCGGGTGACGACGTGGTGGTGGTGGTCAGCGCCATGGGCCACACCACCGACGAGCTGATCCGGCTGGCGGCCGACGTCAGTTCGGTCCAGCCCATGCGCGAGGTGGACATGCTGCTCAGTTCGGGCGAGCGGATCTCCATGTCGCTCCTGTGCATGGCCCTGGCCGAGCTCGGAGTCGAGGCCACCTCGTTCACGGGCAGCCAGGCCGGGATCATCACCGATGCCGTCCACACCCGGGCCAAGATCGTGGAGGTCAAGGCGGACCGGCTGCGGGCGACGCTGGCCGGCGGCGGGGTGCCCGTCGTCGCCGGGTTTCAGGGGATGTCGGTCGAACGGGACGTGACCACGCTCGGACGCGGGGGCTCGGACACAACGGCGGTGGCCCTCGCCGCCGTGCTGTCGGCCGACGCCTGCGAGATCTACACCGACGTCTCCGGGGTGTTCAGCACCGATCCCCGCATCGTGCCCGAGGCCCGGAAGCTGGCCCGGGTCAGTTACGAGGAGATGCTCGAGATCGCCGCCACCGGGGGCCGGGTGCTCAACCTGCGGTCGGTGGAGTTCGCCCGCAATCACGATGTTCCGCTGCATGTACGTTCGAGCTTCACCTGGGAGCCCGGTACCTGGGTCGTCGAGGAGGATGCAAGCATGGAGCAGGCAATCGTCACTGCCGTCACCCATGACGTCACCGAGGCCAAGGTGACGGTCATCGGCGTGCCCGACCGGCCCGGGCTGGCGGCCCAGCTGTTCCGCGGGCTGGCCGACCGGAACGTGAACGTGGACATGATCGTGCAGAACACCTCCTTGCACGGGACGACCGATATCTCCTTCACCGTGCCCGGCTACGACCTGGCCGTCAGCACCGAGGTGTGCGAGGGACTGGTCTCCGAGCTGGGTGCCGTCGGTGTCAACAGCGACGCCGACGTGGCCCGGGTCTCACTGGTGGGTGCCGGGATGAAGACCCATCCCGGGGTGACCGCCCTCACCTTCGAGACACTCGCCGCCCGGGGGATCAACATCGAGATGATCTCCACGTCGTCGATCCGGATCTCGTGCATGGTCCGCTCCTCCGCCGCCGAGGACAGCGGTCCGGGCCCTCCACGCCGCATTCGACCTCGCCTGAGCGTCAGCCGGCCCGCGGGAAGGGCAGGTCGCCCCACGCCAGGATGTGGACCGTCGACCCGTAGCGCGCCGGACCCGTAGAATGGCGCCCATGCGCGTAGGGGTGATCGGAGCCACCGGCCAGGTCGGGACCGTCATGCTGTCCGTTCTCGATGAACGGGGGTTCGCGCTCGACGACCTGCGGCTGTTCGCCTCCTCCCGGTCAGCCGGGCGTCGGATCCACTTCCAGGGTCGCCAGGTCGTGGTGGAGGACGCGGCCACCGCCGACCCGACCGGCCTGGATCTCGCCCTGTTCTCCGGTGGGGCCGCGGCCTCGACCGAACTGGCCCCCAGGTTCGCCGCCGCCGGCGCCATCGTCATCGACAACTCGTCGGCGTGGCGCATGGATCCCGAGGTCCCCCTGGTGGTCCCCGAAGTCAATGCCGCCGCGCTGGCGTCGATCCCGAAGGGCATCGTGGCCAACCCGAACTGCACGACCATGGTGGCCATGCCCGTCCTCAGGCCCCTCCATGAGGAAGCCGGCCTCGAGCGGCTCATCGTGGCCACCTACCAGGCTGTCTCCGGCTCGGGTCTGGCCGGGGTGGCTGAGCTCGAGGAGCAGTTGCTGAAGTCGGTGGAGGGTGCTGCCGCCCTCACCTTCGACGGTGGAGCGGTGGAGTACCCGGCGTTCGACGTCTTCCCCGACGTCATCGCCCACAATGTGATCCCCATGGCCGGCCATCTGGTCGGGGACGGCTCGAACGAGTCCAGCGAGGAACAGAAATTCCGGAACGAGAGCCGCAAGATCCTGGGCATCCCCGACCTGGCCGTCACCTGTACCTGCGTCCGGGTGCCGGTGTTCACCGGTCACTCCCACGCCATGGTGGCCGAGTTCTCGAGGGACCTGAGCCCCGAGCGGGCCACCGCCCTCCTGACCGGCGTGCCCGGGGTCGAGCTCGCCGACGTGCCCACACCCCTCCATGCCGCCGGGAAGGACCCCACCCTGGTCGGCCGCATCCGCAGGGCCGACGACATGGGTAACCACCTGGCCCTGTTCATGAGCGGCGACAACCTGCGCAAAGGGGCCGCCCTCAACGCCGTGCAGATTGCCGAGGCGTTGGTGGCGCTGGGCGCCGTGGGCTGAACCCCGATCCGCCACCCCCGGTCGGCTACAGGGCAGCGCCGGTTGTCGGGGCCAGGACGGCGACCCGTTTGGCCAGATTGACGGCGTGGTCGCCGAACCGCTCGTAGAAGCGGGCGACCATGGCCAGCTCGACGGCCACCGGCAGCGGCATCGTCCCGGCGACCACTTCCACCGTCAGGCTGACGTGCAGGTCGTCCATTTCGTCGTCGAGGGTGTCCACCACCGAGGCGGCCATGGGCTGCCGCTCGGCATAGGCGTCGGTGGTGGCCCGCCACATGTGGATGGCCACTTCCCCCATCCGTTCCACCAGTCCGCGGCTCCGGGCGGACAACTCCCCACCGAGCCCCCGGGCGGCCCGGCGGGCCACGTGCTCGGCCAGATCACCGTTCCGCTCGAGGTCGGGAAGCATCCTGATGACCGTGACCAGAAACCGGAGATCGTGCGGCGACGTGATCCCGGCCACCGTCAGCTGCTGCATGGTGAGGTGTTCGATGTCGTGATAGAGCGTGTCCACGACTTCGTCGCGGTCGGCCAGCGACTTGGCTGCCTCGCGGTCCCCCGACAGGAGGGCGTGGGTGGCTCCGGACACCGATTCGCCCACCAGGGCGAACAGTTGGAGGACCTTTCGGTCGATCTGCTCGAGCGGGTCGTCCACAACGATCACCGTACCCCCACCCCGCGGCGCCGTCAGCCCGGGGACGGACGCTGCGATTCCTGCCCCGGTTCGGCCGCCACCTCGGTCAGCTCCAGGTCGTCGCCCACGATGACCCGAGGTCCCGATCCCCACGACAGGTACCGCCACGACCAGTTGACCAGCACGATGAGCTTGTTCCGGAATCCGACCAGGTAGACGAGGTGCAGGCTCAGCCACGACAGCCACCCGAGGGTTCCCTTGACCAGCAGGCCGCTGGGGAACTGGGTGATGGCGGCCCGCCTCCCGATGGTGGCCATGATGCCCTTGTCCTTGTAGCGGAAGGGAAGAGTGGGACGACCGTCGATCCGGTTGATGATCTGGTGGGCGGCGTGGGCGCCCGACTGGATGGCCACCTGGGCGAGCTGCGGGCAGATCTTCTCGGGATCATCGGCCCCCGGTCCCCACGGGACGGCGGCGGCGTCGCCGACGGCGTAGACATCTGGTCGGCCGGCCACCATGAGATCGGCACCGACCACGAGGCGACCGTTGGCGGCGGCTTCCGCGCCCAGGTGTGAGGCGACGGTGCCTTCCACGGTGACGCCTCCGGCCCAGACCACCGTCCGGGTGGGGATCCGGTCGCCCTTGTCGAGCTCGACGTAGGTGCTGGTGACCGATCGAACCATGTGGCCCAGGCGCAGCTCGATCCCGCGGTGCTGGAGAGTCCGGGCGGTGTAGGAGGAGGCGGACGGCTTGAACGCCGTCAGCAGTCTGTCCAATCCGTCGACCAGGATGATCCGGGACGCGCCGGGCGGGAACCGGAAGCCGTCGTGACGCACGGCGACGTCCAGCAACTCGGCCAGGGCCCCGGCCACCTCGACTCCGGTGGGCCCGCCTCCGACGACCACGAAGTTGAGGGCACCCTCCGCGACCAGCGACGGATCGGCGTCGGCCTGTTCGAGCCGGCGCAGCACGTGGTCGCGAAGATTCCGGGCATCGGTGAGGGTGTAGAGGGGGAAGCTGAACTGGCCGGCCCCGTCGATGCCGAAGAACTTGGCCGTCGCCCCACTGGCCACGATGAGCGAATCGAAGGGGAGGGGGTCGGCTCCGTTGAGGATCACGTGCCGGCGATCCCAGTCGGCGCCCGTCACCCTGGCGAACCGGAAGGCGACATTGTCCGCCCGCCCGAAGATGGCCCGAATCGGGTAGGC
This sequence comes from uncultured Acidimicrobiaceae bacterium, assembly GCA_963837805.1. Lineage (GTDB taxonomy): Bacteria > Actinomycetota > Acidimicrobiia > Acidimicrobiales > RAAP-2 > Bog-756. Next base: position 43,746 of record CAWIOU010000013.1, read on the forward strand.
CACGTCACCCGATTCGAGACCGGCGGTGGCCACTTCGTAGAGCAGGGGCTGGAAGGTGTGGAAATTGCGGCGGTCTACGATCGTCACGTCGACGGGCTGGCCGACGAGGGTCCTCGCCGCCGACAGCCCCGCAAAACCAGCGCCCACGATCACCACACGATGCACGCGCCCATGCTGGCACACGGACCATCGGGCGCCTCCGGCCCGGTGTTGCCGGTCGGTGCCCATGGGGACCGGCGGTCCCCGGATTTGATACACCCCCTCGGTACGCTGGCCACCGATGGGCCAGGTGGCCCCCGAGGAGGACAGCTCATGATCACCGGAGTCATTGTCGGGCTCGTCGCCGGCGTCACCCTGGGCGTGGTGGTGGGACTCCTGGTCCGTGCCGATCAGGTGACGGTGGCGAGGACGGCCGAGGCACGCCTGCGCGATGCATCGGATCTGAACCGGACGCTCACCGCCGACCTGCTGGCGGTGCGCACCGAGGCGGCCGCCCAGCAGGAGCGGCTGACCGCACTCCGGTCCGATTCGGCCCGCCTGACCGCAGAGCTCGAACATGAGCGTTGCGGCGCCGCCGAGCGAGCGGCAGGCCTGACCGAGACGCGCCAGCAGCTGACCGGGGAATTCGCCCGCCTGTCCACCCTCGCCCTCCAACAGAACAACGAGCAGTTCCTCCAGCTCGCCGACACCAAGCTCAACGAGACCCGCCGAGCCGCCGACGGAGAGCTGGCCAAACGGCAGGAGGCCATCGAGCAACTGCTCAAGCCCATCGGCGATCAGCTCGGAAAGTACGAGGAGGGCATGCAGCGGCTCGAGGTCGAACGACAGCGCGCCTATACGACCCTGACCGAGCAGATGAAGCACCTCTCCACGTCCCACGACCAATTGCAGAAGGAGACCCGCAACCTGGTGTCGGCCCTGCGGTCACCCCAGACCCGTGGGCGTTGGGGCGAACTGCAGCTCCGCCGGGTGGTGGAGATGGCCGGGATGCTCGAGCACTGCGACTTCGACGAGCAGGTGACCTCGGAGGCCGACAGCGGTCGGATGCGGCCGGACATGGTCGTGCACCTCCCGGGCGGGAAGAACGTGGCCGTCGACGCCAAGGTTCCCATGCAGGCCTTCCTGGACGCCAACGAGGCCGACGACGAAACCGTGCGCCTCACCCACCTGGCCAGCCACGGCCGGCAGATGAAGGCGCACGTGGACGCGCTCTCGAAGAAGGAGTACTGGAAGCGCGTGGACCCGTCTCCCGAGTTCGTCGTGGCCTTCATCCCGGGCGATCCGCTGCTGACCGCAGCTCTCGAGCACGAGCCGGGGCTCATGGAGCACGCCGTGGCCAATCACGTCCTCCTGGCCACCCCCACCTCACTCATCGCCCTTCTCCGGGCCGTGGCCTACGGCTGGCAACAGGACGCCCTGGCCGAAAACGCCCGCGAGATCCAGCGGGACGGGGCCCTGCTCTATCAGCGGCTGTCGGTGCTGGGCGAGCACTTCTCGGGGGTGGGGAAGGGGCTGAACAGCGCGGTCGACGCCTACAACCGGGCGGTCGGCTCGCTGGAGAGCCGGGTCCTGGTCACGGCCCGGCGATTCGCCGAAAAAGGCGTGGTCGCGGTCGGGGAGAAGGAACTGCCGCACCCGCAGCCGGTCGACACCATGACCCGACCTCTCCAGTCACCCGAGCTGAGCGCGCCGGCGCTGGAGCGTCCCTATCTGCTCGGCCTGGCCGAGCCTGTGGACGAATCGGCCGAAGAGGCCCCCTCGGAGGCGCTTCGGGAAATTCGCAACGGCGTGCCCCTCGGCGATCCCCACTCGGCCTAGTCGTTCGCCCGCCGCCTCGTCGCCGCCTTGCGTCCCGTTGACCGTCGGCGGCAGGGGAGACGGGTGGGGTCGGCTCGGGCCTCTGACGGGCTGGCCGTAGGATTCACGATCGGCGACTGGCACTATCGTCCTCGGGGTGCCGAGGGACCGACGGAGACGCGGCCGCGCCGCAGCGCGGCGCAGCCGGAGCCGGGTCGTCCTTCTCGCCCTTCTGATTGCCGTCACCGCCGGCCTGGCCATCGGCTCCCTGCTCGAGATCCCGGCACAGTCCCGGGACTACCGGACGGAGATAAACACCGGATACGGCGCCATGGCCTCCCGGGTCGCCGATGCCTCCACCCGGACCGGCGCGGAACTGGCCACCTTGATGGGCAAGGCGGCAGAGCTGCCCAACACGCCGGTTCCGATGACGGCGAGAAACCGGATCCAAGTGGGTCTCGATCAGGCGGTGGCGGCGGCCTCACAACAGGCATCGGAGGCGGCCGGTCTGGTCCCTCCCTACCCGACCGGCACCGTGAGTTCGCGCTTCACCGAGGTGATGTCCGACCGTTTGCGGGCGACATCCGATCTCCGCACCACGGTCGACCGGCTGCTGGGCATGGAGCCACTGCCAATCGCCGGAGCGCCGACCACGTCCCCGCAGGGCGGTTCGGCGCCGATGATCTCGATTCCCCGGGCGTCGGCGGCGATGGGGGCGGCGGGCCTGCTCTTCCAACATGCCGATGCCAGCTACCGGAACCTGCTCGCCTCCATCCGACGACAGCGAATCCGGGTGCATCTGCCGCCTTCGGTCTGGGTGACCGCCCCGGCGGCGGACTCGCCCCTGGGACCGACCCAGCTGGCCGCCTCGGCGTCGGCTCTCCACGATTCGCAGGCGTTGGTCCCGTTCCATCAGCTGGTCATCACCTCGGCGGGTCTGCTGCCCCCGGCGGTCCCACCGGCGACACCATCGCCAGTAGGAGCGGCCGGGGACGGCATCGTGGGCGACAGTTGTGGTGCGCCCCAGTCGGCGGTCCCCGGTCCGACGCCTCTCGTCCTCCCGCCCACCCGGACCCTGGCGGCGGCGATCACGGTGACCAACTGCGGCACGGTGGTCGAGACCGGGGCGGTGGTGACCCAGACGGTCATCCCGTACATACCCGTGGGCACCTCGGCCCCCCCGGCCGGCAAACGGGGCGGCACCACCCACACCAGGATCACTCTGAGATCGGGATCGTCCGTCGCCCTCTCGCTGCCCCCGTTACCGGTGGCCGGCGGCCACCTGTACGAGCTCGCCGTCACCGTCGCCGTTCCTCCCCAGGCCAACCCGGTGGGCGCATCCCAGACCTTCCTCATCCAGATCTCGAAATGACGGGCGGGCTCCGGCCAGTGGCCGGTGCCTCGGCGGACCTCTCTCCGGACCCCTGATCCGTTGCCTGCCGGTTGGTCAGGGGCCGGGGGTGTCGATCTAGGATTGGGAGGACAGGGCCGGCAAGCCGGACGACAGAAGGGTTTGGGGATCAGTGGCTGAGAGCATCACGATCATCGACAACCGCAACGGCGAGTCCCTCGAGATCCCCTTCGAACACGGGGGCATCTCCGCTGCGCAGTGGTCAAAGCTGCTCCCAGGGGTCTGGTTCTACGATCCGGGGTTCGTCTCGACGGCGGCGTGCGAGAGCTCGATCACCTATCTGGACGGCGACGAGGGCATCCTCCGCTACCGGGGCTACCCCATCGAGCAACTGGCCGAGGACTCGACCTATCTCGAGGTGGCCTACCTCCTGCTGAACGGCGAGCTCCCGACCACGGATCAGTTCGAAACCTGGGAGCGGGAGATCACGCTCCACACCTTCATCCACGAGAATGTACGCAAACGCTTCCTCGAAGGTTTCCACTACGACGCCCATCCGATGGGAATGCTGGTCTCCGCAGTGGCCGCCCTGTCCACGTTCTACGGTGACGCCAAGGACATCTTCGACGTCGAATCCCGGAACAAGCAGATCATCCGGCTCATCGCAAAGATGCCGACTCTGGCCGCCGCCGCCCACCGGTTCAGCGTGGGCATGCCCTTCGTCTATCCGGACAATTCACTTCCGTTCACGTCGAACTTCCTGTCCATGATGTGGAAGATCGCCGAACCGCGGTTCGAAGCCGACCCGGTCCTCGCCCGGGCGCTCGATGTGCTCTTCATCCTCCACGCCGATCACGAGCAGAACTGCTCGACCACGGCCATGCGGGTGGTGGGTTCGTCGCACGTCGATCCGTACTCGGCCTGCGCCGCCGCCGCCGCCGCCCTCTACGGTCCCCGGCACGGCGGGGCCAACGAGGCCGTCATACGGATGCTCACCGAAATCGGGTCGATGGACAACGTCGAATCCTTCATCGCCTCGGTGAAGGAGGGATCAGGGGGGCGGCTCCAGGGCTTCGGGCACCGCGTCTACAAGAGCTACGACCCCCGAGCGACGATCATCAAGAGGACGGCCGATGAGGTGTTCACGATCACCGGAAAGAACCCCCTGCTGGACATCGCCCTGAAGCTGGAGGAGATCGCCCTGTCGGACGACTACTTCCTCTCCCGCAAGCTGTACCCGAATGTCGATTTCTACTCCGGACTGATCTACCAGGCGATGGGCTTCCCTCTCGAGATGTTCCCGGTGCTGTTCGCCATCCCCCGCACCGCGGGCTGGCTGGCCCATTGGCAGGAGATGCTCGATCAGGACTCGAAGATCGCCCGGCCCCGCCAGCTCTACGTCGGCGACGACGCCCGCGACTACGTTCCCATCAGCGCCCGCTGAACTCGCCTCCTCCGGGGTGTCCGGAGTCGGTCAGGCGCCGGTCCGCCGCTTGGACAGCCGCATCAGCCCTTCCTGGACCATGGAGACGACCAGCTCCCCCTCCCTGGTGAACAGGAACCCTCTGGCCAGTCCCCTGGCACCGGAGGCGGACGGGCTGTCCATGTCATAGAGCAGCCACTCGTCGGCCCGGAACGGGCGGTGGAACCACATGCAGTGATCGAGGCTGGCTCCCATGAAGTCGGCGTCCTCCCACCTGACGTCGTGGGGAGCCAGCATGGTGTCGAACAGTGACATGTCCGAGGCGTAGGCGGCAATGCACGCGTGGAGCAGCGAATCGTCGGGGAGCGTCCCGTCGGCCCGGATCCACAGCCGCTGCACCGGCTTCTTGCCCGCCCCGTGGCTGAACGGCAGTTCGCCGATGTGCCGCTGATCGATCGGGTGGGGCCGGGAGAACCAGTCCCCCAGGGCCTCCCGGTAGGGCTCGAGCCTGGTGGCCAGGGTGTCGAGGTCCTCGGGATCGGGAACGTCGGGCATCGGGAACTGATGGGACAGCCCCGGCTCGTCGACGTGGAACGAGGTGGACATGTTGAAGATGGCCCGGCCGTGCTGGATGGCCACCACCCGGCGGGTGGTGAACGACTTCCCGTCGCGGATGCGGTCCACCTCGTAGAGGATGGGAACGGTAGGGTCACCCGGTCGCAGGAAATAGGCGTGCAGCGAGTGGGGCCGGCCGTTGTCCACGGTCCGTCCCGCCGCCATCAGGGATTGCGCCGCCACCTGACCACCGAAGACCCGCTGCCGGTCTTCGTTCGGGCTCATCCCGCGGAAGATGTTGACTTCGATGGACTCGAGGTCGAGCAGGTCGACCAGAAAGTCGAGGTCTTCGCTCACCTCCCTATCCTGCCAGCTGGCGGGATGCCCCGACGCGTGGCCCGGGCTCCGGCACCCGACGGGGGCCGGGCGACCCCGCTACGGTTCCCGGCATGCCCGACACCGTCTTTCCCGACCACTTCGTCTGGGGGACGGCAACCGCCGCCCACCAGATCGAGGGTGGCAATGTCAACAACGACTGGTGGGTCTTCGAGCACGATCCCACGTCGGGTTGCGCCGATGTCAGTGGAGACGCCTGCGATTCGTTCAACCGGTTCGAGGAGGACATCGCTTTGGTGGCCGGACTCGGACTCTCGTCGTACCGGTTCTCGCTCGAGTGGAGCCGGATCGAACCGGAGGAGGGTGAGTTCTCCCGTGTCGCACTGGACCACTACCGGCGGATGGCCGCGGCCTGCCGCGAGCAGGGCGTCACGCCGGTGGTCACCTTCCACCACTTCACCCATCCCCGCTGGCTGGCCGCGGTGGGGACCTGGGAGGCTCCCCGGGCGGCGGACCGCTTCGCCCGCTTCTGTGAACGGGCCACCGCCCACATGGGCGATCTGATCGGCATGGCCGCCACCCTCAACGAACCGAACGTGGTGGCGACCATGGGGTGGCGCCTCGGGCTGTTCCCACCGAGGGTGCGGGACCGGCCCCGGAGGATCGCGGTCAACGATGCTCTGGTCGATGCCCACCGGAAAGGTGTCGACGCCATCCGCTCGGGACCCGGCGAATTCCCTGTCGGACTCACCCTCTCCATGACCGACTATCAACTCCAGCCCGGAGGGGAGGAGTGGCTCGGGCGGATCCGGCAGCCGTCCGAGGATGTGTTCCTCGAGGCGACCGAGGGCGACGACTTCATCGGTGTCCAGACCTACACCCGGATGAGGGTCGGTCCCAACGGCGCCCTGGGCGGCGAGGAGGGGGTGCCGGTCACCCAGATGGGGTACGAATTCTGGCCCGAGGCGCTCGAGGGAACCATCCGCCGGGCCTGGGACAAGACAGGCGGGCTGCCGGTCTACGTCACCGAAAACGGCATCGGCACCGCTGACGACGTCGCTCGGATCGACTACGTGGGACGGGCACTGCACGGTGTGGGGCGATGCCTCGACGCCGGGATCGATGTGCGCGGGTACTTCTACTGGAGCCTTCTGGACAACTTCGAGTGGGTGCTCGGCTATGGCCCGACCTTCGGCATGGTCGCCGTCGACCACGAGACCTTCGAGCGCCGACCGAAGCCGAGCGCGTCGTGGATCGGGGCTGTTGCCCGTGCCAATGCGGTGTGAATGGACGGTCAGGCGGTCGAACCGGGGCGAACTGGGGCCCCGGATCCATCGCCGCTAGAGTTGCTCCGGTGAGCGGACTGTCCACCCGAGCGATTCATCTGTGGCAGAAGCGGGATACGCCGGAGGCCAAGCAGCTGTTCCGCTATTCGATGGTGTCGGTGGTGTCCACGGTGGTCTCCTTCGCCGTGCTGGCCCTGGTGTTCGGGGTCCTCCACCTGGCCGGCCCCATCTGGAGCACGATCATCGCCAACGTGGTGGCCGTGGTCCCCTCGTACTACCTCAATCGCAAATGGGTCTGGGGCAAGGGCGGACGGTCCCACCTGGTGAAGGAGATCGTCCCGTTCTGGGCCATGTCGGCCATCGGCGTGGTGGTGTCGATCTTCGGTGCCGCCATTGCCCGTCACATCGGCGAGGCCCACCACCTGAGCCATTTCGACCAGACGGTGCTGGTGCTGGCGGCGAACGTTGTCTCATTCGGGATCTTCTGGGCGCTCAAGTACATGGTCTTCAACCGTCTCTTCCGGGTCCATCCACTGGAGGAGCTCGACGAACTGGTCGAGGCCGCCTGACCGGTCGCCGGGCGGGTCCGGCGGACCCCCGACCCCGGAGATTCAGTCCCGGAAGTTGGTGAACTGCAGCGGGATGCCGAAATCCTCGGCCTTGCATGCGGCGATCACCGCCTGCAGATCATCCCGCTTCTTCCCGTTCACCCTGAGCTGATCACCCTGGGTCTGCGAGCTCACGCCCTTGAGTCCGAGATCCTTGATGAATTTGTTGAGTTTCTTGGCGTGATCGGAGGAGATACCGGCCTGGATGGTCAACTTCTGACGGGCGGAGCCGCGGGATCCCTCCTCCACCTTGCCGACATCGAAGGATTTGAGCGATACCTCCCGCTTGACCAGCTTCTCCTGCAGGACCTGGTAGAGGGCGCGGAGCCGATCCTCGGTCGAGGAGGAGAGGAGCAGCTCCTTGTCGGAGAGCTCGATGGAGGAATCGGTCCCCTTGAAGTCGAATCGGGTGGCCGCTTCGCGGTTGGCCTGGTCGACCGCGTTCCGCACTTCCTGCATGTCAACTTCGGAAACGACATCGAAGGTGGGCATGCCGAAACAGTAGCGCCGCACCAGGCGATATCCTTCCGCCCTGCGGGTCGGTGCCCGAGCGGCCAAAGGGAGCAGACTGTAAATCTGCCGGTTCTGCCTTCGAAGGTTCGAATCCTTCCCGGCCCACCGCAGGAGTTGCCCGGTGGCGGCGGGGACCATGGGTCCGACGCCGCCACCGGAGCCCGAGCGCCGACGCAACCCGACGGCGGCCCGGGGCCTCCCGGAGGTCCTCGGACTCCACACCCGTCCTCATCAGGTGACTTGATCAGGACCTGCGCTTGGTTACAATGAAGTTACGGAATGATTGCGGTGCCGGTGTTGTCGCGGTGCGGCGGGCCCGGGTCGGGTGTCCGCAAACGTTGACCAATTGCGGGATCCGGGACGGGTTCCACGCAACCAGACGGAATTGACTGGTGTCGGCAGTCCGACCGAGGAGAAGCCCCGAAACCTCATGCCATCCGAGATGCGGGCACCAGAGGTCGACGGGGACGACCGGCCCTTCCCACTCGAGCCCGTGCCCACCGGTCTCCCCCTGCTCGGCCTGGAGGTCTACCGGACCGGGTTGCGCTTCGTCGACTCGTTCATCGGATCCCGGCGCCAGCGTCGGGATCGCCCCGCGTCCACCTCGGAGGACCTGACCGGCGGGCGGGAGGACGAGGGCCAACCGAGGGGTCTGGTGTTGCGGCCCGCCCTGTTGGGATTCGTCGCCATGGTGGCCATCGCCATCGGCGCATCGCTACCCAGCTCGCCGTTCAAGCTCGAACTGCCCCATGTGTGGTTCTTCGGGGTGCCCCGCACCGTGCACGCCAGCACCTGGGGCGTGTATTTCACGCTGGCCGCCGTCTACGGCGGGCTGCTCCTGCTGATGCGGGTGTGGTGGGGGATGACCCGCCTCTACTCCCGGTGCCCCGGCGTTCCCATCAAGCGGATGATGTGGGTCTTCGCCCTGTGGTCGTTGCCGATGCTGGTCATCGCGCCGCTCTTCAGCCGGGACGTCTATTCCTATGCGGCCCAGGGCGAGATGGTCAGTCATCACATGAGCCCGTATCTCTACGGGCCCTTCCAGCTGGGGAACAACTCCTTCACCGCCCCGGTCGACCAGCTGTGGGGGAACGCTCCGGCACCCTACGGCCCGCTGTTCCTCCAGATCGACGGCATCTTCGCCCGGATCACCTTCCACAACGAGTTGGCCACCATCGTCCTGCTGCGGCTCCTGGCCCTGGCCGGCGTGCTGCTGATCGCCGCCTGCGTTCCGCGGCTCGCCCGTCTCTACCATCGGGACGGGGCCGAGCTGTTCACCCTGATGATCCTCAATCCGGTGACCCTCCTCCATTTCGTCGGCGGTGCCCACAATGACGCCCTGATGGTCGGGCTGTTGATCGCCGGTCTCACCGCGGCCAAGGAGAAGCGCCCGATCGTGGGCATCGTGCTGATCGCCCTGGCCACTGCCATCAAGGCACCGGCCGCCCTGGGCATCCTGTACGTCGGCTGGAGCTGGCTCGGACCCCAGGCCTCGGTGCGCGACCGAATACGGCCGGTAGTCACCGCCGGCCTCCTGGCCGCTGGCGTGCTGGAATTCTTCTCCTACGTGAGCGGCCTGGGCTGGGGATGGGTGAGCGTCCTCGGGACACCGGGCGCCGTCCGGTCATGGACGGCACCGACCACGTCGTTGGCCCTGGCCTTCACCGGAGTGGCCCATTTCGTCCACATCGGGGTGGGGATAGGCGGGGTGCTGTCGGTGACCCGCTTCTTCGGGCTGTTGGTGGCGGCGGTGGCCGGCGTGTGGTTGCTCCTGAACAGCGACCGGATCGGCACGCTCAAGGCGCTCGGCATCACCCTCCTGGTCCTGGTCGCCCTCGGACCGGTCGTCCAGCCCTGGTACCTGTCCTGGGGCCTCATCCTGTTGGCCCCCGTGGCCCTCGGCCGGTTGCGGTCGCTGATCATCGGACTGTCCATGGTGACCGCGTTCATCGAGCTGCCCGGCGGCGCCCAGCTGGTCCAGAGCCTGATCCACGGCGACCCCCTGCAGATCGTGCTGACCCTCCTGTGGATCCTGTTCGTGCTGACGATGCCGCTGGCCACCTGGGAACGGCGGCCCGCGGTGGCCAGGGCGCCCGACGTGGCCGGCTTTCCGCTCGGCGCCGCCACTTAAATTTGGGTCAGAAGACGCCACTCCATCCGACCTCTGACCCCGGAGGTGCCCACCGTCACAGCAGGCGTTGGAGGACGGTGACGTCGAGCCACCGGCTGAACTTGCGGCCCACCTCCCGCTCGACCCCGACCAGCGTGAATCCGCAGGCCCGGTGGAGGGCGATGGAGGCCGGGTTGTCCCCGCCGATCCGGGCGATGACCGAGTGGAAGCCGTGCTGGGTGGCCAGGTCGATCAACTGCTCGAGCAGGGTCCTGCCCACACCCTCGCCGCGGTGGGCGGCGGCCACATAGACGGAATTCTCCACGGTGGTGGCGTAGGAGGGCCGGTTCTTGTATTCCGAGAGCGAACCGAAGCCGAGGACGACGTCGCTCTCGCCGGTGGCGACGACCGCCGGATAGGGTCCGCGATGATCGGCCAGCCAAGCCAGCTGCTCCTCGGAGGTCCGGGGCACCAGGTCGAACGTGGCCGTGGACCCGGTCACTTCGGCGTTGTAGATCGAGCGGATCGATTCGGCGTCGGATGATGCCGCCAGGCGCACGCGCATCCGCCGATGGTAGCGAGCAGGGCGGCTACGCTCGGCTGGGCCGGGCATTGGCTATGATCGTCTCTTTGCAGCTCGTCGAGCCGCACTGCCCCCTTAGCTCAGTCGGCAGAGCACAGCCATGGTAAGGCTGGTGTCGTCGGTTCGATTCCGACAGGGGGCTCGCCCATGGCGGCGTAGCTCAGTTGGTCAGAGCACACGGCTCATAATCGTGGGGTCGCCGGTTCGAGTCCGGCCGCCGCTACCACTCGCAGGATACAGAGGACAGTTCAGAACACCGGGCAAACATCGGAACCAGCCGGCCGACCAGCCCCCGGGCCGGCAGCAAGAGGAGTCACCATGGCAAAGAACGAGAAGCGCATCCAGGTCACCCTGGCCTGCGAGCAGTGCAAGCGACGGAACTACATCACGACCAAGAACAAGCTGAACGACCGTGAGCGGATCGAGATGAAGAAGTTCTGCCGCTGGGACCGCCAGCACACGCTGCACAAAGAGACCCGGTAGGGACGGACGGCGAGCCCGCCCCGGCCGGGGGGCTCGAGGGTGGGAAGCCCGTGGTTGCGCCTGGGAATCCCCCCGGTCCCGGTGGTAACCTAGCGAACCGCCCCTGCGATCGGCTGGCCGCTCGCGACCCGGCGGTCGACAGAGGGCAGTAGCTCAACTGGTAGAGCACCGGTCTCCAAAACCGAAGGTTGGGGGTTCGAGTCCCTCCTGCCCTGCTCTCCACCGAAGGCCACAGTCGAAGGAAACCAGCACGTGAACCGAGAACAGAAGCGGATGGCCCAGCGTCAGGGGCAGGATCCCGACGGGGAGGCCGCGCCCAAGCGCACGGCCCCGGCGCCCAGGCGGCCGCCGAAGCGCGAGCCCTTCCGTCCGGGCCAGTTCCTGCGCGAGGTACGATCTGAGTTGCGCCAGGTGGCTTGGCCCAACAGGTCCGAGGTCATCAACTACACCACGGTGACCCTGGTCACCCTGCTGTCCCTGATGGTGCTCATCTTCATTCTCAACTACGCCTTTGCCAAAGGCGTCCTCTGGCTGTTCAAGACGTGATCGGTGTGACTGTGACCCACGACGAAACCAATCCGCCCATCGGCGATGACGAAGGACTCGACCAGGTCGAGTCCTCGATCGCGTCCTCCGAGCCCATTGCCCCCCCTGCCGATCTGGCCGAAGTGGTGGAGGAGGCGGTCGCCCAGGCGGACCTCGAAGCCGACGCCGGGGTCGATGACGAGCTGGTCGAGCTGGACGAGGACGACGACGATGAGCCCTTCGTCGTCAGCCCCTACGACCAGCCCGGACGCTGGTTCGTGGTCCACACCTACGCCGGCTATGAGAACAAGGTGAAGTCCAACCTGCACAGCCGGGCCGTCTCGATGAACATGGAGGACCGCATCTATGAGGTGGTCATCCCCATGGAGGACGTGGTCGAGTTCAAGAACGGCAAGAAGGTGGTCGTCCAGAAGAAGGTGTTCCCCGGCTACCTGCTCTGCCGGTGTGAGCTCGATGACGACAGTTGGTCGGTCATCCGCAACACCCCCGGAGTCACCGGATTCGTCGGCCCCGGGACCAAGCCCACACCGCTGTCACGACGTGAGGTGGAGGGCATCCTGCAGGTGAAGGTCGAGGGTGGGGAAGCACCTTCCAAACGCAGCCGCCCACGCCTCGAGCACGAGGTCGGGGAGACGGTGCGGGTCAAGGAGGGTCCGTTCGCCGACTTCTCGGGCCAGATCGCCGAGATCAACGAGGATCAGCTGAAGCTCAAGGTCCTGGTCAACATCTTCGGCCGGGAGACCCCTGTCGAGCTCGAATTCAGCCAGGTCGCAAAGCTCTAGGCCGGCGGACCCAGGTAAGGAGAGGTAACCCATGCCACCGAAGAAACGCGTCATCGCCGTCGTGAAGATCCAGCTCCCCGCCGGAGGTGCCACACCGGCGCCGCCGGTCGGGACCGCCCTCGGGCCCCACGGCGTGCAGACGATGGATTTCTGCAAGCAGTACAACGCGGCCACCGAGAACCAGCGGGGATCGATCGTGCCCGTCGAGATCTCCATCTACGAGGACCGGACCTTCTCGTTCATCCTCAAGACCCCGCCCACCCCGGCACTGCTGCGCCAGGCGGCCGGCCTGGAGAAGGGCGCGTCCACGTCGGGCCGTGAGCAGGTGGGAACGGTCACCGACGCCCAGGTGGCGGAGATCGCAGCCGTCAAGCTCCCCGATCTCAACACCACCGACATCGAGGCGGCCAAGCGCCAGGTCGAAGGCACGGCCCGGTCGATGGGCATCGCCGTCGCCGGCTGAGCCGGCGACCAGCACATTCGAGGAAACGGAGAATCAGATGGCAAGGGGAAAGAAGTACCGGGAGAGCATGGCCCACTTCGATCGGCAGCATCTCTACACCCCGGTCGAGGCGGTCGACCTGGTCAAGGAATCGGCCAAGGCCAGCTTCGACGAGACGGTGGAGGTCGCCATCCGCCTGGGTGTGGACCCCCGCAAGGCCGACCAGATCGTCCGCGGCACCCTGTCCCTGCCGGCGGGGACCGGACGCACTGCCCGGGTGGCTGTGTTCGCAGCCGGCGAGAAGGCGGCCGAAGCGAGGGCGGCCGGTGCCGACGTGGTCGGGGCCGACGATCTGGTGGCCCGGGTGGCCAACGACGGATTCCTCGATTTCGACGTGGCCATCGCCACACCGGACCTGATGGGGCAGGTCGGGACCTTGGGTCGGGTGCTCGGACCCCGGGGCCTGATGCCCAACCCGAAGACCGGGACGGTCACCGATGACGTGGAACGGGCGGTCGCCGAGTTCAAGGGCGGCCGGGTCGAGTACCGGACCGACAAGGTCGGGAACATCCACCTTCGGGTGGGGAAGGCGTCCTTCGACCGGGACAAGCTCCTCGAGAACCTGCATGCGGTCATGGAGGAGATCCACCGGGCCAAGCCGGCGTCCTCCAAAGGGCGCTACGTCCGGGCGGTGACCCTCTCCTCGACCATGGGGCCGGGCGTCCACATCGATCCGTTGCTGGCCCGCAAGACCGACGAGGAGCTCGTCGCCAGCGCCTGATTCCGGCTGCTGTGGCCGGTGACGACTGGCCCCCAGGGGTCGGTCACGCTAGAGTTTGACCTTTCCACATTTCACTGAACTGCCGTAGACCTCCGGTACACCGATCACCCGGTGCCCAAGGGGCCCCGTTGGGGGTCCGCCTGATGAGGCGTTCCGCGCTGAGCCACTTGCTCGCGCGACACCACTCGATGGTGTCTACGGCCCGGATCTGAGCCGAGCGCTCAGCGGAGGGACCATGGACAATCCGAGGGCCGACAAGGTCGCCGTCGTCAACGAGGTGCGGGACCGTCTCGAGGCCTCGGACGGGGCGGTGCTGACCGAGTACCGCGGCCTCAGCGTCTCCGAATTGGCGGAGCTCCGCCAGGGGCTCAGTGCCGCCGGCGGTGACTACAAGATCTACAAGAACACCTTGGTCCGCCTGGCCGTGGCTGACGGGCCCCAGGCACCGATCCACGACATGCTGACCGGCCCCACGGCCATCGCCTTCGTGCGCGGCGACGTCAGCGCGGTGGCCAAGACGTTGCGCGACTTCGCCAGGAACAACCCGAGCCTGGTGGTGAAGGGGGGCATGGTCGGTACCGGCGTGCTGTCCGCCCATGACATCGGCGTGCTGGCCGACCTGCCATCCCGGGACACGCTGCTGGCCCAGTTCGCCGGAGCCCTGTCGGCGCCCCTGCAGCAGCTGGCCGGCCTCATCCAGGCCGTTCCCCGCGGCCTCGCCTACGGGCTGTCGGCGCTGATCGACCAGCGCCAGGCGTCCGGGGAGGTACTGGTCGAAGCCGACACTCCGACGACCGACGAGGTGACCGCGGCTCCGGCCGAGGCCGATGCCCCGGCACCCGAGCCCGGCCGCCGTGGCCGAAGGTCCCGAGACGGCCGAGGCCACCGATCCGACCGCCGACGCCCCCGAGGCCGAAGCCGCCGAGGCCGAAGCCGCCGGCCCAGCCGAAGCCGCCGCCGAAGCGGAATAGTCGCACCGCAGCCGAACGACTCGACCGACAACCGACCGAAACAGACATCAGGAAACAAGGAGCTACGACAATGGCAGGCACTCTCACCAAAGACCAGATCCTGGACGGCATCTCCGAGCTGTCCGTGCTCGAGTTGAGCGAGCTGCTCAAGGATTTCGAGGAGCGGTTCGGCGTCACCGCCGCCGCCCCGGTGGCCGTGGCCGCCGCCGCCCCGGCCGGTGGAGGCGCCGAGGCCGGTGGAGCCGACGAGGAGAAGACCGAGTTCGACGTCATCCTCACCGCCGCCGGAGACAAGAAGATCCAGGTGATCAAGGAAGTACGGTCCCTGACCAGCCTCGGCCTCAAGGAGGCGAAGGACCTGGTGGACGGTGCCCCCAAGCCGGTCCTCGAGAAGGCCAACAAGGAAGACGCCGAGAAGGCCAAGGCCCAGCTCGAGGGGGCCGGAGCCACCGTCGAACTCAAGTAGGGCCGCGACCGAAAACCGGGTCGGATCAGGGCATTTCACCGCCCGGAGCCGGGGATGGTCACCCCGGAGACGATGCAGGGGGTGCCGCCGGGGTGTCGGGAGAATCTGGTCAGATCCTTGACGGCGGACGGTGGGTCTTCTACCGTGTGCTGGCCTGGATCGGGGAATTCGATCCCCGGGCTTGTGATTCTGTGCGCGTCCGGTTAGGATAACTGGTTGCCGTGCCTGCTCCTTTCGCCTTCCTCAGTGTTTTGGCTGATTGACGCGCGCCCTGGCGCCCCCTTTCGACCGCTCCGGCGGTAGTTGTCGACCCCTGAGATGTCCCCGATTTGTGTCGAGAAGTGCCCGAAAAGTCCCGCCTCGAGAAGTGATTCACCGAAGTACCCCGTCGTCGCCCCATTCACCTTGCAACTGGGAGGAGTAGGCCGTTGCCTACACGGTCCAACAGCCCGGAACGTTTTTCATTTGCCAACATCGACGAGGCTCTGCCCCTGCCGGACCTCGTCGCCATCCAGCGTGACTCCTTCCAGTGGTTCCTGGACAGAGGGCTGGCGGAAACGTTCAACGACATCAGTCCCATCGAGGACTTCACCGGCCAGCTGAGCCTCGAGCTGGAGTTCGATCCCACCGATCCCGACCTCCGCCCACCGCCGAAGTTCTCGGTCGAGGAGTGCAAAGAGAAGGACATGACCTACGCGGCCCCGGTCTTCGTGCGGGCCCGGTTCATGAACGCGGGCACCGGTGAGATCAAGGAGCAGACGGTCTTCATGGGGGACTTCCCGGTGATGACCGACAAGGGCACCTTCATCGTCAACGGCACCGAGCGGGTGGTGGTCAGCCAGCTGGTCCGTTCCCCCGGAGTTATCTTCCAGCCCGGGCGCGACGCCAAAACCGTGTTCACCGGCACCATCCACCCCTACCGGGGCGAGTGGATCGAGTTCGACGTGGAGGCCAAGCCGTCCAAGGACGTCACCGCCGGATGCCGGGTGGCCCGCAAGCGCCGGCTGTCGTTGTTCGTCCTGCTGCGCGCCCTCGGGTACGAGGACCAGGCCTTCTTGGAGCGGTTCGTCCGCCACTTCGACTTCCTCGAGGGACAGTGGGAGAAGGAGCAGAACCTGGCTCCCTCACGCGAGGAGGCCCTCCTCGAGATCTACAAGCGGGCCCGCCCGGGTGAGCCCCTGTCGGTGGAGGCCGCCCGTCAGTACTTCGAGAACGCCTTCTTCAACCCCAAGCGCTACGACCTGACCAGGGTGGGCCGGTACAAGCTCAACCGGAAGCTGGGTCCCGAGATCGAGCGGATCGCCGACATCTTCAAGATCGACCTCGAGCGCCCGACCCCGACCCAGGGCGTGCTCAGCCCGTCGGAGATCCTGGCCTCGGCCACCTACATGCTCCATCTGGCCAAGCACATGGCCGACGGGGAGTCCACTTACCGGATCGACGACCAGGATCACTTCGCCAACCGGCGCATCCGCTCAGTCGGTGAGCTCATCCAGAACCAGGTCCGGGTGGGCCTGTCCCGCATGGAGCGGGTGGTCCGCGAGCGGATGACCACCCAGGACGTGGAGGCCATCACCCCCCAGACCCTGATCAACATCCGTCCGGTGGTGGCCGCGGTCAAGGAGTTCTTCGGGACCAGCCAGCTCAGCCAGTTCATGGACCAGAACAACCCCCTGTCCGGGCTGGCCCACAAGCGCCGCCTGTCCGCCCTCGGGCCGGGCGGTCTGTCCCGCGAGCGCGCCGGCTTCGAGGTTCGCGACGTGCACACCTCCCACTACGGCCGGATGTGCCCCATCGAGACCCCCGAAGGTCCGAACATCGGCCTCATCGGCTCGCTGGCCACCTACGCCAGGGTCAACGAGTACGGCTTCATCGAGACTCCGTACCGGAAGGTGGTCGACGGCAAGGTGACCAAGGAGATCACCTACCTGGCCGCCGACGAAGAGGAGGAGCACGTCATCGCCCAGGCTTCGGCGGCGTTGGATGACGGCGGACGGTTCACCGAGGAGAAGGTGTTGGTCCGACGCGGCCCCCAGGGGACCGGTGTGCGGGTCGGGGCCACGACGACCTCCTACGGCACGACGTCGGAGATCGACTTCGTCCCTCCCACCGAGGTCGACCTGATGGATGTCTCCCCGAAGCAGATCGTGTCGGTGTCGACGGCCCTCATCCCCTTCGTCGAGCACGACGACGCCAACCGGGCCCTGATGGGCGCCAACATGCAGAAGCAGGCCGTGCCCCTGGTGGTCCCCGAGGCCCCCTACATCGGCACCGGGGTCGAGGCCCGCGCCGCCCGCGATGCCGGTGACGTGGTGCTGGCCGAAGGCGACGGGAGCGTGATCGACGTCTCCGGAGACCAGATCACCGTCGAGTACAAGGCCGGGACCAAGGACCGCAACGGGGCTGCGCTGGGCAAGAAGGTCTACCGCCTGGCCAAGTTCCGCCGATCCAACCAGAACACGGCCATCAACCAGAAGGTGATCGTCGAGGAGGGACAGAAGGTCTCGGCCGGGGACGTGCTGGCCGACGGACCCGCCACCCACAACGGCGAACTGGCCCTGGGCAAGAACCTCCTGGTCGCCTTCATGCCCTGGGAGGGCTACAACTACGAGGACGCCATCATCCTCTCCGAGCGCCTGGTGAAGGACGACGTGCTCACGTCGATCCACATCGAGGAGCACGAGGTCGACGCCCGCGACACCAAGCTGGGCGCCGAGGAGATCACCCGGGACATCCCCAACCTGTCCGAGGAGATCCTGGCCGACCTCGACGAGCGCGGCATCATCCGGATCGGCGCCGAGGTCGGGCCGGGCGACGTCCTGGTCGGCAAGGTGACCCCGAAGGGCGAGACCGAGCAGACCCCCGAGGAGCGCCTGCTCCGGGCCATCTTCGGCGAGAAGGCCCGGGAGGTCCGTGACACCTCGTTGAAGGTTCCTCACGGGGAGCAGGGAACGGTCATCGACGTCCGGGTGTTCTCCCGCGACGATGCCCACGAGCTCCCCCCCGGGGTGGAGCAGCTGGTCCGGGTGTACGTGGCCCAGAAGCGCAAGATCTCCGAGGGCGACAAGCTGGCCGGCCGCCACGGGAACAAGGGGGTCATCTCGAAGATCCTCCCCATCGAGGACATGCCCTATCAGGCCGACGGCACCCCGGTCGACATCATCCTCAACCCGCTGGGCGTGCCCAGCCGGATGAACGTGGGCCAGGTGCTCGAGTCCCACCTCGGCTACGCCGCCCGTTGGGGCTGGGAGGGCGCGGGCGACGCCGCCCGCACCCCGCTCCGGGGCACCGAGACGAAGACCAGGCCTCGCACCGACCCCGCCGTGTGGGTGTCCACACCTGTGTTCGACGGCGCCCACTGGGACGAGGAGGCCGATGCCGGACGTCACCCGACGATCCAGCAGATCTTCCGCCGCCTCAACCCCGACGGGGTCGACGGCGACGTGCAGGTCACCGACGACGGGAAGTCGACGCTCTACAACGGCCGGACCGGGGAGAAGTACGACAACCCGATCTCGGTCGGCTACGTCTACATCCTCAAGCTGCACCACCTGGTGGATGACAAGATCCACGCCCGGTCGACCGGTCCCTACTCGATGATCACCCAGCAGCCCCTGGGCGGGAAGGCCCAGTTCGGTGGGCAGCGCTTCGGTGAGATGGAGGTGTGGGCACTCGAGGCCTTCGGTGCCGCCTACGCCCTCCAGGAGCTCCTGACCATCAAGTCGGACGACGTGCTCGGCCGGGTGAAGGTCTACGAAGCCATCGTCAAGGGCGAGAACATCCCCGAGCCCGGGATCCCCGAGAGCTTCAAGGTGCTCATCAAGGAAATGCAGTCACTCTGCCTCGACGTCGAAGTCCTGGCCCCGAGTGGAGAAGAGATCGAGATGCGAGAGCTGGACGAGGACGTGTTCCGCACGGCCGAGGAGCTCGGCATCGACATCAGCCGGCCTGAACGTGGGTCGGACGAGGAAGACGCACGGCGCGCCGCTGAAAGGGGCTTCTGATGCTAGATGTCAACGACTTCGATCAGCTGAGGATCGGGCTGGCCACGGCCGACTCGATCCGGGGGTGGTCCAACGGCGAGGTCAAGAAGCCCGAGACCATCAACTACCGCACCCTCCGTCCCGAGAAGGACGGGCTCTTCTGCGAGAAGATCTTCGGCCCCACCAAGGACTGGGAGTGCTACTGCGGCAAGTACAAGCGGGTGCGCTTCCGGGGGATCATCTGCGAGCGGTGCGGGGTCGAGGTCACCCGTTCGAAGGTCCGTCGCGAGCGCATGGGCCACATCGAGCTGGCCGCCCCGGTGGTGCACATCTGGTACCTCCGGGGCACCCGCAGCTGGCTGGCCTACCTGCTCATGGGCACCGAGGCCCGCGAGGAGCTGAAGGCCAAGCAGCTGGAGAAGGTCATCTACTTCGCCGCCAACCTGGTCACCTGGGTCGACGAGGCCAAGCGCCACGAGGACCTGCCCGACCTCGAGGCCGAGCTGGGCATCGAGATCGCCGACATCGAGAAGAAGCGGGACCTCGAGATCGACCGACGGTTCAAGGACCTGGAAAAGGAGCTGGCCGACCTCGAGAAGTCGGGAGCCAAGGACACCGAGGTCAAGGCCCGCCAGCGCAACGTCGAGAAAGAGATCGCCTCGGTCCGCGAGCGGTACCAGAGCGAGATCGAACTGGCCCAGCGCTCGTTCGATGAGTTCAAGAGCCTCCATTCCCGCAAGATCCTCGAGGACGAGATGCTCTGGCGCGAGCTGCGCATCCGCTACGAGGACTACTTCGAGGGCGGCATGGGCGCCGAGACCATCTCCCGGCTGATCGACCGCATCGACCTCGATGTCGAGGAAGTCAAGCTGCGCGAGATGATCGATGCCGCCGACGGCCGCAAGCCGCTGTCGGCCCAGCGCCGCCAGAAGGTGATCAAGCGCCTCAAGATCGTCACCGCCTTCAACCGGCGGGACGAGAACGGGCGCCGGGCCAACGACCCGCGGGCGATGATCCTCGACTCGGTCCCGGTCATCCCCCCCGATCTGCGGCCGATGGTCCAGCTGGACGGCGGTCGGTTCGCCACCTCCGACCTCAACGATCTCTATCGACGGGTCATCAACCGGAACAACCGGTTGAAGCGACTGCTCGATCTGGGTGCCCCCGAGATCATCATCAACAACGAGAAGCGCATGCTGCAGGAGGCGGTCGACGCCCTCTTCGACAACGGCCGCCGCGGGCGTCCGGTCACCGGACCGGGGAACCGGCCCCTCAAGAGCCTGTCGGACATGCTGAAGGGGAAGCAGGGTCGCTTCCGCCAGAACCTGTTGGGCAAGCGGGTCGACTACTCGGGACGGTCGGTCATCGTGATCGGCCCGACCCTCCAGCTCCACCAGTGCGGGCTACCCAAGCTGATGGCCCTCGAGCTGTTCAAGCCCTTCGTGATGAAGCGGCTGGTCGACGCCGAGTACGCCCAGAACATCAAGTCGGCCAAGCGCATGGTCGAGCGGCGTCGTCCCCAGGTGTGGGACGTACTCGAAGGCGTGATCAAGGAGCATCCGGTCCTGTTGAACCGTGCCCCCACCCTGCACCGCCTCGGCATCCAGGCCTTCGAGCCGGTTCTGGTCGAGGGGAAGGCCATCCAGGTCCACCCCCTGGTGTGCACCGCGTTCAACGCCGACTTCGACGGCGACCAGATGGCCGTGCACCTGCCCCTGTCCGCCGAGGCCCAGGCCGAGGCCAGGGTGCTGATGCTCTCGGCCAACAACATCCTCTCGCCGGCCACCGGCCGCCCGATCACCGTGCCCACCCAGGACATGGTCTTCGGCATCTACTACCTCACCCTCCCCGTCGACGGGGCCAAGGGCGAAGGCCGGGTCTTCCGTCACGCCTACGAGGTCGAGACCGCCTTCGATGCCGGGGACATCGATCTCCAGGCCAAGATCGTCCTCCGTCCCGAGGCGGGTTCCCACCTGGCCCAGTCGATCGCCCTGGCCAAGGGCGCGGAGCTGGACGAGGACGGGAACCTGACCGGGGTGTCCGACGACGAGCGGATGGAACTCGAGACCACGGCCGGGCGCCTCTTCTTCAACACCGCCCTGCCCGACGGGTACCGCTATGTCAACGACATCGTCGGCAAGCGGAACACGGCCATCGGCTCCATCGTCGAGGAGGTGGCGGCCAACTTCCCGAAGCGGGAGGTGGCGGCCAGCCTCGACCGGATCAAGGCGCTCGGGTTCCGCTACGCGGCCCAGTCGGGTCTGACCATCTCCATCAACGACGTGCGGACCCCGCCGGACAAGCAGGTCATCCTCGACCGCTACGAAAAGGAAGCGGAGAAGGCCGAGGCCCAGTTCAAGCGCGGGATCATCACCGACGACGAGCGGCGCCAGAAGGAGATCGAGATCTGGACGTCGGCCAACTCGGAGGTCGGCAAGGCCATGGAGAAGTCGCTGTCCACGATCGCCTTCAACCCCCTGGACATGATGGTCGACTCCGGCGCCCGGGGGAACAGCCAGCAGATCCGCCAGATCGCCGGCATGAAGGGCCTGGTGTCCAACCCGCGGGGTGAGATGATCCCGAGGCCGATCAAGTCCTCGTTCCGCGAGGGCCTGTCGGTCCTCGAGTACTTCATCTCCACCCACGGCGCCCGCAAGGGCCTGGCCGACACCGCCCTGCGCACCGCCGACTCGGGCTATCTGACCCGTCGGCTGGTCGACGTGGCCCAGGAGCTCATCGTCCGCGAGGACGACTGCGGCTCGGTCCGCGGCATCTGGATCGAAGGCGTCGTCCCCGACGGCGCCGGGACCCGCTCGTACCTGGAGACGAGGGTGAACGGGAGGATCAACGCCGAGGCGATCACCCTGTCCGACAAGTCCAAGATCGAGGCCGGCACGGTCCTCACCGAGGAGATCGTCAATCGGCTGCGCGATGATCCCTCCGTCGACAGGATCCGGGTCCGCTCGGTACTCACCTGTGAGGCGGAGCAGGGCATCTGCGCCGCCTGCTACGGCCAGTCGCTGGCCACCGGCGAGATGATCGAACTGGGCGAGGCGGTCGGTGTCATCGCCGCCCAGTCGATCGGTGAGCCGGGCACCCAGCTGACCATGCGGACGTTCCACACCGGCGGGATCGTGGGCGAGGACATCACCCACGGACTGCCCCGGGTGGTCGAGCTCTTCGAGGCCCGCACGCCGAAGGGCGCTGCCGTCCTGGCCCGGCACTCGGGCGTGGCCCGGGTCGACGAGGACGAGTCGGGGCGCCACATCACGGTGGTGGCCGACGACGGCGAGGAGCACACCATGCTGGTGGCCCAGCGGGCCCACCTCGAGGTCGTCGACGGTCAAGAGGTCGGTGCCGGGGATGCCCTGGTCGAGGGCCCGAAGGACCCCAAGGAGCTCCTGGAGGTCAAGGGGATCCGCGAGACGCAGCAGTACCTGGTCGAGGAAGTCCAGAAGGTCTACCGCGACCAGGGTGTCTCCATCCACGACAAGCACATCGAACTGATCGTCCGCCAGATGCTCCGCCGGGTGCTGGTGGCCGAGCCCGGTGACGCCTCCTTCCTCCCCGGCGAGCGGGTGGACAGCCGCTCCTATGCGGAGGTCAACCGGCAGCTGGTCCAGGACGGGAAGCGTCCCGCCGAGGGCCGGCCCGAGCTGATGGGGATCACCAAGGCGTCGCTGGCCACCGAGAGCTGGCTGTCGGCGGCGTCGTTCCAGGAGACCACCCGGGTGCTGACCGAAGCGGCCATCGAGGGCAAGTCGGACCAGCTGTTCGGGCTCAAGGAGAACATCATCATCGGCAAGCTCATCCCGGCCGGCTCGGGCATGGAGCGCTACCGCGATATCAAGCTGGAGATGCCCGGCGCCGAGGCCATGCCCTTCTGGGCCCTCGGATCCGAGGGTGACGCCGGCACCGAGGACCTGGCCGCCTGGCTGCGGGATACCGGTGGCGACGCCACCATGGGCGGATTCAGCTCCGAGATCGACGCCAGCTGGCTCGGCGCCGTGCCCACCCCCGAGGAGCCCGGTGAGCTCGGCGGGCCCGCGGTCAGCGACGGCCCCGTAGAGGCTGGAGCCTGATCCAACCGGGGTCGCCGCCGGCCTTCCGGGGCCGGCGGTGACCCTGTCTTCGCCCTGGTCCCGGTAGTCTGTCCGTATCGGCCCGCGCTTGCCCGCCAGGCACGGATGCCGTAGCATTAGTTCTTTGCGGCTGCACGCCGAATGGCCTGCCATGCCCGCTCGCAGCATGTCGGAACGCCTGAGTAAGTCCTGAAGTATCCCCGCAGTCCACAACGTAGAGGTAACGCGTGCCCACGATCTCCCAGCTCGTCCGCAAAGGCCGGGCTACCAAGCCAACCAAGTCGAAGACCCCGGCCCTCCGGGGCGCTCCCCAGCGCCGGGGTGTGTGCACACGCGTCTACACCCACACCCCGAAGAAGCCCAACTCCGCGCTGCGGAAGGTGGCCAGGGTCCGGCTCACCAGTGGTCTCGAAGTGACGGCGTACATCCCGGGCGAGGGGCACAACCTCCAGGAACACTCGATCGTGCTGGTCCGCGGCGGCCGGGTCAAGGACCTCCCCGGGGTCCGCTACAAGGTGATCCGGGGCACGCTCGATGCGTCGGGTGTGCGCGAGCGGAATCAGGCCCGTAGCCGCTACGGCGCCAAGAAGGAGTCCTGAGATGCCCCGCAAAGGCCCCGCCGTCCGCCGCGAGCTCATGCCCGACCCCGTCTACCACTCGGTGCTGGTCACCCAGGTGGTCAACCGGGTCCTGAGCCGGGGCAAGCGCACCCTGGCCGAGCGCATCGTCTACGACGCCCTGTCCGACGTGGCCGAGAAGTCGGGCAACGATCCGGTGGCCGTCCTCAAGAAGGCGGTGGAGAACACCCGTCCCGAGCTCGAGGTCCGGAGCCGCCGGGTCGGGGGAGCCACCTATCAGGTGCCTGTCGAGGTCCGGCCCCGCCGGGCCACCACGCTGTCCATCCGTTGGCTGGTCGGGTACTCGCAGCAGCGTCGCGAGAAGACCATGGCCGAGCGACTGTCCAACGAGATCCGCGATGCCGCCAACGGCATCGGGGCTGCGGCCAAGCGCCGCGAGGACCTTCACAAGATGGCCGAGTCCAACAAGGCCTTCGCCCACTACCGCTGGTAGGGAGGGGCCCACGGGGCCCTCGTTCCGGCAGCGGGCACGAACTACGAGTACGACCCGAGAGCTGATCAATCATGGCTGAAGCAAGCACACGCCACCATCCCCTGGCCCGAACCCGCAACATCGGGATCATGGCCCATATCGACGCGGGCAAGACCACCACCACCGAGCGGATCCTCTACTACACCGGCAAGAACTACAAGATCGGCGAAGTCCACGAGGGCGCGGCCACCATGGACTGGATGGTCCAGGAGCAGGAGCGCGGGATCACCATCACCTCGGCCGCCACCACCTGTATGTGGCGGGACAACGTCATCAACATCATCGACACCCCGGGCCACGTCGACTTCACCGTCGAGGTGGAGCGCTCGCTGCGGGTGCTCGACGGCGCCGTGGCCGTCTTCGACGCCGTGGCCGGGGTCGAGCCCCAGACCGAGACCGTGTGGCGCCAGGCCGACAAGTACGCCGTCCCCCGGATGTGCTTCATCAACAAGATGGACCGCACCGGAGCCGACTTCGACCAGTGCGTCGAGATGATCAAGGACCGCCTCGACGCCACCGTGGCCGTGGTTCAGCTGCCCATCGGCTGCGAGGGCGAGTTCCGGGGCGTGGTCGACCTCGTCCACATGCGGGCCCTGGTATGGGACGACGGCATGGGCGAGGAGTGGACCGAAGAGGAGATCCCCACCCAGATGAAGGCCGCCGCCGAGGAGGCCCATCACCAGCTCATCGACGTCATCTCCAACCACGACGACATCATCATGGAGAAGTATCTGGGGGACGAGGAGATCACCCCCGAGGACCTCCTGCGGGCCATCCGGACGGCCACCCTGGGTAGCCACGCCGTGCCCATCCTCTGCGGCTCCGCCTTCAAGAACAAGGGCGTCCAGCCCATGCTCGACGCGGTCGTCGACTTCCTCCCCAGCCCCCTCGACATCCCCCCGACCATGGGCACCGTCCCCCGCAAGGAGGGCGTCACCGTCGAGCGCCCACCCGACGACACGGCGCCGTTCGCCGCTCTGGCCTTCAAGATCATGACCGACCCCTACGTGGGCAAGCTGACCTACCTGCGGGTGTACTCCGGCACGCTGACCAAGGGTTCAGGCGTGATGAACTCCACCAAGGACCGCAAGGAGCGGATCGGCCGCATCCTGCAGATGCACGCCAACTCACGCGAGGACCTCGAGGTCACCTACGCCGGGGACATCGTGGCCGCGGTGGGGCTCAAGCAGACCACCACCGGGGACACCCTGTGCGACCCCGACCATCCGGTCGTCCTCGAGTCGCTGACCTTCCCCGAGCCGGTGATCCACGTGGCCGTGGAGCCGAAGACCAAGGTCGACCAGGACAAGTTGTCGAGGGCCCTGTTCTCGCTGTCCGAGGAGGACCCCACGTTCCGGGTCCAGTCCGACGAGGAGACCGGCCAGACGGTCATCTCGGGAATGGGCGAGCTCCATCTCGAGGTGTTGGTGGACCGGATGATGCGGGAGTTCAACGTCGACGCCAACGTGGGCAAGCCCCAGGTGGCCTACCGCGAGACCATCCGCAAGAAGGTCGAGAAGGTCGAATACCGCCACGTCCGCCAGACGGGCGGGAAGGGCCAGTACGGCCACGTGGTCATCACCGTCGAGCCCAATCCCGGCCATGGGTACGAGTTCGTGGACAAGATCACCGGCGGTGTGATCCCCAAGGAGTACATCCCCTCGGTCGATCAGGGCATGCGGGAGGCGCTGACCGCCGGGGTGCTGGCCGGCTATCCGACCGTCGACGTCAAGGTGACCCTCACCTACGGTTCCTACCACGACGTCGACTCCTCGGAGATGGCCTTCAAGATCGCCGGGTCGATGGCCATCAAGAAGGCCGCCAACCTGGCCGATCCGGTCCTGCTCGAGCCGGTGATGGCCGTCGAGGTCACCACCCCCGAGGACTACATGGGCGACGTGATCGGCGACCTGTCCGCCCGCCGGGGCAAGGTCGAGGGTATGGAGCAGCGGGGGAACAGCCACATCGTCAGGGCGCAGGTACCGCTGAGCGACATGTTCGGCTACGCTACCGACCTGCGCTCGCGCACTCAGGGCCGGGCCACGTACTCGATGCAGTTCCATGCCTACAACGAGGTCCCTGAGTCGATCGCCCGGGAGATCATCGCCAAGGCGCGCGGAGAGTAGGCGGCCGGCGGCCGGGGAATCACCCCAGGTCGCAGCCGAAGATGTACCAGTCACACCATCAGTACACGACAGACAATCAACGCATCATCACCGATAGACGAGGAATGACGACAGGCATCCGCCTGCGTCGTGGCGGGCCCGAAGGGGCACCGTCCGAGATCAGGGAGCATTACCCCAGCCATGGCCAAGCAGAAGTTTGAGCGCACCAAGCCCCACGTGAACGTGGGAACGATGGGACACATCGACCACGGGAAGACCACGCTCACCGCGGCCATCACCAAGGTGCTGTCCGAAAACGACCCGACCACGTCGTTCACGCCCTTCGACCAGATCGACAAGGCCCCCGAAGAGAAGCAGCGCGGCATCACCATCCAGATCGCCCACGTGGAGTACGAGACGGCCAACCGCCACTATGCCCACGTCGACATGCCCGGCCACGCCGACTACATCAAGAACATGATCACCGGTGCCGCCCAGGTGGACGGAGCCATCCTGGTGGTGTCGGCGGCCGACGGGCCGATGCCTCAGACCCGGGAGCACGTCCTGCTGGCCCGCCAGGTGGGCGTGCCCTACATCGTGGTCGCCCTCAACAAGGCCGACACCGTCGACGACGAGGAGCTCCTCGACCTGGTCGAGCTCGAGGTGCGTGAGCTGCTCAACGAGTACGAGTTCCCCGGCGACGACACCCCGATCATCCGGGTCAGCGCCCTCAAGGCGCTGGAGGGCGATGCCGAATGGACGCCGAAGATCCTCGAGCTGATGGATGCCGTCGATTCCTACATCCCCGAGCCCGAGCGGGACGTGGAGAAGCCTTTCCTCATGTCGGTGGAGGACGTGATGTCGATCACCGGCCGTGGCACCGTGGTGACCGGCAAGGTCGAGCAGGGAATCGTCAAGGTGGGCGAAGAGGTCGAGATCGTCGGCCTCCGCGACACCCAGAAGACCACCGTGACCGGCATCGAGATGTTCCGCAAGCTCCTCGACGAGGGTCGGGCCGGCGACAACATCGGCGCCCTGTTGCGTGGGACCAAGAAGGAGGACGTCGAGCGGGGCCAGGTGCTGTGCAAGCCCGGGTCGATCACGCCCCACACCAAGTTCGAGGCCACCGTGTACGTCCTGAACAAGGACGAGGGCGGCCGGCACAAGCCCTTCTTCACCAACTACCGCCCGCAGTTCTACTTCCGGACCACCGACGTGACCGGCACGATCACCCTGCCCGAGGGCACGGAAATGGTCATGCCCGGTGACAACACCGAGATGACGGTGGAGCTGGGCAAGCCGATCGCCATGGACCAGGGCCTGCGGTTCGCCATCCGCGAGGGTGGGCGCACCGTGGCTTCGGGCCGGGTCACGAAGATCCTCGCCTAGTCCGGCACCAGCCAACCCACCCAGGAGAGGACACCGTCCCATGGCCGCAGAAGGCCCCCGACAGAAGATCAGGATCCGCCTGAAGGCCTACGATCACGAGATTCTCGACCAGTCGACCGAGAAGATCGTCCAGACGGTCCTGCGGACCCAGGCCAAGGTGCTGGGACCGGTGCCGTTGCCCACCGAGAAGCACCGGTACACGGTGATCCGGTCGCCCCACAAGTACAAGGACAGCCGGGAGCACTTCGAGATGCGGGTCCACAAGCGCCTGGTGGACATCGTGGAGCACACGCCCAAGACGGTCGACTCCCTGCAGAGGCTCGACCTACCGGCCGGGGTGGACATCGAGATCAAGATCCAGACCGTCTAGGACCGGGCCCGTCCGGATCGGGCCCGACCCCCGTTGTCACCCCCGGCGTGATGGTATATAGTCGCCAGTCGGCCTGATTTCGGGTCGAAACCATGTGAGTAGGACGTGTCCGAGCGCCCGCGGAAGGACGGCGGGGACCTTGGACCAAACCAGGCGAGCGCTCCGCTCGGGTTCTCCGAGCGGAGCGTCTGCGTGCAAGCCGATGCCATGTGAGGCAGCGGCGATGTCTGCAGAGCTGGTGCAGTTCGAGCAGTGACGCAGCAACCGATCGGCGCCGGCCGGCGCCTGTCGGAACGAAGAATCGAGATGGAGAAGCTCCAGTGGCCACCAGGGCGATCGTGGGCGAAAAAATAGGGATGACCCAGATCTGGGACGATCAGAACCGGGCGATACCGGTGACGGTGGTCCGCGTCGCACCGGTCCGGGTGGTGCAGGTCAAGACCCCCGAGCGCGAGGGCTATTCGGCGTTGCAGGTCACCTGGGGCCATCGGCGGGCCACCACGTTGACCAAGCCGGAGCAGGGCCACTTCGACAAGGCGGGGGTGGATCCCGGTCGCCGGCTGGTCGAGCTCCGGCTCGACGACACCTCGGAATACGAGGTGGGACAGCAGTTGACCGCGGATCTCCTCCAGGCCGGAGAGCTGGTCGATGCGATCGCCGTCTCCAAGGGCAAGGGCTTTGCCGGTGGGATGAAGCGCCACAACTTCAAGGGCCAGGGGGCATCGCACGGAAACCACAAGAAGCACCGTTCGCCCGGGTCGATCGGTGCCTGCGCCACCCCGTCCCGGGTGTTCAAGGGGACCCGGATGGCCGGACGGATGGGTGGGCAGCAGGTGACCACCCTCAACCTCGAAATCGTGCAGGCCGACTCGGAGCGGGAGCTGGTCCTGGTCAAAGGGGCGGTCCCCGGTCCGCGGGGCGGCATCGTGGTCCTGCGTGACGCCATCAAGGCGCCACTGGTCAAGGGGGCCAAGGTCGGATGAGTAGCGACGTCGTCACCGTGACCCTCGACCTCGAGAGTGCCAGCCCGGCCGAAATCCGCCGATTCCTGCGTCCCGCTCCCCAGTCGCGGACGGTGACCCGTCGGTCGAGCGACGGAGCCGAACTCGGCGAGGTGGCTCTCGATGCCTCGATCTTCGGGATCGAGCCCAATCTGGCCGTGCTCCACCAGGTGGTGACGGCCCAGTTGGCCGCCGCCCGATCCGGCACCCAGTCGACGAAGACCCGGGCCGAGGTCCGGGGCGGTGGGGCCAAGCCCTTCCGCCAGAAGGGGACCGGCCGGGCCCGTCAGGGCTCGACCCGTTCGCCCCAGTGGATCGGGGGCGGTGTGGCCCTCGGTCCCAAGCCGAGGTCCTATGCCCAGAAGACCCCGAAGAAGATGATCCAGCTGGCCCTCCGGTCGGCCCTCTCGGACCGGGCCGCCCAGGGTCGGGTGGCGCTGGTGGATGCCTGGCCCTTCGAGGTGCCGAGCACCAAGGCGGCCGTCGCCGCCCTGCAGGCGCTCGGGCTGTCAGGCCGGGTCCTGGTGGTCCTCGGCGACGAGGACGGCTACGCCGATCGCTCGTTCGGGAATCTTCCCGAGATCCAGACCATGGTGGCGGGCGAGCTCAATGCCTACGACATCCTGGTCAACGACTGGGTGGTCTTCACCGATGAGACCCTTCCCGGGGGGTCCGACGTGGAGGCGCTGGCGGATACCGGGTCCGCATCCGACGCCGTGGAAACGGCCGACGAGTCCGAGGCTGCACCGGGCACTGCCGAGGCCGAGGCCGACGACGCGGCGGCCGGAGAAGAGGGAGTCGGGTCATGAGGGATCCTCACAACGTGCTCATCCGGCCGGTGGTCTCGGAGAAGTCGTACACGCTGATGGACAACAACGTCTATGTCTTCGTGGTCGACCCCTCGGCCACCAAGATCGACGTGCGTCACGCGGTCGAGCAGGCCTTCAACGTGCGGGTGGACAGCGTCAACACGCTCAACCGGAAGGGCAAGACCAAGCGCAACCGGAAGAGCAACTCGCTCGGGCACCGTCCGGACACCAAGCGGGCCATCGTCACCCTCCACGAGGGTGACTCGATCGATTTGTTCGAGAACTGAGAGACCGGGAACAGATCATGCCACTCCGCTCACGCAAGCCCACCAGCCCGGGACGCCGGTTCCAGACCGTCTCGGACTTCGCCGAGATCACCCGCGATCGACCCGAGAAGTCGCTGCTGGCCCCCAAACCCTCCACCGGTGGCCGCAACAGCCACGGCCGCAAGACCTCGAGGCACCGCGGCGGCGGCCACAAGCAGCAGTACCGGATCATCGACTTCAAACGGGACAAGGACGGGGTTCCGGCCAAGGTCGCCGCCATCGAGTACGACCCCAATCGGAACGCCCGCATCGCCCTGCTCCACTACCTGGACGGCGAGAAGCGGTACATCCTGGCCCCCTCCCAGGTGCAGGTGGGGGACAAGCTCCAGTCGGGCCAGGGCGCCGAGATCCGTCCCGGCAATGCCCTTGCCCTGCGCTACATCCCGGTCGGCTCGGTCGTCCACAACGTCGAGCTCCGTCCAGGCGGCGGGGGAAAGCTGGCCCGGGGGGCGGGCATGAGCGTGCAGCTGGTGGCCAAGGAAGGCGCTTTCGCCACCCTCCGCCTTCCGTCGACGGAGATGCGCCGGGTCCCGATCGACTGCCGGGCCACCCTGGGCACGGTGGGCAACTCCGAGGCCGAACTGATCAAGGTCGGAAAGGCCGGTCGGAACCGTTGGAAGGGCGTCCGCCCCCAGACCCGTGGCGTGGCCATGAACCCGGTCGACCACCCGCTGGGTGGCGGCGAGGGGAAGACGTCCGGCGGCCGGCACCCCGTCTCGCCCTGGGGACAGCCGGAGGGCCGCACCCGGTCGCGCAAGAAGGAGTCCGACAAGATGATCGTACGAAGGCGCCGCACCCGCGGTGCCCGGCGGTAGGGAAGACAGAAGGAACGCCGCACTATGCCACGTAGCCTCAAAAAAGGTCCGTTCGTCGATGACCACCTGCTCAAGAAGGTGGACGTCCTCAACGCGGCCGGGGACAAGAAGGTCATCAAGACGTGGTCCCGCCGCTCAACGATCATCCCCGACATGGTCGGCCACACCATCGCCGTCCATGACGGTCGCAAGCACATTCCGGTCTACGTGACCGAATCGATGGTCGGTCACAAGCTGGGCGAGTTCGCCCCCACCCGGACCTTCAAGTTCCATGCCGGCCAAGAGCGGGCGGGGAGGCGCTGACGTGCCCGGAGTGAAGACCAACGAGCGCGAGGGGACCCGGGCGGTCCTCCGCCACAGCCGGGTGTCCGCCTACAAGGTGCGCCAGGTTCTCGACCTCATCCGGGGCCAGGACGTCGACCGCGCCGCCGAGACCCTCTCCCTGGGCGATCGGGAGGCCGCCATCACCGTGGGCAAGGTGCTGGCCTCGGCGGTGGCCAACGCCGTCCACAACGACGGTCTCGATGCCGAGGAGCTCTACGTGTCGGCCTGCTATGCCGACGAGGGAAGCACCCTCAAGCGGTGGCGGCCGCGGGCCCGGGGCCGGGCCACCCGCATCCGCAAGCGGACCTCGCACATCACCATCATCGTCAGCCGTCTGCCCGAGGACCGGATCGCCCGGCGTCGGGCCAAGGCTTCCGCGGCCAGCTCACAGCGCTCGCGGCGGGTGGCCGGATCCCGCCGGCGCCAGCAGTCCGAGTCGACCGAGCAGGCCAGGACGACCGTGCCGGACACCGATGACGCCGACACCGGGGCCGAGGCGTGGCCCGAGGACGCCGTCCAGGCCGACGACGTCATCACCGAGACGGAGGCCGGCCCGCTCGAGGAGGAGGACCTCGATATCGATGCCGAGGGCGACGACGAGGTCGAAGACGGGGCCGAGGACGACGCCGTCGATGAAGACGGCCAAGACGACACCGACGGCGATGCCGCCGAAGAGAAGGGCAAGTAGATGGGCCAGAAAGTCAACCCGTACGGGTTTCGGCTCGGCGTCACCACCGACTGGAAGTCGCGCTGGTTCGAGGAGCGCAACTACCAGAATTGCGTGATCGAGGATTGGGAGATCCGCGACTACCTGATGTCCCAGCTCGAGTCGGCCGCGGTGAGCCGCATCGAGATCGAGCGCACCCGTGACCGGCTGCGGGTGGACATCCACACCGCTCGTCCCGGCATCGTCATCGGCCGCCGCGGGGCCGAGGCCGACCGCCTGAAGAAGCGGATCGAGGAGATCACCGGGCTCAACAACCGGATCCAACTGAACATCCAGGAAATCAAGCAGCCCGAGCTCGACGCGGCCCTGATCGCCCAGGGGATCTGCGACCAGCTGGCCCGCCGGGTGGCGTTCCGCCGAGCCATGAAGCGCTCGATCCAGACGGTGCAGAAGGCCGGTGCCCTCGGCGTGCGGGTGCAGTGCTCGGGACGTCTGGGCGGTTCGGAGATGTCGCGCAAGGAGTCCTACCGTGAGGGGCGTGTCCCGCTCCACACGCTGCGGGCCGACATCGACTACGGCTTTCGGGAGGCGAAGACCACCTTCGGGCGGATCGGCGTGAAGGTGTGGATCTACAAGGGCGACATCCTCCCCTACAAGATCTCCACCGAGGACAAGATCACCCGAGAGGCGGCCATGGCCGTGGGCGAGACCTCGGGGCAGGGCGGCGACGCTCCCCGCCGCCTGATCACCGCCGGAGGCGGACGGCGCCGAGCCGAGCAGGGAGCTCCCGGCAGCGTGGTCACCGTGGACGCCGACTCGAGCGGCGAGACCGAGATCCCCGAGGGCCTCGTCGACCGCTCGACGGCCGACATCGCCGCTCCGCCGGCCGTCCCCGACGAGCTCGAGCGCATCCTCACCGAGGACGAGGAGATCGAGCGGCGCACCCGGGAGCACCACGAGACGCCTCACTTCCGCAAGGAGGTCGATTGACGTGTTGATGCCCCGGAAGGTGAAGCACCGCAAGCAGCAGCGCGGGCGGATGAGCGGCAAGGCCAAGGGCGGCAGCGACGTGACCTTCGGCGACTTCGGCATCCAGGCGCTGGAGCCGGCATGGCTCACCGCCCGCCAGATCGAAGCCGCCCGTATCGCCATGACCCGGCACGTGAAGCGCGGCGGCAAGGTCTGGATCCGGGTGTTCCCGGACCGCCCGGTGACCCAGAAGCCGGCCGAGACCCGTATGGGCTCCGGCAAGGGGAACCCCGAGCACTGGGTGGCCGTGGTCAAGCCCGGTCGCATCCTCTTCGAGCTGGCCGGGGTGGAGCCCGAGCTGGCCCGCGAGGCCATGGACCGGGCTATCCAGAAGCTTCCGTTCAAGGCCCGATTCGTCATCCGGCCGGGGACCCACGGGACCCCGGAGGTGCAGGTCTGATGGTCACCGCCGCCGAAATCGCCGACTACGACACCGAAGAGCTCGAGCGCCAGCTCGGGGACACCCGGCGCGAGCTGTTCAACCTCCGGTTCCAGTTGGCCACCGGCCAGCTCGACAACTTCTCGCGCATCAACCACGTACGCAAGGACGTGGCCCGGATGCTGACCGAACTGCGCAACCGGGAGATCGCCGAGGCCGAGGGGATGGCCATGGACGAGCTTCCCGCCCACGTGGCCGCGGCCCGCCGCCGCTCCGAGGACGAGGCGCTCGGCCGGGACCGGACCACCGCGTCGGAGCGACGTGCGGCGGCCCGGGCGGCCGAGGAGTCGGACGCCGACGAGGACGCTGACGACGAGCTGGCCGAAGACGAGGACGCCGAAGACGAGCTGGCCGAAGACGAGCTGGCCGAAGAGGTGGCCGACGACGACGGCATGGCCGTTGCCGAAGCGGACGACGAGACCGACGGCGAGGCGGACGACGACGCCGGCGACGGGGCCGACCCAGAGGAGAAGAACTGATGGCAGACGACGAGACGACGGGCGCCGAGTCCGCGGCGCGGAGCAACCGCCGCAAGGTGCGTGAAGGCCTGGTGGTGTCCGATTCCATGGACGCCACCGTGGTGGTGGCTGTCATTGAACGGGTCCGGCACCCCCGCTACGGGAAGACCGTCCAGCGGACCAAGCGCCTCTACGTGCACGACGGCGACAACTCGGCCAAGGTCGGCGACCGGGTCCGGGTCGTGGAGACCCGCCCCCTGTCCAAGCTCAAGCGCTGGCGTGTCTCCGAGGTCCTGGAGCGGGCCCGATGATCCAGCAGGAATCCCGACTCCGGGTGGCCGACAACTCCGGCGCCAAGGAAGTCCTCTGCATCAAGGTGCTGGGTGGATCCCGCCGGCGGTATGCGTCGATCGGGGACATCTTCGTGGCCACGGTGAAGGACGCCATCCCCGGGGCGGCGGTGAAGAAGGGCGAGGTCGTCAAGTGCGTCGTCGTCCGCACCAAAAAGGAGAAGCGCCGTCCCGACGGCAGCTACATCCGCTTCGACGAGAATGCCGCCGTTCTGATCAACGACCAGCAGCAGCCCCGGGGCACCCGGATCTTCGGACCGGTGGGCCGGGAGCTGCGCGACAAGCGCTTCATGCGGATCATCTCGCTGGCGCCGGAGGTGTTGTAGATGCGAATTCGAAAGGGCGACAAGGTTCAGGTGATGACGGGCAAGGATCGTGGCAAGCAGGCCAACGTGGTCCGGGCCATTCCCTCCGAGGGACGGATCATCGTCGAAGGCGTGCATGTCGCCAAGCGGCACGCCAAGCCGACCCGCGCCACCATGCAGGGCGGCGTGATCGACAAGTTCATGCCGGTCTCGGTGTCCTCGGTGGCCATCGTCTGTGGGGCCTGCGGCCCCACCCGGATCGGAATGCGCATCGACGAGCAGGGCCGCAAGCTCCGGGTCTGCCGCAAGTGTGGGACTGATCTGTGATGGCTACTACCACGGCAGGAACCCGGCCCCGGCTCAAGGAGCGCTACGACAGCCAGGTCCGGGCCGAGCTCAAAGAGACCCTGGGGCTCGGTAACATCATGGAGGTCCCCCGGCTGGACAAGATCGTCATCAACATGGGTGTGGGCCGGGCGACGCAGCAGAAGTCGCTGATCGAGGGGGCCATGCGCGACCTCGAGATCATCGCCGGCCAGAAGCCGGTGGTCACCCGGGCCAAGAAGTCCATCGCCTCGTTCAAGCTCCGTGAGGGCCAGGAGATCGGCGCCAAGGTCACCCTCCGCGGCGACCGGGCCTGGGAGTTCCTCGACCGGCTGCTGGCCATGGCCATCCCCCGCATCCGTGACTTCCGCGGGCTCTCGCCCCGCTCATTCGACGGCCACGGAAACTACACGTTCGGGGTCACCGAACAGCTGATCTTCCCCGAAATCGACTACGACCGCATCGACACCACCCGAGGCATGGACATCACCATTGCCACCACCGCACGCACCAACGAAGAGGGCCGGGCACTCCTGGCCGCCTTCGGCTTCCCGTTCCGACAGGAGAACCAGTAACCCCATGGCGAAGAAGGCCCTGATCCAAAAGCAGCAGCGCACACCCAAGTTCAAGGTGCGCGGGTACACACGATGCCGTCGGTGCGGCCGGCCCAAGTCGGTGTACCGCAAGTTCGGGCTGTGCCGTATCTGTCTGCGAGTGATGGTCCACGCCGGCGAGATCCCGGGCGTGACCAAGGCCAGCTGGTGAGAGGAGGCGACCGACGATGACGATGACCGACCCGATTGCCGACATGCTGACCCGTATCCGGAACGCCAACACGGCTCATTTCGATACCGTCAAGATGCCCGGCTCCAAGCTCAAGGAGTCCCTGGCCGCCATCCTCGCCGACGAGGGGTACATCACCGGGTACGAGGTGAACCAGGATCCGAACAAGCCGGGCAAGACCCTCGAGATCACCATGAAGTACTCGCCCGACCGGGCCCGCACCATCTCGGGTATCAAGCGGGTGTCCAAGCCCGGCCTGCGCATCTACGCCCGGGCCGACAAGATGCCCCGCGTGCTCGGCGGACTGGGCGTGGCCGTGGTCTCGACCTCGAAAGGCCTGATGACCGACCGCGAAGCCCGCAAGCGTCGCATGGGCGGGGAGGTGCTCTGCTATGTCTGGTAGGCACTCCGGTGCCGCCGGCGCTGTCGCCGGGGGGAGGATCTGATGTCGCGCATCGGACGTTCCCCATCCCGGTGCCGTCGGGCGTGTCGGTGGCCCTGGGCAACGACAACACGGTGACCGTCAAAGGACCGCAGGGTGAACTGGCCCGCTCGGTGCCGGCCGCCATCACCATCCGCCAGGATGGCGACGTCCTGGTGGTCGAGCGGCCCGACGATCAGCGCCAGAACCGTGCCCTGCACGGCCTGACCCGGTCGCTGGTGGCCAACATGGTCGCCGGGGTGACCGAGGGGTTCTCCAAGGAGCTCGAGATCGTCGGCGTCGGGTACCGGGCCGTGGCCAAGGGGCCTTCGGGCCTCGAGCTGGCCCTCGGGTTCTCCCATCCGGTCAACGTGAGCGCGCCCGACGGGGTCACCTTCGAGGTCCCCTCGGCCACCCGGATCATCGTCAAGGGAATCGACAAGGAAAAAGTCGGCCAGGTGGCCGCGGACATCCGCAAGCTGCGCAAGCCCGAGCCCTACAAGGGCAAGGGTGTCCGCTACGCCGGGGAGCGTGTGGTGCGCAAGGCCGGGAAGGCAGCGAAGTAATGGCCCGAACTGATCACAAGCTGGAGCTGCGCCGACGCCGGCACGCCCGGGTGCGCCGCCGGGTGCACGGCTCGTCGGCCCGACCCCGCCTGGCCGTCTTCCGCTCCAACAAGCACATCTCCGCCCAATTGATCGACGACGACGCCGGCCGGACGCTGGCTGCAGCCTCGTCCACCGAGGCCGACCTCCGGGGAACGCCGGGCGGGAACATCGATGCGGCCGGCACCGTGGGCACCCTGATCGCCTCCCGGGCCAAAGCCGCGGGCATCACCACCGTGGTCTTCGACCGGGGTGGTTTCGCGTACCACGGGCGGGTGGCCGCCCTGGCCGATGCCGCCCGTGCCGAAGGACTGGAGTTCTAGACCATGGCCATCAACGAGATGCAATTCGAAGAGCGGACCATTCGGGTCAACCGGGTGTCCAAGGTGGTCAAGGGAGGCCGTCGCTTCTCCTTCGCCGCCCTCATGGTGGTCGGGGACGGCAACGGCAAGGTCGGCCTGGGCTACGGGAAGGCCAAGGAGGCCGGGCTGGCCGTGCAGAAGGGCATCGAGGAAGCCCGGAAGAACATGTTCGACGTGCCCCTGGCCGGCTCGACCATCACCCATCCCATCGTCGGCGAGAGTGGTGCCGGCCGGGTGATGCTCGAAGCCGGCCGCGCCCGGTACCGGGGTGATCGCCGGTGGTGCGGCCCGCGCCATCCTCGAGATGGCCGGCATCCGCGACATCCTGGCCAAGTCGCTGGGCTCGTCCAACGGGATCAACGTGGCCCACGCCACCATCGCCGGGCTCAAGGGGCTCAAGCGACCCGATGAGATCGCCGCCCTCCGGGGCAAGCCGGTCGAGGAGGTGGTGCCGGCGGCCATGCTCCGTGCCTACCGCGAGCGCCGGCGCGAAACCGACCTGTTCACGGAGGTGAGTTGAGGTGAGCCCCGCTCCGTCGTCCGAGCCGTCCGCCTGGCTGCGGGTCACCCAGGTCCGTTCGGCCATCGGCACCAAGCCCAAGCACCGGGGCACCCTGCGCGCCCTCGGCCTACGGGGGATCGGGCGCACCAACGTGCTACCCGATCGACCCGAAATCCGTGGGATGCTGGCCCGCGTTCCCCATCTGGTGGACGTCACGCCCACCGACCGAGACGAGGAAGGTCGATCATGAAGGTCCATGAGCTCCGCCCACCTGCGGGGTCCACCCGGCGCCGTCGACGAGTCGGACGAGGTATCGCCGGCAAGGGGGGCAAGACCGCGGGCCGCGGTACCAAGGGGCAGGGCGCGCGCGACACTATTCCCATGGGCTTCGAAGGCGGTCAGCTGCCGTTGATGCAGCGAATCCCCAAGCTACGGGGCTTCAAGAACCCGTTCCGGATCGCCTACACCCCGGTGAACATCAGCGCCCTCCAGGCCGTCGACGCCGAATCGGTGGACGTGGCCGGTTTCGTGGCCCTCGGGCTGGCCAAGAAGGGCGACCTGGTCAAGGTCCTCGGCGATGGCCAGCTCACCCGGTCGGTCCGGGTGGAGGCCCACGCCTTCTCCAAGGCGGCCGAATCGGCCATCACCGCGGCGGGCGGATCGGTCACCGTGGTCCCCCTGCCCTTCGGCCACGATCGGCCCCCGGCCCAGGGCAACGCCCTCACCAACCGGTAGCATCGGCCAACTGCGGCATCGAGGAGACCAATGCTCGCCAGTCTGGCCAACATCTTTCGGATCCCCGACCTTCGGAAGAAGGTCGTCTTCACGCTGACCATCATCGCCCTGTACCAGTTCGGGGCCAACGTGCCGGTCCCCTTCGTCAACTTCTCGAAGGTCCAGCAGCTGGAGGCGGCGTCGAAGTCCTCGGGGGTCCTCGGCTTCCTCAACCTCTTCTCGGGCGGGGCCCTCACCCGGATGGCCGTGTTCGGGCTCGGGATCATGCCCTACATCACCTCCAGCATCATCATCCAGCTGCTGGCCACGGTCATCCCCAAGCTCGAGGAGTGGCGTGACCAGGGGGCGGTGGGCCAGAAGAAGCTGACCCAGACCACCCGGTACCTCACCGTGGCCCTGGCCCTGATGCAGTCGACCGGCCTGGTCTATCTGTTCCACAAGGGCGGGGGAGGGCTGTTCGGCTCCACCCAGAGCATCGACCTGATCCTCAACTACTCGATCTGGCGGGCGGCCTTCATCGTGATGACCCTCACCGCCGGCACCGCCTTCGTGATGTGGCTGGCCGAGCTGATCACCCAGCGCGGCATCGGCCAGGGCATGTCCATCCTGATCTTCGCCAACGTGGTGGCCGGTATCCCGTCGGGGCTGAACACGGTGCTGCAGGAGGGCGGCCGGGTCAAGTTCACGACCATCCTGATCGTGTCCCTGGCCCTCCTCGTCCTGATCGTCTTCGTCGACCAGGGCCAACGGCGCATTCCGGTGACCTTCGCCAAACGGGTGGTGGGGCGCAAGATGTACGGCGGGTCGAGTACCTACATACCGCTCAAGGTGAACCAGGCCGGTGTGATCCCGATCATCTTCGCCAGCTCGGTGCTCTACATCCCGATCCTGCTGTCCAACATCATCCCGTCCTCGGCCTTCCGGACCTGGGTGAACGCCAACGTCACCCCGACCAGCCTCTTCTACATCCTCACCTACTTCGTCTTCATCCTCCTCTTCACCTTCTTCTACGTCTACGTGGCCTTCGACCCCCACCAGCAGGCCGACATCATCAGGAAGCAGGGTGGCTACATCCCGGGTATCAGACCCGGGCAGCCGACCGAGCGCTACCTGGCCCATATCCTCAACCGGATCACCTGGCCGGGCGCCCTCTTCCTCGGCGGCGTGGCCATCACCCCGTCCCTGCTGATGGCGGCTTGGAACATCACCAGCTATCCCTTCTACGGCACCACACTTCTCATCGCCGTGGGCGTGGCACTCGAGACCATGAAGCAGATCGACAGCCAGCTCATGATGCGAAACTACGAGGGCTTCCTCAAGTAGGTGGTACCCGGAGCCAGGCTCGTTGTCCTCGGCAAACAGGGGGCAGGCAAGGGGACACAGTGCGTGCGCCTCTCCCACCACTACGTCGTGCCCCACGTGTCCACCGGGGACATGTTGCGGGCCGCGGTGAAGCAGGAGACGGCCATCGGACAGAAGGCCAAGGACCTGATGGACCGCGGTGAGCTGCTGAGCGACGAGCTGATCATGGACATGGTGGCCGAGCGGCTGCGGGAGAGTGACGTCCGGGCCCGAGGGTTCGTGCTGGACGGGTGCCCCCGAACGGTGTCCCAGGCCGAACGGCTGGCCGACATCCTGGCCCCGTTCGATCTCGACCTGGCCATCGACATCGAGATCCACACCACCCAGGTGCTCAAGCGCCTGGCGGCCCGGCGGGTCTGCGTCGACTGCGGCTCGAACTACTCGCTCTCGTCCCCTCCCCTGATCAACTGGACCTGTGACGTGTGCGGCGGCGAGGTGATCCAGCGCCAGGACGACACCGAGGAGGCCATCTCCCGCCGTCTGGAGCTCTACGAGATCCAGACGACCCCCCTGATCGAGTGGTACCGGGCCCGCAATCAACTGGAGTCGGTGCCCGGAACCGGGTCTCCCGACGCGGTGACCCGCCGGATGGTCAAGGTGATCGAGATCCGGCGGAACCGGGGGAGCGGGTTCGGATGAGGCGAAATCCCGATGAGCTGGCCAAGATGCGCCGGGCCGGCCGGGTGGTGGCCGAGATGCACGAGGCCACCAGGGCGGCCATCCGCCCCGGGGTCTCGACCGCGGACCTCGACCGGGTGGCCCGCGAGGTACTCGACCGGCGGGGGGCGGGCTCGAATTTCCTCAACTACCACGGCTTTCCCGCTGTCATCTGCACGTCTCCCAATTCGATGATCGTGCACGGCATCCCGGACAAGTCGGTGATCCTGCACGAGGGGGACATCATCTCGGTGGACTGCGGGGCGATCATCGAGGGCTACCACGGGGACGCCGCCTACACCGCGGGGGTGGGCGAGGTCTCGGCGGAGGCCACCCGGCTGATGGAGGTCACCGAGCAGAGCCTGTGGGCGGGGATCGAGCAGCTGCGTCCCGGGAACCGGCTCCACGAGGTGGGGCGGGCCGTCCAGCAGGTGGCTGAGGCGGCGGGGTTCTCGGTGGTCAGGGAGTACGTGGGCCACGCCATCGGCACGGCCATGCACGAGGAGCCCCAGGTGCCCAACTACTGGCCCGGCACCCCCGGCCCCACCCTCAAGACGGGGATGGTGTTCGCCGTCGAGCCGATGGTCAACGCCGGAGGCCCGGGCACAATCCAGCTCGACGACGGGTGGAGCGTGGTCACCTCCGACGGCCGGCTCTCGGCCCACTTCGAGCACACCATCGCCGTGACCGATGACGGCCCGGAGGTGTTCACCGTCCTCTGAGCGGGGCCCCGGACCTGGTCATCCGGACCGATTTGCAGGTCGAACTGGCAATTTGGCCGTAAGACGCTAAACTATTCATTCGGCTGGCCACGGGTGTCCTGTGGCGTGCCGACCCCGCTCCTGGTGGTGCCCTTCGGGTGTGCCCCCGAATGCGGTGCGGACGAACGACGACAGTGCGGTTCGTCACGCACGTCGGCCTTCGGGCCGAGTGGACAAGAACGACAGAGTACCGAGGAGATTCACCTGCCCAAGCCCAAAGAAGATGCCATCGTGCTGGAGGGCACGGTCGTCGAGCCGCTGCCCAACGCCATGTTCAGGGTCGAGCTCGAGAACGGCCACAAGGTGCTGGCTCACAGCTCGGGCAAGATGCGAATGCACCGGATCCGGATCCTTCCCGGGGACAAGGTGCAAGTGGAGATCACTCCCTACGACCTGGCTCGGGGACGGATCACCTACCGCTACAAGTGAGCCGGTCCGGGGGTGTGGGGCGCGATCCCGTCCTCCCCGGGGGGTCCGGGCCCGACATGGCAGTGCGGGCGACAGAGGCAGTTGGCGACAGAGGCAGTGTGCGACAGATGCAGCGTGAGCAGTACGAGACAAGGACGAGAGCATGAAGGTCCGACCCAGCGTCAAACCGATGTGTGAGAAGTGCAAAGTGATCCGCCGGCACCGGCGGGTCTTCGTCATCTGCGAGAACCCGCGCCACAAGCAGCGCCAGGGTTGATGCGCCCGGACATGGCGTAAGAGAGAAAGAAGAGCACGTGGCCCGTATTTCCGGCGTGGACATCCCCCGCGAGAAGCGGTTGGAGATCTCCCTCACCTACATCTTCGGCATCGGCCGGACCACCGCCCAGCGGATCTGCGCATCCACCGAGACCAACCCCGACACCCGTGTCCGGGACCTCACCGATGAAGAAGTGACCCGCCTCCGCAACTACATCGACACCAACCTCCAGGTCGAGGGCGACCTGCGGCGGGACGTGTCCCAGGACATCAAGCGCAAGATGGAGATCGGGTGCTACCAGGGCATCCGGCACCGCAAGGGTCTGCCCGTCCACGGGCAACGCACCCACACCAATGCCCGTACCCGTAAGGGACCGAAGAAGACGGTCGCCGGAAAGAAGAAGGTTCGCAAGTAGATGGCCAAGACCGCCAAATCAGCCCCCACCGCCCGGCGCCCGCGGAAGCGGGAACGCAAGAACATCACCTTCGGCGTCGCCCACATCAAGAGCTCGTTCAACAACACCATCGTCTCCATCGCCGATCCCGAAGGCAACGTGCTGGCCTGGGCGTCGGCCGGCAACGTCGGGTTCAAGGGATCCCGCAAGTCCACCCCCTTCGCCGCCCAGCTGGCGGCCGAGCAGTGCGCCAAGCGGGCCATGGAACACGGCGTGCGCCGGGTCGACGTGCTGGTCCGCGGGCCGGGCTCGGGCCGGGAGACGGCCATCCGGTCCCTGGCTGCGGCCGGCATCGAGGTGGCCGGCATCAAGGACGTCACCCCCATCCCCCACAACGGTTGCCGCCCCAAGAAGCGGCGTCGGGTCTAGGCCGGGACAAGGCAGGAAAGGCTCACCTATGGCTCGTTACACCGGACCCGTCTGCCGGCTTTGCCGCCGGGAGCGCACCAAGCTCTTCTTGAAGGGAGAGCGCTGCTATTCGATGAAATGCCCCGTCTCCGAGGCGGTGACCGACCGGCACAGCCGGGCCTACCCGCCCGGCGAGCACGGCCGCGACCGGATGCGCCAGGGCTCCGAGTACCTCGGACAGCTGCGGGAGAAGCAGAAGGCCCGCCGCATCTACGGTCTGCTCGAACGACAGTTCCACAACCTCTACGTCGAGGCCAGTCGGGCACCGGGGATCACCGGTGAGAACCTGCTGCGCATGCTCGAGCTGCGGCTCGACAACGTCGCCTTCCGCGCCGGATGGGGGGCCAGCCGGTCCCAGGCCCGCCAGTTCGTGCGTCACGGGCACGTCCTGGTCAACGGCAAGCGGGTGACCATTCCCAGCTACCGGGTGCGCCAGGGCGACGTCGTGGCCCTCAAGCCGTCGTCCCGGGAGCTGTTCCACGTCCGTCGCAACATGGACACCCTCGACCGCCAGTTGCCCCCGTGGTTGGAGACGGTCGGCGACCGTTTCGAGGTCCGGGTGTTCTCCCTCCCGTTGCGGGAGCACATCGACGAGCCCGTCCAGGAGCAGCTCATCGTCGAGCTCTACTCGAAGTAGCCCCCGACCCCGTCCACCGACCAGTACCGCACCACCCCGTTCCGACACCATCGAATCCCAGAACAGCTCGAACCCCACCCACCCCGACCCACACAGCGCACCACACTGCCGAGGAGCCACGATCAGCATGCTCATCATCCAGCGACCCACCGTCGAATCCATCGGTGAAGAAGAGGACAACCGCCAGCGGTTCGCCGTCGGACCGCTCGACCCCGGCTTCGGCCACACCCTGGGCAACTCCCTCCGCCGCACCCTGTTGTCCTCCATTCCCGGCGCCTCGATCACCCAGGTCCGGTTCGACGACGCCCTCCACGAGTTCACCACCCTGCCGGGTGTGAAGGAGGACGTCACCGACCTCATCCTCAACCTGAAGGACCTCCTGTTCCGGGTGCACAGCGAAGAGCCGGTGACCATCCGCCTCGACAAGCGCGGACCCGGGGATGCCACCGCCGGCGACCTCCAGGTCACCGCCGACGTCGAGGTGCTCAACCCCTCCCAGCACATCGCCTCCCTCAACGCCAAGGGTCGGCTGGCCGTCGACCTCACCGTCGAGCGCGGCCGGGGCTACCTCTCGGCCGACAAGTCCAAGCGCTCCGCCACCATCGGGGTGATCCCGGTCGACGCCATCTTCTCGCCGGTCCGGCGGGTGGCCTTCACCGTCGAGCCCGTCCGGGTCGAGCAGTCGACCGACTTCGACCGACTGGTCCTCGACATCGAGACTGACGGCTCCCTGACCCCCCGCGAGGCCCTGGCCTCGGCCGGCGACACCCTCCGTACCCTGGTCGGCCTGGTGGCCGATCTGGAGGACGAGCCCATGGGCCTCGAGCTCGGAGAAGTGGGGACGGTCGGCACCGGCTCCCCCGACCTCGATCTGCGCATCGAGGACCTCGACCTCACCGAGCGCCCCCGCAACTGCCTCAAGCGGGCGCAGATCAACACCATCGGCGAACTGGTCGACCGCACCCTCGACGACCTGCTCAACATCACCAACTTCGGGCAGAAGTCGCTCGACGAGGTGCTCCAGAAGCTCGACGAGCGGGGACTCTCCCTGCGGGTCAAGGACTGAGGTTTCCAGCATGCTCGGAACTCCGAAGAAGGGCCGCCGCTTCGGCGGCAGCGCCGCCCACCAGAAGGCGATGATGGGAAACCTGGTGGCGTCCCTCATCGCCGCCGAGTACCTGGTCACCACCGAGGCC
Organism: uncultured Acidimicrobiaceae bacterium; assembly: GCA_963837805.1. Classification (GTDB taxonomy): domain Bacteria; phylum Actinomycetota; class Acidimicrobiia; order Acidimicrobiales; family RAAP-2; genus Bog-756. The sequence goes on from CAWIOU010000013.1 coordinate 88,233, forward strand.
AAGGCCAAGGCCCTGCGGCCCGTGGCCGAGAAGGTGATCACCGCCGCCGCCAAGGGGGGCGTGGCCCGGCAGCGGAACGTGGTGGCCTTCATCCGTGACAAGGACATGGCCCACAAGCTCTTCGTGGAGATCGGCCCCCGCTACGCCGAGCGCCAGGGTGGCTACACCCGGATCCTCAAGTTGGGCAATCGGCTGGGCGACAACGCCCCCATGGCCCGCATCGAATTGGTGTGAGCCCGCCCCCCGGGCCCGGGGGGATGGATGACCAGTCCGTCCGGTGGCGGATGACCGTCGCCTACGACGGGTCGGGATTCCACGGATTCGCGGCCCAGCAGGGTCAGCGCACCGTGGCCGATGCCCTCGGCACCGCACTGGCCCGCGTCGCCCGCACCCCGATCGCCCTGACCTGCGCGGGACGCACCGACAGCGGCGTCCACGCCCTGGGCCAGGTGGTCCACTTCGACCTCCCCGCCGCCCTGTCCGCCGGTCTCGACCCGGACGCCGTGGTCCGCTCCTGCAACAGCCAGCTGGCCCCGGCCATCGTCGTGCGTGACGCCGCCATCGCCCCGGCCGGCTTCGATGCCCGCCACTCGGCCCTGGCCCGCCGGTACCGCTATCTGGTGGTCAACGCCCCGGTGGCCGACCCCCTGCTGGCCGGCCTGTCCTGGGCGGTCTCCGACCCGCTGGACCTGCGGTCGATGGCCGCCGCCGCCGACGCCCTGCTCGGCGAGCACGACTTCCGGGCCTTCTGCCGACGGGTCCCGGGGACCTCGCCCGCCGATCCGATCAACCGACGGGTGATCGATGCCCGCTGGACCCGGTTGAGCGCCGCCCCCGGGTCGACCGGCAAAGGGCGGCCCCGCATGGTCCCGCCGGAGGCGCCCCCGGCCCTGGTTCCCGAGGTCGGGAGCCTGCTGGCCTTCGAGATCGAGGCCAACGCCTTCTGCCACCAGATGGTCCGCTCCCTGGTGGGAACGCTGGTCGACGTGGGTCGGGGCCGGAAGCGCCCCTCCGACGTGATGTGGATCCTGCGTTCCGCCGACCGGCAGCAGGCGTCCCAGCCGGCCCCGGCACAGGGGTTGACCCTGATGGGGGTCCGCTACGATGGCTGACCGGCTTGCCGGCCAGGGTGTTTGGTCGTATCCTGGTGCTTCGCCGGGTTGGACCCAGGGCCGGCGCCCCGCGAGTGGGAACACCGCTCCCGGCCGGGTCAGCGTTCCCGCTCCGCCTCCGACCGGAGGCGCCGCCATCACCCAGCATCACTGACACCAGCACCACCGGACAAGGAATTCTCGTGCGCACGTACACACCCAAACCAGCCGACATCACCCGGGCCTGGCGCATCGTCGACGCCGACGGCCTGGTGCTCGGTCGGCTGGCCACCGAGGTGGCGGCCGTGCTGCGGGGCAAGCACAAGCCGATGTTCGCCCCCAACCTCGATACCGGTGACCACGTCATCGTGATCAACGCCGACAAGGTGGTGCTGACGTCAGGCAAGGCGGAGAGCAAACTGTCCTACCGGCACAGCGGCTACCCGGGCGGTCTGACCGCCACCCGCTACAGCGACCTGATGATCGACCGCTCCGACCAGGTGGTCCGCAACGCCATCACCGGCATGCTGCCGAAGAACCGCCTGGGGAGGCAGATGGCCACCAAGCTGAAGGTCTACGCCGGTGCCGAGCACCCGCACGCCGCCCAGTCACCCGAACCCCTGGACATCCCGGACGCGCGCCGCACGGCGTCGGCCCGGAGTGGTGCGTGAGCACCGTCGCCGACCAGGCAACCGTACGAACCGATCGCGAGGAACACGCCGTGGCCAACGCCGTCCCCATCTGCCATACGACAGGTCGCCGCAAGCGGGCGGTGGCCCGGGTCCGGATCCGGCCCGGCCAGGGAGCCATCACCGTCAACGGTCACAAGTTCGAGGAGTACTTCACGTCGGCGACCCACCGGATGATCGTCACCGAGCCCCTCCGGTTGACCGAGACCACCGAGTCCTGGGCCATCGACGTGACCATCGACGGCGGCGGGGTGTCCGGCCAGGCCGGCGCCTTCCGGCTCGGGATCGCCCGGGCCCTGTGCGAGCTCGACCCCGAGCTGCGGGCCTCGCTCAAGAAGGCCGGGTTCCTCACGCGTGACTCGCGGGAGAAGGAGTCGAAGAAGTACGGGCTGAAGAAGGCCCGCAAGGCTCCCCAGTACTCCAAGCGGTAGACCGGTGGCCAGAATCCGGTTCGGCACCGACGGCGTCCGGGGGATCGCCAACGTCGAGCTGACCACCGATCTGGTCCTCGCCCTGGGTCGGGCCGTGGCCCGCACCATCACGGCCACCACCTTCCTGATCGGTCGGGACACCCGCCGGTCGGGTCCCATGCTCCAGGCCGCCCTGGCCGCCGGACTGGCCAGCGAGGGGGCGGATGTGGTCGACGTCGGGGTGCTGCCCACTCCGGCCTTGGCCTGGCTGTCGGCCACCCGGAACATCCCCGCGGTGGTGATCTCGGCCTCCCACAATCCCTTCGCCGACAACGGCATCAAGCTGTTCGCCGCCGGTGGGCTCAAGCTCAGCGCCGAGCTGGAGGCGGCCATCGAGGACGAGCTGGAGCGGGTCCTCGACCCCACGGCCCGGGGCCCCCGCACGCTCGAGGGCCACAGTGTGGGCAGCCTGAGGACGGAGCCCGGTGTCGGCGAGGCCTACGTCGAGCACCTCGGGTCCCTGGTGGACGGCCGCCGGCTGGACGGCGTGCGCCTGGTCGTCGACAGCGCCAACGGGGCGGCATCGGCCATCGCCGCCCGCCTCTACGAGCAGCTGGGTGCCGAGGTGGTGGCCATCGGCTGTGAGCCGGACGGCACCAACATCAATGCCGGGTGCGGGTCCACCTCGACCGAGGCCCTGGCCGCCGCCGTGGTCGAGCACCGAGCCCACCTGGGTCTGGCCCTCGACGGCGACGCCGACCGCCTCCTGGCCGTGGACCACCGGGGCAACGTGGTCAACGGGGACGAGCTGCTGGCCCTGTTCGCCCTCGACCTGGCCGAGCGCGGACAACTGGCCGGGAACACCGTGGTGGTCACGGTGATGACCAATCTCGGGTTCCGGTTGGCCATGGAGGAGCGGGCCATCATCGTCAAGGAGACGCCGGTCGGCGACCGTCACGTCCTGGCTGCCCTGGACAAGGACGGCTTCGCCCTCGGGGGCGAGCAGTCGGGACACATCGTCTTCCGGCGCCTGGCCACCACCGGCGACGGTCTGCTGACCGGGCTGGTCCTGGCCGACCTGGTGGCCCGGCGGGGAAAGCCGTTGGCCGAGCTGTTGGCCGGGCTGGTCGACCGAGTCCCCCAGGTCCTGGTCAACGTGCCCGTCCCCAACACGGAGCTGCTGGAGGGGGCGCAGGCCGTGTGGTCGGCCGTGGCCGAGGAAGTGGAGCGACTGGGGGACACCGGCCGGGTCGTCCTGCGACCGAGCGGGACGGAACCCCTGGTCAGAGTCATGGTGGAGGCCGTCGGTGACGGGGTGGCCGAAGAGATCGCCGCCCGCCTCAGTACGCTGGTCGAGTTCGAGCTCCAGGCCGCCGCGGCCACCCACGGGTGATCCGGCCCCCGCCGGACAGCCCTCCCGTGCCGATGTCTTTGAAGCATCCCGGCCCTGGCCACTAGCCTCGCGGTATGTGCGGAATCATCGGTATCACCTATGGGGCAGGGAGTGCCGGTGCGGATTCCGGGGACACGGAGGTGCTGGACGTCCTCCTCGAGGGGCTCTCCCGCCTCGAGTACCGGGGCTACGACTCGGCCGGGGTGGCTCTGGTGGGCGCCGCCGGTGAACGGGGATATGGCGGGCCCGGGCGGCCAACGGGACCCGTTCCCTCGACGATCTGGTCAAGCGGGCCGAGGCGGCCCCCGGAGGGCCGAGCGCCGGCATCGGTCATACCCGGTGGGCCACGCACGGCGGGCCGACCGAGGGCAACGCCCATCCCCACGTCGACTGCACGGGGCGGATGGCCCTCATCCACAACGGGATCATCGAGAACCACGTCGAGCTGACCGACGAGCTCACCGCCGCCGGCCACCGCTTCGAGTCGGAGACCGATACCGAGGTCCTCGCCCACCTGATCGAATCGTCGCTGGCCGCCCACCCCGACGCCGGGCTGGTCGGAGCCGTCCGTGACGCCCTCGGGCGGGTCCGGGGGGCGTTCTCGGTGGCTGTCGTCCACTCCGACGAGCCCGATCTCATCGTGGCCTCGCGACGGGTGTCGCCGCTGCTCATGGGGGTCACCGAGGGAGCTGCCTTCCTGGCCTCGGACGTCCCCGCCATCCTCGGGCTCACCCGGCAGTTCTTCGTCCTCGAGGACGACCAGGTGGCCGAGCTCCGACCGGGCTCGGTCCGGGTCACCACCCTCGAGGGGGTCGAGGTGGAGCCGGACCGGCTGACGGTGGACTGGGACCTCGATTCCGCCCGCAAGGACGGGTTCGACGACTACATGAGCAAGGAGATCCGCGAGCAGCCCAAGGCGGTGGCCGACACCATGCTCGACCGGCTGCTCCCCGACGGCACCCTGGTCCTCGACGAGGTCCACATCACCAACGAGGAGTTCCGGGCCTTCAACAAGGTGTTCATCGTGGCCTGCGGCAGCAGCTACCACGCCGGCCTGATGGCCAAGTACGCCATCGAGCACTGGGCCCGCGTGCCCGTGGAGATCGACATCGCCAGCGAGTTCCGGTACCGCGATCCGGTCCTCGACGCCCGGACGCTGGTCATCGGGGTGAGCCAGTCGGGTGAGACCGCCGACACCTTCGAGGCCATCGAGGAGGCCCGCCGACTCGGGGCCAAGACCCTGGTCATCTCCAACGTGGTCGATTCGTCCATGGCCCGCAAGGCCGACGCCGTCCTCTACACGAGGGCGGGACCGGAGATCGGGGTGGCCGCCACCAAGACCCACCTGGCCCAGATCACCGCACTCGAGATCCTGGCCCTCTACCTGGGCCAGGCCCGGGGGACACTGCTCCCCGAGGATGCCCGGGCCCTGTTCGCCGCCATGGGCGCCCTCCCCGACAAGGTGGCCCAGGCCATCGAGCTGGCCCCCGAGGTCGAGGCCGTGGCCACCCGCTACCGGGACTCGCCGTCCTTCATCTTCCTCGGGCGCCACGTCGGCTACCCGGTGGCTCTCGAGGGGGCGCTCAAGCTCAAGGAGCTCTCGTACCTCCGGGCCGAAGGGTTCCCGGGGGGCGAGCTCAAGCACGGTCCCATCGCCCTGGTCGAGCCGGGGACGGTGGTCATCGGCGTGGCCACCCGGACCCCGGTGTGGGAGAAGATGATGAGCAACGTGGCCGAGGTCAAGAGCCGGGGGGCCACGGTCGTGCTGGTGGCCAACGTGGGGGACGACGAGACCGCCCGCCAGGCCGACGCCGTGCTGTGGGTGCCCGAGACCCCGTACCTGTTCGCCCCGATCGTCGACGTGGTGCCCCTGCAGATGTTTGCCTACTCGCTGGCCCGGCTCCACGGCCACGACGTCGACCGACCCCGCAACCTGGCCAAGGTGGTCACCGTCGAGTGAGCCCGCCAGACCGGGCCGCGCCGCTGTCCTCCGTGCTCGGAGGGGCCGCTCGGGAACTGACCGGCAGGGACGGGCTGACCGCCGTGGTCGGGGTCGGGGTCGACGCCGTGGACGTGGAGCGGTTCCGCCGGGTCCTCGACCGTCGCCGGCACCTGGCCGAGCGGCTCTTCACCGGCGGTGAACGGGCCTACGCCGGGGCGGCCTCGGACCCGGCCCCGCGGCTGTCCACCCGGTTTGCCGCCAAGGAGGCGACCATGAAGGCCCTCGGCGTCGGCCTCGGCGCCTTCCCCTTCGGCGACGTGGAGGTGGTCCGCCACGGGCTCGAGGCCCCGTCCCTGGTCCTGCACCGGTCGGCCCTCCGTCGGGCCCGGGAGGCCGGGGTGGTGCGGTGGCACCTCTCCCTCACCCACACCGAGGAGGTGGCCATGGCCATGGTGGTGGCCGAAGGCCGGCCGGTGGCCGGCCCGGGCGGGAACGGGGACCCCCTGGCCGCGGGCGGCACGGCGAAGCCGTAGCGTCATCCACATGCTGCCGGTCCTGACCGTCTCCGAGATGAGCGAGGTCGACGCCGCCGCGCTGGCGGCGACGCCGCTCGAGGTGCTGGTGTCGAGGGCGGGGCTGGCGGTCGCCCTGGCGGCCATGGACCTGCTCGGCGGCGCCTACGGGCGGCGGGTGGTGGTGGTGGCCGGACGGGGCAACAACGGCGCCGACGGCCGGGTGGCGGCGTCCCTCCTGCGCCGCCGGGGGTCGCGCGTCCGCATCGTCGAGGCCGGGACCAGCGACGCCGTGGGTCCGGCCGACCTGATCATCGACGCCGCCTACGGAACCGGATTCCGGGGCGAGTACCGCTCGCCCGTCCCGGCCCCGGGGACACCGGTGCTGGCCGTCGACATCCCATCGGGGGTGCAGGGCGACACCGGGGAGGCGGCCGGCACCCCGATCCCGGCCTGGCGCACGGTCACCTTCGTGGCTCTCAAGCCCGGTCTCCTCCAGGGCGACGGGGCCCGCCTGGCCGGCCGGGTGTCGGTGGCCGACATCGGCCTCCCCGTCGGCCACCCGGCCATTTCGGTCATGGAGGACGCCGACGTGGTCACCCTGCTCCCTCGGCGTCGCCACGGCGGCAACAAGTGGTCCAGCGCGGTGATGGTGGTGGCCGGCTCCCCCGGGATGACCGGCGCCGCCGCGCTCTGCGCCCGATCGGCCTACCGGTCGGGGGCCGGCATGGTCCGCCTCGGCGTACCCGGCTCGGAGCTGTCCGCCTCCCCGGCCAGCGAGGCGGTGAGCGTGCCGCTGCCGGGGCAGGGATGGGCGCCCGAGGCCCTGGAGGCCGGTTCACGCTGCGCCGCGGTGGTGGTCGGCCCCGGCCTGGGCCGGGACGAGGGGGCGGCGACCGAGGTCCGGCGCCTGGTGGCCGAGTCGCCCGTCCCCGTCGTGGTGGACGCCGACGGCCTGTTCGCGCTGGGACGGGTCGGCGGCGACGATTCCCTGCAGGCCCGCTCGGTGGTGGTCCTCACCCCCCACGACGGCGAGTACGCGCGGCTGATGGGGGCCGACCCGGGACCGGACCGGATCGCCGCGGCCAGACGGCTGGCCGCCTCCTCGGGCGCGGTGGCGCTGCTCAAGGGACCGACGACGGCGGTCGCCGACCCGGCCGGCCGGGTGCTGTTGGGCCTGTCCGGCACCACCTCGTTGGCCACGGCGGGCACCGGGGACGTCCTGTCGGGCATGATCGGGGCCATGGTCGCCCGCGGCGTGGCCCCGAGGGAAGCCGCCGCCCTGGCCGCCCACGTCCACGGCCGGGCCGGTGGCCTGGGCCCGGTGGAGGGGTTGGTGGCCGGGGACCTGCCCGACCTGGTGGCCCGGGTGCTGTCGGGGATGCGCTCGGATGGCCCCGGAGGTCTCCGTGGCTGACCGCTGGCGGCCGGCCTGGGCCGACATCGACCTCGATGCCGTGCGCCACAACGCCTCGATCCTGGTCCGACTGTCGGAACCGGCGGCCCTGTGCGCGGTGGTCAAGGCGGACGGCTACGGGCACGGCGCCGTTCCGGTGGCCCGGGCCGCCCTCGAAGGCGGCGCCCGGTGGCTGGCCGTGGCCCTCGTGGAGGAAGGGGTCGCCCTGCGCGAGGCCGGGATCGAGGCGCCGATCCTGCTCCTGTCCGAGCCGCCGGCGGAGGCCATGGTCGAGGCGGTGGCCCGCCGGCTCGTCCCCACCATCTACTCCAACGGAGGGCTGGAGCTCCTGAGCGCCGCCGCCGACGGCGACCGGCGGCCGGTGGAGGTTCACCTCAAGGTGGACACCGGGATGCACCGGGTCGGGGCCGACCCGGTGGAGGTGCCGGACCTGGTGGCCGCCATCGCCGCCCATCCCCGGCTGGCCTTCGGCGCCCTGTGGACCCATCTGGCCGTGGCCGAGGGGACGAGCCCGGACGACCGCCAATTCACGGCCGCGCAGCTCGACCGGTTCGATGCCGTGGTGGCCACCCTGGCCGGGGCCGGGCACCGACCGCCGATGACCCATGTGGCCAATTCGGCCGGCGCCATCGGCGTCCCCGCGGCCCGGCACGACCTGGTTCGCTGCGGTATCGCCGTCTACGGGGTGGCCCCGACCGCGGGCCTGGCCGCCGAGATCGAGGAAGCCACCGGAGGCGGGCGGCTCCGGCCGGTGCTCTCGCTCCGGGCCCGGGTGACCTCGACCCGCGACCTCGAGGCCGGGGAGCGGCCCTCCTACGGCCGGCGGCGGCCGCTGGAGCAGCGCTCGACGGTGGCCACCGTGCCCATCGGCTACGCCGACGGGGTCCCCCGCCGTCTCTTCGACCAGGGCGGGGAGGTGCTGATCGGCGGGCTCCGACGGCCACTGGCCGGAGCGGTGACCATGGATCAGGTGGTGGTCGACTGCGGTCCGGTGGGTTCGGCCCCGGTGGCGGTGGGGGACGAGGTGGTCCTGCTCGGAAGGCAGGGCACCGAGGAGATCACCGCCGACGAGTGGGCCTGCCTGCTGTCCACCATCAGCTACGAGGTGCTCTGCGACATCGGTGCCCGGGTCCCCCGCCTGACCGCCGGGGGCGTGGGGTCGCCGGGTTGAGCCCGGACGGCCGGAACAGGACCCCGCCCACCCGGCAGTACCATTCGGCGGTGGCACCGGGGACCGATCTGGCGGCACTGGCCCGGGAGGCAGCCGGGTGCACCCGATGCCCCCTGTCGGAGTCCCGGACCCAGGTGGTGTTCGGGGTCGGCGATCCGTCGGCCGACCTGATGTTCGTGGGGGAGGCCCCCGGCCGCGACGAGGACCTGCAGGGGGAGCCCTTCGTCGGTCGGTCGGGCAAGCTCCTCGATCAGCTGGTCCTCGAGGAGCTGGGCGTCGACCGGTCCCGCTTCTACATCGCCAACGTGGTCAAGTGCCGGCCCCCGGACAACCGCGACCCCAGGCCCGACGAGATCGCCGCCTGCCGGCCCTACCTGGAGGCCCAGCTCGCACTCATCGCGCCGGTCGTGGTGGTCAGCCTCGGGAACTTCGCCACCAAACTGCTCCTCGACACCGATCAGGGCATCACCAAGGTGCGGGGGAACTCGTACCCGATGGGGTCGAGCCGGCTCGTCCCCACCTACCACCCGGCGGCGGCCCTGCGCTCGGGGGGCGTGGTGGTGGCCCAGATGCGGGCCGACCTGATCCGGGCCAAGCAGCTCCTCGGGTGGAGCTCGTGACCGCTCGCACCGAGCCGGTGGCCCACGGGGGGCCACGGCCGGACGACCTCGTCCTGGTGACCACCTCCGCCGGGCAGACCCGGCAGCTGGGCGCGGCCATGGCCGGCGTGTGCCTACCCGGTGACGTGCTCCTCCTGGCCGGTGGCCTGGGCGCGGGCAAGACGACCTTCGCCCAGGGGTTCGGGGCCGGACTCGGGGTGGCCGGGCCGATCACCAGCCCCACCTTCGTCCTGGTCCGGCAGTACCCGCTGGGCGGCCCGACCCCGGTGCGGGTCCTCCTGCACGCCGACGTGTACCGGCTCGACCAGCTCCACGAGATCGTCGACCTCGGACTGGGCGAGCTGGTGGACGACGGCGGGGTGGCCCTGGTCGAATGGGGCGACGCCGCCGAGCCCGTCCTCGGGACCGGAGCGCTCCTCGTGCGCCTGGCCCCGGCCGACGACGACGACAGCCGGCTGGTCACCGTCACCCCGGTCGACGACGCCTGGTCCGCACGCTGGCCCGGGTTGGCCAACGTGCTCGAGCCGTGGCTGGCCTCCCGGTGATCCTCCTGGCCATCGAGTCGGCCACCGATATGGTCGGCGTCGGGCTCGTCCGCACCGGTGGAGGCTCGGCCGAGCGCATCCATGAGGGTGGGCGGGCCCACGCCGAGCTCCTGGTACCGGCCATCGAAGAGGTCTGTGCCGTGTCCGGGTGCACCATCGCCGAGGTGGACCGCATCGCGGTGGACATCGGCCCCGGCCTGTTCACCGGTCTGCGGGTGGGGGTGGCCACCGCCAAGGCCCTGGGCCAGGCCCTGGGCCTTCGTGTCCTCGGAGTGAGCAGTCTCGATGTGCTGGCCGCGGCGGCCGCCGACCGCTTCGGAGCCGGCGCCGCCCCGCCGGTGGTCTCGGTGGTCGACGCCCGCCGCGGCGAGGTCTTCGCCGCCGCCTACCGGTTCGACAGGGCCGGCACCGGGGGCGACGCCCACCGACCGGTCGATCCCGGGTCGGTCCGTACCGACCGGGCCGAGCCGATCGATCCGGAGACGCTGGCCGCCTGGCTGCTGACCCTCGGAGAGGAGGCCGGACCGGTCACGGTGGTGGGGGACGGTGCCGTCCGCTACCACCGGATCCTGGCGGCCAACCCACGGCTCGACCTCGGATGGGCGGCGGAGCTGTCGGCCCCTCCACCGCTGGTGCTGGCCGATCTGGCCCGCCGGCGCCTCGACGCCGGGGTCCCTCCGGTGGCGGCCGCCGACCTGCTGCCCGACTACCGGCGACCGGCCGACGCCCGGATCAACTGGGAGCAGCGGGCCCCGCGGCAGACCGCGGTCACCCCGGGCGGCGGGCCCGAGCGGTGACCCCCCGACCCCAGCCGGCCGGCTCGCCGGTGCCGGTGATCCTCGCCCCCATGCGGACCAAGGACCTCCGCGGTGTCCTCCGGATCGAGGAGGCGGTGTTCCCCCAGCCCTGGTCCCACCGGCTCTTCGTCGAGGAGCTGCGCCAGCGGACGTCGCGGTCGTACCGCGCCGCCTGGGTCGGACGCTCGATCGTCGGGTTCGCCGGTCAGATGTTCATCGACGACGAATCCCATGTGAACAACATCGCCGTCGATCCCCGGTGGCAGGGCCGGGGCCTCGGCGCCGTCCTGCTGATGGACCTGATCCGCACCGCCCTCGGGCGCGGCGCCCGGCACCTGACCCTCGAGGTCCGGGTGGGGAACGAGCCGGCGCTGGCCCTCTACCAGCGCTTCGGAATGGCCCCGGTCGGGGTCCGCCGCAACTACTACCCGGTGACCGGGGACGACGCCCTGGTCATGTGGGCGCGGGACATCGACGCCGAGCCCTACACCGAACGCCTGGCCGCCATCGAGGCCTCGGTGCTCGACGACTTCGACATCACGGCTCGCCGGTGATCCGGCGCCCGATCCCCGTCGGAGCGGATCGCCGCCTTCACTAGTGTCCCTGGGATGGGTGTCGGGACCATCAGCCGCGTACTCGGCATCGAGACCTCGTGCGACGAGACGGCGGCCTCGGTGGTCGACGACGGCTCGGTCATCGCCTCCTCGGTGGTGAGCAGTCAGATCGATCTCCACGCCGAATTCGGCGGCGTGGTCCCCGAACTGGCCGGGCGGGCCCACGTGGAGCTGCTCACCCCGGTCCTGGCCGAAGCGCTGGAGCTGGCCGGCTCCGACACCTCGGGGGCCGGCATCGACGCCGTGGCCGTGACCTGCGGGCCCGGGCTCATCGGATCGCTCCTGGTCGGTGTGGCCGAGGCCAAGGCGCTGTCGCTGGCCTGGGGTGTCCCCCTGGTCGGGGTCAACCATCTCGAGGCCCATCTGTTCGCCTCGCTGCTCGAGCAGCCCGATCTCGGGTGGCCGCTGGCCGTGCTGCTGGTGTCCGGTGGCCACACCCAGCTGATCGAAGTCGTCGAGCCTGGTCGCTACCGGGTCCTCGGGGGGACCATCGACGACGCCGCCGGCGAGGCGTTCGACAAGGTCGCCCGGTTCCTCGGGCTCGGATACCCGGGAGGACCGGCCATCGACCGGATCGCCGACCAGGGAGATCCCACCGCCTTCGCCTTCCCCCGCTCCCTGCCCGGCGACGGGTACGACTTCTCGTTCAGCGGTCTGAAGACTTCGGTGGTCAACGCCGTCCGCAAGCATCCCGAGGCGGCCACGGTCGATGTAGCCGCCTCCTTCCGGGAAGCCGTGGTCGACGTGCTGGTGGCCAGGTCCCGCCGCGCCGCCGCCGACATCGGCGCCACCGCCCTGTGCCTGGCCGGCGGGGTGGCGGCCAACGCCCTGCTGCGGGCGCGGACCGAGCAGGCCTGCGCCGAGGACGGCATCGGCGCCTTCCTGCCCAGCCGAGCGCTGTGCACCGACAACGCGGCCATGGTGGCCGCCGCCGGCTGGTGGCGGCTCCGGCACGGTGCACCCAGCCCACTGACCCTGGGCGCCGACCCCAACCTCGGGTTGGTGGCATCAGGGTGAGCGGCGGCCCGCCGGCTGTCCGGTGGGGCCCGTCCGGCCCGATTCGCTGGCACTCGGGGCCACCGGTTGCCAAGAGCCGCGGATATCGCTATCGTTAGCACTCTCAACCCTCGACTGCTAATGCGTGCCACAGGAGGCCCGAACCCATGAGTCTGCACCCCCTTGACGACCGAATCGTCGTCCGTCCTGGCGAATCCGAGGAGACCACCGCGTCTGGCCTGGTCATCCCCGACACCGCCAAGGAGAAGCCCCAGCAGGGCGAAGTCCTGGCCGTCGGACCCGGCCGTCGTGCCGAGTCGACCGGCGAGCTGATCCCCCTCGGCATCGCCGTGGGCGACACCGTCGTGTACTCGAAGTACGGAGGCACCGAGATCACCACCGAGGGCGAGGATCTCCTCATCCTCTCCAGCCGCGACGTCCTGGCCAAGGTGTCCAAGTAATGCCGAAGATCCTGAAGTTCGACGAAGCGGCCCGCCGCGGCCTCGAGGCCGGGGTCAACAAGCTGGCCGACGTGGTCAAGGTGACCCTCGGGCCCAAGGGGCGCAACGTGGTCATCGAGAAGAAGTTCGGCGCTCCCACCATCACCAACGACGGTGTGTCCATCGCCCGCGAGGTGGAGCTCGACGACGTCTTCGAGAACATGGGGGCGCAACTCGTCAAAGAGGTCGCCACCAAGACGAACGACGTGGCCGGTGACGGCACCACCACGGCGACGGTGCTGGCCCAGTCCCTCATCAAGGAGGGACTGCGCAACGTGGCCGCAGGGGCCAACCCGCTCGGGTTGCGCAAGGGGATCGACAAGGCGGTGGCCGCCGCCGTCGACTCGATCAAGGACCAGTCCAAGGAGATCGACTCGAAGACGGAGATCGCCCAGGTGGCGTCCATCTCCGCGGCCGATTCCGCCATCGGCGAGGTGCTGGCCGACGCCATCGACCGGGTGGGCAAGGACGGCACGGTGACCGTCGAGGAGTCCAACACGTTCGGCATCGACCTCGAGTTCACCGAGGGCATGCAGTTCGACAAGGGCTACCTGTCGCCGTACTTCGTGACCGACGCCGAGCGTCAGGAGGCCGTGCTCGACGACCCGCTCATCCTCTTCGTGAACCAGAAGATCAGCGCTGTCCACGACATGGTCCCCGTCCTCGAGAAGGTCATGCAGACCGGCAAGCCGCTGCTGATCGTGGCCGAGGATGTCGACGGCGAGGCGTTGGCCACCCTGGTGGTCAACAAGATCAGGGGCACGTTCACCTCGGTGGCCGTCAAGGCCCCCGGTTTCGGTGAGCGCCGCAAGTCGATGCTCCAGGACATGGCCGTCCTGACCGGGGCCCAGGTCATCTCCGAGGAGATCGGTCTGAAGCTCGACACGACCACCGTCGACCTGTTGGGCAAGGCCCGCCGGGTCATCGTCACCAAAGACGACACCACCATCGTCGAGGGCGGCGGGGACGAGGCCGACGTGAAGGGCCGGATCGCCCAGATCAAGCGCGAGATCGATGACACCGACTCCGACTGGGATCGCGAGAAGCTGCAGGAGCGCCTGGCCAAGCTGGCCGGCGGCGTGGCCGTGGTCAAGGTCGGTGCCGCCACCGAGGTCGAGCTCAAGGAGAAGAAGCACCGCATCGAGGATGCGCTCTCCGCCACCCGGGCAGCCGTCGAAGAGGGCATCGTCGCCGGAGGCGGGACCGCACTGGTCCGGTCACGTGTCGCCGTGCTCGCCGTCGTCGACTCCCTCACCGGGGACGAGGCCACCGGAGCGTCCATCGTGGCCAAGGCGCTGGCTGCACCTCTCCACGCCATCGCCAGCAACGCCGGCCTCGAGGGCTCGGTCTACGTGCGACAGGTCGAGTCGGAGACCGGATCGATCGGTCTCAACGCCAACACCGGCGAACTGGTCGACCTGGTCAAGGCGGGCGTCATCGACCCGGCCAAGGTGACCCGGTCGGCGCTCCAGAACGCGGCGTCCATCGCCGGGTTGCTGCTGACCACCGAGGCACTGGTGGCCGACAAGCCCGAAAAGGCCGACCCCGCCGCGGCCGCCGCGGCGGCCGCGGCCATGGGCGGCGGCATGGGCGGTATGGGTGGCATGGGCGGGATGATGTAGTTCCGTCCCGGCCCCGTTGCCGGGCCGGACCGGCCGCCTCCGCGGCATCTGTCTGTGCCATTGGCCGGGCCCTCGGGCCCGGCCAATGCGCGTGTGGTCGACGTCGGGTACCGGACGGTGGGTGGCGACGTCCGGGCCTCGGGTCGAGCGGGCGTCAGCCGGCGTCGGGCACGTAATGGCGTTCGCCGGCCCGGTCCAGCCACACCCGCATGGTCCGATCGGTGCCCGGGTCCTTGAAGACCTCGTCGGTCGGGGTCCACCCCGGTTGGGGCTGGTCGGACTCGCCGTGACGGCGCACGAACAGGCTGATGATCACGGCCACCACCACGGCCACGCCCACCAGCGCCAGGATCACCACCACGGGGCACCCCGCCACCACCGGACCCCCCGGGCCGGCCCGGTCCGGATCATCGTCAGTTCCCGCTCCCCACGACCACGGCCGTCCCGTAGGCGACGATCTCGGTGAGGCCCTGACCCACCTCGGAGGAGTCGAACCGCATCGAGATGATGGCGTTGGCCCCGAGGATGCGGGCGTTCTCGATGAGGCGGTCGAGGGCGTGCCGGCGGCTGTCCTCCACCAGCTTGGTGTACTGCTTCACCTCGCCGCCGGCCAGGGCCCGGAAGCCGGCGGTGAACCCCTTGGCCGCGCCCATCGACCGGACCACGACCCCGAAGGTCATCCCGAGGCTCCGCTGTACCGGCCATTCGGGGAACTCGAGCGCCGTGGTGATCGGGAATTGAGTGGCGGCGGCCTGGACCTCATCGCTTTCCACGCTGGAGCTCCTTACGGGTTCGGGGATCAGTACCGGGATCCTACCGACGGCCCCGCTGACCGGCCCGGATGCCGCCGCCGGATCTAAATCCGCGCTGTCGTCCTACGCTGAGGACCTCCATGGACTCCCCCGATACCCCGACGCCCGCGGCCCGCCGGTCGATCACCCGCCCGCCGCGGCACCGTCCGGGCGAGCCGGCCCCGTGGGCCGGACTCCCGGCCCGCCGTCGGCACCCGATCTCCCTGGCCCAGGTGGAGGCGGTCTTCAGCGACGGCCGACGGACCCGGCTCGACCGGATCGGCGAGCCGTGGCCGACCCTGACGGGGCCCAACCAGGGTCGGCCGGCGGCGGTCCTGGTCCCTCTGTTCGAGGAGGACGGCGACGTCCGGGTGGTCCTCACCGTCCGCTCGGACCGTCTCCGCTCCCACCAGGGGGAGGTGGCCTTCCCCGGCGGGAAGTTGGAACAGGGGGAGGGCGAGATCGAGGCCGCCCTCCGCGAAGCCACTGAGGAGGTGGCCCTCGATCCGGCCACGGTGCGGGTGATCGGCAGCCTCACGCCCATGCCCACGGTGGCTTCCGACATGGTGATGACCCCGGTGGTGGCGGCGCTCGGCCGGCGGCCCGTGCTCACCGGCAATCCCTCCGAGGTGGAGCGGGTGTTCGACGTGGCTCTCAGTGAGCTGGTGGCCGACGGCGTGTTCCACGAGGAGTGGTGGTCGGTGCCGGGCCGGGTGGGAGCTTCGGGGATCCCCGATGGCGAATTCCCGGTGTGGTTCTTCGAGGTGGCCGGCGAAACCGTGTGGGGGGCCACCGCCCGCACGTTGATGGAGCTGCTGTGCCTGGTCCTCGAGGTGGAGTTCCCACCCACCCTGGCCGCCCAGGCCTCCGCCGGCTGACCGGGTCCTGATCGGGCGCGATCGGGGCCGGGACGGGGACCTGCCCCGGCGTCCGAGGCGGTATCGTGGGAACAATCGGTCGGCGCGTTGTCGGACTGCCACCGATCGGAGGGTTTCGACAACTGCGACCAGGGTCCGGAGGGCACACACGTGGCTGAGCTAGAGATCGGCATCTTCAAGTCGGGTCGGAAGGCCTACGGGCTCGACGACATCGCCATCGTGCCCAGCCGGCGCACGCGGGACCCGGAGGACGTCGACATCAGCTGGGAGATCGATGCCTACCGGTTCGACCTGCCGCTGATGGCCTCGGCCATGGACGGGGTGGTCAGCCCCACGACGGCCATCGAGATCGGGCGGCTGGGCGGCCTCGGGGTCCTCAACCTCGAGGGGTTGTGGACCCGCTACGAGGACCCGACGCCCCTGTTCGACGAGATCCGGGAGCTCCCGGCCGAGAAGGCCACCGCCCGCATGCAGCAGATGTACGCCGAGCCGGTCCAACTGGAGCTGGTCACCGGGCGGATCAAGGAGATGAAGGCCGCCGGGATCACCACGGCGGCGTCGGTCACGCCGCAGAAGACCGAGAAGTTCGCCCCGGCGCTGCTGGAGGCCGAGCTGGATCTGCTGGTCATCCAGGGGACCGTCGTCTCGGCCGAGCACGTGTCGAAGACGGCGGAGCCGCTCAACCTCAAGCGGTTCATCCGCGAGTTCGAGATCCCGGTGATCGTCGGGGGATGCGCTTCCTACCAGGCCGGACTCCATCTCATGCGCACCGGCGCCGTCGGAGTGCTGGTCGGGGTGGGCCCGGGCAACGCCTGCACCACCCGCGGGGTGCTGGGCATCGGCGTGCCCCAGGCCACGGCTATCGCCGATGTGGCCGGTGCCCGGATGCGCCACCTCGACGAGACCGGCGTCTACTGCCACGTGATCGCCGACGGCGGCATGTCCAAGGGGGGCGACATCGCCAAGGCGGTGGCCTGCGGCGCCGATGCCGTCATGCTGGGGTCGCCGCTTTCCTCCGCGGTGGAGGCGCCGGCCCGCGGCTTCCACTGGGGCATGGCCACCTTCCACCCCACCCTTCCACGCGGCGCACGGGTGAAGACGACGACCAGGGGGACGCTGCGCGAGATCCTCCTCGGCCCCGCCCACGAGAACGACGGCCGGATGAACCTGTTCGGTGCGCTGCGGACGGCCATGGCCACCTGTGGCTACCAGACGGTCAAGGAATTCCAGAAGGCCGAGGTCATGGTGGCCCCCGCCCTGCAGACCGAGGGCAAGGACCTGCAGCGTTCCCAGGGTGTCGGCATGGGCCATTGAGCCCGGCGCCCACCGGAGCCGGCGACGGTCCCATCCTGGTCGTCGACTTCGGCGCCCAGTACGCACAGCTGATCGCCCGCCGGGTGCGCGAGGCCCACGTCTACTCGGAGATCGTCCCTCACACCTCGACGGCGGCCGAGCTGATGGCCCGGCAGCCATCGGGCATCATCCTGTCGGGTGGGCCGAAATCGGTCAACGAGGTTCCGGCGCCATCGATCGACCCGGCCATCTATGACACCGGGGTCCCCATCCTGGGCATCTGCTACGGGGCCCAGCTGCTCACCCGGCAGCTGGCCGGCGAGGTGTCGCGCACCGGTCGGGGCGAGTACGGCCGGACGCCCCTGACCGTCACCGCCCGTTCCCCGTTGTTCGTGGACTGGCCGGCCGACGCCGAGGTGTGGATGAGCCACGCCGACGCCATCACCGCCGTCCCTCCGGGGTTCGTGGCCACGGCCACCAGTGACGACGCCCCGGTGGCCGCCCTCCACCATGCCGAACGCTCCATCTACGGGGTGCAATTCCACCCTGAGGTGGTGCACACTGAGCGCGGGCGCGATCTCCTCGAGCGCTTCCTCTACGACGTCTGCCACTGCCTCCCGTCGTGGACCCACACCTCGATCATCGAGACGCAGGTGCAGGCGGTGCGCGACGTGGTGGGCTCCTCGCCGGTGCTGTGCGCCCTCTCGGGCGGGGTCGATTCGGCGGTGGCCGCCGCCCTCGTCCACAAGGCCATCGGTGACCAGCTCACCTGTGTCTACGTCGACACCGGCCTGATGCGGGCCAACGAGAGCGAGCAGGTCGAGGAGACCTTCCGTCGTCAATTCCGGGTCGAGCTCATCCACGTGAAGGCGGCCGACCGGTTCTTCGAGGCGCTGGCCGGGGTCACCGATCCCGAGGCCAAACGCAAGATCATCGGGGAGCTGTTCATCCGCATCTTCGAAGAGGTGGCACGAGACCTGGTCATCGAGCGGTTCGATCCCGGGCCCGGCGACCACGACGGCACCGGAGCCGATCGGGGGGCATCGGGTTTCCTGGTGCAGGGGACCCTCTACCCCGATGTCATCGAGTCGGGCTCGGACAGTGCCGCCGTCATCAAGTCCCATCACAACGTCGGGGGCCTCCCCGACGACCTGGCCTTCGATCTGGTCGAGCCGCTGCGACTGCTGTTCAAGGACGAGGTGCGGGCGGTGGGTGAGGAGCTCGGGCTGCCCCACGACATCGTCTGGCGCCAGCCCTTCCCGGGGCCGGGCCTGGCCGTGCGCGTCGTGGGTGAGGTGACGCCCGAGCGGGTCGACATCCTGAGGGCGGCCGACGCCATCGTGGTCGAAGAGGTCCGCCGGGCCGGGCTGTACCGCGATCTGTGGCAGAGCTTCGCCGTGCTCCCCGCCGTCCGTACCGTGGGGGTGATGGGTGATGGGCGCACCTACGCCTATCCGATCGTCATCCGCGCCGTGAACAGCGACGACGCCATGACCGCCGATTGGGCCCGACTCCCCTACGACCTGTTGGAGCGCCTCTCGTCCCGGATCATCAACGAGGTCGAGGGCGTCAACCGGGTGGCCCTGGACATCACGTCCAAGCCGCCCGGCACCATCGAGTGGGAATGACCGCGCCGGACACCAACGCCGACTGGCTCCCCGATGCCGAGGACTGGGACCCGGGGCCGACCGACCCGGGTCTGGACGAGACCGACGCGGACGGCGCCGACGGGGCGGGCGGCAGAGGGACGGGCGGCCACCGGCCGACCGGCCGACCCTTCGTCCGGGCCCATACCGACGCGCTGGTGGAGGGTCTCACCGGACCGCAGCGGGACTCGGTGGTCCATCGTGGCGGTCCCCTGCTCATCGTGGCCGGGGCGGGTTCGGGCAAGACCCGGGTGCTCACCCGGAGGATCGCCCACCTGATCGCCTCGGGCGACGCCGCCCCCTGGCAGATCCTGGCCATCACCTTCACCAACAAGGCCGCCGACGAGATGCGCAGGCGGGTGGCCGAGCTGGTCGGTCCCCGGGCCGGGCGGATGTGGGTGTCGACCTTCCACTCGGCGTGCGTGCGCATCCTGCGGGCCCACGGTGACCGACTGGGGTACAAGGGGTCCTTCACCATCTACGACGACGCCGATTCGCGTCGGCTGGTCGAGATCGTCTGCCGCGAGATGGACATCGACACCAAGAAGCTGTCGCCGCGCTCGATTCTCGGCCAGATCAGTCAGGCCAAGTCGAAGCAGCTCGGACCGGTGGAGTACCGGGCGACGGCGGTGACCATCTTCGACCGCCGGGTGGCCGACGTGTTCGACCAGTACCAGCAGCGGATGGTGGCGGCCAACGCCATGGACTTCGACGACCTGTTGCTCAACACGGTCCGGCTGTTCAGGGAGCACCCGGACGTGCTCGAGCACTACCGCACCCGTTTCACCCACATCCTGATCGACGAGTACCAGGACACCAACTCGGTCCAGAACGCGCTGGCCGTGCTGCTCGCCGGCGAGCACCGCAACATCGTGGTGGTGGGGGACAGCGACCAGTCGGTCTACCGGTTCCGGGGAGCGGACATCAGCAACATCCTCGATTTCGAGGAGGCCTTCCCCGATGCCACAGCCATCACCCTGGACCAGAACTTCCGCTCGTCCCAGATCATCCTCGACGCCGCCAACGCGGTGATCGCCAACAACGTGTCCCGGAAGCCGAAGACGCTGTGGACCGATGTCGGGGACGGCGAGCGCATCGTCCGCTACCGGGCCGAGGACGAGTACGACGAGGCGGCCTGGGTGGCCCACGAGGTGACCCGACTCCACCGCCAAGAGGATCTCCGGTGGGGCGACGTGGCCGTGTTCTACCGGACCAACGCCCAGAGCCGCGCCCTCGAGGAGGCGATGGTCCGGGGCGAGGTGCCCTACAAGGTGGTCGGCGGGACCAAGTTCTACGACCGGCGCGAGGTGAAGGACGTCATGGCCTATCTCCGGGTGCTGGTCAATCCGGACGACGAGGTGAGCTGGCGGCGGATCGTGAACGTGCCCAAGCGGGGTGTGGGCGAGACGTCGGTGGCCAAGCTGGCCGGATGGGCCGGCCTGCAGGGGATCTCGTTCGGGGAGGCGGTGGCCCGGGCCGACGAGGCCGGTGTGTCCGGCCGGGCCGGCGCCGCCCTGATCGAACTGACCTCGCTGCTGGACGGATGGCGGAGCCGGATGGCCGTCCCCGAGCTGGTCGACGAGAACGGCGACGCCGTCGCCCCCGTACCGGTGGACGGTTACGGTCCCGACCGGGACGGGATCGTGCCCGGAACGCTCGGACCCGGTGCTCTGGTGTCGGTCGTGGTGGAGGGCACCGGCTACCGGAGCGAGCTCCTGGCCGAGGGCACCATCGAGGCGCTCGGCCGGGTGGAGAACGTCGACGAGCTGGTCGGTGTGGCCGATGAGTACCGCACCCTGGCCGAGTTCTTGGAGGCGGCGTCCCTGGTGGCCGACTCCGACGAGCTCGACGGCGACGGCACCCGGGTCTCGTTGATGACTCTCCATATCGCCAAGGGACTCGAGTTCCCGGCGGTGTTCCTGGTCGGGATGGAGGACGGGATCTTTCCCCATCTCCGTTCCCTCGGCGATCCGGTCGAGCTCGAGGAGGAGCGGCGGCTCTGCTACGTGGGCATCACCCGGGCCGAGCGCCACCTGTATGTCTCCCATGCCTGGAGCCGGATGATCTTCGGGAGCACCAGCTCCAACATCCCGAGCCGCTTCCTCAACGAGATCCCGTCCGAACTGGTGCGGGAGGTGTCCGCTGGTTCCGGCGCCTCGCGCTTCGGCGGCCGGGACCGGTTCGGGGGCGGCGGGTCGGGATCGGACATGACCGCGCTCGGGGACGACGGGGGTACGCCCGGCCGGAGCGTGTTCGGCCGCGGGGTGGCCGGACCGGTGGGCGAGTTCGACGCCCACGGACGCCGGCGGCGGGACCAGGGGACCGGCGCCGAGCAGTTGGGCCTCGAAGCCGGCGACAAGGTGGTGCACGGGAAGTGGGGCGAGGGGACGGTGATCGAGACGGCGGCCACCGGCGAGGACGCCGAGGCGGTGGTGCAGTTCGGATCGGTGGGGCGCAAGCGGCTCCTGCTGCGGATGGCCCCCCTCAAGCGGGCCTGAGGCCCTCGGCCGGGCGGCTCACCCGGGCATGCGGCGCCAGACGGCCCGGGGTAGATGGCGCATGACGGTGAACACCCATCGGAGCATCGGCGGGGCGTAGACGACGGCGGCACCGGACTCGATACCCCGCACCACGACGTCGGCCACCGCCTCGGGCGTGGTGGAGAAGGGTGCCGGGGTCATCCCCTCGGTCATCCGCCCCACGACGAATCCCGGCCGGACGATGGTGACGTCGACCCCGGATCCGACCAGCGAATCGGCCAGGCCCTGGGCGAAGGCATCGAGCCCGGCCTTCGACGACCCGTAGATGTAGTTGGACCTCCGGGCCCGCTCGCCGGCCACCGAGGAGAACACGATCAGTCGGCCGTGTCCTTGACGGCGGAGGCGGTTGGCCACGGCCAGTAGGGCCGCCGCCGTGCCGGCGAAGTTGGTGGTGATGACCGCCGCCGCCGCCGCCGGGTCCTGCTCGTCGGCCTCCTGGTGGCCGAGCACGCCGGAGGCCACGACCACCAGGTCGATGTCGCCGAACCGGTCGAAGACCTCATCGGCGAACTCCTGATGACGGGCGGTGTCGGCGGCGTCGAAGGGCACCCACTCGACCACCTGGGCTCCGGCGCCCCTGGCCTCGTCGGCCGCGGCCGACAGCCGGGCCCCCTCCCGCCCGGCCAGCACCACGGTGCGGCACCGGTCGGGGACCAGCCGGGCCACGATGGCCCGGGCCAGCTCGGAGGATCCCCCGAGCACGAGGACGGACTGGGGTCGCCCGACGGCGTCGATCATGATGGCTTCCGTTCTGTCGCGGGCGTGGGCGCGGCCTTGGCGGCACGCCGCGGCCGGGGCCGTTCCGATCGGGCCCGGGCGCCGGTCGGGCGGGCCTTCCGAGCGGTGCCCGCGGCAACGGGCGCCGGACGCTGCTCCTCGCGGCAGAGGCCGAGCCGGCGCCCGAGGTCGGAGCGGAGGATCCCGTCGGGATCGACCCGGTCCTTCACCTCCCGCCACTCGCCGAGGCGCGGGTACATCGACTCGAAGGCGGCCGGTGCCACTCTCGAGTCCTTGGCCAGGTACACCCGGCCGCCGGCTTCGACCACGGCTTCGTCGAGGGAGTCGAGCAGGTGGCCGAGGCCGGGATAGCCGACCGGGAGGTCGAGGGCCAGGGTCCAGCCCGGCGCCGGGAACGAGAGGGGTCCGGGGTCACCGGGCCCGAACCGCTTGAGGACGGCCAGGAAGGAGGCCAGCCTGACCTCGGTGAGCCGCTCGATCACCCGCCGCACCGTCTCGCCCTGCTCGTCGGGGACCACGAACTGGTACTGGAGGAAGCCTCTCGGGCCGTAGAGCCGGTTCCACCCGCCGACCCCGTCGAGGGGATGGAAGAACCCGCTCATGTGGTGGGGCCGGGCCACGGCGTGGACCGGGGCCTTGCGGAACCAGAACTCGTTGAAGGCCGCCACGGTCAGCGGGTTGAGCAGGCCGCCGGGCGGGGTGACCGGCACCCGGGCCAGGGTCCGGGGCACGAACCCGCGTGCCCGTCGGGGATCCCGCCGCAGCCGCTCGGGCAGCTCGTCGAACCGGGCGTGGTCGCCGCGGGTGAGTACGGACCGGCCGAGCCTGCGCCCGGTCGACTGGCAGTCGATCCAGGCCACCGAGTACCGGTAGTCCCCGTCGCCGGTGAGCATCTTGTCCATGGCCGTGTCGAGGTCCTCGGCCCGCTCGGTGTCCACCAGCATCCAGCTGGTCTCCACCGGGATCATCTGGATCGTCGCCCGGGTGACGATGCCGGTCAGGCCCATCCCGCCGGCCGTGGCCCAGAACAGGTCGGGGTCCGACCCCGGTGACACCACCCGGGTGCCCGAGGGGGCGACCAGGGTCAGCTCGACGACGTGGGAACAGAAGCTGCCGTCGACGTGGTGGTTCTTGCCGTGGATGTCGGCGGCGATGGCGCCCCCCACCGTGACCAGCCGGGTGCCCGGGCTCACCGGCACGAACCATCCCAGGGGGACCAGCCGCTCCATCAGTGACTGCAGGCTCACACCACCCCCCACGGTGACGACCCCCGATTCGAGGTCCACGTCGTAGAAGCTGTCCAGCCAGGTGGCGTCGACGACCTCGCCGCCGGCGTTCTGGGCGGCGTCGCCGTAGCTGCGCCCGAGGCCGCGGGCGATGATGCCCCGTCCGCCGGCCGCTGCCTCGGCCAGGGCGTCGGTCATGGCCCGCTCCACGATGTCGGGGTGGACGGCGCGCACCACCCGGGCCGCGGTGGGCGCCGTGCGGCCCCACCCCGAAAGCAGGCGCAGGCGATCGTCGGACGCGGCCATCACCCGTAGATGCCGATGGCGAACAACGCCAGCCAGGTGAGCCCGTAGATCTGCAGCCGATGGTCCCGCAGGGCCAGCTCCTCGGGTTCGGCTCCGTCACCGCTGTCGAAGATGCGCATCACGTGCAGGAGGGCGATGGTGAAGGGCACGATGGTGAGCTGGAACCAGATCGGATCGCGACCGGGGTGGACCTGGCCGGCCCGCTCGAACGCCCACAGGCAGTAGGCGGTGACGGTCACCGCCGCCGACAGGGTCAGGACCGAACGGAGGAAGGTCGGCGTGTAGAGCCCGAGCGTCGGGCGGATCGACCGGTGGTCGGCCCCGTGGTCGACCAGCAGCTGTTTCTCGCCCGATCGCTTGCCCGTCACGACCAGCAGCGAACCGAACGAGGCCACGATGAGGAACCAATTGGACAGGGCGATGCCGGTAGCCACGCCCCCGGCCACCGCCCGCAGGACGAACCCGGCGCTGATGGCGGCCAGGTCGAGGATCGGCTCGTGCTTCAGGCCGAGGGAGTAGGCCACGTTGACCAGGGCGTAGACGATCATGACCAGGGCCAGGTGCCAGCCGGCCAGCAGCTCGGCCAGGACCACCGAGACCACCAGGAGGCCGAAGCCGAGGAGGACGGCCAGCCGCACGGGGACCACCCCGGAGGCCACCGGGCGGAGGCGCTTCGAGGGATGGCTCCGATCGGCGGTGGCGTCGAAGGCGTCGTTCAGGTAGTAGGTGCCCGATGCCGCCAGGCAGAAGATCCCGAAGGCGGCCACCGTGTGCCAGAAGGCAGTCCGCTGGAACAGCACGCCGGCCGCGGCCGGGGCCACGAAGACCAGCAGGTTCTTGATCCACTGCCGCGGACGGCCGAGGAGGATGAGTCCGACGGCCAGGTTGTACGGCGTCGCCGGCCCCGGTTCACCAGCGTGTTCGTCGGGTGGGTCCACAGCTTCAGCCGGAGTGGTCATGGCGTCCTCGGGAGGTTCTGGGTCGTCAAGCGGGCGCCGGGGGGAACGTACCACGGACCCTCCCAGGGTAGGGCCTGACGGGAGTGCGGCCGGGGACAGGGTGCGGTCCGGCGCCCGATCCACGGCCTCCCGTCTGGGCGTCACGCCCGGCAGCGCTTAGTATCTGCCTCCGTGAAACGCCCGTATCGAGTGGTGGTGGCCAAACCCGGACTGGACGGGCACGACCGCGGGGCCAAGGTGATCGCCCGGGCCCTCCGTGATGCCGGCTTCGAGGTCATCTACACCGGGCTGCACCAGACGGCCGAGCAGGTCGTCCAGGCGGTCATCCAGGAGGATGCCGACGCCGTGGGGCTGTCACTCCTCTCGGGGGCCCATCTCACCCTCGTCCCGCGGGTGGTCGAAGGCCTTCGCGACCAGGGCCGGGGCGATGTGCTGGTGCTGGTCGGAGGCATCATCCCGGCCGCCGACATCCCGGTTCTGAAGGACATGGGGGTCGCCGAGGTGTTCACCCCCGGAGCCCCGCTCCCGGCCATCGGGTCGTGGCTGGGCGACGCCCTCGACGCCCGTGAAGATGGCGAGGTGGCCTGACCGCAGCCAGGCCGTCCCCCACACCCCGACCCCGGCACCGACGGTCGGGCCCGGTCCGCCACGCTGGCGTCGGGTCGGCATCCGGACCCCCGGCTCGCATCCGGTCGATGTGGGTTCGGCGGCGACAGCCCGACAGCCCGGCAGGACGACGACCGATGACGAGCAGGGCCGTGACAGCACGCATCGTGACCACAGAACAGTGACAACAGAGAGGAACGGATCCGGTGGATCTCTTCGAATACCAGGGGAAGCAGTACTTCGCCCGGTTCGGCATGCCCATCTCCAAGGGTGGGGTGGCCGACACCGTGGACGAGGCCGTCGAGGTGGCGGCGTCAGCCGGCTACCCGGTCGTGGTCAAGGCCCAGGTCAAGGTGGGCGGCCGCGGCAAGGCCGGCGGAGTCAAGCTCGCTGACGACGAGGCCGGGCTCCGCATCCACGCCGGGAACATCCTCGGGCTCGACATCAAGGGGCACGTGGTCAAGCGGCTGTGGATCGAGCACTCCTCGGACATCGACCGTGAGTACTACGCCAGCTTCACCCTCGACCGCAGCGCCAAGAAGCACCTGGGCATGCTGTCGGCCCAGGGCGGGGTCGAGATCGAAGAGGTGGCGGCCACCAACCCCGAGGCCATCGCCATGCTCCACGTCGACCCGGTCGACGGTTTGAGTCTGGAGGAGGCCCGCCGGTGGGTGGACCGGGCCGGTCTCGACGAGGGTGCCCGGGCCCAGGCGGCGGAGATCCTCGTCAAGCTCTACACCTGCTACACCGACGGGGATTGCGACCTGGCCGAGATCAACCCGCTGATCTACACGCCCGACGGGAGGGTGCACTGCCTCGACGCCAAGGTCACCCTCGACGACAATGCCGCCTTCCGCCACCCCGAGTGGGACGAGTTCGCCGGCAGCGACGTCGAGGACGAGCGGGAGGCGCGGGCCAAGGCACGCGGGCTCAACTACATCGGGTTGGACGGTTCGGTGGGCATCATCGCCAACGGGGCCGGACTGGCCATGAGCACGCTGGACGTGGTCAACCAGGTCGGCGGGTCGGCGGCCAACTTCCTCGACATCGGCGGCGGGGCCAACGCCGACGTGATGGCGGCCGCTCTCGAGGTGATCAACTCCGATCCCGCCGTCCGTTCGATCTTCGTCAACATCTTCGGCGGGATCACCCGGGTCGACGAGGTGGCCAAGGGCGTGCTCGAGGCGCTCGACCGGGTGGACATTGGCTCGCCGATCGTGCTGCGTCTCGACGGCACCAACGCCGTGGCCGGCCGCGAGATCCTGGCCCCCCATCTGTCCGATCGCCTGGTCGCCGAGCCGACCATGCTCGATGCCGCCAAGCGGGCGGTCGCCCTGGCCGGAGGTCAGTCATGAGCATCTTCGTGGATGAGAACACCAAAGTCGTGGTCCAGGGCATCAGCCCGACCAGCCAGGGCCTCTATCACGGCCTCCGCAACCGGGCCTACGGCACCCAGGTGGTGGCCGGCACCAACCCCAACCGCGGCGGTGAGGAGATCGAGGGCATCCCCGTCTTCGCCACCGTGGCCGAGGCGGTGGCGGCCACCGGGGCCAACGCCTCGTTCATCTCGGTCCCACCCCGGTTCGCCGCCGACGCCATCGTGGAGGCCGCCGCCGCCGGGGTCCCCTTCGTGGTGTGCATCACCGAGGGAATCCCCGCCATCGACGAGGCCCTGGCCTACAACCGGCTGGTGCGGGAGTTCCCCGCCACCCGGCTGCTCGGCCCGAACTGCCCGGGCATCATCTCCCCGGGGAAGTGCAACATCGGGATCACCTCGGGGGACATCGCCTTGGCCGGCGGTCCGGTCGGGATCGTCAGCCGTTCCGGGACGTTGACCTACCAGGCCCTCCACGAGCTCTCCCAGCAGGGGGTCGGACAGACCACCTGTGTGGGGATCGGCGGGGACCCGGTGCCCGGCACCAGCTTCACCGACTGCCTGGCCGCCTTCGAGGCCGACACCGACACCCGGGCCATCATGATGATCGGCGAGATCGGCGGATCGGCCGAGGAGGAGGCGGCCGAGTTCATCGCCTCGTCGGTGACCAAGCCGGTGGTCTCCTACGTCGCCGGGGTGACCGCCCCCCCGGGCCGCAAGATGGGCCACGCCGGCGCCATCGTCTCGGGCTCCAAGGGCACGGCCAAAGCCAAGATGGAGGCCCTGTCCGCCGCCGGGGTCACCGTGGCCAAGAACCCGACCGAGGCCGGGGAGGCCATGGTCGACATCGTGCGGTCTCTCGCCTGAGTACACCGCTCCCCTCGGCCTCGGCCCTGGCCGGCCGCCCCATCCACGCCGTCATCTTCGATCTGGACGGCCTCCTCATCGACTCGGAGCCCTTCTGGCGCCAGGCCGAGATCGAGGTGTTCGGCTCCCTCGGGCTCGAGCTGTCCGAGTCCGACGTCCGCCAGACCATGGGCCTGCGCATCGACGACGCCGTCCGTCACTGGTGGGTCCGGTCCCCCTGGGAGGGGATGACCATGGTCGAGGTCGAGCGGGCGGTCACCGCCCGGGTGGCCGAACTGATCGGCCACTCGGGGGCGCCCATGCCCGGTGCCGTCGAGTCGGTGTCGCTCTGTGCCGATCTGGCCCTTCCGGTGGCGGTGTGCTCGGGCTCCTATGCCGTGGTCATCGAGGCCGCCCTGCGGCGACTCGGGATCGAATCCGACGTGGCCGCGTGGCATTCGGCCGAATGGGAGCCGCTGGGCAAGCCCCATCCGGGCAGCTACCTTTCTACGGCGTCCAAGCTCGGGGTCGACCCGACCAGCTGTCTGGCCGTCGAAGACTCCTTCAACGGTGCCATCTCGGCCAAGGCGGCGCGTATGCGGGTGGTGGTCGTGCCCGAGCCGGAGGCCGCCGACTCGCCGCGGTGGGGGTTCTGCGACGCCAAGCTTCCGTCCCTCATCGCCTTCGACGAGGGACTTCTCCGCTCGCTCGAGGGGCCGGTCGCCTGAGCGTCGCCGGCGGCCAGCCCAAACTTTCGCTTCGGAAACGTCCGCTCGGTGCCGATACATGAGGCACGAGGGGCATTCCCTGGGCAGGGGAGACCGAGCGACGTGGGCCCGATACCGGAGGCAGGCCGGACGGGCCACGTCGCTCTGGTCCTGATGCCGGGGAAGAGTCGGACGCGCCCGGGGACGGGGCGCGCTCTGGCGCCGACAGCCAAATCGGCGGGTGGTACCGGTGTCGGGCTCCGATCGCCCGGAGGCGGCGCTGGTAGCGTGCGGCCGTGAGCCCCGGCGCATCCCGAGAACCGCCTCCGCGCCCCATCGGCATCGGCGTGCTGGTCTCGGGAACGGGCACCATCTTCGAGGCCATCGTCGCCGCCGGAATCCCGGTCCGGCTGGTGGTCGCCGACCGTCCCTGTCCGGCCTTGGCCCTGGCCGATGCGGCCTCGGTCCCGTCCCTCCTCGTCGACCGTTCCGGGTTCGGTGGCTTCGGCGCCGCCTTCGACCGTGACGCCTACACCGCGGCCGTGACCGATGCGCTGATGGCCGGCGCCATCGACGTCGTGGTCATGGCCGGGTTCGGCACGGTTCTCGGGCAGGCCATCCACACCGCCTTCCCCGGTCGGATCCTCAACACCCACCCGGCGCTGCTGCCCGCCTTCCCGGGTTGGCACGCGGTGGCCGACGCCCTGGCCGCCGGGGTGGGGGAGACGGGGACCACCGTGCACATCGCTACCCTGGAGATGGACGCCGGCCCCGTGCTGGCCCAGGAGCGGGTCCCGGTGCTGCCCGGCGACACCGAGGCCACGTTGCACGAGCGCATCAAGGCGGTCGAGCGCAGGCTCTATCCCGACACCATTCGCCGCTTCGTCGACGGGTTGGCCACGACGGCCGACGATGGGCCAGGATCATCAAAGGAGGTTGCACCATGAGGGCACTGCTCTCCGTCTACGACAAGACCGGACTGGTCGAACTGGCCGCCGGGCTTTCGGAGCTGGGTTGGGAACTGATCTCGAGCGGCGGCACGTCGGCCGCCCTGGCCGAGGCCGGCATCGCCCACACCGAGGTGGCCGAAGTCACCGGCGCCCCCGAGATGCTCGGCGGGCGGGTCAAGACCCTCCATCCCACCATCCACGGGGGCATCCTGGCCGACCGGTCGGTGCCCGAGCACCTGGCCGAGGCGGAACGGCACGGCATCGGCCTCATCGACCTGGTCGTCTGCAACCTCTACCCGTTCCCGTCGGACCCGTCGGTCGAGTTGATCGACGTCGGCGGTCCAACCATGGTGCGGGCGGCGGCCAAGAATCACGACCACGTCGGCATCGTCGTCTCACCCGGCGACTACCCGGACATCCTGGCCGAGCTGCGCGAGCACGGATCGCTGTCCGACGCCACCCGACGCCGTCTGGCCCGTGACGCCTTCGCCCACACGGCCGGGTACGACGCCGCCATCGTCGAGTGGCTCGACGAGCGCCCCATCCCCGATTCCGCGCCGTCAGCCGGTGACGCCTTCACCGCCGCCGCCGTCCTGCCCCCCAGCCTCCACCTCACCCTCGAGCGGGCGGGTACGTTGCGGTACGGCGAGAACCCCCACCAGCACGGGGCCCGCTACCGCATCGCCGGTCAGCACTCGTGGTGGGACGACGTGGTCCAGTACGGGGGCAAAGAGCTCTCCTACCTCAACATCTTCGACACCGACGCCGCCTGGCGGCTCGTCCACGAGCTGGTCCCCGAGGGGGGGACCGACCGGGCGGTGGCCATCATCAAGCACGCCAACCCCTGCGGCGTCGCCCTCCACGCCGACCTGGCCGTCGCCTACCAGCGCGCCCTCGAGTGCGACCCCCAGTCCGCCTTCGGCGGGATCGTGGCCATCGGCGGCCCGGTCACCGGCCCGGTGGCCGAAGCCATCGCCGCCGGACCCCAGGCCGATGTGATCATCGCCCCGTCCTACGAGGAGACGGCGCTGGCTCAGCTGGCCTCGAAGCGCAAGGCCACCCGGCTGCTGTCGGCCCCGTCCCCCGAGCCGGTGGTCCGCCAGATACGCGCCCTGGGCGCCAGCGTGCTCGTCCAGGAGGCCGACCGGTTCCTGGTCCAGCCATCGGCCTGGGAGGTGGCGACCCAGGCCCAGCCGACCGAGGCCCAATGGCGGGACCTGGCCCTGGCCTGGAAGGTCTGTGCCCGCACCACCTCCAACGCCATCGCCGTGGTGACCGACGGCCAGGCCGTCGGGGTGGGGGCCGGTCAGCAGTCCCGGGTGGTGGCCGCCGAGATCGCGGTGGCCAAGGCCGGGTCCAGGGCGGCGGGCGGGGCGGCGGCCAGCGACGCCTTCTTCCCCTTCCCGGACGGGCTGATGGTCCTGGCCGCGGCCGGGGTGGCCGCCGTGGTCCAGCCCGGTGGCTCCATCCGGGACGGCGAGGTGGTCGCCGCGGCCGACGAAGCCGGTGTCGCCCTGGTCATGGCCGGCGGCGAGCGCCATTTCCGGCACTGAGGATCGGGGATGGCGAGCACATCGATGAGCGAGGATCTGCAGAGGACCGATGCCATGGCCGGGCGGCCCCGAGGGGTGGGGCGATGACCGCCCTCCTGCTCGACGGCGAACTGCTGGCCGCCAAAATCCGAGCCGAGGTCACCGACCGGGTGGCCCGCCTGCGAGGCGACGGGGTGGAGGTCGGGCTCGGCACCATCCTGGTGGGCGACGACGGCCCGAGCGCCCGCTACGTGGCCATGAAGCACGCCGACTGCGCCGAGGTCGGCATGCACTCGGCCCACGAGCACCTCCCGGCGGACGTGTCCCAGGCCGAGCTCGAGGCGGTGGTCGACCGGTTCAACCGCGACCCGTCGATCCACGCCTATCTGGTGCAGCTGCCCCTGCCCCCCGGTCTCGACGAGGAACGGGTGCTGTTGGCCGTGGATCCCGACAAGGACGTCGACGGACTCCACCCGGTCAACCTGGGCCGTCTGGTCATGGGGGCGGACGGACCCCTGCCGTGCACGCCGGCCGGCATCGTGGAGCTGCTGCAGGCCAACGACGTCCCCGTCGAGGGGAAGCACGCGGTGGTGATCGGGCGGGGACTGACCATCGGTCGGCCGCTGGCCCTCCTCCTGGCCATGAAGCGCCCCGGATGCAACGCCGCGGTGACGGTGGTGCACACCGGCGTCGACGACATGGCCGGCCTGGTCCGCCAGGGAGACGTGGTGGTGGCGGCGGCCGGACGCGCCGGTCTGGTCACACCCGACATGATCAAGCCCGGCGCTGCCGTGGTCGGGGCGGGCACCTCGTGGGAGGGCAGGAAACTGCTGTCCGACGTCGACCCGGCGGTGGCCGAGGTCGCCGGCTGGATCACCCCGCGGCTGGGCGGCGTCGGTCCCATGACCAGGGCCATGCTGTTGCGCAACGCCGTGCGGGCCGCGGAGCGGGCCACGTGAACGGTCCACCGGCGATCGGGGAGCCCTCCGGGGAGGACGAGATCGTGCGGCTCGACGACGACTTCGGGAGGATCGACCCATGAGGAGATGCGGACGCGGCGTCGGGATCCGGTGGGCCGGAGGAACGGCGGCGATCGCCCTCGTGGTGGGGCTGGCGGTCATGTGCCCGGGGCTGATCGCCGGGGCGGCCCCGGTGTCGCCGGCCGCCCCCGGGCAATCGACCACCACCACAGAGGCCCCGACCACGACGGCCCCGCCGGCCACCACCACCACCACTGTGCCGGTCACCACCACGGCGCCGCCGACGTCCACCTCGTCGACCCACCCGGCCCGGACCACCACCACGCCGTCCACCACCACCCCGCACACGACGTCCACGTCGTCCAACACCCCGTGGGCCCTCATCGCCGTCATCGTGGTGCTGGTCGTCGCCATCGTGTTGGTCGCCCTCCTCATCCGCTCGCGTCGGAAGAAGGGCGTCGAGGCCGAGTGGCACCGGGCCGTGGTGCCGGCCCTCAGCGATGCGCAGCTGGCCCGCGACGCGGTCCTGTCCGACAACGCCATGTCCGGCGACCCCACCCTGCGCGGTGCCGTGGACGTCCAGGTCGAGAAAGCCGCCGTCGCCCTCGAGCGGGTGGCGCGGGCAGCGCCCGACGCCCAGGCCGCCGGCTTGGCCACCGAGGCGGCCGGGTCCCTGCGGGGCCTGGCCTTCGCCGTCGAGGCCGATCGGCTGCTCCATCAGGGAGCCTCGGCTCCCACCGGTGTCCAGTTGGCCGAGGCCGACGAGGCCCGGCGGGCCCGGAATTCGGAGCTGAGCGGGGCCCTCTCGAGGCTCTCCACCCGCATCGGGGCGCCTCCCCGTTCCCGCGGCACCCGCTGACCGACGCCGCCCCGAGTCGATCGGCCCTGGTGGGGGTACCCGTCGGCCGCCGCCGCCCATGTCGCCCGGGGCCAACCGCCGGTAGGCTTGTTCGACCATGACCCGGATTGCCGATCTGCTGGCCAAGGGGAGGACCTACTCGTTCGAATTCTTCCCTCCCAAGACCGACGCCGAACAGGCCACCCTGGTGAAGACCCTCCGAGATCTCGAGCCCCTGGGGCCTTCCTTCGTCTCGGTCACCTACCGGGGAGGGGCCGAGTCGCGCCAGCGGACCTTCGACCTGGTCACCGGCATGTTGCGCACCACCACGCTGGTGCCCATGGCCCATCTCATCTGCGTGGCCCACACCCGGCTGGAGCTGGCCGAGATCCTGGTCGCCTACCGGGCCGCCGGGGTCGAGAACCTGATGGCGCTGGGCGGGGACCCACCCGTCGATCCCGACGACGGGGAGGGGGAGCTCCGCCATGCCTCGGAGCTGGTCGAGCTGGCCTCGGCCATCGGCGGGTTCTCGGTCGGCGTGGCGGCCCAGCCCAACTGCCACCCCCTCTCCCCCGACGTGGACAGCGACCGCGACCATCTGGCGGCCAAGCTGTCCGCCGCCGACTTCGCCGTCACCCAGTTCTTCTTCGAGGCCGCCGACTACACCGGGCTGGTCGACGATCTCGCCCACCGGGGCGTGGACAAACCGGTGCTCCCCGGAATCATGCCCGTCACCAGCCTCACGTCGGTGCCCCGGATGGCCGTCATGGGCGCGGCGGTGCCCGAGTGGATGGTGCAGCGGCTGGAGGGGGCGGACCGGCGCGGCGGGGCCGACGCGGTCCGACGGGAAGGTGTGGCCATCGCCACCGAGCTCTGCCAGCGACTGCTGGAGGTCGGCGTCCCCGGACTCCACTTCTATACGCTCAACCGATCGAGCGCCACGCGGTGAGATCTATGCCGCCCTCGACCTGGGCGCACAGTGACCGCCTGACCCGTCCCCGGTTGGCGAAGGTGGGGAGGGGTGCCGGTAGGCTGCCCGCATGTCCGATCTCATCACGCAGGGGCCCGACGGCGCCCTCCGGGTCACTGACCAACCGATCATCCCGTTCATCGAGGGAGACGGTACCGGCGTCGACATCTGGCCGGCGGCGAAGTTGGTGTTCGATGCCGCGGCGGCCAAGTACGGCCGGTCGGTGGCGTGGAAGGAGGTGCTGGCCGGCCAGAAGGCGTTCGACGAGACGGGCAACTGGCTGCCCGACGAGACCATCGAGACCTTCCGCACCCACCTCATCGGCATCAAGGGGCCCCTGACCACCCCGGTCGGCGGGGGCATCAGGTCGCTCAACGTGGCCCTCCGCCAGATCCTCGACCTCTATGTCTGCCTCCGTCCGGTGCGGTGGTTCACCGGCGTGCCGTCACCCGTGCTCCACCCCGAGCTCGTCGACATGGTCATCTTCCGGGAGAACACCGAGGACATCTACGCCGGACTCGAGGCCGAGGCGTACACGCCTGAAGCAGCCAAGCTGTCGGCGTTCCTGCGCGACGAGATGGGCTGGGAGGTCCGCGAGGGCTCGGGGATCGGGATCAAACCCATCTCGGAATTCGGGTCCAAGCGGCTCATCCGGGCCGCCATCAAGTACGCCCTGGCCAACCACCGGTCGAGCGTCAACCTGGTGCACAAGGGGAACATCCAGAAGTTCACCGAGGGCGCCTTCCGCAACTGGGGCTACGAACTGGTGCGGGAGGAGTTCGCCGACGTGGCCGTCGGCTGGGACGACTGCGACGGCAAGCCCGGCGACAAGCTGCTGGTGAAGGACAGCATCGCCGACATCACCCTGCAGCAGGTGCTCACCCGGCCGTCCGAATTCGACGTCATGGCCACCACCAACCTCAACGGCGACTACCTCTCCGACGCGCTGGCCGCCCAAGTCGGCGGGATCGGGATCGCGCCGG
Organism: uncultured Acidimicrobiaceae bacterium; assembly: GCA_963837805.1. Taxonomy (GTDB): domain Bacteria; phylum Actinomycetota; class Acidimicrobiia; order Acidimicrobiales; family RAAP-2; genus Bog-756. The sequence continues at coordinate 122,716 of CAWIOU010000013.1, forward strand.
GCGGCAACATCAACTACGTCACCGGGCACGGCATCTTCGAGGCCACCCACGGGACGGCGCCCAAATACGCCGGTCTGGACAAGGTCAATCCGGGTTCGGTGATCCTCTCCGGGGTGATGATGTACGAGCATCTGGGTTGGAACGACGCCGCCGCCGACATCGTGGCCGCCCTCGAGGCGACCATCGCCGACAAGGTGGTCACCTACGACTTCGCCCGGCTGATGGACGGCGCCACCGAGGTCAAGTGCTCGGAATTCGCCGCCGCCATCGTCGACCGGCTGTAGACCGCCGACCGCCTCCCGGTGGGCCCGCATCGGCCGCCCACCCTGGTTCGACCGGGTCGATCGATACCCATTAGCCTCGGCCCCATGGCAGCCAAATCTCCGATACACGTGACCGTGACCGGCGCCGCCGGACAGATCGGCTACTCCCTCCTCTTCCGCATCGGCTCGGGCGAGATGTTCGGCCCCGACCAGCCCGTCGTGCTGCGCCTCCTGGAGATCGAGCCGGGGATGAAAGCCCTCGAGGGGGTGGTCATGGAGATCGACGACTGCGCATTTCCCCTCATCAGCGACATCGTCTCCACCACCGACCTCGGCACCGCGTTCGACGGCACCTCGTGGGCCCTGCTGGTGGGCTCGATCCCCCGCAAGGCAGGGATGGAGCGGGGCGATCTCCTGACCGTCAACGGCGGGATCTTCGGGCCTCAGGGCCGGGCCATCGCCGCCAACGCCGCCTCTGATGTGCGGGTCCTGGTGGTGGGCAACCCGTGCAACACCAACTGCCTGATCGCCCGGTCCAACGCGCCGGACGTGCCGAGTGACCGGTGGTTCGCCATGACCAGGCTGGATGAGAACCGGGCCAAGGCCCAGTTGGCCGGCAAGGCGGGTGTGCCGGTGTCGACGGTCACCGACGTGGCCATCTGGGGGAACCATTCGGCCACCCAGTTCCCCGACTTCGCCCACGCCCTCATCGGCGGCGAACCCGCGGTCAAGGTCGTCGACGACCTCGAGTGGCTGCAGGGCGACTTCCTCACCACCGTGCAGAAGCGGGGCGCGGCCATCATCGACGCCCGGGGCCTGTCCTCGGCGGCGTCGGCCGCCAACGCCGCCGTGGACTCCGTGGTCAGCATCCGGACCGCCACCCCCGGCGACGACTGCACATCACTGGCCGTGGTGTCCCACGGTGAGTACGGCATTCCCGAAGGACTCCAGTTCGGGTTTCCCGTGCGGTCCGACGGGTCGGGCGGCTGGTCCGTGGTCGAGGGACTGGCCCACGATTCCTTCGCCACCGAACGGATCCGCATCACCACCGAGGAGCTGGTGGCCGAGCGGGCCGACGTGGCCGACCTCCTCCCTCACTGAGTCACTGAGTCACTGAGTTACCGGAGTCACTGAGTTACCGGGCCTCGGGCCTCGGCCACCGCACCCTGGTGGCCCAACCCAACTGCTCGAACCTGCGGATGAGCCACGCCGACGGGTCGAGCATCCCCGGTCGGGCGCCGTGGCGGGCCCAGGAGGGGTGGGCGTGGTGGACGTTGTGCCAGTTGTCGCCGAGCGAGATGACGGCCAGCGGCCACAGATTGGTGCTCTTGTCCGCCGTCTCATCCGACCGCCGCCCGAAGGTGTGGCACAGCGAGTTGACCGACCAGGTCATGTGGTGGAGGAGCGTCATCCGCACCAGGCCCGCCCACAGGAGCGCGGTCAGGCCACCGACCAGGGTCCCGGCCAGGGAGAAGCCGATGACGAAGGGGATGGCCAGCGACCCGAGGGCGATCACCGGGAACAGCCGGTCGATGCGCTGGATGTCACGGTCGCGCAGCATGTCGGGCGCGTACCGGGACGCGTCGGAGGTGTCGGAGATGAAGAGCCAGCCGAAGTGGGAGAAGGCGAGTCCCCGCAGGAGCGCGCCACCGTGATCACCGTAGCGGTGGGGGGAGTGCGGGTCCCCGGCGTGGTCGCTGTACATGTGGTGCCGGCGGTGGGTGGCGACCCAGCTGGTCAACGAGCCCTCGACGGCCATCGAACCCATCACGGCCAGGACGATCCTGAGGACACGGTGGGAGGTGAACCCGTTGTGGGTGAACAGCCGGTGGAACCCGATGGTGATCCCGAAGCCGGTGATGAGGTAGAGCACGAGTCCGAGCACGATGTCGGACAGGTTGACGGCGTGACCCCAGAGCAAGGGGACGACCACGGCCAGGGCCACGGCCGGTCCGGCCACGATGGCCACCGTCACCAGTTTCTGGGCCGGATGAACGATGGGTGGCGGCTGGCCGTCCGGGCCGGCGGGGTCGCAGGCAGCCAGCGGCCCGGACCCATCGAGTAGAGACTCCACGGAACCCTCCGGTCGCGCCGTAGCGCTTGAGGCAGAGCCTTACCGGACTGTTTCAGCGGACCGAGCCTTTGCTTCAAGGCTACCCGCCGCCGGCCGGATGCACACGTCGCCTCTCCGGTCCGGGCGGCGTCGCCTCTCCGTTGACGGACGACCCGGTGGATGCCACCATTCGCCGGAACCGTCGATCGATTGGAGTGACCATGGGCCGTCTCGATGGACACCGGGCCGTCATAACCGGTGCCGCCAGTGGCATAGGGGAGGCGACGGCCCGTCTCTTCGTCGCCGAGGGCGCCGCCGTGGTCCTGGCCGACGTCGATGCCGACCGCGGCCAGCGGATCGCCGAGGAGCTCGGTGACAAGGCTCGCTTCGTGGCCACCGACGTTTCCGAGGAGGACGACGTCGATGCCGCCGTCGCCTTCGCCGTGGAACAGTTCGGCGGGCTGGACTGCATGTTCAACAACGCCGGGAACCCCGGGTCGGTGGGCGGCATCGAAGAGATCGAGATGTCGATGTTCGACCGGACGGTGGCCATCCACCTCCGGGGAGTGTTCCTCGGCATCCGGGCCGCGGCCCGGGTGATGCGGACCCAGGGCCACGGAAGCATCATCAACACGTCGAGCGTGGCCGCGCTGGCCGCCAACTACGGCGGCCACGACTACAGCGCCTGCAAGGCGGCCATCGCCCATCTGACCCGCACGACGGCCAGTGAGCTCGGCGAGCAGGGCATCCGGGTCAATGCCATCTGCCCCGGCGGTGTGGCCACCTCGATCTTCGCCCGAGCCGCCGGGCTGAAGGGTGACGAGGCCCAGTCGACCGTCGACGTGGTGACGCTGGCCCTCTCGGACATGGCGCCGATCCGGCGCTCGGGCCAACCTCTCGACATCGCCGAGGCGGCGCTGTGGTTGGCCAGCGACGCGTCGAGCTTCGTCAGCGGGCAGGCCATCGCCGTCGACGGCGGTCTCACCACCGGCCCCCTCTACCGGGAGCAGCACGCCAAGCTCGAAGGGCTGGCCCAGTTCCTGCAGTCCCCGGGGCGCTGAGCACCCGGTCCGCCGGGCCCACCGACCGGACCGCGCCGCCGTTCAGAGGTGGGAGAAGAAGTCGAGCAGCAAGGCACTCACGTCCGCCCCGTGGGTGAACACGCCGAGGTGACTCGCCCCGGCGATCACTTCGAACCGGGCTCCCGGGATGACGACTGCCGCCTCGCGGGCCCGGGCGGGCGGGGAGTCGACGTCGTGCTCGAACGCCATCACCAGGCATGGCACCGATATGGTGGCCCACTGGCGGGTGCGCTCGAGATCGAGGGACCAGGCCAGGCAGGCCTCGTACTGGCCGAGCCGGCCCGGATTCGGCCACGGAGGAAGCTCGCCGATCATCCCCAACCATGCGTCGACGATGCCATCGTCCTGGAGTTCGTGATTGGGGAGATACCGCAGGGTCTCGGTGGCATAGAACAGCGGGGGCAGCGAATAGTCGAGCCGGGCCAGATCGCGTTCGACGGTGGTGATCGCCTTCTCCCACGCCGTGGCCACGTTGCAGCTGCCCATCATCGCCGCCCCGAGGATCCGATCCGGATGCCGGATGGCCATCGTCTCGGTCACCCATCCGCCCATCGAATGCCCGGCCAGGCGGACCGCACCGAGCCCCAGGTGGTCGAGCAACCCGAGCAGGTCGTCGACCAGGTCGGTCACCGAGTAGGGCGGTGGCGGTGATGAGGACGGCGCCACCCCCCGGTTGTCGAAGGTGACCACCTGGTACCCGGCGGCCACGAGTGCGGGCACCAGCGACACCTGCCAGGCCACCGCAGGCTGACCGCACCCGCAGACCAGGACCAACGGCTCCCCGGTCCCGAACACGTCGTAGGCGATGGTGACGTCCTTGAGCTCCAGTTCCGGCACGGCCTTCCTCCTACGCTCTGTGGCCGCGGCCGGGCATCACCGGGGACCGGGGATCACTTGGGAATCAGCTCGATGCGGTTACCGAAGGGATCGTCCACGTACCACTGGGGCTTCCCGGGGACGTCCTCGGCCCGCCGGGTGGGGTGGCCGGCCCGGTCGAGCTCCCGGCACAGGGCATCGAGGTTGGAGACCAGCAGGGCCGGGTGGGCCTTCCGGGCCGGCCGGAAGTCCTCCTCCACGCCGAGATGTAATTTGATCGGCCCCCGCTCGAACCAACAGCCGCCCCGCATGGCCAGCTCGGCCGGCTTCGGCACTCTCGGGAGGCCGAGGAGCCCGGCGAAGAACGCTTCGGCCCGGGCCTCGGCCTCGGGGCCCGGTGGCATGGCCAGCTGGACGTGGTCGATGCCCTCCACACGGGGGCCGGGTGCGTTCACGGTGTGCCCCCCTGGGCGGTCAAATTGCGTTGATCACGGCGCAGCGGGTGGTCGCCGGGCACCTCCACCAGGTGGATCCGCAGCCCATCGGGATCGGCGATCCAGGCCTCGATCAACCCCCAGGGCTCGCGGGCGGGCGGCCGGACCAGTTCCACGCCCCGAGCCACCAGCTCGTCGACCGCGGCGTCGATCGATCGGACCTGCAGCCACAGGGAGACGGGCCCCTCGGCCGGCCGGTTTCCCGGCGTCGGGCCGGTCTGGCGGGCGGCCACCACTTCGATCAGGCCGCCCCCGGCGAAGAAGACGACGCCCCGGCCCTCGCCGACACCGAACTCGCGGGCCACCGGGAGGTCCAGGGCCCCGCCGTAGAAAGCCAGGGATGCCTCGAGGTCCGACGGATGGATGATGGTCCTGCTGGTCAGCACGTCCATGCCGCGGGCCACCTCCTCGTGCTCCGTCCCGTTGCCGCCACCACGTTCCCACGCCGCCCCCGCCGCTGCCAGCACCGCCGCGGCGGCGCCGCCGCCGGCTCAGTAGGTGGTCGACGAGACCAGGCCATGCGTGCTGGCGCGGGCGGCCATGAGCATCTGCTGCGCGGCGACCAGCACCGAGAGGTCTCCCCGCACCCGGATCCGGCCGGCGTTGAGTGCCTCGGCCGGAGCCAGTTCGCCCTTCGACATGGCCACGGCGTCCTCGTAGGAGATCACGATGGTCACGTCGGGGTCGCCGGCCTCCGGTTCATCCACGCCATCCGACCCGTCGGCTCCGTCCGCCCCGTCGGTTCCGTCGGCGTGGTCGGCTCCGTCGGCGTCGTTGCCGGGTCCCACCACCTGCAGCCGGAGCTCCCGGTCGACGACCCGGAGGATGACCCGGACGTCGCCGTCGGGACCGCCGCGGACCTCCTGGACGACGGTGAACGTGCCGTCGGCGGCGGCCAGCCCGGCATCAGGATCCGGACCGGGGACCTCGGCGCCCTCCAGCGCCCTGTTGAACTCCTCGGCCCACGACGGGCTCAGGAACCGGGCCACGGCGTGCTCCGGGGCCGGCTCTCCGGCCTCACCCGGCCGGCGATTCTTCAGCCGCCGCGACTCCGGTGGTGTCGACCTCGGGTTCGTCCGACCCGTCCTGGGATTCCGATCCGTCCTGCGGCGCGGCCCCGGCCGCGGACATCGAGTCGGATCCTTCCGGGGCCGGGATCCCGTGGGCCTCGGTCGGGGGTTGCACGGCGGCGGGCCCGGTGGCCGGAGCAGTGGTGGCCGCCTCGGCCGGCGTCTTCTTCCTGCGGTGACGGATCTTGCGGCCGAGCCAGGCCACCGGATCGTAGGAGGCGTCGACCACCCGCTCCTTCAGCGGGATGATGGCGTTGTCGGTGATCTTGATGTGCTCGGGGCACACCTCGGTGCAGCACTTGGTGATGTTGCACTTGCCCAGCCCCATCTCCTGCTGGAGTAGCTCGCGCCGGTCGTTGACGTCGAGGGGGTGCATCTCCAACTCGGCGGCCCGGGCGAAGAAGCGCGGACCGGCGTAGGCGGTCTTGTTCTCCTCGTGGTCGCGGATGACGTGGCACACGTCCTGGCACAGGTAGCACTCGATGCACTTGCGGAACTCCTGGCTCCGCTCCACATCCACCTGGGCCATGCGGTACCCACCCGCCTCCTCCTCGTCGTCCGTCTTGGGCCGGGGCTCGAAGGGTGGGATCCGCTTGGCCACCTCGTAGTTGTAGGAGACGTCGGTGACCAGGTCACGGAGGATGGGGAACGCCCGCATCGGTGCCACGGTCACCGGCTGCCCGGCCGGAAGCGTGTCCATCCTGGTCATGCACATCAGGGAGGGCCGCCCGTTGATCTCGGCGGAGCACGAGCCGCACTTCCCGGCCTTGCAGTTCCAGCGGCAGGCCAGATCGGGAGCGTGGGTGGCCTGTACCCGGTGGATCACGTCGAGCACCACCTCACCCTCCTGGGCGGGCATCTGGTAGTCGAAGAACTCGCCCCCGGTCTCATCGCCGCGCCACAGGCGCATGGTGACGTCGTCCGCACCGTCGGTCCCCGTGGTCTCATCGGCCATCAGTTCGCCTCCTCGAGGAGCTCGTTGAGATCGTCGGGCATCACCGGGATGGGCTCGGGAGCGACCGTGATGCTCAGGATCGACGGCGTGCCGCCGGCGCCGTCCCGGCCGCTGTCCTTCGGGATCCGCTCGACGAAGTTGACCGCTCCCATTTCCGGGACCGGCTTCGGGTAGTCGTCGCGGGTATGACCACCCCGGCTCTCCCTGCGGTTGATCGCTCCGAGTGTGGTGCTACGCGAGACGGTGAGCATGGCGGGGAGGTCGGTCGTCAGGTTCCAACCGGGGTTGTAACGACGCCCCCCGCTCACCGAAACCCGCTTGGCCCGCTCCTCGAGCTCTTCGAGCTTGCCCAGCGCCTCTTCGAGCTCGGGCCCGGTACGGATGATCCCGACCAGGTTCTGCATGGTGGTCTGCAGGTCGTGATGGACGTCGTAGGGGTTCTCACCCCCCTCGTTCTCGAACGGTGCCACTGCGGCAGCGATGGTGGCATCGAGCTCGCCCTCGTCGACCCTGACCGCACCGGTCCTGTCGGCGGCGAACTCGGCGGCGCCGATGCCGGCTCTGCGGCCGAAGACGAGCAGGTCGGAAAGGGAGTTGCCGCCGAGCCGGTTGGCGCCGTGCATCCCGCCGGCCACCTCGCCGGCGGCATACAGGCCGGCGATGGTGGACGCCGCCGAATCGGCGTCGACCCTGACCCCACCCATGATGTAGTGACAGGTGGGACCCACTTCCATGGCCTCGGCGGTGATGTCCACCCCGGCCAGCTCCTTGAACTGGTGGTACATGGACGGGAGACGACGGCGGATGTCCTCGGCCGACCGGCGGGTGGCGATGTCGAGGAAGACGCCGCCGTGGGGGGTTCCCCGGCCGGCCTTCACCTCGCTGTTGATCGACCGCGCCACTTCGTCGCGGGGGAGGAGCTCCGGTGGCCGTCGACCGGCCGAGTGGTCGTCGTACCACTTGTCGGCTTCGTCCTCCGAGTCGGCCGTCTCCGCCGCGAACATCGGTGGGATGTAGTCGAACATGAACCGTTGGCCTTCCGAGTTGCGCAGCACGCCGCCGTCGCCACGGACCCCTTCGGTCACCAGGATCCCCCGGACCGAAAGCGGCCATACCATCCCGGTCGGGTGGAACTGCACCGCCTCCATGTCGATGAGGTCGGCACCGGCCCACAGCGACATAGCGTGGCCGTCGCCCGTGGACTCCCACGAGTTGGAGGTGTAGAGCCAGCTCTTGCCCACGCTCCCGGTGGCCATGACCACCGCCTTGGCCGTGAAGACCACGAACTCACCGGACGGGCGCCAGTAGCCGACCACGCCGGAGACCACCCCGTCGGCGTCGTGGAGGAGACGAAGCACCTTGACCTCCATGAAGACCTCGATGCCGTCGGTCACCGCCTTCTGCTGGAGGGTCCGGATCAGCTCGAGGCCGGTCCGGTCGCCGATATGGGCCAGGCGGGCGAAGCGGTGGCCTCCGAAGTCGCGCTGAAGGATGAGGCCGTCCTTGGTCCGGTCGAACAGGGCACCCCAGTTCTCCAGCTCGCGCACCCGGTCGGGAGCCTCCTGAGCGTGCAGCTGGGCCATCCGCCAGTTGTTGAGCATCTTGCCGCCGCGCATGGTGTCGCGGAAGTGGACCTTCCAGTTGTCCTCGTCGTAGACGTTCCCGAGCGCCGCCGCCACCCCACCCTCGGCCATCACCGTGTGGGCCTTGCCCAGCAGGGACTTGCACACCAGCGCGGTGCGCAGGCCCATGGCCCGCGCCTCGATGGCGGCCCGCAGCCCGGCGCCGCCGGCGCCGACGATGATGACGTCGAAATCGTGGGTCTCGTACTCAGCCATGCTCCGACACCCCTTAGAAGTGGAATCCGTAGTCGTGGATGGTCCCGCTGGCCACCAACCGCACGTAGAAGTCGGTGAAGGCCACGAAGACCAGGCTCATCCAGGCGAACAGCATGTGGCGCGCGTTGAGTGGGGTGAGGGTCTTCCAGAGCCGGTGCCGGACGGGAGACTTGGAGAACTCCTTCACGCCACCCCCGCACAGATGCCGGCACGCGTGACAGCTCAACGAGTAGAGCCACAGCAGCGCGGCGTTGATCAGGAGCACGGCGGTGCCCACGCTGAACCCGATTCCGTTTCCGGGTTGCCTGAAGGCCACGACGGCGTCGATGGTCAGGATCACATTGAAGACCAGACCGAAGTAGAAGAAGTAGCGGTGGATGTTCTGCAGCAGCAGGGGAAAGCGGGTCTCGCCGCTGTAGGAGCCGTGGCCGTCGGAGACGGCACAGGCCGGCGGTGCCAGCCAGAAGCCCCGGTAGTAGGCCTTGCGGTAGTAGTAGCAGGTGAGGCGGAACCCGAGCGGGAAGATGAGGATGAGCAGGGCCGGTGAGATCTCCCACCAGGTGATCACCGTGCCCGGGTGGCTGCCGGGGACACAGCTGGCGGTGAGGCACGGCGAGTAGAACGGCGAGATCAGATCCCGGTGCAGCGATGCTCCGGCGTAGTAGTTCTTGTTGACGAACGCCGCCCAGCTGGCGTAGCCGACGAACGCGGTCAGGACCACCACCGTGACCACCGGCTGGATCCACCACCTGTCCTGGCGGAGGGTCGGGACCGCAGGCCCGCCGCGCGCCCCTCCCAGCACGACCGGGGTCACTGTGGCCGGTGGGGCATCCTCCAACGTGGTCACGCCGTCTCCCTCGTCCTTCTCTCGTCGATGGGTCCGGCCGCCGCCAGCTTCGCGGTGACGAACGATGTGCTCGCACGGCGGACGGGGCCGCTCACTCCGGACAGGGTAGCCAGTCTTCCCGCAGAAGTCGAAGAAATATTTCTTCTCAGTGTCATAGGATCTAACTATGCTGCCGGCCGTTCACCAGCTCCGGTACTTCCTGGCCGTGGCCGAGGACGGCCAGTTCACCCGGGCCGCCGAGCGCCTGCAGGTGGCCCAACCCTCGGTGAGCGCCCAGATCCGCCAGCTCGAGAAGCTGCTCGGCACGCCGCTCTTCCATCGCGGCCCCGGCCCGGTCACCCTGACCGACGCCGGCGAAACCTTGCTGCCGATCGCCCGGCGGGTCGTCGGCGAGCTCGAGTCGATCGAGGACGAGATCTCCGGCCTCGAGAAGCTGCTCCGAGGGCATGTGGCGGTGGGTGCCACGCCGAGCCTGAGCGCCACATTGCTGCCGAGCGTGCTCGGTCGCTTCCACCGGCTCCATCCGGGCGTGGCCATCAGGGTGTCCGAGCAGGGGTCCCCGCAGCTGGTCGACGAGCTGCTGGCCGGAACCCTCGACCTGGCCCTGGCCATCGCCCCGGTCCAGTTGCGGGGCCTGGTCAGCGTCGCCCTCGCCGAGGAGGAGTTGGTGGTGGTCACCACTCCCGACCATCCCCTGGTCGGGCGCCGCTCGGTGACGGTCCCCCAGCTGGCCGAGTACCCGATGGTGATGTTCCGGCCCGGCTACGACCTGCGCACCTCGACGTTGGCGTCCTTTGCCGAGCACGGCGTCGAGCCGACGGTGGCCGTCGAGGGCGGCGAGATGGGGAGCGTCCTCGCCCTGGTGGCGGCTGGACTGGGCGCGGCCGTGGTGCCGGGCATCGTGACCACGGGCGAGACCCGGCTTCGGGTGACCCGTTTCCGCAAACCGCCGCCCACCCGCACGATCGCCCTGGTCCGCGGGGACGACCGCATTCCGTCGCGGGCCGCGGAGGCACTGGCCACTGCGTTCACCGAAGGGATCACGGCCGCCGGGTGGCCGGGACCGATGCCGGAGGGGATGCGGCTCCTCCGCTGAGCCCGTTGGCATGGCCCAGGGGGTCGACGCATCACCGGACGATTTCCCCGCGTAGGCTCGGCCCATGACCCTGCCGGACCCCGCTGATGCCACCGATGACCGCCCGCTTGCCGATCCCTCGTACCGGCTGACCCCCCCTCCTGAGATCACCACCCTGGGCCGTCTCCGCGAATCGGGATGGCGCTCCATCCCGGTGGCCGAGGAGATCCGGCGGAACGCCTCCCGGCGCATCGCCGCCGGCGAACCCCTGGTCACCGGGGTGCTCGGGTTCGAGGACAGTGTCCTCCCCCAGCTCGAGAACGCCGTGCTGGCCGGACACGACGTGATCCTGCTGGGCGAGCGGGGCCAGGCCAAGACGCGGATCATCCGCTCCCTGGTCGGACTGCTCGACGAGTGGCTGCCCATCGTGGCCCACTCGGAGATCAACGACGATCCCTACCATCCCGTCTCCCGGTTCGCCAAGGATCTTCTGGCCGAGACGGGCGACGACCTCCCGGTGTCGTGGGTGCACCGCAGCGACCGCTACGGCGAGAAGCTGGCCACCCCCGACACCTCCATCGCCGACCTCATCGGCGAAGTCGACCCGATCAGGGTGGCCGAGGGCCGGTACCTGTCCGACGAGCTGACCATCCACTACGGCCTGGTGCCCCGGCTCAACCGTGGCATCTTCGCGGTCAACGAGCTCCCCGATCTGGCCGAACGGATCCAGGTCGGCCTGCTGAACGTGCTCGAGGAGCGCGATGTGCAGATCCGCGGTCACCGGGTCCGCCTGCCGCTCGACATCATGTTGCTGGCCACCGCCAACCCGGAGGACTACACCAACCGGGGCCGGATCATCACCCCGCTGAAGGACCGCTTCGGCGCCCAGATCCGCACCCACTACCCGCCCGACGCGGCCACCGAGCTGCGCATCGCCGAGGCGGAGGCCGAACTTCCGGGGCGCAGCGGGTCCGACACTCGATCCGGGGCGGCCGACGCCGGGGTACGCGTCGAGGTGCCCGACTTCATGGCCGAGGTGGTGGCCGAGCTCAGTCAGCTGGCCCGGGAGAGCCCCCATCTCAACCAGCGCTCGGGGGTGTCGGTCCGCCTCACCATCGCCAACTACGAGACCCTGGTGGCCAACGCCACCCGCCGGGCCCTCCGCAACGGCGAGAGCGAGGCCGTGCCTCGGGTCTCCGACCTCCAGGCCCTGGTCTCGTCGACCCAGGGCAAGGTGGAGATCGAGTCCCTGGAGGAGGGCCGCGAGCAGGTCCTCCTGGCCCAGCTGGTCTCGGCCGCTGTCCTCCTGGTCTTCCGCCGCCGGGTGGTGCTGGCCGAGCCCCAGCAGGTGGTCGGGGCGTTCACCACCGACACCGTCGTCCACGCCGGCGACGACCTGCCGGCGTCGGCCTACGCCACGACGCTGGCCCAGATGCCGGCCCTCTCCGCCCCGGTCCTGGCCCTGACCGGAGGATCCGAGGATCCCGGACTGGTCGCCAGTGCCGTGGAGTTCCTCCTGGAGGGACTGCACCTCACCAAACGACTCAACAAGGAGGCCGCTGGGCCGCGGGCCACGTATCGGGGCCGGGGATGACCTGGCGGTTCGACTACCGCCGCTGGGACGGAACCCAGGATTCGCTCATCGACGACACCGACTCGGTCCTGTCCCAGCTGACCGACGACCTGTTGGCCAACGGCGACCTGCACGAGGCGCTGCAGCGGATGCTCAACCGGGGATGGCGGACCCCCGACGGCGAACAGGTGCAGGGGTTGCGCGACCTGCTCGACCAGCTCCGGCTCGAGCGGGAGGAACAGCTCGACCGGGGTGATCTGGGCGGCGCCTATCGCGAGGTCGCCGAGGAGCTCCAGCAGGTCCTGTCCGAGGAGCGCATCGGCATCGAACAGCTCGAGTCCGACGCCCGCGACTCCGGGGACCAGCGTCGTCAGGAGGTCACCGACGAGGTGGCCGCGGAACGGCGGATGCAGCTGGATCTGCTCCCGAGCGACCTGGCCGGCATGGTGCGCGGCCTCCAGAGCTACGAGTTCGTGTCCTCCGAGGCGCGTCAGCATTTCGAGGATCTCGTCGAGCGGCTCCGCGAAGAGGTGGCCCGGACCTACTTCGAACAGATGTCCGAGGCGCTCGCCAATCCCGATCCTGCGGCGCTGGCCCACATGCGGGAGGCGTTCGATGCCCTCAACCGGATGATCGAGCAACGGGAGGCGGGCGAGGAGATCGATCCGTCGTTCGAGTCGTTCATGGAGCAATTCGGTGACCTGTTTCCGGGCAATCCGGCCGACCTCGACGAGCTCTTGGAGCAGCTGGCGGCGCGGATGGCCGCGGCCCAGGCCATGTGGAACTCGATGTCACCCGAACAACGCGCTCAGCTCCAAGGCCTGGCCGAGTCGTTGCTCGAGGATCTCGATCTCCGTTGGCAGGTGGACCGGTTGGCCGGCAACCTGCAGCGGGCGTTCCCGGGGGCGGGTTGGGAGCAGCGCTTCCGGTTCAGCGGCGACGAACCCATGGGGATGGGGGAGGGCACCGACGCCGCCGGGCGCTTGCGGGACCTGGACGAGCTCGAGGACTTCCTCCGGTCGGCCAACTCACCGGCGTCCCTCAGCGAGGTCGACCTGGACAAGGTCAGGCAGCACCTGGGCGACGACGCCGCCCGGTCACTCGACCGCCTGTCCAAGTTGGCCAAGCAGCTGGCCGATGCCGGGCTCATCGATCAACGCGAGGGCCGCTTCGAGCTGACCCCGAAGGGCATCCGTCGAATCGGCCAACAGGCGCTCTCCGACTTGTTCGACCAGTTGAACAAGGACCGGGTCGGCAATCACCGCACCACCTTCACGGGCACGGGTCACGACCGCGAGGAGACGACCAAGCCGTACCAGTTCGGCGATCCCTTCAACCTGGACCTGTCCCGCACCGTGCACAATGCGGTGCGCAGGGCGGGGAGCGGGGTTCCGGTCCGCCTTTCCCCCAACGACTTCGAGGTCATCGAGACCGAGTCCCTGACCCGCTCGGCCACCGTCCTCCTCCTCGACCTCTCCCTCTCGATGCCGATGCGCGACAATTTCGTGCCGGCCAAGAAGATGGCCATGGCTCTCCATACGCTGATCTCGACGCGCTTCCCGCGTGACTACCTGGGCCTGGTCGGGTTCTCGGAGGTGGCCCGGGTCATCGAGCCCGAGGACCTGCCCACCGTCAGCTGGGACTACGTCTACGGGACCAACCTGCAGCACGGGCTGATCCTGGCCCGCAAGATGCTGGCCCATCAGCAGGGGACCAAGCAGATCATCCTGGTCACCGACGGGGAGCCCACCGCCCATGTGATCCCCTACGAGGGGGGTGTCGGCTACGACGTGTACTTCAACTATCCGCCGGTTCCCGAAACGCTGGAGGTGACGCTGGCCGAGGTCATGCGCTGCACCCGGGCGCGGATCACCATCAACACCTTCCTCCTCGATCCCGACCGCGGGCTCCAGGGATTCATCGAACAGCTGTCCCGGATCAACCACGGTCGCACCTTTGCCACCTCGCCCGACGAGCTGGGCGACTATGTGCTGGTCGACTTCCTGGCCCACAAGACGACCCTTCGCAGCCGGGGGCGTCGAGCCGGCTGAGGTGCTTCCGGGGCGTATCCGCCCACGGCCCCGGCGACCGCTGGTCGGCCGCCATCTCCTGGTGAAGGAGCGCGTTCACGCCGGGATCCAGCGGCGGAGCGGCGGTCCGAGGTGCTTGCGATCCGCTTCACAAGCAGCTTTTTCTTGCGTTTCCCTCCCCGATAGTGAAAGATGACATATCTGTAGTTACATCCGTGCTATGCGATTTCGTCCGAAATCGTGTGGATGACTGGGAGGGAGACCTGTCAATGGACATGGTGTCATTGATGTACGGGCCCCAAGAGCGCAGCTGGCAGACCAAGGCCAACTGCATGGGGGTGGACCCCGATCTGTTCTTCCCCGAGCGCGGGGCTTCCACCCGTGAGGCCAAGGAAGTGTGCCGGGGTTGCGTCGTTCGCGAGGACTGCCTCGAATACGCCCTGGCCAACGGCGAGAAGTTCGGGATCTGGGGGGGACTGTCCGAGCGCGAGCGCCGGCGGCTCCGGCGGCAACGGGCCATGCAGCGCCGGGCCGTGGGGAGCGCTTCCTGATCTGACCGCGGGCGACCGGGCATCGGCTACGACGCTGTCCGGAGCCGCCCTTCGATGGTCCGGTCTGCGTCCAGGTCGAGTTCCGGCCAACGCCGGTGGGGAATCTGCTCGAGGGCGGCGGCCGGGATCAGTCCGACCAGTTCAGCCCGGAGGACCGAGCAGCCCATCGACTGGGCGCCGTCTGCCACCGCGTCGTAGACGGCGGCCACCGACGTGGTGGCGGGCTCGGTGAGGTTGCAGCTGACCTGGGCGCCCCCGTCGACCGGGAGTCCCAGGCTGCGTACGCTCGGGCTCCGGAGGCCGGCGGCCAGCGAACGGGCCACCGACAGTGCTCGGGCCGGTCCTCCATCCGGGCCCTCCCCGGCCGGGGCGGCGATCCAGATGTTGTAGGCGATGAGCACGGCCCGGGCTCCGACCGCCATGCTCCCCGCCGTCGGGTGGGGCTCCGGTGGTCCGGTGTCCGGCTTGAGCGGGTGGAAGGCGGTTCGGCGGATGTCGGGGAGCGAGCGTTCCGGTCCGTAGAGGAAGCAGGGCACTTCCAATTCGCTCCCGGCCCAGTGGGCGAACCGGTCCCTCGCTCCGACCACGGGGGACCAGCGTTCGTCGGTCCACCGACCCGCGCCGTCGGGCGAGGAGTTGGGGCTCGGAAGGGGAACGAACGGCACCACGTCGGCCGCGCCGAGCCGGGGATGGATCCCGACGTGGTCACGCAGATCGATGTGGGCCACCGCAGAGGCGACCACGCGCCGGGCTGCGTCCTCGACCGACTCCAGTGGACCGCCGAGTGTCACGACCGAACGGTGGTGCTCCGGGTCGGAATGGACATCCAGTACCGCGGGTCCGCCCGCCTGACGCACCGCGTCAATGGTGGCCTGGTCCTTGCCCTCGCTGATGTTGACGACGCATTCCGCCAGTGATCCGCCCTCGACCACGGCAGCTGCCGCCGGTCAGCGATCAGACGGAAACGGCGTGGCCGATCCGGCGACGACGGAGCATCCGACGGCGCTCACGTTCCGACTTGCCGCCCCACACGCCGTGATCGACTCGCTCGTCGAGTGCGTATTCGAGGCACTGCTCGGCCACCGGGCATTCGGCACAGATTCGCTGAGCCGCCTGGACACCAACACCGTCACTCGGAAAGAAAATGGTGGGGGACAGGTCTCTGCATTTCCCCACGCTCATCCATTCCGTATCCATGGTCCCTCCATCGGACTCGAGGAGGCTGCGGTGGGTCTCGATCGGGGTGTGTGCGAACCCAGTTGCCGTCGCCTTCCGTTACGCAACTAGTGTCGCATTTCGGGCTGGCCAGTAGTGCGAAATGAGCCGGTATTGATGGAATCCTCACAATTTTCTTATGAGGCACCAGGATCTTCTTATGAAAGCGCGAGCGGGGGTGGACCCGGCACGGGCCCGCAGGGCGCCCCCGGGCCATCACCGGCGCCACAGAGCGTGCCCTCGCTTCCGACCCAGGGGGCATCTGGGCCGGAGGGCCCACCTGTCCCCACCCCGCCGGCCCCGCCGTCCCCCTCACCACCCGCGGCCGCGCCTCCTCCCGCACCTGCCGCTCCGCCCTACGCCGGCGTTCCTCCAGCCGCTCCGCCGGCCGCTCCGCCCTACGCCGGCGGCTACCCGCCCTACCCACCCGCGGGCTACCCGCCATACTCGGGTGCCTTCCCCTCGCCCTACCCGTTACCGCCTTCACCGCGCCTGGTGCGCCACACCTTGCACCGCCGGACCTGGTTCTGGGTGGTCGCGGTCACGGCCATCCTGGCCGCCTCCCTCGGGGGGCTGATCGGAGCGATCGTCGGTGCCAACACCCAGCAGACGATCATCCTCAAGTACTTCCCCAACAAGAGCGCGCTGAGCAGGCCACAGGACGTCCAGGAAGTCCTGGCCAAAGTGGAGCCGGCGGTCGTGTCGATCGACAGCGAGTCGGCCGCGGGCGGCGGCGCCGCCGGCGGTGACTTCGCCGAGTCAGCCGGGAGCGGCATGATCCTCACCTCGGGGGGCGAGGTCCTGACCAACAACCATGTGGTGGCCGGGTCCGACTCGGTGACGGTCACCTTGTTCGGTCAGACCACGGCCCTGCCCGCCCACGTCGTGGGCACCGACCCGAGCGGCGACCTGGCGCTCATCCAGATCGACCATGCCAGCAACCTCCCCACCGTCGTCTTCGCCGACTCGTCACAGACCCGGGTGGGCGACGCGGTGCTGGCCATCGGCAACGCGCTGGCCCTGGCCGGTGGACCCACGGTCACCGAGGGGATCGTCTCCGCCGAGAACCGGTCGCTGACCGCGCAGAACGACGACGGACAGACCGAGAACCTGACCGGTCTCATCCAGACCGACGCCGCCATCAACCCGGGCAACTCGGGGGGACCGTTGGTCAATCTGAACGGACTGGTGGTCGGGATGAACACCGCGGTGGCTTCCGATACCAGCGGGAACGCCCCGACTCAGAACATCGGGTTCGCCATCAACGTCGACTCGGTCAAGCCACTACTGGCCAAGCTGCGATCGGGTGGCACCGGCGGGTCACACCCGCCCTCGCCCCAGCTCAATCCGGCGGCCAACTCGGCCTACATGGGGGTGACGGTCGGATCGGTGACGCCCGCCCTGCAACAGGCCGACCACCTGACGCCCTCTTCCGGGGCGCTGATCATCTCGGTGGAGCCCGGCAGTCCCGCCCAGCGGTCGGGACTGCGGGTGAACGACGTGATTGTCACGTTCAACGGCACTGCCATCCAGGGGCCGGACGATCTCACCGCCGCCATCCACCCCCTCAAGCCCGGTGCCCGTGTCACCATCGGTGTCTACCGGGGAAGCACGTTGACCGACGTAGCCGTGACGCTCGGTGCCCGCCCGGTCGCCGGGTAAGATGCAGGCTGCCGCGACACCAGGAGGAACCACTGCCATGACCCCGGTCACCGACGAACAGACTCTGCCCGAGGAGGGTGAGGAGCCCCTGCCGCCGGTGGGTCATGTCCGGGTCGTGTACCTCGGCCCGGTCGCACCCCACTGGGAGGTCCGCTCGGACTACGGCGACCCCGCCCTCATCGAAGAGTTCCGGCGCCGCACCATGGCCCGCCTGGTCCTCCTGCCGCCCCACGATCCTCAGTACCGTCGCAACCGCGAGCGGGTCATCCGTGACGCCGAGCGGGAGAACATCCTCCTCGAATGGGACCTGGGCGTGCCCGAGGAGGAAGAGGCGGTGGCCGAGTCACCCGAACAGGCGCCCGATCTCGACCCACCGACGCCCGCCGTCGACGGCTGAGCCGGCCCCCGGACGGGCGATCGAGGGGTTCAGTCCTCGGCAGGAGTGTCGAGCTCGGGAAGGCTGATCCGTTCCAACCACAGCCCGGGAGCGTCCACCTCTGACGGTGTCGGAAGATTGCGGGCCGAGGACCACAGCCGGGCCAGGCTGTCTTCGCCTGCCCGCTCGACGACACCGGCGATGAACGACCGTCCCCGGTCGACCTGGGCCTGGTCGAGGTCGAGGCCGAACAGCGCCCCGGCCGCCTCCTCGCCCTTGCCGCGCTCGGTGCGTCGCCGGTACCACGCCTCGGTCAGCTGGGAATGGGATCCGACCAGCTTCTGTCCCACCAGGTCGGCAACGTGGTCGGCGTAGGCGTCGATGACCACGGCGAGGGCGGTGAGCTGATCGGACGAGCGGCGCGAATCGGGTGTCAACAGGCCTCCGAGGAGGGCTTCGGGGTCGTCGAACATCCCCTGCAGCGACTCGAGGTCCATGCCGCCGGCGCCCTCGGGCCCACCGAGGCTGCCGAATCGTCCGGCCAGATCCTGCTGGGCCGTTGCCGAGGACTCGGCCAGGGCCAGGAGCAGTTCCTCCATCCGGCCCCTGATGGCCGGACGGGTCAACACGGAATTGGAGGCCAGCTCACGTGCACACACCCATACCAGGGCCTCCTCCTCGGGAAGGCTCCAGTCCTCGGCGAACGAAGCGATGTTCGAGGTGACCAGCAACAGTTCGTCCGACGGTGCCCAGGGGACGGCCAGGGGATACTGGCCCAGCGCCCGCTGGGAAAGATGGCCGACCACCGACCCCACCTGCAACCCGAAGAACATCGGCCCGATGGCCGTCGCCCACTGGCCGAGCAGGCTCCCGATCCCACCCATCGGGTCATCGCCCTCGAACGGGTCGGGCGAAAGCTGGTCGGGGTCAGGGGGAGTGGGGGGTGCGGTCCCCCGGGCCGGAACCATGGCCGACAGGATCGGTCGCCACGACTCGAGGGCGCGCACCGTCCAGTCACCCCGGCCCACCGGGATACAGGTCAGCCGGCGCCCATCGGGTGACACCGGCATACCGGTGGCCTCGATGACATTGAGCTCCGCCACCCGTGACAGTTGCTCGAGGCGGATCCGCTGGATCGGCTCGACGTTGGGCTCGGCCTCGCCGCCGGTGGCCACGTTGAGAGCGAACGACCGGGTCATCTCCCACTGGTCGGGGGCATTGGTGCCGAGCATGTTCATCAGGTCACCGAGCAGTGATTGGAACGGGTTTCCCGAGTCCCCGGTGTCAGGCGGTGCCATGGGGCCATGCTACGGCGAGGAACCCGACCTCTGTGCACCGCCGTCCT
Organism: uncultured Acidimicrobiaceae bacterium; assembly: GCA_963837805.1. GTDB lineage: Bacteria > Actinomycetota > Acidimicrobiia > Acidimicrobiales > RAAP-2 > Bog-756. Next base: position 141,961 of record CAWIOU010000013.1, read on the forward strand.
GGTCGGCGAGGACCACCGGGACCGTGGCGATGGTGGTGCCGCGCTCGAACGACAGGGCCAGATCCGTCCCCGGCGGGTCGGGATAGAGCCGCGTCTGGAGCTCGGCGGCCGAATGGACGGGATACCCGTCGATGCCGGTAATGACGTCTCCGGGTTGGAGCCCGGCCGTTGCCGCCGGACTCCCGAAGTCGACGGTGTCCACCCGGGCGCCGTCACTGACCGATGTCGATGTCATCAGGGCACTGTCGGATGCCGTCGTGGCCGTGTCGGCGTCGCGCACCTTCATGCCCATCCATCCGTGGTCCACAGTCCCCGACGCCACCAATTGGCAGGGCGACTCCGAGCACGAGCTCGGAAGGCAGGAAGACTCCGGTCGTCGAAGCCCCCTTCCCCCTGGTCATCTCCAGGATGCCGGCCACGTGGCCGTTGCCGTCGAGAAGTGGGCAACCGAGGTCGTCGTGGGCGAGCGGGGTCCTGACCGTCGTGGCCGAGAAGGACGTCGTCTGCGCATCGAGATCCGCCGCCTGTCCCGACGAGACCACCGCGCCGGCGTAGACCAGGGACGAGGGGAGCGCATGTGATTTCCGGCCGGGCCTGAGTGTCGAGGCGATGGCGATGCTTCCGACGGAGAGATCACCGTTGTCGAATATGGCCGCCGGCAGGTCGTCGTCGATCCGAAGCACGGCAACCCCGGACCGCTGGTCGATCCCGACCACTGTCGCCGGCTGGCGGGTCCCGTCCGGCTCGACGGCCGTGATCGACCGGGCCCCGGAGAGCACCGGTGCAGGGGTGACGATGATGCCACCGGACTCCACCACCACCCCGGTTGTCGACGAGACACCGGTGCGCCGATGGATCCGCAGGAGAACCGTCGAGGGCCGCACTGAGTCCACCATTGCCGCGATGGCCCCGGCGGCGTCGGTCCGGCCCAGCCCCGGGTCGGTGGTCGGGGATCCCACCAGCGCGGCCAGCCCCGCCGGGTTGCTCGGATTGTGCTGGTCGGTGCCGTTGGCCACCATGATCATCCCCGCGGCCACCAGCGCCACCACCAGGCAGGCGGTGGCCCCGCCGACGATCCGCGGACCGCTCCGGGCCTGGTTGGAGGGTTGAGCGGTGGCCATACCGGCCGGTTCCGGGACGATGAAGTGTTGACCCGACTCGGAGGGATGCCGCCACAGACGATCGTCGGGAGGGATCCAGCCGCGCAGGCCGCCGCCGTCCGGTTCCTCGCCCCAACCGTCATCGGGATCGCGATCCGGGCCGCCCTCGTCCTCTTCGCTCACGGACCTGAGGTTAGTGAGAACAGCACCACGAAGGACGTCGCCTTGTCGGTCAGGGGGGTGTGGACACCCCCCTGCTCGGCCCTTCCTTCCCGTCGATGCGCAAGGTGGCCCTACGATGAAGGCGTGGCTCGAGACCTGGCTATCGATCTCGGGACGGCCAACACCCTTGTCTACGCCAAGGGCCAGGGCATCGTGTTGAACCAGCCGACGGTGATCGCCCTCAACACCAGGACCCACGAGGTCCTCGCGGTGGGGAACGAGGCGTGGAAGATGATCGGAAGGACTCCCGGGTACATCGTGGCGGTCCGACCGCTGCGCGAGGGGGCCATCACCGACTTCGACATCACCGAGCGCATGATCCGGTTGCTCCTCCGACGGGCGGGAGTCACCAAGTTGAACCGACCGCGGGTGCTCATCTGTGTGCCGTCGGCCATCACCTCGGTCGAACGCCGGGCGGTCAAGGAGGCGGCGCGGCGGGCCGGGGCATCCGCCGCCCATCTCATTGAACAACCCATGGCCGCGGCCATCGGAGCCGGGCTGGACATCCACGAACCGGTGGGCAACATGGTGGTCGACGTCGGGGGCGGGACGACGGAGACGGCGGTGATCTCGCTCGGCGGCGTGGTCGCCTCGCAGGCCATTCGCTGTGGCGGGTTCGACATGGACGCGGCCATCCAGCACTACGTGCGACACGAGCACGGAGTGGCCATCGGGGAACGGACGGGTGAGGAGCTCAAGCTGGCCATCGGATCCGCGCTCCCCTACGCAGGCGAGGTCAAGGCCGAGGTACGGGGCCGCGAGATCAGGACCGGGCTGCCCAAGACGGTGGTCCTCTCCCCCGAGGAGGTGCGCTACGCCCTGCGCGACCAGGTCGACCTGATCGTCGACACCGTGGTCGGATGCCTGGCCGAATCCCCCCCGGAGCTGGCCCAGGACATCATCTACGAGGGGATCCACCTGGTGGGCGGCGGGGCCATGCTCCGGGGCCTGGCCAACCGCCTGGCCGACGAGACCGAGGTGCCCGTCCACCTGGTGGCGACGCCCCTCGAATGCGTCGTGCTCGGAGCCGGGATCTGCCTGGATTCGTTCGACAGCCTGCGACCGATCTTCGCGGCCGCCGAATCCTGACCGGAGCGATCTCACTCCACGGCGAGAAGATCCTCGGCCACCTGGCGGACCTGCCAATCGCGATCCTCGAGGCAGCGCCAGAGGGCGGCCTCGACCTCGGGGCCGTCGAACGCGGACAGCGCCACCGCGGCGCGCCGCCGGATCGCCGGCTTGTCGGCCAGCGCGGCGAGCACGGCGGGTAACCCGGCAGGGTCGCCGATGGCTCCGAGCGCGGCCACCGCTGCCTCGCGGCACAGGGGATCGGAGTGGCCGGTCTCCGGTGAGGCCAGCCCGGCCAACGCGGGTACCGCCGGGCGGTCAGCCCGTTCGCCCAGTGCCCAGGCGGCCATCTCGACCACCGAGGGGTCGGGGTCGTCCAGTCCACCGGAGAGGTCGACGGTCGGGAACGCCGCGGCCAGTTCGTACCCACGCCGGCGCACCGGCGGCGCCGGGTCGGCCAGCGCCGACCGGATGTCATCGTCGGTCAGCACCTCCAGCCGGGAGAGCGCACCGAGGGCGGTGGACCGCACCGCGGGGGCATCGTCGCCGAGGGCGGCCCGGGCCGCGGGCACGTCACCGACGTGTCCGGCCAGCGCCGCCGCCCGTCGACGCCGGGTGATGCCAGGCGGCAGGACTTCCGTGGCAGGCTTGACGGGTAGAGCGCGGATCCGGTCGGATGCCGGCGGATCCGGAGTTGGAGGAGTGACCACAACACCACTATGACCGGGGACGACGACAACCGGGGAGCAGCCATCTGGGCTCCCGAGACGGCACCGCGGGCTGGGACGGACATTGCCGCCGGCCCGGACTCGCCATCTCCTCAGACGGTGCCCGCACTGGTCGGTCACCCCGGGCAGGAGGACCCGCCACCGGACCAGGCGCACACCCGGCGCCGCCGGAAGTGGCCGTGGGTCCTGTTCCTCCTGGTGGTGGTGGCGGTGGCCGTGGCCTCGCGGGTCAATCTGAACTACTACGCCATCCAACCGGGCACGGCCCAGTCGGTCCAACAGTTCATCACTGTCCCCTCGGACAAGAAGTATCCGGTCACCCACCCGGTCCTGCTCACCGATGTGGAGGAGGGACGGGTCACCGCCCTGTCCTATCTCTTCTACAAACTCCAGTCCGATACCGCGCTCTATCCGCTGGACGATGTCACCGGTGGTACGCCTGCCTCCCAGGTCGGGGCTCAAGGTGCCCTCGAGATGTCACAGGCCGAGTCATACGCCAAGACGGCCGCCCTGCGGCACCTCGGGTACAAGGTGACCGCCACCCCGTCGGGAGCGGTCATCTTCGGCACCTTTCCGGGGACACCGGCCTACTCCGCACTCAACGTGGGTGATGTCGTCACCGCGGTCGACGGAGTGACCACGCCGACCGCGCTGGCCATGGAGACCGAATTGAACCGCCACCACTCCGGCGAGACGGTCACCCTCTCCGTGCGGAGAGGAGGCACCGGTAAGTCGGTACCGGTGGCCGTCACGCTGCAGAGCACGGTGATCGACCTGGGTGGCGGTGAGACGCAGACGGTCGACTTGGGCGTCGAGCCTGAGGACCAGGTCGACTTCACCTATCCCTTCCCGGTGAACATCGACGTGGCCAACATCGGCGGCCCGTCCGCCGGTCTGGCCATGACGCTCGGTGTGATCGACGCGCTGAGTCCGGGCTCGCTGACCGGTGGTCGCACCGTGGTGGCCACCGGCACCATCGACAGCCAGGGTGACGTGGGCCAAGTGGGCGGTGTACCCCAGAAGACGGTAGCGGTGGAGAACGCCGGCGCCTCGATCTTCCTCGTCCCTCCCGGACAGAACTACAAGGAGGCGATGTCCAAGGACCGCCCGGGCCTGAAGATCTACGGGGTGTCCACGCTCGACCAGGCGCTGGCCGTCCTGGCCGCCCACGGGGGGTCGGTGCCGAAGGTCTCGCCGGCCTCGCCAGTACCCCCGGGATGACCGGATTCGACGACTGGCGGTCGTAGGCTCTCGGCCATGCCCGAGGAACGACTGAGGTCCATCACCTCCTCCTCCCACTTGGCGCCCGACGAGGTGGCCCGTCACACGTTCGGGTCGGTGCGGCGAGGCTTCGATCCCAACGAAGTACGTGCCTATCTCGAGTCCCTTGCCGTAGGCCTTCGGGGTCTGGCGGAGCGCGAAAGCGAACTTCTCCAAGAGATTGCCGACGCTGAGCATCGGGCGGCCAATCCGGTGCTCGACGACGCCGCCCTCACCGCCGCGCTGGGTACCGAGACGGCCCGGGTCCTCCACAGTGCCCACGAAGCGGCGGCGGAGATCCTGGCCAATGCGGAGTCGGAGGCCGATCGGATACTCACTGCCGCCCATGAGGACATCGAGGAGAACCGGACCCGGACCGAGGCTCGCCTGGCCGAACAGACCGCCGCCGCCGACGCGGAGGCGGGTGAACTCCTCGAGAGGACCAACCAACAGGCGGCCGCAGAGCTCGACCGGGCGCGGAACGAGGCCGACGATTTGCTCGGCCACGCCCGCGAGCAGTGCCAGGCCATGGTCGATGAGGCGCAGGGTCTCCGGACCCGAGTACTGGCCGACCTGGCGCGGCGCCGGAAGGTGCTCCACGCCCAGATCGAACAACTGCGTGCCGGCCGTGAGCGGTTGGCCGAGACGGTGCAGGATGTCCGCCGGTCCGTCGACACGATCGCCGAGGACCTGTTCGCGGCCGAGGACAACGCCCGGCTGGCGGCCGAGGAGGCCGGGCGTCAGGCCGCGGGACGACCCGATGAGGGCACACCCGAGGAAGTGGCCGCGCTGCTGTTGGCCGAGGAGGCCGAAGCCGTCGAGCGGGCGGAGGGCGCCGGGACGACCGAGGATCCCGTCCAACCCGATCCCGAAGCGACCCAACCCGGCGGGCAGGACGAGGCCGCGGACGGAGCCGTCACCGTCGCTGACAACGCCGGCGACGAGTCTCCGGTCGATGCCCTCTTCGCCAAGATCCGGGCCGCCCGCGAGGAGGAGTCAGAGACGCAACCGGAGCCCCCGCCACCCGGTGACGAGCCGGGACCGGCCTCCGATGGCGGTGCCGAAGTGGAGGCCGAGGCGGATGAATCGCCAGGTCAGGGGCCTGCTGACGACGAAGGCGATGAGGACGGACCCCCGGAAGACCGCAATCCGCTCGCCGTCCGCCGCGACGAGCTCATCGGCCCGATCGTGACCTCCCTGGCCCGACGGCTGAAGCGGACCCTTCAGGACAGCCAGAACGAACTGCTCGACAGCCTGCGGTCGAAGGGTTCGCACTGGTCGATCGAGTTGCTTCCCGACGAGAAGGAACACGTCGACGGCTACGCCACCGCGGCCCTCCCCACGCTGGAGCAGGCATCGGCAGCCGGCGTCGCCTTCGCCGCCGACGGAGCGGCCCAGGGGCCCCGGACCGACGTGTTGGTCGGGATCGCCCACGACCTGGCAGAGGCGGTGGTCGGTCCGCTCCGGCGCCGGCTCTCGGACGCAGAGCCGGGACTGGCCGATGCCGACGAAGGGGTGGTGGCCGAACATGTCGGGTCCACGTTCAGGGAATGGAAGGGCGAGCGCATCGAGCGCCTGGCCGGTGACCATGTGGTCGCCGCCTTCTCCGCCGGCACCATCTCGGCTGTCGGTGACGCCCAGATCGAGTGGGTGGCAGTGGCCGGATCGGGGGACGCTCCCTGCCCCGATTGCGAGGACAACGGCCTGAGCGGCCCCCAGCCGCCCGATCAGGAATTCCCCACCGGTCACCAGCATCCACCGGCGCACCCCGGGTGTCGATGCCTGTTGACGCGCTCTTCAACCTAGGCTGCAGCCCGTGCGTTCCCCAAGTGACATCCCTCAGATTCCGCGCCCGTCGACGCGCCGCCGTTGGATCATCGTCGCCCTGATCGTCCTGGTCGTCCTCTTCGCGTCGCTTCGGACGTTCGCCATCTTCTACACCGATGCCCTCTGGTTCTCGTCGGTGAACCTCCACTCGGTGTGGCTCAAGCTCTTCGAGATCAAGGCCGGGTTGATGGTGACCTTCGCGGTCATCTTCGCCGTGATGCTGCTGGCCAGCCTCATCGTGGCCGAGCGCCTGGCCCCCAAGGGTCCTTCGCTGGATGCCGAAGACGAGTTCGTGAAGCGCTACCAGGAGGTGATCGGTCCCTACGCACGGTGGCTCCGGGTCGGCGTGGTCGTCGTGTTGTCCCTGATCGTCGGATCCCAGGCCATCGGTCAGTGGAACAACTGGATCCTCTTCCGCAACAGCACGCCCTTTCCCCAGTCCGACCCCCAGTTCCATCGCAACGTGGCCTACTTCGTCATGACGCTCCCGTTCGAGCAGTTCCTGGTCCACTGGACCCTGGTCGCCCTGTTTCTCGTGCTGGTGGTCACGGTGTTGAGCCATTACCTCAACGGCGGGATCCGGATGCAGGGATCGCGCCCGCGGGTGCGTCCGGCGGTGAAGGCCCATATCTCGGTCATCCTCGGTCTGCTGGCCCTGGTGAAGGCCGTCGGCTACTACCTGGCCCGCTTCAACCTCGATCTCTCGTCCAACGGCTACGTCCAGGGCGCGGGCTACACCGACGTGCATGCACGCCTCCCCGCGCTCGAGCTGCTCATCCTCGTGTCCCTGGCTGCGGCCGTTCTGCTGATCTACAACATCCGTCGCCAGGGGTGGGCATTGCCCATCCTCGGTGTCGGCCTCTGGTTTCTGGTGGCTCTCACCGCCGGCACCATCTATCCGGCCGCCGTGCAGGCGCTGAAAGTGAACCCGGCCCAGAACACGCTCGAGCGGCCCTACATCCAGCGCAATATCGACGCCACCCGGCAGGCCATGGGCATCACCAATGTCCAAAGTACGTCCTATCCGGCGGTGCCGAACCTGACCGCCTCCGAGGTGTCGGCCAACAGCGACACCACGGCCAACGTGCGGCTGTGGGATCCGACCCAGACCCAGCAGACGTTCGACAAACTCCAGGACCTTCGTACCCAATACCAGTTCAACACGCTGGCCATTGATCGCTACAAGGTCAACGGGTCCGAGACCCCGGTCATCGTCGGCGTGCGGGAGATCAACCAAGCCGACCTGCCGTCATCCTCGTGGGTGAACACCACACTGCAGTACACCCACGGGTACGGGATGGTCATCTCGCCGGCCAACACGGCCACCAGCAACGGCGATCCCGAATTCGCGGTGGGCGGGGTCCCGCCCGTCTCGAACAGTGGCCTGCCCGCCATCACCCAGCCCTCCGTCTATTTCGGACTCAACAACACCGGCTATGTGGTGGCCAACACCAAACAGCCCGAGATCAATTTCCAGCTGACCAACGGGACCAACGACGAGACCCACTATTCGGGTGACGGCGGGGTTCAGCTCTCCAACTTCTTCACCCAGGCGATGTTCGCCATCCGGTTCAGCGATTTCAACCTGATCATCTCCAACCAGATCACCACCCAGTCCCGGCTGATGTTCGACCGGGGGGTGCAGGCCCGGGTCAACAAAGCCGCTCCGTTCCTCAGCCTCGATGCCGATCCCTATCCGGTCCTGCTGCACGGACAGATCGATTGGATCCAGGACGCCTACACCACCACCGACAACTATCCCTATGCGCAGAATGCGGACACCAGTTCGCTAGCGAGCGGAAGTGGGCTCAACCAGAACCTCAACTACGTACGCAACTCGGTGAAGGTGCTGATCAACGCCTACACCGGCAAGATGACCTTCTATGTGATGCAGCCCCACGACCCGATCATCGAGACCTACGAGAAGGCCTTTCCCGGGATGTTCACTCCGGCGTCGAAGATGAGCGCGGAGCTCAGGGCCCACCTCCGCTACCCCGAGGACATCTTCACCGTCCAGGCCTCCATGTACGGGAAGTACCACATCAAGACGGCATCGAGCTTCTACAGTGCCGCAGACGCCTGGGCCCTGTCCCCGTCGCCCGGCTCCGGTTCGCCATCCCAGGCCCTCCAGACCACCCTCACCACCAACGCCCAGGGCCAGGAGGTCTCCACCGGTCAGCTGGTGCGGATGGCACCCATCTACCAGGAGCTCAAGGTGCCGGGCCAGAGCAACCAATCCTTCAACCTGCTCGACGCCTTCGTGCCGATATCAGGGAACAGCCAGATCCAAACCCTGTCCGGATTCATGATCGCCGGCTCCGACCCCAACGACTACGGCAAGTTGGAGATGTTCGTGACCCCGCGCAACAACCCGGTCAACGGGCCGGCCATCGTGGCGGCCAAGATCGATGCCACGGCGACGGTGTCCGGCAAGATCTCGCTGTTGAACCAGGAAGGATCGTCGGTACTCCTGGGCAATGTGTTGATGATCCCGGTGGCCGACTCGCTGCTCTACATCCAGCCGCTCTACGTGGAGTCGGCCCGCAACGCCATCCCCGAGTTGCAACAGGTGATCGCCGTGTACGGGAACCTCCCAGCGGCCATCGGCCCGACATTGTCATCGGCGCTCACCCAGGTGTTCAAAGCACCGGTGTCGACCGCCCCCGGCGCCGGCGGCACCGGCGCGCTGAGTCCACAGGTCCAGGCTCTTCTGGCCGATGCCCAGGTCTCGTACCAGAAGTCGCTGGCCGACCTGAAGGCTGCCAATCTGGGTGCCTTCCAGTCCGACTACAACACCATGGAGTCCGATCTCCAGCAGGTGCAGCAACTGACCGGGGGGACCGTCACCCCGGCCACCTCGACGACGACCACCACCGCTCCGTCGTCCTCCAGCAGCTCGACCTCCACGACGTCGACGACGCCGACCACCTCGTCCACGTCGACGAAATCGGCCTCGACCAGCTCGACCGACAAGGGCAGATGACGCGTCGGGGGCCCGGTGGCGAGGCCGCATCGGGGCGGGGACGCACCGTGGCGGGGCTCCGGCAGGGCGCTGCTTGAAGCCGGCCGATTCGGTGGTAAGTTCTCGGATCACGACGCGGGGTGGAGCAGTCTGGTAGCTCGTCGGGCTCATAACCCGAAGGTCGTGGGTTCAAATCCCACCCCCGCCACCATCGAATCGCTGGTCGGCGCCTCTCGTGCATAGGGCACAGGCGTCTGGCCAGCGTTTTCGCGTTGGGCCGCGTGTCCGGTATTGCCGTTTCTCGGGGCTTTTTCTCGGGACCTACTCACCCCTGCCTACGCTGCCCAATGCGGGTGAGCGTCGCGCACGCGGCCCGCACGCTGCGGATTCGCGGTCGAGTTGTCGGTAGGGGTGGCGGTGCATAGTGCAGCCCTAGGCATGCCCTATGCAGCTGCACTACTCAAAGTCCTTGGGAACATCGCTCTCTTGAAATGGAGTTGACCGACGCCCCGGCGACGCTGGTTTGAGTCCCGTCGCATGATGGTGCCTCCAAAGGCCGGCTGCTGCCGATCCCTAGCGCGGTCGTAGCAACATCCAGTCGTTGAGCTGAGGCGATGCGACGCCGGATGGGTCGATCCGACGGGCGCGGCAATGTTGGCGATTGCACCGATGACGGCGAGGGTCTGGGTCTCGTCGACGATCAGGTGATGGCCTGGCGGGCGCACTCGACGTAGGACCGAACAAGCAAGGCTCGGCATTGGTCTCTCGCGGCAAGCCTGAGTCTGAGCGGTCCACCGCTGGGATCGACGTCGCGCTAAATGCCCTCCACGCGCGTTGAAATTCCTCGTGCTCTCCGTCATCGACACCCATCCGGGCCCATCTCAGCCAGCAGGCCATCGCGGACCGCCTCGGGCTCACCAAGGGCACGGTCAGTCGACAGATCGAACGCCGCCGTCTCTGCAGGGATGATGACCGTCCAGGTCGCACCCCATGCTCGCCGCGAGAACGTCGTCGCCTTGACCAAAGCCGGCACAGCACTGGTCTGCAAGGGTGCTCATCACTTTGCCGCTCGCACGACCACGCGTGAGCCGTGCATGTGCAGATCGCTCCGTTGCTCAAGCGAGCGCGGTCCAGTGTCCGCGAGAAGTTCCTTCAGTACGGAGAGATCGTCGGTTGATAGGTGTGGGGCCGCTGCCGAACTGACGCGTTCAAGCCACAGGCGTGCATATCGGGCCAGACGGCCGGGGTCAGTGCTATCTCCTTCAAGTTCGAATACGCGCTCTTCGATCGCCGAGAATCCGGCTCTTTCCAAGCGTCGACCCCACTCCAGCCCGAAGTTGGGTAGTGATCGAGACCGCTCCCCCTTGAATGCCTCGATACAGCGGCCTTCTAGGCCTGGTTCGCCGAAGCCAAGATCATCGGGCAGGAAGCGCAGTGGGTCGGTGAACTCTGCGATCACAATCAGACCGGCGTCGCGGGTGGCGGCGTGGATACGTTGGAGCACGCCGTCGACATCGGTGAGGTGATGCATGAACATTGATGCCCAGGTGAAATCCACTAGACCGGTTTCTGGCCAGTCGGTGTCGAGGTCTGCCTGGACTGTTCTGATTCGCTCTGTAAGTCCGCAGTCCAGTGCCTTTTCGCGAATTCGTTCCAGCATCTCATCTGACGCGTCAACGGCGACGACCTCGGCATGGTCGAATCTCCTGGACAGCGCGAACGTTCCAGCGCCTGTCCCTGCACCCAAGTCGACGATGCGGCGAACGTTTGTGGGAATGGCTTGCTCTATCCATCTCATGACTTCGTCCCAGTAGGACCGTGTGATCTCCGCGTCGAGGTCCAACATCTCAGCGAGGGATCCAAGGCCCTCCGACGAACCTCTTGAGCCATTACCGGTGTGACCAGCGTGCGCATGTTCCATATACGTATCGTAAGCGGCTGATGCTGTTGAGGCATGTAGTCTTGCCAAAGACGCAAGACGAGTCCTGTCGCATTCCTCCGAGACTTGAGGTAGCCCACGTGCGGAAGGCCTGAGGTTCGCCCACCCTCCTTGGCCACCCTGAAACGGACTCAGGTTGTGGAGGGACGCAGATGAGCTTTCTCACCGTCATGGTCGAAGATGCAGAGGACCTCGACCGGACCGCCGTGGGCGCTGAAGGCGTGAGGGGTCATGGTCGAAAATTCCGCCGCTTGACCCGCCTTCACGAGGATGGTCCGCTCGCCCAGTTGCAAACTGGCGGTCCCCGAAAGCACGGTGAACCACTCTCTGCCGGGATGCACGCGGAGCACCTTCTCCTCGGTTCGAGCCGCTGGCTTGGCGCGAATCTTGGCAACGGTCACCCCGTGGGGACCTCGTTCGCGGGGCGTCAACAGCCAGGTGGTCATCCCTCGCGCGACATCGCGCTGGGGCCGGATGACGACGTCGTCGTCATCCACTGATTCCAACAGTTGATCGAGCGTGGTCCCTAACGCCCGCGCGATTGGGAGGAGTTGATCGAGAGCAATTCTTCTGTGGCCCGTCTCGATACGGCTCAAGTTTGAGGGGCTCAGGTGGCAGTGACGAGCGAGGTCGTCGAGGGACCACCCTCGAGCCACTCGTAGCCCCCTGATCCGGCTGCGCACCACGTCTTCTAGGTCTACGTCTTGCGTCATTAGCAAGAGTGTATGCGGTATAGGCATCTCCCTCTGAATGGTCGCTCTCAACATTCGGGCCCAGAACCCGAAGGTCGGTCAGAAGCGTGGGAGTTTCTCGGGACTAAGCCCCGCCATGGGGCCGATATTGAGTAGGCGGCTGCCCTATGCAGTGCATATGCACGAAGTCCTGACCTGCAAGTTCGTCAGGTTTGTAAGCCGATGGGTGCGCCATGGCTTGGACCCCCCGCCACCATTGAAACGCTGGTCGGCGCGTCTCGTGCACAGGGCACAGGCCGCTGACCAGCGTTTTCGCGTTGCGCCGAGATGGTGAAGATGGGGTTTATCGGGGCTTTTTCTCGGGACCTGCTCACCGTTGCTCTATGCAGCCTATGCAGGCGGTCACCGCGCACGCGGCCCGTACGCTGGAGTTTCGCAGTCGAGTCGTCGATCAGCGCGCACCCGCATAGTGCAGCCCTAGGCATGCCATATGCACCTGCACTACTCAGAGTCCTTGTCGCTCCTAGCCCTCTTGACCGACTCCGGGTCAGTTGGCGACGGTGAATCTGCGACCAGAGTGAGCCGGCTGCTCGATCTCATCGACGAGCGCGACGGCGTAGTCCTCAGTGGAGATCGTCTCGCCTGCAGGGACGTCATCGGCTACCACGTAGTGGCCAGTACGTTCGCCCGGAGCGATGATGGGTGCCGGTGAGAGATAGCTCCACTCGCCAGCGTCCGGCAGTGCCTTCAGCGCCTCGAGCGAGGCAGCGCCAGCCAGGGCTTCGGCCCTGTAAGCGTCGGGGAACTCTGGAATGTCCACCAACCGCACGCCGGGCGCGGCGAACAGAGAGCCCGCTCCACCTACGACGAGCAACCGCGTGTTGGACACTGCCGCGGCGAGATCGACCAAAGTGGTCGCGAAGGCGGAGGGATCGCCGCCAGGTTCGCGACTCGGGCCGACTGCAGACACGACGACGTCGTTCTCGGCTGCCAATTCACGCATGGCGGCACGGTCGGCGACGTCGGCCTTGAGTACGGCGACGTTGCTGGATTGCGGCGCATCGCCTTTGCGGCTGACCGAGGTGACTTGATGGCCACGGGCGGCTGCCTCGACCACGATCCGCGAGCCGATCATGCCGGTACCTCCAATTACTGCGATTTTCATTGCGTCTCCTTGTTGGGGTCCTCAGATGGGATGGGTTACTCTGAAGATGGTAACTATGAGATACTGATGACTTCAACGTGCCTTAGCTACCTACAGGTAACTAGTACTGGAGCAACGGATTTCAGGAGGCCGTGATCACGATGGTGCAAGTCAACAGCTCGTTCGAGCGTGGTGATGCCTTTGACCCTGACTGTCCCACTCGATTGGTGCTGGACCGGATCGGAGACAAGTGGACGGTGCTGGTCGTCGCGGCACTCTCGACGGGCACCTTGCGGTTTACCGAGCTACACGCTCGCGTCGGGAGCGTCGCCCCCAAAGTCCTCACCCAGACTCTGCGGGCCCTCGAACGAGACGGCGTCCTGACCCGCACTGTCTATGCGCAGGTGCCTCCGCGTGTCGAATATCGGTTGACCGACCTTGGTCACTCACTGGTCACGCCGATAGCGGCGATCCAAGACTGGGCCGAAAGCCATGTGAGCCAGGTTCTGGCGGCCCGCGAAAACTACGACATGACCATCGCATGATGCGGCATGGACCGCCAGAGGGACTAACGCCGGTAAACGGTCCACGACGCGCTCACCGCGTGGATGAGGCCCGCGCCGTCCAGAACCATGCGCCGAAGTTCGCGGCTGTTCGCCACTGGCCTGCCTGATACCACGGAGACGTCTAGCCGCACTTCTGGCAGTCCCCGTGTATCACCGGAGTCGACGAGCGCCCGAAGTTTCTGAACCCTCGCCCAGCGAATCGATGCAAGACGAGAGCGCGCTGGCAAGTCTCGATCTCGCCGGGGTGGAGAGCTTGCGGAGCATCTGCTCTTCCACAGCGTTGACTGAATTGTTGGCAGATTTCAGAGTGCGCCGACCAGCCTCAGTTAGTTCAGCTTGGAGGACGCGTTGGTGCTGCGGATGAGGACGCCTCACAACGAACTGGAGCCTCTCCAGTTCTTGTAGCACGGCGTGCATGCTCTGTGGCGTCACGAATGCCCGACGAGCGAGGTCGGCATTCGAGAGCCCGGGCTCTTCATCTAAACCGGTGAGGACGGCAAACTGGGTCACCGTGAGATCGTGAGGCCCGAGAGCATCGGCCATAGCGTTGTGCAGGACGGTCTGCGCCCTTTTTATCAAGTAGCCCACCCTGTTCATCGTGGCCTGGTCCACGCTCACCTCACTATCAGTTTACCTGATACAATGTCAGAGTACCTGATACAGGCTACCTGATCCCGCTCACAGAAATGGACACCCAATGACCGCACTCGGCCCTGACTTCATCGCTCTCCAGGTTCGCGATCTGGAGGCTTCCGCAGCCTTCTACACCGAGCACCTTGGCCTCGTTCGTGCCCCGGTGAGTCCTGACCACGCCGTGGTCTTCGCTACCGAGCCCATCGCGTTCGCTCTCCGGGACCCGCTCGTCGATCTTGATGCTGTCGAGCACCTCGGGTGGGGTGTGGCCATCTGGCTGAAGGCGGACGATCCCCAGGATCTGCACGATGCAATGGTTCTCGCCGGAGTCCCGATCCTGGTCGCACCTTTCGATGGACCTTTCGGTCGTACGTTCACCTTTGCCGATCCCGACGGCTACGCCGTGACTATTCATGGCTGAGATGGCTCCCGCCAGAAGCTTTGTCTTCTCCCCGATGGGTCCGTATTCGTTGGCGGCATCGATTCGGTACCTGGAGGGATTCGCTCCAGCCGCCTACGGCAGTGAGTCAGCCGCGAGCTTGGAGATGGCCTTCTGCGTCGACGGCTACTGGGAACCGGTGGCAGTGCGCGTCCACGAGGAAGACGGTGCGGTTCACGGCACGGTTCACGGGGCCGACACGCTTGCCCCAGCCGTCATCGCGGCGGCAGTCGAGCAGGTGGAGCGGATCCTCTCGCTTGACATCGACGGTGGCGGCTTTCCGGACATCGCTCGTCACGATCCAGTAGTCGCTCAACTCCAGTCGAGGTATCCCGGCCTCCGCCCCGTATGCTTCTGGTCGCCCTACGAAGCGGCAGCGTGGTCGGTGATCGGACAGCGAATCCGAATCGTGCAGGCAGCCGCAATCAAGGCTCGTATCACCGTCGAACACGGTGAGACCATCGACGTTGGCGGTCGAATGGTCCGCGCCTTCCCGAACCCAGCCAAGCTGGCCCAGCTGTCCACGATCAATGGGCTGAGCGAAACCAAGCTCCAGCGCCTTCGAGGTATCGCCGAGGCCGCTCTCGGCGGGACCCTGGGCGCAGCCCGGCTGAGGTCACTCCCGCATTCCCAAGCCTTTGAGGAGTTGATCGCCATTCCCGGAATCGGCCCGTTCTCGGCCGAACTGATTCTTCTCCGCGGCGCAGGTGAACCGGACTTCACGCCCACCGCCGAGCCGCGCCTTGCTCAAGCTATGGCGATCGCCTACGACATGAAGGCACCGCCCAGCGCCGCCGACATCGCCGAGATCAGCGAGGTCTGGAAGCCCTACCGTACGTGGGTCACGCTCCTCCTCCGCGTCATGCTCGAAGACGAGACCCACGAAATTGCAGGACAAGCCATCACCCAGAACGCCTGGACCGTGACGCTGTGCGGGCCGGCTTCAGGCCACGACCGTCGAGAGTAGAGACCGGGTCTCTTCGACGACTCGGTCTTGAAACTCGGGATCACGAGCCTGGGTGGAACCCATCATCGGCCGGCCCCGTTCGTCGTAGTAGATGCCGGTCTGACCTGACTCATTGAGCACGGCGTCAGTGATGACTTTCGCAGCTCGCCCCGGAGTGCTCCAATACTTGATGAAGGGTGCGAGCAGCGAGAGCACATACTTCGATAGGAGGCGAAAGAGGACGTTCGCCTCGCGTCCGAGGTTCGTGGCCGGACAGAATCCTGGTTCGACGGCGTCGAATCGAAGCCGCGGTGTCTCGCGTGCGAATGCCATGACGGTTGCGAGATTGCATTGCTTTGACGTCGCGTAGGCGTCTGCGCCAGCAAGCTTGGAGCCACCAGGCCGCCACTCTCCACGCGCACTCGCCTCAGCAGAACTATAGCGACCGCCTCGAAACCCGGCGATCGTAGAAGGCTTGCGCTGAGGGTCCTCGACGCCGGAGCAGATAAATACAACGTTTGAGTCGTCGGGCAAATGCGGCATGAGGGTCTCGGTCAACATGAACGGACCGAGGTGGTCCGTTGCGAATGTCGTGTCCCATCCTTGAGCAGTTTTGGTGGCGTGCATATCGCTGGTGCCCGCATTGTTGATAAGGCCCACGATCGGGAGCTCCAGGGCGATGATCGCCATGGCGGCGCGGCGCACGCTCGCTAGGTCCGACAGGTCACAGAGGACCGAGATCGCGTGTTGGCCTTTCTTCTCGATGGTTTGTCGAACGTCGTTGAGACTTCCTTGGTCGCGGCCCACTAGGACGACCGTGCCGTACTTGGCCAACTCGAGAGCCGCTTTGTGACCGATGCCCGATGTCGGACCGGTGATAACGTACGCCCTCCCTTGCGCCGCATTCAGGTTTGCCATGTCTTCTCCTTTGTTTCTGTCTGGTTAGTCATTTATGAGCCGAACGGCCAGACGACCGGTGATCTCGACCGCTGACACCCCGGGCGACGCGGGATGGAGAGCCGGGAGCATCGAGACGCGACACCTACCGCGCTCCTGCCGTTGCTCGTGCCTCAGGATCCAGAGACGTGGATTGCCCATGGGAGTTTCCAGACGGCCCGACCGCCGGCCACACATCAACTGATCCTTCGACGTTGAGTCGTGGAAGGATCCGGTCGAGGAGGGGAGGCATGCTCCAGCTCGTTTTGCCGATTACGAGGATCAGGGCGGGCACGAGCGCCATTCGCACAATCGGCAGCGTCGAGGAGCACTGCGCCGGCTAGGCCGAGGCCGAACATCTTGATCACGACCTGTCCGCCAAGCACGAACGAGGCGAATACGAGCACCATGATCGTGGCCGCGGCCGTGATCGTCCGGCCCGTTGCCTGCAGGCCTCGGGTGACGGCCAGCCGGTTGTCGCCGGTGCGGTGCCACTCCTCGTAGATGCGGGTGACCAAGAAGACCTCGTAGTCCATCGAGAGGCCGAACAGGATAGCGAACAGCATCACCGGGATGAACACCTCAATCGGTCCCGTCTGGTCGATCCCGAAGACCGAATCAAGCCAACCCCACTGGAATACGGCGACGAGTAGGCCAAACGCGGCGCCTGCCGAGAGCATGTTCATCACGGCTGCCATCACGGGGATCACGAGGCTGCGGAACAGGGCGGCGAGCAGCAGGGCCGACAGCAGGACGACGATCCCGATGAACAGCGGTAGTTTGCTCGACACCACTTGAGCGAAGTCCGCGAAGGTCGCCGTCTGGCCGCCTATGAGCACCCGTATGCCACTGCCCGTCGCGGCCGCGGGAAGGGTTCTGTTGCGCAGGTGCGTCAGTAGCTCGCCCGTCGAGGCGTCCTGGGGAGAACCGGTCGGGTAGAGGTTGGCGAAGACGACCTGGCGACTGCCTGCCGTGCCGGGAAGGGTAACTGCGGGGGTGACCGCAGCCACATTGGCGGCATGCGACGCGGCGGTCACTGCCTTGGTGAACGCTTGCTTTTGAGCGTTACCGGTGACCTCGGCGACGAGTTGCAACGGTCCGTCGTAGCCGGGTCCGAAGCCCTTGGCGAGCAGGTCGTAGGCCTGGTGGGTGGTGGTACCCGCCGGGTCCGAACCGGCGTCGGACGAACCGAGCCGCATGGAGAGGACCGGGATGGCGAGCGTGACCATCACGAGCACCCCGAGGAGTGCGAACCTGGCCGGGTTGGCTTGCAGCGCCGCTGCCCACCTGGCCGAGAAGCCCCCCTCGGTGGGTGCTTGTTGGCCGCCGGACAGTCGAGGACGCCCCCGCCGGCCGATGACGTGGGTGCCCATGAAACCGAGCAGCGCGGGGAGCAATGTCAGGGCGGCCAGCACGGTGAATGCGACGACCACCGCGGCTGCGATCGCGATTCCGTCCAAGAGGCTCACCCCGAGCGCGAACATCCCGAGCAAGGCGATGCAGACCGTGATGCCGGCGAACATCACCGCACGGCCCGAGGTATCGACCGCGTCGACCACCGCCTGCTCGACGGATTTACCCTGCTGCAGTCCCTGGCGGTGGCGGGTGACGATGAAGAGCGCGTAGTCGACGCCGACGCCCAGCCCGATCAGGATTGAGAGCTGCTCGCTGAAGTCCGCCATCGTGATCAGGTGCGACAGCAGGCCGACCACCGACACTCCGACGCCGAGCGCGATACCGGCGGTCAGCAGGGGGAGTGCTGCCGCGAATAACGACCCGAACACGATCAGCAGCACGATCAGCGCGGCCAGCGCCCCTAAGCCGGCTCCTCCCAGGCTTGGTGGCTCGCTCTGCTCGGCTACCTGCCCGTTAACCGCGACCTGGAGTCCATCTCCGGCTCCTGCGCGGGCGGTATCGACGAACTGTTTTGCCTGGCTGACGGTGAAGCTCGGCGCCAGCTTCGTCATCGTGACTGTCGCAAATGCCACCTTCCCGGACTTTGAGATCTGCGTAGCCCCTGCGGCCGTATATGGGGAAAGGATCGAGGCGACCTCGGGCAGCTTCGCCACCTGGTCCAGCATCCGCTCAGCTCGTTGCTTTACGACGGCATCGGTAACGGCGCCGTGGTCCACGGCGATCACGACCTGTTCGCGGTCACCGGATGCCTTTGGCGCGGCCTGTTGCAGCAACTGCTGTGCCTGGTAGCTCTGCGTGCCCTTTAGGCTGAAAGTGTTCTCATAAGCGGAGCCGTGAGCGGCAAGTAAGACACTCACTGCAATCAATGCCAGCAGCCAGCTAGAAAGTACGGTTCTGCGGTGCTTTACGCACCAATTCGCGATCGCTCTCATACGGACAGCCAAACAAACCTCAAGCGCTTGAAGTCAAGGCCCTTCTGAATATCGGTGATTCCGGAGGTCGGCGTCAGGATCGTGCCGGTGGCCTTGCCGAGCCGCCGACCAATCTTTATCGTCGGCGACGCGAAACCGACGTCGAGGGCGACACCGACCAGAGTCTGATGCACCCTGAGGATGGCAGGCCGTCTGCATAGTTCAGCCACTGATGGACCTGCCTTATCTGCAGCGCAGTCGACGACGTTGGTTCATCCGACGTCGGGCGGTAGAGCTAGATACGGTGTCTCCGTCGACGCGGTACGCGAGACTGGGTGTTCGGAGATGTTGTGAGAGTGTCCAGCTCACTAACGCTGCAGTGACCTCGTTTCGGAGCATGCGAGCATCGGATCGCCGCTCCGGCGATCCACGTTTGATCAGCGTGACGGCCAATTGCCGGCGTATCCATGGAGCTTTCGAAGGTAGCGGTCGGGAAGATCGGGGTTCCGCTTCTAGAAGTCGGCTATAGAGACCGAACCGTGGGTCGCTGAGGTTCTTGTCGCAGACGAGGAGCACGAGTTCACGCAGCTCGGTAAGCGCCGCGTGGACGTCTTGGGGTGCCGGCATTCGCGGAGGTTCAGCATGGCCGTCCCCTGCGTGGATATGAATCGGGGTCACCTTCGGCTCCCGCCGAGTGGCCGAGCCCGGTCAAGGAACGGGGCGCTTTCGCCGAGTGCTCGAGGTGCTGGGCGTCAAAAAGCCCAAGCCAACGCCATTGTTCGCCATTCCCGGCTCCCGCGGCGCCTGCAGGTGCTACGGGGAGGGCGAACGGGCAAATCTGCCCCTTGACTTCAAGCGCTTGAGGTCTGTTTTACTGGCCTCATGCCAGCTTTGACAATCCAAGACGCAGCCCGCCGGAGCGGGCTCAGTGAGCCGACGCTGCGCTATTACGAGGAGGTCGGGCTGATTGGCCCAATTGCCCGTGATCCGAGCAGCGGACACCGCCGCTATGGCGAGGAGGAACTCGACACATTGCAGGTGCTCGCGTGCCTGCGCGCCATGGGCGTCGGGATCGAGGAGATGCGCACCTACCAGGCCAACCGCGCGCTTGGGCACGCCAAAGCGGGCGAGCAGCGCGATCTGCTGCTGGGGCACGCCGAGCGGGTCGAGGTCGAGATCGAAACGTTGCGCATCCACCTCGACTACCTACGGGCGAAGGCCGCGCTCTGGGATGCCCGCGACCGTGCGGATGAAGACGCAGAAGCCGAAGCGAACTTGCAGGTACTGAAAGTGCTCCCACGACTAGAGGAGGTAGTGCTCAGATGAGCTCCAAGGTGTTGGTGACAGGCGGGTCCGGATATTTGGGCACGCAGTTGACCGCGGCGCTGCTGCGCGATGGACTCGACGTCCGCGCGACGGTGCGCTCATTGGAAGGTGAGGCCGGCGTGCGCGAAGCCGTCCGCCGTGGAGGTGCTGACGACACCGGCCTCGAACTGGTGGTCGCCGATCTCACGTCCGACGACGGCTGGCCGGCCGCGCTCGAGGGTGTGGAGGAGGTTCACCACGTCGCTTCGCCGATCCCGTCGGCCCAGCCCACGGACCCCGACGAGCTGATCGTTCCCGCTCGTGAGGGCACGGTGCGTGTGCTGAGGGCGGCGCGGGACGCCGGCGCGCGCAGGGTGGTGCTGACCTCTTCGTTCGCGGCGGTGGGATACTCGCCCAAGGCGGTTCGCGACTACACCGAAGTGGACTGGACCGACCCGGACACGCCAGGGCTGCCGCCTTACCCGCGCTCCAAGGCGATCGCCGAGCGTGCCGCCTGGGACTTCATCGAGACCGAAGGAGGCGACACCCAGCTGGTGGTGATGAACCCGACATTCATCGCCGGCCCGTCGCTGGTGCCGTCACTTCGTTCGTCGTTGGCCGCCTTCAAGGCGATCATCGAGGGCACGATGCCGGCGCTGCCACGCCAGCGCTTCGGCGTCGTCGATGTGCGCGACGTCGCCGACGCGCACATCACAGCGATGGCCACTCCTGCCGCCGACGGGAAGCGTTACCTGCTGTTGGCGGATGGCCCGACGATCACCTGGCTCGGGCTGGCCCAGGTCCTCCGCGACCACCTCGGGCCTGCAGGCAAGCACGTCACGACCGACGAGGTGCCTGGCGAGGACCCGTCGCCGCTGACGATCCACAACGACCGTGCCAAGAAGGAGCTCGACTGGCATCCCCGCCTGGCCGAGACGACGATCGTAGAGACCGCCCAAAGCCTGAGCGATCTCGGTCTGCTGGAGAAGTGATGCCGTGTGACGTAATCGAAAACCGTGCTGATCACCCACCGGTGGGTTGTCATTGCATCGCGCAGCCCTTTGCGCCAGCGGATGGCACCTGCTGCTAGCAATTCGCGGCGCGCTCGACGAGCGTCTTCGCTGTTCATCGCCCTTTCGTCGTCATCATGCAGCGCTTGCGGCCATCGTTAAGGTGCGCGTCGTGTTGGCGCCATATGCAGGGGCAGTTGCCATGCGCGGGTTCGGCGCCAGCGAAGGAAGCCGCAATCCGGTCAAGGTGACGCGCCCAGAGTTGCGGATAGAACGCGGCATCCTCCGCACTTAGGCCGGAGAATTGCACCCTCACATTTGTGCCGTCACCCGTCGGGGTGAACGTGATCTCAATGAATGTAGGTGTCGGCGTCGCTGCGTCGGTTCCTTGACGGTCCCATCTAAGCGGCATGCGGTGCGGGGGATCTACTTCGATGTAGCGGCCGGCAATTGCCGTCCCGTCGAGGTCGAGGTGGAACGTCTCCCCCACGCGAGGAGCTGTCATCGAAATTCCGTCCATCTTGACGAGGCCGGTCCACGTCCAAGAGGCACGAGAGTCAGGGTCGGCTGAATGAGTTCACGGAAAGCCAGACCGGAGCAACCCACTGGGAGCGACGAGGTGTCCCAGCATCACGAACGGCAGCGGGTCCGCAAGCGCATCGTGTGGATGCACGTGCTTCGTCCAAGTGCCGTGAGCCGACTTCGGCGATGGCTGTGATCGAACCCGGCTTGGGTTCATCTGTCGATGGCAAGGGCAAGAAGGGTATTTACGGCAGTCTCGAACGGACGGGTACTCCGCTGCACCTGGGCGAGTAGAAGTCCTCCTTGGAGCGTGGCGAGCAGAGTAGTGGCGAGGTCGTCCGGGTCGATGTCCGACGGGAGTTTCCCGTCGGCATGAAGGGATCTGAGTCCATCGCCGATGGCGGCTGCCCACTGATCGAACCCTGCCGCGATGAGCGCTCGGGCCTCGGGGTCACTCTCGGCGAGTTGACCAACGAGCGAGCCAAGTTGGCAGCCCCCCTTTGCTTTGGTGCGCTTCGCTGCGGTGATCACCATGTTCCGCCAGGCTTCGACTCCGTTCGCGCTGCTGAGCGCGTGCCGCTGGCGATTGACGATGGTCGTCGGCTTGGTAGTCGATGACCGCCTGCACGAGTTCGTTCTTGTCGGGAAAGTAGTGGTACATCTGAGAGCCGCTGACTTCCGCCGCCACCTTGACGTCTTCCAAGGTGGTGCCCGCCACCCCGCGCTCATGGATCAGGGCGGCGGCCTCCTCCACTATTCGTGCCCGGGTGCGTGCTCCCTTGGGGGTGAGCCTCGGCCGGTCACTCGTCTCGTTGACCATGCACCAATGTTAGCAGGATTTTGGGTTTGACAACCCAGTTCTGAACTGTCATAGTGAGTCGCACAACCCATTTTGATAGCGAGAGGACAACACATCGCATGACTGACCTAAGAGGCAAGACGGCTCTGGTAACGGGCTCGACGAGCGGGATCGGCCAGGCGACGGCCATCGCCTTGGCCGCCCGCGGCGCTCACGTACTGGTAGTCGGACGCAACGAACAACGAGCCAAAGACGTGGTCGCCGAGATCGAAGGCGGCGGCGGTCGCGCATCGTTCAAGCTCACCACGTTGAGCGACCTCGAATCGGCCCAGGAGCTGGTCGAGTGGGCCACTGAGGCAGGCGACGGTCACGTCGACATCCTCATCAACAACGCTGGCGTCGCCTTGCTCGGACCAAGCAACGCAGCCACCGAAGCAGAGTTCGACGAGACCTTTGCACTGAACGTCAAGATTCCGTTCTTCCTCGTCGCGTCACTGGCGCCAGCCATGGCCGAACGCGGATGGGGTTCGATCGTCAACGTCTCCACGATGGTCGCCAGCTTTGGGCAGGCGGGCATGGCTCTGTATGGCGCCAGCCGGGCAGCTCTCGAACTCTTGACGAAGGCTTGGGCCGCCGAATACGGCCCGCTTGGTGTTCGGGTCAACGCCGTTTCCCCCGGCCCGACGCGCACCCGGATGATGGAAGCAGTCCCCGAAGAGATGGTGAATCAGCTCGCAGCACTAGCACCAGCAGGTCGCGTAGCTGAGCCCGAGGAACTTGCTGCGGCGATCGTCTTCCTCGCCAGTGATGATGCCAGCTTCGTCCACGGCGTCACTCTTGCGGTCGACGGAGGCCGGGTAGCGACGTAACGCCTGTCGGCGGTGACGTTTAAGAGTGAAGACCTAGAACACAGATCACAACTAACAACTGAGGAGTATCCACATGAGCGCATACGTAATTGTCGAATTCACGGTCAAGGACCCGGATGTTTATCGTGAGAAATACGCCGCCAACGCTGGACAGACGGCCAAAGAGCACGGAGGCGAGGTTCTCGCCAACAGTAACTGGGAGATCCTGCACGGCGATGGCTCGCTCACTTCAGGGGCACTCATGCGGTTTCCCGACCATGAGACGGCCGTCAAGTGGTACAACTCGCCTGAATATCAGCAGCTGATCGATGTCCGAAGTGTCGCGATGGATGCCCGTTTCAGCTTGCTCGACGGCCTGCCTAGCTGATCGAGGTGGCTCCAGATCCCACCCGGTGCCAACGTGCTCGTCGACCCGCTACGGGTCTATAGCAACCCGGGAGCACCGGTGGACGCAACCCGGCAAGAGCTGTCCTGCCTGACTAGGCCCACAGAAAACAAGAGGAAATACCAATGAGCACACTCCCAGGAAAGACCGTGCTGATCACGGGCGCCAACGCCGGGATCGGCAAGGACGTGGCCCGGCAACTGGCATTACGTCCCGAGATCGCACGGATCTACCTGGCGTGCCGGAACCAGAGATCGGGCGACAGCGGCAAAGGCCGATCTCGAAGCAGCGACCGGCCGGCGCATCTTCGACATCGTTCTCATGGACGTCGCCGATCTGGGTTCGGTCCGCGCTGGCCTTGCGGCCATCAACGGATCCGTCGACGCGCTGGTCATGAACGCTGGTGTCATTGGCCCGCAGACGTATGGACTTGACCGCTGACGGGGTCACCACCGTGTTCGCGACGAACGTCCTTGGCCACGTCGTCCTCCTCGAAGGGCTCCTGAACGAGGATCGGCTTGGCGAGGTTGCGGTCTTGGCCGGAAGTGAAGCAGTCAGGGGGGTCCCGAAGTTGCGGATGAAGGGGCCAACGTTCGTCTCACACTCCGCCGACGAGTTCGCCACTGTCATCGACGGCAGCTATTTCGCCGGCAAAAAAGCTGACTTCAACCTCGCTTTCGGGCAGGCCAAGTACATTGGCGCCCTATGGATGGCCTACCTGGCCCGCCAACACCCCGACCGCCGCTTCATCACCGTGAGCCCCGGCAACACCACCGGCACCCAAGCAGCCAGTGACCTCCCATTGCCGATGCGTATAGCGGCCAAATACATCATGCCCACCCTGGGTCTCTCCCACAAACTTGACGTGGGCGCGAAGCGGCTGGTCGACGGCGTCACCGACCCGACCCTGTCGAGCGGCGTGTTCTACGCCAGCGCGGCCAACACGCTTAAAGGTCCCATGGTCAACCAAGCAGACTTCCTCCCCGACCTGGCCAACCCGTCGTTTCAGGACCACGCCAACGAGGCTATCCACCGCTTTATCTCCTAAAGACATTCGCGTGATACCGGGCAGGTAGCGAGAGGGCGGTGAGCCAGCCAAAGCCGAGGGTCAACGCGCCGTCTTCGGGTCATCAACCCGAAGGTCTCAGCAGGCAGCACGTTCTCGGGACCCAACCCGGAAGCGCGGGAACTGATCTGGGCACCCGACGCGTCCCCAACCGGGTCGTCCCTCCGGTCTGCTGTGCTCCCTTGCTGTAGGCCCTGGTGTGGGGCTTAGCTACCTGAGTACTTCTTGTACCCCCCGGCGATCCACTCGGAAACGAGGCGCCCGTACTCGCCGGCGGCTTCTTCCCACGCAAAGTGACCGGCGTTGAGTCGGTGGGCCACGCTATTCGGCATGGTGTCCGCCAGGAACTGGTTGTTCGACCACGGCACAAGGTCGTCGTGTTCCCCTGCGAGGATCAGAGTAGGAGTCTGAATCGACGGCAGAAATTCTTGCACCAGCTTGTTCTGCTCTGGGTAGTGCCGAACAAAGCGAGCGGATTCTGCGAACCGACCCAAGTCGTAAGCGCTGACGTAGTCCTCGTGCACTTCAGGCTCGGTGGCTTGGGGTGCCGCGCTTTCGTCAGCCGCGCTGATGTTGACTCGAGCGTCGAGTTGACGCACGTCATCGAGACTGGGAGCTCCGATCACCGCTTCGAGGGCGCCTCCCGCCGCGATCGGAGTGCTGACCGCTCCACCTCCAATCGACAGGCTGGTGACCTTTTCCGGCGTCTTCGCGGCCAGGAAGAGGGCGGCCGCCGTTCCAACGTCGGGCCCGACTATGTGCGGCGCGCTCAGGTCCCACTCGTCGATCAAGAGCGCCAGGAAATCTCCCATGGCGTCGGGTGCGATTAGACGCTCGGGCTGGTCGGAATGGCCGAATCCAGGCATGTCAAGCGCGACCACTCGGCCAACAGCACTGATCTGACTCCAGACTCGCCGGTACGCCCAAAGGGTCTCTGGCCACGGCGCCAGCATGAGGATGACCGTGTCGGAGTCTGCTTTGGTGTCCGCATACCGGACCCGTGTCCCATCGCAGACCCGGAAGTAGGTAGCGATTTCAGAAGCCGTCTGATCAGCCATTGGTCTCCGTCCTGGGGCGCGGGTAGCGCAGCCGACGCGGATCTCGCGCCGTACTCCTGACCCATGACTTTGCCCAAAGCAACGGGCTTTGGCATCACTTGAATGTGCGATTCCCAATCACACATCTCGGCGATCGGATCGGCTGGCACGCACTCCCTCTAGGAATCTAAAAACTCACTCACGTCCGCCGCGAACTCGCTGTGATGCTGGAACAAGAACCCATGCGCTGCATCGGGATAGATCTTGAGCCTGGCGTCGGGCAGCAGCCCCAGCGAGCAAGAGCGAGTAGCGAGGGAGAATCATCGGGTCGTTGTCGCCGTTGGCCACGAACACGGGTACCTCGATCGCTTCGACCCGCTCGAGAAGGCTGTGATTCGGCAAACCCCACTCGCACACCGCGTCGTACTGGGCCAAGCGACACTCCCAGCTGGTCGGAATGTCGCGGTCCTCGGTACGGGCGTACATCCGGCCAAGCGCCTCCCCTCCTGCTTTCTTGCTCGCCTCCGAAGGCGAAAAGAAGACACTGACGTATTCTTCGGGAGAGGTCTCCGGCTTGCCAACTGCGCCGATGACGTCGGTGGCCCAGCCGTGCATGTCGGGTCCGCCCTTCGGTGCCGACGAAGCAAGAACCACTCGGTTGACCACCGAGGGACGAGTCAAGACGATCTCCTGAGCAACGAAACTCCCGATTGAGAAGCCGAGGAAATCGACTTGGTCGAGGTTCATGGCGTCGAGGAATCTCAGGGAACTCACCGCTGTCTCGGCGATCGTGTGAGCGACGTTCCCGTCTGACCCTGCGACACCCTGATAGTCGAACGTGAGCACCCGTCTGTTGGCAGCCAGATCATCGACCAGTGCAGGGTCCCAGTTGTCGAGATTGCCTCGAAAATGTTGGAACAGAACAACCGGACGCCCGTCGCCACCAGTGTCGCGATAGGCGAAGCCCAGGTCTCCCTCTGACTCCACTCGTAGGTTCGGCAGGTCGGCGTATGTCATCTGATCGGCACTTTCTTTCGATGAGATTCAGCGTGGGAGTTGGCGCTATCGCTTTTCGAAGTCGACCTGATCGACGTCGATGGACACCATGAGCGGATCAGGGACGACGTTGTCCTGGCCGTCGCGGGCGAAGATGCGATGGCTCGCGGGCACCATGATCCCCTCGACGTTCGAGTACCCCTCGAGGAGGTGCGCTCCAGCTGCGCCGCCGGCGATGTCGATCTCGTAGTCGAAGCGGCGAATGAGCCCGTCGTCGCTGATGTAGAGCGTCTGAACTCTGCTGTGGCCGACTGGACGTTCGGGCCAAGTCACTCGCAACCGGCGCCGACGCTCGCCCTTCTCGTCCCAGGGGTTGATCTCCTCGGTATCGAATCCGGGCAGCGCGTAGGTGAACGGCTGTGTCAGATACGTCCACATGGATGTCCCCACGAAGTAGACCATCTGCAGATTGGACCAGTGGGTCTCGAGCGTGTGACCGGCGAAGCTCTCACACGGAGATTCGAGTGACTCGTCCGGGCGGCCGTCCTTCTCTTCGATGATGACTTGGTCAGGGGTGTAGATGCTCCGCAGAAATTGGCGAAAGGAACGGCTCGTGGGACACCCGCTGCTCATGGAGATTCGCGGTGACGAAGACGTCGGCCAGCTGCCCCGGATGCCCTTTGAGCGCCCACACCACACCGCCTTGGATCAGATGTGCGTGGACCTGTTCGAGTTGGTTCCAGCGATCGAGTCCTCCGTGTGCGTCTATGACTTCATCGAGCAGTCTCGCCATGTTCCACCCCGTGCTTCGCGTGGTCCATCGGCGTAACCGCCGGTGGACTACTCAGCATGATCGGGACCGATGTCTGAGACATCACTTGAACGGGTGATTGCCAACTCGGATATGCAAATGCTTGAGGCTCACCACCACTTGTGCTCGAGCGCCACTCCGGGGAGCGAGCCTCCGTCGAGCTCATCGATCTCGGCCATCTCGGCATCCGAGAGCGAGAAGCCGAGGACGCCGACATTTTCGGCGATCCGCTCACGATGGACGGACTTTGGCAGCACGACGAAGTCGTGCTGGAGGCCCCATCGGATCAGGACCTGCGACGTCGATCGTCCGACGCGGTCCGCAATCGCTTGCACCCTGGGGTTGGCCAGATGCCGTCCTGTGCCGAGTGGGCTGTAGGCCTCGATGGCCAGATTGCGGCGCCGGTTTTCCTCGACCAGCTCCTTGCGATAGCTGAAGGGATTGAGGTTGATCTGGTTGGCAACGGGTTGCGAGGTGGCGGCGGCAAGGACCTGCTCGAGCTCGTTTACGTCGAAATTCGACACGCCAATGGAGCGTGCATAGCCGAGGCTCTGCGCCCGCTCCATGCCGGGCCAGGCCCAGGTTGGTCCACCTTGGGGCCAATGCACCAGATAGAGGTCCACGTATTCAAGCCGCAAGCGCTGGAGGCTCGCCTCGATTTCACGGACCGGATCTTTTGCGCCTGGGTGGAACTTCGTCGTGATGAAGACCTGGTCGCGGTCCAGGCCGCTTTGGCGGAATCCTTCGCCGACGCTCTGTTCGTTGCCGTAGCCCTGGGCCGTGTCGATATGGCGATAGCCCAGCTCAAGTGCCCAACGGACGGCGTCCTTGGTCTGGGTGCCCTCGGGGGTCTGCCACACGCCTAAAGCGAGCGTTGGAATCTCGTATCCGTCAGCGAGCGTGTGCACCGGCACCGACTCTCCGAACCGAGACGCTGTCGTCATCGTTTGCTCCTCTCTCGATCCTTGCTCACGAAATGAACGCTAAGTGCTGGTGGACTGCTCTGACCGCGGCGGAACCCTCGCCGACGGCGGAGGCCACTCGCTTCACCGACTCCGAGCGGAGGTCACCGACGGCGAATAGTCCCGGGTGGCTGGTCTCGAATGGCAGTGGCCCTCGACCGAGCCCAGCCCAGGTCTCTCCGAGGAGGTCTTCGGTGAGGGCGGCATCGGTCAAAGCGAATCCTCGATCGTCGAGAGCTGCGCAA
The DNA here is from genome assembly GCA_963837805.1 of uncultured Acidimicrobiaceae bacterium. Taxonomy (GTDB): domain Bacteria; phylum Actinomycetota; class Acidimicrobiia; order Acidimicrobiales; family RAAP-2; genus Bog-756. The sequence goes on from CAWIOU010000013.1 coordinate 170,757, forward strand.
CCCGAGAGCCAACTCGACGCCGGGTCCGCGCCGATGAAGGAGAACAACGCCTTGCATTCGAGCTCGCACTCGCCTTGTGCACCTCTCAGCTGAACGACCTCAAGGGACTCGTCACCGTCGAGGGCAACAACCACGGTGTTGTTCCGAACCGTGATCGCGGGATCTGCTTCGATTCGGTCGACCAGGTACTGCGACATGCTCTTGGTCAAATCGTCGCTGCGGATCACGACCGAGACCGGGCAGCTGTTCTGAGCGAGGTAGATAGCGGCTTGCCCCGCGGAGTTCCCTCCTCCGACGATCACCACCGGGGCGCCTCGGCACTGGCGCGCCTCCATGTCGGTAGCGGCGTAGTAGACGCCCCGTCCCTCGAAGTCCTCGAGGCGAGTGGCGTCGAGGCGTCGGTACGACGCACCTGTCGCCGCGACGACGGCTCTACCCGCCACCTCGGAACCGTCGCTCAGCTCGACGACCAGGTAGCCGCCGTTCTCTCGCAGCGACATCGCCGTGCACGGTGCCGTCAGGCGGGCTCCGAACTTCTGGGCCTGGATGACTGCACGCTGGGTCAGCTCTGCGCCCGAGATCCCCATCGGGAATCCGAGGTAGTTCTCGATCCGCGAGCTGGTGCCGGCCTGTCCTCCGGGAGCCGTGCTGTCGACGCCGAGTGTCTGGAGGCCCTCGGACGCGCCGTAGACGGCCGCCGCCAGCCCCGCCGGACCACCTCCGATCACGAGCAGGTCGAAGCACCGCTGAGGCAGGTTCTCGAGGGTGAGACCCAAGAAGCTCGAGAGTTCGCCGGGAGTCGGGTTGCGCAGGACGGATCCGGTCGCGATGACCACCGGCAAATCGCCGGCTCCGATGCCCGTCTCGCGCAAGAGGCCTTGGACCTGGGGATCGGAATCCGCGTCGAGCCACTCGTGGGGAACGCGGATGCGCGAGAGGAACTCTCGGACTCGGAGGGACTCGGGCGAGAATCTGGATCCGACCACTCGGATCGTCGGAGCCGCATTCTCGAGCAAGAGGGTCCGCCAGCGCGATGAACGCAGCCAGAATGGTGTCGCCTAAGCGAGCGTGGTTGGTCATGATATGGCGGAGGCGTCGCGTGGTACGGCGATCACCTCGCCCGCCTTGGTGACCCGTGCAGAGACGAAGACCCGTAGGCCGGTGAGCATGTTGAGCTCACCGAGGAATCGGCCAGCGCCGTGGTGTCCCACGATACGATCGGCGCCGTCTACTCTCACGATGATGTCGACCTCGGCGGAGATGACGACGAAGAAGTCGTAGCTGACGTCCCCCTCACGGTAGAGGTATTCCCCCTGGTGGACGTGGGGAGAAGTGCCTAACTCTCGAAAGAGGACGATGTCCGCCTCTCCGAGCTCCGCCGATGCTGGGCTCTCGCTGACGTCACTCATGAAGCGGCTCCACCGGCGGGCGCAGCGCCCTTCGGCGTTGCTAGGTTCGCTCGGACTAAGACGGGCGCGGCCGCCACGATCCCGACCGCCGTTGCGATCCCGAAGATCAGGAGCGTGACCCGCGGGCTCACGTGTTCGAGCACCAAGGCCACGCCGATCACTGGGATGGACACACCGCCGTAGCCGGCGGTGTAGACGGTCGCTACTGCGCCCGCTCGATCGTCTGCGTTCGAGATGGAGATGACCGTCGCCAGACTGGCTCGAAACACGGCGCCGACGCCGATGCCTGCGATCACCCCGCTGACCAGGAACAAGGTGAGGCTGGGCGGAGATGTCCAGGCCGATATGACCAACAGGGTCAACCCAGCGAGAATGGGGCCAATCCCCAACCGGAAGAGCCGGTGTGGTGGCCATGCCGAGGTCAAGAACTGGGTCACGGCGCCGGCGCCGAAGGTGAGGAACACGGTCAAGCCGATCAGCTCCGGCGACGAATCGTGAACCAGCTCAGCCAAGAAGGTGCCGGTCAAGGCCACGAAGAGCCCGCTCACCGCGAACCCCGTGAATGCGCCCGTGATGGAGGCAACGAAAGCGCCGCGCCCTGAAGCAGGAATCTTCAGGCGCTGAGGGGCATAGCGCGGCAGAGGACGCCGGGCGGGGTGGCCTTCGGGGGTGAAATACACGCCGGCTGTCGAGGCCACGATGGCCCAGAAGAAGACGATGTAGGGCAGCGTCAAGGCTTGCGAGGCGAAATGGGCGAGCAGCCCAGCGATGAGTGGGCCGAGGGCGAGTCCGCCTAAGTTGGCGATGACGGCCACGGTGCTGGCGCGGCGTGAACCAGCGGAATTGGGCTCCGCGTCGAGGTCGGTCAGATAGGCCGTCGCAGTAGCCACTGTCACCCCGATGGCCACACCTGTGAGCACACGTCCGACGAGCAGGCCCGGCAATGACTTCCAGAACACGAAGATGGCCGATGCAGCTGCCCCGACTACGAGCGCGGGCACCAGGACGACCCGCCTGCCGTACCAGTCGGAGATGTGCCCCGCCAGCAGGAGACTCACGACGATGCCCACGGCGTAGACCGCATAGACGATCGTGATCGTGAGCGAAGAGAGATGATCACGATCGGCGTAGAGACCGTAGAGGGAACTCGGCGCCGTCGAGAAGGCCGATACACACAGAACCGAGGTGGCAACGACCCAGAAGCCGACTGGGCGCGACAGGCGCGGAGGCGGATCTGTCGCAGCGACGTCCAATCCGTTCAGCGACTCCGCTGCGTCCGACCGTGCCACCAAGTAAGAATCTGCGTTTCCGCGCGTCTCGTCATCGCATGACCGAGTGATCCGAAGGCGCCAGGGCCCACTACCGGCGGCAGGAGAAATGAATCGCACGTTCGAGCGATGTGGCCTTGGGTCCGCGCACGCCACAGTGGTTGCCATGGCCCGCACCAGGCGCGAGGCGGACGGCTTCACGGTCTGCTACGCCGAGAGCATCGCCCGTGACACGAAATGTTTCTGGACGGAGCAGGGCCCCAGAGCGTCAACCAGGCCTCGATTGCCGACACCATGACACACGTAATCGTGCTTCCTGGTGGCGGATACTCGGAGCATGCGGCCCACGAGGGCGAGCCGGTGGTCAAGTGGCTCAAGGGTCTCGGCCTCGAAGCCAGTGTGTTCCGCTACCCCCTACGCGTGCGACACCCTGTACCGCTGCACGCCCTCCAGGCGGAGATTCGGAGGCTGCGACAAGATGGTGTCACCCGGGTGGGACTGATCGGGTTCTCGGCCGGGGGCCACCTTGCCGGTATGGCGGCGCTCGCGTCAGACGCTGGTGCGTATGAGCGCGTTGACTTCGCCGTGCTGGGCTATGCGATCACCTCTATGGAGACGGAGACCTACAGGCCGGCACGCCTGATCCTCCTAGGAGAGGACGCCAGCCCCGAACTCCGCCACGCCACGTCCCTGGACGCCATGGTGACCCCGGCGTCGCCACCCTTCTTCATCTGGCATACCGCCGAGGACGCGTACGTCCCCCCGGAACACACCTACCGGCTCGCACGGGTTCTCTCTGCCGACCACATCCCCCATACCGTCCACGTCTTCGCTCACGGCCCTCACAGTCTGGGCCTCGCCCAAGGCAGCGGGGAGCCCGAGACGTGGACCGCTTTCGCGGCATCGTGGATCGCCGAGCAGAGCAACCAGCGGTGAGTGGAGGGGGTTGGTCCTAGGAATTCTGTTCCCGGACAAACCGCGTCAGCTGGACCCGGGAGTTGATCCCTAGCTTTTCGAAGACGTGTCGCATGTGCGTGTTCACAGTGTGCGGCGAGATGAACGAGGACTCGGCGATCTGCCGATTCGTCCGGCCCTCGGCGGCCAAGATCGCGACGTTGATTTCGGGGTCGGTCAGCGACGCCCATCCCGTCTTGGGCCGGTCGCTGGCAACATAACGGCGACGCACCCCGAGACGACGAAGCCTGCCTCGCAAGCGGGCCGAGTCCCACTCGGCCCCAGTACGAGTGGCGACAGATAACGCCTCGTCGAAGGACCCGATGGCCGATGCGGTGTCTCCGCCTGCGGCGCGCACGCGGCCCAGGTCCTCGAGTGCGGACGCGTAGGCGAGGGGCCGCGGTCCGTCTCGGTAAAGCTCGGCTGCCTTCTCGAGGTCTGGGACTGACTCGAACCAGATTCCCCGGACGTGTGCTGCGGCCGCCGCGCAGGACGCCACGGTCGGGTTCAAGATGGCCCGACGCTCGGCCAGGTCGATGGCGTGCTCGGCAAGCTCTTCATCGGCAGCGGCAGCGGCAATACGGACCCGCTCAGCGTCGTCGGTGACTTCGTGTGGGAAGAGAGGGAACATCGAGAGGCGCTCATCGAAGCCCTTACTGCAGAGCCACTCGTGGGCTGCCATGGCGTCACCTTGAGCAAGGGCCAACTGAGCCAAATACCACATCGCATGGTTCGAGACGCAAGGGGCACCTGCGTTGAGCATGATCTTGGCGATCTCGGCGATCTCGAGCGCGTCTCGTTCGTCCGCAGTGTGGATCTTGAGCTTCCCGAGTGCCACCACTGCCGGGGCGTGGATTGGGCCGGCCACGCGATGCGCGTCCGCCACGCTGAAGCGCCCCTCGAGCGCAGTCGCGGCCTCGGCGAGATTCCCGACCTGGAGAAGCTGACGACCTTTGGTTGTCTCGAACATACGAAGCGCCCAGTTCTGCCGATCCCTCTGCGCTCCGAGGGCTCCCCGCGCGATTGCCTCGAGGGCCTCGTCGGAGCGATCGAGTGCCTCGAGGACCCACGAGTGGAACATCAGAACCAAACGGCCTCGAGCGTCCTGACGTCCAGCGTGGTCTCGCCGTTCCGCCTTGAGGACGGAGCTGAGAGCTCCGTCGAAGTCGAGCAGCTGGTAGTGGATCCCTGACTCTGGCAGCTCGAAGGCCATCCAACAGGCTTCGTCAGAACTGGCGTAAGCGGTCTCGCGTGACTTCGGCTGGATGGCCAGGGCCTCCTCAGTCCGCCCTGCCACGGTAAGGCTGTGGAGCAGTGAGGCCCATAGCCACGCGGTGAGGTCTGCGTCCAAGCCAGGGAGGGCGAGACCGGCTCGAGCCGTCTCAGCTCGGACCTCGGGGGAAATGTCGAACATGGTCGCGACGCTCAGCCGAACCCGTGCCTCTTCGATCGCGGGCAGAGTTCTGCGGAGCTCTGCGTCGGCAAATCGCTCACCCTCCTCTGCGAGCCCCGCAGCGAAGAGCGACAGGACGCGCTGGACGACGAGAGCACCTCGAAGCGGATGACGTTCTGGCGCGAGTTCGAGCCCACGCTGAGCGAGCGAGGCCGCACCAGCCGGATCGGACAAAGCGAGCTGTCGGGAGGCCTTGAGCACCGTTTCGATCGCCACGTCGTCTCCGGGCTCGGCGCTCTTCGCAAGCTGAAGCGCCACCTCCGTCGGAAGCGCACCACGGGCGATCAGAACGTCCGCGGCCTGGCGATCAAGACCCCGCCGGACCGGATTGGGCATTCCCGCCCGGACGGCCTCTCTGATCAGGTCGTGACGAAAGGTCAGGCGGTCCCCGTCGTCGACGAAAAGATCCGCTTCGAGAAGCTCGGTGACCGGGTCGACGAGCTCGCCAACGGACAGCGAGGTCATTGCGGCGAGGTCGTGGAGCGAGAAGCGGCGACCAAGACTCGATGCGAAGGTCGCGACCCGCGCCGAGACCGCTGAGAGACGAGCGAGGCGCCCCCGGATCCCTTCGCTAAGGCGTCCTGGTTGCTCGTCCGCGACAAGGATGGCACGGCCGGCGTCGTACTTGAGGACCGAGTCGTCTTGGAGTCCACGCAAGAACTCCACCAACAAGAATGGATTTCCTTTCATACGTTCGGTCTTTTTCAGGAGGTCTTCGTCTGGTTGGGCGCCGAGAACGTCAGCGACGACGAGCGCTACGGCATCGCGATTGAGTGGGCCGAGCTTGATGTGGTCAGCGCCACGGTCGATCAGCTCGGACTTCGCCTCCTGCACGGGCGCGACGCCTTGATTTGGACGAAAGGCGAGGATCCATGCCACCGGAAGTGAGGCGAGTCGTGGTCCGAGCTGGCGTATGGCCACAGCGCAGGTGGCGCCTGCCCAGTGGAGATCGTCCAGGCAAATCAAAATGGGTGACTCCAGGGCTGCCTCTTCGATCACCGACTCCAGATCTTGGATCAGCCAGAACAGGAACTCGGGTGACGCATGGGAATCACCCAAGGCACGCCGATTAGCCAGCGGCGTCGGCCCCTCGAAGAGGGCGTCGAAGAGAGCTTCGAGTTCGGTAGGACCCGCCCTGTACGGCTCGAGCACGCCACGACCGACGCGAAAACCCAGATCGCTTGCCAGCTGCATTGAAGCGTCGACGAGCTTGGTCTTCCCCGCCCCAGCGCTGCCTTCGATCACGATGGATCCTCCGGTCCCAGCGCTCACCTCCTGGAGCCGGTGTTCGATGACGGCCAGCTCTTCCTGACGACCCCGAAGAGGCAGGGACTCCTGGGTCATTTGGCGTCCCGAACCAGGCCCGACAGTGTGCTCGCCACATCGTCGAAGGGGTCCCTGCTCCTCTGAGCTCGAGACAGGACGATCGCCCCCTCGGTGGCAGCAATGGTCACCGTAGCCACCCGATGCGCCGCGTCCTCTCGCAGCCCGCCGGCGACGAAGAGCTCCGTCAGCAGGTCAGTCCACGCTTTGAAGATGGAGCCCACGTGGTCGTGGATGTCGGTTTCTGGGCCGGTGACGGTGACAGCGAGAACGGCGCATCCGGCATTGAGATGGGAGTTGTCGAGCAATCCGCGCCAGAGCTCGAGGAAGTGGTCGAGCACTTCGGGAGCGCTCTGGCCTCGGAACGCCTCCATCGCAGCAAGGCTTCGCTCGCTGGCGCGATCCAGGGCAGCGTGCATGAGTTCGGACTTCCCTCCCGGGAAGTGGTGGTACACCGAGCCCCGCGGCGCGTCAGCTGCTGCCAGAACCTCGCTAAAAGAAGTGCCCTCGACGCCCTGGGTGGCCAAGAGCCTCACCGCCCCATCGACCATGTTGGAGCGGACGTTCTCGCGTGGGTTCACTCGTTCTCCTCGGACATCGCAGGGCTGTCGCACCCGGCCTCAACCCGAGACTATGCACACCGGCATAGTAGTGGCTAGTCTATGCAGGTCGTCATACATAGAAGGAGAACGACCTCATGCCCATGATCGATGTGTACGCATCCGGTGGCACCTTCACCGATCCTCACTCGCTGGCCGCTGACCTGGCCGGAACCCTGATGAAGATCGAGCAGGTACCCGACATCCCGATGTTCCGCCAGAACACAGCAGCGTTCATCCATGACCTCCCCTCCGGAGCGCTCTCCAATGTCGACGGCGAATCCAACTACATCCGTGTCCAAGTGCTGACCAACGCCGGCGCGCTCGACCGGGACAAGCAGCTCGCCGTCGTCGAACAGTTCACCGATCTTGTTGTCCAGGCTGCAGGCGATCCGGACTACGCGAAGCGCGTGTGGGTGCTTCTCACCGAAGCAGTCGACGGTGGGTGGGGGCTCTGGGGCCACGCCAACACCAACGCGGAGCTGGTCGATGCCGCCCGCGGCTCAGATCGCGGAGATGTCGGCGCAGAAGTCCTCCGGCTGACGAAGGGCCAAACTCCGTCTGATCCCTGCGAATCGCTCGATCGTGCGATGTATCGCCGACATGGACGGATAACGCCCGAAGCAACGCGTCGAGCGCCGGGAAGTTCAGCGATCCGTGCGCTCGGCGGTGTCGACCAAGAGCACATATGCAGCTTTCGATCTGAGCTGCAACCCATCCGAGCGCTTCCCAAGTTCGATCTGGAAGATCCCAACCGAAAGTGGTTTCCAATGGACCTGACTCAATTCACTGTCACCGAAGTCTCTCCCGCCTACTGGCGCATCAGCTTCAGCAATCCTCCGACCAACCTCCAGGACCCCGACACGATCCTCGAGTTCCAAGAGCTGGTCAGCCGGATGGAATCCGACGATGCCCTGAAAGTCGTCGTGCTCGAAAGCGGCAATCCGGATTTCTTCATCAACCACTACGACGTCTCCCGGGCGGCCGAAACCCCGGTCGCGCCGGGGCCGACGGGGCTGCCCACCTGGATCGACACCACCACGCGCCTGGCGGCGGTTCCGGTCGTCACCATCGCAAAGATCCGCGGTCGCAACCGAGGCGGCGGGTCCGAGGCGGGGCTCGCGTTTGACCTCCGCTTCGCCAGCATCGAGAAGGCAGTGTTCGGTCAGCCCGAGGTGGGCGCAGGCATGTTCCCGGGCGGCGGTGCGCTCGAGCGATTGCCACTGTTCGTCGGGCGAGCCCGAGCGTTGGAAATCATCCTCGGAAGCGACGATCTCGATGCCGAGACCGCGGCACTTTACGGGTGGGTCAACCGCGCGCTCCCTGACGCCGAATTGGATGACTTCGTCGACAACCTCGCTCGACGCATTGCCTCGTTCGACAAGCCGGCGCTGGCCGAAGCAAAGCGCCTCGTCAACCGTCGAACTGTTCCTCTTGCAGAAGATCTCGTGGAGACTCAGGACGCGTTCCTCGCGGCCTTCGCCTGGCCGAGCCTGCAGGAGCGCGGTGCAAGGCTTCGGAAGCGGGCTAGGGAAGTCGGACCAGATTTCGAGCTGCGCTTCGGGCATTACATGGCAGATCTCCCCGTCGAGTGACTCTCCACACCATCGAGCCCCGCTTCGCTTCGGGCAAGACGACGAGGGAATACGGTGATCACAGTGAGCTCTGAAATCCCCGATCACTTGCTCGAACTTCGTTCGCTGGTCACTGACCAGGGGACGTTGGAGCTCTCCTTGGCCGACGTCACCCCGCCGACTGTCACGGCTGGCCAAGTCCTCGTGCGGATGGAGGCCGCGCCGATCAACCCCTCTGACTTAGGGCTCTTGTTCGCCGGCGCCGACATGGGCTCAGCCTCAGTCGGCGGAACGCCCGAGCGCCCCGTGGTCACTGTCCAACTCTCCGACGGGGCACTACGTGCGCTGGCAGCTCGGGTGGGACAGTCGCTGCCGGTCGGCAACGAGGGAGCGGGCACCGTCGTTGGTGCGGGGAGCTCTTCTGAGGCGCAGGGGCTGTTGGCTCGGACCGTGGCTATTGCTGGCGGTGCCATGTACACCCAGTACCGAGCGGCTGATGCTTCAGCCTGCCTTGTGCTCCCAGAGGGCACGCCGGCAAGAACTGGAGCTTCCTCGTTCGTCAATCCACTCGCGGCGCTGGGGATGCTCGAGACGATGCGGAGGGAGGGCCACAGCGCTCTTGTCCATACGGCAGCGGCATCGAACTTGGGTCAGATGTTGGTCAAGGTCTGCCTCGAAGAAGATGTCCCGCTCGTCAACATCGTCCGCAGGCCCGAACAAGCAGACCTCTTGCGGTCGATAGGTGCCGTGCACGTCTGCAACTCCAGCGCGTCCACGTTCAACACCGACCTCACCGAGGCGATCGCCCAGACTTCAGCCACCCTGGCCTTTGACGCCACCGGCGGCGGGACGCTGGTGAGCCAGATCCTAAGAGCGATGGAGGTGGCTGCCACTACCTCGGCGGCCCAATACTCACGGTACGGCTCGACCGTTCGCAAGCAGGCCTACATCTACGGAGGCCTCGATCCGGGCCCAACAGTGTTGACTCGCAATTTCGGGTTCGCCTGGAGCCTCGAAGGGTGGTTGCTGACCCCGTTTCTCCTGAGCATCGGCCCCGTGCGGCTCGGTGAGCTCCGCGACCGAGTCGCTGCCAACCTGACGACGACGTTTGCCAGTGGCTACTCGGACGAGATCTCACTCAAGGACATGCTCGATCCCACTGTCTTCTCGCGATACAGCAAGCACTCGACAGGAGAGAAGTTCCTCTTGAATCCTCAGCTGTTTGACTGAATCCCCACGGGTGGTTCACGTCCACACACGTGGTGTACGCCTCGGGCCCCGGCAAGGTCGTGAGGCCTTCAGTGTGTCCGCGTGTGTGCGAAAAGTGTCCAAATGGACCGAAGCCGCAAGTGGCCATGGGCGACATGTGGCCTACTGACCCGGGTCGGCTGACCCGCGATGCGGGAGGTTCAGCCAAAGGCTTCTGCTCGCAGTGCATGGGGGGCGTTCCCCGATCGGCAATTGCTGCCGATCCCCTCCCGTCGAGAGCCCTTACCGGCCGTACCGGTCCTGAAGGCGAACGACGTCGTCCAGCTCAGTGGTGCTCGCCTCCAGCACAACGGTATCGACGATGGCCACCATCCGGTGCCGAACTCCGGGACGGATGTGCACCGACTCATCCGGTAGCAGCTCGAACGACTCCAGGTCGTCGTTACCCGGTCCTACTTCGAACAAGAGGCGACCGGTCTGTACGCAGATCGTCTCTTCCTTTCGCTCGTGATACTGCAGTGAGAGAGCATGTCCCTGGTTGATGTGGAGCGCTTTGCCACAGTATTTGCCATCGACGAGCGCGAAATGGAGTTCATAACCCCAAGGCTTCTCGACTCGGCGGGCGCACTCCACCCAATCGGATTTGGACATTGCGGCAGCTTATCGGCAGAGCCTTCGCGCTCACGGCCTAGTGCGGCAACCGGTAGGTGAGCAGAACGTTGCCGGAGTCGAATTGCCTGACGTGGGCCAACCTGAGCGGGAGCCGATCCTTCAACTCAGAGAAGAGGGAGCGGCCCCGACCGATGGCGATCGGACAGACCATGATCCGCAACTCGTCGAGCACGCCAGCCTCCGCGAAGTGAGAGGTGAGATGGGCGCTGCCGAGTACCAGGAGCTCGCCTCCGGCGCTGCTCTTCACCGTCTCGAGCTGCTCGACCGCGTCACCAGCGATGACGGAGGTGTTGGACCACGCCGCGTGTTCGAGCGTGTTCGAAAAGACGATCTTGGGTTTGTTGTTCATCCGGGAGGTGATGGCAGGGTCGTTGGCTTGGGCCTGTTCGGTCGGCCAGTGGGCTGCCATGTGTTCGTAGGTGGCCCGACCGAACCCCAGAGTCTCCGCCTCGTCGAGCTGGCGAATTGCGAAGTCACCGAACTCCTCGTCCACAACCGGCCAGTCGAACTCGCCGTTCGGACCCTCATAGAAACCGTCCAGGGTGATGAGAAGGAACGAAGCCACGGTTCTCATCGACCTTGCCTCCTGGTTGCGGACCCGTCGGACACCCCGAACACCTCGGTGACGAGATGCAAAGCAGCCCTCCTCACGATGCACCTCCGGCCAGCAACCGATCAAGGGATGCCAGGAGTTCTCGGGTTCCCTCCTCGCGTTGGACCGCGGTGTCGTAGCCGTCGAGGAACACCCCCTGCTCGGTGAGGACCAGTTGGGTCGTTGCGCCCAGGTTGTGGAACTGGACCGTGGCGACGGAGACCGAGAGTCGGTTCTCGTCGGCGAACATCTCGTAGGTGTAGACGATCCGCTGCTCGGGAACGATGTCGCGATACTCCGAGTCGAAGGTGAAGACAGGCCCGCCCGGGGGTCCCCCGCGATTCACCTCGTGCCCTCCGACCCGGAAGTCGTGTTCGTAGCCCGCCCCCAGCGCCTCGGCCGACCCCGCGAACCAGCGGGCCTTCAGCTCCGGATCCGACCACGCCCGGAAGACCTGGTCGACCGGGACGTCGTAGCTGCGCTCAATGACGAAGGTGTCGTGGGCGACGGTGGAAACTGTCATGGTCTCTCCTCGGTGGTGGCTGCTTCGTTCAAGACGTCGCCCAACCGGTCGAGCCGCGCTTCCCAACTCCGGCGGCGGTCGCCGATCCACTGTTCGGCGGCGGTCATCGCCGCACTCTCGATGCGGCACATGCGTGTCCTCCCGACCTTTTCGGTCTTCACCACGCCGCAGGCCTCGAGGACCTGGACATGCTGGACGACGGCGGCAAGGGACATGGACAGGGGTTCGGCCAGCTCACTGACCGAGGCGGGTCCCAAGGTGAGCCGTTCCACCATGGTGCGCCGGCTCCTGTCGGCCAGCGCCTGGAAGGTCCGATCCAGATCCGTCATTTGGTCAAGCATCTACTTAAGTATACGGACCCCGAGAGTAACAGTCAAGTGACTTCTTGAGTGTTCTCCGAAACCTGGGGCCGGAACCGGGCCGAGATGGTCACGCAGACATCACGGACGACCCCGACAGCTGTCCGTGGAACCCTGGCCGACCTGCCGAGCTTCGACGATCCGTTCGGACGCGGATGGGCTCCATGCTCACCCGGCCTCGACCTGCACGGCACGTCGCCGGCACGGGAAATCTGGCCGACGCAGGGCTGCCTCATGCCCGGTGACCGGGCGAGAATTCCAGGAACTCCGGTCGATGCCGTCGATCGTGGCCTGCCCGGCTTCCGGAAGGCGACCGTCTACGATCGAGCTCTCATGCCACCGGCGTCCGCACCTCAGGTCCCGGCCTCGCCGAGCAACGATTCGCTGGCCAAGTGGTCCCCGGTCCTGTGGGGCTTGGGCATCGTCTCCACTGCATGGGCGACCGCCGGAGCGGTGGATCTGGCGACCCGCCGCCAGCTCGACATCGCCGTCTACCTCCTGGGCGGGAGGAACCTCGTCGACGGTCGGCTGTACCAGGTGGCACTGCCGCAACTGCCGCACCTCCCGTTCACCTATCCGCCCTTCGCAGCCCTGGTTTTCGCGCCGCTGTCGGCCCTGCCCCAGAGGGGGGCCCAGGTGATCTGGGCCCTGATCAACGTCGTGGCCCTGTTCGCCCTGGTGGCGCTGGCCCTGCGGGCAGCCCGCCCCGGGCTCGGGCGCCAACGGCTCCTGATGTGGTCCCTGGTGCTGATGCAGCCGGCGTACTTGATCGAACCCGTCCACCTCACCTTCGGCTTCGGCCAGGTCAACATCGTGCTGGCGGCCATGGTGCTGGGCGACTTGACCGCTCGGCTCCGCGTGGGGAACCGGACGCTGCCCCGGGGTGTCCTGGTGGGCATCGCCGCCTCGATCAAGCTGGTGCCCCTGGTCTTCGTGCCCTATCTCTTCCTGACCCGCCAGACCCGGGCTGCCTGGGTGTCGCTGGGCACGTTCGTCGTGTGCTCGGTGGTCACCGCCGCCACCGATCCTCGGGTGTCGTGGTCGTACTGGACCAAGTACGCATTCGACGCCAAGCGGGTGGGTGGGGTCTTCTACATCAGCAACCAGAGTCTGCGAGCCGTCGCCGATCGCCTCGATCACCGGGTGGTGTCGACCGGCCTGATCACCCTGGCCAGCGCGGCCGTGGTGGTGGCCGGCGTCCTGTTGGCCGCCTGGGCCTACCGATCGTCGTCGTCCTATATCGGGATCCTCGTCTGCGCCACCACCGGACTGCTGGCCTCGCCGATCACCTGGGCCCACCACATGGTCTGGGTGGTGCCCGTCCTCATCTGGCTGGTCCTGGCGCCCGACCGGCCGCGCGGTGGTCTCATCTGGGCCGTCGCCGGCTACGCCCTCTTCTGGTGGGCCCCCATCTGGAGGGTGCCCAACGGGGGGAACAACGAGCTCCACGAGCACGGGTGGCAGCTGCTCGAGGGGAACTCGTTCTTCGTGGCCGCCGCGGTGTTCATGGTCGGCGTCGCGGTCATGCTGTGGAGGCGCCGCCGGGTCGGCGCCGTCGGCGATGCCGAGCCGTCCGACGTCGAACCGGACGTCACTGGGGAGTTCCCAGCCTCCAGAACTGCAGCGGGCTCGTGCTGAGAGCATTCGGGGACGAGGTGTAGGCCTCCACCAGCCAGTAACCACCACGGATGGGCGACCACGTGTAGATGCCGGGTCGCAACTTGACGGTGGTCGAGGCGCCGGGGCCGAGCACCAACGGTGACCGCGCCCACCGGTGGTCCAGAATCCGTTCGGGTGGGACGCCCCGATCGACACCATGAAGTGTGGAGTCACTGGGTGGTCGGTGGAATTGTGGACGAGCACGGTCACCGAGTCGAGCTCCTGGGTGGCGTTGGATGTCCGGAACCCGGTGACCGTCAGGTCGAGCGGAGCAGAGGTGAAGGCCACGGCGCCGACGGCCGCCGCCACGGCGAGGGGAGCAGCCACCGCGAGACCCGCTCTCCATCTCCTGGCCGGAGACGGCACTGCTCGTGGCGCGGCGGCCGGCGCGGCAACGGTCAGAGCGCCCACGATGGCGACCGGGAAGAAGTCGATGAGGTAGCTCGACAGGCTTCGGGGCGGAACGAACAGCACAACGGGCAACAGAAAGAGCCAGCTCCGTTTGAGCACGGGGAACCAAAGCACAAAGGCAATCAGCAGGGCCAGGTAGACGAACGCCCCGGCCAGGGACAACAGGGACAGGCGCACCCCCCCGGTGAGCCCGTGCAACGCGAGAGTGACGACGCCTTGGCCGTCGGCCACCAGCGGGTGGGTGAACGGGAGCAGCATCCCGTTCCACCACGCCACCGGGCTCCAGATGATGAACGGCAGATTGACGAGCACGAAGATGCCGACCACGATCCCGAGGTACCGCGCCGCAGGCGGCCAGGGGTTACGGCCCGAACGGTGGGCGACGAGGGCCACCCCGATCACGAGGAAGGGGATGCAGAACCACGGTGTCTGCTTGATCGAGCAGGCGATGCCCAGGGCTACCGGGCCCATCCACCCGGCCAGGCCGGCCCCCCTTCCGGTGGCGAACCGGTCCCAACGCCAGACGGCGAGGATGAGGAAGGGCATGAACAGGGCGTCGGTGCCTCCGTCGGAGAAGAGGGCGATCAGCAGGGAGGTGAGGGCGATGACCAACGCGAACCAGCGCAGGGTGACGGGCACCATCACGAAGAGGAGGATGCCGGCGATGAGCCAAGCTCCGAGGTCCATCCAGTCGACGATGGCGTGGTGGAACCCGAGGGCCATGGCCGGAACGTCCAGCAGGAACGAGCCGGCGGGGTAGGAGACCTGGGCGATGTGGCCGCCGTCCACCGTGTAGGTCCAGAAGGCCGAGGGCGTCTTCAGCAGAACGGATGCCGACTGCATGGACGCCGTATACGGGTTGTTGCCGTGGAGGAGCACGCGGGCGGCCACATGGTTGAGGGCGGCGGCATCGGTGGCGTAGAACTGGCGGACATGGATGGCCGCGGCCTGCGGGAGGCCGACGGTGACCAGGGTGATGGCCAGGCCCACCGACTGCATGGGCCGTGAGTTCGGATTCCGGACGATCCAGACGGCGGCGGTGCCGCCCAGCCCGGCCAGCGACCAACAGCGGGGCGAAGACGCCGGCCGGCGCCCAGGACGACCACGATCCCCAGAAGCCGAATCCGGCCACCAGCACGCTGAGCCACACCAGACTCCATCCGCAGCGGAGGAGCGGTGGCGGTGGGGTGTGCTCAGGGGTGCCCGGGTCTGCGACCTCGGTCGTCGCCGTCCCGTCGCGCCGGGCGCCGTCCGAGTCACGGGAAGACGCGCATTGAGAACATCTCGAGGTAGGTCATGGCGATCAACGCGCAGGTCGAGGCGGCGAACACCCAGGCATAGGCCCGTCCCCGCAGGCGGGTGCCCACGGCAATGATGAGCGGGAACGCCACCATGATCATCCGGGGTCGCAGACCCACCGGAGCCGAGACGGCCACCAGGGCCGCGGTCAGCAGCCCGTAGATGAGGACCGGTGCCGGCTGACGCTCCCGCACGGCCATCACCGCGGCGATCACGGTGACGATGGTCCCGAAGAAGAGGATCTGGCCGGTGATGGTGGGACGGACGGGGTTGAAGATGAAGGTGGTGAGGATGTGCACCGGGTACGCCAGGGACGGGTAGCTCTTCCAACCACCCCGTTCGGTGAGACGCCAGGCACTGAGATGGCCGGTGTGGGCCCACAGGTAGAGCATGTAGGCGACGAACCCCAGCGGGGCCAGGATCGGTGCGACGAGAGATCGCCAGCTGCGGTCCCGAAGGATGGCCCTTCCGGAGGACCAGGCGCAGCTGACGACGAAGGCCAGGGCCACGGGGGAGGCGGCCGTCGCCAACAGTCCGAGCCCACCGGCCAACCACCACTGACGGCGCAGCAGGGCTAGCAGCCCGAAGGCCACGCAGGTGATGATGATGCCCTCGGAGTACCCCATGCTGAACACGAACGTCCCCGGGAAGACCACAAACAGCAGGGTCGCCCTCGTCGCCTTCTCGGTCGCCGGCGAACTGGCGGGCCAGCATGCCGACGGCGAGGACCGCGGTCAGCCCGGTGATGCCGCTGATGACGATGGACACCGGTACCGGCGAGATCGAGGTGACGTCGGACAGACCCCGGATGACCAATGGGAAGACCGGGAAGAAGGCGATGGTATTGCTGACCACATGGCCGTCGTGCATCGGGAGCTGGCTCGGGTAGCCGTGGGTGGCGGCCTTGACGAACCACTTGCCGTCCCACCGGTACAGCGCGGTGTGGAGGAGGTCCGGGTGGACGAACACATTGGCGACGGCCGTGCCGATGAGGGTCAGCGCCCGCAACGCCAGATAGACGACGAACGGCCAGAAGAGGTACCAGTGCCGCAGTCCACCCGGTTCGGCCTCGGCTCGGGCCGCGGCGAGCATCCGGCAGGGGAACCGATGGCGCCGGCTCCTCGATCGTGACCGGGGAGCGGAGACTCGGTGTCTCCAGGTCAGGTGACATAGCCGGACACTACTTTCCGCCAATGGCCGATGCCAGATCAACCAGGCGCAGCCGGCCAGAAGGAGCGGGGCGACCACGAAATAGTCGCTGCCCCCGAGCATCGGCGCCCCTCCCGGGCCCACGGCCAGCATGGCCAGACCGGCTACCGCGGCCAGGAGGATCGACCGCTGCAGGGCGGTGGCGGCGAGCACGGCCAAGCCCCACATGAGATACCAGGGCCAGACGGTGGGACTACCGATGACGATGAGGAGCAGGGCAAGGCCCAGGATGCGCACGACATCCAGCTTGTGGGCGTTCCACACCAGCCAGACCGTACCGGCCACGGCGATCAGCTCGCAGACGATCTGGGTGGCGGTCACGGTCGGACTCAGCCGGATCGGGATCCCGACTCCGTGCAGGATCGAGTGGACGAAGGAGCCGAGGGACACCGAGGGTGAGGACAGGACCCGCAGCTCGGTGGGTACGTGCAGTGCGGTGGGGCTGAGCCATGTCCACCCGAAGCCCGAGGCGATCGTGATGCCGACGACCACCACCACCGGGACGACGACGGTCTCGGCGGCGATACGCCATCGCTTGTTGCCCTGGGCCATGCGGAACTGGTCCACGCCGATGAAGACGATGGCGGCTGCGGCCGGAAGTTTGATGGTGGCGGCAAGGGCGCACAGGGCCACACCGGCGGCCAGTCGGCCCTCCATGGCCAGGGTGATCCCCGCCAGCAGCAGTCCGACCATGAGCGCGTCGTTGTGACCCGAGGCAATGAAACTGAAGAGCGCCAACGGGCTCAGCGCACCGAGCCACAGGGCCAGCCCCGGGTCGTTCCCGAGGCGGCGGGCCAGCCGGGGGAGTGACACCATGATCATGACCACGCCGGCCAGCTCGATCAGTCGAAAGGCCAAGACCTGCGCGACCAGCGACGACCCGGCCACGGTGGACACCACCCGGCTGACCACCACGAACAGTGGGCCGTAGGGGGAGGCGGTATGGCGCCACACCTCGGCCACCGAGGCCAGGAGGTGGGGATTGCCGAGCGCAGCCGGGGCCGCGATGTAGGGATTGTGGCCCTGGTTGGCCAGTAGCCCCTGGGCGATGTAGCTGTAGATGTCGCGGCTGAAGATGGGCGGACCCACCAGGAGGGGTAGACCCCACAGCGCCAGGATGACCCACGCCCGGCTCACGGTGAGCCTCCCGGCCCGAGCATGGACGCCGACGCCGACCCAGCCGGCGATGAGCACGAGGACGGCGCTGTAGAAGCCCACCTTCGGGAGGGTCGCCACCTGGGCGGGAACGTTGAACCACCAGCCGGTGTCGCCGGGCCGGGGAATGGCACCCAGGCTGGTGCCCATGATGGCCAGACCGATGGATCCGAGAGTGCCGACGCCGATCCACACATTCATCGACCGGAGCCCGTGGCTCACATCTGTCCTGCTGGTGACGCCTGGTCCGCTCACGGCGGTGGGCACTCCCACGATGCTCCTCTTCCTGGACCCCACGCGAAAACGGCTCTACCCATGTACGAGCAGCAAACGCTACCCGCGGAAACGGCCGACCTGGGCTCAACCTCCCCGAACCGAGTGCCCCCGCCTGGGCGCTGCCGTCCCCGACGAAGGCCGGCCTCCCCGCCGTACGGCCGACAATGTCACTGGTGGGTCTCTGAACCAGGCTGCGCCAGACGTCGGTCAGACGGGTGCCGTTGTCAGCCCGCCGTCGATCCGGCTGATCGCCCGGATCATGCCCCCGGTCATTTGATGGCCAAGGCGTTGGCCGACGATCCGATTCCGCCCCGGACATTCGTCGGCGCGGCGGTGAGGAAGGCCTCGTAGTGTCCATCCTGACGGCACGACTCGGCCAGGTCCTCGAGCCACCAGAACTCACCGAGGGCCATACCGAATTGCCCGATGAGGATCCGGTGCAGGAATCCGAAGGGCATGGATTCGGGAGCCACGTCGATCGGCCACACCTCGACCGAAGGATTGTCGGAAGCCACGGCGGCAACGTGTGCGTTCCACAGATAGCGGGCCATGTCCTCGCTCCTGTCCAGGCCGACCGCCGCCAGTTGGCGCGGCTCGGCCAGGCGCTCACGCGACCGCGGTGTCCTGACGCCGGTACCAGCCGAGGAATCCGGTATGGAGGAGGAGAACATCGCCGGGCTGCCAGGTGATGCCGGCGGCCTGGCGCGGTGCTCTTCGAGTTCGTCGACGGTGATGGCGCGGGGACTGGCCGGCTCGAATCCTCGGCCGGCGCCACCCAGGGTCGTCTCGATATCGAGGAGCACGGCCCGGCCGGCAATGCCGCGCTCCGCCCAGCACTCGACGGTATCCCGCGTCCCGGTCTTGATGTCGTCGGCGGTGGCGCCGTTGTAGAACTGGTCGGCGTCGTAGGCGACATGACCCAGCGAGTCCCACTGGCTCGACGCTTGGGGAAAGTAGTTGTCCAGTTTGTCGTCGAAGGCGGCGTTCCCGCCCATCGGGATCACCGTGTGCTCGAGGGCACCGCGCCCGAACATCGGCGGGTCGATGGCATCGAGCGGAGCATTGAGGCTGAAGACGTGGCCGGTCCGGACGAGGCGGGCCGCGGCAGCGACCCGTTCGGGGGTCTGGAGTGTGAGCAGCCCGATCGAATCGGACGACCCGAAGAGGCCCCATGCCGATCGACCCCCGCGGGGGGCGGGGGGCAAGTCGTCGTAGTCGGGAAGATCACTCATGGCTGCGGTGCGGTCTCGGCTCGTCCTCGGTCGCCGCCTCAACCTCGAACAACAGCCGGAGAGGAAGACCCAGCTCGTCAAACCTCTGTTCTCTTGTCCATGTATTCGAACGCTCATCATCTCTCGTCACCGGCGGTCCGCTCGTCGATTAGGGACGGGCCGAGTCGGAGTGGAAGTCGGCGGCCCTGATTCTGGCCAGGTTCTCCTCGGAGTCGATCTGGAACGCACTGATCCCGCCAGCATGCCACGGACCCACCCATCCGTTTGGCCGTTGCCGGCAGGTTGACCAGACGCCTGAACCCGGCAAATTGACCGAGGCCGACTCCCTCCGGCAGGTGCCCATCCCGGGCCGATCGTTCTCCTCCCGTCGCCGACGGAGATGCCAGACTCGCTCGTCGTGCCGCCCCATCGAGATCTGGCTGCGTTCGATGAGCGCGCTTCCACCTACGACCAGGGCCGTCACGGCCGGCTGCACCATGAGATCTCGGCCCGAACCGCGGCCCTGGCCGCGGCGACGGCTGCGGCACCCGGGCACGTCCTCGACGTCGGATGCGGCACCGGGTATCTGCTGCGCCTGCTGGCCAGGTCGGTATCCCAGGGCGATCGGGTTGATGGGTGTGGACCCGGCGCCCACCATGGTCGAGGTGGCCGAGGACACACCCCACGATGCTCGGCTCGGGTTCGCCGTTGCGGTGGCCGAGCGGCTTCCCCACCCCGATGACACCTTCGATCTGGTGGTCAGCACCACCTCGTTCGATCACTGGTCGGATCAACGGGCCGGGTTGGCCGAATGCTCCCGGGTCATGAATCCGGGCGGGCGACTGGTTCTCGTCGACCAGTTTTCCTTGTGGCTGGCACCGACCATGCTCTTCAGCCGTCAAGGAAAGGCGCGCACCCAGCGACAGGCCGCCCGGCTGCTGGCGGACGCCGGATTCAGCTCGCCCGAGTGGCACAGCCTCTACGCCGTCATCATCAAGGCCGTGACCGCGGCGGTGTGAGGTCGGGGCCCCCGGCTCACTGGCGGGCGGGATCGAACTCCAGTACCTGGGTGAGCCGGATGTTGTTGCCGGAGGGATCGCGGAAGGATGTGTCGATGCCGTAGGGCTGGGCGGTCGGCGGATCGTTGAATTCGACCCCGCGCGCTCGACAACTCGTCGTAGCTGGCCTGGCAGTCGTCGGTCTGCAGGAACAGGGTGCCCCCGGCCCCCTTGGCCACCAGGTCGGCGAGCTGGGCGCTACCCGCCGCGTCCAGCATCGGGGCACCGGGGATCGGCATCAGTACCAGGCCGACATCGTCCTGGCCGCTCGGCCCCACACAGAGCCAGCGGAAGTTCCACGCCTCCATGGTCACGTCGGCCCGCACCTCCCAACCGAGTACCCGGGTGTAGAAGTCGAGCGCCTCGTCCTGATCGTGCACCCAGAATTGGGCGTTGGCGATGGTGATCATCGTGACCTCCTGGCCGAATCGGTGTCCCTGTCGAGCCTAAGGGGTGGTGGTGGCGACGTCTTCTCGAAACGTGCGGTTCCGCGGTCGGGCGTAGGACTGCGCAACGCACCTCGGGATGTGGACGTGCCACGCGGCGGGCGGGTGACTGGCTCGGTAGGCCAGGGGGGTCTGCCCGAACATCCGGCGGAAGCTGGTGATGAACGAGCCGACGCTGGTGCAGCCGACGGAGAAGCAGATATCGGTGATCGACCAGTCGCTGGTGCAGAGCAGAGCGGCTGCTCGCTCGAGGCGGCGAGTCAGCAGGTACTGGTGCGGGGACTCGCCGAAGGCCTGCTTGAACTGGCGGCTGAAGTGGGCGGCGGACAGACCGGCCTCGGCGGCCAGGTCGCGGACGGTCAGTGGGTCCGAATAGCGGGCGTCGGCGAGATCCTTGGCCCGGAGCAGGTGGCGGGCGGGAGGCACCTCGGGCATCGCCTCAGTATGCCGCCTGGGATCGCCCGCCAGAACCCCCGCTCTACGAGGGCAGTGCCTCGCCGTGATGGTGGTCGCGACTGGGCTCGTCACGATCCGACACCACCCTGCGAAGATTGGCCAGAAGCTGCTCCATTTGCTCGTGCTCGACCACCAGATTGCGCCGCGTCCCGTCGCGAACATCGGTGACCAGGCCCGCGTCCCGCAGCACCTTGACATGATTGCTGACCGTCGGTTGGGCCAGTCCGAAGGCAAGGGCGATCTCGGTGACGGTGCGCGGACCGTTGCGGAGTGCATCCAGCATGGCCAGCCGGGTGGGATCCGAGATGGCCTTCAACCGGCGGGCGAGGGCTTCGGTTCGAGCCCGCGCCTCCGCCCCTGTGGTGTCGGCCCGCACCCCGAGGACGACCACGCCGGGAAGGTCGACCAGCAGCCCCTTGTGCGTGAAGAAGGCCGGGACGACGACGAGCTCACCGTCGGATCCGAGATCTTCCACGACGCGGTCGAGCAGTCCGCCGAAGTCGCACTCGCTGCGGGCCACCTCGTGCCAGTCGGACCCCTTGGCGGCCAGCTCGCTGCGGGTGGCCACCGCCACTTCCACTGCACCCCGGCCCGACCGCTCCCATTCGGGGCGGATCGCCTCCCACATGTCGCCCACCAGATCGACGTAGGCGTCGCGCAACGGCCCGTCTTCCCGAAGCCGGTCGAGCCGGTGCAGGATCACCCTGCGGTCCTCTGCCGTCTCCGACAGCAGCGGCAAGTCGTCCGACGATGCGGCCTCCATGGTGCACAGCTCGTCGAGCCGGGCGATCAGTTGGTCGCCATCGGTCGAGAAGAGGAGTCCGCCGGAGTGGGCCAGCACCATCAGCTCCAGGAACCCACCGCAGCTGGTCTCCTCGCCCGGTCCCCACATGGCGTCCACCCGGGCCTGAAGGTCAGGGTGGTCTTCGTAGACGGCGGCAACAACCGGATGGTCGTGGCGGTAGTCCTCGTTCTCGCCGGAAGCCAGAGCCCACTCGATTTCGATGGCCACCGAGGCCCGAACCGAAACCCGGAGTGTTTTCGAGGTCGGAAGGTCGGCGTGGATGAGTGGCATAGTTCTATAACTATATAGAGATATTCTTGACAATGTCAAGCATCTGCCCTAAAATTGTGGGACATGGAGATGCACCCGTGGGTCGCCGAGCAGTTGGTTGAGAACCGGAGGGCAGAGCGCGAGCGCGCCGCCTCCGGCCGCCGACGTTCACCCCGGGACAACGCCACGAAGTCGATCCCGGTCGAGCCGCGTCCACACCGGGCCCCGGCGCGCCTGGTCGGCAGTCTGCTCATCGGAGCCGGTCGACGGTTGGCCGGACCGGATGCCCTGGCCGCGGCCCTCGACGCCTCGCGGGTCGGACGGGGCCGCTCCCCGGCCTGAGCCCGCCCCGCCCCGTCGGCCGCCAGTGGGCAGGCGTTCAGGGCCGCATCATCACTTTGATGCAATCAGCGCTCCGTGCCGCGGCCGCCGCGTAGGCCTGCGGCGCCTCGGACAGCGGGAAGGAGTGGGTGAAGATGCCGTCGGTGCGGAGGCGGCCGTTGGCCACCATGGGGACGAGCGTCCTCCAGGTCCGGTGGACCGGCGCCGTGGTCATCCGCAGGCTGACACTCCGGAACAGGCCCATCAGGACGGGTAGCGGGTAGGGCTGGAGATCGTGGACGCCGATGACCGAAACCGTGCCCCCGGCCCGGACGCAGGTCAGCGCGTCGTCGAGCGTGGTGTCGTTGGCCACGGCGTCGATCACCGCGTCGGCTCCCCGCCCGTTGGTGGCCTCCATGACGGCGTCCACCGTCGGCCCGTCGATGGGCACGGCCCCCGAGTCGGCCGCCAGGGCGCGCCGTCCGGCAACCGGGTCGGCGGCCAGCACCCGGCCCGCGCCCATGGCCAGCGCCGAACGCACCGCACACAGTCCGACGGCGCCCAGGCCGAGCACGACCACCGTGCTCCCCGAGGGGAATTCGGCCCGTTCGGCGCCGATCCAACCGGTGCCCAGGTTGTCGGTCAGCAACAGGGCCGACTCGTCGTCCATCCCCTCGGGGATGCCGAGCAGCTGGAAGTCGGCCGACGGAACCGCCACCGCCGACGCCTGACCACCGGGGAGCGTGCCCGACCCGAACACCCTGGGGCCCTCGATGCAGGTGACCGGATCGCCGGCGGCACAGCCGGCGCAGTACCCGCACCCGGCCACTGACGCGGTGAGGACCCGGTCCCCGGGCCGGAAACGACGTACCTCGGGACCCACTTCGGCCACCGTTCCGACGAACTCGTGCCCGACGGCGATCCCGTCGCCCACCGGGATGTCCCCGTCGTAGAAGTGGAGATCGGACCCGCAGATCGACGTGGCCTCCACGACGACGACGGCGCCGTCGGCACCGGGCAGGACCGGGTCGTCGGCGTCGTCCACCCGGACCTGGTGGGTCCCGGCGATCACGACCTGGCGCATGGTTCCTCCGACGACGACCCCGTGGACCCACCGGCAATCACACTGGCAATGTAGACACAACCACCTGTAGACACAATTGCAATATTGTGTACCAGGGCGCAGCTCGTCGGTGCACCGTGCCGCCTCGAGAAAGGGCCACGACATGCGCAACCCCCATGCGGGCGAGCCGTTCGACACGTCCGATGACGACATCGCCGCCGCGCTGCTCGACGTCAGCATCCCCACCCTGATGCTCTCCCTGGTCCACATGTCCGGAGATCCCGAGCTCATCCGCGGGCGCCTCCGTCCGGCGGGGCTGTTCCTCAACGAGGTCCAGGGGTACATGACCGAAGAGGACAAGGCGGAGGTCCGGGACATCGCACTGGAGGTCATCCGGGACTACCGGGACCGCGGCTGCCCCGAGCCCGAGCCCGTCTCGGCTGTCCTGCTGCACGAGATGATGGGCTGGCTGGTGTGCGAGGAGGTACCGGCGGAGTACGTCCCGATGCTGATGGAGGAGATGGAGCTGGACGGCGCCGACCAGCGCCGGGTTGCCGTCCCTGCCGACCAGGCGTCCCGTGACGCCTTTCCGGTCGTCGTCATCGGCTGCGGTCAGTCGGGCCTGCTGGCCGGGATCCGGCTTCAGGAGGCCGGTATCCCGTTCACCATCGTCGAGAAGAACGCGGGAGTGGGCGGTACGTGGTGGGAGAACTCGTACCCCGGAGCGCGCGTCGACGTCGGCAACCACTTCTACTGCTACAGCTTCGAACCGAGCGACTCATGGACCGAGTACTTCGCCCGACAACCGGAGCTCCAGTCCTACTTCGAGTCCGTCATGGACAAGCACGGCATCAGGCCGCACGTGCGCTGGAACACCGAAGTGCTCGGTGCCCAGTGGGACGACGACGACGGTACCTGGTCCGTCGCGGTCCGAGCCGATGACGGTACCGAGTCGACGCTGGTGGCCCGCGCCTTGATCTCGGCCGTCGGCCAGTTGAACCGGCCGCACGTCCCCGACCTCCCCGGCCAGGAGCGCTTCGTCGGCCCTTCGTTCCACTCGGCCCGATGGGATCACACCGTCGATCTCTCCGGAAAGCGGGTGGCCATGATCGGCGCCGGGGCCAGCGGGTTCCAGATCGCCCCGGCCGTCGCCGCCGACGTTGACCATCTGACTGTCTTCCAGCGCACCGCGCAGTGGATGTTCCCCAACCCCAACTATCACGAGGTGGTGGGGCCGGGCGTGCGGTGGGCGCTGCGGCATCTGCCGTTCTACGGGCGTTGGTACCGGTTCCTCATTCTCTGGCCCGGCTGCGACAAGGGTCTCGAGGCGGCCCGAGTCGATCCCGACTATCCCGACCAGCAGCGGGCGGTCAGCGAGATGAACGAGCTCACCCGCCAGATGTTCACCGAGTGGATCGTCAGCCAGGTCGGTGACGATCCGGAGCTCATCGCCAAGGTGGTGCCCGACTATCCGGCCACCGGGAAGCGAACCCTTCAGGACAACGGCAGTTGGCTGCGCACCCTCACCCGTGACAACGTCGAATTGGTCCGTACCGGCATCGACCACATCGAGGCCGACGGTGTCGTCACCCTCGATGGCGAGCACCACCGCGCTGACGTGATCGTCTACGCCACCGGCTTCCACGCCAATCGGGTCCTGTGGCCCCTCGCGATCACCGGCCGGGACGGCACCGACCTCCGTACGCTGTGGGGTGAGCGGCCGGCGGCGTATCTGGGCATGACGGTGCCCGGGTTCCCCAATCTGTTCTGCATGTACGGCCCGGGCACCAACCTGGCCCACGGCGGCAGCCTCATCTTCCACTCCGAGTGCCAGATGCGCTACATCACCCAGTGCCTGGAGGAGCTCATCGTCGGCGGCCATCGGTCGATGGAACCCCGCCCGGACCGATACGAGGACTGGCACCGACGGTCCCAGGAGGAGATCAAGAAGCTGGTCTGGTCGCAGCCGTCGGTCAAGCACTCCTTCTTCAAGAACCAGTACGGCGAGATCCACGTCCTCAGTCCGTGGCGTCTCGTCGACTATTGGCGTTGGACCAAGGAACCCGATCTGGGCGACTTCGTGATGCAGTGACCCGCGCCGTGGCCACGTCCAACACGACCACCACCACGCCCCCGGCGGCGAGCGGGGCCACCGCCACGGCCGCTTCCACGACCCCGACGCTGGCCCCGACCTCGGCCCATTCTCCGAGCCCGCCCCGCCCTCCCCCCCGAGCCCGCCTCCGCCCCCGCCCGCGGCCCGGCCCGGCACGTCCAGCCGCGACCGCCTGCTGGCGGCGGCAGAACGGTGCCTGCGGACATCCGGCATCCGGCGGACGACGGTGATCGAGATCGCCCACGAGGCCGGGATGTCCCGCGCCTGGCTGTATCGGCACTTCCCCGACAAGGCGTCGCTGGTGGTGGCGGCGTTGGCCCGGACCGACGAGCTGTTCTGGGCCGACGCCCATGCCCGCATCTCGAAGGTCGAGGGTCTTGCCGCGCAGGTGGCCGAAGCCGTTCGGATCTCCCGCCAGCACCGGCCGGGAACTCTCCTCCTCCGGCTCAAAGCCGAGGAACCCGAGGTCTACGCCGAAACGGTGGGTACCGGTCTGCGGGCGATGATGCCGGGCATGGCCCGGTTCTGGCACCCCTATCTGAAGGCTGCCCGTTCCCGCGGCGAGGTCCGGCCGGACCTGGACATCGCCAGGACTGGTGAGTGGGTCATGCGGACGGTCCTGTCGCTCGTCACCGTGCCCGGCGATGCCGTCGACGTCGACGACCCGGCCAGCGTCCTCCGCTTCGTGGACGAATTCCTGCTGGCCGGCCTGCGCTGACCAGGCTCCGCCAGGCGGTGGAGGGGCATAGGATCGATCCGATGACCGAGGTGCCCGCGGACCGGACCACCCTGGCGGGCGTCCTAGCCGTGCTTCGGCAGGCCGGTTCCCTCGAGGAGCCCAATGAGGAGATCACCGGGCTCAGCATCCTCCACCACGGCCTGCAATGCGCGGCCCACCTACGCGATTCGGACCCCGACGATCCTGAGCTCCAGGTGGCCGGACTCCTCCACGACGTCGGCCATGTGCTGATGCCCGGGTGCGAGGACATCCACGGCGCGGTGGGGGCGGCATTCGTCCGTCCCGTGTTCGGGGACCGGGTCGCGGTCCTCGTCGAGAGCCACGTGCCGGCGAAGCGCTTCCTGGTCACCGTGGACCGGTCGTACCGGGACCGACTGTCGGAGGGCAGTGCCCGCACCCTGGTGGGCCAGGGCGAAGCGATGACCACTGACGAGCTGGCGCGCTTCCGTTCGTCGCCGTGTTTCGATGCCGCCGTGGCGCTCCGGCGGGCCGACGAGGCCGCCAAGGACCCCCGGGCGGAGGTCCCCGGGCTCGACGAGTGGCTGCCCACGTTGGAGACCGTCGCCCGTTGAGGGCACGGGTCCGAGCGGGAGCGGCCCGGTGAGAGTCCTCTTCCTGGTTCTCGACGGCGTGTCCCCCCGGCACGTGAACGAGGGCGTGATGCCGGTCCTGACCTCGCTGGCCCGGTCCGGCGGGTGGTGCCGCGACGGCGGGATCGGTGTACTGCCCACCTCGACGTACCCCAACCATGCGACCTTCGTCACCGGCGTGGCACCGGAGCGGCACGGGATCGTCGCCAACGAGATCCCCACGACCGGCGGGCTGGTCCCGTCGTGGGAGCGCGGCCTTTCATCGCCCACGCTCTTCGATGCCATGAGGGAGGCGGGGCGGTCGAGCGCGGCGGTGTTCGGCGACCATCACCTGGTGGGCGTCACCGGGGCCACCACGGCCGACACGGTCTGGCCCGATGGCGACTTCGTCGACGGCGTGTCCCTCGACGTGCTCGGCTACGCCAAGGACCGTGAGACCACCGAGCGGGTGCTCGGGGCGGTGGCTGGTGATGCTGAGCTGATCGTCGCCCAGCTGAACGAATCCGATACCGCCGCTCACATCTTCGGCCCGGACAGCCCGGAGGCGCTCCGTCGCTACGGCCGGGCCGATGCCCTGGTCGGATCGGTCACCGAGAGCATGCGGGGCGAGTGGGAGAGCTGGGTCGTCATCGTGGTCAGCGACCACAGCCAGGAGGCGGTGACCGTGTCGGCGCCCATCGACCTCCGCCCGGCGGCGGCCGTGCTCGGGTTGACCGGCCTCCTGGTCGACGACGGCGCCGTGGCCGTCGTCGGAGGGGGAGATGGCCCGTGACGACCGGTGGTTGATGCAGGTGTCGGGGGTGGAGGGGACCCGGCGGCTCGATGACGGGACCGTCCTCGCCTGGTCGGAGGCCGGACGGTGGTTCTCGTCGGTCGAGTTCCCGGTACGGGGTGTGCACGGCAGCCCGCGGACGGCTCCTCAGGTCGCCGTGGTCACCGGTGGCCATCCCGCCGCGGCCCGGCTCGGAGCGGCCATCGGCCATCACCGGCCGGCGTCCACCTGGTGGGCGACGGCGGTGTCCGACCTGTTGGGCGTCACCGCGCCGACGGACCTGGTGCCCGCTCGCTGACCGACCCGACCCCTGTGGAGAAAGTGCCGGCGCAGGCTCAAGCTGTGCCTGGTTCGGGTCGATGCCCACGGCATGGCTCTGCGTTCGGACAAGCTCGGCGTGGGCCAGGACGGTCCCGCCACGGTCCGTCAGTCGATCCAGCGGCTGTGCGAGCCGGGCGTCGTGCAGTCCGTGGTGCAACCGGTGGTCCGGCCGTCCGACCAGCTCATCGTGGGATACGAAGCGCTGGCCCGGATGCCCCTCGAGCCCGCCCGCCCGCCCGACTGGTGGCTGGCCAAGGCCGAGCAGTTCGGGCTCCGTCGTCATCTCGAGGTGGCCTGCCTGGTCGCCGCGGCCGCACTGGGCGCAGTCCCCGACGAGCGGCTGTTGTTCGTCAACCTCAGCCCGTCGCTGCTGGCCGACCCGGAAGCCCTGCGCCTCCTCGACGACCTCCCCGACCGTCTGGTGATCGAGTTGACCGAGCAGGAAGCGGTCTCGGACTACTGCCTGCTGCGGCACGACCTCGAGCCGTGGCTGGCCCGGGGTGTCCGGATCGCCATCGACGACACCGGAGCGGGGTACTCCAGTCTTCGCCACGTCATCGAGCTCACCCCGGACTTCCTGAAGCTGGACCGGGAGCTGGTACGCGACCTCGACAGCGACAAGAACCGCCGCGCCCTGGTCAGCGCCATGGTCGCCTTCGCCAGCGAAGTGGGCACCAGCGTCATCGCCGAGGGTGTGGAGACCGAAACCGAGTTGGACATCCTCTGCGAGGCCGAGGTGCACCTGGTGCAGGGGTATCTCCTGGCTCGCCCAGGTCCGGCCTGGCCGACCGTCGCCTCCGGGCGTTCGTCGGCCGGCTCCCCGTCGGTCCCTGGGTCGGCGGTGGGGCCGTCATCGCACCAGCGTCTTGCCGACGCCTTGAGCCGGGCCGTCGATTCGCGTCGGGCCTGTGGGGTGGTCGTCGAACATCTCTTCGCCCAGGGCCAGGTGATGCCGAGCGTCTACCTCGAGCACCGCGGCGAGCTCCGGTGCATCGCCCAGCGCGGCCTCTGGCAGATCCTCGACGGTCTGCGCGGAGTCGCCGGGATCACCGGGCGGACGTGGATGGCCGGGACACCCATCGTGGTCCCGGACGTCTCGGACAGCCCCGACTACCTGGAGGCCATCCCCGGCGTCGTGTCCGAGATCTGCGTTCCCGTCAAGCTCGGGGAGTCGACCATCGGCGCCCTGAACATCGAGTCCCTGGTCCCCCTGCCGGCGGGCCAGCTGGCCGAGCTCGAACACTGCGCCGCACTGTTGGCCGATCGCCTGCACGCCATCGGCGACACGCCGGTGGAGTCGGCATGGGACCGTACCGTCAACGCCTCCATCGCCATCTCCGGGATCACCGACGAACCGCACATGCCCGAGCGACTGGTGCACTGCATACGGAATGCGTCGCAGATGGACTCGGCTGCGCTGGTTCTCGAGACGACGGGAGGGCACACACTGGCGGCGGCCACCGGGCCCCTGGCCGAGGCAATGTTCGAGCTCCGACCCACCGACCTCGGCGCGCTGTGTTCGCTGGTCGGGGAGATCCGGTCCTGTTACACGGGCTGGGACGCCTTCGGCCGGGGCTTCGTGGGGACCGGCTCCCTGCGCGACGGTGGGGCCAGGGCGGTGGTGGTCCTCCCCTTGTGGGCTCACCGAACCCGGGTGGGCAGCGTGGTGCTGGCCCACTCCCGACCGGTGCAGTTGACCAGCGAGGAGATCAGGCCGCTCGAGATGCTGGCCGACCACGTGGCCTCGGCACTGGTCTCCAGCGGACGCTCCGGGTCCTACCTGCCCTCCTGACAGTCGACCCGGTCGGCCCGGCCGACCGTCGACGGGTTCTTATACTCCGTCAGATGCCCTCCACCGACACGTTCGAACAGGCCGTCGACCAGTTGATGGTCCGGGAGTTCGACGAATCTCCGCGCATGGCATCCATGGTCGGACGGGACGGTTTCGACGACCGGCTCGACGATCTCTCCGCCTCCGGCTTCCAACGGCGGGACGACGGTGACGCCCGCTGGCTCAGGCGCTTCCAGGAGTTCGACGTCGCCGACCTTTCGTTCGAGCAGTCGATCGACCGGGCGCTGGTCATCGCCCGGCTGGACCGCCGTCTGGCCGTGGCCGGATGGGAGGAGTGGCGTCGTTCCCCGGAGGCCTATCTCGAGACGGGGATCACCGAGCTGTTCCTCCTGGCCATGCGGTCCGAGGACGAGCTCACCGACGCCGCCGTGGCCAGGTTGCGCGGGATCGGGGCCGTGCTCGAGGAGGGGGAGCGGAATCTCGACCCGATCCTGGCCAGCCGGCTGATCGTCGAGCGCGGCATTGCCGAGTGTGTGGCCAACATCGGATTCGCCAGGACCGAGGTCGCCCAGTTGGCGGACAAGCCCGACAATCGGAGACGGCTGGCCGAGGCCGGCGAGGTCGGTGCCCGGGCCTACGAGAAATTCGCAGATCACCTCCGGGAGGTGGCCGCCGCGGCCAGCGGCTCCTACGTGTTCGGCGAGGATCGCTACGACGAGGTCCTGCAGAAGGGGGAGCTGCTCGACACCGACACCAGTTCACTGCGCGAGCAGGGATGGGAGGAGTACCACCGGGTGGCCGGCCGGATGGGCGAGGTGGCGGCACGGATCAGCGGGGGCTCGAGCGACTGGGCCGCGGTGGTGCGCCAGCTCCAGCAGGTCCACCCGCAGTCGATCGAGGGCATGCGGGCCGGGTACGAGGAGGTCTGCCTGGAGGCACGCCGGTTCATGATCGACGAGGGACTGGTCACCGACCCTCCCGACGAACGGTGCGAGGTGGTCCCGGCTCCTCCCGCCGTGCGGGCCACGCTGGCGGTGGCCTGCTACATCGCCCCACCCATGTTCAAGCCGTCCCGGGTGGGCTACTTCTTCGTGCCCTACCCGGTGGACGCCGGGGACACCGCGGAGATCGACGGCCTGCTCGAGAGCAACGCCACCTACTCGATGGCCACCACCGCCGTGCACGAGGCCTACCCGGGGCACCACTGGCACCTGATGACCACCAAGGAGGCGCGCGAGGTGCGCAGGATCTTCACCTCGGACTACTTCTCCGAGGGTTGGGCCCTCTACGTCGAGGGGATGATGCGGGATGCCGGCTTCTTCACCCCCGAACAGGAGCTCGGCCAGCTCGAGGCCCGCCTGTTCCGGGCCGCCCGCATCGTCGTCGACACCTCGCTCCACACCGACCGGATGTCGTTCGACGAGGCCGTGTCGTTCATGCACGAGAAGGCCCTGCTGCCGTGGCCCACGGCCCGATCCGAAGTGGCCCGCTACTGCGCCTGGCCGACCCAGGCGTCCGCGTACCTGACCGGCGCCATGGCCATCGAACGGGCGCGGGACGACTGGGTGGCCAGTGGAGGCGCCCTCAAGGACTTCCATGATTCGTTGGCCCGGTCCGGATGCATGCCCGTTCCTCTGGCCGTGCAGGCGATCACCGGTACCATCGGGGCGTTCGGATCGGCCTGACACCCCGCCGTCGGAGGAGACGCCATGACTGATGCCGAAGAGTTCTGCAACCACCTGGCCCAGGTCCAAGAAGTCGTACCGTCATCCAACGGCTGTGAGGACTGCCTGCGGGTCGGCGGTCGGTGGTTGCATCTCCGGGTGTGCATGCTCTGCGGCCACGTGGGGTGCTGTGACAGCTCGCCGGGCCATCACGCCACGACCCACTTCGACGACACGGGCCACCCGTTGGTCCAGTCCTTCGAGCCGGGGGAGGACTGGTGGTGGTGCTATGTGGACGAGTTCGCCTTCGCCGTCGAAGGTGCCCCGGATTTCGAGCACTCCTGAGTCGGGGCCAGGCATGTGCCCGGGCCTGTGAGCTCGACGTCCCCGACGTCTCGCGCCTCCCGCGCCTCCCGCGCCTCCCGCAGGTCCCCGACGCCCGGCGGCGACCGACGGCGCACGCCGGCGCTGGCTCTGGTGGGAGCGGTGGCCATGCTCTCCGGCTGTGCACTGGTGTCCACGCCGGTGCCGTCCCCGGTCCACGACTCGTCGCTGGCGCCGCCGGGGGCGATGGGCTACGTGGTGTGCCCGAACGCGGTCACCCCGGTGGAGCTGGCCAACCACGTGGCCGAGCCGGCCATCAGGCTTCCCATCACGGGCACCCCCGACCTCGGCGACTTCGCCGTCGCCGTGTCGCCGGACGGCCAATGGGCCTACGTGGTGACCAGTGACGGGGTGACACCGACACCGACGTCGGGCCGCACCACGCTGCCGCCGGTGACCACGGGGGCGACGACCACCACCGACACGGCGCCGTCCGGGGTGCGCGTCCAGAACGTGGTCATCCCCATCGACCTGGTCACCCAGCAGGCGGAGAGGCCGATCAAGATCCCGGGTCAGGGGGGCACCCACGCCATCGTGGTCATGCACGGCGGCCGGACCGTCCTGGCCGCCAGCGGGAGCACCATCGTCCCGGTCGACGCCGTCACCCACGATGTGGGCACACCGCTGGACCTGGGCCCGGGCCACACCATCTTCGGCATGGCCCTCAGTCCCACCGGCCCGACGCTCTACGCCCTCGTGGCCGGGGGTGTGTTCCCGGTCGACACGGCCAACGCCACCGCCGGGGTCGAGGTCCCCACCCGGTTGTCGGTCTCGTCGGTGTACTCGCCCCACGGCATCGCCGTCACCCGGAGCGGGACCACCGCTTACGTGGTCGGCCAGGGCGGGACCGACTACGGCGGGCGGGTCCTCCCCATCGACACCGCCACCGGCGCCACCCAGACCATGACGGGATTCGACAAGTACGGCATCGCCGATCCGGCGGCCATCGCCGTCGACTCCACCGGCACCACACTGCTGGTGGCCGACGCGGCCAACAACTGGGTCAATCCGATCTCGGTGAGCCATTTCTCCCAGCCCGATCCCCCGGTGAGGCTCCCGGCCCGGACGGGGGACGGGTCGGGCACCGGACACCCGACCGACATCGTGTTCGGTCCCGGTCGGACCGGCGCCTTCGTCGTGGACGGCTTCGACGCGGTGATCCCCTACCGCCCGGGATCGCCGAGGTTCGGAGAACCGATCGCCGTGTGCACCGGGGCGTCGTCGATGGTGGTGGCCCGGGCCCCGTGACCGGCACGATGGGACCGGATGGACGGCGGGCTCAGCCGGCGGGCCGTTCGACGTCGAGGCCCGATGCCCTGACCGCCGCCGCCGCCTCCTCGGACCGGTAGATGGCGGGCTTCTCGCCGGCCGCCTCGAGCAGCTCGTCGAGGGCCGGGGGGATGGCCGCGGTCAGGTTCCAGAGGAGGGGAATCGAGTCGGGGCAGGCGATGATCCCCCAGTAGAGGACGCCCCGGTAGCTCATGACGGTGATGTTGAGGCCCATCCCCTCCATCACCGGTCCGAGCGGGAAGCCGGCCTGGAGCTCGGCGCCACCCAGGTAGAGCGGGAAGTCCGGCCCCGGGACATTCGAGATGACCAGGTTGGCGATGGGGCGGTGCCGGTTGGCCAGGCGCATGGCCGAGTAGAGCCGGGCGCCGCTGGCGAACACGTTCGGGGTGGCGTGCTCGGCCCAGTTGAGCAGCATGTCGGCCCCCAGCGCGTTGTGCTCGTCCTTGGCCCCCTTGGTGCCATCGTGAATGGCCTGCAGGCGGTCGAGGGGGCCGTCGAGGTGGGCGGGCAGCTGGACGAACATCGACGACACCTGGTTCGAACCCTTGGGTGAGTCGATGTCAGGCCGGACCGACACCGGCACCACGGCCACGAGCGGCTTGTCGGGGAGTTCGTCGCCGTCGAGCAGGAACGTGCGCAGGGCGCCGGTGCAGACGGCCAGGATGACGTCGTTCACCGTGCTCCCGGTGGCGTTCTTCAACCGCTTGACGTCGTCGAGCCCGATGGCGGTGAACGACACGTTGCGGCGCCGGGTGAGGGCGGTGTTGAACGAGGTCCGAGGGGCGGACAAGGGGAGGGCGGCGTTCGAGCGACCGGACCGGTCGGGGGTTCCCAGCCGGATCCTGCGGACGTCGAAGATCCGCTGGCTGGTCCGGATCACGTCACGGACCATCTCGAAGGGACGCAGGGAACGGGCCACCCCGGCCTGGGCCATGAGCTCGAGCGACGAGGGGACCCGCTCGTCGACCGAGACCTCGGGACGGGCCTCCTCGGGTGCCGGATCGGGTTCGAGATCGAAAAGCACCGACAGCAGTTCGGCTCCCGAGACCCCGTCGACGGTCGAATGGTGCATCTTGACGAC
This sequence comes from uncultured Acidimicrobiaceae bacterium, assembly GCA_963837805.1. GTDB lineage: Bacteria > Actinomycetota > Acidimicrobiia > Acidimicrobiales > RAAP-2 > Bog-756. The sequence goes on from CAWIOU010000013.1 coordinate 205,056, forward strand.
GACCCCGACATCACCCTCGGCCAGTCCCTCCACGATCCACATCTCCCACAGCGGTCGGGCCCGATCGAGCTGGTGCCCGGCGATTTCGCCGGTCAGCTCGGCGAACTCGAGCAGCCCCCCCGGCCGGGGCACCGCGGCCCGCCGGACGTGGTAGTCGATGTCGAAGCCACGGTCGTCCACCCACACCGGGTGGCCGAGGCGGAACGGCACCTCCACCAGCCGGCGCCTGAACACCGGGGCGGCGGGGATGCGGCCGGCGATCCGCTCCTTCATGCGCTCGAACGAGTAGCCGTCCGGAACCGTCGACGGGTCGAAGACGAGGGCCATGGCCACGTGCATGTGGAGGCTCGGGGTCTCGAGATAGAGGAAGCTGGCATCGAGTCCGCTGAGTCGTTCCATCGCCGTCCTTTCCTGACCGGCCGTCAGGGTCTTGCCCTCCGGCCGGCCCGGTCCTTTCCTGCGCCGGCCCTCATGGCCGCCCCGCCCGGTCCGGTTGGCTTCACTTCTCTGGTCGGACCGTGTTTGATGGAGGGGTGGCCTGGGTGTTCCTCGCAGTCAGCATTGCCTTCGCGGTCCTCGTGGTCAACGCCTACCACCCGGTGAAGCGGGAGCCCTTCACCGTGGCCAGCTTCGCGCTGGGCTGGATACCCGGTGAGCTGCCCGTACAGGTCGCCGCCTTCGAGGTCGCCGCCGCCGCCGTCCTCGTCCTCAACGGTGGCCTCCGCGGCTGGCCGGGCTGGGTGGGCCTGGTCATCGCCGTCGGATCGGTGGCCGGGTTGGCCCAGCTGGCCGTGATCGCCCACCGATCCGGGGCCCTGGTCGAGGAGGCCCTCGACCAGGCCAGCGGAGGGTCGATCGAGGTGGCCGGCTTCGATCCGGCCCCGCTGTGGAACCGCTGGTGGCGGCTGGTCATCGCCGTGCCCTTCCGTTGGCACGGCATCAAGAGGGTCAAGAACATCGACTACTGGGGCGACGGGAACTACCGGCACAAGCTCGACATCCTCACCCGTCGGGCGGTGGGCGCCGGGCGGGCCCCGGTGCTCGTCTACATCCACGGGGGGGCATGGGTCATCGGGGACAAGCGGGAGCAGGGCATCCCGATGATGCACGAGCTGGCCCGACGCGGTTGGGTGTGTGTCGTCATCAACTACCGCCTCAGCCCCCGGGCCACCTGGCCGGCCCACATCGTGGACTGCAAGCGGGCCGTCGCCTGGGTACGGGAGCACATCGCCGACTACGGGGGGGACCCGGAGTTCGTCGCCGTGTCCGGAGGATCCGCCGGCGGCCACCTGTCGTCGCTGCTGGCCCTCACGCCCAACCGGCCCGAGTGGCAGCCCGGATTCGAGGACATGGACACCTCGGTCGATGCCTGCATCCCCTGCTACGGCGTGTACGACATGACCGTCGACCCGGAACTGTCGGGCGCCTACGGTGCCGGACTCCTCGACCTGCTCGAGCGCAGGGTGATGAAGACCAGGAAGTCGGACAACCCCGAGCAGTTCGAGCAGGCGTCGCCCGACCACCGGGTGACCGCATCGGCGCCACCCATGTTCGTCATGCACGGGGTCAACGACACCCTCGTGCCGGTGGCCGTGGCCCGACATTTCGTGGCCGAACTGCGCCGGATCTCCGAGGCGCCGGTCGCCTACGTGGAGCTGCCCCGGGCCCAGCACGCCTTCGACGTGCTGGCCTCCATCCGCTGCCGGCACACCACCATGGGCGCCGTCCGGTTTCTGGAGGGCGCCCGGGCCCGGGCCGGTCATGGGATGCCCAGGCCGGTGCCGTCCTCCGATTTCTGAGCGCTCCCGGCTGAAGTGCTAGACAAACAGACGAGTTTCTGACGTAGAGTCACATATTCACAAAACCGTCATGTTGCCCAGGGGACGGCCAGTTCCCGCCCGACGTGGCCAAGACCGAGATCAAGGGGGAGCCTTGGGTTCTGCATCGTGGAAGACGCGCTTGGCCGCGCTGACGTTGGTCACGGTGGTAGCCGCCACCGCGGTGGCATGCAGCTCCACCAACTCGACGACGACGACAACGGCGTCGGGCGGAAAGGCGAGCATCGGCAACCGGACGGTGCCGTCCAGCGCCTTCAGCGACCACACCGGCATCACCGCCACCAGCATCAAGGTCGGCAATGTCTCCACCCTGGCCATCGGTGGCCTGTTCAAGGGCGCGCTGGTCGGGACCCAGGCCTACGCCGACTACGTCAACTCCACGGGCGGGGTCAACGGGCGCAAGATCACCGTCGACAGCGCCGACGACCAGTACACGGGGACCGGCAACAAGGAGGCCACCCAGAACGCGGTGTCCACCGACGCCGCCCTGGTCGGCGGGTTCTCCACCTTCGACAGCTTCGGCGGAACGGTGCTGGCCCAGAACCCGGGTGTCCCTGACGTGACCCAGGTGCTCGACCCGGCCACCAACGCGCTGCCCAATGTGTACAGCGCCGTCCCCCTCGGGGGCGGCTGGGAGGAGGGCGCGCTCCAGTACTTCTGGAAGAAGTTTGGCTCGGCGCCGCTCCAGCATGTGGGCACCCTGGTCGCCGACCTCCCCTCACCCGAGGCCGACTGGGCCGGTGAGAAGTACGTCATGGAGAAGGTCGGCTACCACGTGGTCTACGACCAGACCTACGGCGAAACCCAGTTCGATTTCACCCCCAACGTGATCGCCATGAGAAACGCAGGGGTCAAGGTGCTGTTCATCGACCAGATGGCCGAGGTCTACGCCTCGGCGCTGCTCAAGAACCTCGTCCAGCAGAACTTCCACCCCCTGGTGGTGCTGGGCGCGGCCACCTACTCCACGGCGCTGATCCCGGCGGCCGGAGGGCCACAGGCCGTCGACGGCTCCTACTTCGACCAGAACGCCTCGCTCTACCTGGGAGGGGACTCGGGCAAGATCCCCGCCGTGAACACTTTCCTCCACTGGGTGAACACGGCGTCGCCCGGGTTCCACGCCGACCTGTTCACCCTCTACGGGTGGCTGTCGGGCCAGCTCTTCGTGCAGGCCCTCCGGAAGGCGGGCACCGACCCGAGCCGCGGATCGATCCTGACCGCGCTGTCGAAGATCACCTCGTTCAACGGCGGCAACATCGTGACCACCAGCAACCCGGCGGCCAGGTCGACGTCCAATTGCTATCTGGTGGGCCAGGTGCTCAATTCGCAGTGGACCCGCCAGGACAACCCGCCCATCGACAGCCCGACCAACGGGTACCGGTGCGACTACTCGTACGTGACGCCACCGAAATCCTGAGCGGGGTCGGGGGCACCGGAGCCGTCTGATGTGGTCCATCGGGGAACGGGGTTGATGGGGTTGATGCGGTGAGCAATTTCCTGCAGTACACCGTGTTCGGCATCATGTTCGGCGCCGGGTATGCCATCGCCGCCACCGGTCTCGTCGTCACCTACACCACCTCGGGCGTCTTCAACTTCGCCCAGGGCGCCGTGGGGATGGTCGCCGCCTTCTGCTACTGGGGACTGGTCACCCAGGACCACGTGAACATCCTGGTGGCCCTGGTCATCATCCTCGTCGTCGGTGCCTCCATCTCGGGGGCGCTGGTCGAGCGGGTGCTCATGCGCCGGCTCCACGGTGCCTCGGCCGAACGGCCGGTGATGGTCACGCTCGGCCTGCTGGTCATCCTCACCGGGTTCGCCACCGTCACCTGGAACCCGAGCACCCAGCATCTGGTGGGCAACATGGTGAACGGGCAGTTCCGGCTGGTCGGGATCAACATCCAGTACCAGGAGGTCCTGATCATCGGGGTGGCCCTGGCGGTGGCCGTGGCCCTGCGCCTGCTCTTCTACTCCACCCGCACCGGGGTGGCCCTCCGGGCGGTGGTCGACGACCCCGAGCTGCTGGCCATGTCCGGCGCCTCCCCCAACCGGATGAGCCAGTACGGATGGATCCTCGGGTTCGTCATGGCCGCGCTGGCCGGCGTCCTCCTGGCGCCGACCCAGACCACCGGATTGAGCATCCCGGCCATGACCCTCCTGGTGGTCAACGGCTATGCGGCGGCCATCGTCGGTCGGCTCAAGAACATCCCGGTCACCTTCGCCGCCGCCATCGGTATCGGGCTGGCCGAGAACTACGTGATCAGCTATCTGCTGCCCCACCTTCCCCAGAGCCTGGTGCCGGATGTGACCCTGGCCCTGCCGATGGTCTTCTTGTTCATCGCCCTCGTCACCCTGCCGTCGGTCCGGCTCCGGGCGGTGGGCCGCCTGACCAAGGCGCGCATCCCGCGTGTGGCCGGTGGCCGCGAGTCCCTGCTGGCCGGCATCGGCTTTCTCGTGGTGGCCGCGGTGGTGGCCCTGGTCTTCAACAACAAGCCGTTCGAGGGGACCACCGTGCTCCAACTGGGCGGCGTGGTCATGACCCTCGGGATCGTGGGCCTCTCGCTGGTGCTTCTCACCGGGTACTCGGGCCAGATCTCGCTGTGCCAGTTCTCCTTCATGGGCATCGGCGCCTTCATCATGGGCAAGGTGGCCGGTGGCGGCTCGGTCCTCGGCCTGGTGGCGGCCACCGTGGTCTGCGCCGCGGTCGGGGCCTTGGTCGCCCTGCCCACCATCCGGCTGCGCGACCTGTACCTGGCCCTGGCCACCTTCGCCTTCGCCGACGCGGTGGCCAACGGGTTCTTCCTCGACACCCACATCTACGGATCCGGGGGTGTGAACGTGGGGCGGATCGTCCTCCCCGGACTGTCGTTCGGCGGCGACGCCTCCGAGTTCCTTCTGGTCACCGTCTTCTTCGTGGTGATCGCCTGGATCGTGCTGGCCATCCGCCGTTCGATGTTCGGCCGGAGGCTGGTGGCCCTCAACGACTCACCGGCCGCCTACGCCACGGTGGGGCTCAACATCGGTTTCACCAAGGTGGCGGTGTTCGCCATCGCCGCGGGCATCGCCGGCCTGGGTGGGGCGCTGTACGGCACCGTGCAGGAGACGGTCGGTACCTCCGACTTCGACTTCTTCGCCGGCATCATCTTCGTCCTGTTCGTCACCGTGTGGAGCATTCGGACGGTTTCCGGGGCCTTCCTGGCCGCCCTCACCTACGTGGTCCTCAACCAGGTGTGGCCGAACGGCCTCGGCCTCTTCGCCGGTGCCGGCATCATCCTGATCGGCCGGGCCGCCGGGGGCATTCTCGGCATCGAGTTCATCCAGAACCTCCTGCCCTGGGGCAGGCGGGGTGGGGATGCGGTGGTCGGGCCGGCCGCGCCGGTCGGCGGTACCTTCGCGGTCGGAGGTGGGACCCGTGCCGCCAGTTGAGGAGTCGTCGGCTGACGAGTCGCCCGCGGAGCCGCAGTCCGCGCAGTCGCCCGCGGAGTCGTCGTCCGCGGAGTCGTCCGCGGAGTCGTCGTCCGCGGAGTCGTCCGCGGAGTCGTCGTCCGCGGAGTCGTCCGCGGAGTCGTCGTCCGCGCAGTCGTCCGCGGAGCCGCCGGTTCAGGGGTCGCCGGGGGGTGGATCTGCTGGCGGCGCGGCCCTGACCGTGTCGGAGGTGGCGGTCCGGTTCGGCGGCGTCTCCGCCCTCAGCGACGTGAGCCTCACCGTCCGGCCCGGGACCGTCACCGGGTTGATCGGTCCCAACGGCGCCGGCAAGACGACCCTGTTCAACGTGATCAGCGGACTGCAGGCTCCCGGCCGGGGCACGGTCCATCTGTTCGACACCGATGTCACCGAGATGAAGCCGCACCATCGGGCCCGGCTCGGGTTGGCCCGGACCTTCCAGCGCCTGGAGCTGTTCGGGTCGCTCTCGGCCGGCGAGAACGTCCAGGTCGGACTCGAGTCGACGCAGCGGTGGTGGCACCGGAGCCGGTGGGGCCGGCTCCACCGGTTGATGCCGTCGAAGCGCCGCTCGCCGGCAATCGTTGGGGACCCGGAGGGGAGCGACGTCACCGTCACCCTCGATCTCGGTTCGGCGGATCCGGCCGCCCGGGAGCGGCTGCTCGAAGGGGTGGGGCTCGGCGGACGCGGGGAGCAGAACGCCGCCTCCATGTCCACCGGTCTGGCCCGGATGGTCGAGCTGGCCCGCGCCCTGGCCATCGGGCCGAAACTCCTCCTGCTCGACGAGCCGGGATCGGGCCTCGACGAAGTCGAATCCAACGCGCTGGGTGAGCTGTTGACCAAGTTGGCGGCCGGCGGCATGGCCGTTCTGCTCGTCGAGCACGACATGGAGCTCGTGATGCGGATCTGCGACCACATCTACGTCCTCGACTTCGGCGACATCATCGCCTCGGGCACGCCCGACGAGGTCCGCCACGATCCGATGGTCCAGGCCGCCTATCTGGGCGAGGCCGCGCCGGCCGCGAACGAGGCCCCGGGAGCCCTCCGGTGACCGACGTGACCGAGGTCCCGCCCCCGGCTGCCCGCCAGCTCCCACCCAGCATCGTCCTCACCGGGGTGCGGGCGGCCTACGGCCGGATCGAGGTCATCCACGGAGTCGATCTGGTCATCCCGCCCGGCAGCGTCTTCGCCCTCCTCGGCCCGAACGGGGCCGGGAAGTCGACGTTGCTGAAGGTGATCAGCGGCCGGATGCGGCCGACGGCCGGGCAGGTGGTGATCGGGGACGAGCCGGTGGGCAAGCGCCCGCCCGAGAAGCTGGCTCGCAACGGCATCTGCGCCGTGCCCGAGGGCCGGGGCATCTTCCCCAACCTGACCGTGCGCGAGAACCTCCGCATCTGGACCTACCGGGGTGGCATCAGCGCCAAGGAGGTCGAGGACAGGACCTTCGCCTCCTTCCCCCGGCTCAAGGAGCGCCGGAGCCAGATGGCCGGGACCCTCTCGGGCGGCGAGCAGCAGATGCTGGCCATCTCCCGGGCTCTGGTCACCGATCCGAAGGTGCTGCTGCTCGACGAGCTGTCCATGGGGCTGGCCCCGCTCATCGTGTCCGAGCTCTATGAACTGGTCAGCAACCTGAGCGGCCAGGGAATGACCATCCTGCTGGTCGAACAGTTCGTGACGACCGCACTGTCGGTGGCCACCCGGGCAGCCATCATGGTCCACGGTCGCGTCCAGCAGGAGGGCACGCCGGCCGAGATGGCCGAGGCCGCGCTCGGCATCTACCTGTCCTGAGCCCTCCTCACTCCGTCCTGAGCCCTCCTCACTCCTCGGGGGCGAGCTCCACCTCGACCGCCGGTTCGTCGGATGGGGCGGTTTCCAGCGTGATCACGCCGCCGGCATCGCGCAGGTCGCCCTCGGCCGACAGCAGGGCGGCGATGCGCCCGGGGGTGTCGACCACGGTCAGGTTGGCCACCGGCGAGCGCATGGAACGCTTGGCCGTCGACTTGGCCTGTCGGACCCGACCGAGCACGCCGGCCACGACGTCGAGGACGGATTCGCCGTCCTCGAACCGATCGGTGGCCGCCGGGCCGAGCTCGATGACGGTCGGCCACGGAGCGGTGTGGATGGATCCGTCCTGCCACCACGACCACACCTCCTCGGTGACGAAGGGGAGGATGGGGGCCAGCAGTCGCAGCAGCACGGACAGGGCGCCGGCCAGGGCCGCCCGGGCCGACGCCGTTCCCGGGTCCCCGGCCTCGCCGTAGGCCCGGGTCTTGACCAACTCGAGATAGTCGTCACAGAACGACCAGAAGAAGGCCTCGGTGCGCTCGAGGGCCCGGGCGTAGTCGTAGGCCTCGAATGCCTCGGTGGCCTCGTCGACCACCGAGGCCAGGCGGGCCAGCATGGCCCGGTCGATCGGGAAGGTGGCCGAGCCGATCGGCGGGGCGGTGACCGTGCCGTCCTCGGCGGCGATCCGCCCCAGGGCGAACCGCGAGGCGTTGAGCACCTTGATGGCCAGGCGGCGGCCCACCTTCATTTGGCCCTCGTCCACGGCGGTGTCGGTGCCCGGGCGCCCGCCCGCCGCCCAGTACCGCAGCGCGTCGGCCCCGTGCTTCTCGAGGAGGGGGAGCGGGGTGACCACGTTGCCCTTCGACTTCGACATCTTCTTGCGGTCGGGGTCCAGCACCCACCCGGAGATGGCCGCATCCGACCACGGGAGCGCGGCGTGCTCGAGCTCGGAGCGGACCACGGTGGCGAACAGCCAGGTGCGGATGATGTCGTGGGCCTGGGGCCGGAGGTCCATCGGGAAGACCCGACCGAACAGGTCCGGATCGTCCTCCCAACCGCCGGCGATCTGGGGGGTGAGCGACGACGTGGCCCAGGTGTCCATGATGTCCGGATCCCCGGCGAACCCTCCGGGCCGTCCCCGTTGGGCCTCGGAGTACCCGTCGGGAACGTCGGTGGACGGATCGACCGGGAGCCGGTCCTCGTCGGCGAAGATCGGACTGTCGAAGACCGCCTCGCCGGCCTCGTCGACCGGGTACCAGACGGGGAAGGGCACCCCGAAGAACCGCTGCCGGCTGATGTTCCAGTCGCCGTTGAGCCCCTCGACCCAGGCCCGGTAGCGGTGGGCCATGTAGGCCGGGTGCCACCGGAGCTCGTCGCCCCGGTCCAACAGGCGCTGGCGGAGCGGGAGGGTCTCGACGAACCACTGGCGTGACGAGACGATCTCCAGGGGACGCTCGCCCCGTTCGTAGAACTTGACCGGATGGGTGATCGGGGTCGGATCCCCGATGAGGGCGCCCGATTCCCGGAGGAGCTCGACGATCCGGGTCTGGGCCTGCTTGACCGTGCGCCCGGTCAGCTCCCCGTAGGCCGCGGCCGCTCCATCGGGGTCGTCGGACTCCCAACCCTCGGCGCCCCAGCTGACCGGGACCAGCCGGCCGTCGCGGCCCACGATGGTGCGGGTGGGGAGGGAGAGCTCGCGCCACCAGACCACGTCGGTGGTATCGCCGAAGGTACAGACCATGGCGATTCCCGACCCCTTCTCGGGATCGGCCAGCTCGTGGCCCACGACCGGCACCCGCACCCCGAAGAGGGGGGTGACGAACTCGGTGCCGAAGAGGGGCCGGTAGCGATCGTCCTCGGGGTGGGCCACCAGCGCCACGCAGGCGCCCAGGAGCTCGGGCCGAGTGGTCTCGATGTCGACGGCCCCGTCGCCGCCCACCCGGGGGAACCGGATCCGGTGGTAGGCCCCGGGGCGCTCGCGGTCCTCCAGCTCGGCCTGGGAGACGGCGGTCCGGAAATCCACGTCCCAGAGGGTGGGCGCCGTGCGCTGGACCACCTCACCGCGCTGGGCCAGGCGGAGGAACCCCCGCTGGGAGACCCGTTGGGCCCGGGTGGAGATGGTGGTGTAGGAGTAGGACCAGTCGACCGAGAGGCCGAGCATCCGCCACAGGTGTTCGAAGACCCGCTCGTCCTCGGCGGTGAGACGGTGGCACAGCGCCACGAAGTTGGGGCGCGACACGGAAACGGGATCCTTCCCGGGCTCGGCCGGGGGCTCGAAATCGGGGTCGAAGGGAAGGCTGGGGTCGCACCGCACACCGAAGTAGTCCTGGACCCGGCGTTCGGTGGGCAGACCGTTGTCGTCGAATCCCATCGGGTAGAACACGGCGCGACCGCGCATGCGGTGGAACCGGGCCACCGCGTCGGTGTGGGTGTACGAGAAGACGTGGCCGATGTGGAGCGACCCGGACACGGTGGGCGGGGGCGTGTCGATGGAGTAGACCTCGCCGCGGGTCGCCGTCCGGTCGAAGGCGTAGGTGCCGTCTGCTTCCCACCTCGCCGACCAGGCCGCCTCGAGCCCTTCCAGGCCGGGCTGGTCGGGGATGCCCGAAGGGGCGCCCGCCCGAGGGGTCGGTGGGTTCGCGTCGCTGGCCATGATCGGGTTACCGTACCTTGCGTGCTCCAGCTCCACGACACGGCGACCGGGGAGGTCGCGCCGCTGCGCCTCCGCACGCCCGGACGGGTGTCGGTGTACGTCTGTGGGCTGACCGTCGACGGAGAGCCCCATCTCGGCCACGGGCGGATGGCGCTCGTCTTCGATGTCCTGCGGCGTTACCTGGTGTTCACCGGGCTCGAGGTCACCTACGTGTCCAACATCACCGACATCGACGACAAGATCATCGACGGGGCCGCCGCCGCCGGCATGCCCATCGACGAATTCACGGCCGTCAACGAGGCCCGGTGGTGGGAGATCATCGACGCC
>CAWIOU010000014.1:0-626596 GCA_963837805.1 uncultured Acidimicrobiaceae bacterium
GTAACGGTGCTGCGCTCGCGGCGTGGGGCAAGGCCATGGCCAGCGGAATCGCGGCCAACGGCAGAAGGTGTTTTCCTTTCATATCGCCTCTTCGTGTTGGCGTCATTCGACGGGCCGCGGATTCGCAAATGTTCCGGCGTTCCGTCCTGGGCAGGTATTCCCTCTCATTTCGACCAGTTCCCCGCCCGACTTGAGCGCGGCGGGGCGTCCGAGGCATTGCTGAACGGGCAATGTCTGTCGTTGGAGACCGGAGGATGGAGACAGGCACTCCGTCACGCTGGCGGCTGCCTGCATGCCCGCATACCAGCGTGACGGAGTGGTGGCTCCTGGTTGCCTGCCCAGGCTCCTCAATCCGCACAAGAAAGGAGAAGTGCACGGATCCTGCACGCTTCCCATCGACCCACTCGGGGTGCATCTTGAGCCGGGCCCAGAGCGGCTATCCGGGGGCGCCCATCCTCACCCGCACCTTCGAATCTTCGTGAGCGCGCCGACTTCTTCGAGACCGAGCCCAATCCACCTCGATCTTCTACCGCACCCAATAACCCTCCGCCGGGTGGTTCCGACCAAGGATCGTGGGATGCCGGGATCGATTGAGGTCGGGGCTCGCCATGACCCGCTACCGTGGCGCTGTGAGTGGTCAACGGGTGCCCGGTGGGGTGGTGCACAAGCTTCCGGGAGACCTGCGCGAAGCGCTCGTGGCCAACCCCGCGGCCCTCGATGCCTGGAGGGACATCACGCCACTGGCCCGGAACGAGTTCATCTGCTGGGTGGACGATGCCAAGCAGGAGACGACCCGGGAACGCCGCATTCGCCGGACCCAGGAGGAACTCGAGGAAGGCCAGCGCCGGCCTTGTTGCTGGCCAGGGTGCACCCATCGCGAACGCACCGGCAGCTAGCGAGATCGGGTATCGAAATGCCCCGCTAGTTCGGCAGCCGTTCGGTGAGCGAGACGACGACCTCGTCCCCTTCTGCCTTGCCGATCTTCTTCCGAAGTTCAGCTTTGATCGGCAGCTTGTGCGTGCCATCCCCGAGCGCCATGAACGAACTCAGGAAGGGTTCCCCGTCCACCGTTCCGCGCACCTTTACGAGGCCCTTGGTCCCGAAATACTCGGCGGAGCCGTCCATCACGACGTAGGTCCAGCCACCCTTGCTGCCGCTTTTCTGCATCGTGGCCCGGAACGTCTTGTCCATGTCTTAGATTCTTCACCCGAGTCGGTGACCTGTCGACACCCTGGTCCCGATCACCACGAACCTCGTTGGGTCGACCGTGGCCCATCAGGCAGTCTGGGCCCAGCACCCCTTTTGACGCTTCGAGGCCGATGATCCATCTGATTCTGCGATTCCAGGGGCCACGGCTTGGATTCCCGCTCCCGAGCGTCAGCCTTCGTCCAAGATCAGGAACAGCCATGCGTTTGCCGAACCGCCAACCAGGGCGAGGATGACCGCGGGAACGAGCCAATAGAGACCGCCCCCGTGGCCGACGATCAAGGTGATCCCGGCAACCAGAACCAATAAGGTGGCTACGAGGTTGGGGCTGGTGTGGTCAAGCAGGCGAACGAGGCGTGCCGGCTGGGTACCGGGGGCCCGTTTTCGGCGTCCGCTGATCACAAGGATGAGCCCCTGTAGGGCGGCGAGACAAGCAGCTCGGTCCCGAGCACCCAACGAGGCTGTCCCGGCGTCAGAAGCACGATCGAAGATGTGAGCGGAAGCATGAATATGACCAGAGTCTGCACCGCGCTCGGCGTGCAGCATCGGAGTATGAGCGATCCGGTCCCGATTGAGCGATACGGCAACGAAGAGAAGGCCGATCAATGCGGCGCTGGCGCCGCCGGCGAGTTGTCCGAAGCTGACCCAGCTCTGAATCGACGCAGCCAACCTCAGGTCCCCGGCTCGCGCGCCGTCGCTCACGTTCACATCCTTACACCGGGGTCAATGGCTTTGGCGGTATCCGTTGGTGCCCGCGCACCAGGCTTCCATTCGAAGTTCGGAGGGTTGGCTCCCTACGGGCTTGCTGTGGATCGCGCAGAACGGCTGAATCCGGTTCCGGGCGCTGCTGCTACCGCCGAGGGTTCTCCTCATTGAAACGCTTGAGGTCCACGTCAGCTTCCTTGACGGCCGCCCGGAGCATGTCGACATGCTCCTTGAACAGGGTTCCGGACTCTCGCGGCGGGTTGGCCACCCAACGTCGATACGCCTCGCGAGCTGCCTTCAGGGTTGCCATTTTTCCACGTCGCAAGGTTTCGATGTCGTCCATTTCGTCTTCGGGCACCATATGGGATCTATGGATACCCGCTCTCCAGACTGTCAACCAGCACCGACCAAAATGGGAAGGTCCTGCTGAGGGCTGTGAGGGTTGGAGGGAGGGCGTCTGGGTCGCGACCGGTCACCCTCGGCCAATCGGGCCTCCATGCGACGAGAGGAACTCGTGAGAGTGGTTCGCACATCAACCGACCCTATGCGGTGAACGAGAGGGGTTGGCGGACCGGAAGCCAGGTGACGACATTCGTTGAGCTGGAAGGAAGAGTTGCCCCTTGGCGGCTGGCTCGAATTGTCCGCGAAGTCGCCGAGGTGCGGGTGCAGCGTGAAGGCTTCCAGATGCGCGCCAACCTGCGGAGCGGTCTCGAAGCGAAGGTGGCCGTTAGGGCAACACTGCACAAGTTGGCCGGCCAAGACCATTGGAGTTCCTCAGGAGTCGACCCAGGAGGTGGGAAGATATTTGTCCCGCCCTGAGTCATTTCTTTTGCCTGAATCACCGGAGATCTGTGAGTGGCGATTCTCGAACTATCTTCCCAATTCGGGAGATCGCCTCTTGTTGGAGGCTCTTTGTTGAGGATCGGCGCCGCGCGGGCGCCACTCATGAGGGGGACGATGAGTGGCGCCAGTCGCAGGGAGCGGGCAGTTGGTGCTCGCCCGCTCCCTTGACTGGCAACCGGTGACTATAAGCAGGGGGCGGGAGAATACCGGCGCGGCAACGGGGTTGCCATGAAAGGTTCATCTGACTGTAAGCGTTCCGTCATATTTCGTACGGGCTGAAGCTCAGCCCTCCGTGTTATGCCAGAGGTAAACTTCGGTCCGGTGACGGTTGAGGACGGTCGACGCTGGTGGTCGCCGAGCGGACCGGAATCTGTTCAGAGGACCGAAGGTCCGGCACCACGTGGCACAGGGAGCAAGCCCCGGACCACTCACAAACGGGTCTGGGCCCAACTCCTCACCACCGCTGACTAAGGCGCTGTCTACCCTACGAACGGCGGTGGGGAGCAGAGCACGCACTATTTGATACCCGGCGAAAGGCGAAGCTAATCGTGATGGGATCGTTCCTTGTCGGGAACTCGGGGTCGCTTCATCGAACTGTCTCCCGGGACGTCAAGCCAAGGCCGCGTCATCCGTCCTTCAAGCTGACCGTCGACAGATAGACACTTGTGGTGCTTCACGTCTGCCGCAGACATGTCACGTAAGGTTCATTCTCACGTGACGCGGCTGCCTGCTGCCGCTGTCTAGGATCGGGAGCGTCGGCGGAACGACGTCCCCGACGGTATTGGCGGAAAGGCGAGAGTACGAGTGTGAATATCTTTCACTGGGTCGTAAAGGCCGCGGACAGGCAGACCCTCAAGAGGCTGGCAATGCAACGCGATGCCGAACGGTTCACGACCAAAGAGCAATCTTCACTGGAGAGATTCGAGCCCCGCGGCCCGACTCAGGTCGACCTATTCCTGTCCAGCTCCCAATCGGTTCCTTCGGGTGCGTTTGCAAAAGAACGGCCTCGCCAAGTGACGTAGAACATGAGCATCTTCATTGGAAGTAGAAGTGGGTCGGCGGTGAAGGTGGGCGGTACGGTGATGTTGACTTCCCGAAGGTTTGTCTTGATTGGCGGGAGGCCAGCCACTCCCCCGCCCTGCCCTGGGCTCGTGGATCACTACACCGAATGCGTCAGCCGTCAGGGCGTTGCTTCCGGATGATCCGGGCCAAAGTCCGAACGGGGAACGGCCACAACAGCACTACCCTACACGGGTGCCTGGGGACGGTTCCGACAAGCTGATGCAGCACGCTGCGACTCACGCTTCTGTTGCTGACCCTGGTCTGGAGTTGACCCCAGAGACGGTTGCCAATGTCACGGGTTCATTCGGAAGTCCTAATTCTTGAGTCTTACGGCGGGATCGAGTTGGCCCCGGTTTGCCGGGCCTCTTTCGTGTTCGAGGTTTGGCCCACGAATGAGTGGGTATCAACTACGGCGTCAGATCGTCGAGCGGGTACCGCCATCCCCAAATCCTCCGACCTGATGATTTACGCCCAACCCCCTCCCGCCAGGGGGGTGTGGCGCGCCCGGTGAGATGTGCCGGCCCGGAACCGCCCCGGCGCAGAGGTGAACTCGGCGGGCCAGCTATGCCATCGCTATAACCAATTTTGACGATGGTGAACCGTGCGATCCCGGATGCATTCTGGTCAGAGGGGATGGGCAGGAATGTTTGTGGGGGAACTGGCGGTCTTGCCCTGAACTCGGTGACCTTCGGTTTTGCCTTCGCCGAGGTCATCAGAAGTGCGACGGCCCCTGGCTTTCGAGCCCTTTCTCGGGGGTCGTCGCGACCTATCTCTGGCCCACCATGGCCTCGTGGTGACATGCAGGTGCCAGACCCCGATGGAGGGGAACCTGGTCGGGGCCTGGACACCTACAGTCCCCCATCCCGTGCCTGAGGTACCCCAACGACTCCCCCGGCAAACCTTGAGGCGACCGGACGCCGTCCACGGTCGTCGCTTACTGCTCGGGAAGTGGGGTGCTCGCGCATCACCTTCCCGAAAGCAGGCTGAGCGACGGGTCGTCGGGGAAAATCCCATAGTCAGAACCGGCAGCGAGGATTGATGTAGCCCGCTGACGGTCCACCATCTCGGAGCGAGAATTGGTCAGCGTGTGGGTGAATGCCCGAGCCAGGTCTGACTCCATTGATACCGGCTGACGTCCTTTCGGACTGTCCTGAAAACGATTCGTCGGCCTGGCTCGGACACTCACCCGACACCAACCGGTCGGACGGAGTGACCTCATAGGAGCCTGCCGCACAGGCCCATCGCTGTCCTGTCCATCGTCTTGCTGGTGCCGTGTCATCCACCCAAGCGAAAGGAACAGATGACGATGACCACTATCGCGCGCCGAATCACCCGGAGGGGTCGACACGCACCTCGACACCCACGTGGCGGCTGCCCTCGATGAACGAGGAGCCCAGCTCGGTGTTCAGAGCTTTCCGGCCACAGCCTCGGGTTACCGGGAACTGTTGGGCTGGTTCGAGAGTTTCGGGAACCTCGAGCTCGTCGGCGTCGAAGGCACGGGTAGCTATGGAGCGGGACTCACCCGACACCTCTTGGATCACCAGGTCGCTGTCGTCGAAGTCGACCGGCCCAACCGCCAGCGCCGCCGGCGCACGGGAAAGTCCGACCCCCACGACGCGGTGGCTGCAGCCCGAGCCGCCCAGGGGGGCGACGCCACCGGGTCGGCCAAGACCAGGGACGGAAACGTCGAGGCCATGCGAGTGTTGCGGGTGGCCCGGCGCTCGGCCAGAGGTAGCAGGACCCAGGCCATCAACCAGATGCGCAGCCTCATCTCGACTGCGCCCGAGGAACTACGGGCCGACCTGCGGGACCTCTCCATCTACAAGGTCCTCACGTTGGCCAGCGCCTATCGCCACACCGGACGGACCGACGTGACGACGGTGACCAAGCTCACTTTGCGCACTCTGGCCCGCCGGGCCCTTTCCCTCGAAGAGGAGGTGAAAGAGATCGACCACCTGTTGAAGAACCTCGTCGCAGCTACCGCACCAGAACTCAACGCGATCGACGGAGTGGTAACCGACGTGGCTTCGGCCATTCTGGTAGCTGCCGGTGACAATCCCGAACGCCTGAAGAGCGAATCGACCTTCGCCAAGCTCTGCGGGACCTCGCCTCTCGACGCCTCGAGCGGCAAGCAGGAGCGCCATCGGCTCAACCGAAGCGGGGACCGCCAGGCCAACTCAGCGCTCTGGCACATCGTCTTTACCCGGATGGTAAACGACCCGAAGACCAAGCACTACATCGAGCGCCGGATGAAGGAAGGTCGGACCAAAAAGGAGGCGATTCGGTGCCTCAAGCGCTACGTCGCCCGGGAGGTGTTTGCCGCCCTCCCTCGCTCACAATTCGCTCTTGACAACCCAGAGGAGAATCGATAGGGACCCGAAACGCCGGCTTGTTCACCCACTCCCACATCAACTCGCCCACGACACCAGCCTTGAACTGGGCCGAGAACTTCGACCGGAACTCGGAGGCACGGCGCTCCACCTGGTTCGGGGATTCGGCGTAGATCCCGGTTTCTGCAACCATTATCGGCTTGTCATCGGAATGGCACATCACGATCGCGTCTCGGAGGTCCAGCCTGGACGTGGTCCCCATGGGCCGTCCGGGGTAGCCGTAGTCGTGGTAGTCGCACACATCGTTGCCAGGCGATGCCATGAGTGTCCGATAGTCGCCGTTGGCCGCACCGCACCACTGGGCTCCTCCCCCCGAGCCTGCCCACCCCTGGAGCGTACCGAGACTCACCAGATGGTGACGGTCCGCTCTGTGAATAAGGCCGCCGACATCGTTGGAGAAGGCGAGTAGCGCCTGGTGAGCCGCCCTTTCATGGCAACTCCCGTTGGCGTTCACAGCCTCACCTTCGTTGACCAATTGCCACATGGCAATGGTGGAGTTGTCCGCATAGCGGCGAACGAGGTCGGACACGAATTGGAGGTAGGGGACGATGTCGCCCGGCTCCACCGTCCGTTCGTATCCGCCCTCGTACCAGGGGAGCGTTTTGCTCGGGCCATCACAATAGGAATATTGATTGGCAAGCACCGGGATCACTTTGTCGTGGTGAAGCGCGGCAATCCAGATCACGGTGTCGAGGATCTTCCAGTCGAAGTGCCCGTTCGAGACGAAGAAATCCTGAAACGCCCAGAAGCGTATGACGATGCCCTCGGGCAGATGTGACAGAGGGGTACTGAGATTCGGATAGAGCTCGCCACCGCAGCTCGAGGGCGTTCCACCACTGGCGGCCATGTAGATGTTGATTCCCTTGAACCGGTACGGTTTTCCATCGAGCCGCAGAGTGGTGCCGGCCCGCAACACAAAATCTGACGGCTGCGACGAAGCCGCGGCAGGTGACTGCGACCCTGCTGCCCCGACGCAGGTGAGCAGCGCTCCAAGCCCAAACGAAGTGGCGACAAGCGTTCGGACGCGATTCGAGAATTGACGTTCCATCGGCTGTACCCCTTCTTGCCCGGATACTCCAGGCCCGCCGCCGTACTTTCAGCTCTTGCTCCTGGCCTCAACGCGGCTTTGTGAGGTGTCACGCGATCGAAGCCGTGTTGTCGCTCCGTGGTGCCCGAGCCCCGAGACGCGATAGTCGAACGTCACACCTGCTCGTTGCACCGAATCCCACTTCGGTCACCGCCTTCTCGAGCTGACCCTGTCGACAATTTCCAATCCGATCGTCATGAATTCGCAATGCCCGGGAGGAGGGGACCAAGCGAACTCACCCGCCGGGACCGAGCGTCTGATGATGGTGACTACTGGGTCGGAGCCGCTCTCAGCCCGATCTGGTAGCCGAGAGCGATGAGGGCTCCCGTACTTGTGTGGACGGATGGCAATTCGGGAACCTGCTGGAATACACCCCGCCGAGCCAACTCGGCGATCAGGACGATGTGCAGTAGCCGTCCAGCTCAGACAAGCCGTTGCCGTCAGGCACGTGGCGGCGGAGGGAAGCCCTCTTAGGATCGCTGGGCCAACGGCCGGGCGTGGACCGTGTCGTGGATGAGCATGAACCGCATCGACCAATAGCCAGGTCGCGGCTTGGGAAGCTCGTTTCGGGACCAGAAGAAGCCCGTCAACGTCACCGCGGCAGCGGCGAGCCAGATGATCACACCGACGCCCAGGACCCACGGGGTGGATCCCAACGACATCACTATGAGGCCGGCGATGCCGACGAACAACCCGACGTAACCAACTCGGAGGGCCCAGACGGCCATCCGCCAGTGTCCGTTGTCTTGCAGCTCCAGCCGCTCGTCCATACCCAGTGGATTGTTCCACGGTTCCCTTTGGTCGATCGAGCGCGCCCCTCCCCCACGTTGTTGGTCACCCAGGGGGGCCGAATGCTCTCCATCGTCATGGGATCTGCGCCAGGGCCCCATTGATGAATCCCTCGAATGTCGGAGTGTCCAGTCGAGCCACTGATCGTGAGTGAGGTAGCCAGGCGGCGCTTTGATTGCCAACTGGCGGCAGCGTCATTGGTCTAAGGAACCGGACGAGCGCAAACAGGTGGTACCCGCTTGGGAAGGCCCCTCCACTTCGCGTCGGGATTGGCGTGGAGCGTCTGAGAAGAGGGATTCTGAAGGCGTAGAATGGTCCTGTGGAGGGAGCCATGGACGAGCTGGCCGAGCAGGTCAGGAAGACGATGGCGGCAAGCGACGTGTCGGCTTTCGCAGAGCTGCTGGATCCGCAGGTGACGTGGGGAGCTCCTGGGTCTCGTAACCCCACCTGCAAAAACCGCAATCAGGTGCTTCGTTGGTACCAGCGAGCCCAAGAGTCGGGCGTCCGGGGCACCGCGTTCGACGTGGAAGTACTCGGTGACCGGCTGCTTGTTAGCCTGACCGTGCAAGGTACTGAGGGTGCTCGCGAACGAGGCGGTAGGGCGCTGCGGTTTCAGGTCCTCACGGTTCGCCACGGCCGGATCGTTGACATTGTTGGATTCGATGACAAATCGGAGGCGATTCAACACGCGCTGTAGGTCAACCCCAGTTCAGCAATCCCCCGATCTCCACGAGCGCCGCTGCGACCGCACATGTCTGAAGCGAGGGCTGGGCATTTCGCTGCTTACCACCGCAGACCGGCGCTTCGTGGCTGCTGAAGCACGAGCGACCATCGGTGTGCAACGGAACGTGTCGGAGGCGCGTCCGACCGCGCAGGTACATCGGCACTCTTGCGGGGCGAGGTACTGCTCAGGGTTGCTTAGGCCGGTTGCTCAATTGCCATCAGGTCGGGCTTTGGTCTTAGCTTCCTGAGTCTCCATTTTTTCGTGAGCTTGCCGAGGCAGAGCGTGGCACGTCTGTGGCGCAGTCACCGGCCTCCGATGGCGACTGGTGCAATCGCTTCCGCACATCGAACCTGTCTCTCAGGCGACGTTGCGTGTCCTTCGGTTTGAGTCCGCCCTTATGGCACCTCGGATCTATTGGCTTCATGCCGATGGGAACTCACAATTGTCCTCCCGACCTTCGGATCGGCCGAATCAATGGATACGTAGAACGTCGCGATCTCCGGGGACTTGCGGTCTTTGGCCGGAATGTGTCTCGCCCCGGGAGCTCGCCATCTCCGGACACGGTGATGGCCTACAGGTCGAGAAGTCTGAGTACCATTGCCCAGCGGGCCTGGGGTAGGTCAGACTCACCAGCCCTCACGGGCGTACAGGGGAACTCGATTGTACTTACAAACCGATCAGCTTCTAGACCCCGGTGACGAGGCAGGAACCGCACCAGGCGACCGACGGTTCAGGCCTGATGTCGAAGGCCTCAGAGCGGTCTCAATCGTATTGGTGGTGCTCTACCACGCTGGAGTACCTGGCCTGACAGGTGGATTCGTCGGAGTGGACGTCTTCTTCGTGATCTCTGGCTTTGTGATCACCGGACTGCTCCTCAGAGAACGGAACCGTTCTGGGGGAACTTCGGTGCTCAACTTCTACGCACGACGGTGTCGACGGATCATTCCCGCCGCCACCGCCACCATCCTGGTCACCGTCGCCTTCGCGTATTTGCTTCTGGGCTCCGCAAGTGGGGGCAGCACAGCCAATGATGGCCGGTGGGCCGCGGCTTTTCTCTCCAATTTTCACTTCGACGCCGTGGGAACGAACTACTTCACCGCTTCTCTTCCGCCGTCACCGCTCCAGAACTTTTGGTCGCTTTCGGTGGAAGAGCAGTTCTATGTCATCTATCCGACGATCTTCTTGAGCGTCGCTAGCATCAAAGGCCGAATCGCCCTGCGAACCAGGCTGACCATTGTCCTTGGCATCACGATCGTGGTGTCATATTGGTGGTCAGTCGTAGAGACCACGTCCAATCCTTCTTGGGCATACTTTTCCCCCTTCACCCGGGCATGGGAATTGGCCCTCGGCGCACTCATTGCCGTAAACACCCACCGGCTGAAGGCACTCCCCCGCCCTACGGCCGCTCTCTTGTCGTGGATCGGCACCGCCGCAATACTCATTGCAGCATTCGCGTTTGGCCCCAATACTCCCTATCCAGGTTCCCTGGTGGGGATCCCGGCTGTCGGTGCCGGTTTGCTCATTGCTGCCGGAACGGCAACTCCCCGGTTCGGCGCGGAGTCACTCCTCCGCTTACAGCCATTTCAGTGGCTAGGCCAACGGTCGTACTCGTTGTATCTGTGGCACTGGCCGATTCTGATCATCGCCGCGGAGCGAGTGGGTAGGAGCTCACTTTCCGTCGGCGACAATCTTCTCCTTGTTCTGGTTGCGGTGGCCATTTCCGCCTTCACCTACGCCGTCATCGAGACACCGATTCGCCATTGGCGACTGCCCTCGAAGCAAAGTGTAGGTGCCGGTCTAGCAGTGGTCGTCGCCACCGTCGTGGCTCTGACTGTGGTCATCTCCAGTGAGGCCGTTGCCGTCGGTGGTTACAGCGTCAAACCGGCCGTCGATGCGCGGGTAGTGCAAAGGCAGGTCGCCGCGGCCGCTCACATCACGTCACTCCCCAGCAGCATTCTGCCTCCGGTTTCGCTAGCCCCCGCCGACCAGGGTGGGACATCGTCGAAAAACAGATGTATACCGGCTGAATCCAGTAGCCAAGAGGCCATCTGCGCTCTCGGCGATCCCAAGGGACGTCGACTGATTGTGCTCTACGGTGATTCTCACGCGCTCATGTGGCGCCCAGCCTTCGGCACTATAGCCAAGCGAGCACATTGGAGGTTGGTGATTCTGGCCAAACCAAGCTGTCCAGCTGCCTTGGTGTCCGTCGAAGACCCACCGAGTATGAAACTCACCAGTCGGTTCACCCCCTGTGATCAATGGCACCAATGGGCGGTTAATTGGATCAACAAAAACAAGCCCCAACTGGTCGTGGCCACCCAACTCGTTCCGTATCCTGCGCCTGGAGCCAGTCCGACGATCGGGCCCGAGATCTCTCCTGCCGCGTGGCGATCAGGGTTGGACTCCTTGTTCCGACAGATCACTGTTCCTGACGCGCGAAAGGTGTTGCTTGGAAGTACGCCCGGAAGTTCACTGCTGGCTCCTCAGTGTCTCCTCGCACACCCTCACAACACCCATGCGTGCTCCGCCCCAAGGGCATTGGCAGTGAATCCTTCCGACCTGAAAGCCGAAAAGGAGGCCTCTGTGGACTCCCATGTCAAGTACATCGACACGATTCCATGGTTCTGTTCGGCAACATGCACTGCAGTCATCGGTCACTACGACGTCTACCGGGATCAAACACACATCACCGCGGTTTACGCTCTCTACTTGGAGGCGGTCTTGAGCAAGGCCCTGGGCCTTAAATGAGCGAGCCGACCGAAGGAAACTGAAGCAGGGGTGCCGATCAAGCATCGTCTCATAGCAACCGGGAGGATGGGCCAAGCGTCGGTAGTCGAGACGGCACTCAGACCACAGAACTCAGGCGGTGGATCAGTGGATGAGGTGCACCTCAACACCTCTGTGCCGCTCGTCGCAGATCGCTGAGGTTCATCAGACGTAGGTCACCTCGACATGAGCGACCACATGCAAAGGCTCCAGCTCGAGCCCCTTCACAATCGGTGGAGGCTCCATCAGTTCGTCACCGTTGATGAAAGTGTTCCGTTGACAAAATGGTGAACTCCGCCCGGATCCCACCGTTCCATGCGTTGCCCAGATCACAAACGTGGCGGAGGGAGGTCTTGAACCTTCAGCACACGGAGCGGTGTGGCGAACAGAGTGGGCTGCTTAGTCGGCTCCGTCGTCCACGAGTTGGTCCTCGGAGGGCTTCGGGAATGAGGACGTCTTGGTCGCACCCCCGGGTCCAGTCGGCGGGTGCCGGAACCGAGGTCTGCTGGCATCGACCATGCGCTCACATTCCTCGATGAGGTCCGGGTCGCCGGCGCCGTTCTCGTGGGCGTCCAGCCATGACTGAGCGTCCTTCGCGTTCTCAGGATGCCAGCCCGCCGGCCATTTGCTCATAGCGCAACCGTAGCGGCAGACGTAAGCGCCCGCTCTGCGTCCGTCGAGACGGCGAAAGCGAGGGACCCGTCGGACTCGGGAGGAAAGCAACCCGCCACCGTCGTCGAGATAGTCGGCGGTGGACCAGAGGTGCTCGGCGGGGCTCAGGGCTTGTCACAGCTCCACCGGGATCCTCCCATGATCCGCGATATTCCTCATCGCCACCGAGCCGGTGGTATCGAGCCAGAGTGGCTCGGGACATTGAAAGTTGAAAGGAGCAATCAGGGGGTTGGCTTGACCCCCAGGGGGAGGTCCGAGGGCAGGTCGCGGCCCATGTACGCCCCCGGCCATCCGGATTGTGAAACGAGCGCCGGAAGGGGAACATGGAGGTGATCGCACCTCGTTACGCGGAGTTCAGCGAACGAACGCTTGACCGTTGACAGTCCATCCAACAGAATGCAACTTGGGTCGAGTTGTTTACGGGATCCACCGGGCGGATGGCGGCACAGGGAAGTTGGGCCTCAACACCTGTCTTTAGCGTTTCGTCTGGTACGCCATGCCCTTGGGGGAACCATGCGAACCTGTCGACGCAGTATCCGCTCAGCGCCGACATCCACCGGCTACTGGTGCTTCATCGGGACGACGAGCGGTGAGGAACCGGCCGGCTGCGATGCGGCCTCCGGAAAGGATCACGTCGAGGTCGTGCCTACCATATCTCTGTCCCGGCTCATCCATGTCCTTTCGTTGGCCGCCGAGGACCTGCGCAACGGTGTGTAGCGTCTCCAGTTCGAGGAGGCGTTTGATTGAAATCTCTGAAGGCTCCATGGGTCTCACTCGTCGACATACGTCGACAAGGTCGCCCAAAGACGGTTCGTTGACAAAATGTTGACGTGGAGCATTTCATGCAGCGATTGCAAGGCGGACCATATGCGATTCTCCCAGGTCAGATTACGTGTCGGAGGGGGGACTCGAACCCCCACGCCCTTGCGGGCACTAGCCCCTCAATCTCTTAGCCTCGATCCACCGACAGACTAGGGGAAGGGCACGCTGAATCTGAAGCGGTGCTGATGGCGACCGGGGCAGCGCGACGCGTCGAACGAAGGCGTGATCGACCAAGGTCTCGTGATGGACGTCGGCTGTCAGCGCACGGTTGAAGCGTCTGCGGCTCGCCGGCCGCGGGTTGTTGTTCAGGTGATGAGCGGCAAGGAACGCAGGCTCGACAATGCGGTCGTGAACAACTGCGCCCATGGCCAACGTTCGGGCAGACGGAGGACGGGTCGGCCCGCGGGGTTGACGAGGCGGCCGGGAACGGTGAGGACCCGGAAGCGCACCGTCGAGGCGACGGTCAGCTGATCGTCGGCGTGGATGCTGCCGAGGGAGGCGGTCCAGCGAATCAGATTGTGGGCGAGCACCGCGCACCCGAGCCAGGCTGCGTTGGCGAAGAACCGCCCCGAGGGGCAGTGCTCGAGACCGGCTCCTTCCTTCAGGTCCCGGATGGCCAGCTCGACGGTGGCGTGGGCTCGGTGGAACCGGTTGGCCTCGACCGCCTCGAGCTCGAGGTTGGTCACGAAGGCGTGGTGACGCCAGTCGGGCCAGAGCTGTCGCTGCATTCGATCGGTCAGCCGGTGCGGCGAACGACCGGCGACCCGACGCTCGGCCCGCTTCGTCTTGCCCCCACCGGTAATAGATCGTCTCCGCCACCTGGGCGGCACCGCCGTCGGGGTAGGTGATGTCGTGCCACGCATCCTCGGGAATGGCGGCGATTGCCCCCTGCACGCTGGCGTTCTGATGCACGGTGATCGACCAGGCCACCGAGAGCCGGTCGAGGATGGCCAGCAGATCCCAGCTGAAGAACCCCGAGTCGGCCCGGAGGGTGAGCGGACCTGTGGCTCCACACCGTCGCACCCGGCGATGAGCTCCTCACAGAAGCGCTTGGTGCCCCGCTGAGAGGAGCCTTTGCGGAGACGGGCATGGAGCACCTCGCCGGTGCCCGCCCGCGTGGCGAGGAGGGGGTGGTAGCCGAGCACCCTGGTGTAGCCAAATGCTGCACCATGCTTCTGCTTCCCGTGCACCTCGATGATGGTCGAGTCGAGGTCGATGGTCATCGCCTCGTTCCCGGACCGGCCCCGACCGACCACGCCCGTCGGATGGCCTCGGCGATCACTGCGTCCAGCTGGCGAACGTGGCCGAAGGTGAACGAGCGCAGGAACGTGCCCAACGTGGACGGTGCCATCACCCGGAAGGGCAGCACCCGGCCCGTTGCCCCGGCCCGCAACCGGTCAGCGTGGTCGATGTGGATGCCCCGGCCAGGATCGCCGCCACCAGCGTCGCGCCTTGCGGCCGGGATGAGCTCGCCCACGCGGCCACGCAGCCGAACCATCTGGTTCACGAGGGACTCCAGGCCGAAGCGGACCATCAGAGTGGCCGGCACCAGAAGACCAGCGTCAGCCACCAGAGTCGGCTCGTCAAAGGTCACTGCAATCCGGTCGATTCCGCCGCGATGATGAACTCACTGAAAGTGCCTCCTGGTTCCGGTGCGAATCGTGACTTCGAACATCACAATTCTCCCAGGCGGGGAGGCACTTTCCGCGAATGCGCGGCGTTCAGATCAGAAGGTCAATCGGTGGATCGAGGCTTAGCGGTCAGCGGTCCAACGAGGCTGGCGAGTTTGTGCAGGTTGGTCCAGTGTCCGAATCGCTCTCCGTGAGTTGTGGCGAGGCGAGTTAGCGTCGGTCAGGCGAGTTGTGGTGACATTGTGATGACAACCGTGCACATCGGAGCGCGTGGGCGAGAATGTGCGAATGGTGGAGAGGGAAAGGCTCAGCGACGCAGACATAGCCGTTGCCGTTCTGCGGGTCGGAGCTTCGAGTTCCGTGAGTTCATGCGGAATGCCGACCGGATTGGGAGGTTGCCGCCAGGGGTGCCCGGACCGCGGCTGCCGGGGCGCGCGCTCGACAGGAGTCTGGATTTACAGCCCAAGCTTCGTCTCTTTTGCTCCAGGACCCTACCGACAAGGGACTCCTGGGTTCAGCCTCCTAAGCTCAATAACTGGTGAACCAACCACGAACCTCGAGGAACCGCGTCGGAGTCTCAGTGGAGTTGTCAAGACCTGGCCTCCGCCGCGACCGAATCTCTTCCACCACAACTGCAGCTAGAAGGGTGGCGATCGCTACCGCAGACAACACGATGCCAGTTGAGAAGCTGTCGGGCCAGTAGTGCAACTTGATTGTGTGTCGGCCGGGCGGGATACGGGCTTGAAGCATCACATCGGCAAACGTGGA
Organism: uncultured Acidimicrobiaceae bacterium; assembly: GCA_963837805.1. Lineage (GTDB taxonomy): Bacteria > Actinomycetota > Acidimicrobiia > Acidimicrobiales > RAAP-2 > Bog-756. Next base: position 15,466 of record CAWIOU010000014.1, read on the forward strand.
GAGTCGAAGAGGCTTGCCGTCGATCGTGGCGTGCCACCCAGGGACATCCGTCAGGTGCCATCTGAGCTCTTGACGTCTCTTCGAGTCTGTTTTTGGATGATCCAGGACGCCGGACCTGAATGGCTGACAGGTATCACCGTACCGGGAACAGTGACCGGCGGATTAACTCCGCTGGCGGCGATGGAGGTGACGGTGGCGGATCCAGTGCGGGGAATCCGATAGAGGTCTTCGTTCCCTATCTTCAAGTCGAACACTCCGCCGTGCGGACCCGGATGACCGACCTCGTCGAGAACAAAGCCGACGCCGTAGGTACGGGCAATCCTCGCCGATGTGAACGGAGGCGAGTAGGTCGAGTTCTGAGGATATCCCGCAGACTTCGCCGCTTCCCGGTCACCGTATTCCATGACCTGAAGTATGCAAGTGGCAGCAGGGGGTCGATCACGGCCATCTCATGGATGCCGAAGATGACGTTGACGTCCTGCCGTATGCCGAGCCTGATCGCAGATGGGGGATAGGGGATGCCGTAACCCACCAATGACGACCCCACCGCACGCTGCAGGGCCGCCTCGGCCGGAGTGGCGATGATGGAACTCGACGGGCTCGATGGCCACCGAGGCCCTCCGGCTACGACAAGAAAGGCCGTGGCGCATGCCAGCAACGCCGTCCCGACCATGACCTGCATGTAGCCGCTGTTCCCGAGTCCCGTGTCCGCCCTTCTCCTCTTTACCAGGACCAAGAGTCCAATCCCCAGCAGCCCAACGGCAATCTCCACAGCGGCCCAGGTCAGGTTGCCGTTGCGTTTTGACAATTTGCCAGGGGGTTGGGCACTCCCTCCGATCCAGACCAGAACCAGCGCGACACCGGCCACGAGAAACCCTGTGCCCAACCACGCGAGGACCGGTCGCTTTGGAACGGAACGGACCAGCAGGTCCATTCCCATCCCGGCCAGCACGGCAATGGAGAAGATCATGATGGCGAGGGCCCACGGCCAGCGAAAGGCGTGGAAGGCGGGGATCGCATTGAGCAGCGGTGTCGAGAGGGCCGATGAAGGCAATGGCTCCCATCAGCACCATCACACAGATGATGGCGATAACGATCGGTTGCCGCAGGCGTAACCCGATGGCGGCAATGGCCAAGACCACGACGATCGCCCCGAGGTAGGCGGATTCTCCGGTGATGATGTGGCCACTCGTCCCGGCAAATGGCAAGGACACGAGGTTTCCCACATCAAAAGCCGCCGCCAGGCCTCCGACGCCACGGCCCACGCTTCGCACCGAGGAAGCAGCGATCTGAACTCCCGGAAGGACCAGAGGAGCAGCGAGAGCCACCCCGGCCACCGTGGCCACTCCCAGATCGACTAGAGGGACCAGGATCGGATCGGATCGCCCGAACACTGACAGCCGAAGGATGAACAGAACCGCAGCAAACACAGCGGTTGCCAGTGCCACGATCGCCAGTGCATCGGGTTGGCCGGCGTAGATCGTGAATGCTAAGGCAATGGCAAAATGGGCGATGTGGCGGGGCCGGTGGCCCCCACGAGCAATCAGGACGACGGCGGCGAACAGCCATCCGGTCATGGATATCACCGATGCGATGGGCCAGCCTAGATAAAGCAGGAACGCTGCCGCTCAACTCGAACACGGTTCCGGCCAGAGCACCGGCCAGCACTCCCAATTTGAGCGTCCGGGCGAAGACATAGGCCCCGGTGCCGGCTACGGCCAGTGTCGTGAGCACCTGAACGGTGTAAGCCAGGCTCAAGGGGAAGACGTAGCCAACTAGGGCCGGAATACTGAACGTCGCCGACTGCCAGTTGAACGCCAGTGGCGTACCCAGCGCGCTGTAGGGATTCCAGAGAGGCAGGTGTCCCTGGTGAACCTGTTTCCAGGCCAATGTGGACCAAGGAATAAACTGACTGATCTGGTCTCCCGCCTTTGAACCGACGAAGCCCGTGGGAACTCCGGGTTGTTTCGACAGTCCATAGCGCCACAAGAAGTCGTAGGGGCCGAGTGAGCTTCCGTGCAAGAGAGCTGGCAGCATCACAGCGACCGCCGCGGCGATCACCCAGCCGACTCCGACCAGTTCAAATAGCCATCGGCGCGACGGAGTCACGTCGCGGATCGGCGGCTCAGACTCAAGTGTTGGCTCGACTCCGAGCGCGCTCATCAAGGACAGCCCTCCCCTCCGAACGCTAGTCGTTGGCAGCCGGACTCAGGTATCCATACCGTCGGAAAATGGCTGGTAGCTTCCGGACGGATCAGTGTTCTGCTACGGACGGAGGATGCTTGGACCGACCTTGGCGGCAATGTCGTTGCTCGTCATGCCGACCTTTCACGCCACACGTGGTAGACGTCAATAGGTGTGATCCGACTTCGTTGATCAAGTCCGGTGTTGAGGACATACCCGGTTTGGTGGGGCACTATCCGGATCTCACAGGATAAGTATCGGCTAGTTAGCTGACCGCTCTGCTTGAGGTTCCCTCAAGAGGGTCAGCCTCCGAGCTTTTGGCGCGCCTCCGACTGTCTCTGTGTTGTGACCAAACGTTCGAGACGAATCGCGATGACAAGGTGACGACGAGCGACCTCTGACGACAATCGTCGGATAGCGTGTATGGGCATTCGTACTGCTCAAACCGGGTGTCGGAGGGGGGACTTGAACCCCCACGCCCTTGCGGGCACTAGCCCCTCAAGCTAGCGCGTCTGCCTATTCCGCCACTCCGACGAAGTGGCTCCGGTCTCGAAACCGGGGCGACAGGCATGGTAGCGCGCCACAGGCTCTTCTCACGACAGCCCCAGCGTCAAATGTCGGATCTGCAGGCCGAAAGGGAGCCCGTCCGGCGCCGGTGGATGCCCGAGCTCCGACCGAGTCCTGTGGCCCCCTACCCAGCCGCTGGGCCCGGCTTCAGAACAGTCCACACGGCCACGTCCCAGAGGATCCCGTCGATCGAGGGGTTGTACTGGACATTCGAGATCTGCACGCCGTTGGCCACGAAGCCCGGCACGCCGAACAGGGGCAGGGCCACCATCTGGTCCCACAGCTGATCGTCGATCTGCGCGTAGAGGGCACTGCCGTCGACCGGGTTGAGAGCCCGTGCCGCCTGGATGAACAACTGGTCGACCTCGGGGTCGTCCAGCCTGCTCCAGTTCTGGGTGCCGGTCGAGCTGGCCGGGCCTAGCGCATCCGAGTACCAGGCCGCCGTCGTGGTCTGGAACGGGCTCGCGGTCCGGGTGACCAGGGCCATGTCGTACGAGTCGGCCGCGGCGGCGGTCTCCATCCCCGCCAACCCGTCGACCGGCACGGTGACCACGGCAATTCCGGCCTGGCGCAGGTCGGCACTGATCTCAGCCGCCACCTGGTCGATCCATTGGCTGCCGGACTCGACCGCCATCCTGACCACCAGCTGTTTCCCGGTGTCGTCGGCATAGTCACCGTTGAGGTCCTTGTGGAAGCCGATGCTCCGCAGGAGCCGGTCGGTGACCACCAGATCCGGCGTGCTGTACTCACCGGCCGCCGTCGATTGGGTGTAGCTGCTCTCGGACGGTGTGGCCAGGTGGTCCTGGTTGATCACCAGGGCCGGATCGATGGATCCGAACGTCCGGCTCAGGATGCTCGTCCGGTTGATGGCATGGGCGATGGCCTGACGGGCAGCGGGAATCGACGTCACCGGTGAATTGACGTCGAAATTCAACTCGAGAAGCTGGAGCGACGGCTTGACCACGCTCTGGGTGTTCGGAAGGGCCGACACCACCCCCAGCGAGTCGAGATCGAAGGTGGCGGGCTGGACCACGGCCCGGTTGTCCCCGCGCAACGCGCCGGTCCATGCCGCCTGGCTCCGGGCCACGTTCACGGTCACCTTGCTGATGACCGAACGAACGCCCCACCACTTGGGATTCCTGACCAGCACCGCGGTGCCGCCGGGCGACACCGACTGCACCACCAGCGGGCCGGCCGACAGATCGGTGGCCGGGTTGAAGGTGTCGAACCCGTGATTCCACCCGACCCGGGTGGCGATGTGGGCCGGCACCATGTGGTTGAACATCACCCGCCAGTCGGTGAACGGCGTGGCGAACACCACGGTGACCGTCTTCCCGCCGTGGCTGGCGGTCACCGAGGCCACATCGCGGTAGCCGAGCATGGACGCCACCTCGTCAGGTCGTCCGTCCACGTCGATGCCGTCCCCGCGCTGGGAACGCCAGGCGTAGACGAAGTCGGCCGCGCTCACCGGGACGCCGTCCGACCACACGGCCTTGGGGTTGATCACGTACTGGATGGTCAACGGCGACGTCGAGGTCACTTCCACGCTCACCAGGAGAGCGGTGTTTACCTGGGGAACCAGCTTCGGGTTCATCACGTAGGCGCTCGGCAGCACCGCCGACAGCAGGGTGGGAGTGGTCGACGCCGCGCCGGCGGGCGTGTTGGGGTTGAACCCGTCCCACGGCCGGTCGAACTCGACCGTCGCCGCTCCCCCGTTGGCCGGGACCAGCGCCGAGGTCTTCGGGGCGTCCACCTGGCTGATGCGGTGGGAGCCCAGATGGTCGACGATGGCCACCGCGGCGATGATCACGATGATGACCAGAGGTAGCGTCCACCGCGCGTGCTGCTCGCGCCAGAGGGCTGCGATGCGGGGTCGGCGCTCGACGGGCTCGGCGCCGCGGTCGGTCACTGCAGGCGCAGGATGAGGATCAGGTTGGTGAAGGCGAAGATGACGGCGACGGTGACGGTGATCCGGTCCAGGTTCTTCTCGACCACCGTCGAGCCGGCTGCGGCCGAACCCACCGAGCCCCCGAACATGTCAGAGAGGCCGCCGCCCTTTCCACTGTGCATCAGGATGAGGAAGATCAGGGCCAGGGACGCCAGGATCTGCAGAACGACGATGATTGCGGTCAGCATCTGGACATCCTCCCTTCGGCTGTGACCGGTGGAGACGCTACCAAATTCACCGAGCGGTCCGTGCCGCGGCCCGGATGATCCCGAGGAACGCGGCCATGTCGAGGCTGGCCCCACCGACCAGGGCACCGTCGACATCAGGGCAGCTGAGCAGGGATTCACTGTTGTCCTCGGTCACCGAACCCCCGTACTGGACGCGGATCTGGCCGGCCGCCTCGAGGTTGGCGCACCGGCCGACGACCTCGCGCACCCACTGGCAGGCGTCCTGGGCGTCCTCGGGGGTGGCGGCCTGGCCGGTGCCGATGGCCCACAGCGGCTCGTAGGCGATGACCACACCGGCCACCGTCTCGGGGGGTAGGCCGCCGAGGGCGGCCTCGACTTGGCCGGCCAGGAGGTCCTTGGTCATGCCCGCTTCGCGCTCGTCGAGGGCCTCACCCACGCAGCAGATCGGCGTCATCCCGTTGCGCAGGACGGCCCGGAGCTTGGCCGCCACCGTCTCGTCGGTTTCGCCGAACAGCCGACGGCGTTCGGAATGGCCGACGATGACGTACTCGACATGGAGCTTGGCCAACATCAACGGACTGACCTCGCCGGTGAAGGCGCCGGCATCCTCGACGGCACAGTTCTGCGCCCCGAGGGCGACGGGAATCCCATCCGGCTCGATCACCGACTGGACGGTACGGATGTCGGTGAACGGTGGGTGGATCGAGATGTCCACCGGCCCGGCATCGGCCGGCTGTAGCCGGAGACCGAGGTCCCGCGCCGCGTGCAGGGCCTCGAGGTGGTCGAAATTCATCTTCCAGTTGCCGCTGATCAACGGCCTGCGTTGCCGGGTTTCTGTCACCGCGCCGGATGGTCCTCCACCGGCCTGCCCTTCATCGGTGGTGCGTTGACCGCCCCCCGGAGGGCCGCCAGTCCTGGCAGATCCCCGTACTCGAGCAGTTCGAGCGACGCTCCCCCGCCGGTGGAGATGAAGCCGATCTGGTCGGCCAGTCCCAGCTCGTAGACGGCGGCCACGCTGTCTCCCCCGCCGACGATGGTGTAGGCGTCGCTCTCGGCCATCGCCCGGGCGATGCCGGCTGTCCCGGCGTTGAACCGGGCATCCTCGAAGACTCCCATCGGTCCGTTCCACAGCACGGTGGCGGCCGACCCGATGACATGGGCGAAGGACTCGACAGTGGCCGGGCCCATGTCGAGACCCTGCCAGCCGGTCGGGATGTCCACGCCGACGATCTGGACGTGGCCACCGGAGGCGTCGCAGCCGAAGTCGGCCCCCGGTTCGAGGGCCACGATGTCGGTGGGCAGGAGGATGGGCTTGCCCGAGGCCAGCAGGGCGGCGCAGTCGGCCACCCGGTCCTCGTCCACCAGCGAGTCGCCGACGTCATGGCCGGCCGCCACCAGGAACGTGTAGGCCATGCCCCCGCCCACCACCAGCATGTCGACCCGGTCCAGCAGCGCCTTGAGCACGCCCAGCTTGTCGGCCACCTTGGCCCCGCCGACCACGGCGATGAACGGACGAGCCGGCTTGCCGAGCAACCCGCCGAGGGCCTCGATCTCGCGCTGGAGCAGGAAGCCGGCCGCGCTCGGGAGCCGGCTCGGCGGGCCGACGACCGACGCGTGGGCACGATGGGAGACCCCGAACGCGTCGTTGACGTAGGCGTCGTGGCCGTTGATCAGCTTTTCGACGAAGGCCTCGTCGTTCTGCTCCTCGCCCGGTTCGAACCGGAGGTTCTCCATGAGCTCGACCTGGGGCGCCCACCGCGACAGCTCCTCACGCACCGGGGTGAGGTCCCACCGGGTGTCCGGGGCCCCCTCCGGTCGGCCCAGGTGGGTGCAGGCCGTCACCTTGGCCCCGTGCTCGATCAGGTAGTTCAAGGTGGGGAGTGCAGCGCGGATCCGGAAGTCGTCGGTCACCGCGTAGGAATCGTCGGCGCAGGGCCGGAGCGGCACGTTGAAGTCGACCCTGACCAACACGCTGGCCCCGTCGAGATCGGGAAGATCCTCCAGGAGTGGCAACCCGTCGAGCAGCGGATTGTCAGATTGTTCTCGCATCGCCGATCATCCCCCCCGTCGCTCCCCTGTCCCCGCCGGTGCCCTCACGAGCCCGAACTGCCGACCACCAGCGAGAGATCGACCAGACGGTTGGCGTACCCCCACTCGTTGTCGTACCAGCCTTCCACCTTGACCAGCGTAATTCCTGAAGCGGAAGGCATCACCATGGTCAGCCCGGCGTCGAAGGTGCACGAGGCGGGGTTGCCGACGATGTCCGAGGAGACGATGGGGTCCTCGGTGTAGTCGAGCACCCTGGCCAGGGGGCCCGACGAGGCGGCGGCGGCGAACGCCGCGTTGACCTGGTCCACGGTCACCGATCCGGGGATCACGGCGGTGAAATCGGTGATCGAGCCGTCGGGAACCGGCACCCGGAGGGCGCCGCCGTCCAGGCGGCCCTTCATCGACTGCAGGACCAGCCCGGTGGCCCGGGCCGCCCCGGTGGAGGCGGGGATGATGTTGACCGCCGCGGCCCGGGCCCGCCGGAGGTCCTTGTGCGGGAGATCGAGGAGGTTCTGGTCGTTGGTGTAGGCGTGGACCGTGGTCATCATCCCGCTCTCCACGCCGAAGGCGTCGTCGAGCACCTTCACCATGGGCACGAAGCAGTTGGTGGTGCACGAGGCGTTGGAGACGACGAAATCCTTCCCCGGATCGAATTCGGAATCGTTGACCCCGACGACGAAGGTGGCGTCGACGTCGGTGGCCGGTGCCGACACGATGACCCGGGTGGCGCCGGCCTCGAGATGGGAGGCAGCCGACTCCCGGGTGGTGAACAGCCCGGTCGACTCGATGACCACGTCGACGCCGAGGTCGTCCCACGGCAGTGCCTTGGGGTCGCGCTCGGCCAGGACGGCGATCGGTCCGGTGTCGACCACGATGGACGAGTCGACCACGTCGACGTCGCTGCCGAAGCGTCCGTGGGTGGAGTCGTAGCGCAGCAGGTGGGCGAGGGTTTCCGCCGAGGTGAGGTCGTTGACCGCCACCACCTCCACATCGGCGCCCATGGAACGGGCCGCCCGCAAGTAGTTGCGACCGATGCGCCCGAAGCCGTTGATGCCGATCCGTACGGTCATTCCTGTGTGCCTCACCCTTCAGTATCCCGTGCGATCCACCGCACGCTGCTCTGTCCTGATGCCCCTGTCTGCAAAGGAGACCGGCGACCACGCTAGGGCATCTAGGCGGTTCAACGCATCATCCGAGCAGATCCGAGAGGGCCGACGCCAGTTTCACCGGGTCGTGGGCCAGGCCGCTGGGCCGGGCCAGACGGGTATCGACGACCTCCACGCCCGGCGTCCCCAGCCTCAGTCCCGAGGTGTCGCAGACCACCAGGTCGACCGGGACGCCGTGGCCGGCCAGGGCGTCGACGTGCATACCGACGTCGAACTCCTCGGTCTCGGGCACCTGGGGGCGGAGGTTGCAGACGTAGACCTTCCGGGCCGCCGACCGGGCGATGCCCTGCCTGACGTCGGGCACGGCCACCGCGGCCAGCACGCTGGTGAACAGCGACCCGGGACCGAGGATGATCTGGTCGGCGGCCGCCAACGCGGCCATGGCTTCGACCGGGGCCTTCGGATCGGCCGGCACCAGGGACACCCGGCGGATGTGGTCGGTGGCCATCACCGCCACCTGGCCGTCGACCTGACCCCCGTCGCACTCGGCCTTGAGGACGACCGGCTCGGTGGTCGACGGCAGCACCCGTCCCCGGACACCCAGCAGCCGGCACGCCTCGTCGAGGGCGGCGACCGGATCCGGCGCCCCGTCGATGAGGCCGGCCAGGATCAGGTTCCCGAGGGCGTGGCCGGCCAGCTCCTCCTCCCCGAAGCGGTACTCGAAGGCGGCGGCCAGCGGCGACCCCGGTTCGGCCAGCGCCACCAGGCACTTGCGGAGGTCCCCCGGCGGGATGATCTGGAGGAGCTGGCGGAGCCGTCCGGACGAGCCGCCGTCGTCGGCCACCGACACGATGGCCGTCACCTCGGTGGTGTACCGGCGGACGGACCGCAGGGTGGCGGCCAGGCCGTGGCCTCCGCCGATGGCGACGACCCGGGGTCCGCTCACCGGTCGACGTCCCGGTGGAAGACCGTGGTGGGCATGCCGTGGTCGCCCAGGCGGCGGGACATCTCCTCGGCCAGGACCACCGATCGGTGCCGGCCCCCGGTACAGCCCATGGCCACCGTCAGATAGGACTTCCCCTCCCGGATGTAGGCGGGGATGAGCATGAGGAAGAGGTCCTCGAGCTTGTCGAGGAACTCGGTGGTCTCCTCCCGGCCGAGCACGAAGTCCCGGACCTCCTCGTCGAGCCCGCTGAGGCCCCGCAGCGGCTCGTTCCAGTAGGGATTGGGGAGGAACCGGCAGTCGAACATCAGGTCGACGTCGAGGGGCACCCCGTGTTTGAACCCGAAGGAGACGACCGAGGTGCGCATGGTGGCCCCCGGCCCCTCGCTGCCGAACACCTCCATCAGCCGGGTCCGGAGCTGGTTGGTGTTGAGCTCCCCGGTGTCGATCACCAGGTCGGCGCGGTCGCGCAGCCCGTCGAGCAGGAGCCGCTCGTCGGCGATCGAGTCGATCACCCCCCTGGCCGCCTGGGGATGGCGCCGGCGGGTCCCCTCGAACCTCCTGATCAGCACGTCGTCGGCGGCGTCGAGGAACAGGATCCGCACCCGGTTCCGGCCCGCCTCCAGGGCGTCCACCGCGGGCAGCACGTCGTCGAGGTCACCTCCGCCCCGTCCCACCACGAAGGCCACCCGCTGCATCTCCGACCCGGTGCCGTCCACCAGGTCCGAGACCTTGGCGATGAGGGCCGACGGCATGTTGTCGATCACGAACCACCCGATGTCCTCCAGCGTGGCCGCCGCCGTCGAACGGCCGGCACCGGACATGCCGGTCACCACCAGGTACTCGCTCATCGGTCCACCTTTGCGCTCCGGTCGGCCGGTCCGTTGGGAGTCAACGGCGTGTGCAGCCGGTCGAAGACCGCCGCGCCCACCTGGGCCGGTAACCACGATATGCCGAGGAGCTCGTCCTTGGATGCGTTCCGGAGGGCGGCCAGCCCGCCGAATTCCTCGATGAGCCGGGTCCGGCGCTTGGGTCCCAGGCCGTTGACCTGGTCCAACGCACCGACGGTCATCCGCTTTCCCCGCAGCGTGCGGTGGTAGGAGACGGCGAAGCGGTGGGCCTCGTCCCGCAGGCGCTGGAGCAGGTAGAGGCCCTCGGACTGCCGCGGCAGGCGGATGGGCTCGGAGCTGCCCGGCCGGTAGACCTCCTCGAAGCTCTTGGCCAGGGCGGCCACCGGGATCCGCTCCGACAGCCCCAGCGACTCGAGCACCTTGACGCCCACGTTGAGCTGGCCCAGGCCCCCGTCGAGGAGGAGCAGCTGGGGCGGATAGGCGAAGCGTCGCCGGGCCTGGCCCCGGGCCGACGCCTGGCCGTCGGCGCCGGCGTCGGCTCCGTCGGTGGCGGCCCTCCCGGAGCCAGAACCCGGGCCGAGGGCGTCGTCCTCGAGCAGGGCGGTCAGCCGGCGGGTGAGCACCTCCTCCATGGCCGCGTAGTCGTCGTTGCCGGGCACGGTGGCTACCCGGAAGTGCCGGTAGTCGCTCTTCTTGGGCAGCCCGTCCTCGAAGACCACCATCGAGCCCACGTAGTCGGTTCCCTGCAGGTGGCTCATGTCGTAGCACTCGATGCGCAGCGGGGCCTCGGGCAGACCCAGCTCGCGCTGGAGGGACTCGAGGGCCCGGGCCCGGCTGTTGTGGTCCGAGGTGCGATGCAGTCGATGGCGCACGAACGCCTCACCGGCGTTGTTCTCGACGGTCTGGAGGAGGGCGCGCTTGGGGCCGCGCACCGGGACCCGGATGACCACCGGGCCCGGCCTCCGTTCCTCCAGGTACTGGGTGACGGCATCGGCGTCGACCGGCATGGTGGGTACCAGGACCTGCCGGGGCACCCCCGACGCCGGATCGGCGTACACGTCGACCAGGATCCGCTCCATCAGCTCGGCCGGCGTCAGGTCCTCGGCCTTGTCCACGAAGAGGGCCGACCGGCCCACCACCTTCCCCGACCGGACGTGGAAGACCTGCACGGCCGCCTCCAGTTCGTCGCCGGACAGGCCGAACACGTCGAGGTCCTCGGGGCGCTCGAGCTCCATCTGGCGGACGGCGTCGGCGGCCCGCACCGCCTCGAGCTTGTCCCGGAGCACCGAGGCCCGCTCGAAGTCGAGCGCACTCGACGCCTCCTTCATCGCCGCGGCCAGGTCGCGTTCGAGGGCGGCGGTGTCGCCGTCGAGGAACGAGATCAGATCGGCTACCAACCGGTCGTACTCGGCGTGGTCCACCGCCCCCACGCACGGTCCCGAGCACCGTTCGATGTGGTACATCAGGCAGGGCCGGCCCAGGCGCTGGTGCCGCTTGAACTTGGTGTCCGAGCAGGTCCGCACAGGAAAGGACCGCAGCAACAGGTCGAGCGTGTCCCGGATGGCCCCGGTGTTGGCGTAGGGACCGAAGTAGCGCACACCGCTGCGCTTGCGCCCACGCACCACCGCCGGCCGGGGCCACTCGTCGCTGACGGTCAGGGCCAGCCACGGATAGCTCTTGTCGTCCTTCAGCCGCACGTTGTAGCGGGGCTGGAACTCCTTGATCAGGTTGTGCTCGAGATGGAGGGCCTCGGACTCGCTGCCCACCACCATCCACTCGACATGGTCGGCCTGGGAGACCATCTGGGCCGTCCTCGGGCCGAGGCCGGCCGGGTCCTGGAAGTACGAGTTGAGGCGCTGCCGGAGGGACTTGGCCTTGCCCACGTAGATCACCCGCCCGTGGGCGTCGATGAACTGGTACGAACCGGGTGCGTCGGGAATCGAGCCGGGGAGCGGTCGGGTTACCACCCCACCAGTGTGCCGTGCCGGGCCCGGAACCGGTCCACCGCGCCGCCGCCGGTCCGACCGCCTACACTGACTGTAAGCCGGCCTGGTTTCCGGCGACATCTACCGCTCCGGGGCCGACAACCCCGCGGATGGGCGACCAGGCTGTCCCCGCCGGCCACCAACCGGAGCGCCTCCACAAGGGGGTCATACCCAGCATGCTCCGGCTCCAGACAGCACTCCCCGACCGCTATACGACAGCGGATCCCGATCAGCTGGCCGGATGGATCGGCCGGGCCAAGGCCGAGCTCGGGTCCCGGGTGATCATCCTCGGCCACCACTACCAGCGCGACGAGGTGATGGCCTGGGCCGACGCCCGGGGTGACTCCTTCGGTCTGTCCCGCATCGCCGCCGACCAGTCGGAGGCCGAATTCGTCGTCTTCTGCGGCGTGCACTTCATGGCCGAGTCGGCCGACATCCTCACCGGGCCCCACCAGCAGGTGATCCTGCCCGACCTCAACGCCGGGTGCTCGATGGCCGACATGGCCGACATCGACGCGGTGGAGGAGGCGTGGGAGTCCCTGGCCGGGGTGACCGACATCGACCGGGTGGTCCCGGTCACCTACATGAACTCGGCGGCCTCGTTGAAGGCGTTCGTCGGCGCCCACGGCGGCGTGGTCTGCACCTCGTCCAACGCCCGGGCCGTGTTGACCTGGGCTCTCGGACCGGACGACCAGGGCCAGCGCCGCGGCGACCAGGTCCTCTTCTTCCCCGACCAGCACCTCGGCCGCAACACCGGGTTCGAGCTCGGCTACGGCGCCGACGACATGGCGGTGTGGAACCCCCGACTGGAACAGGGCGGCCTCGACGACGCCACCGTCAAATCGGCCACTCTGCTCCTGTGGAAGGGGCACTGCTCGGTCCACCAGCGCTTCTCCCCCGCCCACATCGAGGCCTTCCGGGCCGAGCATCCCGGGGGCATCGTGGTCGTCCACCCCGAGTGCTCCCACGAGGTGGTCGAGGCCGCCGACCTCACCGGCTCGACCGACTTCATCATCCGGGCGGTGGCCGACGCCCCTCCGGGCTCGGTGATCGGGGTCGGGACGGAGATCCATCTGGTCAAGCGGCTCGACGACGAGACACCGGACAAGACGGTGGTCTCCCTCGACCCCCTGATCTGCCCGTGCTCGACCATGTTCCGCATCGACGCCGCCCATCTGGCCTGGGTCCTGGAGGGGTTGGTGGCCGGTGAGGTCCGCAACCGGATCACCGTGGACGAAGCCACCGCCTCGTGGGCCCGGGTGGCCCTCGAGCGGATGCTGACCACGGTCTGAACCGCCGCCTCGGGCCGGGGCCGGACCGGTCAGCTGGCCGCGGCCGCCTTGGGCCGGTCCACCGGTCGCTTGGCCGGCTTGGCCTTGGGCCGGACCGCCCGGCGGGGCCGGGTGCGCTTGATGCCGAGCAGCGGGGCCAGGACCTCGCCGGTGTAGCTGCCCGAGACCAGGGCCACTTCCTCGGGCGTGCCCACCGCCACCACCGATCCACCCCGGTCGCCCCCCTCGGGCCCCAGGTCGATGACCCAGTCGGCGCTCTTGACGACGTCGAGGTTGTGCTCGATGACGATGACCGTGTTGCCCTGGTCGACCAGGCGGCTGAGCACGTCGAGCAGTTTGCGCACATCGTCGAAGTGGAGCCCGGTGGTCGGTTCGTCGAGGACGTAGAGGGTGTGACCGGTCGACCGGCGGCTGAGCTCCGAGGCCAGCTTGACCCGCTGGGCCTCCCCGCCGGACAGGGTGGGAGCGGGCTGACCGAGCCGGATGTAGCCGAGGCCCACGTCGACCAGGGTCTGCAGATGACGGGCGATGGGCGGCTGGTGGGCGAAGAAGGCCAGCGCCTCCTCGCAGGAGAGCTCGAGCACGTCGGCGATGGTCTTGCCCCGGAAGGTGACCTCCAGGGTGTCCCGGTTGTACCGGGCCCCCTGGCACACCTCACAGGGGACGTAGATGTCGGGCAGGAAGTGCATCTCGATGCGGATGGTGCCGTCCCCCGAGCACGCCTCGCACCGGCCCCCCTTCACGTTGAAGGAGAACCGGCCGGGCAGGTAGCCCCTGACCTTGGCCTCCTGGGTCTGGCTGAACAGCCGGCGGATGTGGTCGAACACGCCGGTGTAGGTGGCCGGGTTGGACCGCGGCGTGCGGCCGATGGGGGCCTGGTCCACGTCGACCACCTTGTCGATGTTGGCCACGCCGCGGATGGTCCGATGGGCCCCGGGCACCGCCTTGGCCCGGTGGACCTGCTTGGCCAGCGACCGCAGGAGGATGTCGTTGATCAGTGTCGACTTCCCCGACCCGGACACGCCGGTCACCGCGATGAGCCGGCCGAGGGGGAACTCGACGTCGATGTCGTGCAGGTTGTGCTCGCGGGCACCCACCACGGTCAGCGACTCACCGCTTCCCGGGCGCCGGACGGCCGGGACCGGGATGGACTTGGCCCCCGAGATGTACTGGCCGGTCAGCGAGTCCGGGTTGGACTCCAGCCCGCCCGGCCCGGTGACCGGACCCGAATGCACGATGCGCCCGCCGTGCTCCCCCGCCCCCGGGCCCACGTCGACCACGTGGTCGGCCACCCGGATGGTCTCCTCGTCGTGCTCGACCACGATGACCGTGTTGCCCAGGTCGCGGAGGCGCTTCAACGTGCCGATCAGACGCTGGTTGTCGCGCTGGTGGAGGCCGATGGACGGTTCGTCGAGGACGTAGAGGACCCCGACCAACCCGCTGCCGATCTGGCTGGCCAGCCGGATCCGCTGGGCCTCGCCGCCCGACAGGGTGGCCGCCGAACGGGCCAGGGTGAGGTAGTCGAGCCCGACGTCGAGCAGGAACTGCATCCGCTCGCGGACCTCGCGGAAGACCCGGTCGGCGATCAGGTGGTCGCGGTCGGACAGGTCGAGGGCGGCCACCTCGTCGACCGCCTTGCCGATGGGGAGGGAGCACAGCTCGAAGATGTTGTACCCCCCGACGGTGACGGCCAACGACTCGGGCCGGAGCCGGGCCCCGCCGCATTCGGGACAGGGAACCTCGCGCAGGTAGCCCTCGAGGTTGTCGCGCAGGAACTCCGACTCCGCCTCGGTGTGGCGGCGCTGCAGCCAGGGCACGATGCCCTCGTAGAGCGTGTGGAAGGACCGCTGGCGGCCGTACCGGTTCCGGTACCGGAGGTGGACCTGCTTGGTCCCGGCCCCGTAGAGGATCAGCTTGCGGTCCGCCTTGCGCAGCTTCTCCCACGGATCGTCGAGCGAGAACCCGCCCAGGTCGGCCACGGCGGCGATCATCCGGCCGAAGTACTCGCTGCGGGCCCCCGACCACGGGACGAGGGCCCCTTCGGCCAACGACTTGGTGGGATCGGGCACCACCAGTTCGGGGTCGACCTCGAACCGGGTACCCAGGCCGGTACAGGCCGGGCAGGCGCCGTAGGGGGAGTTGAACGAGAAGTTCCTCGGGGAAGGGTCCTCGAAACTGAGGCCGCAGTGGGTGCAAGCCAGGTGCTGGCTGAAGGTGATGGCCTCCTCCTCGGTGCCGTCGGCGTCGACCACCACCACCTCGGCCACCCCTTCGGCCAGCGAGAGCGCCGTCTCCAACGACTCGGTCAGCCTCCGGCGGATGTCGTTGCGCCGGATCAGGCGGTCGACGACCACCTCGATGGTGTGCTGTTCGTAGCGGGCCAGGTCGAGCCCGGAGCGGTCGGCCAGCTCGACCATGGCCCCGTCCACCCGGGCCCGGGCGAACCCCTGCTTGGCCAAGTCGTCGAGCAGGGCACCGTACTCGCCCTTGCGGCCCCGGACCACCGGGGCCAGGACCATGAAACGGGTGCCCTCGTCCATGGCCAGGATCCGGTCGACGATCTGCTGGGGGCTCTGACGGGCCACCGGCCGGCCGCAGTTGGGGCAGTGGGGCTTGCCGATGCGGGCGTAGAGCAGCCGGAGGTAGTCGTAGACCTCGGTCACCGTGCCCACGGTGGAGCGCGGATTCCGCGACGCCGACTTCTGGTCGATGGAGATGGCGGGCGACAGCCCCTCGATGAAATCGACGTCGGGCTTGTCCATCTGCCCGAGGAATTGACGGGCGTAGGCGGACAGCGACTCCACGTAGCGGCGCTGCCCTTCGGCGTAGATGGTGTCGAAGGCCAGGGACGACTTCCCCGATCCGGACAGCCCGGTGAAGACGATCAGCCGGTCGCGCGGCAGGTCGAGCGAGACGTCCTGCAGGTTGTGCTCGCGCGCGCCACGTACCACCAGTCGATCAGCCATCCCGGGTGAGGATACCGGTGCACGCGACCGGCTCCTGCGGTCAGAGGTCAGCGGTCACCTCGATGTCGGCGGTGGCGCCCGCCAGCACGGCCGAACCGTCGACCGGATCGCGGGTCAACAGGGCCCGCAGCTCGGTGATCTCGTCGCGGAGCAACGCTGCCTCCTCGAACCGGAGCTCCTCGGCGGCCCGGTTCATCTCGGCGTCGAGCCGGTGGATGAGGGCCGAGAGCTCGTCGGCGTCGGGGCCGATGGCCTGGGCCATCTCCGCCGCCGCGGCCCGGGGGTCGACCGCCGCGGCCCGGCCCTTCTGGGCCCGGTCGGCCGCCGACCGGCTGTTCGGCCCCGAGCTGATGGCCGCCGACCCGATGCCCTCGCCCCGCACCCGCTCGAGGATGTCGGTCACCGACTTGGAGATGGACCGGGGATCGATCCCGTGGGCCTCGTTGTAGGCGATCTGCCGGGCCCGGCGGCGCTGGGTCTCGCCGATGGCCACGGTCATCGAGTTGGTGACGGTGTCGGCGTACATGACCACCCGGCCGTCGATGTTCCGGGCGGCCCGGCCCATCGTCTGGATGAGCGACGAGGCCGAGCGGAGGAAGCCCTCCTTGTCGGCGTCGAGGATGGCCACCAGGGCCACTTCGGGCAGGTCGAGGCCCTCGCGGAGGAGGTTGATCCCCACCAGGACGTCGAAGGTCCCGAGCCGCAGCTCGCGGAGGATTTCGATGCGGGCCATGGTGTCGACGTCGGAGTGCAGGTACTGGACCCTGACCCCCTGCTCGGCGAGGTAGTCGGCCAGGTCCTCGGCCATCTTTTTGGTCAGGGTGGTGACCAGCACCCGGTGGCCGGCGGCCACGGTGGCCTCGATCCGCTCGCGGAGGTCGTCGATCTGGCCGGTGGTGGGCCGGATGTCCACCTCGGGGTCGACCAGGCCGGTGGGCCTGATCACCTGCTCGACCACGTTGGCGCTGTGCTCGAGCTCCCACGGGCCGGGGGTGGCCGACAACAGGATGGTCTGGCCGGTGCGCTCGACGAACTCCTCGAACCGGAGCGGTCGGTTGTCCATGGCCGACGGCAGGCGGAACCCGTGGTCGACCAGGGTCTCCTTCCGCGACCGGTCGCCCGCGTACTGGCCCCGGAGCTGGGGGACGGCCACGTGGCTCTCGTCGAGGACGACCAGGAAGTCCTTCGGGAAGAAGTCGAGGAGGGTGAAGGGGGCCTCCCCCGCGGCCCGGCCGTCGAGGTGCCGGCTGTAGTTTTCGATGCCGCTGCACACCCCCGTCTCGGCCAGCATCTCGAGGTCGTATTCCGTGCGCATGCGGAGCCGCTGGGCCTCGAGCAGTTTGCCGGCGCCCTCGAGCTCGGGGAGCCGCTGGCGCAGTTCGGCCTCGATGCTGGCCACGGCCAGCTTCATCCGCTCGTCGCCGGTGCCGTAGTGGGTGTTGGCGAAGACGACCAGCTCGTCGAGCTCGTCGCCGATCTCGCCGGTGAGCACGTCGAAGGGCCGGATGCGCTCGACGGTGTCGCCGAAGAACTCGATACGGACAGCGTGGCTCTCGTAGGCGGCATGGATCTCGACGGTGTCGCCCCGGGCCCGGAACTGCCCCCGGGACAGGTTGACGTCGTTCCTCGAGTACTGGAGCTCGACCAGCCGTCGCAGCAGCGAGCGCTGGTCGTGCACCTCACCGGGGTGGAGGGCCACGATGCGGTCGCGGTACTCCTCCGGTGATCCCAACCCGTAGATGCACGAGACCGAGGCCACCACG
This sequence comes from uncultured Acidimicrobiaceae bacterium, assembly GCA_963837805.1. GTDB lineage: Bacteria > Actinomycetota > Acidimicrobiia > Acidimicrobiales > RAAP-2 > Bog-756. The sequence continues at coordinate 33,308 of CAWIOU010000014.1, forward strand.
ATGGTGTCCGGCCGGAGCAGCAGGCTCGACGTGCACGCATGGCGCAGCCGGTCGATCTCGTCGTTGATGGAGGAGTCCTTCTCGATGTAGGTGTCCGACGACGGTACGTACGCCTCGGGCTGGTAGTAGTCGTAGTAGGAGACGAAGTACTCGACCCGGTTGTGGGGGAAGAACTCCTTGAGCTCGGCGGCCAGCTGCGCGGCCAGCGACTTGTTCGGCTCGACGATCAGGGTGGGCCGCTGGACGGCCTCGATGGTCCAGGCGATGGTGGCCGTCTTGCCCGATCCGGTGATGCCCAGCAGTGTCTGGTAGCGGTCGCCCCGTTCGAGCCCGGCCACCAGCCCGGCGATGGCCTCCGGCTGGTCGCCGGCGGGGCGGAACGGCGACACGACCTCGAATTCGGGCATGTCGCCGATGGTACCGGGAGGGTGCGACATCGCCGCCCGGGGCCGGTAGGGCGCGTCGTCGGGGCGCGCCCGAGGTCCCTCCCGGGGCGGTCAGTTCCGGTCGCGGAGCCCGGTCAGCACCGTCCACACCCGGTCCACCTCGGCCTGGAGGTGGGCGTGGTCGCCCGAGTTGTCGACCACCAGGTCGGCGCCCTCCAGCCGGGCCGAGCGGTCGATCTGGGAGCCGATCCGGGCCTCGGCGTCGGCGGGGTCCATCCCCCGCAGGGTCACCAGCCGCTCGAGGGCCAGGGCGGTCGGGGTGTCGACCACGATCACCGCGGCCAGCGACAGCGTCTGGCGGTGGATGGCCTTGAGCAACGGGATGTCCATGACCACGATCTCGTCGGTCCCGGCGAACCGGTCCCGGCGGTTGATCATCTCGACCCCGATGGCGGGATGGGTGATGGCGTTGAGGTCGGCCAGGGCGTCGGGATGGCCGAAGACCATCCCGGCCAGGGTGGGACGGTCGATCACGCCCCCCGGGCCCACGATCTCCGGGCCGAACCGGTCGATCAGCGGCTGGTAGGCGGGGCCGCCGGGGACGACCACCTCGCGGGCCACCAGGTCGGCGTCGACCAGCTGGGCCCCGTGGTCGACCAGCAACCCGGCCACCGTCGATTTCCCGGCGCCGATCCCGCCGGTGAGGCCGACCGTGAGCATCCTCCCGGCCCGGTCAGACCGGGCGCCGCGGCCGGGACGCGGTGGCGAACAGCACCATGGTGGTCCGGTCGAGCTGGTCGGTCACGAAGAAGTCGTCGGCGGTGATCCCGGTCATCCCCCCCGAGTCGCCCCGGGCGATGAGCCGGTAGGCCACCGGCAGCACCCGGGTGTAGATGCCGACGTACCACGACCGCGGGATCCGGTGGCGGAGGTCGAACACGTCCAGCGCCAGCACCTTGTCGGCCTTGACCCTCCGGGCGGTGAAGTCGGCCTTGACCCGGGGCACGGCGTCGAGGCCCTGCACGGTGACGTCGTGGAAGTGCCGGCCCAGCATCTCGGCCAGCTCGGTCGGCTCGAAGAGGTGGATGTGGAAGGGGTTCTCGAAGTCGGCCGGGGCGTTGGGGGTGAGGAAGAAGACGGTCCCGTCGTCGGCCAGCACCCGGGACAGCTCGCTGACGTGCCCCTCGGGGTCGTCGAAGTGCTCGATGAGGTGCGAGGAGCAGGCCCAGCCGAAGCTGGCCCGGGCGAAGCCGAGGGAGAGGGCGTTCATCTGGGCCACCTGCAGGCCGTCACCGCCCCACCGGTCCTTGGCCACCGACACCGCGTCGGCGCTGTAGTCGGCCCCGACCACGGCCCGGTCCCCGGACAGGAAGCGGGCCGACTCGAACCCCTGGCCGCAGCCCACGTCGAGCATGGTCCCGGGGCCCAGCCGCTCGATCACCGTCCGGTAGCCGGCGGCGTGCAGGGCGAGCAGCGAATCGGGGGTCACGCCCTCCATGGGCCGTTCGCCGGTGAGCCGCCGGGCCGGCCGCGGCCGGCGGACCGGGTCGACCACCGCCCGGCCCCCCGGGTCCGTTCCGTTCTCGCTCATGTGGGCTCCCGAGGTCGTGGCCGGCCCGTGGCGCGCACGTGCGGCAGTGAATCCTTCGCTGGTCGTCGGTTGTTTACACTACCGATCACTCGTGTCGGATCCCCAACCTTCCACCGTCGCGCCCCCAGGCCTGTCCTCGGACCGGTCGCTCTACCGCCGACTCCGCTCGCCCAGCCGTCTGCGGGCCGTCGTCGACTACTCGGCCCTGGCCGTGCTGGCCCTGGTCCCCATGCTGTGGTCCCGCCCCGGCCTGGTGAGCGACGACACCAAGACCTACCTCTATCTCGATCCGGGCCGCTACGTCCGGGACGCCGTCTCGGTGTGGGACCCGGGCGTGGCTCTCGGGACGGTGACCCACCAGAACATCGGCTACCTCCTCCCCATGGGGCCGTTCTTCTGGGCCATGGCCGAGCTCCACGTGCCGTTGTGGATCGCCCAGCGCCTGTGGATGGGCGGCCTGCTCTTCGCCGCCGGCGCCGGCGCCCTCTACCTGTGCCGGACCATCGGTCTCACCGGCCCGGGCCGCTACGTGGCCGCCATCGCCTTCATGTTCACCCCCTACGTGCTCCAGTACTCGGGACGCATCTCGGTGATCCTGCTGCCGTGGTCGGGACTGCCCTGGATGGTGGCCTTCGTCATCCTCGCCCTCCGGGTGGGAGGCTGGCGCTATCCGGCCCTGTTCGCCCTGGTGGTGGCCCTGGTCAGCGGCATCAATGCCAGCTCGATCCTCTTCGTGGGCATCGCCCCGGTGCTGTGGCTCCCCTACGCCGTGGTGGTGGCCCGCGAGGCCACCTGGCGCCGGGCCTGGGGGGTGGCCTGGAAGGTGGGCCTGCTCAGCGCGCTGGTCTCGTTGTGGTGGGCGGTCGGGCTCCAGGTGGAGGCGGCCTACGGGGTCAACGTCCTCAAGTACACCGAGACCGTCCCCGCCACCAGCAACGCCTCGCTGGCCTCGGAGATCATCCGGGGGCTGGGCTACTGGTACTTCTACGGATCGGACCGGATCGGTCCCTGGACCCAGTCGGCGGTGGCGTACACCCAGAACCTGTGGCTGATCGGCGTCAGCTTCGTCGTCCCCGTGCTGTGCTTCATCGCCGCCGTCTTCACCCGGTGGCGGTACCGGGCCTACTTCGTGTTCATCACCGTGGTGGGCATGGTGCTGGCCGTCGGGCCCAACCCGTACGCCGATCCCTCCACGGTCGGATCGGTCATCAAGTCCTTCCTGGTGGACACCACCGCCGGACTGGCCCTGCGCTCCACCGACCGGGCCTCGCCGGTGGTCATCCTCGGCCTGGCCATCTTCCTCGGAGCCGGGGTCAGTGCGGTGGCCGCCCGGGTGCGCCGCACCGGGCTGGTCATCGGCGGGTTCGCCCTGGCCGCGGTGGCCGGGGCCACCGCGCCCCTGTGGACCGGGGGCATCATCGCCAACGGCTTCACCCAACCGGCGGCCCCCCCGCTCTCCGTGCGCCAGGCCGCCGCCGCCCTCAACTCGTCCCACCCCGGGACCAGGGTGTACGCCCTGCCCGGCAACAACTTCGCCGCCTACCGGTGGGGGGACACCATCGACACGGTCTACCCCGGGCTGATGACCCGACCCTTCGTGACCCACGAGCAGCAGATCATGGGCTCGCTGGCCACCGCCGACACCCTGCAGGCGGTGGACACCCCGCTGCAGGACGGCACCATGGACTGGAACGCGCTGGCCCCGATGGCCTCCCTGATGAGCGCCGGGGACGTGCTCGTCCAGTACGACCAGGCCTACGAGCGCTACGACACGGCCAACCCCCAGCAGGTGGCGTTGGACCTGGCCACCACCCCGGCCGGTCTCAGCGATCCCGTCTCCTACGGCGCCCCGAGGCCGAACGTGCCCCTGGTCCCCCACTTCGACGAGGCGGCGCTGGCCCGTCCGCCCAACCAGGGATGGACGGCGCCACTGGTCTCCTACACGGTCGCCGACCCCCGCCCGGTGGTGCGGACCGAGTCGACCAAGACCCCACTGGTGGTCGACGGCGACGCCTCGGGCATCGTGGGCGCGGCCTCGGTCGGCCTGCTGGCCGGCAACCCGAGCATCCTCTACGCCGGCACGCTCGACACCGATGCCCCCCTGAAGAAGGCCACCCTGGGCGCGCCGGCCGACCTGGTCGTCACCGACACCAACCGCAAGCGGGCCATGGAGTGGAACACCCTCTCCGAGAACACCGGTGCCACCGAGACGGCGGCCCAGGGCCCGGACACCACCAACCCGGCCGACGAGCCGCTCAACCTCTTTCCGAAGGCGCCGGCCGACGCCCAGTCCACCGCGGTGTACAGCGGGATCGCATCGGTCAGTGCCTCGTCCTACGGGTCCTCGATCACCTACCTCCCCGAGGACCGGCCCTTCAGCGCCATCGACGGCAACACCCAGACGGCCTGGGTGGACAACTCCTTCGCCCCGCCCCAGGGCCAGTGGTGGCAGGTGGTCCTGGACCATCCCGACGACCGAGAGCTCGCTCACCTTCGTGCAGCCCCAGACCGGCGATCCCGACCGGTCGATCTCGAAGGTGACCATCACCTTCGACGGCCGGCACCCGGTCTCGGTCCCCCTCGGCCCCGCGTCCCTGACACCGCCCGGGCAGGTGGTCACCTTCCCGTCCCGGACCTTCACCAGACTCCGCGTCACCATCACCGAGGTGCACGTGGCCGACCCGTCGGTGCCGGTGACCTCGCGGAGTTCGGTCGGCTTCGCCGAGGTGGAGATCCCCGGCGTGACCGCCAGCGAGATCATCTCGATGCCCCAGGATCTGTTGCGGGCGGCCGGGGCCTCCTCCGCCGCCGACCGACTGAGCCTGGTCATGACCCGGCTGCGCAGCTCGGGCACCCCGCCGTTCTACGACACCGAGACCTCGCTCAACCGCACCTTCTGGCTGCCCACGGCGCGGAGCTTCTCGATGACCGGGTCGGCCACCATCTCCCCGCTCATCCCCGATGACGAGATCGACCGCCTGGTGGGGAGACCCGGGGCCGACGGCAGCGGCATCGTGGCCTACTCGCTGGGCCGACTCCCCGGAGACCTCCGGGCCGGCGCCATCGCCACCTCTGGACGGGAACCCGGCCACCCTGTGGGAGCCGGGGTTCGGCGGCCACCCACCAGACGGGCGACTGGCTCGAGTACCGGCTGCCCCAACCGATCACCTTCGACCACCTGGACCTGCAGATCGTGGCCGACGGCCAGCACTCGGTGCCGACCGGGCTGACCGTCTCGGCCGACGGCCAGACGGCCACGGTGGCCCTGCCGCCTCTGGCCGACAGCCCGGTCCCCGGCTCGGTGGTGGACGTGCCCGTCTCCTTCCCGGCGCTGACCGGCCAGGTCATCCGGATCACCGTCGACGGGGTCAGGCTCGAGACCACCCCCAACTACTACTCACAGGAGCCGATCGCCATGCCCCTCGGCATCGCCGAGGTGGGGATCCCCGGGCTGCAGGCCGCCCCGGTGCCCTCCGACATCCCGGCATCGTGCCGGAGCGACCTGCTGAGCGTGGACGGGGCCCCGCTGTGGGTGGAGGTCACCGGTTCGACCACCACCGCGCTCGACCGGCAGACCCTCACCGTGTCCCTGTGCGGTCCCGACGCCGACGGCGTGGCCCTCGGCCCCGGCAGCCACACCCTGCAGTCGAACCCGGGTCAGGTCACCGGGTTCGACATCAACCAGCTGGCCTTCGATTCGGCTCCCGACGGCGGCGCCATGCCGCTGGCCTCCCCCACCTCCCTGGCCCCTCCGACGGTGTCGCCCTCGCCGGTGGTCCACGTGGACAGCCAGACCTCGACGTCCATCCACCTCTCGGTGCTGGGGGTCCATGCCGGTGGCGGCCAGGCCCCGGTCGACCTCGTCCTCGGACAGAGCATCAACGCCGGATGGAAGGCCTCGGTCGATGGCGGCGGCTCCCTCGGTCCGCCCGTCCTGATCGACGGTTTCGCCAACGGGTGGCGCCTCGACCTCGACTCGCTCGGACCCGCCATCCACGACGGCACCCTCTCGGTGTCGCTGTCATGGCAACCCCAGAAACGGGTGGACGTGGCCCTGCTGATCTCGCTGGCCGCCATCATCGTCTGCCTGGTCCTGGCCTTCGTCCCGGTCCGTCTGCGGCGGAGGCGAGGCCGGGGGCGTGGGCGGCACGGGTCGGGGCGGCACGGGCGGGGGCGTGGGCGGCACGGGCGGGGGCGTGGGCGGCAGGAACTGGGGCGGCAGGAACTGGGGCGGCAGGAGTTGGGGCGGCAGGAGCCGGCTGGGGATCCTGGAACCGCGGCTGATGCTGAGGCCGGGGCCGGGGCCGGGGTGGTCGTACCCGGCACGGAGGGCTGGTCCGGTGACGCTGTCGTCGGCGTGGCCGTCGGATCCGAACAGACCGGGGACCAGACCGGAGGCGCCTCCCTGGTCGTCCCCTTCCGGGCCGAGTCGCCCCGGGCACCGGTGTGGGTGGCTCTGCTCACCGGCCTGATCACCGGGGTCGTGGGCGGGTCGATCTCCTCGGTCTGGGTCGGATTGGCGGTGGGCGCGGCCAGCGCCGTGGTCCTGCTCGTTCCCCGACTGCGCATCATCCTCGGGCTGGTGGCCATCGGCGGCATCGTGGCCGCCGGTTGGTACACCGCCGCTCACCAGGCGGCACTGCACGTGCCGGCCGACGGCTCCTGGACCCTCTCGTTCCAGAAGGCCAGCGACCTGGCCTGGGCCGGGGTGGTGTTCCTCGGAGCCGACGGAGTGGTCGAGGTCGTCCTACGACGCCGACGACGGCGCGGCGGAGGGCGGGTCGCCGATAAGCCGGACCGGGGGTCCTGACCAGCCCGGTCCGTCGTCCATCGGCCCGACCTCGGCCCGACCCGGGTGCTGTCACACCCCGGTGCTGGACTGGCCTCGTGGAAGTGGATGCCCTCACCCCCGAGCCGGCTCGGTCGATGCCCTCACCCTCGACGCCGGCTCGCTCGATCCCGTCTCCCTCGATGCCCTCACCGAGGCCCTCGACCGGCTGGGCCGGGTCGACCCCGCCGTCTTGGCCGACCCGGAGTCGGTCGTCTCCCTCCAGCGCCAGCTGGCCCGCCTGGAGGCGCTCACCACCCGGGCCACGGCCGCCTTCGACCGGGCCGGCCACTGGGCCCCCGACGGGGCCCGCACCGCCTCGGCCTGGCTGTCGGTCCGGTGCCGGATCCCGAAGGCCGAGGCCCGCCGCCGGGTGCGCCGGGGCCGGGCCCTTCACACCCTGCCCGAGACCGAGCGGGCCTGGACCAACGGCGACATCGCCGGCGCCCACGTCGAGGTCATGGCCTCCCTGTCCGGTCCCGAGACCGAGGAGGCCCTGGCCCGGGACGAGGCCCTGCTCGTGGGCCAGGCCTGTCATCTGCGCTTCGACCAGTTCTGCCAGGCGGTGGCCTACTGGAAGCAGCTGGCCGACCCCGAGGGCGCCGACGCCGAGGCCGAAGCCCGCCGGGCCCGCCGTGACGTCTACCTGGTCACCGGCTTCGCCGGCTCCTGGCTCGGGGCCATGACCCTCGATCCGATCTCGGGGGCCATCGTCTCGGCCGAGCTCGAACGGCTGGAGCACGACCTGTTCGAGGCCGAGTGGGCCGAGGCCCGGGACGCCCTCGGCCACGACCCGACCCCGGCCGAGCTTCTCCGCACCCCCGGCCAGCGCCGGGCCGACGCCCTGGTCGAGATGGCCACCCGGTCGAAGAGTGCCCCCCAAGACGCCCGCCGGCCGGCACCGCTGTTCACCGTCCTGGTCGGGTACGAGACCCTGCACGGGAGGATCTGTCAGCTGGAGGACGGCACCGTGGTCCCCCCCGGCGCCCTCCTGCCCTGGCTGGACCGGGCCGACCTGGAGCGGGCCGTGTTCGCTCCCGGCCGCCGGGTCGAGATCAGCCCCCGGGCCCGGTTGTTCGCCGGGGCCACCCGGCGGGCCATCGAGGTGCGGGACCGACAGTGCACCCACCCCTACTGCGATGTGGCCGCCCCCTCCTGTCAGGTCGACCACATCCAGCCCTGGGCCCTCGGCGGACCCACCACCCAGGAGAACGGCCGGCTGCTGTGCCCCACCCACAACCGCCAGCGCAACCAGCGGCCCCCACCCGTGGCGTGAGGGCGCGGTCTGAGCGGTTTCGCAGTCCCCTATCGCTTCGCCAGTACCTCGGCGCCAAGGGCGGCCAGCGTGCCGCGGGCGGTGGCGTCCCAGGTGAATTGCGAGGAGTGATCGAGGGCGGCCATCCCGAGCTGCTTCCGCAGGACATCGTCGCGGAGCACCGCGTCGATGGCACCGGCGAATTGATCGGGTCGATCGACCAGGATGCCGGTGACCCGGTCCCGCACGGCGTCCTCGTGACCACTGATCCTCGACACGACCGAAGGAGTCCCACAGGCACCGGCCTCGGTGAGCGTCATGCCCCAGCCTTCGCGCAACGAGGTGGAGGCCACGACCCAGGCCCGCCGGTAGAGATCGATCAGGTCCTCCTCGGAGAGGAACCCGGGGAGGGAGATCCACGATTCGGCTCCCGCGGCGCGGATCTGGGCCTCGAGGGCGGGGCGTTCGTACCCCTCACCGGCGATGACGGCCTGCAGGCCGGGATGGCCCGGCTTGAGGTCGACCAGGGCCTGGACGAGCAGATGGAGCCGCTTCACCGGCACCAACCGGCCGACCGCGGCCACCAACGGGACGACGGAGCGTTCGCCGCCCGGAGAGAACTGGGGTTCGACACCGGGCGGCGTGACCGACACCCGTGGGCCGGGGATGCCGAGCAGTTCGACGATCTCCCGCTTGGACGACGAGGACAGGGTGACGATCCGGGTCCGCCGGTAGACGGGAGGGGCCACCCGGTGCTCGATGGCGTACCCGCTCTCGGCCATCCCGGCCGGGAGGACCATCTTCCACATCTCGGCGTGGACGTGGTGGAGGAAGACGATGTGCGGGCAGTGGGCCCACAAGGGCGAGAAGAACGGCATCCCGTTCCAGATCTCGACCAGGCCGTCGCCGGAACCGATGCGGCCCAAGGCTCCCGAGAGCATCGTCCGGGGGAACACTGCGTAGCGACCGGACCGGCGCACGACGCGGTAACCGTCGCGCCGGACCACCGTGCGGCCGTCGGGGACCGACGACGTGGTCATCGACACGTCGATGCCGGCCTTGGCCCAGGCCGTCATCACCCGGTGGGCATGGAGCTCGGAGCCTCCCGCCTCGGGATCCTCGAAGTCACGCCAGGCCACCAGATCGATCCGTTTGAGCCCAGCCCGTTCGGCGATCTCACCGACCGAGAGGTTGGCGAATTGCTGGAGGCCGGGTTGGCTGAACGGCGTGGGGCGGCTCCCCGATCCACGACTGGTCACCATCGGCGACGGCCAGAGGGCGGGATCCCCGTCAGGGCCGGGCCCGGGCAGATCCTCGACCGGCACCAGGCGGGTCGCTGGTTCCTCGTCCGTGTGCACGCCCACGGCCCGAGTGGCAGCGGTCTCCCCGGTCCCATGCCTCATACTCGGATCTCTCCATTCCCATCCTGGTCTGCGGCCTGCCACCGGTGTGGGGGCTCAGTGTATCGGTGCGCGCCACCCGACCCCGAACTCTCATCCGGGACCGCGGTCGGCGGTGCGGCGGAGCCGTTCGGTCATCCCCTTTCCGAGCGACCAGTGCTGACCGCGGTGCTTCCGGTGGATGGCGACGAAGGCCACGCCCATGGCCAGGGCCAGCACCCCCTGGGCCAACAGGTCGGCCCGGGCCGTGGCCACGGTCTGCCCGCCGGCCGCATCGACCAGCACCAGGGCGAGTCCCGACCCGCCGGCCAGCAACAGCACGATCCAACGGGAGCCGGTGCCGAAGAGATAGTTGGTGATCAGTACCGAGAACGAGAGAAAGATCATGGCCCCGACCAGCGGAGCAAACGCGGGAGCGGCCGAGCTCAGCTTGGCCGAGAAGACCACGGTGAGGAACCACCGGGGGATGAACACCGAGATGACCAGCAGCACCGCGGCCGGCACGGCCAGGAAGATGAGGGTCACCCCGAGCTGGCGGATGGCGTGCCCGCCCTCGTTCCAGCGGATGGTGGCCTCGGGCAGCAGGTAGGCGCCGAGGGCCAGGGCACCGAAGACCAGAGCCTTGGATGCCACCGAGATGGCGGCGTACGGGCCGACGTTGGCGTGGTCCAGGCGGCCCAACAGGATCACGTCCACGTTCTGGAGGAGGCCGAGCAGGGCCAGACCGACGAACGCCGCTGAGACGTCGGCCATCAGCTTCCGCCGCACCAGTGCGGAATCGGGACGGACTCGAGCGTCAGGGACCACGGCTGCGGGTCCGGGTTCGAGCGTCCAGGTCTTCGAGGCCAACCAGTGGGCGTGCACGGTGGCCACGCCCTCGCCGAGGAGGACGCCGAGGGCATACCCCCCCACCCCCAGGTGGGCGACGACCAGTACCAGCACGCAGAAGGTGCGGACGCCACCTTCGATGAGGAGGTTCCCGGCCAGGCCGCGGTAGCTCCGGTGGGCCTGGAGCAGCCCCCGATCCACGCACAGGAGGATCCAGATGCCGGCCGCCACCAGGATGAACACGATCCCCTGGCTGTCGGGCAGGGACAGTTGACGGGCGATCCATCCCTGGATGAGGACGACCACCACCACCTCGACGGCCAGGGCCACCAGGAGGATCCGGTGGACCTTCCCCACCCACACCTTGACCAATGGACCGCGGCCGGCGTTCTGCAGCGCGGTCACCCGCCGCACCACGCCGACCAGGACGGCGGAGCCGGGCATCGACAGGATGAAGAACAACCCGAGCAGCTGGGCGATGGCCCCGTAGGCCTGGGGGGTGACCAACCGGGCCACGGCGATGACCAGGAGCGCCCCCGCCCCGTTGACGACCAGGCCGGCGATGGCCACCGGTCCGGCCTGGAGCAGGCCGGAGCGGACCGAGTCTGCGGCACCGCGTGCCGCGGGCTGCGGCCGGTCGTCCTCGGGCAGTGTGATCATCGGACCGCCGGCGACGGCGATACCGACCGCCGGCGCCATGGCCACCGACTCGGTGACCGGCTCCACCACCTGGTCGATCTCCTCGAGGATCATGTCGAGGCCCGGCGATGCCGCGTCGGCCGGGGGGCCCGTCCCGTTCCGCGACGGACCCGGTCGCTCGTCTGCGGGCTCGGTCATACCGCGGCTTCCTGGGGGGCCCGGATCTCGGGTTCATCCCCCGGCGGGAACCGGCGCAGGGCGGTGCCCCGGGGGGGCGGGGGCGGCCGGCCAGGGACGACCAGACGGCGTCGAGGGACACGGCGGCCAGCACCACGATGGCCACCTCGGACTCGCTCCGGAACCGGTCGTTGGCGTAGATGAGGAACGCGGTGACCGCGGTCACGATGAACATCGCCATCAAGGGGTAGATGGGCTGGCGACGTCTGCGGAGGATGACGGCGCCGCCCACGGCCAGGGCCAGCAACGGGTAGTACCAGATGAGCCAGGCGTCCGACACCGGGTCCGGCCATCCCTCGAGGAAGTTCTGGTCGGCCACCCGCAGCGGCTGGTAGAGACCCCACTCGAGTCCGACCCGGTCGACGGCCACCTCGAGGGCCCGCATCTTGTGGGCCTTGATGTACCGCTCGGCCTGCTTCTGCCAGTAGACCCCTTTGTCGGACTCGTCGTCACCCGGTGGGAAGCGGACGGCGAGCAGGCAGGTGTAACACCACGAACCGGTCAACGGCCCGTGGTAGGTCTCGGCGTTGTTGGCCGCGGCCAAGGTGACCGACAACTGGTCGGAGAGGTAGACCGGGTGATGGAAGACGGCGACGTTGCGGGCGAACCAGGGAAGCATCGGCGCCACGGCCACGGCCACGGCCAGGCCGCACAGGGCGATCCGCCGGCGGAAGGCCAGAGACCGTTGCCACAACACCGTGGGCAGGGCCACCAGCGGTATCAGCAGGACCAGCTCGGCCCGGGTCAGCGCGCAGACGCCGGTGAGCAGGGCGAGGACGACGAGCCGGCCGGTGGTGAACTCCCGGAAGCACCGGTTGGCGGCCAGGATGGTGACCGCGGCCAGCAGCATGACCAGGGCCTCGGACATCACCTCACCATCGAAGACCCAGAACCCGGGGTAGAGGGCGGCGATGACCGCGGCGATGACGCCGGCCCGCGGTGTGACCAGATCCTTGGCCACCATGCCGGTGAGGGCGATGGTGGCCGTGCCGATCAGGCACTCCAACACCAGCTGCGAATTAATGCTCTGCACCCCGACCACGTCGCCGGCCGTGAGCAGCAGGGTGAAGACGGGGGGATGCTGGGCCGAGGGGATCAGCGCCGCCACCGGGTGCTTGGCCAGGAGGGTGATCGGGTCGACGAACCAGCGGCCGTCGATATTGAACTGGGCCTGCCCGTGATAGTAGAAGGCATCGCCCTTCCCCAGAGGGACGCCGGCCTTGGTGACGAAGACGTAGACCAGACGGAGCGCCAACCCGACGGCGCAGGTCGCCGCGATCCACCAGGGGAAGGAGGAGCGCTCAGGGGCGGCCGACTCCTCGGTGCCCTGCTCCACTAGGTGGTGGCGTTCGTCGTCACGTTCCCGACCTTGGCGGCCCCGCGAGGGATGATCGGCGCGTCGCGTCCCGGTTCCGCCGGCTCCCGAGGCGGAGCGGGTGTCACTGGTCTCGTGGTACTCCTCCTCGACGTTGACCGCCCAGATGTCGTGGTCGGAACCGTGGATGTTCTCGACGGTGAGCATGGCGGTGTACATCGAGTGGTCCTGGTTGTTGTATTTGTGCATGCCGTTCCGCCCCACCGGGTGGACGTTGGGGGCATGTTCCTCGAACCACCGGCGGATGACCTCCACGTTGCTCCGGTAGACGTCGTCGTACACCGGGTAGGCCTTGGGCATCCGGACCACGTAGCCGACCTCGACATCGGAGGGGTCGACCAGGCCGATGGTGGCCAACTCCTTGGTGGCCAGGGCCACCAGCTCGTCGTCGCTGCAGGTCCACAGCTCGTCGCCTTCGAACACGAAGTACTCCATACCCAGACAGGTCCGCCCGTCCTTCACCAGGTACGGCGACCAGGTCCCGAAGTTCTGGATCCGGCCCACCTTGACGTCCGGCGAATGGATGTAGATCCAGTTGTCGGGGAAGCCGCGCTCCTCGGGGACGACCAGGGCCACGGTGAGGAAGTCGCGGTAGTGGAGGTCGTCGGCGGCGGTGAGCACCTCGTCGGGCACGGGAGGATCGACGATCCGGGCCAGTGCCGTGAGGGGCATGGAGGAGATGACGTGCGAGGTGTCGATCCGCTCGGTGGCGCCCCCCGAGGCGACGGTCACCGCCACGGCCGCCCCGTCCTCGACGTGGACCTTGCTCGCCGTGGTCGACATCCGGATCGTGCCCCCCATGCCGACCACCTGCTCGGCACACCGCTCCCACATCATGCCCGGGCCGAACTTGGGGTACTCGAACTCCTCGATGAGGCTGGTCAGCTGCTTCGACTTGTCTCGTCGTTTGCCGGCCACCGACGCCCGGATCGGCTCCCACACCGCGTTCCACAACGACATGCCCTTGATCCGCTGGGCGCCCCAGTCGGCGGAGATCTCCGAGGCGGAGACGGCCCACAGCTTCTCGTTGTAGGTCTTGAAGAAATGCCGGTAGAGCCGCCATCCGTAGTTGGAGACGATGTAACCCTCGAGGGTGGTGAGGTCCTTCGGTGGCCGGATCCGGACCCACAGGAAGGACAGGCCGCACAAGAAGGCCTCCACCACCCCGAGGTTGGAGAGGGCGTTGCCGAGCTTGATCGGGTAGTCGTAGAACTTGCCGTCGTAGAAGATGCGGCTCATCCGCGGTCGGAGCAGGAAGTCCTCGGAGGGGAGGACCTGATGCCAGAACTCCTCCACCGGCCGCACCTTGGTGAAGAAGCGATGGCCCCCGATATCGAACCGCCACCCGTCGCGCTCGACGGTGCGGCTGATCCCTCCGACGACGGTGTCCTCCTCGACGACCACCACCGGATCGCCGGCCGCAGCCAACTGGCGGGCGGCGGTGAGCCCGGCCGGACCGGCACCGATGACCACCACGGGTCGATCCGACGAAACCGACGGCGAGGACGGGGCACCGCCTCCTTCGGTGGCTTCGGGTGGATGCGCGGAATGTGGTTCGGATGTCGGCACTGCGTCGGGGTCCTCTCGATTCTGGTGGTGTCGGCGGTGTTGTCGCTCGTCTCGTCTCATCTCGGCGGAGCTGGGGAGCGCTCCCGCCGTGACCCGGCCCGGGACCGAGCCACCCGTGATCGTGTCGTCCGGTGGATCCCCCGACCAGAGCATGCCATGCACGGGCCCGCCTCCCACGGGACCTCCCCCGGGCGCCCTCCCGACAGGGGCACCCGGTGATGCTACGGGCAGTGGAAGAATAGTTGGTCGGCACCTGCTCCCGGTGAAGGCAAGGGTGTCCGGCGGTGCAACGGGGTCAGGGGACCAGGGTGCAGAGGGGGTCAGGGGACCACCACGCCGATGAAGGCGAGGAAGGCGTAGCCCGCCATCCCGGCCCCGACGACGATCAGGACGGCCAACTCCACGCCTCGCCGGGCAGTGAGGGTGGACGCCGCGATGACCAGGGGAAAAGCGCCGAGCGCATAGCGCTCGAACGAATCGAGGTTGGAGCTGGTGACCGACACGGCCACCACGACGGTGGCGAAGGCGGCGTAGGAGAGAGGCAGGCGCCGGAACGCCACCACCAGGAGGGCCACGCTGATCAGCACCCACGGGATGTGGAGGGCGCTGCCCAGGTGGTGGCCGTGGACCACCGAATCGAGGTCGTGCCACATGGCGCCCAACGGCACGGTGATGGCCCCCCGGTGCCCGTTCTGCTGCTGGACCCGGAGCGGGAGCCAGGGATCGCCGAACTGCGAGCCGACCCAGCCCAGGTACGCCGCCGTCCCGACCAGTGGGGCAGCGACGGCGGCCAGCGGCGCGGCCCAGTGACCGGCGCGCGGCCATCCCCGCCCCCCTGCCTGCCCATCCCCGCGCCCCCGTCTCTGCCCGTCCCGAGGATCCCGAGGCGGACGTGCCCGCCACACTTCGATGACCACCGGCACCACCAGCAGGATGCCCACCGGTCGGGTCAGGCCGGCGGCCAGTCCGGCCACCGCCGCCCACCACCAGCGCCCGGCCCGGGCGGCCAGGAAGGTGGTCACGGCACAGAGGATGAGGGCGGCGTCGGCGTAGCCCAGAACCAGCGAGTACGCCGCCGGGGCCAGGGCCAGGAGCCAGACCGACCGCCGGGCCAAGGCACGGTCGCCGAAGTCGCGGCGTACCAGGACGAGGAGGCTGGCCATGGCGGCCAGGGCGCACAGATTGGCGATCACCAGCAGGGCCGTTCCGACGCCGATCCCCGGAATCCACCCGAGCACCCGGGCGGCCATCGGGAACCCGGGGTAGAAGCGCACCGACTGCCGACCGGATGCCGCGTAGCCGTGCCCGGCGATGGCCTCGTACCACCCGGCGTCCCAGCCGAGGAGGCCCTCGTGGACCCGCAGGTGGGCGGCGGCGTTGTTGGGACGCACCGTGTCCACCACCAGATGGGCGAGGACGAGACTGAAGGCCACCACGATACGGGCGGCGATCCAGGCCGGGAGGACCTCCACGACGGCCCGCCCGAACCCACCGGCCAGTTCGCGGGCCCGACCGGCCCTGACCCTTCCGGCACCGGCATTGCCGGCACCGACACCCCCGGCCGTCCCGGCCCGACCTGTCTGGTCGTCACCGACGGCGGCCGGCGCCGCCGTCGCCGACCGTGCGGGATGCGGGTGGGTTCACGCCGGCCGGCTCAGGGTTTGGTCGGTGTGAAACGCACCATCCACATCGGCTGATAGAACGTGACCGAATTCCCCTGGACCAGCTGCTCGGCCCGATAGTCGGGGTTCTCCTGCAGGGTCTGCACGATGCCCTCGCACTTGAGGCCGAACCCCTGGTAGCCGCCGCCCCACACCAGGAAGATCTGGCGTCCGGAGGCGGCCGCCATCGACTCGAGTCGCTCGGCGAACGCCAGTGCCGACGCCGCCTTGACCGCCTTGGCATAGTCGACCCAGTTGACGAAGACCGGACCCGTGCCCCGGGGGAACGTGGTCTGCTGGTACCGGCCCTCGGGAAGGAGGCGGTTCACCGCCGGACCGAGCTGGTCCGGGCAGTAGGCCACGATGTCCCCCGGTTTCCCGGAGGCGGCGATGGCCCGGGCCACCTGCCCGGCCTGGGTGCGGTTGGTGGTGACGTCGGGGATGGCCCCGGCCAGGCCGGCAGCCACGGCGATGGCCAGGACCAGCAACCGGACCCGGCGGTCGAGGAAGCAGGTCACCCCGACGGCCACCACCAGGATCAGCGGGATGAACACCACCGACGCGTAGCGGGCGTCAAAGGTGCTCTTGGCCAGGAGCCCTCCGGCGAGGGCGGCGGCCAGGGTGCCGATCACCACGACGGTCAGCGGCCGGGTCAGCCGGCGGGTGCGGAGGTCGAGGTCGATGTGGCGCCGGCCGGCGGCCATGCCGAAGACCCCCAACCCGGCCAGTCCGAAGATCATCAGGGCCAGGGCGCGTCCCGAGTTCGAGCCCCCACCGGCGAACGAGGACACCGCACTCACCATCGAGGCGAAGCTGGCCGTGGTGGCCCAGGGCGTCCCGGTATGGCGGGACTGGAACAAGAAGATGGGCACCCAGGGCAAGAAGGTGAGGCACCCGACGAAGGTGGCCACCAACGAGGCCCGGGCCCCGGCCCGCCATTCCGCCCGTCCCCGCCAGGCCTCCCACAGCAGCCACAACAGGACGGTGCCCACCAGGTAGAGCGCCCAGTAGTGGGTGTAGAGCAGCAGCCCGGTGACCACGCCCACCGCCACCAGGTTGCCCGGGCGCGGGTTCCGGAGGGACTCGGTCCAGGGCCAGGAAGCCGAGGACGGTGAGCAGGGCGACCAGCGAGTACATCCGGCTCTCGGTGGCGTAGCGGACGGCGAAGGGGGAGGTGGCCAGCAGCAGGAGGGCGATCCAGCCCAGCCGGGTCCCTCCGAGCCGCCGGCCGGCCAGCCACACCAGCGGGAGGGTGATCACCCCGAAGACCCCGGACAGCGATCGGACGGCCAGGTCCGACTGACCGAACCAGCCCATCCAGAAGTGGAGGAGGACGTAGTACAGCGGGGGCGACCCGTCCCGCCGGAGGAACGAAGGAATCTGGTGGAGGGGCAGTCGGGCGATGTTGACGGTGAGCGCCTCGTCGAGCCACAGGTCCGATCTGGTCCAGAAGCGCAACGCCAGGGACAAGGCGAGCACCAGGGCGGTGACCACGACGATGGCGACGGTGGTGACCCGGCTGAACGGAGGACCTTCGGGGTCGGCGGAACCGGAGCCGCCAGTCGGGCCGGGCACGGTGGCCGACGGCCGGGTCGACGACGAGCTGTCGATGGCGGAGGTGGCGATCGGTCCAACCTCGTCGGCCTCCCGATCCGGCTCGGGCGGCGCGGTGACCCCGCCGCTACCGACCACCGAAGCTGACGACGGAGCCACATCCATGGGGGGCATGGTACCCAGCAGCGCGGACGGGGTGGGGCCCCATACCCGCCCCCGGACCCGGGGATACCCATGGACCCGGGACCTACTTGGCGGTAACGTGCCCCCACGACGGGCCGAACCTGTGGCAGAGTGCATCCGTCTTGTGAACAGCAGTTTTGGGAACTGGGCAGGGGGAGAGTGATGGGGGACTTCTGTGGCATTTGGCAATGAACTGAGTCGTCGTACCTTCTTGTCCCGGGGCATGGCCGCCGGAGGTGCGGTGGCCCTCGGGGCCGGGGCCTCCTCGGTGCTGGCCGGCTGTTCGTCGAGCCCCGGGTCGACCGGGACCACCACGGCCAGCGGGTCCAAGCCGGGCGTCTCGACGGCCACGCCGGTGCTCGGTGGAGCCCTCACCGTCGGGACCATCGCCGAGATCGACGGCTTCTACCCGCCGAGCAACCATTGGGACACCAACGGGTTCCTCTATGCCAACACCGTCTACGACCCGTTGATGGCGGTGGCGGCCGACGGCAGCATTCAGCCCTACCTGGCCAAGTCGATGAGCGGCAACTCCACCTTCGAGGTGTGGACGATGACGCTACGGTCGGGCGTCAAGTTCAGCGACGGCTCGGCGCTCACCTCGGCGGTGGTCAAGGCCAACTTCGACGCCCTGCAGGCTTCGGCGCTGACCGGCACCGCCCTCAAGCAGGTCGCTTCGGTGACCACGCCCGACCCGATGACGGTGGTCTATACGCTGACCGGCCCGAATCCGACCTTCCCCTCCGGCCTCACCACCCAGGTCGGCTACGTGGTCGGGGAGTCCATGATCCAGAAAGCGGCGGCCGGAGGGTCGGGCACCCTGGTCCCGGTGGGGACCGGTCCGTTCATCTATTCGCAGTGGCAGCCCAACAGCTTCTTCACGGCCACCCGCAACCCGAACTACTGGCGCAAGGGCCTCCCCTACCTCGACTCGATCACCTTCAAGCCGATCCCCGACACCGGCCAGCGGGAGTCGACGCTCCGGTCGGGCGGGGTCGACATGATCGAGTCGGTCAACCCCACCACCATCACCAACTTCTCGGGCTCGGGGGGATCGGGATTCCAGCTGGTCGACAGCCAGACCGGTGTGATCGGGCAGCCCACCTTCGCCTTCATCATGCTCAACATGGTGACCCCTCCGACCAACGATCTGAGTATCCGTCAGGCGCTGGCCAAGGGCATGGACCAGGCCGAGGTGCAGAAGATCATCGGCGGCCCGCCGACCAAACCGGCCACCGGGCTCTTCCTACCCGACTCGCCCTACTACAGCAACACCCACTACCCGACCTTCGACCCGGGCGCGGCCAAGGATCTGGTCAGTGCGTACAAGGCCAAGCACGGGACGCCGACGCTGAACCTGCTCACCATCCCCGACCCGCTCGAGATCAAGGTGGTCCAGGCCATCCAGCAGATGTGGCAACAGGTCGGGTTCGACATCACCGTCTCCGAGGTGGAGCAGGCATCGATCATCGACGACTTCGTCTTCGGCCATTTCCAGGCGGTGACCTCGTACCAGTTCGGCGCCGTCAACCCCGACCTCAACTACGTGTGGTGGAGCACGACCACCATCTCCCCCATCGGCACCATCGGCCTCAACTTCACCCGGATGGACGACCCGACCATCGAATCGGCCATGCTCGAGGGCCGGCACACGACCAGCCAGGCCACCAGGCAGACCGCCTACCGGACCGTGAACGAGCAACTGGCCAAACAGCTCCCGTATCTGTGGATCGAGCAGTACCTCTTCTCGGAGGTGGCTGCCGAGCGGGTCCAGAACTTCAACAATCTGACGCTGCCCAACGGCATGTCCGGGTACAGCTTCGACGAAGGTGTCTTCTTCCCAGTGCAGACCTGGCTCACCCACTAGCCGGTCGGGCAGCCGGACCAGCGTCTCGACACGCCAATGGGCAAATACTTCCTCCGACGGTCCGTGCAACTGGTGGTGGTGGCCTTCATCATCTCCGTGCTCACCTTCCTGCTGGTCCACCTCCTGCCCGGCGACCCGTCGGTCATCATCCTCGGTCCCAACGACAACGCCCACAACCGGGCCGTCCTCTTCAAGCAGTTGGGCCTCAACAAGCCGCTCATCCAGCAGTACTTCACCTGGTTGGGGGCGGTGTTCCACGGCAACCTCGGCCAGTCCTACCTCGACAAGGAGTCGGTGACCAGCATCATCGCCACCGGCTGGCCCATCGACCTCGAGCTGATCATCATCTCCCAGGTCATCGCCTTCGCCGTGGCCATCCCGCTGGCCCTGTTCACCTCACGGCGCCCGAACCAGCCGGTCGACAATGTGGCCACCACCGGCACGTTCGGGCTGCTGGCCCTGCCCCCGTTCGTGATCGCCCCCGTCATGGTGGCGGTGTTCGCCGTCGGGTTGCACTGGTTTCCGGCCACCGGTTACGTCCCGTTCAGTCAGGACCCGGCCACCAATCTGCACGACATGATCCTGCCTTCCCTGGCCATCACCGCCGGTTCGATCGCCGTCTACTACCGGCTGTTCCGGTCCGACCTGATCAGCACCCTCCAGGAGGACTTCATCACCATGGCCCGGTCGAAGGGCATGTCCTCGCGCCGGATCATGTGGCGTCACGCCTTCCGGCCCTCGTCCTTCTCGCTGTTGGCGGCCTCGGGGGTCAACATCGGGGCCCTCATCGGCGGGCTCTTCATCGTCGAGTACCTGTTTGCCATCGACGGCTTGGGGTACTCCCTGGTCCAGGCCGTGCAGCAGCGGGACTACCTGGTCGTCCAGGGCATCTCGCTGGTGATCGCCATCGCCTACGTGGTGCTCCAATTCATCATCGACTTCATCTTCACGGTGGTCGATCCGAGGGTGACCAGGGAGTGATCGATGCCTGACGACCGCGAGCTCGAAGCCACCCGCGCCTCGGGCCGGCTCCTCTCCGACCAGGTCCCCGGCCTGGCCGCCATGGACGAACTGGTGGTGTCGCGCCAGAGCGAGACCCTCGATTCCGACGACATCCTGGTCAAAAAACCCCTGGGGATCCTGTTCTGGCTGGCGATCGGGTATGTCAGCCTGATCATCCTCCTGGCGGTGATCGCCAATCTGCTCCCCCTGCCCAACCCCGACTTCCAGAACTACTCCGCCGTCAACGCCTCCCCGAGCCTCCACCACCTGATGGGCACTGACGACCTGGGCCGCGACCTGTTGAGCCGGGTGATCTACGGGGCCCGGGTGTCGCTGATCGTCGGATTCGTGTCGGTGGCCATCGGCCTGCTGGTGGGCGGGACCCTCGGGCTGGTGTCGGGCTACAAGGGTGGGCGCCTGGACGTCTCGCTCAACGCCGGCGCCTTCGTCCTGCTGGCCTTCCCGGCCATCGTGGCGGTCATCGCCATCGTGGCCTTCTGGGGGCAGACACTGCCCAAGATCACCATCATCCTGGGCGTGGCCGTCATCCCGTTGCTGTACCGGGTGGTCCGGGCCTCCAGTCTCTCGTTCGCCAACCGCGACTTCGTGGTGGCGGCCAAGACGATGGGGGCGACCACCTCCCGGATCATCTTCCGCGAGATCCTGCCCAACGTGGTGCCAGTGGCGGTGACCTTCGGCCTGATCACCGTGGCCGGTGTCATCGTGATCGAGGGCTCGCTGGCCTTCCTTGGCCTGTCGGTCCCGTTGCCCACCCCGTCATGGGGGAACATCATCGCCGAGGGCGCCTCGAACGGGAATCTCCAGACCAATCCATACATCATGATCTGGCCGGTCCTGACCATGTTCTTCTTGCTGCTCTCCATCAATCTCATCGGCGACCGCCTGCGGCAGCGGTTCGACATCCGTGAGGGCCTGCTGTGACCACCAGCAAGGTCAAGCTCAAGCGGGGGCACAAGACGATCGAGTTCGCCGATGTGGGCCAGCCCGGCGAACCCCTGCTGGTGGTCGACGACCTCCACACCGCCTTCCGGACCGGCCGGGGAACCGTCCGGGCCGTCGACGGGGTCTCGCTGACCGTGGGCCGGGGACGGACCCTCGGCATCGTCGGCGAGTCCGGCTCCGGCAAGACCGTGCTGGCGCGCTCGATCATGGGTCTGCTCCCCCCGCGACGTGATCAGGAGCGGCACCGTGCACTTCGCCGGCCACGACCTGACGGCCATGAGCCAGAACGAACTGCGCCAGGTGTGGGGGGCCGAGCTGAGCATGATCTTCCAGGATCCGATGACCGCGCTCAACCCGGTCAAGCGCATCGGCAAGCAGATCACCGAATCGCTCCGCCTCCACCTGGGGATGGACCGGGCCGAGGCCAAGGCCCAGGCCGTCGAGCTGCTCCGCTCGGTGGGCATCCCCTCGCCCGAGGAGCGGATCAGGTGGTACCCGTTCCAGCTCTCGGGGGGCATGCGTCAACGGGTCATGATCGCCATCGCACTGGCCTGCGCTCCCCGGCTGGTCATGGCGGACGAGCCCACCACCGGGTTGGACGTGACCGTGCAGGCCCAGATTCTCGACCTGCTGGCCGACCTGCAGCGGGAGCGCCACATGGCGGTCATCCTGGTCACCCACGACCTCGGGGTGGTGGCCACCCGGGCCGACGAGATCGTGGTCATGTACGCCGGGCGGATCGTCGAACGGGCGCCCACCCACACCCTGTTCCACGACACCCACATGCCCTACACCCAGGCCTTGATGGACTCGATCCCCCGCTTGTCCGACCCGAGCGGGTCCAGGCTGCACGCCATCGCCGGCCGGCCTCCGGATCTGATCCATCCACCGGCAGGCTGCCGGTTCGCACCCCGGTGTCCCTACGTCCAGGACAAGTGCCGGGAGAGCGATCCCCCGCTCCGGACCGCAGGGTCGGCCGACCATCTCTTCGCCTGCTGGTTCCCACTGGTCAACGGCATGTCCACCGCGCCGCCCAATGGAAACTCACCCGCACCTGCGGCGACGCCGGCCGTCGCCGGTCCGGATCCGGTGGCCACCAATGGTTCGACCGACGGAGCGGAGACGATCCCATGAGCGATGTCCCGAGCGATGTCCCGAGCGACGCCCTGAGCGACGCCCCGGCACCCGGAGGGACGACCGACGGCGACGTCGTCCTCGAGGTGCAGAACCTGGTCGTCGAATTCCGGAGCGGGCGCCAGACCGTGCACGCCGTGTCCGGAGTGAGCTTCTCGGTCAAGGTCGGCGAGACCCTCGGCCTGGTGGGTGAATCCGGCTGCGGGAAGACGACCACCGGTCGGGCCCTCGTGCAGGTTCAGCCGCCGACGTCGGGAGTCGTCTCCTATCGGGGTCAGAACCTCAACGATCTGTCCACCCGCCAGCTGCGGCGAATCCGGACGAAGATCCAGATGATCTTCCAGGATCCGATCTCGTCACTCAACCCGCGGCGGCGGGTCAAGGACATCGTGGCCGAGCCCCTGGTCATCTGGGGGCGGGGCACCAGGCAGGAACGAGCCGCCAAGGTCAGGGAGATGCTCGAGGCCGTGGGGATCGACCCCGACAACGCCGGCGACCGGCGTCCGGGCGAGTTCTCCGGCGGCCAGTGCCAGCGCATCAGTATCGCCCGAGCGCTGATGGCCGACCCCGACCTGCTCATCTGCGACGAACCGGTCTCGGCCCTCGATGTCTCCGTCCAGGCCCAGATCCTCAATCTGATGGCCGACCTCAAGGCCAGGTTCGGTCTCACCATGGTCTTCATCGCCCACGACCTGGGCGTGGTCAAGAACGTGAGCGACCGGGTGGCGGTCATGTACCTGGGGAAGCTGGTCGAGCTGGCCCCGTCCGACGATCTGTACCGGTACGCCGCCCACCCCTATACCGAGGCGTTGCTGGCCTCGATCCCCGAGCCGGATCCGGACCTGCGGACCAACCACAAAGGGCTGTCCGGCGAGCTTCCGTCCCCGCTCAACCCGCCGTCCGGGTGCCGGTTCCGCACCCGGTGCCCCTACGCCCAGGAGCGCTGCAGCGAAGAGGAACCCATGCTGCGGGAGATCGCCCCCGGCCATCAGGTCGCCTGTCACTTTCCCCTGGTCGAGGCCGGAGCCGCCTCCGAGCCGTCGTCCGCCGAACCCGCCCGTACCTGATCAGGACCAGGAGCGGTCTGACAAGCGGCCTGACCCGACGGGCCGGCTTCCTTCCGGTCAGCCGGCTTCGGGGGCGGCCTCGGGACTGACATCGCCCGCCGCTTCCACCGGCGGGGCCGGGACCGCTTCGCGGTGGGGCGGGCTGCGGCCGGGCGTGGGGCAGCCGGAGCCTCGGCCGGTGCCTCGGCCACGGGAGCCGCCTCGACTTGCGGGGCAGCCGCCTCAGGCGCGGACGCCGCGGGTGGGGCAGCCGGCGCCTCGGGAGCACCTTCGGCGGTGCCGTGCTCGGCTACGTAGTCGGCCCACGCCGCCTGCGCTTCCGTCTCGGGGGTGAACTCGGCCTCGGCGAACTCGAACGGGCCGACGTAGTTGCCCTCGGCGTCGTAGGCGTGCTCACCGAACGCCTCCCGGTACTCCTCGGACACCTCGCCGCCCTCAGCCGCCTGCTTGATGGACAGACTGATCCGGCGGCGCTGCAGGTCGATGTCGATGATCTTCACCCACAGCTCTTCACCCGGGGTGACCACCTGCTCGGGAAGATCGACGTGGTGGCCGGCCATCTCGGAGATGTGCACCAACCCCTCGATGCCGTCGCCGACCTGGACGAAGGAACCGAAGGGCACCAGCTTGGTGATCCGGCCGTAGACCAGCTCCCCGACCTGGTGGGAGTTGGCGAACTCCTGCCACGGATCGGTCTGAGTGGCCTTCAGCGAGAGGCTGATGCGCTCCTTGGGAAGGTCGACGTCGAGCACCTCCACATCGATCTCGTCCCCGACCGACACCACCGACGACGGGTGGTCGACGTGCTTCCACGACAGCTCGGACACGTGGACCAGCCCGTCCATCCCCCCGAGGTCGACGAAGGCCCCGAAGTTGACCACCGAGGACACCACGCCCCTCCGGCGCTCGCCCGGCTTGAGGTTGACCAGGAACTCGCCGCGCTGCTCCTTCTGGGTCTCCTCGAGCCACGCCCGGCGGGACAGCACGACGTTGTTCCGGTTCCGGTCCAGTTCGATGATCTTGGCCTCGATGGTGCGGCCGACGTAGGGCTGGAGCTCGCGCACCCGGCGCAGCTCGACCAGCGACGCGGGAAGGAAGCCCCGCAACCCGATGTCCACGATGAGCCCGCCCTTGACCACCTCGATCACCGGGCCGGTGACCACTTCGTCGGCTTCCTTGAGCTTCTCGATGGTGCCCCACGCCCGCTCGTACTGGGCCCGCTTCTTCGACAGGATGAGGCGTCCCTCTTTGTCCTCCTTCTGGAGGACCAGGGCCTCGATGGCGTCGCCCAGGGTCACGATCTCCGAGGGGTCGACATCGTTCCGGATGGAGAGCTCACGTACCGGGATGACACCCTCGGACTTGAAACCGATGTCGAGGAGCACCTCGTCGCGGTCGATCTTTACGACGGTTCCCTCGACCAGATCGCCGTCCTCGAACTCGACGATGGTTCCGGCCATGGCATCTTCGAGGGATGCCCCTCCGAGGTCGTCTTCGGTCACGGAACGGGGGTGGTACTCACCGTTCTCGTCGAAGGTGCCCATTGCCTCGGGAGACAACAGGGCGGTGCCCTCGGGTACGACTTGTGTATCGGACATGTAGTAGGTAGCTCGCTTTCCGGACGGGTCCATCGGGCCCGAATCGGGGCCGCGACGGCAAAGGGTCAGCCACAACCGTTGCGGCCGGAGGGCAATCTTACTGCACCGGTCCGCGGACCGGTACGGGCGCCCCCGATGGGCGGTCAGCCCTCTTTGGCCTCCGCCCACGAGTAGCCCCAGGCCATGGCCACTTTCAACGGGACCTTGAGGTCGGCCGCGCCGGTCAGCGCCTCCTCGGTCAGGGCGGCCACCTGCTCGGCCTCGTCGGGAACCACGTCCACCAGCACCTCGTCGTGGACCTGGAGGACAAGGTCCGATGCCAGCCCGCCCTCCTCGAGGCCGGCATCGAGCCTGACCAGGGCCACCTTGAACAGGTCGGCGGCCAGCCCCTGGATCCCCGCGTTCATCGCCTGGCGCTCGGCCGCCTGGCGCACCTGGTAGTTGGTGGCGGTCAGGTCGGGAAGGAGCCGGCGCCGGCCGAAGGCGGTCAGCGTGTAGCCGGCATTGCGGGCCTCGGACACCGCCTGGTCCATGTACTCGCGTACCGAGGGATAGGCGGCGAAGAAGGCCTGGAGGATGGCCTGCGCCTCGTCCACCGGCACACCCAGGCGCTGGGACAGACCGTAGGCCTCCATTCCGTAGGCGAGGCCGTAGGAGACCATCTTGGCCGTCGACCGCTGGCCGAGGGTGACCTGGTCCCGCTCCACACCGAAGACGCGGGCGGCCACCGACCGGTGGATGTCCTCCCCGGCGGCAAAGGCGGCGGTGAGACCCGGGTCACCGGACAGGTGGGCGATGGCCCGCAGTTCCACCTGGTCGTAGTCGGCCACCAGCAGGCGGCGGCCGGCGGACGGGACGAACGCCTCACGGAATCGTCGACCCTCCTCGGTGCGCACCGGAATGTTGTGCAGGTTGGGGCGGTCCGACGACAGCCGGCCGGTGCGGGCGACCGTCTGGCGGAAGGTGGCGTGGATCCGGCCGTCGGGGGCCACCTCGGCGGCCAGGCTCTCCCCGTAGGTCGAGCGGAGCTTCTCCACCTCGCGATAGCGCAGCAGGGCTTCCACGATCGGGTGCTGGTCGCGCAGCAGCTCGAGGGTGCGGGCGTCGGTCGAGAACCCGGTCTTGGTCTTGCGCACCGGAGTGAGGCCCAACGTGTCGTAGAGCACGGTGCGGAGCTGGGGGACCGAGTTCACCTTGAACGGGGTGCCGGCCAGGTCCTGGATGGTCAGCTCCAGCGAGGCACACTCGTCGATCAGCCCGGCGGCGATCGACCGCAGGACGTCGCGGTCGACGGGGATGCCGACGACCTCCATGCGGGCCAGCACCCGGACCAAGGGCTGTTCGATGTCGGCAGAGAGGGCGTCCTCCCCCACCGCGGCCAGGGCGTCGGCCAGCGGGGGGCGGAGGCGGGCCAGCACGGCGGTCAGGCGAACCGACCGGAGGTCGTCCTCGGCCAGGCCGTCGTCGGCCCGGGCCGGGTCGGGCGCCTCGTCCAGCGCGAAGGTCCCCTGCCCCTTGCCGCCGGTACCGTCATCGACGGTGACGCCGAGGAACCGCGCCGCCAGATCACTGATCCGGTACCGGTCGACGGACGGGTCCAGCAGGTAGGCGACCACCGCGGTGTCCATGGCCAGGCCGGTGATGTCGATCCCGAGCGGGAGCAACGTCCGCATCATCTCCTTGGCGTCGTGAGCCACCACGCCAATCCCTCCGGGACCGAGGCCCGCGGCCAGGGCCCCGAGAACGGCGGCGTCCTCGAGCAGCGTGGGCCGGCCCCCGGCATCGGTGCCGATGTGGACGATGGGCGCCGGTGCCGCCTCCGGCCCGTACTCGGCGGCGAGGGTCAGGCTGACCAGCGGCGAGCGTCCCGGGTCCTCCGACCAGCGGGCGAACACGGCCACGTTGCCGGTCGACCCGGCGGCGGCCGCGAACACCGCGCCGACGGCGGCGACGGTGTCCTCCACCGTTGGCGGCGCCACCACCTCGGGCGAGGTGAGCCACTCGGGCGACTCCCCGGGGTCACCACCGGCCGCCGACGGTAGTCTCGACCCTGTCGGCGACGCCGGCTCCCTCGCCGACGAGACCGTCCATCGCCGCTCCCTCGGCCGCCGGCCCGAAGGCGCCCTCGGCCATCAGCGGGGAGAACCGGGTCCACAGCGAACGGAGCTCGTACTCGTCGAAGATCTCACGGGCCTTGTCCGGGTCCCAGCCCCCGAGGGTCAGGTCGTCGACGTGCACATCGAGGGGCACATCGCGCACCAGCGGGATGACCTCGGCGTTGGTCCGGACCTGTCCGGCACTGGCGCCCAGGTTCTCGCGCAACTTCGGCGACAGGGCGTCGAGGTGGGCGAACAGCGTGTCGAGGTCGCCGTACTCGTTGACCAGCTTGGCCGCCGTCTTCTCCCCCACCCCGGGGACTCCGGGAAGGTTGTCGGAGGGATCGCCGCGCAGGGCGGCCAGCAGCGGGTACTTCTCGGGCCGTACCCCGGTGCGCTCCTCGATGCCCGCCTCGTCGTAGAGCGCGTAGTCGCTCACGCCCCTCCGGTTGTAGAGCACCCGGACATAGGGATCCTCGACCAGCTGGTAGGCGTCGCGGTCGCCGGTGACGATGATGACCGGATGCTTTCGGTCCCTGGCCTCGGTGGCCAGGGTGGCCAGCACGTCGTCGGCTTCGAAGCCCTCGGCCCCGATCACCGGGATGGCCAGCGATCCGAGCAGCGACCGGATGATCTCGAACTGGTGCGGGAGATCGGAAGGGGTCTCGGCCCGGCCGCCCTTGTAGTCCTCGGTGATCTCGTCGCGGAAGGTCCCGCCGGGAAGATCGAAGGCGACGGCCAGCCCCACCGGCCGGTGGTCCCGCACCAGGTTCACCACCATCGATGCGAATCCGTGGACCGCGTTGGTCACCACACCTTTGGTGGTGGCCAGATCGGGAGGCAGGGCGAAGTAGGCCCGGAAGGCCAGCGACATCCCGTCCAGGAGGATCAGGGGGGCCGAAGCGGAGTCGGCGGCCGGACCGTCGGCCTGACCCGGCTCGAGCTTGGGCGCGGGGGTCTTGGCGGCCACGGTCAGCGATCGGCTCGCGCTAGGGCGCGAGGGAGCCCTCGAGGACCTGTCGGGCGACATCGATCATCCGGGACCGCGTCCCCATGGCCGTCTTCTGGATGAACCCGAAGGCCTCGGTCTCGGACATCCCGGACCGGTCCATGAGGACGGTTTTGGCGCCGTCGACCAGTCGCCGGGTCTCGAGCTTGTCCTCGGCGGTGACCTGGAGCCCGCTGTGCCCGTCGGCGGCCACCCGGCGGGCCTCGGCGTCGATGGCCCATTCCTGCTCGCAGCGGGCCATGGCCTGATCGATGGCCGGGATGAGCTCGATCCGCTGGAACGGCTTGACCAGATAGGCGGCCACCCCCGCATCGCGTGCCTCGTCGATGAGGTTCCGTTGGCTGAAGGCGGTGAGGATGAGCACGGCCACCTTGATGTCCAGGTCCCGGATGGCCCGGGCCGCGGCCAGACCGTCGGAACCGGGCATCTTCACGTCGAGGATCACCAGATCGGGGTGATGGTCCCGGACCAGGTCGACGGCCTCGTCGCCGCGACCGGTCTCGCCGACCACGTCGTACCCTTCGTCCTGGAGGATCTCCTTCAGATCGAGCCGGATGATCGCTTCGTCCTCGGCGATGACCACCCGCCTGCTCACGGGGGTCAACCCGGACCGACCACGAGCTGGTCGAGCAGCTCGTCTTGACGGCGTTCGAGTTCGGCGATGCGCTCGACCAGGCCGGCGCGGGTCTGCAGCATCACCGACGCGTGCCGACTCGCTTCGTCGTGCTCCCTGGAGGCGACAGGGGTCTCGGCCACGAGGGCCCGCAGCCGGGTGTCGTCGGCGATCTCGTTCACCACCACCAACTGTTCGTCGAGGATGGCCAGCTCGGCACGGGCGCGCACCAGCCGGTCGTGGGCGTCACTGAGCCGGCGTTCGAGCGTGGTCCTGTGCATGGGACGGCAATTCTACGCATGGCGCAACTCTATGCATCACACGACCTCCCCTCGGCACGGGTCGGGCCCCCGGTCGGGCGACGATCCAGGTCAGGAGCGGTTCGCCGACCCCACCATGGGATCATCGGTCCGGTGCCCCGATCAGTCGGCGGCGGGCGCCGAGCCGGACCAGTGTCGTCGGGTCGGGAGGGGGACCCATCCCTTCGGTCGGATCGAGGGTCGCCCTCAGCACCGCCCCCGGACCGCGTGGCGACAGACGGGGCGGAGGAACCACGTCGTCCCCGAGGTACGAACGGGCCGGGCTCAGGTCCCCGGGCCATGCAAATCCGGGGAGCGCGGCGATGGTCGTGTTCACGCCCCGGCCATAGCCCGACTCGAACATTCCTCCCATCCAGAGCGGCACCCCGGCGGCCGAACACGCATCGACCACCTGCAGCGCCGCGCCCAACCCTCCCAGCCGCGCCGGCTTCACGCACACCACGGAGCACGCCCCGGCCTCCAGCGCCCGTGCCACCGACGCCGGCGAGCCGACGCCCTCGTCGAGGCAGATCGGCGTGGACGATCGGGCGGCCAGTCGGGCATGGGCGGCGAGGTCGTCCGCGGCGAACGGTTGCTCGATACACAGCAGGCCGAACCGGTCGAGCTCACAGAGATGGTCGAGGTCCTCGACCCGGTACGAGCCGTTGGCGTCCACCTGGACACGGATGCCGGGTACCGAGCCGTGCAGTGCCTCGAGGGGCTCGAGGTCCCAGCCCGGACCGATCTTGATCTTGACCCGCCCGTACCCCTCGGCGGCCAGGGACGCCACCTCGGCGACCAGTGCCTCCGCCGACTCGGCCCGTCCCACCACCGCTCCGAGATCCACCGATCGACCCTCCACACCGAGGAATCGAGCCAGTGAGCTTCGGCCGGCTCGAAGATGGATGTCGGCCACCGCCATCTCCAGGGCGGCGAAGGCCAGCGGAACGGCAGCGGCGGCGTTCAGGATGCCGTCGAAGTCGGACGGTCCGGGTAGGCCGGATCCGTCCGTCCGATGCGCGCCGGAACGGCGGAGGAGGGCGGGGACAAGCGATTCCTCGAGTGCGGCCGCGGAGGTGGCGACGTCCTCGGCGTCGTAGGTGGTGTCGGCCAGGGCGGCACACTCCCCCCACCCCTCGACGGCGGCGCCCCCGGCCTGGCCAATGATCTGCACCATGGCCAGAGGCCGCGCCCGGTGCACACCCCGGGCGGTGGCCACCGGGCGCCGAAAGGGCAGGTCGACGCTCCACAGGGCGACCGCGGCAACCTGCACCGCGGGCGTGGATCCTTGGCCCAGCCGGGTCCAACGCTCGTAGAGCGTTCCCGAAGGCCCGTCCGCAACCGGAGGCGACGCCGACTGGGCGGCGATCGGGCCAACGGGGTCCAACGGGTCCACCAGCGGGATCCTACGGGCTCGGCAGAGGGCCTGGTCCTCCCGCCGCCGGGAGGTCGGGGCCAGCGGTGGTGACCGAGGCTTGGGATACCCTTCTCGACCGTGACCGTCCTCGTCCGTGTCGTCGGCCCAGTGGTACCGGGATCGACGCTGCTGCTCGGATCACGGAGGGATGGGGATGGCATCTGGGCGGGAGACCGTCCAGCAGGCCCGGGTGGCGGAATGGCAGACGCGATGGACTCAAAATCCATTGTCCGAAAGGGCGTGCGGGTTCGAATCCCGCCCCGGGCACCCTTGTGATGTCGCGCGACATAAGCAACGATGTCGCGCGAGATCGTAGACGCCCAGCTCAGGGCCGTGGTCGGGTCAAGGAACGCCGAGCGGCCGCGGCGACGGTGGGCCCCGTTCGGAGACGCCGGGCGCTTGCTCGTTCGTCACGCCTTTGTGTCCCAGTGTTTCATCGGCGTGCTGCGGCTCGGTGAGGTTGCCCCGAGGTGGTGAGTCCGGGTTCGGTAGTGACACTGCCGGAGATGTGGGCTCCGGCGGCGTTGTCTCGAGCTGTCCGACGTCCTCTCGGGCGGATCGACACCCCGGAGGGCTTGCCTCGCATCTCCGGGTCGTGACCGGCGGCCGATCGGTGGTGGTGGCCGCCTGCCGTTGACGTTGGACGCCCGTCCCAGCCGCGCCGCTGGTCATCGCCCGGGTGGATCCGCCTTCCGGATTTGGGCCGCCGGCAGATGGGGCCTGTCCGCTGGCCTCCGGCTGGGGCGGATACACCGGGTGCGAAGCTGCTGGCGGAAGGTTCGGCGGAGGTGCCGGACCGGCACTGCTGGTGTCGAGACCGGTCTGCATGGCCGGAGCACGGGACGATGGGGCGACAACGGCGTCGTCGGTCAGGGCCACCCGAGTTCCGGGCTGGGGCGTCAGCCCTGTCACCGGTTGCGGACCTGGGAGCTGGAGCCGCCACCCCGGATAGATCAGATCGGGATCGGCGAGGCTACGCCCGTCCGGTTGGGGACGGCCCACATTGAGGTCGTAGATTGCCGGCCATCGCTCCGGATCCCCGAGGTTGTGGGCGGCGATCCCCCACAGGGTGTCACCGACCTGGACCACGTAGAACCTGTATTGCGTCGAGGGCGCGGCGGCGAGGTGGACGGGTGGGAGCGAAGCCGACCAGATCCCGGGGGTGTTCGAGGATCGGGGAGCCGCCCTGACGATGGCCGAGCGTGGGGTATGGCCGATCACCTGGTGGGGCGTCGGCCCGCCCTTCACAGCCGTCACCGCTGAGCCGGGGGGCGCGGGGAGGGCTGCGAACCGCGAGACCAAGCCTTGTCCCTGGAACAGCAGCAATCCGGCAAGAACCGCGGCCAAGGCCGCGGTGACTTTGGGATGGGAGGGCCACCACTTCTTGAGGACTTGGAATGCCCGTCTGAGCAAGATGCCGGCGATGAGCAGAAGGCCCACGGGGGCGATGGCGACGACCACCAGGTCGACGAGATCATTGACGCCGACGGCAATGCTGCCCCTGGCGAAGGCCTCCACCATCGCTTGGGCCTGAAGACGGATGGACTGCAACTCCGCCGGGAGGATGATCGGTGCCAGGAGGGCCAATCCGACGAAGTTGAAGGCGAGGAAGACGACGGTGACGAGTGACCAGACCTTGATGGCCCGCCTCGCTCGCGGCTTGAGCAGGCTCAGCTGGGAGGTGGTGGCCGGGTCGGAGCGGCGGAACGTGCTGCGCAAGACGGGCCCGAGGTAGGCGAAGAGGTTGGGCACGCCGACCAGATCGCTCATGATGTAGTAGCCGTCGAGCCGGACGAAGGGCAGAAACTGGTACATGGCCATGGCCTGGGACACGACGATGAAGACGGCTAGCGGACCAAAGCCGGTGGCGAGGTAGGCGGCGCCAGCGGCCACGATGAGGACGGCGTTGAAATACACGCCGCCGAGATCGGACCGGAGGCGCCCGGCACGGTTGAGCCGATAGGAATCGGTGAGGTCGGTATAGAAGGCCGGCCAGGCCAGGTAGATGCCGACCCCCATGACGCCGGGCGAACCGCCCCCGTACTTCGTGGCCGTGGCATGGCCGAGCTCGTGGAAGAAGCCCGAGAAGATCACCAAGACCGTCACGAGCAAGAAGAGGTTGGGATGGAACGGAAGTTGACGGACAGCCCGGCTGAGGGCGGTGCGCTGGGTGCCGAGCAGCCAGATGTTGACGGCAATGAGACCGCCCACCACCAGGAGGACCACCGGTGGCCAGAAGGTCGGGCGGAGGGCAGTGGTGATTCCCCGATGGAGCCGGGCCGGGATGACGCGCTTCCGGTAGCGAAGCGCCAGCAGCGGCAGCGACCTGGACAATGCCTTCGTCTCGTCGTGATCGCCGGCGCCGGCGATGAGGCCCGACGGCCGCAGCTTCTTCTCGACCAGGTGGTCGACGTTGTCCGCCACGACATGGCGGCCGATCTGCGTGCTCAACGCTTCGGCGATCGCGCTGAGATCCCGTTGGCCATCGATCTGGACAGCGACCTGGTACAGCAGATGTGAGAGGTGGATGACCTGGCCGTCATCACGCCGGACCAGGTAGGTGGGCTGCTCGTAGGCCGAGCCCTCGTACCGACCGAGCAGCTGCGTCCCCTCCCGGAGCCGCAACGGGGAGGGCGGGTAGGCCTCGTTTTCCTTCAGGGGCCGGTGGGTGTCAGAACGCCCTGCCAGCTCAGACAGGTGTGACTGAGGGGGCGACCCGAAGGCCGCCCCCTCAGCACGATCACTTCTCGAAGAAGTGACGTCCATCACTACAGGATGGAGAAGCCGTTGAGGTCACCGTCGAGGTTCCCGTTCAGCGCGGACACGTTGATGAGGCCGCTCTGGTAGGTGTTCCCGTCGCCGTTGCCGTCAAAGCTTCCGACGTTGTTGACCTGGACGTGGCTGCTGCCACTGCGGCATCCCCACATCACCTCACGCGGGAGGCAGGTAGGTGGCCTGCTCCATGTCCAGCTCAGACAGTGAAAGTCCTTCGCTCATGGTTTTCTTCCTTTCTGGCATGTATGTGATCCCCCAGGCGGCGCCTGGGAGTCCGAGAGCCGGTGGCCCTCTGCCTCCCACTTTGAACACCATATCGAGTCATTGTCAATGAGTTATTTATAGAAATCACACACAATTCATTTACATAAAAATGGGCGCGAAAATAGGACCCGCCAAAGGCGGCATTTGCTGAGATGGACCCCATATATGGGCCTGCTACGAGGGAGAATCCTGCCCGTCGGCAGAATTCCTCAGTCAATCGAGAGTGCAACCGTCGGCAGGATACTGTCGATAATGGTCCAAATGGTCCTTGTTACCAGTACCCGATCTATAGGTTAAAAGAACCAGTCGGTGTTGATATCGATTGTGCTGAACCGCGGCAACGAGCCGACCAGCGGTCCGGAAGATGGACGTCCCGTCAGATGCCTGTCCCGGTGCGGGCACGACACGCTGACCTGGCGTTATACAGTGAACCGGGGCTCTCGACGAGGCCGAAGGCGCATTTGAGCCTGGCAACCTCACCGTGAGGAGTACGGATCGTTGGTACGGCCGTCCAAAGCCGAACCTCTGGTCACGGGCCCGAGTTCCTGCGGAGACCACCCTCACCATCGGAGACAGGGGGATGGCCCGCTGACACACGGACCCGCGCGGCCTCGTAGAGGCGCCTGGGGGCTCCCTACCCGGGACGGTCGAGTACTGAGAGCATTCGGATGGACCGGTTGTGATCCCGGTCACACCGTGCGCTCTTCCAACCCCATGTGTCCAGAGAGGACGTCGTGGTAGCCCGGCCGAAGGGCTGTGAGGTCGAACCGGCATGCCCGGTTGACGAGGACGAACCCACAAGCCTTGGCGCTGGCGGGGGCAAAGGAACCGGGTCTACCGGCGCACCACCAGCGGGACCTGGGCCGTGGACCGAAGCGATCTCGTCGGACACCGCACCCTCACCTCCGTGGCCGACATCCGACCAGGACGCCGAACTCGTCGGAGCAGAACCGAGGCGGACCGAAGGGGAACCGGACAACGGGACGGTTCTGAACCCCGAGCCGAGTGAGTGGGAATCGGCGGGTTCGCTTCTCCCCGAGCCGGTGAGACCAGCGCCCACGGTTCCTGGAGCCGTTCCGGGTGAGGATCCCCGCCCGCTCCCCGCCGACGAGCCGCCTGAGCTGCCAGCAGGGTTGACGCCAGGCTCCGTGACCGGGGAACCCGAGGGTGGGAGCGTCGGCGAAGGTAGGACAGCGGCAACTGTGGAGACGACCGGAGCGGTGAGGGTGGCAACTGAGGAGAGGACCGGAGCGGTGACGGCGGCAACCGTCGAGACGACCGGAGCGGTGACGGCGGCAACCGTCGAGACGACCGGAGCGGTGACGGCGGCAACCGTCGAGACAACCGGAGCGGTGACGGCGGCAACCGTCGAGACAACCGGGGCGGCGACCGTAGCAACAGTCGAGACGACCGGCGCGGTGACCGCAGCAACTGTCGAGACGACCGGCGCGGCCGTAGCACGCCGGGCGGTGACCGTAGCAACAGTCGAGACAACCGGAGCGGTGACCGTAGCAACAGTCGAGACAACCGGAGCGGTGACGGCGGCAACCGTCGAGACAACCGGAGCGGTGACGTTGGAAGCCACAGCAGCAACCGTCGACACGACGGGAGCCGTGACGGGAGAAGTGTCAGCGGCAACCGAGGAAAGGACCGGCCCGGCGGCCGTGGTAGCCGTCGAAGCGATGGGGTCAGAAGAGACGACCGGCGCGGAGATGACGCCGTTGATCCCATTGGCAACCGTCGAGACGACCGGAGTCGCGGCCGTGGTCGCCGGCGGGACGACGGGAGGTTCGGTCGGCTTCGATAGTGTCGGCGGCGCTGTCGACGGGGCCGCTTGCGGGCTCGGGGCTTGCGTGGGAGGAGCCGTCGAAACGACCTTGGTCACCGTGGAGGCGACGTTTGATGCCGAGGCACCCGTCGTGACGCTGGTGGCGTTTGTCGACGGAGTCTCAGATGTTCCTACGGGAGCCGAAAGTGCCTGGAGGGCCACCGTGGGAACCAGGCTGGCGGGCGCCGGAAGAACACTCGCGGAGGCACTCCCTCGAAACAGGAAGAGCAGGAGCATTGACCCGAGCGTTCCGACAACGGCTCGAATCACCCAACGGAGAACGGTCCTTCCCCCCATGGATGAGAACTATGCCCCGGTCCTCCTCGGATAAACGAACCATATGTGTTTCCATAAACAGCAGTGGCATGTCGTACCAAATTTTGAGCATGCCGCTGCGATGGGCCAACGACATGGATTTCCACGATGGGCGGTGAGGCGTCATGCCGTTTGTCGTCGCCGGATGCGAGAAACACTCCCGCGACCAGGATCAACGGGGCGCCACAGGCGCGTTGCTCGGGCCATTCGTGGTTGCTGGCGGGTGAGCATGGGATTTTCGACCCTCCTGCTCGCGCATCGCTGCGGACGTCGGGTCGAGCGCGTCACCCCCGCGGAGTCCCTGCCGAAATGTGGTTCCAGCTAACGGGGCACGAAGGCCTGGAGGGCAAGTCTCCGGTCGGGGAGCCGTCGGAGCACCGACCGGCAGGTCAGCGGGTACCCGAAATTGGCCGCTTTCTCGACGAGCGGATATCGGCCGGGGAGGTGCCCGACCTGGCGCCCTCCGAGGTCCACATCCAAGCGGCCTGTGCGCGGCACCAGCGTGGTCGTGGTCACGACGTGATCGTCCTTCACCGTGATCTCCTTCGAGTCGGTCCCCAGGGACGCATCGAGTAGGGCGGTGTCATCGACATCCAGCACGACGTACTCCCCTCCTCCTGTTGGCGGCAGGAAGGGATCTCCGAGGCGTCGGGGGCGGGGTGCACCATGGACGAGGAGACCCGGGGCCACCGACCCCGGCGTGGCCGAAATCCGGCACAGCGCCCGTTTCCCGGTCCGCTGAAGCTCGTAGACGGCCTGGCGGTAGTCCTCGGCGATGCGGTGCGGCAGGTTCCCCACCGCGATGCCCCCCACCAGAAGCAGGACCGCGCCGGCGACCTCGCTCCTCGGGCCCACCACCAACTCGGCCATGAACAACTGGCCCCAGAAATCCATCACGACGGCGAGCTCAGGTTTGTGGAAGGTCGCCCCCACCGCCTGGGGACCGGTGGGCAACTCGGTCAGCGTGGGCCACGCCAGCCAATCAGCGGAGATCCGCGGCGAGGCGGGCTTGCCCCGGGGATCGTCCACCCTGGGCGCCATCGGGGACGCCGGACGTCTGACGACCGCGGTCACCGGGCCCACTGCGACCGCCGGTCGCCGCTTCTTCCTACCGAGCACTCCCGGAATGGTAGGGAACCTCGGGTCGGCCTGCCCAGTGGACGTCAGCCGGCCAAGGAAGTGCTGTACACGCAGGTGTCCCCGTCTGCCTCGCTGTTGGTGCCGTTGGGGCAGGTGTCGTTGGTCCACAATGCGACCGTGGTGAGGTCGACGCCGGTGAAGACGGCGCCGGTCAGGTTGGTCAGGACGATCTGCGCACCGCCCAGGTTGGCCCCGGTGAAGTTGGCGCCCGACAGGTTGGACTCGCTGAAGCTGGTGTAAGGATTGGCCGGGGATCCGCCCAGGTTGGCCCCGGTGAAATTGGCGCCGGTCAGATTGGCGGTGATGGATGACCCGCTGAGGTTGGCGTTGGTGAAGTTCGCCCCTTGGCCTGTCCCCGAGTTCGCGTTCACCGGTCCGTCCACACCCATGATCGGGTTGAACTGGGCGTCGGTGACGGTGGCTCCGGTGAAGTTGGCGCCGCTGAAGAACGTGCCCGTGAACTGGGCGTTGCTGAGATTTGCCCCGGAGAGGTTGGCGTACTGGAGATCGGTGTTCTTCAGTTTGGCGCCGCTGAGGTCGGCCCCACTGAGGTTGGTGTTGCTGAGGTTGCAGTTGGTCAGATCGGCGTCCGGGCCGATCGGCGGGCAGGGCGCGGTGGTCGTGGTTGTCTTCCCCACCGTGGTCGGGGCCGCGGCGGGCGCACCCGACGAGCATGCGGCGGCAACCAGGGCCACCACGGCCAGGCTCAGCGATGCCACCACCTTGCGCATGGCCAGAGCATTTCACGCTGCCGGGGGATGCCGGCACCGCCCGGGGCAACATCCGGCGGAACCGGGCACCCAAGTTACGTCCCGGTAATCCCCTTCTCCGTCCAGCGCCGTGCCACACTTGTCCCGCCACCGTGGCCGGAATCGGCCGAGAGCATTCGAGAGGAGTCGGTAGGTGCTGGCCTTTACCTTCCCGGGACAGGGATCACAGCGGTCCGGGATGGGTCACGCCTGGGTCGAGCACCCGTCCTGGGAGGTGGCCGCTGAGGCATCGGACATCGCCGGACGGGATCTCACCTCGCTGCTGCTCGACGCTCCGATGGAGGAGCTGACCGAGACGGCCAATGCCCAGCTGGCCACGTTCGTGATGAGCCTGGTGGTCCTGGACGCGGTCGAGCGCCTCGGCCTCTTCCCGGCAGCATGCGCCGGCCACAGCCTGGGCGAGTACACCGCCCTGGTCGCCTCGGGTGCGCTGTCCCTTTCCGACGGGACCCAGCTGGTCATCGAGCGCGGAAATGCCATGCAGGCCGCCGGCCGAGGAGCGTCCCGGGACCATGGCCGCCCTCATCGGCATCGGCGACGACGACGCCGAGGCGGCCTGCCAGCGGGCCGAGGACGAGGTGTGGGTGGCCAACTACAACGCTCCGGGCCAGGTGGTCATCGCCGGAACCGAGGCCGGGGTGGCCGCGGCGACCGAGCGGGCCAAGGAGCTCGGCGCCCGCAAGGTGCTGCCCATCCCGGTGTCGGGCGCCTTCCATACCCAGTTGATGCTCCCCGCCCGAGCCCAGCTCCGGCAGACGTTGGAGTCCGTCGACTTCCACTCCCCCGAGGTGCCGGTGATGGCCAACGTCGACGCCCGGGTGCACACCGATCCGGCCGAATGGCCGGGGCTGCTCTCGGCTCAGTTGTGCAGCCCGGTCCGATGGAGGCAGACCCTCGAAGCCCTGGCCGGGCGTGGAGCGACGCTCATCGCCGAGCTGGGCCCCGGTGGGGTGCTCACCGGCATGGTCAGGCGCACGATCCCTGACGTCCGGGGCGTGGCCGTGGCGGTGCCCGCCGATCTGGACAAGCTCATGGACACACTGGCCGGGACCGACGAGTGGACGGCATCGGGACCCGCCCACCAGGGCGAGCATCTGTACACCTCGGAGCGGGTCATCGTGAGCCCGACGCCCGGGGTCTTCGAACCCGACGTCCATCTCGCCGCGCTCGAGAGCACGGCCCTCGCCGAGGCCACTGCGGCTCCCGGAAGCGGCCAAGGGAAGGATCCTGGCTCCGTGCTGGCGGTCGGGGACCGGGTGGGCACAGTGGGCCTGACTGATGTGCGGACCCCGTTCGACGGCATCCTGGTGCGATGGCTGGCCGTTCGCGGCGAGCGGGTGGTCGAGGGTCAACCCGTGGCCTGGATCCGGACGCCCGGGAGCACGTCGTGACCGGCGGTTCGGGCGCCGAGGGCGACACGGGTCGCGTCGTGCTGGTGACGGGGGGGACCCGCGGCATCGGCCTGGCCACGGCGCGGTGGTTCGCCGACCACGGTGACCGGGTGGCGGTGACCTCACGGTCGGGAGTGGTCGAGGACGACGGCGGTGGCGACGCCGGCGGCCTCCTGGCGTTGGCCTGCGATGTGACCGACCCTGCCCAGGTCAACGCGGCATTCGACACCATCGAGGAGACCTGGGGGCCGGTCGAGGTCCTGGTGGCCAACGCCGGCATCACCCACGACACCCTGGTGCTGCGCATGGGCGAGGATGCCTGGTCCGAGGTCATCGACACCAACCTGTCGGGAGTGTTCCGGGTGACCAAGCGGGCTCTGGCCAAGATGCTCCGCCTCCACCGGGGACGGGTGATCATGGTCTCGTCGGTGGGGGCCTTCATCGGCTCGCCGGGCCAGGCCAACTACGCCGCCTCCAAGGCCGGGTTGGTCGGGATGGCTCGAGCGATGGCCAGGGAAGTGGCCAGCCGCTCGATCACGGTCAACGTGATTGCTCCGGGCCTGGTCGAAACGAATATGCTCGCGGCTCTCGGAGAGGAACGAATGAACGAATTCCAATCCCAGGTCCCGCTGGGTCGGGTGGGCCGGCCCGAAGAGATTGCGGAGACCATCGGGTTTCTGGCCTCGGACGGGGCCGCCTACATCACCGGTGCGGTTCTGCCCGTCGACGGAGGACTGGGTATGGGCCTGTGACCAGGGTCTGCCGAGCGCAGTACCAGTTCAGGCAGTGCCAGTTGAAGCAGAGTCACGTTCAAGCAGAGTCAGACAACAACCTCAGCCCAGGAACAATCCCAGATCAAAGGAGCAATTACGTGAGTGACGACGAGGCATTCGAGAAGTTCAAGGAGTGCGCGGTCGAAGTGCTCCAGGTGCCTGCGGACAAGGTCACCAAGGAGGCACGGTTCGCCGAGGACCTCGATGCCGACAGCCTGGACCTGGTGGAGTTGGTGATGGCCCTCGAGGAGACGTTCGACGTCTCGGTCGAGGAGACCGAGCTCGAGGGAATCGAGACCATCGGGCAGGCCTTCGATCTGATCACCGCCAAGCTCTGATGTTGCTGGGCATCGGCCCCGACGGCCCGGTCGCCGGCAGGCGTGTGGCCATCACCGGCATGGGGGTCGTCTCGTGCTGCGGTGTCGGGACCAACGCCCTGTGGGACGGGCTCAACGGTCCGGCCCCGGAGGGCGAGCGCCGGGCCGCCGACTTCGACCCCGAAGGCTGGTTGACGGTCAAGGAGGCCCGCCAGCTGGACCGCTTCGCCCAATTCGCAGTGGCCGTGGCGGCCATGGCCCTGGACGATGCCGGCGAGATCAACGCCGACCCGGGTCGCTCGGGTGTCGTGATGGGTACCGGCGTGGGCGGACTGGAGACCCTGGAGACCCAGATCCTCATCTTCGGCGAGAAGGGACCACGCCGGGTGTCCCCCCGCCTGGTCCCGATGATGATGTCCAATGCCGGTGCCGCCGCCATCTCCATCCGGTTGGGGTGGCACGGCCCGTCCGAAACCGTCACGACAGCGTGCGCGGCCGGGGCCCACAGCATCGCCCATGCCGCTCGACTGGTGGCTTCGGGCCGGTGCGACGTGGCCATCGGGGGGGCGGCCGAAGCCGGCATGACCGGAGTCG
The DNA here is from genome assembly GCA_963837805.1 of uncultured Acidimicrobiaceae bacterium. GTDB lineage: Bacteria > Actinomycetota > Acidimicrobiia > Acidimicrobiales > RAAP-2 > Bog-756. Next base: position 74,046 of record CAWIOU010000014.1, read on the forward strand.
GCCTGGCCGCCTTCTCCAACATGACCGCCCTGTCCACCTCCGGGATCTCACGGCCCTTCGACGCCCGGCGCGACGGATTCGTCATCACCGAGGGGGCCGGCGCCCTGGTCCTCGAAGGCTGGGATCACGCCGTGGCCCGGGGTGCCCGCATCTACGGGGAGCTGGCCGGAGCAGCCAGCACGGCCGACGCCCATCACATCACCGCCCCCATCCCCGGCGGATCCGGTGCGGCGGCCTGCATGAGCCTGGCCATGGAGGACGCCGTCGTCACTCCGGACCAGATCGGCCACATCAACGCCCACGGCACCTCGACGCCGCTCAACGACCAGGCCGAGGCGGACGCCATCACCAAGGTGTTCGGCGCCGCCTCGCCGCCGGTGACCTCCACCAAGGGGATCACCGGGCACGGGTTGGGGGCGTGCGGCGCCATCGAGGCGGTGGCCGTGGTCCTCAGCATCGGGCATCGACTCATCCCCCCGACCTCCGGCTACGAGCAGCCCGATCCTGACATCCACCTCGATGTGGTCGCCGGGTCCGCCCGCCCGTGGGACCCGGCTCCGGTCCTCTCCAATTCCTTCGGCTTCGGCGGCCACAACGGCTGCCTGGTCATCGCCCCGGCCTCGGCCTGAGCCGCCCGGATCGGGGCCTGGGGGCCGAGGTGGGGCTCATCCCGGCTCGGAACCCCTACCGTTGAGTGGGCATGGTTGAACAACTGAGTCGATCAGAACCGGTTCCCGAGCGGGCCGGACGGCCCGATCTGGCCATCGGGGCATTCACCGCCGACGGGCCGTGGACCGTCGAACCGGAGTCGATGCCGTGGCGCTTCCCGGCCGAGGCCGGTGGGGACATCGACAACCTGCGACGAGAAGCTGCCCAGCTGGCTCGCCAGCTGATCTCGCCCCAGCGCCTCCCTTCGCTGGCCCGGGTAGCCGCCGTCGGGACACGGCTGGGCTTCGCGCTGTTGGCGTGGGGATTCCGCGACCGGGGTACTCCGACCTCGCGCTCGGGGCTGTCCCGCCGGCTGCGACCGGCCTTCGAACGACTCGGCCCCACCTACATCAAGCTCGGGCAGATCATCTCGTCCGGCGAGGGCATCTTCCCCGAAGAGCTGGTGGAGGAGTTCCGTTTGCTGCGCGACCGGGTCCCGCCCGAGCCCTTCTCCACCGTTCGGCGGACCATCGAAGAGGACCTGGGCCGTCCCCTGGCGGAGGTATTCGTCTCCTTCGACCGGGTGCCCATCGCCTCGGCGTCCATCGCCCAGGTGCACGCGGCCACCCTGCGTACCGGCGAGCGTGTGGTGGTCAAGGTCCAGCGTCGGAGCGTGGCCTCCCTGGTCCGCCTGGACATCGCGGCCATGTCGTGGATCGCCCCCATGCTGGTCGGCCGCATCCCGATCACCGCCCTGACCAATCCCCCGGCCCTGGTGGAGCTGTTCGCCGAAACCATCGTGGAGGAACTCGACTTCAGGCTCGAGGCGCAGAACATGCTCGACATCGCCGCGGTGTTCGCCGCCACCGGGGAGCGCTTCATCGTGGTGCCCCGACCCCATCCCCGACTGGTGACCAGGCGGGTCCTGGTCATGGAGCAGTTGCACGGATTCGCCTGGGGCAACGCCACCGGGATGCGGGCGGCGGGGATCGACACGGCTGCGGTGCTCCGTTCGAGCCTGATCGCCTTTCTGGAGGGAGCCCTCCTCTACGGGGTCTTCCACGGGGACCTGCACGGGGGGAACCTGATGGTCCAGCGCGACGGAACCGTCGCCCTGCTCGACTTCGGAATCACCGGGCGGCTCGACGAGCGGAAGCGGCTGGCCTTCCTCCGCCTGCAGATGGGGGCGACGGCCAACAATCTCGAGGTCCAGGTCGGCCGCCCTGCGGGACCTGGGTGCGCTGCCGGCCGACTGTGACGTCGAGGCGGTCATCCGCGATCTGGGTCTGGACCGACCGGCGGTCGACCCCACCTCCCTGACCGCCGACGAGATGGTGGCCGAGCTGCGGGATGTCACCAAAGCCCTGCTCGGCTACGGAGCCCGCCTGCCCAAGGAATTGATGCTGTTCGTGAAGGACATCCTGTTCCTCAACGGATCGATGGCCACCCTGGCCCCGGACGTCGACATCCTGGGCGAGATCCTGGCCGTGGTCACCTACTTCTCGGAACACCACGGCGACCGGATCGCCCGAGACATCGGAGTCGACCTCCTCGAGAGCCCGATCGATCTCGACGGCTACCGGGCGGCCATGGGCTTCACCGAGGAGACCGATTCGATCACCTTCCGCGACCTGCAGGAACGCCGGGAGCTGATCCGCCGCCGCCTCGAACAACGAGCCGACCATCGCAGTCGCCGCTCGCTGGCCAAGGCCCTCTACCGACTGGTCCGCCCCGAACGCACCTGACCGTCGAACCGGCGCCGGCGGGCCGGAACCCATCAGCAGGTCGGATCAGCGGGCCGGACCAGCGGACCGGATCAGCGGGCGTCGAGCGCCCTGCGTAGGGAGGCGACGAAATCGGCGGCCCCGTCCGGTCCCGCCCCCTCCAACAGGCGGCGCACCAGCGCCGATCCGACCACCACGCCGTCGGCCTCCTGGCACACCTCGACGGCCTGCTCGGGGGTGGAGACACCGATCCCCACGCACACCGGCAACTGGGTGACGGTGTGGATCCGGGCGGCCACCTGTCGGGCCGACTGGGCGAGCTCGGACTGCTCTCCGGTCACACCCATCCGCCCGACCCCGTAGACGAAGCCACGCGACCGGTCGCACACGGCCCGGACCCGATCGTCGGGCGTCGAGGGCGCCACCAGCAGGACGGTGGCCACCCCGGCCCGGTCGGCGGCGTCGCACCAGGGTCCCGCCTCCTCCAGCGGCAGGTCGGGGATGATCGCTCCACTGACCCCCGATTCGGACATCATCCCGGCGATGCGGGCGTGCCCGGCCCGGTAGATCAGGTTGTAGTAGGTCATGACGACCAGGGGTATGCCCACGTCGATCCGGCTCAGGTCGGCCAGGATCCCGTCGGGCGTGGTCCCACGGTCCAGGGCCCGCAACGATGCCGCCTGGATGGTGGGGCCGTCGATCATCGGGTCCGAGAAGGGGATCCCCACCTCGATGGCGTCGGCCCCGGCCCCGGCCAGCGCCTCGACAGTGAGCAGCCAGCGGTCGTCCATCCCCCCGGTGACGTACGGGATGAGCAGCTTGTGACCGGCGTCGCGGCGGGCGGCCAGGGACGCCTCCAGCCGGCCGGGTCGGCCGGCCTCCGGCGCCGAGACGCCGGTGGAGGTCGGTGCCCCGTCACTCATGGTCGGGCTCGAAGAATGTCGCGCACCTGGCCCACGTCCTTGTCGCCCCGCCCCGACAGGTTGACCAGCACGGTCGACCCCGAGGGGAGGGACGGGGTTCCGGCATTGGCGATCACCCAGGCGATGGCGTGGGCCGACTCGAGGGCGGGGATGATCCCCTCGGTCCGGGCCAGGCGCTGGAAGGCCTCGACGACGGACTGGTCGTCGGCCGTCTCATAGCGGGCCCGGCCCAGCTCCCCCAGATGGGCATGCTCGGGCCCGATCCCCGGGTAGTCGAGCCCGGCCGAGATGGATTGGGCTTCGAGAATCTGGCCCGCCTCGTCCTGCATGAGCGCGCTGCGCATGCCGTGGAGGACACCGGGGATACCCGTGGTCATCGCCGCGCCGCCGGCGGCTTCGACGGCCACCAGCGCCGAGGTCGAGTCGTCGGCGAACCCGGCGAAGATCCCCGCGGCATTCGAACCCCCGCCGGCACAGGCCACCACGACATCGGGGTCGGCGCCGTCGAGCAGCCGCCGGCACTGGTGGCGGGCCTCGTCACCGATCACCCGCTGGAACTCCCGGACCATCCAGGGATAGGGATGCGGCCCCATCACCGAGCCCAGGCAGTAGTGGGTGTCGGACACCGAGGCCACCCAGTCCCGGAGCGCCTCGTTGACCGCGTCCTTCAAGGTCCTGCTGCCGCTCGTCACCGACCTGACCTCGGCGCCGAGCAGTTCCATCCGGAACACGTTCAGCTCCTGGCGGTGGGTGTCCACTTCGCCCATGTAGACCACGCACTCCATGCCGAACAGGGCGGCGGCGGTGGCCGAGGCCACACCGTGCTGGCCGGCCCCGGTCTCGGCCACCAACCGGGCCTTACCCATCCGCCGGGCCAACAGCCCCTGGCCGATGACGTTGTTGAGCTTGTGGGATCCGGTATGGGCCAGGTCCTCACGCTTGAGAAGGATCCGGACACCCAGCTCGGTCGACAGCCGCCCGCACTCGGTCACCGGCGTCGGGCGGCCCCCGTACCGGGCGAGGACCCCGTCGAGCTCGGCGCGGAAGGACGGGTCGGCCCAGGCCGAGCGGAAGGCCGCCTCCAGCTCGATGCAGGCCGGAACCAACGACTCGGGGACGAAGCGGCCGCCGAACTCACCGAACCGGCCGGTCGGGCCGGGATCCCCCATGATCTCGGCGGCCACTACTCGCTCTGCCAATCGAAGAGGCCGGGGGCCCCGGCGTCGCCGCCGTCCGAGCGGGCGTCGAACCGATCCTCGCCGTAGCCGGAGGCGGCGGCCGCCTCCCGGGCGGCGCGGTGGGCGGCGGCGATGAATTCGCGTAGCTTGCCAGGATCCTTCACACCGGGCGAGGCCTCGACCCCGCTGCACACGTCGACGCCCCAGGGGCGGAGATGGGCGATGGCAGCGCCCACGTTCTCGGGCCGGAGGCCACCCGAGACGATCAACCGGCGCGGGTCGATCACCCCTTCGGCCAGTCGCCAGTCGAAGAGCTCACCGGATCCGGGGCTGGCCCCGTCGATCATCAAGAGCTGGGCCCCGTACTCGGCGAACCGGTCGATCCTGCGGTTACCGGCGGGGAAGGCCTTGATGGTCAGGCCCACCCGGTCGGCCACCCACCGGGTGTCCTCGATGGACTCGACCCCATGGAGCTGCACGGCCCGCAGCCCGATCAGGTTGGCGATCTCGATGACCCGGGTGGGAGCTTCGTCCCGGAACACCCCGACGGTCACCGTCTCGTGGGGGATCCGCTTGACGATGTCGGCCACTGCCGACGGTGCCATCTGACGGGGCGACGGAGCGAAGACGAAGCCGACCGCCGTCGCTCCCATGCCCACGGCCAGCAGGGCGTCCGCTTCAGTGGTGATGCCGCAGATCTTGACGAACAAGTCATCACCGGCGTCAACGGGTTCGTCCCCGTCGAGGGACATCATGAGCCGGATCCGAGCAGGTCGGCGATGGCGCGACGCCGGTCGTCCGATCGGACCAGGGCCTCCCCCACCAGCACAGCCCGGTACCCGGCCGCGGCCAGGGCGGCCACGTCGTCGGCGTTCCTGATCCCCGACTCGGCCACCGCCACTACGTCGTCGGGGAGCGAGCGACCAAGGGCCAGGGCTCGCTGGCGGTCGACCTCGAAGGTGCGCAGGTCCCGTTGGTTCACCCCGATCGTGGTGGTGCCGGCCTCGAGCGCCCGCTTGAGCTCGAGTTCGTCATGCACCTCGACCAGGGCGGTCAGTCCCAGCTGCGAGGACAGGGCCAGCAGCTGGCGGAGCTCGCCGTCGGTCAGGGCGGCCACGATCAGGAGGACGGCGTCGGCCCCCATGGTCCGGGCGTCGCAGACGTCGAGGGCGCTGACGGTGAAGTCCTTGCGCAGCACCGGCAGCGAGCAGGCCGACCGGGCCGATCGGAGGTCGTCGGCGCTGCCGCCGAAGAAGTCGCGGTCGGTCAGGACCGACAGGCAGGCCGCCCCTCCGGTTTCGTACTCGGCGGCCATCATGGCCGGGTCGAGACCGGGATCGAGATCCCCCTTGGACGGCGAACGACGCTTGATCTCGGAGATCACCGCCACCCCGTCACGTGCGGCCGCCGCGATGATGCCGCCGGAGAACGAGCGGAGGGGGCCGGCCAGGCCGGCCTGTTCGATGGCGGCACCGAGATCACGGTGGTCCCCGGCCGCCCGCTCCCGGTGGGCGGCAAGAATGGAGTCCAGGTACGCCGGCATGGCGTCTGCAGCCTACCGGGGCGGTTGCGCCATCCGGTGACCGCCGGGGCCTAACCTCCCGGGCTCGACCCGGAGCATGGCCGATGCCGGCTCCGGCGCGGTGGGAGCATGGCCGATGCCGGCTCCGGCGCGGTGGGAGCATGGCCGATGCCGGCCTCCGGCGCGGTGGGAGCATGGTCCCATGGGCACCGACGAGGTCACGGTGGTGGTGATCGAGGACGATCACCACATCTCGGACCTGGTGGCCATGTACCTGCGCCGCGACGGGTACCGCGTACTGCAGGCCGACGACGGCGAGGCCGGGCTCGACCTGGTCGCCCGCGAAGACCCGAGACTGGTCATCGTGGACATCGGGCTCCCCGGTCAGCTCGACGGATTCGACGTCTGTCGCCGTCTCGGCGACGGGTCCAGACCATCACCGGTGAGCGGCAGTGACGGCACCTCCGCGGTGCGCACCACACCGGTGCTCATCCTCAGCGCACGCGACGACGAAGTGGACCGGGTGCTCGGGCTCGAGCTCGGGGCCGACGACTACGTCACCAAACCGTTCTCCGCCCGCGAGCTGGTGGCCCGGGTCCACGCCATCCTGAGGCGGACGGCCGCGGCCCAAGGTCCGAGGGCACCGGCGGTGGTGGCGCTCGGAGGCATCGAGATGGACACCGGGCGGCGGGAGGTGAGGCTCGACGGCGAGGTGGTTCCCCTGGCTGCCCGCGAGTTCGAGCTGTTGGCCTATCTGGTGGACAATCTCGGGCTGGCCCTGTCCCGCCGTCAGCTCCTCAACGGGGTCTGGGGTGCGGGCTGGTTCGGCGACGAGCGTACGGTCGACGTCCACGTCCGCCAGCTGCGCAAGAAGCTCGGCGCCGACCTACCGCTGGCCACCGTCTGGGGTGTCGGCTACCGGCTCGGATGAGACGCCGACTCACCATCGCCATCCTCCTCCTGGTGGCCGGCACGCTGGTCGTCACCAGTGTCGGGAGCTACGTCCTCATCCGACGCGAGACCATCTCGACCAGCCAGCGCCAGCTCGCCAGTCAGGCGCAAGCCATCTCCCGGACGTTCTCCAAGTCGACGGTCGCCACCGGAAAGCGCTTCGTCAAGGAACTCGGGGTGATCTCGGATGCTGGAGCCTTCGCCGGCATTTCGGTCATCGGACTCAATCCGGACGGCTCGATCCGTGGCCGGCTCCCCGCCGGCGTCACGACGGAGATGCTCAACATCCCTGCCCTCCGGGCCGGGCAGCAGGTCACCGGTCACACGGGCCCGCTGCTGCTCTACTCGGCTGTCCCTACTCCACTGGCCCGGGTCAGTGGACATCTCCCGGTGGTGGTGGTCACCCGCCAGATCCACAGCCCGGCCGGCGGGATCCGGTACTTCGCCCTGGTGGCGGCCATCGGCCTCATCCTGGCCGCCCTGGTGGCGGCCGCGCTGGCCCGCCGGTTCACCCGTCCCCTGGCCGCGGCGGTCACCGCCACCCGTCGCATCGCTTCGGGTGATCTCGACGCCAAGGTGGCGCCCGTCCGGAGAGAGGACCCGGAATTCGTCCAACTGTCCGAATCGATCAACACCATGGGGGCCAATCTGGTTCGGGCCCGGGACCAGGAGCGGCAGTTCCTCCTGTCGGTCTCCCACGAGCTGAGGACGCCGCTGACCTCGATCCGGGGCTACGCCGACGCGGTGATCGACGGGGCCACCGACGACCCGACGGCGGCGGCCCTGGTCATCAGTGCCGAAGCGGGCCGGCTCGAACGGCTGGTCCAGGACCTCCTCGATCTGGCCCGGCTGGATGCCGACCGTTTCTCCCTCGACCTCGGGACGGTCGACTGCTCCGATGTGGTCCGGCAGGTGGCCGACGGATTCCGGCCCCGGGCCGCCGAGCTCGGGCTCGAACTGACCGTCGGCCCCGGGTCGGACGTCCCGCTGTGGGTGCATGCCGACGCCGACCGGCTCGGCCAGATCATGGCCAACCTCCTGGAGAACGCGGCCTCCTTCGCCCAGCACCGGGTGGTGGTGGGCGTGGGGACGGCGGCCGGCCGGCCGGCGGCGTGGGTGGCCGATGACGGTCCGGGCATCCCGTCGGATCAGCTGGCCAAGGTCTTCGAGCGTCATTTCATCTCCGACCGGGTCAGCGGGAGGTGGAAGGGATCGGGGCTCGGTCTGGCCATCGTGTCCGAACTGGCCACCTCGATGGGAGCCTCCGTGCAGACCGAGTCTCCGGTCGTCGACGGCCGGGGTACCAGAATGGTGGTGTGGCTGCGACCCCCTCACCTGCCCGACGACCCGGAACCGACAGCCGGAGCCGAGCCGCGACCGGCCTCCGGAGAACCACCGGATCCGACGCAGGCGAGCGCGGAGAGCACCGGCCTGAAATGAACGCCACCACAACCAATGGGAGTGTCGATGGATGACGTGATCCTCATCACCGGGGCCTCGGCGGGCATCGGGCAGGCCTGCGCCGACCGCATGTGCACCCGCGGGTGGACGGTGGTCGGAGCCAGCCGGCGGGGCACCTCGTCGGGAGGTTGGTCGCCGATGGTGATGGACGTCGACAGCGATGGTTCGGTGGCCGCCGGCTTCGAGACCCTCGAATCCGACCGGGGCCGGCTCGACGCGGTGGTGGCCTGCGCCGGATGGGGCCTGGCCGGGGCGGCCGAGCAGACCCCGATCGGCGATGCCAAGGACCAGATGGAGACCAACTTCTGGGGGGCGGTGCGGGTGGTTCAGCACGCGCTGCCGATCATGCGTCGCCAGGGGCGCGGCCGGGTCATCCTGATCAGCTCCATCGGCGGGATCGTCGGGATCCCGTTCCAGTCCTTCTACAGCGCCAGCAAGTTCGCCATGGAGGGCTACGGCGAATCGCTGGCCTATGAGGTGGCACCGTTCGGGATCCAGGTCACCCTGGTGGAACCGGGCAACGTCCGCACCGACTTCACCCAGAGCCGGCGCGATGTGCCCCGACCCGGGGGCGACGACCCCTACCGGGAGGCGACGGCCAAGGCGGTCGGGACCATGATCGAGGACGAAGCCAACGGGGTGCCGCCGGCCGATGTGGCCGCCGTCGTGCAGCGGGTCCTCGAGGCGGCGCGGGCGCCCCGGCGGGTGTCGGTGGGCAAGTTCGACGAGCGGATCGGGATCATGGGCAAACGTCTGCTGCCCTTCCGCCTGTTCGAGCGAGCGGCCAAGGGTAGCCTCGGCGTCTGAGCCTCTGTCACCGAGGACGGGGTGGGCAAGGAGACAGGGCATGGCCAACCCGTTGGGTCCGCTGGGGCCGGCTGACGAGCGGTTCGACCACCAGATCGCCGACACCTTCGCCACGGTGGGCGCCAGTGATCCGTCCTGGACCGAGAAGGTCTGCGCCATGGCCGCCCGGCGGGACGGCGGTCTGCAGCTCGGCTTCGGCATGGGCAAGTACACCAACCGCAACGTGCTCGACGGCTACGCGGGCATGTCCCGGGGACCGGAACAGATCACCGTGCGCGGTAGCCGGCGTCTGTTCCCCCGGTTGGACGAGTCGTCGGTCGGGCCCATCCGCTACGAGGTGCTCGAACCGATGAAGCGGGTCCGGTTCGCCCTCGATCCGAATCCGTGCCAGCCGTTGGCCTTCGACTGGATCTGGGAGGCCGTGTTGCCGCCGGCCACCGAGGAGCGGACTCATCAGCGGGTCCCGCTCGGGTACCGGGTCAGCGCCGATCTGGTCCGTTACCACCAGATCGGGACGGCATCGGGGTGGGTCGAGATCGATGGGGTACGCGAGGAGATCGACCCCGACGGGTGGGTGTCGACCCGAGACCACTCGTGGGGCGTCCGCTACGACGTGGGCACACCGCCCACCGATGTCGACCCCTTCAATCCGGTGGCCGAGATGGACTTCCGGATGATCTGGTCCCCTGTCCTCATGACCGATCCGGACGGCACCCGGTGGGGCTTGTTCATGCACGTGATCGACGTGAGCGGCTTCGGTCACCGGCAGCGCACGGTGACCGGGGCGGTCGAGCACCTCGACGGTCGGGTCGAGCGGATGGCCGAAATCCGGCCCGACCTGGCCTTCGACCCGGTCAACCGGAGGCTGTTGGGCGGCCAGGTGTCGGTCACGCTGGAGGACGGTTCGGTGCGTGTCTTCCGGCTGGAGGTCCCCACCGCGACCGGGTTCCACCTCGGGGCGGGCCTCTACTTCGGCTGGCAGGGCCACCACCACGGCGAATGGCGGGGCGAGCTCCACGTGGACGGGGAGCGCATCGAGGACTGCCGGCACCCCGAGGTGGCCCGTGAGCTCCACCAGCTCCGGGACACCTTCGTCGTCGTCCACGACCTCGACACCGGGGCCGTCGGCCACGGCAACTGCCAACCCATGATCACCGGGGCCCATCCCTCGCTGGGCCTGACCGCCGACTCGTCCTTCTGGTAGCCGGACGGGACGCCGGGTCCGGGCCGGCCGCCCACCGGGCCCGGGTCAGAGGGCCACGCCCGCCCAGTAGCTGCCGTCGAGGATGCCGCGCAAGGTGGCCCGGTGGATGATCAGGTCGTCGATGTCGTCGGGTCGCTCGGCCTCTCCGAAGAAGATCGACCGCTCGGTGACCCGGCGCATGATGGCACCGTGCCTGATGGCGGCGTAGGCGATGTACCAGGTCAGGTCGCGCGGCTGGCGACCGGACGCCTTGGCGTAGGACTCGACCACGTCGGCGGGCCGGAACATCGCCGGCAGGCCCGGGGCACCCAGGTCCACGGCCAGGTCCTGGAAGAAGAGGTGGAGGTAGCACATCCACCCGAGATCGACCTCGGGAGGGGCCACACCGGCCATCTCCCAGTCGAGGACGGCCACCACCTGGTTGTCTCGGAACATCATGTTCCCGATGCGGCCGTCACCCCAGGAGAGGGCGTCGGCGCCCACCTCGTCGGGGAAGTTGTCGGCCAGCCAGGCGAAGCAGTCGGCCAGCAGGGGCGACGGTGCGTCCCTGACCACCCACTCGTAGTACGCCCGCCAATGGGCGAGGCTCCGTTGGAGGGAACTCGAGCCCGGAACCGGGTGCTCGAGGAAGGCGAGGTCGTGACTGGCCGGAGTGAGGGCATGGATGCCGGCCATGGCCCTGATGGCCGACTCCTGCAGCGTGTGGCGATCGGCGTCGCTGGCGTCGAACACCCAGTTGTCCCCGAAGGTGTAGGGCAGCACGTCCGGAGGGACCAGACCGTCCACCCTGGCCATGACGAAGAACGGGCCCCCGAGTACGGTCGGGTCCGGCTCGTACCAGAAGGTCTCGGGCACCGGAACCCCCGTCTCCTCTTGGACCAGCCGCATCACCCGGTACTGCATGCCGAGGTCGTAGGTGGTGAACACCGGGTAGGCGGTGGCCGGTGGTTCGATGCGTGCCACCAGCCGATGCGCCGCCGTCCTGCCGTCCTCGTCCCAGGCCGCGGTGAACAGGAGCGTCTCCGACGACATCCCGTTGCTCTCCGGACTGGACACCTCGCCGATGGTCGGCGGGTCGCCGACATTGAGCCGTTGGCCGAGCCACCGGCGGAGGCGGGCGGCCAGCTCCTGGGGATCGCGGGTCGAGGTGGTGATGTGGTCGGTGTCCAGCTCGACCGGGCTGTCCCCCGAAGCCGAGGTGGACGATGGTGGATCTGTGCTCATCCCTGCCTCCGAAGTGGTCGGTGTGACATGCGGCCACCCGTGCGCCGGATGGTCTATCACTTCCCTCGGCGACGAGGAGAGACCCGCCTCCCGGTCGAGGCGGGCCTGGCGTCAGTGTCCGGCCCGGCCGGCTCAGCCTCCGACCAGTGGTAGCGGTCGGCTCTCGGCCTCGATCTCCTGGGTTCCGTCGTCGGCGTCCCAGCGGAGCACCACCGCCTCGGGCGGGGTCACCCGGCGGTGCAGCGTGGCCAGGGCCACGGTCCCCTCTGAGCGAGGAGACCAGGCGACCGACGAGAGGTGCCCGACTTCGTTCGACCTGTCGGAGGTCAGCACGGCGGCGCCGACCGGCACGGCGGCGGAGCCAGGGCCGGCGGAGCCGGGACTTCCGTCGACCACCACCCCGCACAGACGGCGGGCGACGTTCGATCCACGGGCGTCGAGCCGGGCCACCAGCTCCTGGCCGGTGAAACACCCCTTGGTGAAGGAGACGGTACGGTCGACCAGGCCGAGCTCGGCGGCGATCGACCGCTCCTCGATCTCCCGACCGTTCACCGGAACACCGGCCTCGATCCTCGCCGCCTCCCAGGCATCGTCACCGCACGGCACGGCGTCCGCGGCCACCCAGTCGGACAACCCACCGGACGGGATCGGCCCGAGCAGGTCGACGCCGGCCAGCCCGGCCCAGTCGACCGCCACCACCAGGTCGGGACCGTCGGTCACCTCCCGGCTGGCGTCGGGTCCGCGGAGGGCCACCACCATCCAGTCGAGCGGGTCGATGGTCACCTTGGTCCGGAGCCGGAAGCGTTCGAGGCGGGCCCTGGCCACCGACCCGTACCCGGCATCGGTGTCGACGACGAACCCGTCGTCGGCCACCCGGGTCAGCCGGAGATAGGCGTCGATCCGACCCTGTGGGCTCAGCAGCAGCGCCTCGGCCGAGCCCCCGATCCCGAGCCCGGACACGTCCTGGCTGCACTGTCCCTGGAGGTAGGGGACGGCATCGGGACCCGACACCATGAGTACGTCGCGGGCCAGCACGTGGACGCCGGCGGTCGTCCGGAGGGCGTCGTAGCCCGCCCGTACCTGCCCGACCCGGTCGTCCGAGCTCATGACGGCGACGGTGCCGATCGGGCGGCACGGGCCATGGCCACCGCCGAGAGCATGGCCGCGGCCTTGTCCCCGCACTCGGCGTTCTCCGCCACCGGGTCGCTGTCGGCCACGATGCCCGCCCCGGCCTGTACCGATGCCGACCCGTCGGGATCCACCGTCATGGTCCGGATGGCGATGGCCGTGTCCAGGTTCCCGGAGAAGTCGAGGTAGCCCACCACGCCCCCGTAGACGCCGCGCTTGGTCGGTTCGAGCTCGTCGATGATCTCCATGGCCCGTACCTTCGGCGCTCCCGAGAGGGTCCCCGCCGGCAACGTGGCCCGCAGAACGTCGATGGGACCCTTCCCCGGAGCCAGCCGGCCCGACACCTGGGAGGTGAGGTGCATGATGTGGCTGTAGCGCTCGACCACCATCATCTCCTCGACCACCTCGGTCCCGAAGCGGACCACGCGGCCCACGTCGTTGCGGGCCAGGTCGACCAGCATCACGTGCTCCGCCACCTCCTTCGGGTCCTCCACCAGCTCCCCTTCGAGCCTTCCGTCTTCTTCGGGTGTGGCCCCCCGACGCCTCGACCCGGCGATGGGCCGGGACACGACCGTCCCGTCGCGCAGCCGGACCATGGGTTCGGGCGAGGCCCCGACCACGGTGACCTCGGGGAAGCGGAGGAAGTAGAGATAGGGGCTCGGATTGACCAGGCGCAGCACCCGGTACACGTCGAAGGGGTCGGCGCCGAGGGCGCCGAGGTCGAACCGTTGGGACAAGACGACCTGGAACACGTCGCCGGCGGTCACGTACTCCTTGGCCGCCCGCACCGCGTCCTCGTACAGGGAATCGGACATGGTGCGGTGGACGTCGGGTGGCGGCCCGATGGATCGGGGCAGGGGGCGGGCGGGCTGGTCGACCGGGCGGAAGCAGTCGGCGGCCAACTGGTCGAGGCGGGCGATGGCCTCCCGGTGGGCAGCGTCGAGGTCCTCGGCCCCCCACGAGGGATCGATGACCACGTTGTCGATGAGCACCACCCGTTGGCGCCAGTGGTCGAATGCGGCCAGCTGCCCGATCATGGCCAGGATGGCGTCGGGATGGCCCAGATCGTCCTCCGGCACCTCCGGAAGGTGCTCGATCTCCCTGACCACGTCGTAGCCCAGATAGCCGACCAGGCCGGCGTGGAGGGGAGGGAGATCGGGAAGGTCCGGGGAGTCGAAGGCGTCGAGGATGGCCTCCAGGGCGGCCAGCACTCCCCCGCGGCCGCTCACCCGGTCCCCGGTGAAGGCGTCGAGGTCGACCGCGCCGTCGGTGGTGACCTCCTCGGCATGGGCGGTGATGGTGGCCAGCGGGTTGCGCCCGACGAACGAGTAGCGACCCCACCGCTCACCCCCCTCCACCGATTCGAGCAGGAAGCCGGTGCGGTCGGTCCCGTCCACCACCTGGAGGAAGGCGGCCACCGGAGTCAGGGTGTCGGCCACCAGCTCGCGCCAGACCGGTACCACCCGGTGCTTGGAGGCCAACGTGTGGAACCCGGTGAGCCCCGGCCCGTCGGGGCCGGTGCCGAACGGAGCGGTCATCGACCGGCGGAGTCGTCGCCGAAGGTGCGGAAGAAACAGGTGCGGTGGCCGGTGTGGCACGCCCCGGCACCCTCCTGGTCGACCACCACCAGCAGCACGTCACCGTCGCAGTCGTAGCTGACGCTCCTGACGTACTGGCGGTCGCCGGAGGTCTCGCCCTTGCACCAGTATTCGCGTCGGCTCCGGCTCCAGAACCAGGTGCGGCCGGTCTCCAAGGTCTTGGTCAGGGACTCGCGGTTCATCCAGGCCAGCATGAGCACGGCGGAATCGGAGGCATCCTGCACGATGGCCGGGACCAGGCCCTCGGGGTTGAAGGCGATCTGCTCGAGCTCGTCCTCGGTGAACGCGATCGGCGCCGGGGTGTAGGAGGTCATGCCGGTGCCGCGGCGCTCACAGGTAGAGCCCCGTGCCGCCGTCGATCCGGGTGGCCGCCACCGCGTGGATGTCCCGTTCGCGGAGAATGACGTACTCGTCCCCCTGCACCTCGACCTCGAAGCGGTCCTCGGGGTTGAACAGGACGGTGTCGCCGACCTTGACCGAGCGGACGTGGGGGCCCACCGCCACCGCCTGGGCCCAGGCCAGGCGCCGTGAGACCTGGGCGGTGGCCGGAATCAGGATCCCCGCCCTCGAGCGTCGCTCACCCTCGGCCTGGCCGACCTGGACCAGCACCCGGTCGGCCAGCACGGTGATGGCCAGCTTTTCGGGGTGGCCGTCGCCGTTTTGGCTGGTCGTCGGTACTTCTGGCGTCGTCGTAGCCACGACAGAAGGCTATCGCAGGGGCGGGACCGCCCAAGCGGCTCCGGGCTCGGCCCTCACGCCGGCCGCACCGCCACCCCGGCCGCCTGCAGGTGCCGCTTGGCCTCGGCCACCGTGAACTCACCGAGGTGGAAGATCGACGCGGCCAGCACGGCTTCGGCCCGGCCCTCCACCGCGCCCTCGACCAGATGATCGAGGGTGCCGACCCCTCCCGACGCCACCACCGGGACGGTGCACTCCTCGGCCACCGCCCGGGTCAGCTCGAGGTCGAACCCGTCCCTGGTCCCGTCGCGGTCCATGGAGGTGAGGAGGATCTCGCCGGCCCCGGTGGCCGCCGACCGTCGGCACCATTCGAGGGCGTCGAGACCGGTCGGGGTGCGGCCGCCGTGGGTGAACACCTCCCAGGCGGCCTTTCCCTCCACGACCTGGCCCGGGCGACGGCGGGCGTCCACGGCGACCACCACGCACTGGCTGCCGAACTCGTCGGCCAGCTCGGCGATCAGCTCGGGCCGGTCGACGGCGGCCGTGTTGACCCCGACCTTGTCGGCCCCGGCCCGCAGCAGCCACCGGGCATCGTCCACGGACCGGATCCCCCCACCCACGGTGAAGGGGATGAACACCGCCTCCGCGGTGCGGGACACCACGTCCACCATGGTCCGGCGGTCGTCCGACGAGGCGGTGATGTCGAGGAAGACCAGCTCGTCGGCGCCCTGCTTGTCGTAACGAGCGGCCAACTCGACCGGGTCCCCGGCGTCGAAGAGGTCGGTGAACCGCACGCCCTTGACCACCCGGCCGGCGTCCACGTCGAGGCAGGGGATCACCCGGACGGTGCGCATGCGGCCACCCCTTCCTCGACCGTCATCCGACCGTCGACCAACGCCCGGCCGCTGATCACCCCGGCCAGTCCCCGGATCCCTCCCGGACCGCCGACGGCCAGACCGGCCAGCTCCTCGACGTCGGCGGCCGTGGCCACCCCGCCCGATGCGATCACCGGGATCGCCGTCGACGCCAGCACCTGGCGCAGGCCGTCGACGTCGGGACCACCCAGCATCCCGTCGCGCTCGATGGCGGTGGCGACGACGGCGGCCACCCCGGCACCCTCGAGATCGTGGAGGAGCTCGACCACGGTGCGCCCGCTCCCCTCCTCCCAGCCCCGGACGGCCACCTCGCGGCGTCCGTCGGCGCCCAGCCGGTAGTCGACCCCGACGGCCACCTGGCCGGGGAAGGAGGCGGCCAGCCTACGGGCCAGCCCGGGATCATCGAGGGCCATGGTGCCGAGCACCACCCGGCGCACCCCGCCGGCCAGCAGCTGGCGGACGTCCTCCTCGGTGCGCACGCCCCCACCCGACTGGACCGGGACGGGGACGGCGGCGGCGATGGCCAGCACCGTCGGGCGGTTGACGGGCACGCCACCCCGCGCCGCGTCGAGGTCGACCACGTGCAACCACCGGGCACCGGCGTCGACGAACCGGCGGGCCAGCACCACGGGGTCCCCGTAGTCGGACTGGCGGTCGAAATCCCCCTGGACGAGGCGGACGGCACCACCGTCGCGGATGTCGACGGCCGGGTAGAGGTCCATCACGCCGGCCGGGCGGCCACGGCACGGACGTAGTTGGCCAGGATGCCCAGGCCCACGGTTCCGGACTTCTCGGGGTGGAACTGGGTGCCCCAGACCGGGCCTCGCTCGGCCGAGGCGGTGACCGGGCCGCCGTAGTCGCACGTCGAGGAGGTGTCGGCGGTCCGCTCGGGAGCGTACGAATGGACGAAGTACACCCACGCCGGCACCGGGACGCCGTCCAGGAGGCCGCCGGCGGGGGCGTCGGTGGTGTCGAGCACGTTCCACTGCATCTGGGGCCGCTTGACGCCGTCGGGGAGCCGTCTCACCGTCCCGGGCAGCACGCCGAGCCCGGCGTCGGCCGGTGACTCGTCGGACCCCTCGTACAGCAGCTGGAAACCGACGCAGATCCCGAGGAAGGGCACACCCCGTTCGACGGCGGCGACCGCCGCCTCGTCCAGGCCGCTCGCCCGCAGCGCCTGCGCGCACCGGCCGAACGAGCCCACGCCGGGAAGGACCACGCCGGAGGCCTCGGCGGCGCGGTCGGGGTCGTCGACCAGGGCGGCGTCGGCACCGAGGTGCTGGAGCGCCTTCTCGGCCGAACGCAGGTTGCCGATGCCGTAGTCGAGGACCGCGATCACCGGTCGGGGGCGGGGCCGGGGTGATCGCCTGGCCGCGGATCCGTCGCCGGTGCCATCACAAGGTCCCCTTGGTGGACGGGATCCCGCCACCTTCCACCCGCACCGCGTCCCGCAGGGCCCGGGCCACTCCCTTGAACGACGCCTCGATGATGTGATGGGTGTTCTTGCCCGTCCGGAGGCGGACGTGGAGGGTCATCCCGGCCGAGGTGGCGAACGCCCGCCAGAATTCCTCGGCCAGCTGGGGGTCGAACGGTGGCGTGCCCAGGGCGATGGTGTCGGGGGCGAACTCGATGTCGTAGGTGAGGAACGGCCGTCCCGAGAGGTCGAGCGCCACCTCCACCAGGGCTTCGTCGAGAGGCACGGCGACCGAGCCGAACCGGCGGATCCCGGCCTTGTCCCCCAGCGCCGAAGCCAGCACCTCACCGATGGTGATGCCCACGTCCTCGACCGTGTGGTGGGCGTCGACCTCGAGATCGCCGCGGGCGGTCACCTCGAGATCGAACCCCCCGTGGCGGCCCAGCTGACTGACCATGTGGTCGAAGAAGGGCAGACCGGTGGAGACCTCGGTGGTACCGGTACCGTCGACGTCGATGGCCACGTCGATCGACGTCTCCTTGGTCGACCGGTGGATCTCGGCGGTGCGGTGCGCGGTTGGGGTGATCAGATCGCTCATCGGAGGCTTTCGGTCAGTGCGGCCAGGAACCGGTCGTTCTCGCCCGGCAGCCCGACGGTGACCCGCAGGCAACCGGCCAGGCCCGGCCACTCGGAACAGTCTCGCACGAGGACGGAGGCGTCCAGGAGGTCGGACCAGACCTCCCGTGCCCTCCTGGCCGTAGGCCGGAAGAGGATGAAGTTGGCGTCCGACGGCCAGCTCTCGACGGGCAGTTCGGCCAGGGTGGCGGCGATGCGGCCCCGCTCCTCGTTGAGCATGGACACCCGGGCCTCCATCTCGTCCACGAACTGCAGGGCCAGGCGGCCGGCCAGCTGCTTGGCCGCGTCGAGGTGGTAGGGCAGCACCACCAGCTCGCAGGCGTCGACCACCGCCGGCGCGCCGATCAGGTACCCGAGCCGCAATCCGGCCATGGCCCACGTCTTCGAGAAGGTACGGACCACCACCAGGCGTTCGGAGCCGGGCGCGCCCCGCTTGACCAGATCCAGCGCCGACGAACCGGCGAACTGCCCGTAGGCCTCGTCCACCACCACCAGGCCCGGGGTCATCGCCACCACCGCTTCGATCTGCTCGATCGGGTCGGCCCGGCCGGTCGGATTGTTGGGCGAGCACAGGAAGGTGATCACCGGCCGGTGGCCCTCGAGGACCCGTGCCACCTCGTCGAGGTCGAGGAGGAAGTCGTCGGTCCGGACCCCGGCCGCCACCGTGGTGCCGGTGATGTGGGCGATGTGGCGGTGAAGGGTGTAGGTGGGCTCGAAGACCGCCACCGACCGACCGGGTCCGCCGTAGGCCAGGAGCAACGACTGGAGAACCTCGTTGGAACCGTTGGCACAGAAGATGCGCTCGGGTCCGATGCCGTGGCTGTCGGCCAACGCCTGCCGGAGGGCGGCCGCCTCGCGGTCCGGGTACCGGTTGAAGTCGACGCCCTCCAGCCCGGCCCGGAAGGCCTCGAGCCACACCGGCGGCGGGGGGAGCGGCGACTCGTTGGTGTTGAGCCGCACGTCCACGTCGACCTGTGCCGAGTGGTAGCCGGCCAGGGCGATCAGGTCGGGACGGACCGCGGGCAGCGGCGCCCCCTCCTGACCCGAGCCCTCGGCGGGGCGCGGTGCTACCGCTGCCATCGCAGGCGCACCGACTCGGCATGGGCGGCGAGGCCCTCGGTCTGGGCCAGCGTCACCACATGGGGACCCAGCACCTCCAGTGCCTTCTCGCTGACGGTGACGGCGTGGATGTGGCGCCGGAAGTCGTCGACCCGGAGCGCGCTGGCGAACCGGGCCGTCCGGTTGGTGGGAAGCACGTGGTTGGGTCCGGCCAGGTAGTCGCCCACGCTGGCCGGCGAGTTCGGACCGAGGAAGACGGCTCCGGCCGACGTGATCAGCGGCAGCAGCGACTTGGCCCCGTCCAGCATGATCTCCAGGTGCTCGGGGGCCACGACGTTGGCCACGGCGCAGGCCTGGGCGGCATCGTCGACCAGGACCGCGAAGCCGCCGGCATCCAGTGTGGCCTCGAGGTCGCCCCGGCGCGGCGACCGGGCGACCATGTCGGCCACTTCGGCGGTCACCGCCTCGGCCACCTCCTCGGACCAGGTCAGCAGCCAGGCCAGCCCGTCGGGACCGTGCTCGGCCTGGACGACCAGATCGATAGCGGCCAGGTCGGGAGGCGTTTCCGGCCCGGCGATCACCACCACCTCGGAGGGCCCGGCGAAGGCCGAGGCCACCCCGACCACGCCGGAAACCTGGCGCTTGGCCTCGGCCACGTAGCGATTGCCGGGGCCGACGATCACGTCGACGGCTCCGATCGACTCCGTGCCGTAGGCCATGGCCGCGATGGCCTGGGCCCCACCTACCCGGTAGACCTCGTCCACCCCGGCGACCGCGGCGGCGGCCAGGGTGGCGTCGTCGACCCGGCCGTCCGGCCCGGGTGGCACGCACAGGACGATCTCGTCGACCCCGGCCACCTGCGCGGGGACCGCGCACATCAGGACCGTTGACGGATAGCGGGCCCGGCCGCCGGGCGCGTAGCACCCGGCACGCGCCACCGGCCGCACCAGATGCCGCACCTCGATGCCGCCGGCTTCGAAGTCGTCGGTCGACGGGTCGCCCGCCTCGTGGGCGTGATAGGCGAGGATGCGGTCGTGGGCGACGTCGAGGGCATCCTGGAGCTCGCCCGGCACACGACGGAGGGCGGACTGGATCTCCTCCGCAGGAACCCGCAAGTCGTCGATTCGCAGTCCGTCGAACCGCTCGGTGAGCCGGCGGAGGGCGGCGTCACCATCGCTGCGTACCTCGCTCAGGATGGCGGCCACCTCGCCCGCGCACCGGTCGCCGTCGTCAGCGGGACGGGGGAGCGCGCCTTCGAGTGCCCGCCGATCGCCGGAGAAGCCACGGAGATCGAGCCGACGGAGAGCCATAGCCCGTCGATGCTACCGGACCGCCGCCGCCGGCCGGCCCGAGCGGTGCCATGATCATCCGATGCCCGCCCGCCCCGCAGAACTCTCGTCGCTCGCCACCGCTCTCGATGAGCTGACCCGCCGGGTCACCGCCCACGCCGATGCCGCCGACGTGGCCGAGGACGAGGAGACGGCGAGGGAGTTGTTCGCCATCGAACGTGCATTGGCCAGCGCCAACCGGCGCCTCACCAGATTGGCGTCGACGTTGAGCCGCAGACCGGAGTGATCCAGAGTCGGATTGCCGGACGGTCCCGACCCGGACATGGGCGCGAACGCGGCGAAGGCACCCCGAAGGGTGCCTTCGCGCGAGCGGGTCGGGCGGCGGATCCCGAACACCGCTCTGCGGAACCAGTTGGCGGGAACCGGTTCCGAGGTCTCTAGATCATCACGTTTTTTGACCGAATTCCAGTCGAGCACCACGAATTCTTCCCCGTGTGGCGGAGGGAGCGACGTATCGCGGGCAAAGTTCCAGCTCGGGCGGTTACTTTGCCCTCGAACGGCCGCCGGAGCTCGACCGCGACCTCCGGGTCGGGCCGGCGCTCCCCGCCCCCAGGGTCGGGTTGGCCCAGGGTGCGGAGGGGCAGAAATCCGAGAGCAGGCAGCGGTCGCAATGGGGCGACCGAGCCGTGCACACCGCCCGTCCATGGAGGATCAGGCGGAGGCTGAAGGCTCCCCGCCGGGCGGCCGGCACCACGGTGTTCAACACCATCTCGACCTTCACCGGGTCGGTCTCCTCGGTGAGTCCCAACCGGCGTGACAGGCGTTGGACATGGGTGTCGACGGGCAGTCCCGGCAGACCGAAGGCCACGCTCCGCACCACATTGGCCGTCTTCCGTCCGACACCGGGCAGGGTGACCAGATCGGCCATGGCCGACGGCACCTGTCCGTCGAAGCGTTCGACGAGTCCCTCGGCCATACCCAACAGGTTGCGGGTCTTGGCCCGGAAGAAGCCGGTCGACCGGATCAGCTCCTCGACATCAGACGGGTCGGCCGAGGCCATCGACCGCGGATCCGGGTAGCGGGCGAACAGCGCCGGGGTGGTGAGGTTGACCCGCGCGTCAGTGCACTGCGCCGACAGGATGGTCGCCACCAGCAGTTGGAACGCGTCTTCGTGGTCGAGGGCGCACAGGGTCTGGGCCGACCCCGGGTAGAGGACGGACAGTCGTTCGTCGGTGACCCGGGCCCGGCCTGCCGGGGTGCGCGGTCGGGCCATTGGCCAGAGACTAGCGATAGCGTCATCGGCATGGAGGGGCCCGAACTGTCCGTGGTGTCGGTGCCCGATCCGGAGCTGGTCAAGGAGATCACCGCGCTGCTCGATCGGGTGGGACGGTCGACCGGCCATGCCGCAGTGAGTGAGCACAAACGAACGGCGACTGTACGCGCCGTCGAGGGGAGCGCATCCGGCGGCGCTTCACCGCGCCTGGTGGCCGGGATCGTGGCCCGGTCGGTCGGCGGGGCCGAGGTCGTCGGCTATGCGCCGGTGGTCGGCGAGCCCCGGACGCGCCAGTACGCCGTCGAGGTAGCGGTCGATCCCGACGCCGGTGGTGGGATGCTGGTCGACGCGCTGATCGACGCCGCCGCCGGAGTCGTCGTCCGTAGCGGGGGCGGAACCCTCCGGCTGTGGACGGCCAGGGCCTCGGGGGCCGACGACGATCGGGCGGAGGCCCACGGGTTCGGGGTGGAGCGCAGCCTGGTCCAGATGCGCTGCCCGCTCCCTTTGCCCGCCGGCCGGCGGGGCCCGGCCATCAGGACCCGGCCGTTCCGGCCCGGGGTCGACGAGGAGGCATGGCTCGAGGCCAACAACCGCGCCTTCGCGTCCCACCCCGAGCAGGGCCACTGGGACCTGGCCACCTTGGCCGAGCGCGAGCAGGAGCCGTGGTTCGATCCCGAGGGATTCCTCATCCTCGAAGAGGACGGTCGGGTGGCCGGCTCGTGCTGGACGAAGATCCACGCCGGCTCGAGCCCGCCGATGGGTGAGATCTACGTCATCGGTGTGGATCCCGAATTCCACGGGCGGGGTTGGGGACGGGCCCTGACCGAGGCCGGCCTCGACTGGTTGGCCGGTCAGGGACTGACCGTAGGCATGCTCTACGTCGACGCCGGCAATGTCGCCGCCGTGTCCCTCTACCGATCGATGGGGTTCGTCGACGACCATGTCGACCGGGCCTACGTCGGCACCTTCGCCTGAAGGGCCGGCCCGCCGGCCTCGCATCGACTCCGCGCATCGACCCGGGGTCAGCCGAGGGTCAGCCGACCCCGACCAGGCGGCCGATGGAGAACGTCACCCCGGCGGCGATACCCGAGATCAGCAACTGCCGGGAGGCCGACCACAGCCACGACCGCCCGGTGAAATGGGCCAGCCCGGCACCGACGGTGAAGGCGCCGACGGCGCCGAGAGCCAGCGACCACAGCGTGGCCGCCGTTCCCGACGTGATGAGCCAGGGCAGCAGCGGGATGAACGCCCCGACGGCGAAGGCGACGAATGACGACGCCGCGGCCTGCAGCGGGTTGCCGGTCTGTTGCGGATCGATACCCAGCTCCTCGCGGGCGTGGGTCTCGAGGGCGAGATCCGGATCGCGCATCATCTTGACCGACAGCTCCCTGGCCATGTCGGCGTCGATGCCCCGGCTCTCATAGATGGCGGCCAGCTCCCGGCGCTCGTCCTCGGGATCGTGATGGATGGCCTGTCGCTCGACATCGAGCTCACGAAGCATCAACTCGGACTGCGCCCGCATGGAGACGTACTCCCCCGCGGCCATGGAGAAGGAACCCGCGACCAGACCGGCGATGCCGGCCAGGCGGACGGCTCCCACCGATGCATGGGCGCCGGCCATGCCGAGGATGAGGGCGATGTTGGAGACCAGGCCGTCGCTGACGCCGAAGACCGCGGCGCGGGCTCCGCCCCCCTGCAGGTTCCGGTGACTATGGTCGGCGGCCACACCGGGCAGCGTACCGAGCGGCACGGGTGAGGAAGCACTGAACTTTCGACCAAGGACAGCCTCAGTCGCCGGCCCCGGGTGGTCGCCCCTACCGGGTGGTCGCCGGGCGCCGACTCCCATACAGTCTGTTCCATGGTTACCACCGTGCAGGGCATCGAGAAATTCCACGGACTGGTCGGGAAGCACCTCGGCTACAGCGACTGGCACCGCATCGACCAGGACCAGATCAACCTGTTCGCCGAGGCCACCAACGACCACCAGTGGATCCACGTGGACCCCGAGCGGGCCAAGGGCGGGCCGTTCGGCTCCACCATCGCCCACGGTTACCTGACCCTGTCACTGGCCCCCGGGCTGCTGGGCGAGGTGTTGGTGGTCGAGGGGATGTCGATGGGGGTCAACTACGGGTGCAACAAAGTGCGGTTCCCGGCCCCGGTACCGGTGGACAGCAACCTCCGCCTCGGGGTGGCCGTGGGCGAGGTGGAGGACGTGACCGGCGGGGTGCAGGTCGCCCTCGACCTGACCTTCGAGACGGAGGGCTCGTCCAAGCCGAGTTGTGTGGCTCAGGTCGTGTACCGCTACTTCTACTGATCCGCTACTTCTACTGATCCGCTACCTCCCGCCCGCCGGGACGACCCCGCCCGACCCGCGCTCAAACAATACGAGCGATTACTCCTAGAGTGTCAGGCATGGAGATGCGGGTCGAACAGCTCTCAGCGCGGTCGGCCATGTCGGTGGACACGATCCGCTACTACCAGAGCAAGGGCCTGCTCGACCCGCCGCGGCGAGAGGGCAGGGTGGCCTGGTACGACGATGGCCACCTCGGCCGACTGGCCCGCATCCGCAGCCTCCAGCAGCGGGGCTTCACCCTGGCCACCATCGCCCGGCTGGTGTCCGGTGAGCTCGATGCCGCCGACGAGGCCCTGCTGGGCGAGCTCTCGGGGATCAGCGCCGCGGCCGCGGCCCCGTCTGCGGCGGATGTGGACCAGGGTTCGGCCGCCCGATCCGGGCCCCGAGACCACACAGGGCCGCCAGCCGGTACCGGCGACATGTTCACCATCGAGGGGTTGGCCGCCGAGACCGGCGTTCCCCTGGCCCTCCTCAAAGCGGTCGAAGCCGAAGGACTGCTCATCCCCCGGCGGGTCGGCAGCCGGGACTACTACACCGCCGAGGACGTGGCCGCGGCCAACGCCGGCCTCCTGCTCCTCGATTGGGGCATCCCCTTGTCCGCCCTGCTGGACCTGGCCCGCCGGCATCACGAGGCCACCGAGGCGGTGGCCAGGGAGGCGGTGAACCTGTTCTCCACCTATGTGAGGCGACCCCTGCGGGACGGACAGGCCGGAGACGCCCACGACGCCGACGTGGACCGGTTGGTACAGGCCTATGCCGAGCTCCTCCCGGCGGTGAACACCCTCGTCACCAACCATTTCACCCGCACGCTGATCGTCACCGCCCTCGACCACGTCGAGCAGTCCGGATCGGAGGCCATGCGTCGGGCCATCTCCGATCAGGTCGACGCCGCCGACCCCCTGGTCGAGCCGGCGTCGCCGGCGTCGGTTCCCTCGTCATGAGCCGCCCGGCTCCGCCCGGCCCGGCGGTCACGTTACCGGGCACCCACGGCGGAGGTCCCGAGGACGAGCTCCCGACCGGCCCGGAGAAGACGGTCATGGTGCGGTCGATGTTCGATGCCATCGCTCCCCGCTACGACCTGGTCAACCGCATGATGACCTTCGGGCTCGACATCCGGTGGCGTCGCCGCTCGGTCCGTGCCCTCGGGCTGCCGCCCGGAGCCCGTGTGCTCGACCTGGCCTGCGGGACCGGCGACTTCCTGACCATCCTGGCCGGTTCGGGCTATCGCCCCGTGGGCATGGACCTCTCGCTCGGGATGCTCGAGGCCGGGCGGTCGGGACAGCCGGTGGCCCAGGCCGACGCCGCCTCACTGCCGGTGGACGACGCCGCCGTCGACGGGATCACCTGCGGGTACGCCCTCCGGAACTTCACCGAGCTCGGTCCGGTCTTCGGCGAGCTGGGCCGGATCGTCCGGCCCGGTGGCCGGATCAGCCTGCTCGAGGTGGCCGAGCCGGAGAGCGGGCTGCTCCTGGCCGGGCACCGCATCTGGTTCCGCCGGGTCGTGCCCGTCATCGGGGGCCTGGTGTCCGACGGGGCCGCCTATCGGTACCTGCCCAAATCCACGGCCTACCTGCCGACCACCGACGAGCTCCGTTCGATGCTGAACGACGCCGGGTTCTCCTCCGTCAACCGCCGCGCCCTCTCGGGCGGGCTCAGCCAGTTGATCACCGCCACCCGCCGAGGCCGCCCGTGACCGGGCCCTCCGCAGGGCTGGTGGCGGTCCGGTATCCGCTCGGACCCGGACCCCCCATCGACCCGTTCACCCTGGCCGGAGCGACCGGCATCCTGTTCCACGCCGAGGGCCGAGTCCTGGTGGGGCTCGGGACGGCGTTGACCGTCGGGCTCCCCGACGGTCTCGCCGGCGACGTCGCACCGGTGACCGCAGCGATGGCGGCCATCGGCTGCCAGGACGGGTTCGACGCGTCCTCGGCAGGGGTGATGGGGTTCGCCTCGCTGCCCTTCGAGCGGACGGCACCGGCCGTCGTCGTGGTCCCCGAGGTGACCTACGGCTCGGAGGCCGACGGGCGAGAATGGGTCACGGTGGTGGCCGCCCACCGGGCCAAGCTTCCTGGGTCGGCGGCCGCGGCGCGCTCCCTACTGACCGCCGGCCTGGCCGGTAGCCGGCCGATCGGCGGGGGAACGGCAGGACCGAGCATCGAGCCGCGCTCGACCGACACGTCCTTCGTGGCCATGGTGGAGGACGCGCTGGCGACCATCGACGCCGGCGAACTGGTCAAGGTGGTGCTGGCCCGCCAGATCGACGTGGTCCTGGGCGCCCCGGTCGACGTGCCCACCCTGCTGCGACGCTGGCACGAGCTCGAACCGAACTGCACCATCTTCTCGGTGCCCACCCCAAACGGGCAGTTCGTGGGGGCGAGCCCCGAGCTCCTGGTCGAGCGGACCGGGAACCGGATCCACAGCCGGCCCCTGGCCGGGACAGCCGAGCGGTTCATCGGGGAGGGGGGCAGCCTCCTGCCCGAGCAGCTGCTCGAGTCCCGGAAGGACGCCACCGAGCACCGCCTGGTGGTCAACGCCATCGAGGCCGCCCTCCGACCCTTGGCCCCCGACCTGGAGACTCCACCGGAACCCGATCTGGTCCACCTGAGGAACATCGTCCACCTGGGGACGTCGATGCGCGCCACCCTCGGTCGGCGACCCGACGGCAGCCTGCCGGGCGCGCTGGAACTGGTGCAGGCCCTCCACCCGACGCCGGCGGTCGGAGGGGTTCCGGCCGGGGCGGCCGTCGCCGCCATCGGGCGGCTCGAACCGGAGCCGAGAGGCCGCTACGCCGGACCCGTCGGCTATGTCGACGCCACCGGCGACGGGCGCTGGATGGTGGGCATCCGGGCCATGACCATCGACCACCTCACCGCCCGGCTGGCCGCCGGGGTCGGGATCGTGGCCGGCTCGGTCCCCTCCACCGAGCTGGCCGAGGCCAATCTCAAGCTGACCGCGGTGCTCGATGCCCTGGCTCCCGGGCTGGTCATGCCCCCGGTGGGGCCACCCACAGGATCCGCGGCCGCGGCCAGGGAGCGGCAACGCCGGACCGTGGTGGGCTGAACCGCCGCCGGCTCAGCGCCGGTCGGGCGCGGTCCGCGCCGTCCGCCGGATCACCTCGGCCAGACCCTTTGGATCGTCCCGGGCGGTGAAGTGGCCGGCCCGGGGCAGGTAGGTCAGTTCCGCGCCGGGTATGGCCCGGGCCAGGCTCTCGGCGGCCCGGGGCGGGACGACGACGTCCCACTCCCCGGAGACGACCGACACCGGAAGACGGAGCTCACCGAGGTGGGCGGCCACCGTCGGCAGTTCGGCGGTGAGGGCGCGCTGCTCGATCATGAAAGTCCGCTTGTTCCGACCCAGCGCTCCGTGGTGCCCGCGCACCACGCTCTCGTCGGGTAGAGCCGAGTCGAGTTGGTCCCGGTAGCGGGCCGGGGCGAACCGGGTGAACCGCCGCAACCGCGGCAACACCTCGGCGATGCCCAGCAGTCCGGCGATGGTCAGCACGTCACCCAGCACCGGGACGTTGAGCAAGTGGTCGAGCGCGTTGAGGCTGTCCGGGGTGCAGGCCGCCCCCACCATCACCAGGCTCTTCACCGTGTCGGGGTGGTCGACGGCCAACAGCACGGCGACGCCGCCGGCCCAGCTGTGGGCGACCACCGTCGCCGGGGCGCTGTGACGGGCGCGGATGAACCCGGCCACGATGTCGGCGTTGTCGGCGAGGCCGACGGCCTCGCCGCCGGTGGCTCCGTAGCCCACCCGGTCCGGTGCCAGGACCCGGAACTCCTGCTCGAGCAGGCGGGTGACCGGATCCCAGCCCGCACCCGACCCCGGTTGGCCGTGGAGCAGCACGATCGGCGGGCCCTCGCCGCGGTCGGACGAGGCCAGTGCATCCCCGCCGGCGGCACCTCCGGAGCCCGGTTCCGGCGGGCCCAAGGAGGTCAGGTGGGCACCGGCTGTGGATGCCCCCGTGCGCCCTTCACGAGCCGCTGCACCCCCCACCAGGTCACCAGGGCCAACGCCTCGACCACGATGAACATGGACATCTTCGACTCACCGTCCACCCGGTCACGGAAGCGGATCGGGATCTCGACCACCGAGGCCCCGGCCCGCTTGGCCTGGTAGGTCATCTCGATCTGGAACCCGTAGCCCTCGGCCCGGATCCGTTCGAGGTCGATGCTCTCGAGCACCGAGGCCGAGTAGGCGCGGAACCCGGCCGTCGAATCGGTGACCCCCAAACCGAGGAGGAACGACGCGTAGATGTTCCCGCCGCGCGAGAGCAGGCGGCGGTGCCAGGTCCAGTCCGGAATGGAACCGCCCGTCACGTACCGCGATCCGATGACCAGGCCGTGCTCCTGGGCCAGCGGGGCCACCAGATCGGGCAGCGACTCGGGCTCGTGCTGAAGATCGGCGTCCATCTCCACGCACACGTCGAAGCCCCGATCGAGGCCCCACCGGAACCCGGCCCGGTAGGCGCTGCCCAAACCCGACTTCGCATGCCGGCGGAGCACCTCGATGTTGCCCAGCTCCTTGCCGATCTGCTCGGCGATGTCGGCGGTCCCGTCCGGGCTCCCGTCGTCGACCACGAGGACGCTGGCGGCGGGAAGCGCCTTCCTGATCCGGCGCACCACCCGGCCGATGTTCACCGACTCGTTGTAGGTGGGCAGCACCACCAGGACGTTCATGCGGGCAGCTTAGGAGACCGGTCCCGGGCCGGATGGGTCAGCCTCGACGTGCTGGAGGGCCACGCCCGTCGCCCCACCACCCGACCCCTCGCCGGCGGCCCGGGTCTGATTCCAGACTTCGCTGAAGATGACCTGGACCGCCCCCCCGACCGGGATGGCCACCACCGCGCCGGCCAGTGCCCCGAGCGTGGAGCCGAAGGCGCCGCCCAGGTTGGCGCCGATCAACACCGACAGCAACACCCACAAGGGGTTCATCCGGACCGAGCGGCTCATGATCACCGGGTAGAGGAAGTGGTTCTCGATCAACTGGAAGCCCACGAACACGATGAACATGACCAGCCCGGATGTCGGGTTGTGGAGGAAGGCGAGCAGGACGCTGGGGATGGCGGCGATCAATCCGCCGATCAACGGGATCATGGCCACCAGGGCCACCCACAGGCCGATGAGCACGGCGAAGGGCACCCCCAGGATGAGCATGGTGACCAGGACGACCACACCGAACATGACCGACAGGGCGACGGTGCCGAGCACGTAACCGGTCACCTGGTGGGAGACCCGGTGGGCGATGTCCTCGATGGTGGCGCGCCGGTCGGGCCGCATCGTCCCGAGGAGACCGGCCCGGAGCCTCGGGGCCTCCAGCAGCATGAACAGGGACAGGAAGGCGATGGTGAAGAGGCTGAGGATGGCCGAGAAGGCGGCCCCGGCCAGATTGGTGCCTTCGCTGAGGGCCGGCTTGCTCAGGTTCTTGGCCGCCGTCTCGAGCTTGGGGGCGTTCTTCTGGACCCACGACAGCAGGTGGAAGCGCTGCAGGGTGTGGGCCAGCCATCCGTGGCCCTTCTGGACCTGGCTGACCATGGTCGGCAACTGCTTGGCCACATGGGTCAGCGAATTGACCAGCGGGTATCCGAACAGGCCCAACAGGCCGGCGAAGATCAAGGCGGCGATGGCGAAGACGCATCCGATGGCCGCCCCCCGGCGGAAGCGGTGACGTTGGAGGAAGTTGACCGACGGGTTGAGCACGAGGGCGATGAAGGCGGCGATCAGGATCCACAGGATGACCTCGCGCAGCCGGCCGATCAGGCGGTACAGCACCCAGGTGAGGATGACCACGGCGTCGACGGCCAGGATGGTCCGGAGAGGAACGCCCTTGGCCGAGGCCGCCGCGAACAGGCGCTCGCGCCTCGGAGCGTCGGGACCGACGCCCCGGTCGAGGACCTCGACCGGGGTCTCGCTGATCACCGTGGTCGGTTCCGGCGTGGTCACCCGGCTGACCGAAACGGGGGCCGGCGGATCGTCGACCAGGGGGCCGGCGTCGACTGGTGAGTGGGGGGAGTCGGCGCCGTTGTCGCCCTCGGCCGGTTCAACCACACCGTCAGCATGTCAGGTCCCTGACCCCCTGGCGTGCCAACATGAAAGGTGATGGTGGCCGACCAGGCAGGCGACGCGACCCTTGGGCACCGCCGGTGGTGGTACCGCGGGCCGTTCGTGCGCCGCGAGGTCAGGCTGAGCGTCGGCACCCTCCTGGTCTTCCTCTTCCTGTTCTACGTGGCCTTGCCCCTGCTGGCCAGCCACCGGTCGGAAGTCAACGCCCTGGCCCACATCAACATCGCCTACCTGGCTCTCGGGGTCCTGCTCGAGATCGCCGCCCTGGCCGCGTACACCCAGCTCACCCACGCCGTCCTGCCCAGTGACGGGCCCCGCCGGATCCGGCTGTTCCGGATCAACATGTCCACGCTGGCCCTCAGCCACGTCTCCCCCGGCGGCACCGCACCCGGTGCCGCGCTCGGCTACCGGCTGCTGACCCAGTCGGGGGTGAGCGGGCCGGACGCCGGCTTCGCCCTTGGCACCCAGGGCATCGGATCGGCGGTCGTGCTCAACGTGATGTTCTGGCTCTCGCTGGTCGCCTTCCTGCTGACCCACGGCTTCCACGGCCCGGCCAGCCACCACGGCGGGCAGTCGCAGTCGGCCTCCATCATGGTCATCGTGGCCGCCGGGGTGGGGGTCATACTGCTCGGAGCCTTCGGCGGCCTCTTCTACTTGCTGACCAGGGGCCAGGAGCGGGCCAGCCGGATGATCCGCCGGATCGCCGGGCGCATCCGGTTCCTCGATGCCGACCGCACCACCGCCCTCGTCGAGCGCCTGGCCGACCGCTTTGCCGCCCTCATGAAGAACCGGTCGCTGACCCGGCGGGCGGTGGGATGGGCCGCCGCCAACTGGCTGTTGGACGCGGCCTCCCTGTGGGTGTTCGTGGCCGCCTTCAGCCATTTCATCTCGCCGGTCGACCTGCTCATGGCCTATGGCCTGGCCAACATCCTGGCGGCCATCCCCATCACGCCCGGCGGGCTGGGCGTCGTCGAGTTCGTCCTGGTGTCGATGATCACCGGCTTCGGGCCCACCGCCGGCGAGGCCCTGTCCGGGGTGCTGGCCTACCGGGCGGTGAACTTCTGGCTCCCCATCCCCTTCGGCGGGCTGGCCTATGCCTCCATCGAATTCGAGCGCCGCCCGACCTACCACAAGCTCCAGGTCTACCTCCGGCGACGGTTCAAACTCCGGCCGTCCTCCCGATCCTCGGCCAGGACCGGGGCCGACCCGGTGGCCGCCACCACCGCCGGGGTCAGCGCCGCCGGCGGAACCAGGGCCTCCCCCACCTCGACCGAGGCGACACCGGTGCCGGACCGCCCGCCGGCGCCGCCGGCGGCGCCGGTCGGGTCGAAGGTGCGGGCGGGGTCGTACCACTCCGAACCCGGTGGGCTGCGAGAGCCAGCGTTTGGCAATGATCCTGCAGGTTGAACCCGAGCCCTTCGGCTCCCCGGCCCGGGGTCACCCGGGTCCAGCTCCCGTCCCCGTGCAGCATCCACGAGTTGGCCTCGTCGCGCAGGGCGGCGTCGAGGATGGCCGTCAACCGTTGTTGGTTGCCCGGATCGTCGATGGGGACGATCACCTCGACCCGGCGGTCGAGATTCCGTTCCATCAGGTCGGCCGAACCGATGGCCATGCTGAGGGGCCGGCCGTTCGCTCCTCCGAAGCGGAAGATCCGTGAGTGCTCGAGGTACCGGCCGACGATGGACCGGACCGTGATCGACTCCGACAGCCCGGGGATGCCCGGGCGCAGGCAGCAGCGGCCCCGGACGATCAGGTCCACCGCCACCCCGGCCTGGGAGGCCCGGTAGAGGGCGTCGATGATCCCGGGATCGGTGAGCCCGTTGGTCTTGAGCACGATGCGCCCGGCCGGTCCTGCCTCGGCCTCCTCGGCGATGACGGCCAGCAGATGGGGCCGGGTGGAGACCGGGGACACCACCAGACGGCGGAAGGTCGGCGGGTGCCCCGAGCCGGTGAGCATGTTGAACAGCTCGCCGACGTCGGCGCCGATGTCGGGGTCGGCGGTGAGGAGGCCCACGTCTTCGTAGAGCCTGGCCGTCCCCGAGTTGTAGTTGCCGCTCCCGATGTGGCAGTACCGACGGATCTGCTCGCCCTCGCGTCGCACCACGAGTGAGATCTTGGAGTGCGTCTTGAGGGTCACCAGACCATAGATGACCTGCACACCGGCCTCCTCCAGGGTGCGAGCCCAACCGATGTTGGTCTGCTCGTCGAACCGGGCCTGCAGCTCGACCACGGCGGTCACCTGTTTGCCGGCCTGGGAGGCGCGTACCAGGGCGGCCACCACCGGGCTGTCGTCCCCGGTCCGGTACAGGGTCTGTTTGATGGCCAGGACGTCGGGATCGGCGGCGGCCATGGAGACGAAGGACTCGACCGAGGCCGCGAACGACTCGTACGGATGGTGGACCAGGATGTCGTGCTCGGCCAGCACGGCAAAGATGTCGACGCCGCCGGCCAGCCGGGGCGGGGTCACCGGCGTCCATGGGGTGGCCTGCAGTTCGGTGCGCTCCCAGTCGGTGAGCGCCCGGAGCCCCCCGAGGTCGATGGGGACGTCGAAGAGGTAGACGCTCTCCTCGGGCACATCCACTTCGGCGATCAGCATGTCCAACAGGTCGGTGGCGATGCCGGCGGAGACCTCCAGGCGTACGGCCTGTCCGAACCGGCGCCGGTGCAATTCGAGCTCGACGGCGGCCAGCAGGTTGGCCGCCTCGTCCTCCTCGACGGAGAGGTCGGCGTTGCGGGTCAGCCGGAAGGCATGGTGCTCGGAAATGGTCATCGACGGGAAGATGCTGTCCAGATGGGCGGCGATGACCTGCTCGACGGGCACGAACCGCTCTTCGTCGGGCATGACCACGAAGCGGGACAGCAGTGGTGGGACCTTGACCCTGGCGATCCGCTCCTCACCGGTGACCGGGTTCACCACCCGGACCACCAGGTTGAGCGAGAGGCCGGAGATGTAGGGGAAGGGATGGCCCTGATCGACGGCCAAGGGGGTGAGAATGGGGAAGATCAGGCGGTTGAAGACGTCGTCGAGATAGGCACGGTCGTCGGCGTCGAGGGTGTGCCAGTCGGACATGACCATGCCGGCCGCCTCGAGGGCGGGCGCCACCTGTTCGGCGAAGATCGTGCTCTGCCTGGTGACCAGGGCGTGGGCCCGTCCGGTGATGGCCTCCAGCTGCTGGTGCGGGCTCAACCCGTCGGGCGACCGGGTCCGGAGACCGGCGGCCACCTGGTCCTCGAGCCCGGCCACCCGCACCTGGAAGAACTCGTCCAGGCCTTCCGAGAAGATGGCCAGGAACTTGACCCGCTCGAGCAGCGGGATCCGATCGTCCGAGGCCAGGTCGAGCAGCCGGGCCCCGAACTCCAGCCACGACAGCTCGCGGTTGAGGTAGCGGTCGTCGGGCAGGGCCGAAGCGGCGGGCTCCTCGGTGGCGATGACGGCACCCGCGGCTCCCCCGGCAGGCAGCGGCCTCAGTGCCTGACGGCCCCGCCGGGAATTGACGGTGGAGACACGGGCACCGGAAGCCCCGTCGCCCGCGGCTCGCTCCGGTACTGAGATCGATTGCTCCGTCATGGCTCCTCGGTCATGGCAGGGAACTCATCGCCGCCTCATGGTATCCCCAGCCGGTCGGGCCGGCTCCCCCGACTCGGCCCCCGGCGCCGGTAGGCTCGCCCCTGATGTCGGCCACCGGCTTGATGGATCCCGAATCCAAAGATCTCCGGCGGGCGTTCAAGGCGCGCCGGCGTACCGAACTGGGCCTGCTGGTGGCGGCCTCGGTGATCATCACCTGCGCCTATGCCCTGATGATTTACGGGAACACGGCCAAGGTGCCGAACGACGTCGCCCCCCTGCTGGCCGTCATGCTCGGCCTCGGGGCGGTGGCCCACCTGGCCAACCGGATCTTCGTCCCGAGCGCCAACCCGGTCGTCCTCCCCATCGCCTTCCTGCTCAACGGGCTCGGCTACGTGATGATCCTCCGCATCGACCTGGCCAACACGCTCCTCCACTACGACTATGCCCCGTTGCAGGCGGCGTGGACGGCCGGCGGGGTGGCCGCCTACGTCATCACCCTGGCCGTGATCCGTCGGTCCCGCGACCTCGATCGCTACCGCTACATCCTCCTCGCCCTCGGGGTCATCCTCCTCCTGCTCCCCCTGGTGCCCCACCTCGGGATCAACCCCGCCCTCACCGGCGGGGCCCGCCTGTGGGTGCACTTCGGACGGTTCGAGTTCCAACCGGTGGAGCTGGCCAAGATCCTGCTGGTCATCTTCTTCGCCTCCTACTTCGCCGAGAAGCGCGAGCTGCTCTCCATCCCGACGGCCCGGTTCGGCAACCGGCTGGTCATCGACCCCCGCCCACTCATCCCGATCCTCCTGGCCTGGGTCTTCGCCATCGGGGTGATGAGCCTGGAGCACGACATCGGGTTCTCCGCCCTGCTCTTCACCCTGTTCATCGGCATGCTGTGGGTCACCACCGGCCGCACCGGGTATCTGGTGGTCGGAGTCGTCCTCTTCGCCATCGGGGCCTACCTCTCCGGCCGCTATCTGTCCCAGACCCATATCCGGATCGAGGACTGGCTCGACCCCTGGAAGTACGCCCAGACCAGCGGCGACCAGCTGGTGCAGTCGTGGTACTCGCTGGGCAGCGGCGGGATCGGCGGTGCGGGCCTCGGCTTGGGCAGCGGGGCGTGGCGGATCCCCGTGGCCAACACGGACTTCATCTTCGCCGTCATCGGCGAGGAGATGGGCCTCCTCGGTTCGACCATGGTGGTGGTCGCCTTCGTGCTCCTGGTCGGCGCCGGCTTGCGCATCGCCCAGGCGGCGCGGTCCGAGTTCGCCAAGCTGACCGCGGTGGGGCTGACCATGATCGTCGGCTTCCAGGCGTTCTTCATCATCGGCGGCATCGTCCGGCTCCTCCCGCTCACTGGGATCACCCTCCCCTTCGTCTCGTACGGGGGCTCCGCCCTCATCGCCAACTACGTGCTCATCGCCATCCTCATGCGGATCTCCGACGAGGGTGGGGCCGCCGCCGACGCCCTCGACCAGGAGCAGTACGAGCAGAGCCAGGAGCGCCGCCATCGCCTGCTGACCGGCGGATAGGCAACGGCCGACCGTCCCGGGCCGGTCCCGGTCGATCGGCTCAGGCCGGTCCCGGCGGGGTCACGTCACCGACCTGTTCGAACAGCCGGCGGTCGATGAGGATGGGAACCGGCACCGGCTGCAGCAGGGCCACGGTCAAGGCGTCCGAGGGCCGGCACGAGAACACCGAACGCCCGGTCCGCCCCCGCAGGTCCAGTTCGGCGAAGTAGACCGCCCCCTGACGGCCCACCAGTCGCACCGCCACCACGTCGACGTCGAAGCCCTGGAGGATGTCACTCAACAGTTCGTGGGTGAGGGGACGGGGGGTCGAGATCCGGCGCAGGGCGTGGGCCAGCACCACGGCGTCGGGGAGGGCGATCGAGAAGGTCAGCTGCCTCCTCGGCGACTCCGATTCGCGGAGGACCACGCTCGGGTGCTGGTTGGGCAGCTCCACGGTGACCGAGGAGACCACCGCCATCCGGAAGTCGCCCATCGCCGCGGTGCCGGTGTCCGGACCGGGTCCGTCGGGAACGGCTCCATCGGAAACGCCTTCGGTCGGATCGGCTTCGGCCGGATCGCTTGGGGCCGAATCGGCGGCCGGCGGGTCGGCCGGCACCACCGGGCCCGCGCCGGTCATCTCGTCATCTGCCGGCTCCGGAGCCGGCGGCGGCCGCTTCCAGCCCCGGCGGCGGCTCGGGCGGCGGCACCTCCCGCGGACCGGCGGTGGCGTCGGTCACCGCACGCTCCGGGCGTGCACGCTGACCGTGATACCGACGGCAGCGAAGAAACAGATCATGGCCGAGCCCCCGTAGGACAGGAACGGGAGAGGGATGCCGGCCACCGGCATGATCCCCATGTTCATCCCGACGTTCTCGAACACCGAGAAGACGATGAGGGCGAAGGACCCGGCGCACAGCATCCGGCCGAAGGTGTCCTTGGCCTGCTGGGCCGTCCGCAGCACCCGCCAGGCCACCACCCCGTAGAGCAGGAGCAGGACGCCGCCACCCACGAAGCCCAGCTGCTCGCCGACGGCCGAGAAGATGAAGTCGGTCTGCTGCGAGGGAACGTAGGCCAGGTTGGTGAGCGAGCCGTGGAAGAGGCCCTTGCCGAACACCCCGCCGTTGGCGATGGCCTCCTTGGCCTGGGTCACGTTGTACGTCGAGGTCTGACTGGCCCCGTTGGGAGAGATGAAGCTGGTCAGGCGTTCGATCTGGTAGTGCTGGAGCAGGCCGACGTTGAGCGCCAACACGACGAGCAGGAACGCCGCCACCATGAGCAGCAGGAGGTAGCGTCCGGGCATCCCGGCCACGGCCAGCATGACCAGGAGGATGATGGTCATCACGATGGCCGTGCCCAGGTCGGGCTGCTTGAAGACCAGCAGGATGGGCAGCGCGGCCATCAGCACCAGGCGGACCAGGTCGCGGAAGTCGAGGCCTTCGGGCCGGCGTGAGCAGTAAGTGGCGATGGCGATGATCAGCACCAGCGTGGCGAACTCCGAAGGCTGCAGCTGGAGGGGACCGAGCGGGAACCAGCGCTGTGCCCCCTGCCGTTCGGGTGTGGCCAGCACGGCCACCAGGGCCACCAGGATGCCGACGTAGAGGAGTGTGCTGACCTGTTCGAGCCGCCGGTAGTCGAACAGGGCGAAGCCGGCCATGACGGCCAGCCCGATGATCATGAAGACGGCCTGGCGTTTGAGGAAGTAGTGGGGATCGTCACCGGCCAGGGCCAACCAGCCGCGAGTGGCCGAATAGATCATGACCACCCCGGTCAGGGCCAGGATGACCGCGGTTCCCACCAGCACGAGGTCGAACCGCGCAGAGACGTGCCTCGGTCGAACGGCGGTCGTTGCAGGGGCGTAGCTCACCAAGGTGCTCCGGGGCCTCAGGCTACCCGGCGCCAGGCGGCGGCATCAGGCACCCGGATGGCCCTCGTCACGCCTCCGGATGGAGCCCGTCGACGGCCCGCCACATGGCCTCGACGGGCGGATCGAGGCCCGTCCACCGGGCCAGCTGGAGTGCCGCCTGGTGGACCAGCATCCCGACCCCGTTGCTCACCACCGCCCCCCGTCCGCGGGCGGCCTCGAGCCACGGGGTGACCCGCGGGTGGTACACGAGGTCCACCACCACCTGGCCCGCCCCGAGCAGCGCCGGATCGAGCGGCCACAACGGCGGGCCCGATCCTCCGCCGGCGGCCATGCCCACCGGGGTGGCGTTGACCACCAGCTGGCACCGACGGGCGTCCTCCGGTGTCCCGACCCGCCCGGCTCCACCGGCCAGCCCGGCGGCCGAGGCCGCCCGTTCCGGGGTCCGGTTGACCACCACCACCTCGGCCGCACCGGCGTCGGCCAGCGCCGCGACCACCGCCCGGGCGGCACCCCCGGCCCCGATCACCAGGCAGTCGCGGCCGCCGGGATCGAAGCGGTCCCCCCGGCGGAGGGCGGCCACCAACCCGGCCCCGTCGGTGTTGTCGCCGAACGAACCCCGGTCGTCGTAGGTCACGCAGTTGACGGCACTGAGACGGTCGGCCAGGGGCGAGCGACGGTCGACCAGGCCGGCCACCGCATCCTTGTGGGGCATGGTCACCGACAGCCCGCGCACCCCGAGAGCCCAGGCCCCGATGAGGGCGTCCCCGGCCGACCCGGCCGGGACCGGGAATCCCACCGACACCCAGTCCAGGCCCAGTTCGGCGAAGGCCGCGTTGTGGAGGAGGGGTGAGTAGGAGTGGGCGACCGGATCCCCGATCACCCCGACCACCGCGGTGGCCGCGGAGAGGCGGGGCGGAGATGGCGATGCCTGGTGATCGGAGGGCATGGGTGCAGTCTCGTCCCGGCGGCCGGTCAGGGCAGGCCGCGCTGCCGGCCCAGCGCCTCGTTGGCCAGCTGCTGGGCGTAGGTGTCGGCGAACGCCTCGGTGCCGTCCTGCTTGACCAGCACGAAGTAGAGCCACGATCCGGCCGGGGGATGCAGGGCGGCCTGCAAGGCGGCGGCCGACGGGAAGCAGATCGGGGTCGGGGTGAGGCCCACGTTCAGATAGGTGTTGTACGGCGTCCTCAACCGGAGGTCCTTGGACGTCACCGAACCCCCATCGCGGTTCTCGGCGTAGAGGACGGTGGAGTCCATCTGCAGCGGCATGTCGTTGGCCAGGCGGTTGAGGATCACCCGGGCCACCGGTCCCATGTTCTTGGTGATCACCCCTTCCTTCTCGACGATGGAGGCCATGGTGACCACCTGGTACGGAGTGAGCCCGAGCTGGGCCGCACCGCGGGCCAGTCCGACGTGGTCGGCCAGACCGTCGAACCGGTCGACCATGTCGGTCAGCAGCTGGCGGTCGGTCTCGCCGGGGACGACCACGTAGGTGCCGGTCCCGAGGAGTCCGTCGAGGTTGGTGACCCCCACCGGCTGCCAGGGCGAGTGCACGGTGCCGCCAGTGGCCACTGCCGCGAATGCCGTCTGGCTGTGGCCGGGCAGCTGGCCCACCCGCTCGGCGACCTCCCGGACGGTGAAGCCGGGCGGGACGTCGAGGGGGAAGACGTTGGGTCCCGCCCCCACCACGGCGTCGACCGTCGAGAAGCTGCTGTTCCGAGTGAAGGCATAGGAGCCGGACAGGACGCTCGGAGCGTCATGGAACACGCTCCAGATCCGGTAGGCCAGGGCGCTCCCGATCACCCCCTTGGATTCGAGCGCGGAGGCCAGCTGATCGGTCCCGCTGCCCGAGCGCACGGTGACGATCACCTGGCGCCCCGGGGGGCCACCGGGATCGGCCTCGGAGTTCACCCACAGGTAGCCCCCGACGATGACCACCAGGCCGACCACGACGAAGGCCAGGGCGGCGATGCGCCACGGATGCCGGTACCAGGCCCGCCGGACGACGGGCCCCGCCTCGGCCCCGGCTCCCTGGTCGCCCTCGGTTCCCGGGCCGGGGCCGTTGTCGTCGGGCTCCAGCCGGTCGGGCCCGGGACGACCCTCGTCCGGTCCGGTCACGACGGCGCCCCTCTCCGGCGCCGCTCCAGCCAGGCGGTCAGCATCACCGTGGCCGCAGCCTTGTCGACCACGTCCCGCCGATCGCGCTCGCGGGTCCCCCCGGCGGCGAGGGCCTGGTGGGCGGTCACCGTGGTCAGACGCTCGTCGAACAGCTCGACGTCCACCCCGTGCTCCTCGAGCACCACCCGCAGCGCCTCGGCCTCCTCGGACGCCGAGACGGCGGCCTGGCCCCGGGACCCGTCCATCGACAGGGGCAACCCCACCACCACGATCACCGCCTCCTCCTCGACGACCAGGTCGACCAACCGCCTGCGGTCGTCCCTGGGGTCGCCCGACCGGACCAGCGTGGCCCGGGGCATGGCCATGGTGCCGGCGGAGTCACTCACCGCGATCCCGATGCGCCGGGTGCCCAGGTCGATCCCGAGGGCGCGGCCCGGCCGGTCGCTCGCCGTCACCGGCGGTCACGCCGGGGCAAGGATGCGTCGCGCCTCGTCGAGGGCACGGTCGATTCCACTCGGGTCCTTTCCTCCGGCCGTGGCCAGCACGGGCGATCCGCCCCCCCCACCCCCGAGCAGGGGCCCCACTTGTTTGACCAGGGAATCGGCATCCACCGGGGGGTCCGCCGAACCGTCGGCGGAGACGGCCAGGTTGGCCCGGGTGCCGTCGGGACTCCCGCCGACCACCACCGCCCGCAGGCCGGCGGTGGTGCGGACGGTCTGGGCCAGGTCACGCAGGTAGTCCGGATCGAGCCCGTCCCGCCGGGCCACGACCACGCCATCGGAGGCGGTGGCCGACAGCTGGGCCGCCTCCGACTGCAGTTCGCGGCTGCGGGCCTGCTCGAGGGACTTCTCGGCCACCCGCTGGCGCTCGATGAGCCGGTCGATGGCCTCGGGGACGTGTTCGGGCTCGGTCCGCAGCAGGGCGGCGGCTTCGGCCAGCAGGCCCTCCCGGGCCACGATCCGGTCGAACGCGCTCTCCCCGGTGACGGCGAAGAGCCGCCGGGTGTTGGATCCGATGGACGACTCCGAGGTGATGGTGATCGGCCCGATCATGCCCAGGGCCCCGACGTGGGTCCCCCCGCACAGCTCGATGGAGTGGGGCCCGGCCCGGACCACCCGGACCAGGTCGCCGTACTTGTCGCCGAAGAAGGCCAGCGCCCCCATCGCCTCGGCCTGGGCTTTGGTGGTCTCCTCCACGATGACGTCGGCGTCGGTGAGGACGTCGGCGTTGGCCATGGCGGCCACGGCCGACAGCTCCTCGGGGGCCACGTTGCCGTGGTGGCTGAAGTCGAAGCGGAGGTAGCCGGGATC
Source organism: uncultured Acidimicrobiaceae bacterium (assembly GCA_963837805.1). Classification (GTDB taxonomy): domain Bacteria; phylum Actinomycetota; class Acidimicrobiia; order Acidimicrobiales; family RAAP-2; genus Bog-756. The sequence goes on from CAWIOU010000014.1 coordinate 114,415, forward strand.
GACCAGTGAACCCTGCTGGCGCACGTGGTCGCCGAGCACGGTCCGGAGCGCGGCGTGCAGGAGGTGGGTCCCGGTGTGGTTGCGGCGGACTGCATCCCGACGGACGCCGTCGATGGTGGCCAGGGCGTCCTGGCCGGCGAACAGCTCGCCGGTGACCTGGGCCCGATGCGAGATGAGGCCGGGCAGGGCGGACACGGTGTCGTAGACCAGGGCTGTGCCCGTCTCGGTCACGATGGTGCCGGTGTCGCCCACCTGGCCACCGCCCTCGGCGTAGAACGGCGTGCGATCGAGGAAGATCTCGGCCTGGCCGGCGTGCTCGGGATCCTGGTCGGCCAGGACGGCCACCACCCGGGCCGGCGCCGAGTAGCCGTCCGGGCGCTGACCGACGAATACCGTCCGGCCCTCGGTGTCGAGCACCGAGCGGTAGGCCTGCTCGCCGGCCACCGTCTTGCCGGCTTTGGCCGCGGCGCGGGCCTGGACCCGTTGGCGGTCCATGGCCTCCTCGAAGGCCTCGAGGTCCACGGCCACACCGGCCTCCTCGGCGATCTCGACGGTGAGCTCGACCGGAAACCCGTAGGTGTCGTGGAGCCGGAAGGCCAGATCGCCGGGAACCATGGCGGTGCCCGAGGCCAGCTCCTCTTCGAGGATGGTCGACCCGGTGGCCAGCGTGCGGAGGAATCCGTCCTCTTCACGGGCCACCACATCGGAGATCAGGCTGTGCTGCTCGGCCATGGCCGGGTAGGCCGAACCGAGGATGCCCACCGCGGTGTCCACCAGCCGGGGTGTGAAGGGGCCGTCCACACCGAGCTGGCGGGCCCGCCGGACGGCCCGTCGGATGATCCGCCGCAGCACGTAGCCGCGACCCTCGTTGGCCGGCAGCACCCCGTCGGCCACCAGCATGGACATGGCCCGGCCGTGGTCGGCCAGGATGCGGAGCCCGGTGTCGGCCCGCTCCTCCTCCCCGTAGGTGTACCCGGTCAGGGACTCGGCCGTCTCGATCATCGGAGCGAACAGGTCGGTGGCGAAGATCGAGTCCACCCCCTGGAGTACGGGAAGGATCCGCTCCAGGCCGGCCCCGGTGTCGATGCTCGGCCGGGGCAGGGGCTCGACGGCCCCGTCGACCGTGCGGTTGGACTGCATGAAGACCAGATTCCAGATCTCGACGAACCGCTCTGCCCCGCCGAATGCCGGTCCGCCGTCCTCCCCGTAGCCGGGGCCCTTGTCGAAGAACAGCTCCGAGCTCGGCCCCCGCGGACCGGTCTCCCCCATGGTCCAGAGGTTGTCCTCCCCCAGGCGCTGGATGCGGCCGGCCGGCACGCCCACTTCGTCACGCCAGATCTGCTCGGCTTCGTCGTCGCTCTCGTGGACGGTGATCCACAACCGGTCGCCGTCGATGCCGAGGACCTCGGTCACCAACTCCCAGGCGAAGGGGATGGCCTCGGCCTTGAAGTAGTCGCCGAAGCTGAAGTTGCCCAGCATCTCGAAGAACGTGCAGTGCCGGTGGGTGGTCCCGACCACGTCGATGTCGTTGGTGCGGAAGCATTTCTGCACCGAGGTGGCCCGGCGCCAGGGCGGGACCTCGTCGCCCAGGAAGAACGGCTTGAAGGGCACCATGCCGGCGATGGTGAACAGCACCGACGGGTCGTGGGGAATGAGGCTGGCCGAGGGCACGGGCGTGTGGCCCCGGTCGACGAAGAACCGGGTGAACGCGGCGCGCAGATGGTCAGCGTCGATCGCCGTGCCGGGAGTCACGACGTTTGATCTTAGTTGCCCAGGTGAAACGCCGATTTTGCCAGAGGCCGCCGCAACCGGGCCATCCGGGTCCGACGGTGGACCGGCGACGAGTCGGTCGGGTTCGCCGTCGGCGCCGGAGGACGGAGGAGGGCTGGTTCGGGTTCGACTCCCGGCGCGGCGAGCTCGGCCCACAGTTCCTCCTCGCGGCGCAGCATCTCGTCGCGGCCGGACGAGACCGCGTCCCGCACCCGGTCGCCGGCGCTCCCCGCCACCTGCCGCGCCGACCTCCCCACCTCGACGACGATGGCGTCGGGCTGCAAGCGGGCGGTCGTCTGCTGCCAGGTCTGGCGCACCTTGCGCTCCGCCCACAAGGTCGACCCGGCGCCCACGGCCATACCGGTCATCAGCCAGAAGGTGCGCTTGGGCATCAGCGGTGCACGCCGTTCCCGTTACCCGACGGACCTGGCCGGGTGGCCGCCTCCGACCCGGAGGCCAGCCGGCGGATGCCGGTGGCGGCGCCGGCCCGGACGGCCAGCACCTTGACCACCGGGTTGGCGAATGCCCGATAGGCGAGCTTGGAGGCCGAATCGACCGTGGCATGGACCGACTCGGTGGAATCGAGCACCGCGCCCACCCGTTCCATCTCGGTGGCCGCCTGGTCGACCACCCGCTGGGCGTCGGCCACCAGCGGCACCGTCTGGCGCTGGAGCTGCTCGGAGATCGACTCGACCCTCCGGATCTCCCGGCGCAGGCCGCGCACGGTGAACAGCAGACCCACCACGGCGGCCGCGGAGGCGATGCTGGCCACGAGGACGGCGATCTCTCCGGCGGACATGATCCCGCGAGCTTAGATGGTGCCGGAGCCGGACCCGCGTCTGCTGCGGGCGCCGTCCCTGGTCCCGGATCCGGTCAGCCCGAGTCCACCGACAGCTGGGCGGCAGCCGACGGCGCGGCCGGTGACGTCTCGGTGGACGGCGTGGCCATCGGTGCCCCCGGGCCGGCCGTGGCGTCGGTGCAGGTACGGGCCGCTTCCCAGCTCTGGAGGGCGGAGGCGGCACCGGCACCCGACAGGGGCTGCGGGAGCTCGTTGTCGATGATCGCCGGCCGCCAGGTGACACTGTCGATGCGGCGCCCGGTGGCCGTGACCACCAGCGAGCCGCTCTGATCGGTGGGCGGAGGGTCGTTGTAGAAGGCGAAGTTGCCCAGCCCGTAGTCGACGTAGGCCGTGCCCAGATAGCCGCCCCCGAGAAGAACGTGGGCGTGGCTGCCCACGATGATGTCGGCCCCTGCCTTCACCAGCACGCCGGCCAGCGGCTCCTGGTCGGGATTGGGACAGGCATCCAGCTCGGTGCCCCAGTGGAGGAAGACGATGACGGTGTCGGACACCTTCCGGGCCGACTCGACCGCCCGCACCAGATCGGTCACGTCGTAAGCCGAGGCCAGTCCGGGCTGAGTGGGAGTGGCCGTCCACGCCACCTGGAGATCGGAGTCGATGACCTGGGTGGCGGCGATGATGGCGATCCGCTGCCCGTCGATGGTGATCCGGTACGGGGCGAAGGCCTCGGCCGCGTTCTGGCCGATGCCGAGGATGGTGTACTTCGACTGCCGCCGGGCGGCCAGCGACATCTGCAGGCCGGCCCGACCACAGTCCTCGCCGTGGTTGTTGGCTTCGGTGACCAGGGTGACCCCGGTCCCGCGGAGGGCGGTCACCGCCGAGGCCGGGGCCGAGAAGACGTACTGCTTGGGCTGGGGGTCGGGGCACGTCCCGTCGGTCAGCGCCGTCTCCAGGTTGACCATCGACAGGTTGACGCCGGCCAGGAGCGCCTGGGCCCCCGGGCCGAGGGCGCGGCCCGGGTCGTCGGCCAGCCGGGTGCCGAGCGTGGTACCCGAGGGGAAGTTCACATCGCCAGCGAAGGCCAAGGTCACCGGCTTCCCATTGCCCTGCCACTCGGGGTCGAGAGGCGAGCCCTTGGCCACGCCGACCGGATGGTGGTGCCCGCCGAGCGGCGGCTGGTGCCCGGGCGGGACGGCGGCCCCGTGCGTCGACGACGGGGTCAACAACCAACCGAGCACGGCGAGCAAGGCCACCAGCCCGAGGCCCCAGAACCACCGGTTGCGACGCACCCGCCGTGAGGTGGCCACCGGATCGGACGGACCAGGCGGTCCGGGCGGCCCGGGCACGGCGGGAGACGACCGGGGCTCCCCGGGCCGGGGCGGATCGGTGGCCACACGGGTGAGCTCGAGGGTGTCGGTCATGGGGGGACAGCCATCGGATCAACGTGCCGATGGGGGGTGGTCGGCCGTCACCGCGGCAGCATAGATGCCCGTCAGATGGCGGCCATGCCCACCACGGGTTGGTTGAGAGGTGTCGCTCCCGCCGAGCCGTAGAAGGAGGCATCGCCGTAGCCGAAGATGCCGCCGTCCGAAGCCACCAGCCAGTAGCCCCTGCCGTCGGGGGCGGAAGCCATGCCCACGATGGGTCGGTTGAGGGCCATCCCGCCGGTCGAACCGTAGAAGGGGGCGTCGCCGTAGCTGAAGATGCCGCCGTCGGAGGCCACCAGCCAGTAGCCCCTGCCGTCGGGGGCCGAAGCCATGCCCACGATCGGTTTGTTCAGAGGGCTCCCGCCCGTCGAACCGTAGAAGGGGGCGTCGCCGTAGCTGAAGATGCCGCCGTCGGAGGCCACCAGCCAGTAGCCCCTGCCGTCGGGGGCCGAAGCCATGCCCACGATCGGTTTGTTCAGAGGGCTCCCGCCCGTCGAACCGTAGAAGGGGGCGTCGCCGTAGCTGAAGATGCCACCGTCGGAGGCCACCAGCCAGTAGCCCTTGCCGTCGGGGGTGGAGGCCATGCCCACGATCGGTTTGTTCAGAGGGCTCCCGCCCGTCGAACCGTAGAAGGGGGCGTCGCCGTAGCTGAAGATGCCACCGTCGGAGGCCACCAGCCAGTAGCCCTTGCCGTCGGGAGTGGAGGCCATGCCCACGATGGGTCGGTTGAGGACCATCCCGCCGGTCGAACCGTAGAAGGGGGCGTCGCCGTAGCTGAAGATGCCGCCGTCCGAAGCCACCAGCCAATAGCCGGGGAGGGCGTAGGTGTAGCGATCGCCCGCCACCCGGGGACTCACCCCGTCGGGGCCCCGCACGCTGACGTCGACGGTGGCGCCGCCCGACGGACCGGGGGGCACCCGGGCCACCAGCGACGTGGCCGAATTGACGGTGAACGACGCCGGGGCCGACCCGAACCGGACCGACGTGGCTCGCGAGAGGTCCGACCCCCTCACCGTGACCAGGCCGCCGCCCGAGGTCGGGCCCCGGTCGGGGACCAACGCCTCGATCCGCGGTGACACGAAGGTGTAGACCGCGCCGGGGACCGCGGCGCTGGTCCCCCCGGCCCTGCCGGTCGTGGTCACCGTCACGGTCGCGCTCACGCCGGAGCCGACGTCGGGCGTGACCACCGTGATGGCGGTGGGTGCGTGGCTGACGACGGATGCCCGGACGCTCCCGAAGCGGACGACGGGAACGCCGGTCCCGAATCCGGTGCCGGAGACCACCACCCGATTCCCACCGGTGGCCGGTCCCGAGGAGGACCTGAGGCCGGTGACCGACGGACAGCCGGAGGCCGAACCGGAGAACACACCCAACAGCGCGTCCGCCCGCGGCGACCCCCATCCGGAGGCCAGATCGTAGTGGGCGGTGGCCGGAAAACGGGGCGACGCAGCCGACGGGTCGACCAGATAGTTGTTGCCGGCGCTGATGTCGTGAAAGGGGGGCGACGGTCCCGCTCCGGCGGCATAGAGCCGGGCGTTGAGGAGGCCGGCGGCGGAGGCGCAGCCCTGGTTGGCCACTGCGGTCAGTGCCGCCCACAACGGGGCTGCCGCGCTGGTGCCCCCGATCGGCCGCCAGAACCCCTCCCAGAAGATCACGTCGCCGTGCTCGGGGTCGGACGAAGCCGACACGTCGGGCACCTCCCGGCACTGCTGGTTCCCACCGGACCCGCAACCGTCGACGGTGAAGCCGCTGCGGGCGTCGGGTATCTGCTGCCACGAGGGCGCGGCGAAGTCCTTGGAGACACCTCCGCCTCCGGCACCGAACCCCTCGCCGCCGTTCCACACCGTCTCGGTGGCCGGGGTGGACACCGACGCCGACAGCGACGTGCCCCCGACGCCGGTCACGTCGGGCTGGTCGGCCGGGTCGTCGACTTCCAGCGAGGTGTCGGTGACGAGCGGCGGGTAGTAGCAGTCCGACGAGCCGGCGTCGCCCGCCGCGGCCAGGACGGTCTGGCCCTGGAGTGTGGCCTGCTGGAAGAGGAGGGTCTCGGCCCTCTGCTCCGACGGACTGATCCCTCCGGTCCCCTCGCACTGGCCCCAGCTGGTGGAGATGACCCTGTTCGAGCGGTCGTCGATCATGGCGGCATAGGTGTCGATGGGTCCGGCGCCCGAGTTCGGACCCGAGTAGACGGTGAGGGACGACCCCGGGGCCAGGCCGGCGATGGCCTCGATGTCGAGTGCGGCCTCTCCGCTCTGCCCACCCACCGCCCCGCCGTCGACGGGCACCGTCGACACCGGGACGTGCACGCCGAAGCACGCCTGATAGACATCGATGTCGCCCATGTCGAAGGGCTCGAGCTCGTAGACCGCCACCCGCTGGCCGGCGCCCGACCTTCCCTGGGCGTACAGCTGATCGAAGCCGTAGGTCGATGCCAGCTGGTCGGCCGTCCACGCCGCCCCGCCGGCGGTCACTGCCGCCGCCGCCGGGCACGCCTTCGGGTCCCGACCATCCACCGCCGGTCGGAGCCGGGGAACGGCCGAGGTGGGGTCGTTCGACGGCCGCGGGACCTTCCGGATCTGCGGATGGGCCAGCGGCACCGTGCTGAGGCCGATCACCCCACCGATGACGGTGGCCAGCGACCGCGGGACGCGCGGACTCTGGGTGCTGACCCGCGCCACCCGGCCCCCGGGCAGGCGGGCATCGACCAGCGGAACGGCGAAAGCCTGCTCCATCCGGGCCGCCGTTCCGCTCACCGGGATCAACAGGCCGTCGGGCGTGGGCCGTCCCACCTCGAGCCCGACGGAGGTCACCCACTTCCTGACCGCCGCCACCGTCGGGGGCGCGGCGCCGAAGGTCGCCGCGAACTGGGCCGTACTCAGGTAGTGGCGGTACTGCGGCGAGCCCGGCTTGGACACCGCGTCGGTCCGCGCCGTGAGGGCGGCGGCATGGCGGGGCTGGAGGGTCAGATCGGCGGTGACGATGGCCGACCCGTCGGCCGCGCCGACGATCCGCGCCCCGGGCGGAAGGGCCGGTACCCCACCGGCGAGGCGGACCTCTCTCGAGGCGGACCCACCGCCCGCCGACGGTGCGCCCCCGGCCACGCCCGGGGAACCGGCCACCAGCAGGCCGCCGACGAGGGCGGCCACGGCCACCACCGACCCCAGGTGCAGTGACCGCCGTCTCGGGGGCCAGCTCATCGGAGTCGATCTCCCCTGCCCGGGCGTCATCGGCCCAGTCTCCCCTATGGCTGCCGGGGTCGGGCCGCGCCGGTCGGCGCCCCCGGGGGGTCTCCTCCTTCGTCCCCCGGTTCGGCCGCTCCGGCCTGTTCCTCGTGGCGCCACCGTCGCAGCCGTTCGGACAGCACGGCCTCGTGTCCACGTTCGCTCGGTTCGTAGTAGCGGTTCCCGGCCAGGTCGTCCGGTCGGTACTGCTGGTCGACGAAGGCGTCGGGTCGGTCGTGGGGGTACACGTACCCCTCGCCGTGCCCGATGGCCGCCGCACTCCGGTAGTGGGCATCGCGCAGATGGCCGGGCACGTCCCCCCTCGGTCCCTCCCGCACATCGCGCTGGGCCAAGCCGAGGGCCACGGTGACCCGGTTCGACTTCGGGGAGCAGGCCAGGTGCACGACGGCCTGGGCCAGGTTGAGCTGGGCTTCGGGAAGCCCCACGAACTCGACGGCCCGGGCGGCGGCATCGGCGACCACTAGAGCCAGGGGATCGGCCTCACCGATGTCCTCGCTGGCCAGTATGACCAGGCGCCGGGCGATGAACCGGGCGTCCTCCCCGGACTCGAGCATCCGGGCCAGCCAGTACAGACCGGCGTCCGGATCCGAACCCCGGATCGACTTGATGAAGGCGCTCACCTGGTCGTAGTGGTCGTCCTCGCCGTAGTGCTGGAGACGCGAGTGGCGGGCCCGCTCCACGTCGGCCAGGGTCACCGGATGGTCCCCGGCCAAGGCCAGGGCCACCTCCAAGGTGGTCAGGACGGCGCGGGCGTCGCCGTCGGCCAGACCGACCAGGGCGGCCACCGCGTCCCGGTCGGCGGCGGCCCCTTCCAGGGCCAGGGCCCGGTCCACCACCTCGGTCAGCTCGGCCATGGACAGGGGCTCGAGGCGCCACAGCGTCGACCGCGACAGCAGCGGGGCGTTGACCTGGAAGAAGGGGTTCTCGGTGGTGGCGCCGACCAGGACCAGCAGACCCTCTTCCACCGAGGGCAGGAGGGCATCCTGCTGGGAGCGGTTGAACCGGTGGACCTCGTCCAGGAAGAGGATCGTCCCCCTCCCCTGCTCGCCCAACTCCTGTCGGGCCCCCTCGACCACCTCGCGCACGTCCTTGACTCCGGCGCTCACCGCCGACAGCGGGACGAAGCGCTTCTCGGTGGCCGTGGCCAGGACCGAGGCCAGGGTGGTCTTGCCGGTCCCGGGAGGACCCCAGAGGATGGCCGAGGTCAACCGGTCGGATTCGATGAGCGCCCGCAGCGGGGCCCCGGGGCCGACCAGATGTTGCTGGCCGACGATCTCGTCCAGGGACCGGGGCCGCATCCGGGCCGCCAGCGGGGCCCGGGCCGACAGCCGTTCGGCGGCCGCACCGGAGAAGAGATCGTCAGCGGCCACGACGGACCGGTCAGTCCTTCGACGGGATGGGCTGGAGGCCGAGCTCGCGGAGCACGCCCGGCGCCACCGGCTTGGGTGCGCCGGTCATCGGGTCCGAGCCGGACTGGGTCTTCGGAAAGGCGATGACGTCGCGGATGCTGTCCTCGCCGGCGAAGATGGCCACCAACCGGTCGATGCCCACCGCAAAACCGGCGTGGGGAGGAGCGCCGAACCGGAAGGCGCCGAGGAGGAATCCGAACCGGGACTGCGCCGCCTCGTCCCCGATGCCCAACACGGCGAACACCCGGCTCTGGATGTCCGACCGGTGGATCCGGACGCTGCCCGAGCCCAGCTCCCACCCGTTGAGCACCAGATCGTAGGCCTGGGCCCGGACCGAGGCCGGATCCGATTCGAGCCGGTCGATGTCGTCGGGATGGGGCATGGTGAAGGGATGGTGGGCGGCCAGCGGATGGCCGGCCTCGTCCTCCCCGTCGAACATCGGGAAGTCCACCACCCACAGGTAGCGGTACGGCCCCTCGCTCACCGGCTTCCCGCCCAGGTCGACGCGCAGCTGCCCGAGGACGGTGCAGGCCAGCCGGTACTCGTCGGCCACCACCAGGATGAGGTCGCCGGCCCCGGCGTCGGTCGACGCCAACAGGCCCGACCGCTCCTCGTCGGAGAGGAACCGGTCGAGCGGTGAGTCGAGACCGAGGGCCGGCGCACCGACGGCGGCTTCGCCCTCCCCCGCCGTCACCTTGAACCAGGCCAGTCCCCGGGCCCCGAGCTGGCGCGCCCGGTCGGTCAGGCCGTCCAGCCTGGAACGGCTCAGCGAGGCACCGTCCTCCAGCACCAGCGCCTTCACACACGGGGCACCGAAGGCCTTGACCTCGGTGTCCTCGAAGAGTGGGGAGAGGTCGATCAGCTCCATGCCGAACCGCACGTCGGGCTTGTCGGTTCCGTACCGGTCGATGGCATCGGCCCAGGTCATCCTCGGTATTTCCGGAGGACGCCGGCCGGTGGCCGCCTCGGCGGCGTCGAGCACAGCCTCGGACACGAACTCGAGCACGTCCTCCTGGCCGACGAAGGACGCCTCGACATCGAGCTGGGAGAACTCGAATTGGCGGTCGGCACGGAGGTCCTCGTCCCGCAGACAGCGGGCGATCTGGTAGTACCGGTCCACGCCGGCCACCATGAGGAGCTGCTTGGCCAGCTGCGGGCTCTGGGGCAGGACGTAAGAGGAACCGGGGCTCAACCTGCTCGGGACGGTGAACTCGCGGGCCCCCTCCGGTGTCGGTGCCCACAGGAGGGGCGTCTCCACCTCTACGAACCCCTGCCGGTCCATGGCCGCCCGCAGGGAGCGGTTGACCAGGGACCGGAGACGCAGGTTGGACTGCATCCGCGGCCGGCGGAGATCGACGTACCGGTAGCGCAACCGGTTGACCTCGTCGACGTCGACGCGATCGTCGACGGCGAACGGAGGGGGCTCGGCCGGATTGAGCACGATCACCGTGCAGTCGCCGAGCTCCACCTCCCCGGTGGGCAGCTCCGGGTTGACGGTGCCCTCGGGCCGGTGGCGGACCACGCCCTCCACGGCGACGACGTACTCGCTGCGCACGTCCACCGTGCCCGGGATCACGCACTGGACGAGGCCGGTGTGGTCGCGCAGGTCGACGAAGGCCAGGTGCTCGCCGTGCTCCCGGCGCTTGGCCACCCAGCCGCACACCGTCACCGTCGACCCGACGTCGTCGACGCCGAGCACCCCGCACAGGCGGGTGCGCATCGACGTGGTCTCAGCCGAGGATGGTGGGGAGGTCACAGGAAGTCCTTTCGGTGCGGTCCCGATGGTGGTCCCGGGGGAAGGCGGGAAAGCGTTGGGTACCGCCGGGGCCAGACCGGTCACCCACGGCCGGACTGGTCACGCACGGCCTCCACCACCTCGGAGCGCAGCACCGTGCGCTGCTCTCCGGTTCCCCGCAGGGGCCGCAGGGACACCGTACCCGCTGCCAACTCGTCGGTCCCCACGATCAGCGCCACCCGGGCCCCCGAGCGGTCGGCCGACTTCAGCTGCGACTTCATGGAACGGTCGTCGAAGGCCCGGTCGACGCGCAGCCCCGCCCGACGGAGCTCGGCGGTGATGTCGCGGGCCGACTGCCCGCCGGACACGTCGACCACGAAGGCGTCGAGGGGCTCGGGCCGGACCTCGAACACCCCCTCGGCGTCGCAGGCCATCAACAGCCGCTCGATGCCGATGCCGAAGCCGATCCCCGGCGTCGGTGGACCGCCCAGCATCTCCACCAGGCCGTCGTAGCGGCCCCCGCCACCGATACCGTTCTGAGCCGACTCCAACGCCTGGGAGGCGAATTCGAAGGTGGTCCGGGTGTAGTAGTCGAAGCCGCGGACCAACCGGTGATCGAAGACGAAGGGCACGCCGAGGGCGGTCAACCCGTCACAGACCCGCCCGAAATGGGCGCGGCACGGATCACACAGGTGGTCGATGAGGTGCGGGGCGCCGGAGGTGGCCGCCCGGCACTCCTCGCGCTTGCAATCGAGCACCCGGAGCGGATTGGCATCGAGGCGCCCGCGGTGCTCGGCACAGAGCTGGTCGCTGCGCTCGGCCAGATAGGCGCGGAGGAGCTCGAGGTAGCCGGGGCGGCACGCCCCGTCGCCCATCGAGTTGATCCGCAGCTCGAATGCGGCCAGGCCCAGTGAGCGGAAGAAGTCGTCAGCCAGGGAGATCACCTCGACGTCGAGGTCGGGGTCGGGGGTCCCGAGGGCCTCCACGCCCAACTGGTGGTGCTGACGGTAGCGACCGGCCTGAGGCCGCTCGTACCGGAAGGCCGGTGTCACGTACCAGGCCTTCCACGGCAGCGGGGGCCGGTGCTGGACGAAGGCCCGGACCATGGGCGCGGTCCCCTCGGGACGGAGAGCCAGGGTGCGGCCGCCGCGGTCCTCGAACTCGTACATTTCCTTGCCCACCACGTCGCTGCCCTCGCCGATGCCCCGGCGGAAGACCCGGACGTCCTCGAACATCGGCGTGTGGGCCAGGCCGTACCCGGCCGCCTCCACCTGGGACGCGTAGGTAGCCACCAGCGCCTCCCAGCGGGTCGACTCCGGCCACAGGACGTCGTGGGTGCCACTCGGGGCGCGCGCCGCCCTGGTCTCGTCCGACACCGGGGCTCAGTCCTTTTTTCCGGGGAGGATCCGGTAGACGTCGTAGACGGCGTCGAGATGCCGGATGAGGTTGAGGACCGACTCGAGATGACCGGGGTCGGCCAGCTCCACGTCGAACCGCATGCGGCTGATGCGGTCGGGATCGGTCTGGGTGTTGGCGCTCACGATGTTGAGGTGGTGCTCGGAGACCACCTTGGTGACGTCGGTGAGCAGCCGCGACCGGTCGATGGCCACCACCTCGATGGTGGCCACGAAGACGCCCGACGACCGGTGGTCCCACTCGACCTCGATGAGGCGTTCACGCGACCGGCTGGCCAGCGATGCGGCATTGGCGCAGTCGGCGCGGTGCACCGACACGCCCCGTCCCCGGGTCACGAACCCGACGATCTCGTCCCCGGGCACCGGCGTGCAGCACCGGGACAACCGCACCATGAGGTCGTCGAGACCCTCGACGTAGACACCGACCGCCGAACCCCGGCCCGGCCGGGGCGCCGTGGGCTGCTGGCGGGCGGTGACCGGGAGCTGTTCCTCGTAGACCCCGCCCCGGAGGTCCCGCAGCACCCGTTGGGCCACGGCCCGGGCCGAGACCCGGTTGTCGCCGATGGCCGCGTGCAAGGCATCGAGGTCGGCATAGTTCATGGCCTTGGCCAGATCGGCCAGGGCGTGCTCGGAGGCGAGCTTCTGGACCGGGAGCCCCTCACGGCGCAGTTCCTTGATCAGCTCGTCCCGGCCGACTTCGATGGCGTCCTCACGTCGCTCACGCGAGAACCACTGGCGGATCTTGCTCCGGGCCCGAGACGATGCCACCATGCCCAGCCAGTCGCGGGAGGGACCGGCGGTGGGGGCCTTAGAGGTGAAGATCTCCACGGTGTCGGCCGAGTTGAGGCGGGTGTCGAGTGGGACCAGGCGTCCGTTGACCTTGGCCCCGATGCACCGGTGGCCGACCTCGGTGTGGATGGAGTAGGCGAAGTCCACCGGGGTGGCGTTGGCAGTCAGGGCGATGACCTTGCCCTTCGGGGTGAAGACGTAGACCTCGTCCTCCTCGAGGTCAAGTTTGAGGGCCTCGAGGAACTCGATGGGATCGGTGGTCTCGTTCTGGAAATCGACGATGCGCTGCATCCACTCGATCTCCGCCGTGGTCGACGAGGTCTCCTTGGCCAGGGCCAGCCGCTCGGCCCGGCGGTCGCGCTCGGCCAGCTCGGCGCGCTGGGCGGAGGTGACCGACGAGCCCTTCTTGCCGCCCTCGCCCTTGGCCTCGCTCTTGCCCTCGCCCTTGCCGGCGTCGGAGGGCCGCGACGAACCATCCTTCACCGCCGACTTGGCTCCCCGGACCTTGGTGGAGGTTCCCGAGTCCTTGCCCGCTTTGCCCCCGGCAGGCCGCACCGGGTTCTCCTTGTAGCCCCAGTGGGCGGCGATACCGTACTCGGCCCGCCGGTGCATCTCGTGGGTCCGGACCTGCACCTCGATGGGCTTGCCGTCGAGACCGATCACCGTGGTGTGCAGCGACTGGTAGAGGTTGAACTTGGGCGAGTTGATGTAGTCCTTGAACCGACCCTGCACCGGGGGCCAGATGGCGTGGATCGACCCCAGGGCGGCCCAGCAGTCCTTCTCCGACTCGACGATGACCCGGATCCCGACCAGATCGAAGAGGTCGTCGAACTCCTTGCCCCGCACGACCATCTTCTCGTAGATGCTCCACAGGTGCTTCGGGCGCCCGGTGACCTCGGCGTTGACCCCGGAGGCGGCCATCCGCTCCCTCACCGAGACCAGGACGCGGGCCAGGAACTCGTCGCGCAGGGGGGCCCGGCTGGCCACCATCTGCTCGATCTCCGCGTAGCGCTTCGGATGGAGGGTGGCGAAGGCCAGGTCCTCGAGCTGCCACTTGACCTCCTGGATCCCGAGGCGGTGGGCCAGAGGGGCATAGATGTCGAGCGTCTCCTGGGCCGTGCGCCGCTGTTTCCACTCCGGCATCACCGACAGGGTGCGCATGTTGTGGAGGCGATCGGCCAGCTTGATGATCAGCACCCGCCAGTCGTTGGCCATGGCCACCAACATCTTGCGCACGGTGGCTGCCTGCTGGGCCTCCTTCGAATCGAACTGGAGCCGGTCGAGCTTGGTCACCCCGTCGACGATGAGGGCCACGGACGGGCCCGAAGTCGCGGTCGATGACCTCCTTGGTGACCCCGGTGTCCTCCACCGCGTCGTGGAGGAGGGCGGCGGCCACCGTCTGGGCGTCCAGCCCCAGGTCGGCGACGATGCCGGCCACGGCGATGGGATGGGTGACGTACGGCTCGCCGGACCGCCGGAGCTGGCCGGCGTGGGCCACCGTGGCCGTCTCCGCCGCCCGCACCATCAGGGAGGTGTCATCACCTGGGTGGCGGCGGAGGAACGACTGGAGGACCGGGGCCAAGAGGGCGGCTTCGGCGGCCGGCAGCGAGGAGCCGGCAACGTACTCCTCGACGTCCGTGGTCCCCTCTTCAGCAGGGACTGGTGTGGCCAAAGCCATCTCTACACGGTACCTGTCCACGCCCGCGCATCGGTAGCTCTCGCCCGCACCGGCTCCGCGGCCCGTGGAACCCGATCAGCGGCGCTTGCCCTTTCCGCCCTTGCCCTTGCCCTTGCGGGGGCGGGGTGGCGGACGGGTGCCGCCCGGTCGGGTGGACCCTGATGCGGTGCGCCCTCCGCCGGTCGAGGACCGGGAACCGCCGGCCGAGGACCGGGCCCCGGCCGCCACCGGCTCGCCGGTGGCACCTCCGCCGCCACCGCCACCGGTCCCTCCCCGCCGGGACTTGGACCCGGCTCCGGGCCGGATCACGCCGGTGTTCTTGGTGGCGGACCGGCCCGACGCCCGACCGGTCGCTCCGGCGGCTCCGGCCATGGCCGCGGCCGCCGCCGGGGTCAGCACCGCGCCCCGCTCCCCACGGGTCTCGAGGCGCTGGCGGATGGTCGTATAGCGGGGCTCGCGTTCCTTCATCATGGCCAGGAGGGGCGATGCGATGAAGATCGACGAGTAGGCACCGCTGGTCAACCCGATGACCAGGGCCAGGCCGAAGTCCTGGAGCGACGTCGCGCCGAGGAAGAACGAACCGACCACCAGCACCGACAGCACGGGCACGATGGCCACCAACGACGTGTTGATCGACCGGGCCAGCGTCTGGTTCATCGACAGGTTGACCATCTCGGAGTACGTGATGCGACCGGAGGCCCCGAGTCCCTTCGAGTTCTCCCGTATTCGGTCGAAGACGACCACCGTGTCGTACAACGAATACCCGAGCACGGTAAGGACGGCGACCACCGTGTCCGGGGTCACCTGGAACCCGGTGAGCGAGTAGATGCCCACCGTGACCAAAATGTCGTGGATCACCGCCACGATGGCGGCCACGGCCATCTTGAATTCGAACCGGACCGAGATGTAGAGGGTCACGGCGATGAAGAAGATGATCAACGCCTTGATGGCATCGCGGGTGACCTGCCCGCCCCAGGTGGGACCGACGTCGTTGAAGTTGACGTTGTCCGGCGTGGTGTTGGCCGCTTTGGCCAGCGCATCCTGCACGTTGTTCTCGATGGCGTTGCGTTGGGCCGGCGGCTTCGAGTTGAGGTCGACCGTCACCTGGATCTGCTTGCTGTGATTGATCTGGTTGGTCAGCTGGACCACGGTGGGCTGGGTGATCCCGGCCGACTCGGCCGCCGCTGTGGCCTGGGCCACGGTCAACGTCGGGGAGGTGACCAACCATGACTGCCCGCCCTTGAAGTCGATGCCTTCGTTGAGGCCTCGGGTGCCGAGGGAGATGATCCCGAGCACGATGATGATGGCCGAGATGCCGAACCACCATTTGCGGTTGCCGATGAAGTCGAACGAGGTCTCGCCCCGGTAGAGGCGGATGAGGACGTTGTGACGCTTCTCGCCCCGCTCCTCACGATCCTCCTCCTCGGCTGCGAACTCGAGCTCCTCGTCGAACGCCTCTTCGAGCTCGAGGGCGGCCTCGTCCTCGGGGGCCGCTCCGTCCTCGGGTAGCCGCCCGCCGTGGCCGTTCTCACCACTCACCGGGCCGCCGGCCCCGGAGCCGTTGGATCGGCGCGGGCTCACGGCGTGGCTCCCGCGGTCACGCCCAGACCACTGGCCACGCTCATGCTCCGGACGTCGCTGCCGCTCCGGCTACGTCCGAGCAGGATGACGAAGGGACGGGTGAAGAAGTAGGTGACGAAGACGTCGAGCAAGGTGGAGATCCCGAGGAACAGGGCGAAGCCCTTGACCGGGCCGATGGAGAAGACGTAGAGGACCACCGCGCCCAACAGGGAGACGGCGTCGGCGGCCAGCACGGTGCGGAAGGCGCTGGCGAACCCCCTGTCCACGCTGGACCGGATGGTCCGTCCGGACCGCGCCTCGTCTTTCAATCGTTCGAAGTAGACGATGTAGGAGTCGACGGTGATACCGATCGACACGATGATGCCGATGACACCGGCCAGGTCGATGGTGGTGTTGAAGGCCTGGCCCAGTATCGAGATGATCGCCCACAGGAAGGCTCCGGTCACGGCCAGGCCGGCCACCACGCACCACCCCCAACAACCGGTAGTAGAAGATGACGTACAACAGCACGAGGATCAGCCCGGCCAAGCCGGAGATGAGGCCGGCGTGGAGGGAGGCCTTGCCCAGGGTGGGCGAGACGGTCTCCACGGTGAGACGGTCCAGTTTGACGGGCAGGGCGCCGTAGGTGAACTCGGTGGCCAGCGTCTTGGCCTGGTCCTCGGTGAAGCCGCCCGAAATCTGCACCTGTCCGTTGAACGGGGTGAACGACTCCTGGGTCGGCTGGGTGATCGGGGCCGAGATGACCTGACCGTCGAGGTCGATGGCGATGATGGCGTGGAACTGCTGCTTGGCCAGGGTGTCCCACTGGGTGGAGCCGGGGCCGGTGAGCACCAGGTTGACCGCCCACTGCCCGTTGTTGAGCTGGGCGCTGGCCGACTTGACCGCGGTGCCGGTCATCTGGGCCGGCCCGAGCACGCATCGCGGGAAGCACCCGTTCTGGGCGGTACCCGGCAGGATCACGGTGTCGGTCTTGCTGTCACTGAGGGGCGAGGTCGACTTGAAGGTGGCGAAAGCGGGGTCCTCGGCGATGTTGGTGTTGCTGGTGTAGCCGTTGGTGTTGCTCGAGTCGGGCGTGACCTGGAGGTTGGCCGCGGTCAACTGGGTAGTGGACGAACAAGTGGGTAGCGGCCCGGTCGAGGGCGGCTTCCCCTTGGCCACGGTGAACGCTGGCGCATAGCAGAGCGCGGGCCGGAACAGCAGCTGGGCGGTATTACCCAGGGTCTTGAGGATCTGCTGGGTGTTCTTCTCACCGGGGATCTGCACCGAGATCTGGTTCTTGCCCTGACTGGCCACGGTGGCACCGCTGGCCCCGGCGCTGACCCGGTCGTTGAGGATGGTGACGATGGTGTCGAGCTGGGCCTGGTTGACCGAGGTGTGGGTCTGGTAGACGACGGACAGCCCCCCGTCGAGGTCGAGTCCCAGCTTCGGTGACCATCCCGACGCCAGGGTGGCGGTCAGGGCGATGACCGCGATGGCGACCACTGAGAGCAGGCTGACCCACAGCGAGCGTTTGTTCTTCATGGTCGGTCAGGTGGCCGGCGGTGAGTCGGGGTCATGGGTGTCGTCACCGGTCGGATTGGCACCGCCGTGTCCGGCGGGGTGGTCTTCGGTCGAGCCAGTTCCGCTGGTCTGGTCCTCCTCGGGGTCGTCCTCGTCGGACCCGTCGGCGAGGGCCGACGGTTCGTCGTCGTACTCCTCGTCGTCCTCGCCCTCGTCGGGTTCCACCGGCTCGGGCTCCTCCAGCTTGCGCAGCACGTACTGCTTGAGCACCACGAACGAGGCCCCGACGCTGGTCTCCAGCGTCACCCGGTCGCCTTCGATGTCGATGATGTGGCCGACGATGCCCCCGGCGGTGAGGACCTCGTCGCCGACGTCGAAGCTCTTGGTCTGCTCCCGGGCCAGCTTGGCCTTGCGCTGCTGGGGACGGTAGATGAGGAAGTAGAAGCCGGCCGCCACCACCACGAAGATCAGCAGGACGGGGCTCCCGCTGCTGGACTTCTTTGCCGCCGCGGCCAGCAGTGGGGCCGCCAGGCCCAGGGCAGCCGTCATCGATGATCAGGGAGGGGAATGGAGGTGGGCACAGCGGTTCGACTGTAGCCCAGGCCAGGCCGGGTGAGATGCCGGGCCCCTCAGGGTGCCCACACCTCGGCCGTCCGGGAGCGCAGGGCGTCGAAGGCACCCCGCTCGATCGCCGTGCGGGCCTCGGCCATCAATCCGAGCACAAAGGCCAGGTTGTGGAGGCTGAGGAGTCGCCAGGCGGTGGGTTCCCCCACGATCAGCAGGTGGCGCAGGTACCCCCTCGACCACCGGGCACAGGTCGAGCAGGCGCAGTCAGGATCGAGGGGGCGATCGTCACGGGCGTGCACGGCGTTGCGCAGGTTGAGACGACCGGTGCTGGTCAGCATCGACCCGTGCCGGGCCTGGCGGGTAGGGGCCACGCAGTCGAACTGGTCGACGCCGAGCGCGATCGCCTCCAGCATCCCCACCGGGTCCCCCACCCCCATCAGGTACCGGGGACGGTCGGAAGGGAGGTGGGGCACGGTGGCGGCGATGGCCTCGAGCATGGCCGGTCGGGGCTCACCCACCGACAGACCGCCGATCCCGTACCCGTCGAATTCGAGCTCGGCGGTCCGCTGGGCGCTCTCCTTGCGCAACGCCTCATCGGTGCCGCCCTGCACGATCCCGAACAGGGCCTGGCCCTCGGGCTTGGCGTCGAGACGCCGGTGGGCGGTCCGGGCCCGGGCCGCCCACGCCGCCGTCCGGTCGACCGCCACGCGCAGGACCTCGGTCGACGCCGGCAGGCTGGCGCACACGTCGAGGACCATCTGGATGTCGGCGCCGATGAGGCCCTGGGCCTCGACGGCCGATTCCGGCGTCAGTCGGATCCGGTCACCGTCGTAGACCGAGGCAAAGGTCACGCCGTCGTCGTCGACCGCGGGGCGGAGCGAGTGGACCTGGTAGCCGCCGGAATCGGTCAGGGTGTGCCCGTCCCAGCCGGTGAACCGGTGCAGGCCGCCGAGGGCGGCGACGGTGTCGGCCCCGGGCCGGAGCAGGAGGTGGTAGGTGTTGGCCAACACGACCCCGGCCCCCAGGGACTCGAGATCAGCGCTGTCCAGGGCTTTGACCGCGCCCCGGGTCCCGACGGGCATGAACGCCGGGACGGGGTAGGACCCGCGCCGGGTGCGGACCACCCCCGTGCGCGCCGCGCCGTCGGTGGCGGTGATCTCGACCCGGGCCGGCTCCGTCATCAGCCCTGGCCCCGACCCGTCCGGCCCACCACCATGGCGTCGCCGAAGGACAGGAACCGGTAGTCCGCGTCGATGGCCGTGGCGTACAACTCGCGCCACCGGGGTCCGCAGAAGGACTCGACCAACAGGAGCAGGCTGGACCGGGGAAGGTGGAAGTTGGTGACCAGGACGTCGACCACCCGGAAGTCGAAGTGGCCGTGTATATAGAGGTCGGTCCGGCCGGACAGGTCGCCGGTGGCGGCCGCCGATTCGAGGGCCCGTACCGCGGTGGTTCCCACCGCCACCACCCGGCCGGCCCGGGCACACGCGGCCATGGTGGCGGCCGGCACCGAGTAGCGCTCGGAATGGATGGTGTGCTCCTCGGGGGTGGCCGCGGTGACCGGACGGAAGGTGTCGAGGCCGATGGCCAGGTCCACGCGGGCGACGGTCGCCCCTGCCCGCCGACAGGCGTCGAGAAGCTCGGGGGTGAAGTGGAGGCCGGCGGTGGGAGCGGCGGCGGACTGCTCGCCGAGCGCCCGGGGGGCCGAGTAGACGGTCTGGTAGCGGTCCGGATCGGCGAGGGTGTGGTGGATGTACGGAGGGAGCGGCATGGTCCCGGCCCGTTCCACCACCGAAGGATCGATGAGAGTGATCAGGCGCCGTCCGTCGTCGGCAACTCCGAGCTCGGCCCCGACCTCGACCACCGGGGGCCCGCCTTCGAACTCGTGGAGCAGCGTCGGGGTGGGCAGGCGCCGGCCGGGCCGGACCAGCGCCTCCCAGTCCGACTCCGCACCGGCCACGGGTTCGAGCAACAGCACCTCGGCGTGGCCGCCGGTGGACTTGACCAGACCCAGCCGGGCCGGCAGTACCCGGGTGTCGTTCACCACCAGCACGTCGCCCGGGCGCAGCAGGTACGGAAGGTCGGCCATGGTGAGGTGGGCGACCTCCCCGTCGGCGCAGAGCTCGGGGGCCGCCAGCAGGCGGGCCGCACTGCGGGGCTCCACCGGCTCCTGGGCGATCAGGCGCTTCGGGAGGCCGTACTCGTAGGCGTCCATCGGGACGACGGTCGGCGAGACCGAGTCCCGTGCTGGCTCCGACATGTCCACCATGGTGACAGACCTGCCCAAGTCGCCGGACGGCCTCAACCGGCAGGTCGGCAGTCCGCGACGATGTACAAAGGAAACAGCTCGGCATGGCCGCGGTGGAACATGCATCGCAATTCATCGGGGATGCCACCGGTCATCGGGGATTGCCACCGGCCGGGGCGCCCGGGTCCGCTCTCGGCGCCGAGGCACCGGCCAGGCGGTAAGGAACCGCCCGGCACCACTCAGGCCGCTGGTGGGGGCCGCTGGGTTCGCTTGCGGTTGTGGACCGGACACAGCAGCCGGCCGTTCTCCTGGGTGGTGGGGCCACCGAGGGCCCAGGGGGTGATGTGGTCGGCCTGGCAGAACGGTGCCACCACATCGCAGAAGGGGTGGGTGCACTCCCGGTCCCGCACCTCGATGGCCCGACGGGTGGCCCCGGCGAACAGGCGGGCCCGGGGGCTGATCTCGACCCGGCGGCCGGGAGCGAACACCGCCCGCTCGAGGTCGGCCCGGTCCAGCCAGGGCAGGAGGGTCCCCGGGGTGACCACGGTGCCGTCCTCCAGCTGACAGATCCTCTTGGTCAGTGTTTCCCAGCCGACGAGGATGGTGAACAACGGTGCCGGCCGCCGGGCGTCTTTGGGGGCACTCTTCGACCGGGTGGCCATCTCGACCAGGGCGTCGGCCCGGCGCTGTCCGGGGGTACGGAGAAGCTCGGTCGGGGCCGGGTCACGGCCGAGGGAGTCCCGGGCCTCTGCCCAGTCGGCCTCGAACAGTGCCTTCTCCAGTCGTTCGAGCTCACCCGAGACGATGGCGCCCGAGATCGGATCGAGGGTCATCGCCCCGAGCCAGGTGCCGGCGAAGCTGTTGACCAGGTAGACATCTCGTCGGGCCCTCCGGGCCTCAGCCTCCTGGTCGGCCGATTGGGGATCGGCCAACTGCTTCCAGTAGGCGGCCACCTGGCAGAACTGGTCGAAGCGCAGTGTGCAGGCGTCGGCCACCAGGACGGCCTCGTCCCGTGCCAGGGCCTCCTCGGTCTCGGGGGAGCTGAGGGTGGCCATGACCTCGACATGGGCACCGGAGATGTCACCGTTGCTCCAGGCCTGCTCCACCTCGGGAAGGGCGTGGAGGGCCCGGCCCCGGCGCACCTGGCGTCGGGCCTCGGCCTTGGGGATCCGGCAGCGGACCGAGAGCCAGGCCGAGGCGGTCCGGGCCCCGTCGGGGGCCCAGTTGCCCGAGGTGTCGAAGGCACTGATGATGCGGGTGACCAGGGCCTCGGCCTGGGCCAGCATCCGCTGGGCGGCCATCACCGAGTCGGGATCGGCGAAGACGACAGGATCGACCCGGGCCAGTCGATCCAGTTCCCCGGTGAGGGCCTCGAGGGAGAGGACATCGACGGAGCGGGCATCGGTCGCAACAGCACCAGATGCACCGGCTTCGGAGGCGGGGGCTTCAGAGCCGGAGGCTTCGGTGTCCACGAAACCAGTCCACCACCCAGGTGTGACATGTTGGTCAGCAGGACGACCGGGTCGGGTTCGAGCCGGCGGCGGGCCTGCTTCAGAGCAGTCTGGACTCGATCGGGGTGAGTCCGAGGTGGGCCCACGCCCGGGGCGCGGCGATCCGGCCCCGGGTGGTGCGCTGGAGCAGTCCCTGCTGCAGGAGGTAAGGCTCGTAGGCGTCCTCGATGGTGTCGGGCTCCTCGCCGATGCACTGGGCCAGGGTGGTGAGGCCCACCGGACGTCCGGCGAAACGCCGGCACAGGACGTCGAGGATCGAGCGGTCCACCTTGTCGAGACCGAGCTCGTCGACACCGAACACCTCGAGCCCGGTCACTGCCGCCGCCGAGGTGATGCTCCCCTCGGCCCGGACCTCGACGAAGTCACGGACCCGGCGTAGGAGACGATTGGCGATGCGGGGCGTGCCCCGCGACCGCTCGGCGATCCGGCGGGCCCCCTCGGCGTCGATGGGCACGGACAGGATGCCGGCCGAGCGGGTGACGATGGCCTGCAGCTCGTCGACGTCGTAGTGGTCGAGACGGCCGACGAACCCGAACCGGTCGCGCAACGGACCGGCCACCAGGCCGGTACGGGTGGTCGCGCCCACCAGGGTGAACCGGGGCAGGTCGAGCCGGATGCTACGGGCCGTCGGACCCTTGCCGATCAGGATGTCGAGTTTGAAGTCCTCCATGGCCGGATAGAGGATCTCCTCGACCGACCGGTGCAGCCGGTGGATCTCGTCGATGAACAGCACGTCGCCCTCCTGCAGATCGGTGAGCAGCGCGGCCAGGTCGCCGGAGCGGACCAGCACCGGACCGGCGGTGATCCGCAGCCCGACCCCCATCTCGGCGGCCACGATCCCGGCCAGGGAGGTCTTGCCCAGTCCGGGTGGGCCGGCGAACAGCAGATGGTCCACCGGTTGCTGGCGTTTGAGGGCGGCTTCGATGACGATTTGGAGGTGCTCGGTGAGCTGACCCTGGCCTACGAACTCCTTGAGGGTCCGCGGCCGGAGGCCGGCGTCCTCGGCCTCCTCGGCCGGGCCCACCTCGGGATCGACGGGGCGGACTCCGCCCGGGGCCCCATCACCCGCCACTCCGTCGGCGAGATCTCCGTCGCCCAAGACCTCGCGCCGGGCCTGGGGTGTCATCGGTTCCGGGCCAGCTGACGCAACGCGCTCCGCACCATCTCCTCGACCGGTTCGTCCTCGTCGACGATGTCCAGCACCCCGCGGATCTCCTCGGGTCCGTACCCCAGCTCGACCAGGGCGGCCCGCACCTCGCCTCGGGGTGAGCCACCGGTTCCCCCGTCAACGCCGTCCCCTCCGAGGGTGGGGAGATCGAGCCGGGCCTTGAGCTCGAGCAGCAGGCGGGCTGCCGTCTTCTTCCCGACCCCGGGGACCAGGCACAGCGTGTCGACGTCGTCCTCGAGGACGGCGGTGGACAACGAGGCCGGGGACATGGACGACAGGATGGCCAGGGCCAGCGACGGTCCGACCCCGTGCGCGCCCAGCAGGGCCTCGAAGCACCGGCGCTCGTCGGCATGGGCGAAGCCGAAGAGAACGATGGCGTCCTCGCGCACATGGGTGTGGACGTGGAGGAAGACCTCGCTGCCGGCTCCGCCCAGGCCGGCCCATACCGACGTCGGCACCGAGGCCCGGTAGCCCACCCCTCCGACCTCGACGATCACCTCGCCGGTGGAGGGACGGTCCACCAGCACGCCTCGCAGCGAACCGATCATGGTGCCTCCCCCGCGGCGGCGGCCACCGCCCGCCGGAGAGGTTGGGTGGTGAGGTGGCAGGCGGCCAGGGCCAGGGCATCGGCGACGTCCGGCGGACGCGGCGGCTCGCTCAGCCCGAGCACGGCGGCCACCATCCGTTGGACCTGCTCCTTGGTCGCCCCGCCGTAGCCGACCAAGGCCTGCTTGACTTCGTTGGACGTGTACTGGGCCACCTGGCATCCGGATTCGGCCGCCGCCACCAGGGCCACGCCGGCGGCCTGCCCGGTGGCCATGGCGGTTCGGGCGTTGACCTGGAAGAACACCCGTTCCACGACCACGGACTCGGGTTTGAACTCGGCCACCAGGGCCCGCAGCTCCTCGGCCAGCGTGCGCAGGCGTTCGGGCAGGGGCATGGACGGCTCCGTCGAGATGACCCCGCCGGCCACCGCGGCCAGCGACCCGTCCCGCCGGGTGACCACGCCGTACCCGCAGCGCGACAGGCCGGGATCGATACCCAGGACGAACATGCGTTCGATGCTACCGTGCCGTCCCCGGAGGGTGAGGGATGGCCGCCGACCGGGGTCCGGGTCGGGAGGCCTGGCCCCACCTCACCCTTCGTAGGCGGCCATCACCGCGTCGGGGATGTCGAAGTTGGAGTAGACGTTCTGCACGTCGTCGTGGTCGTCGAGCGCCTCGATGAGACGAAGGACGCGCTTGGCCTCGGACTCCGAGGTCACTTCCACCGTCGACGTGGGCACCAGGGTCAGTTCCGAGGTCCCGGGTTCCAATCCGGCCGCCTCCAACGCGGCATGCACCGCCATCAGCTCGGAGGGGGAGCTGGTCACCGACCAGTGGTCGCCCTCGTCGGCCAGATCCTCGGCACCCGCCTCCATCACCACCTCGAGGACCCGATCCTCGTCGAAGGAGCGCGGCACGGAGACGACCCCCTTGCGCTCGAACTGCCAGCTGACCGCGCCGGGTTCGGCCATTGTGCCGCCGTTCTTGTTGAAGACGTTGCGGATCTCGGCGCCGGTCCGGTTCCGGTTGTCGGAGAGGCACTCGACCATGACCGCCACCCCGGCCGGGGCGTAGCCCTCATAGGAGATGGACTCGTACCGAACACCTTCCAACTCACCCGAGCCGCGCTTGATGGCCCGCTCGATGGTGTCGATGGGCACCGAGGCGTCACGGGCCTTGGTGTACATGGTCCGGAGACTGGCGTTGGCCGTCATGTCGCTGCCGCCCTCGCGGGCGGCCACCTCGACCTGGCGGATGATCTTGGCGAACACCTTGGCCCGGGCGGCGTCCTTGGCGCCCTTCTGATGCTTGGTGGTCGCCCACTTGGAGTGTCCCGACATCCCCTAGCGCCTCTTCTCTTTGGTCATCTCGACGAACAACTGATGCAGCCTACGATCGCCGGTCAGCTCGGGATGGAAGGCGGTGGTCAGCACCGTTCCCTGCCGGCAGACCACCGGCCGGCCGCCGCCGGGCTGCTCCGGGCCGGCACCAGGTCCGAGTCCGGCCCGGCCGGAGGGCAACGTGGCCAGTACCCCGACCTGCGGCCCGGCGCTCTCGACCACCGGTGCCCGGATGAACACCGCGTGGAGCGGCTCCGGGCCCAGGGCGGCGACCGCCAGGTCGCACTCGAACGAAGCTACCTGCCGGCCGTATCCGTTGCGGCGGATGGTCAGGTCGATGGCCCCGAACCGTCGTTGATCGTCCCGGCCGTCGAGCACCGTCCCGGCCAGGAGGATCATCCCGGCGCACGTCCCGAAGACCGGCAGGCCGGAGGCAAACTCCTCGGCCAGCGGGTCGAAGAGGCCCGACGACTCGAGCAGCAGCGAGAGCGTTGTCGACTCACCGCCGGGAATGATCAGCCCGTCGAGCCCGGCGACGTCGCTCGGCTCACGCACCAGCCGGACCCGTTCGCCCAGCGATTCGAGCGCAGCCACGTGCTCGCGGACATCACCCTGGAGGGCGAGAACGCCCAGCGCCATCGTCACCGTCCTCAGCGCTGTCGGCCGGGTCTGCCGTCACCAGCCGCGCTCGGCCAGATGCACCCCGAGCGTGCTCATCTCCTGGCCGGCCATGGCGTCTCCCAGCCCGGTCGAGACTTTGGCCACCAGGTCGGCGTCGGTGTAGTGGGCGGTCGCCTCCACGATGGCGCGGGCCATCCGCGACGGGTTGGAGCTCTTGAAGATCCCCGATCCGACAAAGACGGCCTCGGCCCCGAGCTGCATGACCAGCGAGGCATCGGCCGGGGTGGCGATTCCTCCGGCGCAGAACAGCGGCACCGGCAGGCGGCCGGTGGTGGCGATCTCCTGGACGAGGCCGATCGGCGCGGCCAACTCCTTGGCCCAGCCGTACTGCTCAGCCGGATCGGCCTGGGTCAACCGGCGGATGTCACCCAGGATCGACCGAAGATGGCGGACGGCCTCGACGATGTTGCCTGTCCCCGCCTCCCCCTTCGACCGGATCATCGCCGCCCCCTCGGAGATCCGGCGCAGGGCCTCCCCGAGGTTGGTGGCGCCGCACACGAAGGGCACGTCGTAGACCCACTTGTCGATGTGGTGGGCCTCGTCGGCCGGGGTCAGCACCTCGCTCTCGTCGATGTAGTCGACCCCAAGAGCCGCCAGCACCTGGGCTTCTGCGAAGTGGCCGATGCGGGCCTTGGCCATCACCGGGACGGTCACCGCCGCCTTGATGCCCTCGATGAGGGCGGGATCGCTCATCCGGGCCACGCCGCCGTCGCGGCGGATATCGGCCGGAACCCGCTCGAGGGCCATCACCGCCACCGCCCCGGCGTCCTCGGCCACCTTGGCCTGTTCGGCATCGACCACGTCCATGATGACCCCGCCGCGCAACATCTCCGCCAATCCCCGCTTGACCGTGAAGGTGCCGGTCGGGCGCTCGTCGCCGGAGGCGCGTGCTTCGTTGATCGGATCGGGCATGCCCCCATTCTACCCCTGGCCGCCAGGGCCACCGCCCGGACGCGGAACCGGCCGTTCCCGTGGGAGCGACCGGTTCCGCGTCTCGACGAGCAGTCGATGCTCAGCCCTGCAGCACCGCCTCGACCTCGAGCTCGATGTCGACCTTCTTGGCCACGACGAGGCCTCCGGCCTCCATGACCGCCCCGAACGACACGTCGAAGTCCTCGCGGTTGATGGTCGTCTTCCCGCTGAACCCGATCCGGTGGTTGCCGTAGGGATCCTTGACCACCCCTTCGAGGGTGACGTCCAGCGTCACCGGCCGGGTCACCCCTCGGATGGTCAGATCGCCGGTCACCTTCCACTCGGTCGGCGTCTCGGGGCTGATCGAGGTGCTGGTGAAGGTCCACGTGGGATGGTTCTCCACGTCGAAGAAGTCATTGGTGCGGAGGTGGTTGTCCCGGGCCTCGTCCCGGGTGTCCACGCTGGTGGCGTCGACGGTCAACGACACCTTCGAGTCGACCGGATCCTCGGCGATCTGGATCGTGCCCTCGAACTTGCTCAGGCGGCCACGGACCTTCGACACGGCCATGTGCCGAACCGCAAATCCGAGCTCGGTGTGCGAGGAATCGATGGCATACGTGCCCACCGCCGGGTACTCCACTCCGTTGACCGTCCTGCTGGTGATCTCTACTGCTTCGGTTGTCATGGCTGGCTCCTTCGTGCTCGTCCTCCAGGCTCACCGTCGGGTCTGAAGTTGTTTGTACCAACAACTATATCACAGATATTTGACGACGCAAGTACCGCCGGAGTTCTTGGTACACTGTGGGTATGGGACGACCGTTGGTGACAGATGACGAACGGCTGACCACGGTCGGCCTGCTCTTCGAATCGGCCGCCGGGCTGAGACGGGTGTTCGAGCGGCGGTTCGAGTCGGAACGGGGGCTGTCCAACCAGTCCTTCGACGTGCTCATCCGGCTGGCCCGCACCCCGGGCTCGGAGCTGCGGATGAGCGAGCTGGCCGCCCAGACCTCCCTCACGCCGAGCGGCCTCACCCGTTCGGTCGACCGACTCGCCGAACAGGGCCTGGTGGCCCGGCGGGTGTGCCCCGAGGACCGCAGAGGGGCATTCGCGGTCCTGACCCCGTCGGGACAGGAGCTGATGGACCGGATCATCCCCGATCACCTGGCCCACATCGACGAGTTGTTGACCAACCTCTTCTCCGCCGAGGAGGAGCAGACCCTCTCGTTGTTGCTCCGCAAGCTCCGCGACCACCTCTTCTCCCCCGACGCCGGATGGGGGCTGGTCCCCGAGGACACCGATATGTGCCCGGGGGCCGACTGAGGCTCCTCGATCGGTTGGGCCGGGTCAGGACCTTCGGCTCAGCGAAGTGACAGGGCCGCCGCCCGCACCCGGGTGTCGTCGAGGTTGCCCTCCAGCGACTCGCCCGGCCCGACTCCGACCATCGGGTCGATCCACAGCCAGCGGGTGAGGGCGGCGACTCTGCCCTTCCCCGGCGGCCACGGCGGCGGCTCTCCGGTGCGGTCGACCATGACCTCGAGGGCGGAGCCGATGCCGGGCGGATAGCGGACCACGACCGCGGCGCGCTGGTCGGCCGAGAACTCGCGCCCCCTCCCCACCAGCGTGTGGACCCGGTCGGCGCCGGCGGCGTTCCCCCGGAGCACGGCCCAGGGGACGGTGGCCACCACGGCCAGACCCGCGGCCACCGTGTCGTGCCGCTTGATGTGCACCAGCTCGTGGGCCAAAACCCCCTCCAGCTCGACCAGGGTGAGCGACTCGTCCAGTCCCGATGTCACCACCAGTTTGGCCGAGTCGGGATCCCGACCGACCGCCATGGCGTTGGGGACCGCGCTCTCCACCACGCAGATGACCGGTCGGGGGAGGCCCATGGTGGCGCACAGACCGTCCACCAGGTTGTGCAGCCGGGGATGCTCCCACTCGTCGCTCGGTGTGGCCCCGACCGACCGGACGACCATGTCCGGCGCCACCTGCCACAGCCACAGCGACGGCCCGGCGGTGAGCAGCACCAGCGCCAACACCCCGATCAGCGGCAGAC
Source organism: uncultured Acidimicrobiaceae bacterium (assembly GCA_963837805.1). Taxonomy (GTDB): domain Bacteria; phylum Actinomycetota; class Acidimicrobiia; order Acidimicrobiales; family RAAP-2; genus Bog-756. The sequence continues at coordinate 142,785 of CAWIOU010000014.1, forward strand.
CGACCAGCACGAGGACGAGGCCCACCACCACGCCGAGGACCAGGGGTGGCGTGGTGCAGATGGCGGCGGCCCGGCGCCGGTTGGCCCGCACGGCAGCCGACTCCTCTGCGCCGTCGCCCTGGCGATCGACGGCCGGCGGCGTCCGAGCCGGCTCGGTGGCCGGTATCGGCTTCGGTCCTCGCGCCGAGCCCGCCTGTCCGGATCGGCCGCCCCCGGAACCGCCCGAGCTCGACGGTTGGCGGCTGCCCGACGAGCCCCGAGAGCCTCCCCCGCTCCGGCCGTTGGACCCCCCGCTCCGGCCCGCGCCCTGGCCGCCGCGCCCCGCGCCGAGCCAGACGAGCCAGACGAACCAGACGAGCCAGACGAACCGGCGCCCCCGCTCCGGCTGCCTCCTCGGTTGCGGTTGCGGTTCCGGTTGCCCGAACCCCCGCCCGACGAGCCACCGGAACCGGAGCCCGGCCGGCCCGGCGGGCCGCCGGGTTTCGGGGGGTCGGTGGATTCGCTCATGGTGCGAGCAGTGTACGGCGGCTCAGGGCCGGGGGCTGACCATGGCCGTGCGGTACCAGCCCGAATACCACCCGGCAAGCCGGTCCATCGACCATCGGGCGGCCCGCTCGGCACCGGCCGACAGCCACCGGTCACGGGACCGTTCCCGGTCGTCATCGGCCCCCTCGACCACGACGGCCAACGCCCCGGCCAGGACCCCGGCCAGGGCCGCGGACAGGGCCTGGGCATCGCCCGGGCGCACCAGCACGGCGCAGTCCCCGGCGGCGGCCCGGTAGCCGTCGATGTCGCTGGCCACCACCGGTGTCCGGGCCGCCATGGCCTCGAGGAGCACCATGCCGAACGACTCGCCGCCCAGGGAGGGCGCACACAGGACCTCGGCCGCGGCCAGCCGTCGCAGTTTCTCCGCCTCGGGGACCACGCCGAGCCAGACGATGTCGGACGACCCGGGATGGAGTCGGCGGAGTGCTTCGGTGCGGGGCCCGTTGCCGGCGATCCACAGCACCGGCCGGTGGGCCTGCCCGCCCGCGGGCATCGTGTCGCCGAGCCGGTCGAAGGCCTCGAGGAGCACGGCCAGCCCCTTGCGTTCCTCGTGGCGCCCGAGGAAGAGGACGGCCGGCCGGTCGGTGGGCCACGGCTCGACCTTCCGGTAGCGGTCGACCTCGATGCCGTTGAACCCCACCTCGTAGGTCCCGCCCAGGGCCTGCGAAGCCGTCGACCGGGCCGATTCCGACACCGCGGTGCGGACGGCGAAACGACCGGCCAGGTGGCGGGCCAGCGGGCCGAACACGGTGTAGAGGAGGCTGCCGCCGTTGCGGTGGAAGGTCGCCACCAGCGGTGGGACGCGACGGCCGATCAGCAGTCCGTACGGGAGGCCCGGGGTGAAGGGCTCATGCACGTGCACCACGTCGAAGCCCCCTGACTCCACCGCGGCCAGACCTCGCACCGCGGCCCGGATCGAGAGGCTGACCGGAGCCACCGATCCGTTGGCCGGGAGCGACACCGACCGCCCGGTGGGCACGAGCTCGATCCCGTCCGGCGCGTCCCGGACGTCATCGAGGGGAGCGAAGACGGTGACCCGGTGGCCGGCCACCGCGTGGGCCCGGGCCAGCCCGAGGACCTGGCCCTGGACGCCACCGGGCCGGGACAGGCTGTACGGACAGACCAGGGCGATGTGCAGCGGCGAGGGACTCGAAGCGTCGGCGTTCTCGACCAACCGGTCAGTCCACCATGGATCGACGCTGGCGGCGCCGACTCCACTTGACCCCGTACATGGCGTCGTCGGCCCGGGACAGCAACCGGGACGGGTCGGTGTCCGGATTGTCGGCGAATACTCCGCCCACCGAGGCCAGCACCGACAGGGTGCGGCCGTCGATCCGGTAGGGCCGGGCCAGGGCGGTCGAGATCCGGTCGGCGATGCGGAGCATCTCGTCCTCGCCACTCTCGACGTCGCAGACCACCACGAACTCGTCCCCGCCGAGCCGGGCCACGGTATCGGTCGGTCGCACGATGGCCGACAGCCGGCGGGCCACGGCCACCAGCATGTCGTCGCCCACGTCGTGGCCGAGCACGTCGTTGATCTCCTTGAACTCGTCGAGGTCGAGCAGGAACACGGCCACCCCCTGCTGGTCGCCGGGTTCCCCGCGGCGCGACGTCGGCAGCTGCCGGGCCAGCGCGTCGATGGCCTCCTGCAGGCGCTCGGCCAGCAGGGTGCGATTGGCCAGCCCGGTGAGCGGGTCGTGGAGGGCCATCTCGGCCAGCCGTTCCTCATTGCGCTTCTGCTCGGTGACATCATGCATGGCCACCACCGCCCCGAGCATCCAGCCGTCGTCGTCGACCAGGGCTTGGCCGTTGACGCTCACCTTGCGCTGGTCGCCGTTCTTCGACTCGAGGATGACCTCGACGTCGCGCAGCTGTTCGCCCGACATGGCCCGGATCAGCGGGTTCTCCCGCTGGGAGATGGGCGACCCGTCGGGCCGGCGGAGGCCCTCGTCGGTGGGGATCGTCCCGATGGGATCGTCGTGCTCATCGAGCCCGTGGAGCATTCGGGCGGCCGGGTTGAACACGGTGATCCGCCCCTCGTCATCGCAGGCCAGGATGCCCTCTTCGAGGGTGTCGAGCAGTACCTGCAGGAATTGCTCCTCCCGCTTCAACTCCACCGCAGCCTGGCGCACCGCGGTGACGTCGCTGAACGAGGCGACCGCCCCGGCCACGACTCCCGTCGGCCCCGGGCATGGCCTGGACGTTGGTCCGGATCCACTTGGGCGGGCGCCCGTTGCGCAGGAGCCCGTGGACCACACCGACCGACCGGCGGCCACTGCGCAGGCTGGCCCCGATGGGATCCTCGGCCTCGCCGACCGTCGCTCCGTCGACGTCGATCACTTCGACGCCCCGGGACCGGGCCGCCGGCCATCAGGTCGTCGATCCGGCGACCGATCAACCGAACCCGTGGCGCTTCGAACATCACCTCGAAGGCCTCGTTGACCCGCACCACCGTGCCGTCGGCATCGACCATCATCACGCCGTCGGCGAGCGACTCGATGATGGTGGTCTGGCGGCGGTCGACATCGAGGACCCGCTCCTCGAGGCTCTTGTACCCGGTGATGTCCCGGACGTTGACCACGATCCCGCCGAGGGAATCGTCGAGATGGTTGGCCGCCACCACTTCGATGTCGATCGTCTCGCCGTCGGCCCGGACCGTGCGCATCTCGAGGGAGACCGACAGGCGCCGCCGGGCCACCAGATCGTCGAATAAGGCCCGGACCGGTTCGACGCTCAGCGAGTCGAACAGCCCGAAGGCATCGAGCCCGACGACGTTGCTGATGTCGTACCCGAACAGGCGCTCAGCCGATGCGCTGACGAAGAGGAAGCGCCCGGTGGCGCTGATCACCGCCACCACGTCGACGTCCTGCTCGCCGAGGGAATGGAATCGGGGCTCCGATGACGGCTTCGACCCGTTGCCGTCGGCCAGATCGGGGACCGGACGTGAGGGGGCGGCACGGTACGGGGCCGACCGGTTCAGGACCACCGATGGCCCGAGCCCCTCGAATTCGGCGTCCCCGGCAGGCGGGCCGTTCTCGAACTTGGTCACGCCGCCGCCCCGTCGCGATCGGAGAGCCACAGCGGTTGGAAGACGTGCCACTGATCGGGGGCCCGGCGGATCAGCCACTCGAACCGGGTGGCGATCCCCTGGGTGAGCCTGGTCACGTCCTCCCGCAGGGATCCGTGCCGGGTGGTGTCGAGCGGAGGCTGCACGAGGGCGGAGTGATCCGGACCGGGGCCGCTGTAGACGGCCCCGGTGACCAGTTGCGCTCCGCTGCGGAGGGCCAAGGTGGCGGGACCGGCCGGCATGGTGGTGGTCTCGCCGAAGAACTCGACCTCGATGCCGTTGCCGGCCAGGTCGCGGTCGCTCAGGAGACCGACCAGGCCGCCCCGGCGGAGCGTCGACATCACCGCGCTCCCCGACGACGAGTCCAACGGCACGATGGTCAGGCCCATGGCCGCCCGCTGCTCGACGAAGAACTCGAACAATTCGGGCGGCTCGATCCGTTCGGCCACGGACGTCATCGGCAGACCTTGCGTGGCCAGAAATGCCCCTCCGAACTCCCAGCTCCCGACATGCGGCAGTGCCATGATGACGCCCCTTCCGGCTGCCATCCCATCCACCAGGTGCTCAAGACCCCGGACGAGCGTCCGCTGCTCCACTTCGACGGGCGACGTACGACCGAGCCGGGCTCCTTCGACCCAGTACCGAGCGTAGGCCCGAAACGAACGCCGTGCCCAACGGTCGAGGATGACCGCGTCGTCGGGATCGTCGGCGTCGGCGCCGAGCACTCGCCGCAGGTTGTCCGAGACCATCCGACGGTGGTCGTCCCGCACCTTGAACAGCACGTCCCCGACGACGTTGGCCACGTTCAGGGCGACCGGCTCCGGAAGTGCGGACAGGCATCGGCCCAGGGTCGTGTACGTCCGGAAGACCGCTTGTCCCTTGTTCACGAGCCCTCGTTCTCGATCGGTGGATCGCCGGACCGACTCAGGTGTGTCGGCGTCCGGTGCGTTGGCGGAGGCCCTGACGGGCATGCCGGGCCCGCCAGGTGCGACCGGAACGGCTGGACAGCTCGCCCTGGCGGCGGGCCCGCCAACGTGACGGTGAGGCCGCGGTCTTGCGATCGCCGGCGCGGGTGGCGCTCCGGGACCGGCGGTGGCGCCGGGGGGAGGCCACCGGAACCGGGGCCTCGGCCAACCGCCACACCTTGATGAACCGTCCGACGGCGGTGGCCATGGTCAGGGCCAGCATGACCCAGAGCACGGGAACCAGGAACATGGCCGACAGGAAGCCCACGCCGAGCAGGATCATCCGCTCCGCCCGTTCCATCAGACCGCCCCGGGCGGAGATGCCGAGCGATTCGGCCTTGGCCCGCTGGTAGGAGACCAGCGAGGTGGCGCCGAGCACGGCGAAGGGCAGCAGGACCAGGTGGCCGGGATGGGTCGAGACCAGGTACCAGGCCACCCCGCCGAGGATCAGTGCGTCGGCCACCCGGTCGGTCACCGAATCGAAGAAGGCCCCCCGGACCGACGAGGTTCCCGACGCCTTGGCCACCGGTCCGTCCAACAGGTCGTGGAGGCCGGTCAGGATGAGGAGGATGACGGCCAGATGGAGGTGGCCGGTACCCACGGCCACGGCGGTGGCGGTGGCGGACACCAGGCCGGTCGCGGTCAGTACATCGGCGGTGACTCCCCAGCCGATGCAGTCGCTGACCGATGGGGCCGGTACTCCGGTCAACCGCACCGCGCCATCGCCCGTCAAACATGGATCTCCTCCAGAAAGGTCACTCCACCTTACCATCCGCTAACTGGAGTGAGCGGTTCCATCCGGGGCCTCCGACTGGGATCGGCCGGCCTCGGCCGCCCTAGAGGGCAAGAGGCCTGATGGGAGCCATGATCAGGCTCGGATCGGACTTCCAGTCGACCCCGGGCACGTCGATGTAGAGCTCGACCTCGTTGCCGTCGGGGTCGAGGATGTAGAGGCTGTGGGTGACGGTGTGGTCACTGGCCCCGACGATGGTGACCCCGGCCTCCTCGAGCCGCAGGACCGCCTCCCGCAACTCCTCGTCGGAATCCCCGACCTTGAGGCCGAAATGGTAGAGGCCGAGGCGACGGCCCTCGGGTTGGGACGGCGGCGCCCTCCCCCACCTCGATGAGGAGCAGTTCGTGATGCGTGCGACCCGACGAGAAGGCCACCGCCGGGATGCCCAGACGTCTCGGGGAAGGCCACCTCCCAACCGAGCACCTGGCCGTAGAAGGCCGCCGAACGCTTGAGGTCCTGCACGTAGAGCACCAGGTGCCCGAGCTCCTTCACCTGCATGGACCAACCCTCCTCACCGTCGAGCTGCATTTGGTTGAACACCGGATCCGGTGCGCCGATTCCTCGGTCCCGAGCACTCATCCGGGCCAGACCGCATGGATGCGCTGCCAGGTGGTGGCGAGCGTTTCGGGGAGCACCCGGACCCCGGCCACCGCGGTCATGAAGTTGGTGTCGCCCACCCACCGGGGGACGGCGTGCAGATGGAGGTGCCGGGGGATGCCCGCCCCCGCCGCCTCGCCCAGGTTGGCTCCGAGGTTGATGCCCTCGGGGCTGAAGGCATCCTCGAGCGCGGCCACGGCCCGCCGCAGGGCCGACCACATCTCGGCCCCTTCGGCGTCGGAGAGGCCGCCGAGCGATCCGACGTGACGGTCGGGCACGACCATCAGATGGCCCGACGCATAGGGGTAGGCGTTGAGGACGACGAGCGTGAGCTCGCCCCGCCACAGGACGCCGTTCTCGGCCGACGGCGGCCCGCTGGCCGCGATGCGGCAGAACACGCACCGGGCGGGGTCGTCGCCCGGGTGGTCGGCGGCCGGGGTCCTCACCGGCGAGGCGACCGTGCTGACGTACTCGCTCCGCCACCCCGCCCACAGGTGATCGAGGGTCACGCGGTCGCTTCGGGCAGACGGCGCTCGGCGATCTCGGTCTCGAGCCCCTCGCAGAAGGCCATGAGCTCCACGCCGCGTTCGGGGGTGTCGCTCCCCCGGCGGTTCACCCCCACCGTCCCCGCAGCCACGTCGTCGTCCCCCACCACCAGGATGTAGGGGATCTTGAGCAGCTTGGCCTTGCGGATGCGGGCTCCCAGCTTCTCGTCGGCCGGGTCGACGGTGACCCGGGCCCCGACCGCCCGGAGCCGGTCGGCCACCTTGTGGGCGTACGTCTCGTGGTCGTCGCGCACACCGAGGACCCGGACCTGCTCGGGCGAGAGCCAGGTGGGGAGGGCGCCGGCGTAGTGCTCGAGCAGGATGGCGAAGAACCGCTCGACCGATCCGAACAGGGCCCGGTGGATCATGATCGGACGGTGCCGCCCGTTGTCGGCGCCGATGTACTCGGCCTCGAAGCGTTGGGGAGTCTGGAAGTCGAGTTGGATGGTGGACATCTGATGGGTCCGGCCAATGGCGTCGCGGGCCTGGACGGAGATCTTCGGCCCGTAGAAGGCACCCCCGCCCTCGTCGAGCTTGAGCTCGAGGCCCATGGCCAGGGCCGTGGTGCGGAGGACCTCGGTCGCCTCCTCCCACTCCTCGGGTGTCCCGACGGCCTTGCCCTCGGGCCGGGTCGACAGCTCGAGGTAGAACTCCTCGAGGCCGAAGTCGCGGAGCAACGAGAGCACGAAGGTGAGCGTGGTGTGCAGTTCGCCGGCCATCTGCTCGCGGGTGCAGAAGATGTGGGCATCGTCCTGGGTCATGCCCCGGACCCGGGTCAGCCCGTGCACCACCCCCGACTTCTCGTACCGGTAGACGGTTCCGAACTCGAAGAGACGGAGGGGCAGCTCGCGGTACGAGCGTTGCCGGCTCTTGAAGATGAGCACATGGAACGGGCAGTTCATCGGCTTGAGGTAGTAGCTCTGGCCGCCGTCGAGCTCCATGGGCGGGAACATCCCGTCGGCGAACCAGTCGAGATGGCCCGACGTCTCGAACAGGTCCCCCTTGGTGATGTGGGGAGTGGTCACGAACTCGTACCCGGCGGCCCGGTGGCGTTGGTAGGAGTAGTCCTCCATCAGGCGGCGGACAGTCCCACCCTTGGGATGGAACACGGCCAGACCCGAGCCGATCTCCTCGGGAAAGGAGAAGAGGTCCAGCTCGGCACCCAGCTTGCGATGGTCGCGGCGTTCGGCCTCCTCGAGCCGGTGGAGATGGTCGGCCAAGGCCTTGTCCGACTCCCACGCCGTGCCGTAGATGCGCTGCAGCTGCTCGCGCTTCTCGTCACCGCGCCAATAGGCCCCGGCCACCCGCATGAGGGCGAAGTGCCCGAGCCGCATGGTCGTGGGTACGTGCGGTCCGCGGCACAGGTCGGTGAAGGTGGGCGAGTTCCAGTAGGTCGACACCGGGGACTGCCCGTCGGCGTCGGCGGCCGCGTCCACCTCGTCCCGACCTTCGGCCACCGCCTCGATGATCTCCCGTTTGAACGGTTGGTCCTCGAAGAGCTCCAGGCCCCCGAGGATGGTGTGCTCGTGCCGGATGAAGGGCTGGTCCTCGGCCATGATCTTGCGCATGGTGGCCTCGATCCGCTCGAGGTCGTCGTCGCTGAAGTGGGCACCCCCGGGCAGCTCGAAGTCGTAGTAGAAGCCGTCCTCGATGACCGGGCCGATGGCGTAGTGGGCTCCTGGCCACAGCCGGAGCACGGCCTGGGCCAGCACATGGGCGGTCGAGTGCCGCAGGACGGCCCGTCCGGCGTCGGAATCGGCGGTGACCACCGTGACCAGGGCGCCGTCGGGGAGCTCGGTGCTCAGATCGACCTCGACCCCGTCGACGGTGGCGGCGACGGCCGCCTTGGCCAGGCGGGGCCCGATGGACTCGGCCAACTGCAGGGCCGTCGTGCCCGGTTCGAACTCCTTGGTCGAGCCATCGGGAAGCCGAACGGTGACGGTTGCCATGGGTCTGCCTTTCTCGATCCGTGCTCAGGGTTCCATCCGGTGGCCGCCGGATGCGGCGCGGCCGCAGATGGGGAGCGCCCGGACCGGACTACAGGGTAACGCCCAGGAGCAAGGCTCCTCCGACCACCGGACGCCCGGCGGCGGCCTCGTCGTCGAGGGCCCGCAGCGCGGCCGGGGCATCCAGGTCGTCGTCGAGCGCGGACCGGACCAATTCGAGACCGCGGTCGGTCCCCACCCCGGTGAGATCCGGGTCGGCGTCGGGACGCGGGGCCGAGCGCCAGGATTCGAGCCGTCGGGCGGCCCGGGGCATGTCCGCGTCCGTCCATTCCCAATCGGGACGGTAGTGGTGGTCGAGCAGGGCCAGGCGCACCACGTCGGCATCCCACTCCTTCAGCAGGTCGCCCACGAAGACCAGATTGCCGAGCGACTTGGACATCTTGGTGCCGTCCAGCCCCACCAGCCCGACGTGGAGCCAGTGGCGGACGAAGGGACGGCCGGTCACCGACTCGGACTGCGCCGTCTCGCATTCGTGATGGGGGAAGACCAGATCGCGGCCGCCGCCGTGCACGTCGAGGGTCTCCCCCAGCTCGCGAAGGGCCAGCGCCGAACATTCGACGTGCCATCCGGGACGGCCCGGTCCCCAACGAGACTCCCACGAGGGCTCATCGGGCAGCGAGGGCTGCCACAGGACGAAGTCGAGGGGATGGCGCTTGTTGGGGTCGTCGGGGTGACCGCCGTGCTCGGCGGCCAGGGCCAGCATGGTGGCCGGGTCGTAGTGGCTCACCGAACCGAACGCCGAGAAGGTGGTGACGTCGAAGTAGACCGCCCCGCCGGCCTGGTAGGCGTGGCCGGAATCGAGGACCGAGCCGATCAGGGTGAGGATCTCGGCGATGGCCGAGGTGGCCCTCGGCTCGGACCACGCCGGGATCAGGCCCAGCGCCGCCATGTCGGCGTCGAACCGGCGGATCTCCTCGGCGGCCAGGTCGAGGAAGTGGACTCCGAGCTCCCGGGCCTTGCGCAGGATGTCGTCGTCGACGTCGGTGACGTTGCGTACGCAGCGCGTCTCGTGGCCGAGGTCGCGGAGTCGGCGCTGCAGGATGTCGAAGGTCAGATAGACCTGGGCGTGCCCGAGGTGGGCCGAGTCGTACGGAGTGATCCCGCACGAGTACATGGTGACCAACGGCGCCGGTGTAAAGGGGACGATCTTCCCCTGGGCCGTGTCGTAGAGCCGCACCCCTTGTCCCCCGTCCACCAGTCAGTGCCGGCCGAAGCCGGTCAACTGGACGGCGGCGTGCACCTTGTGCCGGATGTTGATGGTGATGAGCACCGCGGTGAAGGCCTCGATGGGCGCGGCCTGGGCCAGGCTGCCGGCATCGACACCGCGCAACCCGTCAATAGCCTCAATCAGCGCCACCGTCGCCGACGTGGCCTCGGCGTGATCGGAGCAGACCAGGACATCGGCCTCGAGCGGCGATGTCAGTTTCTCCATCTCCGAGGCCGGCAGGTGGTGGAACGACGCCGACACCAGCGAGTGGGGCAGCACGGCCTGGATGGACGCCGCCACCGAGCCCCGGGGAGGCACCAGGGCGATGAACTCACGGCCCTCCTTCACCAGGGCATTGGCCATCGACACCACCACGGTGCCGGCCAGCTCGGGAGCCAACGGCTTGACCGTGGCCACCGCGCTGTCCCACGGGGTGGCCACCACCACCAGGTCGCACGACGCGGTGATCTCGTTCGACGGCGCCGGTGATGGACAAGGAGTGATCGGGCCACTCCGACACCAGGCCGCGGGCGATGCCGTCGGCCCGCTGGTGGTCCCGGGAGCCGATGACCACCTCTTCGCCGGCGGCGGCCAATCGGACCGCCAGTCCCCTCCCGGCAGGTCCGGTTCCTCCGAGAATTCCGATTCGCATCGTCCCACCCTTGCACAGACGCCCAATCCGGCCGAATCGTTGGTTGACGATAACCTGACCCGTTGATGGGACTCCTCGAGGGAAAGCATATCCTGGTCACCGGCGTTCTGACCGATGCGTCACTGGCCTTCGCGGTGGCGCGGCTGGCCCAACAGGAGGGGGCCACGGTCGTACTGAGCGGCGCCGGCCGGGGCCTGTCGCTGACCCGCCGGACGGCCAGAAAATTGCCCGCCGAAGCCGACGTCCTCGAGATCGATGTGGCCGAGCCGGACCAGCTGGCGTCGGCGGCCGCCCAACTGGCTGACAGCTGGGACCGGATGGACGGACTGATCCACGCCATCGGGTACGCACCTCCGGAGTGCCTGGGGGGGACATGTTCCGGGCCAACTGGGACCAGGTCCAAGTGGCACTGCACGTCTCGGCCTACTCGCTGAAAGCACTGATCGAGGCGTTCCGTCCCCTGCTGGTGGCAGCCGGGACCGACGGCCGGCCCGGGGCCTCGGTGGTGGGACTGGATTTCGACGCCACGGTGGCCTGGCCGGCCTACGACTGGATGGGGGTGTCCAAGGCCGCCCTCGAGTCGCTGTCGCGCTACCTGGCCCGGGACCTCGGCCCCGAGAGGATCAGGGTGAACCTGGTGGCGGCCGGACCGGTGAAGACCATGGCGGCCAAGTCGATCCCCGGTTTCAGCGCCTTCGAGGACACCTGGTCGGAACGGGCCCCGCTGGGCTGGGATGTGCTGGACACCGACGTGGTCGCCCGGGCCTGCGTCGCCCTCCTCTCCGACCTGTTGCCCATGACCACCGGCGAGATACTCCACGTCGACGGAGGGGTCCACGCCCTCGGCGCCTGAGCAGGCCACGACCGGAGATCCCGATCCGTGACTCCGGATCCCACCCGACGAAAGGACGGACGATGCTGACGCCCGACGAGCTGCGAACGAGGATCGCCACCTACGTCGACGCCGTCAACGGGCGCGATCCGTCGGCCATCGCCGGGTTGTTCACCGAGGACGGGGTCCAGGCGGATCCGGTGTCCGGTCCGGCCAACGTCGGGCGGGCCGCCATCGCCGAGTTCTTCGCCAACGGGATCGCGGCCAGCGACTCGTGGACCTTCACCGCCAAGGCCGTGCACACCTGCGCGTCCGAGGTGGCCATCGACTTCGAGATCTCGGTCGAGACCGGGGGTTCCACCATGATCATCGACGGCATCGAGGTGTTCACCGCCGATGCCGACGGCCTGTTCACCTCCGTCAACGCCTACTGGGACGATGCCGACCTGACGTTCCGATGAGGACCGGAACCACCGGCAGCGACCGTCCGGCCCGGTATGGGCACGACCAGAAACCCGAGACCGCGCCATGACCGACAGCAGCACGCAGTTGAGCAACCTCATCGCCCGGTACGCCGAGCTCATCGACTCCGGCGACCTGGCCGGCGTCGCCGACCTGCTGGCCGAGGCCGCCGTCGGTGCCGGCGACAGTGACTCGCTGCTGACCGGCCGGGACGCCATCCATTCGCTGTACACCGCCACCACCCGCATCCATCCCGACGGGACGCCGGGCACCAAGCACGTCACCACCAACCTCATCCTCGACATCGACGACGGGGCCGGCACCGCCTCGGCCCGTTCCTACTGGACCGTCCTCCAGGCCGTGCCCGGCCTTCCCCTCCAGCCCATCCTGGCCGGCCGGTACCACGACCGCTTCGAGCGGCAGGACGGCACCTGGCGGTTCGTGGAGCGCCGGTACCTGGTCGACCTGGTCGGGGACGTGAGCCACCACATGATCACCGGACTCCCGACGTGACGACAGCCCGCCTCCGACAAGGAGCACGCCCATGCCCGAGACATCGATGACCGAGACAGCCACCGTCGGCGGGGCCGAGGCAGCCCGGACCCTGCGCCAGCTGGTCGCCGAGGAAGCCGCCGGCTCCGAGCGCAACCGCACCCTCACGAGCCGGATCGTGGACGCGCTGTGGGAGAGCGGGCTGATGACCTGGTGCAACCCGGTCGAGGCGGGAGGGAGTGAGCCGACCTTCGCCGAGATGATCGCCACCTGGATGGAGCTGGCCTGGCAGGACGGCTCCCTCGGCTGGATCGGCATCGCCAACCTCCCGTCGGCGGCGGCGTGCGCCGCCTACCTGCCCGACGACGGCTTCGCCGAGGTCTTCACCGCCCACGGCAACCGGGTGACCGTCGGGGGCCAGTTCTTCCCCAATGGATTGGGCGAGACGGTGGATGGCGGCTACCGCATCACCGGGGCCTGGAACTTCGGATCGGGTACCGGGCACTCGCAGTACGTGGCGGCGGGGTTCATCCCCACGGTCGGGGGCGAGATGGTGACCGGGGACGACGGCATCCCGCCGTTGCTGGTGGCGGTGATCCCCCGCGAGGAGATCGTGTTCACCGACGGCTGGAACGTCCAGGGCCTGAAGGGGACCGGCTCCTACGACTACAACGTGACCGACGTGTTCGTCCCCGGATCGCGGACATTCGCACTGTTCACCCGCACCCCCGAGCGGGGCGGGTCGGCCGCGTTCCACATGGGCCTCATCCCGATCACCGCGGCGGGGCACGCGTCGTGGGCTCTCGGGGTGGCCAAGAGCATGATCGACGACGTCACCGAGCTGGCCGCCACCAAGGTGAGGATGGGCGACGACGCCTCCATCGCCAACCGGGCCTCCTTCCAGAGGAACCTCTCGCACCACCGGGCCCTGTGGACGGCCGCCCACCTGTTGGTGGTGACCACCTTCGCCGACGTCGAGCAGGCCGTCGCCGACGGCCAGACGCTCACCCCGGCCCTGCGGGCCGACCTCCGGGTGGCGGCAACCTTCGCCACCGAGTCGAGCCGGGAGATCGTCCAGTGGGCCCACCTGGCCGCCGGGACCTCGGCCATCCGCGAAGGGAGCAGGCTCGAACGGGCCTTCCGGGACATGTACACGGGCACCCAGCACGTCTTCATCGGCGAGAAGACCTACATCGACGCGGCCAAGATCCATCTCGGCCTCGTCGAGGACCAGTTCGGCTTCTGACCGCGGCAGCCGGCCGGCGAGCGGGCGGCGCTGATACCGGTCCGTCTACAGCTGGAGGGATTTGACCTCGAGGAACTCCTCCAGCCCGAAGGAGCCGAATTCGCGCCCGTTGCCCGACTGCTTGTAGCCCCCGAACGGGGCCATGGGATTGAACCCCCCGCCGTTGACCTCGACCTGACCGGTCCGCAGCCGGCGGGCCACCTCCTTCGCCCGTCCGGGGTCTGCGGACCACACGCCGCCGGCCAGTCCGTACTGGGTGTCATTGGCGATCTCGACGGCCTCGTCCTCAGAGTCGTAGGGGATGATGGCCAGCACCGGGCCGAAGATCTCGTCCCGGGCGATGGTCATCTCGGGGGTCACCGAGGAGAACACGGTCGGCCTGACGAAGAATCCGGTGCTGAGGCCGTCGGGCGCCTCGATCCCACCGGTCAGCAATCTGGCGCCCTCGCCGATGCCCTTGTCGATGTAGTTGCGGACCCGGTCGCGCTGGACGGCCGACACCAGAGGTCCGAGCCTGGTCTCCGCGTCGAAGGGATCCCCCGGGGTGAACGACTCCGCCGCCACCGTGGCCAGCTCCTCGACCTCGGACAGCCGGTCCCGGGGAACCAGCATCCGGGTCAGGGCGCTGCAGGTCTGCCCCGAGTTGATGTAGCACTTGCGGACCCCGTCGGGCACCGCCTGGGACAGGTCGGCATCGTCGAGGATCACGTTGGCCGACTTCCCGCCCAGTTCGAGTGCCACCCGCTTGACGGTGGCCGAAGCCACCTCGGAGACACGGCGGCCGGCCCGGGTGGAACCGGTGAACGAGACCATGTCCACATCGGGGTGGGCGGCGATGGCCTCCCCCACCACCGGTCCGAACCCGGTGACCAGGTTGAACACACCGGGGGGCAGGCCGACCTGCTCGAAGATCTCGGCCAGCACGAAGGCGTTCAGCGGTGCCACCTCGCTGGGCTTGAGGACGACCGTGCACCCGGCGGCCAGCGCCGGGGCCACCTTGGCCGCGATCTGGTGGAGGGGGTAGTTCCACGGTGTGATAGCGCCGACCACGCCGATGGGCTCGCGGACCACCAGCGAGTTGCCGATGGTCTGCTCCCACGTGAAGTCGGCCGCCACCTGGGCCATGGCGTTGAAGCTGTTCATGGGCAGCCCGACCTGGACCAGTTGGGACAGCACCAGTGGCATCCCGACCTCGTGGGTGATGAGGGCAGCCAGGTCCTCCATCCGTTCGCCCAGCCGTCCGCCGACCTTGGTCAACAGGGCCGTTCGCTCGGCCACCGGCGTGGTCGACCAACCCGGGAAGGCGTCGGCGGCGGCGGCCACCGCCTGGTCGATGTCCTCGACGGTGCCCTCGGGCACCGTCCCGATCACTTCCTCGGTGGTCGAGTCGATCACGTCGATCGATCCGGAGCCCGTCGAGGGTACCCACCGCCCCCCGATGAAGAGCGAATCGCGGACATCGGATTTCACGGTCGGCATGGCGCTCCTCTGACTCCCGTTCGGCTTCGTCGTGCGAAGGCCACATTAGATGGTCGGCCGAGGACGGGACGGCTGGCCGCGGGGCGTGGGGAGCCGGCCCGGTGGCCGGTCCCGCTCTTGCATAACGCATCCGATATATGTACGGTGGGCGGCCACCACACCCAACCCGGTCCGGGGGGACATGCCGAAGACCCAAGAGGAACGCAAGGCCGACACGAGGGCGCGTCTTCTCTCGGCGGCGGCCGAGCTCTTCGCCGACCAGGGCGTCGACGCGGTGTCGGTCGACGCGGTGGCCGAGGCCGCCGGCCGGACGTCAGGCGCGGTCTACGCCCACTTCGGCAGCAAACAGGGTCTACTCCTCGCCCTCCTCGGCTCGTGGAAGGACTCGGTGCGTACCGTGCTGCTGGCCGAGGTGGCCGTCACCGACTCCCCCGAGGGCCAGCTGGCCGCGGTGTGGGACAACGTCGCCGGCACCGCCGACACCGGCTCGGGGCGGTGGGCACTCCTCGAGCACGAGCTCTGGCTCCGGGCGGCCCGCGACCCCGAGGTGGCCGAGGTCATGCGGGCCCGCGACGGCGAGGCCCGTCGCTTCAGCGCCCACCAGCTGGAGGGATGGACGGCGGCCGTCGGCTCCCGCCCGTCAGCGGCGCCCGAGGAGCTGGCCGTCCTGGTCAAGGCGCTGCTCACCGGACTGGCCATGCAGCGCCGGCTGGCACCGGAGGCAGTGAGCGACGATCTCGCCGTGCGCGGTCTCGGCGCCCTGGTGGGCTTGGCCACCGCGGCGGGTCCGGCCGAATGCACCAACTCCGTCCCGTCCACCGCACATTCGAAGGTCACAACCGAAGGAGCACCGTCATGAACACAGAGATCCGCCAGAAGCTCGGCATCGAGTTCCCCATCTTCGCCTTCACCCACTGCCGGGACGTGGTCGCCGCCGTCACCAACGCCGGGGGCATCGGGGTCCTCGGAGCCATCGGCTTCTCGCCCGAGCAGCTCGAGGTGGAGCTGACCTGGATCGACGAGCACGTCGGCGACAAGCCCTACGGCGTGGACATCGTGATCCCGGCCAAGTACGAGGGCATGGACGAGATGGATCCGGACAAGCTCGAGGCACAGATCCGCGCCCTGGTGCCACCCCAGCACAAGGAGTTCGCCCTCAAGATCCTGGCCGACCACCACGTCCCGGAGATCCCCGAGGCGGAGCGGTCCTCCAACGGCATGATCGGGTGGACCGCGGCCCACGCCGCCGGGCTGCTGACGGTGGCCCTCGGCCATCCCAACGTGAAGCTCATCGCCAATGCGCTGGGGACCCCACCGCCCGACGTGGTGGATCGGGTGCAAGGGGCCGGCCTGATGATCGGGGCGCTGGCCGGTTCGGTCAAGCACGCGCTCAACCACAAGGCGGCCGGACTCGACTTCATCATCTGCCAGGGATCGGAAGGTGGCGGCCACACCGGCGACGTGGGCAGCATCGTGCTGTGGCCCGAGGTGGTGGACGCCGTCGCCCCCATCCCGGTGCTGGCCGCGGGCGGGGTGGGCAGCGGACGCCAGATGGCCGCGGCCATGGCCCTCGGCGCCCAGGGGGTGTGGTCCGGTACCTTGTGGCTCAC
This sequence comes from uncultured Acidimicrobiaceae bacterium, assembly GCA_963837805.1. Classification (GTDB taxonomy): domain Bacteria; phylum Actinomycetota; class Acidimicrobiia; order Acidimicrobiales; family RAAP-2; genus Bog-756. The sequence goes on from CAWIOU010000014.1 coordinate 159,284, forward strand.
CGTCGAAGAGGCCGACATCCCGCCCAAGCAGATGGAGACCTACCTGGCCGCCACCAGCCGCGACACGATCCGGTCCCGCTCGTTCACCGGCAAGCCGTGCCGGATGCTCAAGAACGACTGGACCGACGCCTGGGAGGCCGAGGACACCCCCGATCCGCTGCCCATGCCGCTCCAGATGATGGTGGCCATCGAGGCGGTGTCGCGGGGCCATCGCTACCCCGAGCAGGCCAAGGACGTGAACTTCAACCCCTGCGGACAGGTCATCGGGCGGGCCACCACGGTCCGGAAGGCCAAGGACGTCGTCTTCTCGATGGTCGAGGAGTACCTGGAGGCCACCGAGCGGTTGCAGGCCGGGGTGGCCGTCTGATCCGACCGGGGATGTCGTCCAGCCAGGTCTTCTCCCTGATCTGCCGTAGTATCTCGGGACGATGACGCCCGTGCTCGAGGTCAACGATCTGCGGACCGAGTTCCACCTCCGGGAGGGCTCGGTGGTGGCCGTCGACGGGGTCTCCTTCGAGGTCGAGGAAGGTGAGTGCCTCGGGATCGTGGGCGAATCGGGCTGCGGGAAGAGCACGACCGGCTTCTCCATCATGCGGCTCCTGCCCAGCAACGGGCACATCAGCGGCGGCAGCATCCGCCTCCTCGGTCGCGATCTGGCCACGCTGGACGAACGGGAGATGGGCAAGGTGCGGGGGAACGAGGTCGCCCTCATCCCCCAGGACCCCCTGACCTCCCTCAATCCGACCATGACCCTCGGTCGGCAGATCACCGAGGCGGTCATGCTCCACCGGGACGTCTCGAAACAGGAGGCGCGCAACCGGGCGCTGGAAGTGCTCACCATGGTCGAGATGCCCCGGCCCGCGGAACGGCTGGGGCAGTACCCGCACGAACTCTCGGGTGGCCTGCGCCAGCGGGTGATGATCGCCATGGGCCTGGCCTGCGAGCCCAAGCTGCTCATCGCCGACGAACCGACGACGGCGCTGGACGTGACCATCCAGGCGCAGATCCTCGACCTCATCGACGAGTTGCGCGAGCGACTGCGGATGGCGGTCGTCCTCATCACCCACGACATGGGGGTCATCGCCGGTCGCACCGACCGGGTGGCCGTGATGTACGCCGGGAAGATCGCCGAGGAGGCCACCACCCGCCGCCTGTTCGAGGACATGCGCCACCCGTACTCCGAAGCCCTCCTGGCCTCGGTGCCCAAGGTCGATCAGGATCCGGACGAGCGTCTGCTCAGCATCGCCGGCCTGCCGCCCGATCTGTCCCGGTCCATCACCAACTGCCGGTTCGCGCCGCGCTGCCAGTACGCCACCGATCGGTGCCGAGAGGAGGACCCGCCTCTCGATCCGGTGACATCGGGGCTCGACCCGGGCGAGGTGCACCGCTTCGCCTGTTTCCACCCGGTGGATCACCAAGCCCCGGCCACCCCGGTCACCATCGTCGCACGCGCACCAGCGGCCGAACGGTCAGCCCACCTGTCCGACGCCCCCGAGATCCTCCTGGTCGAACACGTGGTCAAGGAGTTCCCGGTGATGGCCGGAGGCCTCATCCGCCACCAGATCGGCACGGTCAAGGCGGTGTCCGACGTCTCGTTCGCCATCCGCCGGGGCGAGACCTTCGGGCTGGTCGGCGAGTCGGGCTGCGGCAAGACGACCGTGGGCCGGCTCCTGGTGGCGCTCGAGCGACCGGTCTCGGGAACCATCCGATTCGAGGGTGACGAGGTGAACCGGCTCACCGGTTCCGCACTCCGACATCGGAGACGGGACCTCCAGCTGATGTTCCAGGATCCGTACGCCTCGCTCGATCCGAGGATGCGGGTCGGCTCCATCGTCCGCGAACCCCTCAAGGTGCAACGGGTCGGCAGCTCGTCCGAGCAGAAGGACCGGGTCCAGCAACTGCTCAAGGAGGTCGGGCTCAGCCCCCAGTCCGTCGTCCGCTACCCGCACGAGTTCTCGGGGGGCCAGCGCCAGCGGATCGGCCTGGCCCGGGCCCTGGCCCTCGATCCCAAGCTCATCGTGGCCGACGAGCCGGTGTCGGCGCTCGACGTGTCGATCCAGGCCCAGATCCTCAACCTGATGAAGGACCTGCAGCAGCGGCACGGCCTGACCTTCGTGATGATCTCCCACGACCTGGCCGTGGTCCGGTACATGTCCGACAACATCGGGGTCATGTACCTGGGGAAGTTGGTCGAAGTGGGCCCGGCCTCCGAGGTCTACGAACGACCGGCCCACCCATACACCCGGGGTCTCCTCGACGCCGTTCCCAACCCCGAGGTGGGGCACCACCACGCGGGAGACCGCGGTACGGGGCGAACTCCCCTCCTCGGTCGACCCCCCGTCAGGATGTCGGTTCCGCACACGCTGCCCCCGGGCCGAGGCCCGGTGCGCCGAGGAGGAGCCGCCGCTCACCGACTTCGGGGCCGGGCACTTGGCCGCCTGCCACTTCCCGTTGCAGACTCCGGTCCAGCTGGCCGGGTCCGGGACGGCCTCCGCCCTCTGATCCTCGGGCCCGGCCCGGTCAGCGGCGCTGCAGCCTGACCTCCAACGCGTCACGGAGGGCGTCGCCCACGAAGTTGAAGGCCACCACCACCAGGATGATGGCGATGCCGGCCGGATAGATCTGCCACCACCAGCCGTTGCCGGCGGCGTTGGCCCCGTTGGAGAGCATCGTTCCCCAGTCCGTCTGGGGGAGGGGACGCCGAAGCCGAGGAACCCCAGCGCGGCCAGCAGAAGGATCGAGTCGGCGACCTGGAAGGTGGCGAACACCACAATGGTCCCGATGGCGTTGGGGATGATGTGCCGCCCGACGATCCGGCTCTTCCCACCGCCCATCACCCGGACCGCTTCGACGTACTCGCGGACGCGCAGCGTCAGCGTCTCGCCCCGTATGAGCCGGGCCGGGATCAACCAGCTGACGAAGGCGATGACGACGATGAGGAGTGCTTCGGAGGCGTGGTAGATGGTGACCAGGGCGATGAGGAGGAACAGCACGGGGATGGACAGGAGGATGTCGACCAAGCGCATGGCCAGTGAATCGACCCAACCGCCGAAGAAGCCCGAGGCGGCCCCGTAGATCACCCCGACCACGGTGGCGACGAAGGCCGAGGCGAACCCCACGATGAGCGAGGTCTGTCCGCCGTACATGAGCCGGCCCAGGATGTCGAACCCGGTTCCGTCGGTGCCCAGGGGGTGTCCGTTGCCCGGGGGTGCGTTCTGGTTGTTGAGCAGGGCCGCCTGCTGATTGGTCTGATTGGTGTGGTACAAGTGCGGCCCGAGGAAGCAGAAGGCGACCATGCCGACGATGACCAGCAGTCCGGCGACGGCCAGCTTGTTCTCGATGAAGACGCGGAAGATCTGCACACCGAGTCCACCGACGTTGGCCGATTCACCGCCCTCGGGCTCGAGCACCACGTCCGGCCGCAGGGTCTCGCCCATCCCCATGGGGATGCGGGACGTCCCGGTATCGACGCCGGTGACCGGGTCCTCGATGAAGTCGTCATCGTTGGCCATCAGTTCCCTCCTCCGAACCTGATGCGCGGGTCGGCCACCGCATAGAGGATGTCGGCGATCAGCGAACCCAGCACGGTGGCCACGGTGACCACCAGGGTTGTTCCGAGCACCAGCGGGATGTCACTGTTCTCGGAGGCGTAGACCACGAGCAGGCCCATGCCCGGGTAGTTGAAGACGGTTTCGGTGATGACTGCGCCGCTCACGATGGCGGGGAGGGACAGACCGAGCAGGGTCAGGATGGGAATGAGGGCGTTTCGCAGCGCGTGACCGTAGAGGACCCGTCGGTTGCTCGCACCCTTGGCCCGCGCCGTCCGGATGTAGTCCTCGGTCAACGCATCCATCATCGACGATCGCATGTACCGGCTGAACGAGGCGATGGTGATGGCGGCCAGCGTGATGATCGGCATCACGAAGGCGCGGGGGTCGGTGAACACGGCCCAAGGCGATGCGTTGCTCGGCGGCGATACCGGAAACCAGTGGAGATCGAACGAGAAGAAGATGATCAGGAGGGTGCCCAGCAGGAACGCGGGCATGGCATAGAGGATGAAGGACAGGCCGGTCAGGGTGTAGTCGGTCACCGTGTTGCGCCGGACGACCTGCAGGATACCGAGCGGTATGGAGATGACCAGGGCTACCAGGGTGGCCGTCCCCACCAGCACGAGGGTCTTTCCCAACCGCTCCTTGATGACGGCGGTGACCCCTTGGTTGTACTTGTAGGAGTAGCCGAGGTTGCCATGCAGCAGATTGAGGATGTAGTGGTAGAACTGGTCCCACACCGGCTGATTGAAGCCGTTCAACTCGTTGAAGTGGGCGATTGACACCGGGGTGGCCTTGCTCCCGAGCACGGCTCGGGCTTCCCCGCCGGGGATGAGTTGGCCCAGCACGAAGACGATCAGGGTGACCCCGAGGATCACCACGATCGCCTGGAGGAACCGCCGAAGCAGATAGCCCGTCATGCCGCCGTCACCGTGGCGGCAGAATAGCCGGTCGGATACTGCCCCGCCCGGACCTCGGGAGGGCCGCGCGCCGGCCCGTCGCCCGCGACCCGGGCACCCCCTCGGTCATGGTGCCGCGCTTGCCGGTCAGCCGGGTGGCGCCGCTACGAGTTCCAGCGCCAGTTCTCGGGATTGATGGCCCACAGCGGGCTCTGGGGCGTCACCCCGCTCAGTCCCTTCTGGATTTCGGTCATCGACGTCACATAGTTCGGCTGGTAGACCACCGGCAGCTGCGTGGCCAGATAGTTCTCGTACTTGACCAGATTGATGTCGGAGGTGTTGGTGGCCATGATGTTGGCGTCGTTGGTGGCGTCGGAGTAGTTCCCCGAGTTCGAGCCGGCGCCGCTCTGGAAGATCGCCTCACCGGTCGGGTAGTAGTCCGGAGCGAACACCCAGCCCGCACCCCAGTTCTGGAGTTGCCAGGCACACCCGCTCGGGCACGGGACGGCGGTCCCGATCACCGAGTTGAACGACGCCGAGGTCAGCGTGACGTTGATGCCCGCCTGGGCCCAGCTCGACTTCTCGGCGTTCATGGTGTTGGAGGTGATGGTGATCCCGCTGGCGTACTGCAGGACGAAGGCCAGCTGGGCGCCGGCCGGAATGCCGGCACCGCACTCGTCGGCCGCGGTCCCCGGCTTGGTGCAGGTCGACGTTCCGCCGGGGACGACCTTCCATCCGTGCGACTCGAGCAGGGACTTCGCCTTGCCCGGGTTGTAGGGATACGGGTTCGACTTCTCGAAGCTGGAGGCAAAGTTGTTGGCCGGATACACGGGCACCGGTCCATAGGTGGTGATGCCGTAGTTGTGGTAGAGCTTCTTGATGTACAGGGGTTGGTCCACGAGGTCCTGGAAGGCCTGGCGGAAGTACAGCTGGGAGAAGATCTTCCCGGCGTTGCCGTTGTCACCGGTGGAGTCGAAGTTGTACGGGAAGTAGTTGATCGACCAGGTGTAGAGCGGGTCGAGGTCGAAGTTGCTCAACCGTGGGTTGTTGGGACCGGCGGTCAACGGGTCGGACGTGGTGGCGGTGATGTCCTGGGACGGGAGGTACCCCACGTTGACCTGGCCCCCGACCAGTGCGTTGAACTCGGCCGAATCCGACGTGTACGGGAGCTCGATGAACTTCTTGATGGTGGGCTTGACGGGGCCCGAATAGCTCGGATTGGGGACCATGGTGATATTGCCGGTGCCGTCGAAGTGGGTGAGCCGGAAGGGCCCGTCCACCACCTGCCAGATCGGGTTGGTGGCGTAGGTCGAAAAAGAGTTGTTGGTGGCGTTGGGATTGGCCGGGTTGTAGCCGGCCTGCTTCGACAGGAAGGTGTAGACGGCCGTACACGCGGTGTCGGCCGTACCGTAGGGCGCCGCCGAGCAACCCCCCGAACCGGCCTTGGCCCCCGGCGAGGTGATGTCCCAGGCCACCGGCATCGGGGTGATCTGTGACAGCTCGTTGTAGGTGAACCAGTAGGAGTTGACCTTCCCGGTGACTGTGAAGGTCAACTTGGTCGGGCTGTTGGCCACCACGCTCGACAGATCGTCGGGGATGGCACCGGCCGAGTACCCGGCCCAGTTGGCCTTCTCGGCGTGGAGCATGTTCATCCAGAACATGACGTCCTGGGCGGTGACCGTCTCACCGTTGGACCACTTGTAGGGTTTGAGGGTCAGGGTGACCGTGCTTCCGCCGTTGGTGTACACCGGGTTCTGGGCCAAGGACAGGGACGGGTTGAGGTTGGGCGTGTTGCCGTTGCCGAACCAGTACAGCGGACGGTACATAATTTGCTGGAACTGGTTGATGTTGTTCACACTGAAGAAGGCCAGGCTCATGAACGGGAAGATGTAGTTGGGGGGTGTCTGGGCCGCCTCGGCGTAGGTCGCCGTCGTCTGGCCCCCCGAGCCGCTGTTGGAGGTGGACGGGGACGAACTGCAGGCGGTGGCCACCAGGGCCAGGGTCAGGAGGCCGGCCACCACTCCCCCGCGCATCATGTGTCGGCGTTGCCCGGTGCCCAGCTTGTCCATATTGTCACCTTGTCTGTCGGGAGCGATTTCCACCGCTCGGACCAGCACCTACCCAGTTCGCGGTACCGTAACCCAATTGTCACGCGGACTCAACAGTTTCCGTCCGGCGAGCGACTCCTGCTCGCAATTTCATTGCCGCGAGGGGACGAGACCGACGAAAAGTGTCGTCGGAGGCGACGACGGCCCCGGCCAGACCGGGCGACGACAGGGTGGTGCCGGAATATCCCAGTAAACCGATCGGTTATCTCTAGTAGTAAAGGGACCGTCCGGCCGACGGAGTCCTCGGGCCGGGCCCGGTCCCCCGACCAGAAAGAGGTAGCCCGATGTCCGTCCGTGACGAGATTCTCACCGCCAACCAACGCTACGCCGCCGCCTTCGGCGCCAAGGGCGAGTTGGCACTTCCACCGGCCAGGCAGTTCGCCATCCTCACCTGCATGGACGCCCGGCTCGACCCGGCCCAGTACGCCGGGCTCCACGAAGGCGACGCCCACGTCATCCGCAACGCCGGAGGTCGGGCCAGCGATGACGCCATCCGCTCGCTGGTGATCTCCTACAAGCTCCTCGGTACCAAGGAATGGTTCGTGATCCACCACTCGGATTGCGGCATGGAATTCTTCACCGACGAGGTGATGCGGGGATTGCTGGCCAACAGCCTCGAGACCGCACGACTGGGCCCGGACGGCTTCTCCGACGTCGGCTCCGGTCCGGGATCGTCAGAGGCCGCCTACATCGACTGGCTGACCATCGACGACAGCCACAGGAGCGTGGTCGACGACGTGTCGCGGATCCGGTCCCATCCGCTGGTGCCGGGGACCATCCCGATCTACGGCTACCTCTACGACGTGACCACCGGCCGGCTGAACGAAGTGGGTGAGGCGTCCAAGGCGGGCTTGCCCGTGTGACCCCGAGCTGCGGCCGCGCCCCGCGGGCCGGGGGGCTCGTCGGAGGTCGCCACCTGTCTTAACGTAAGGGCATGCGCTTCGTCATCATCGGGGGCGGTCCGGCGGGAAACCAGGCCGCCACCCATGCGGCGAGCAGGGGTGTGGACGTGACCCTCGTCGAACGGGACGTGGTCGGGGGGGCGGCCAACCTGTGGGACTGCATCCCGTCCAAGGCCATGATCGCCACCGGCGGGGCCATGTCCAACTTGCGGCGGATGGCCGGTATGGGGGTGGTGGGCAGCGAGGGCTCGATCGACCTCGAAGTGGTCCGGCAGCGCATCGGGGCCATCGTCGACCGGCTCGAGGACACCAACGAGAAGATCCTCCACAGCCAGGACGTCAACCTGGTCCGCGGATCGGCCCGCCTGGTCGACGCCCACACCGTGGTCGCCGACACCGTCGACGGAGCGTGCTCCTTCGAGGCCGACTCCATCCTGATCAGCACGGGGAGCCGGCCCCGCGTGCCGGACTGGGCCGTGCTGGACGCCGACCGGATGCTGTCCACCCGCGACGCCTATCCGCCCAAGGTGCTCCCCGGACACCTGGTCGTGATCGGTTCGGGCGTCACCGGGGTCGAGTTCGTGCACCTCTTCTCGTCGTTGGGCTCCGAAGTCACCCTGATCGTGAGCCGCCAGCAGGTCCTTCCCCACAAGGACCCCGAGGTGGCGGCCGTGCTCGAGGCGGACTTCACTGGGCGGGGCGTGCACCTCCTGAAGGGGGCCCGGGCGGTGGGCGCGGTGCGGTCCGACACCGGGGTCACGGTCCACTGCGACGACGGCCGGGTGGTCGACGCCACCCACGCCCTACTGGCCGTGGGATCGATCCCCAACTCGGAAGGCCTGGGCCTCGAGCACGCCGGCGTCGAGGTGGACCCCGGCGGCTACCTGCCCATCAACCGCCACTGTCAGACCAACGTGGGCCACATCTTCGCCGCCGGTGATGTCTCGGGGAAGCTCCCGCTCTCGTCGGTGGCCGCCATGCAGGGGCGGCAGGTGGCCGACTACGTGGTGGGCGGCCATTCGGTGACCCACCGCCATCCCAACTACGAGAGCCGCGCCGTCCGCCATCTTCACCGAGCCGGAGATCGCGGATGTCGGCCTGGCCGAAGCCGACGCCTTCGCCGAGGGACGGAAGATCCGGGTGACCAAGGTTCCGTTCGCGGCCAGCGCCCGGGCGCTGATCGACAACGACTCCCGCGGGTTCGTCAAGATCATCACCGATCCGGCCACCGGCATCGTCCTCGGCGGGTCCATCGTGGGGCAGAACGCGTCGGAGCTCATCTCGGTGCTGGCGGTGGCCGTGACGGGAAGGCTCCGGGTGGCCGACATCGTCGAAGCCATGCTGGTGCACCCGACCTTGGCGGAGGCGTTGGCGGAAGCAGCCGAGTGATGGCCACGCCGGAACCACGGAGGACGGCATCCACCATGACCGGTGATCGGAGGTATCGCTCCGGCCGACTCCTCACTGCCGTCGCTATGGCCGCCGCCCTCACCGCGGCGATGGCAGCCACCGCTCCGGCCGTCCCGGCGGCGGCAGCCGGTGGTCACATCGAGCACCAGTTGGCGCCGAAGACCGGTGCCTACGTGTTCACCCTCCGATTCGACGGACTGACCCGGGAGTACCGGCTGCACGTCCCGCCTGCGGCCGTCTCCGGCCGTCCCCTCCCGCTGGTCCTCAACCTGGCCGGCGCCACCCAGAACGGTTGGCTGGAGGAGATCACCTCCGACATGGACCCCAACGCCGACCGGAACGGCTACCTGGTGGCCTACCCCGACGGCACCCGCATCGCCAAGGTGCTGACCCCCGACCCGATCGCCAAGCAGGCCCAGTACGGCTGGAACGCCGGGAGGTGCTGCGGCCTCCCGGTGACCAGGCACATCGACGACGTGGGCTTCCTGCTCGAGGTCATCTCCGACGTCGCGGCGCGCACTCCGGTCGACCTGCGACGGGTCTACGTCACCGGGATCTCCAACGGCGGGATGATGGCCTATGCCATGGCCTCCGAGGCATCGGGCCGGATCGCGGCCGTCTCGTCGGTCTCCGGCCAGGTCGAACTGCCCACCATCCATCCGACCCGGCCGGTGCCCACCCTCGAGTTCCACAGCGTCGACGACCCCATCGCCAAATGGGTCGGGGTCCCCAACCGCAATCCCCGGCTCCGGCTCTCGGTCATGGAGGGGATCGGCCAATGGGTCAGAGCCGACGGGTGCGACCCCACCCCGCATGACGGTCCCGAGATCGTCGGCGCCGCCGGTTCCATCTCGGCCGGCGAGACCGCGTCCCCGGTGACCTACACCGGGTGCCGCTCGGGGTCCGAGGTCGCACTGTGGAGGTTCACCGGGTCGGGTCACGTGTGGCCGGGGAGCACGCTCAACACCGGGCCGAAGAGCAACTGGATCCTGGCCGGCGTCGGGCGAGGCATCGTGCTGGTCGACGCCGACGAGGTCATGTGGCAGTTCTTCCGGCGGTATTCGCTCCCGCCCCGGGCCCCAATCCCGTTCATCGACACCGCGTTCGGGTTTCCCGGCATCACCGGATCCCTCATGTTCCGGGTGTGAGCCGACCGGCCGCCACCCAGTGAACCGGGAACCAGGCCAGGACGGGCCGGCATCCCCCGGCACCGGGACGACCCCCCACCGCCTGGTACTCCACGGCTGGACCGATCACGCCGTGATCGGCCTCGGGATCGTCGCCCTGGCCGCCGGCTTCGGTCAGTTCGGCCTGACCGCCACGCTCGGCGACGTGGCCCGGCACTTCGGCCACGTGGTGCACGGCACCTCGATCACCGATCAGGCCGGGCTCTCGGGCACCAAGGTGGGTCTGGGGTTGGCCACCATTCGATTGGCCTCGCTCGGCGGCCTGCCCATCGCCAGCCTGGCCGACCGAGTGGGTCGGCGCCGGGTGTTGCTGTTCTCCTGCGGCCTCGGGCTCGCCATCACCGCGGTGTCGGCGGCCAGTCCGGGGTACTGGTGGTTCGTGGTCGTCTTCGCCGTGGGCCGGCCGTTCCTGTCGGCCGCCTATGCCGTCGCCCAGGTGGGAGCGGCGGAGGAGACCGCCTCGGCCCAACGCGCCTCCGCGGTGGCCCTGATCGCGGCCGGCTACGCCGTCGGGGCCGGTGCCACCGCCGTCATCTACGGATCGACCGGACATGCCCTCGGGTACCGCGGCGTCTTCCTGCTGGCCCTCGTCCCCATGGTCGGGCTGCCCTTCGTGGCCCGGTGGGTCTCCGAACCGGACCGCTTCCGCCAGGTCGAACGTTCGGACAGGCGGGACTGGCCCGTGCTCGGCGCGGTGGCCCGCCCGTACCGGGGGCGCCTGCTCCTGGTCACCTCGCTGGTCTTCTCACTGGCGGTGATCACCGGGCCGGCCAACAGCTTCGTCTTCCTCTACTCGCAGAACGTGAAGGGGTTCCCCGGCTACACCGAGTCGGCCATGGTCATCGGGGCCGGGATCCTCGGATTCGGCGGACTGCTGGCCGGGGTGCGGTTGGCCGACCAGATCGGTCGCCGGCCGACGGCCATGGGGGCCATGGTGTGCATCGGTGGATCGGGCATCCTCTGCTACAGCGGCAGCGGGGCCGCCCTGGTGGTCGGCTACCTGCTGGGGATCACCGCCGGCGGGGTCATCGCGCCGGCCGCGGGGGCGTTCGTCAACGAACTCTTCCCGACCCCGGTGCGGGCCTCGGTGGCCGGATGGAACGTGGCCGGTGCCGTGCTCGGTGCGGTGGCCGGGCTCGTCCTGTTCGGTGCCATCGCCGACGTCGGCAACCGCTTTGCGCCGGCCGCTCTGGTGACCTTCCTGCCGGCCATGGCCCTGAGCGGCCTGGTGTGGTTGCTCCCCGAGACGCGGGGCCACGAGCCCGAATGGTTCTGGCCCGACCAGGCCAAGGGCTGAGCCCGGTGCCCCCTCCACCCCGCCTGGTCCACCGATGGTGGTTGGTCGCCATCGGAACCGCAGTGGCGCTGGCCTACGCATCACTGGCCTCGTCCACCCGGCCGTTCACCGGCCGGGCCGACGTCGTGACCGCGGTCCCCCTGGCCGTGGCCGTCGCCGTCATGGCCTTGCGGATGCGCTCCCCCCGGTCCTCCGGCCCGCCGGTCCCGCCGGCCGAGGGGCACGGTGACCGGCGGGTCGCGTGGACGATGGCGTGGGCGGGGATGGCCGCTGTCATCCTCGGCTGGGAGCTCGCCTGCTACGCAGCCGCGCCCCGACGGGACCATCCCACCTTGAGCTCGCTGCTCGACACCCTCGATTCCCACCGCGCCGGCAAGACGGTGGCCTTCGTGCTGTGGTTGGCCGTGGGCGCGTATCTGGTCCTCCAGTGACCACCGATCAGTGGACGCTCGCGGTGTGGGCCTTCCTCGGTCTGGTGGTGGCGGGGGGCGTGGCCTGGTCCGTGCTCTCGGGCGGGCGGGTGCCCGGACCGGGGGCCCTGGTCAGGTGGATCACCTCCCGGTCGGCCGGGCGGGTGGTTCTCGTGGTGGGGTGGATGTGGCTCGGTTGGCATCTCTTCGCCCGATAGCCCCTCCGGCGGCTCGAGTGCACCGGGCACCGTGATCCTGCATCATTGATGGATGTGCGGACGACCGGTGGCCCGTCGCGGTGGACGCCGGCGGAGGATGATGCGGTGAGCCGACGCCGGACCGCCGTGCTGGCCGTGGTGATCGCGGTCGCGGTCGCCGCCGTCGTGGTCGGCCTCCTACTCGCCCAGAACAAGGCGTCGTCTCCCAGCGCGGTCACACTGGCTGCCGATCCCTACGGCCATGCAACCGGTGCGGTGACCGTGGCCGGAACCGGGTCGCCCGGGTTCAGCGGGGACGGGCACAAGGCGGTCGACGCCGAGCTCGACGCCCCCACCGGGATCGTCGAGAACGCGGTCGGCGACTTGTTCGTCGCCGATACCGGCAACTGCCGGGTACGTGAGGTGGCGGCAAGATCGGGTGACTCGTTCGGGGTGGCCGTCCACGCCGGCGACATCGCCACCATCGCCGGGGGGTCGTGCACCGGCCCGACCCGCCATCCCGCACCCACCGCCCTCGCCCTCGACCCGAGGGGTGACCTGTTCATCGCCTTCGGATCGGCCAACCGGGTCGACGAGCTGCCCAACGGCGACACCTCGGTACTCGGCGGACCGGCCACCGCGGGAAGACCGGTGACCATCGCCGGCGCCGGTGTGGCCGGGTTTGCCGGTGACCGGGGGCCGTCGGACCGGAGCCGGCTCGACGACCCGACCGGGCTGGCCGTCGACCCCGCGGGGGACGTCCTCATCGCCGACACCGCCAACTGCCGCCTGCGGCTGGTGGCCGCCGCCGACGGGACCCGGTACGGGACTCCCGTGGTCCGGGGCCATATCTACACGGTGGCCGGCAACGGGGCCTGCGGGTCGGCCGGGGACGGCGGCCCGGCGCCCGCGGCCGAGCTCTGGGACCCGGGAGCACTCGCCGTCGATGCCGGCGGGAACGTCCTGGTCGCCGATCAGGGCAACCGGACCATCCGGCTGCTGGCGGCCGCCAGTGGCTCCTTCTACGGTGTGGCCGTGGCCGCCGACCACCTGGGCACGGTGGCCGGGGAAGGATCGTACGGCCCGTACCTGATCGACGGGCTGTCGGCGGTGGGCGAGACGGCGGAGCTCAACTTCCCCACGGCCATCGCCCTCGACCGCTCCGGCAATCTCTCGATCGCCGACGGGGCCATGCACGTCATCCGGTTCGTGCCCGCCGTCACCACCACCTTCGCGCGGCAAACAGGCGCAGGCCGGCGACATGTACACGGCCGCCGGGGCCGTGTCCACCGGGCCCCTCCGCAACCGGACGGCCTGGATCCAGACCCGGATGCTCGACCCGGTCGGACTGGCCGTCTCCCCCCGAGGGCAGCTGGTCTACGCCGACAACCAGGCCGACGTGGTGCGGGAGCTGCCGGCCGGCTCCTGACCCCGCCCCGCCGGGTCAGCCCGGGGTCACGGTGAAGTCGAAGGTGCCGGCGCCCACGGCGACGACCACCTCGCCTCCCCCGGTGCTCACGACATCGACCCCGGGGGCATGCACGACCGCCGACCTGCCCTCGCGGACCTGGGAGGCGGTCGCCGCCCGCAGACGGCACCGGGCGGCGGCGTTGGGCGGGACGGTGAGCTGGAGGCTGGTCTGTTCCGAGGAGGTCCGCCAGGCCACTGCGTACTCCCCCGCCGGTGTCGGGAACGACCCCGAGGCATGGGCCAGCCCGTTCGGCGGAGGGCCGACCGACACCGCGGTGGCCGGTCCGTCCTCCCCGGGCTGGATGGGCGTGGCCCCGAGGAGCACCTCCTGGATGGCGACCAGGGCCGAGGAGCCCCATCCGTGGGACATGCTGTCCCCGATCAGATCGCTCGGCACCCAGGTCTCCCAGGTGAAGGTCCCGCCGGCCTTGATGATGGCCGCCCATCCCGGGAAGGAGGCATCGGTGAGGAGCCGCACCACGTCGGCGTCGCGCCCCCCGGCATGGAGACCACGCAGCAACTCCATGCCGTGGTCGGGATTGACCGAGATGTCGAGCGAGGCGACGTGCTGGGCCACCGCGGGGATGTTTGCCGCCGGGACCACGCCGTAGGCCAGGGCCACCGCGTTGGCCAGTTGCGACGAGTGGGTGCTCCGGGTGCCGTCCCGGTGGAGGCCGTCGGCATAGATGCCGTCTCCCCCGACCATGTGGGCGTTGACGGCTGCCGCCAGAGCAGTGGCCCGTTGACCCTGGGCCGAGGCGGTGGCGGCGTCGCCGACCACGGTGGCCACATCGGCGATCCGGCGGAAGGCGTCGACGGCCACCACGTTCAGGGTGGTGTCGGCATACGTCTCGTAGTCGTACCCGTACTGGTTGTCCCCGTTGGTGGACATGGGCTGCCCGGAGATCAGCCCGGTCGAGGGGTCGATGATCCCGGTCAGGTAATCCGAGAGAGGGATGAGGGTCGGCAGGAGGGTGGTCAGTGTGGTCCGGTCACCGGTGGACAGGTAGTAGCGCCAGACCCACTCGGGGTAGCGGGCGGTGAACAACGGATAGTCCTGGGGCCCGTCGTCGTTGGGGTAGACCTCGTTCACCTGACCGGTGGGCCAGTAGCGCTTCTGGGCCCGGGCCATGTCCCGCAGCCCCTGCCAGGTCAGGTTCTGTTCGCCGTAGGTCCGCATGACCGTCTCGGACTCGTTGGCCGAGTCCCACAGGAACTGGCCCTTCTCCCGGGTGGGCGTGTCGACGAACTGCTCCTGGGACGTGTACAGCCCGGAGTGGGCGCACAGGGCCCACACGGCGTCGAGCATCGGGGCCGAGGAGGTGAACGTGGCGGCGTCGACGGCGGGCATCGCTGCGTGACGGGCCAGGAGGGTGACCTGGCCGTCGGTCACCACCTCGCCGGGATCGTCGATCTGGAGATAGCGGAACCCGAGGTAGACGTAGGGCTCGAACTCCTGGGCGCCGGACCGCTGGGTGTACGAGAAGGACAGATCGGTCTGCTGGGTGTTGTGGGTGGTGGACACCGATCCGTCGGGATCGAGCGTGTAGCCCACGTGCAGGGGGACGAGGTGCCCGTCGACCCCGTGGCGGAACGACACGGTTGGTCTCCCGGCGTAGACCTTGCCGAAGTCGACCACCACCGAGCCGGTCGGGAGCACCCGCAGGTCCGCCGGGGTCACCGGGTGCTCGTTGATCCGGGTGCGCTGGGCGTAGAGGTCGACGAAGGGCGCCGATCCGATCGGTCCGAGAACGGCGGCGGCCGACCATCCGTGGTCGTCGAAGGCGGCCTCGGACCATCCGGTGGGATGCCGGCGTCCGTCGATCCACTCGACGAAGTCGCCCACGTCGTTGTTCCGCTGGGGTGCCGGGAGCCATTCCGCCGGTTCGGTCCTCCACGAGTCGTCGGAGCGGAGCGTCACCCGGGTGCCGTCGGCGTAGTGCACCTCCACCTGGACCAGGAGGCCGGGGGCGGAGGTCGGACGACCCTGGCCCGGCCCGTACCAGTGGTGGAGGATGCCGACGGCGTTGGGGCGCCCGGCCACCACCGCCGACGTGATGTCGGTCGCCTGGTAGTACTGCTCGTCGGGAAAGCAGAAGCTCGGGCCGCTGTCGAGCCGGGTGCCGTTCACCCACAGCTGGTACTTGTGGGCGGCGGCCACGTAGGCCGTGGCCCGGGCGATGGTCCCGTGCGGAAGGGGGCGGGTGGCCCGGAGGTAGGTGTACTCCTCAGCGCCGGGGTCGGCGGGGCCGGGGCGCAGCCAGAGCGCAGTCCAGTCCTTGGTGCGCAAGCCGGTGGTGAAGGAGTCCGGAGCACTGGGTTGGCTCCACCGGCCCTGGCCGTCCGCCGTGCTCACCGTCCACCGGTACCGGGCGTCAGCCGACAGCGGTGGTCCGCCGTAGCCGACGAACGCCTGGTGCGACGACGACACCCGACCGCTGTCCCACACCGTCGACGCCGATCCATCCGGTCCCGAGACCACCACCCGGTAGCCGGATTGCACCGCCCCCCGACGGGAGTCGACGACGTGCCAGGCGAACTGGACGGCGTCGGGGTCGACACCCACCGGATCGCTCAGGCCGACGACCGTCAGGTGGCGCGGTGGACCCGGTGACCCGTTCCCCGCGTCGGTGGCGGTGGCCGGCCCGGCCGTGTCGACGACCACCCCGGCGGCCCCACCGATGACGGCAAGGGCCGCTCCCGTCTTGATCCCGGTGGCGAGAAACGTACGCCGATCGATCCTGTCCATCATCCCCCCGTCGAGGTGACGCGATGGTACCGGAGCGGAAGCGATCCGGGGCGCCCCCGGCCTCGAGAGGGTCAGCTCAGGTCGTCGTCGGGGGGAACGGTGTCGGCGGGTACGTCCATGGTGGCGTTGCTGGTCATCAGGCCGTAGACCATGGCGGCGATGAAGCCTCCGACCAGCGGGGCCACGATGAACAGCCAGAGCTGGTGGAGCGCAAGGCCCCCGACCACGAGAGCCGGCCCGATGCTCCGAGCCGGATTGACACTCGTGCCGGTGAGGGCGATACCCACCAGATGGATGAAGACCAGCGTCACGCCGATGGCCAGCCCGGCCAGTGCCTCACGCGCCACCTTCGAGGTGGCGAACAGGATGACCATCACGAAGATGAAGGTCAGGATGGCCTCGACGGCGAAGGCGCTCCCCACCCCGAGGTGGATCTTCGAAGCGCTCCCATAGCCGTCCGCCCCCAGGCCCTGAACGTTCTTCGAGTAGAGGGGTGACCCGGTGAAGACGGCCCACAGTGCGTAGGCACCGGCGATCCCGCCGGCCACCTGGGCGACCCAGTAGCCGGCGGCTTCGGCAACCTTCATCCGGCCCGCGACCACGAATCCGAGGGAGACCGCCGGGTTCACGTGACATCCCGAAACGGGCCCGATGGCATAGACGAGGCCGGTGAGGACGAGCCCGAAGGCCAGCGCCGTGGTGACCACTCCGGCCGAGTAGCTGGTCCCGAACAACCTGAACCCGAACGACAGCGTGGCGGTACCCACCGCCACGAACACCAGGATGAAGGTACCGATGAATTCGGCGATGAGCTTCCGGGCATCAAACACAAGGCCTCCCTGGTTCTCGTGCCCCTGTTCTCCTGATCCTCCATCATCATCGAGCCGCCGTCACCGGCGGTGGATACCTCGAGCCGGGCGGGTCAGCCGTCGCCCGCCAGCATGCTGGTGATCTGGGTCATGTCGAAATAATCCCGCCAGGCGCAGATCTTGCCGTCACGGACCTCGAATGTGCCCATGACCGGCAGTGCCCCCACCCGATCCCCGGCAGTGATGGTATCGATCCGTTCGGTCAACACCGCATTCCCCTCCACGGCCAGATGGAGCGTCTCGATGGTCAGGCTCTCGCACATGGCGAAGAAGCCTCCGATGAAGGCGATGGTGTCCTCGATCCCCACTGCCGGGTCCATGGGGATGTTGTGGTACACGACGTCGTCGGTGAAGAACGGGCGCAGGGCCTCGGGGTCGTGCTTGGCGAACGCCGCGCACATGGCCCGCACCACCTGCTCGGCCTCCTCATCGGCTCCCATGACATACCTCCCGGGTTCGGCCAACCAGGATCACGATAGCGACGACCCGCGGACGAAGCCACCGCCCAGCGGTGAGCGGGCCGGCACCGTGGCCCGCACAGTGATCAGCGCGACCGCCGCTTCACCTGGGTGGCCAGACACTTCCGGCAGGTGTCGCCGTAGCGGACCGAACAAGATCTGCCGCATCGGTGACAAGTGCTTCGGGCCGGTTCTCTCATCGATGTTCCCCCTCCTGGTCGAGTGGTGTCTTCGCCATGTTGGCGTGGGAACCGGCGCAACTGGGGGATCCTCGGCACCGACGACGGGTGGGCGGATTCCATCAGACGAGACGGCCCGGGACCACGTCCGCGAACGGCGAGCGCACCCGACCCGACGGGATGGCCAGGGCCGGGCCGGCGGCCCTGGGTCGACGCCGCACCTGACCCGGCACCGCCGCCCCGCCCAGGGAAGCACCCTCGGCCATCCCGACCGCAGGATCCGGCCCTCCCGAGGCGACCAAACCGTCGCTACCTTCACCGTCAACTTGAGGTTGAGGATCACCCGGAAGGATGTGGCTGGTCAGAGGCAAAGCCCAACGACTTCGACGTCGCCTGGCCATCACCGGATCCCCGCCCGGCCCACGGGCAGCAGCAGCTGCGCTTCCTTACCCACGTCGACGTTCGAAGACCTGTGGATCGATGCGGCCGGCAGCGTGATCCTGGTCGATCTCCACAGTTGGCCGTCCGCCCACCGCCCGCATGCCTGGCGCCCGCCCGCCTTCACACCACAGGGCGGCAGAGTTCAGACCGAAGCTGTCTGCTCAATTCCGAGCCGGCGTGGTGGGCGAATTGCTGTGGTGCTGGGTCAACGTGCCCGACTACGTGGTCCCTGCCGCTGGACCGGACTACGGGAACTTCCCCGGGGACCCGGCGCTTCGGATTCTTGGAACCTCCTGAGCAACGGGTTCGAGAGCGGAATGATCCGGCTCCACAGGTGGATTCCAGGACCTGGCCTCGGCGCAGGCAATCCGTTCAGCTAGGGATTCCGGCCAGGATTTCTGCGAAGGTGGCAGGCGCCGTCACCGGAAGGAGATGACCGGAGTTGATGCGGACGATCGAGGTGGGATTGGGCAGGCGTCCCGCCATCACCTCCTGTGTGTCGGTGGGTACGGGACGGTCGTGCTCGTTCAACACGTACACAATCGGGACCCCGGCGACGACCGACCACTGCACCGGTTGGAAGTAGTGGTGCACGGTATCCGGTACGCATCGGACAGGATCGACGACGTACGCCAAGGTTTCGTCATCGAGCGGATCTCCGCCGTAGGCGCGGCGGAACGATTCTGGATCCTGCGGGGGGCCGGGAAGCGTGATCGACGTGCCGTCCCGCTCCGCCGCGGCCCGCGCCAGCAGCAGGCCCTCCCGGTGCCGCTCCTTCATACAGTCGATCCCGCAGCCTCCTTCGGTGGGGACGAGTGCGGCGTTGAGTACCACCGTACTGATTCGGCCGCCCGAAGCGGCGACCACCCCGGGAACGACCAGGCCCCCGGAGGAATGGGCGACCAGTGTGATCGGGCTCTTGATGTCCAACGCCTCGAGGTCGGCGACGACCGACGCCACCTCGTCATCGACGGACAAACTGGAGAGATCGGCGACCTTTCCCGCCCGGCCGGGAAGGTCGATGGCGAACGCCGGTCGATCGAGACACGGAAGGAGCCGGTCCCAGAAGCGGGCGGTGGCACCACCTCCGTGGATGAGGACGAACGTCAAGGTCGGGGCTGAATCAGAACAGGGAAGCCACCGGTCGCGGCCCTGTGCCCGGAAACGACCTCGAAGGAGGCGGAGGGAGCGGAAGCAGGTCGACCGAGCGAGTCAGGCCCGAGGTCGGACCGGCCGATCCGTCGTCACCCAGCGATCCTGAAATTCCTGATGCCCGCGAGAAATTGATCGACCTCGGCCCGGTGATAACCCTTCCAGCTCTGGTGAAATTCGACACCTTGCACCACCTTCCAGGGGAAGCAGCCGGCGTCGATGGCCATGGCCATCTCCCCGAGGAAGTCATCGACGTCGTCACGGTCGTACCCCTTCAGCGTCTCCCGGAACTTGAGCGCGCGGACGTCGTTGCCAGTCATTGAGTGATTGTAAGTCGGATGCGACGAACCTGCATGCTGCCCGGGCAGTTCCGGAATCGGCGCTCCGAACATCCTGGTAGGGGCGGCTGCCGACCATTGCCATACAGCTCCGTCCTGGGGGCTCCGGCGGCGCCACGATCCTTCCCCTACGCTTCAGCTGTGCCGCGGTGACCGCAGGGGACCGGCCACCAATTCGGCCAAGTTCGTTGTGACGGCATGAGCCGACAAGAGGAGCGAGACCGAACATGACTGACACCACCGAGACGCCAGCCGAAATCGCCGACCCGGCAGACTCCCTGTTCAGCACCGGAGTGGCCGACGATCCGACCGACACCTACCGCGAGCTCCGCCAACGCTGCCCGGTTGCCCGGTCGAACGCACCGGACATGCCCAGCGTCTATCTGTTCGACTACGAGAACGTGTCGTGGGCCTTGCGGCATCCAGAGGTGTTCTCCTCCGAGGGCGAGGTGCTGTCCATCGGTCAGGAACAGCCCCTGATCCCCGTCCAGGTCGATCCACCCGAGCACACCGGATATCGACGGCTGCTCAACCGCTCCTTCACCCCCAGACGGATGGCCGAGCTCGAACCCGATGTGCGGACACTCGTCGCCGGGCTGCTCGATGGATTCGTCGACGGCGGAGCCTGTGACTTTCACGAGCAGTTCGCCACCCCACTCCCTTCGACCATCTTCCTTCGGCTCATGGGCATGCCTCAGGACGACCTCGCCACCTTCCTCCGTTGGCGCGATGACACCGTCCGACCGGCGGTCGAGCCCGGCGACTTCGAAGGTGCTGCGGAAATCCGAGCATCTGCGGGCAAGGCCATCAGCGAGTACTTCCAGACCGCCATCGACACCGCTCGCGCCGCGCCCGGCGAGGGTCTCATCAGCGAGCTCGTCCACGCCGATTTCGACGGTCGCCCGTTCAACACCGACGAGCTTCTGGGGATCTGTCACCTCATGCTCCTCGGGGGCCTCGACACGGTCACCGCCACGCTGGACTGCATGATCGTCTACCTGGCCCAGCACCCGGACCGTCGGCGGCAGTTGGTCGACGACCCGTCGCTGATCCCCGTTGCCATCGAGGAGCTGCTCCGTCATGAGACCCCGGTGATGCTGGTGCCCCGGGTGGTCAAGACCGGGCTCACCATGTCGGGGGTCGAACTCCATCCCGGCGACCCGGCGATGCTGGTGATCGGTGCTGCCAACGGCGACGAGAGCGTGTTCGAGGATCCCGGGGCGGTGGACTACGCCCGTGACCTCAACCGCCACCTGGCCTTCGGGGGTGGGAATCACAAGTGCCTCGGGGCCCATCTGGCCCGGCTCGAGCTCCGCGTCGCCCTCGAGGAGTTCCACCGCCGAATCCCCGACTATCGACTGGCCGACGGAGCGGAGATCCATTTCTCACCCGGCATCCGCCAGCCCGACTGTCTGCCCCTCGTCTGGGACTAGGGCGACCGCCGGTGGCAGGACCGTGCTGCTCCCCCGCTCGCGGTGAGCCGGACCCACCGACCGAGCGGGCGCAGCCGGCGATGGGCCGGGGTACGCGACCGGCGACGGCCGTGGCGGTGGGACCGGGCCGGTTTCTCATGGGCGACGAATCCGACTGGGCCTACCCTGGCGACGGCGAAGCTCCGGTCCACGAAGTCTCGCTCCCTGGCTTCGAAATCGACCGCCATGCCGTCAGCAACGACCGCTTCGCCGCGTTCGTCGCCGCGACCGGCTGGCGCACCGATGCCGAACGCTTCGAGTGGTCCTTCGTCTTTGCCGGGCTGCTTCCCGACGACTTCCCCGACACCCGCGGGGTGCAAGGGGCCGAATGGTGGCGCCAGGTGTTCGGAGCCGACTGGGGCCATCCGGAAGGTCCTCACTCCACCCTCGAGGGGCGGGGTGATCACCCGGTGGTGCATGTCTCGTGGAACGACGCCGTGGCCTACTGCCGCTGGGCGGGAGGACGGCTTCCGACCGAAGCCCAATGGGAGTACGCGGCGAGGGGTGGCCTGGCCGGTCAACCGTTCCCCTGGGGATCCGAGCTCGAACCCGACGGTGAGCACCGGATGAATGTCTTCCAGGGTGACTTCCCCCACCAGGACACGGGGACGGACGGGTTCAGGGGGACGGCTCCTGTCGATGCGTACCTCCCCAACGGCTACGGGCTCTGCAACATGACCGGAAACGTCTGGGAATGGTGCAGCGATTGGCTTCAGCTCGACTACTACAGGCAGCCGTCATCAACCCACTCACCACCGGGGCCGGAAACGGGATCGTTCCGGGTGCAGCGCGGTGGCTCGTTCCTCTGTCACGACTCCTACTGCAGGCGGTACCGGGTCTCGGCCCGGTACGGGAGCGAGCCGTCCAGCTCGGCCAGCAACGTGGGCTTTCGCTGGGCCGCTGACCCCAAGCCTCCGTGATGGGCCGCGGAGTCAGTTCCGACCGATGCGGGGGGCCGTGCCCCGGGCCACGCTGACCAGGTCCCGCAGTCGCGCCTGGCGCATCCGGCGCTGCTCGGCGACAGCCAGATTGCCGGCCGGAACCAGTAGACGGAGTCCGTCATGGTGGATCTCGAATCGCAGTGGGGTCTCCAGCTTCGAGCGCCTCACCGTCGACGCCGGCGAATGCCTTCCCCGACCGTGAGCGCACCTCGAAGTTCTCGACGGTGAACTCATGCCAGTTGGGGCTGCGTCGGCGCTGCCCGATCGCCGACAGCGCAGTGATCGCCGCGGCCTCGGCACCGCTGGCCCCGGTGACGGCGAAGACCCCGAGAAGTCCGGAGTCGATGCTCCGCCGCTGGGACAGGTCGGGCGCTGGGCCCAGGACGTAGGGGTTGTTGGAGACCTGGATCAGATACGAACCCTCCACCTCCGCGTCACTCGGATCGGTGAACTGGAGATCGAACGGCGCGTCGGTATTGCCCAGTAACTCGGGCAGCAGGGCCGTCGAGGTCTCCACTTTGGCGTCGCGATACTGGTCCTGCTGCACGATGGTGGCATAGACACCCAGCGAGACGTTGTTGACGAAGAAACGGCCATTGACGGTGGCGTAGTCGACACGGCGTTCGATGGAATCGGTGAAGGCGTAGAGGCTGTGGCGGGGGTCCTCACGGTCGAGCCCGAGGTCGAGGGCGAAGTGATTCCGGGTCCCCGCGGTCACGCAGACGAAGGGCAGTTCGTGTTCCACGGCGATCGAGGCGACCAACGCCTGCGAGCCATCGCCGCCGGCCATGCCCAAGCAATCGGCACCGCGGGCCACCGCGTCACGGGCCAGCTGCTCGAGATCCAATCCCTCGGCCAGCATCACCGTCTCGATCCCGAGCTTCTCGGCCAGGTCCACGAGTCCGAAACGGCCGACCTTTCCTCCTCCGGACCAGGGGTTGCAGAGGAGCACAGGATGCCGGGGAGGGCCGACCGCCCGACGGTGGTGGTCGTCCAGCCGTCGGTCGTCGGTGGCCAGCGCCTGTTGAGCCGATCCGAACCCGACGGCGAGTAGAACGGCAAAGACGAGCACTTGGACAAGGGGTCGGTCTCCGCCCATCGCCGCCCTCACGAACATCGTGATCATGATGCCCACCCCAGCCAACAGGCCCACCGTGGCCAGCACCCGGCGGAACCCCCGTCGGGTGACCAACCACCATCCACCTGCGGCCGACAACACCAGGCCGATCAAGCCGACGAGTATGTACCCGGCATTCCGAATGAAGAAATCCACCAACTCGACGACCACGGCGGCCACGGCTAGCAAGGAGACAAGTGCAAACGACCGCCTGCGCCACGAAACCGGGCTGCCGCCTTCGGTCATGGTCCACCCGCAGCCGAAGTGGGCGCTCCACTGCTGCGACGATGTCCTTCGGCCGCAGCACCCGTCTTGCTCTGATCCATCGGTCGGCCCTTCCTCTTCAGGTCGGGCAGTCTAACGAAGGCGACCCCGCTCGGGATTGGGCGGAACACCTAGCGGTTGATCACGCCCCACGGCACGATGGCCTGACAGGTGTTGCACATCGCCAATCCCCCACTCTGGTGCGATGAATCACCGATGACCACCTCTCCCGGCGCTCGCTCTGACCGGATCGAGAGCCCGTCGAGGGTCTGGCACACCGGGCACGGAAGTCGTTCAAATCCAACGGTCTCCATCCCCTCAGACTTTAGAACGAACGTTTGATCGAGTGGTGGATTCCCGTCCAGGACCACCCGGCAGTCAGACCGAACGGCCGGCCGGGCCGGCCCGGCGGGCCGGATCCGAGGGATCGCCTCGGCCTGGGCCGCAAGTCGGTTCCGCCCGTTCCCCACCTGACGTCACTGGACGCGACGAGACCCCCGGCTGCCTTATCAGTGCCGGGAGTCTCGTCGCCCTGTGTAGGGACCTCGATTAGATCGTCCCACGCTGGGCCGGGAGCGCCGCCGTGCTGATATCCCCTCCGACGGCCAGCATGGCGGCGCACCCGGCTTGGTTGTCCCGGAGGCACTCACGGCCAGAGTCGAAAGTCATACGCCGGTGAACGGGCCGCCAGGAGCGGTTCGGTCCGATCGCTGCCTGAGGGCTGAGACGAGGACGGTCGACGGACATGCCGACCGAAGGGGGACATCCGGCAGGCCTCCGGGCTTCGAAGTACTCGAGTTGCTGGGTCCCCCGAGCACGGCGACGCCAGGTCGTGCTCGGGGTCCCGGTGACCTCTCCGTGATACCGCCACGAATCCGACTACACCGATTGCGTTTACCAAAATTGACGATGGCGGGGTGATCCGGCGGGGGTGCAAGCTGGACTCAGGGGACGGGCAGGGACGGTTGGGGAACCAGGCGCAGTTCTTGCTCCGAACTCGATGACCCTCGGTCGTGTTGGGTAGTCCGGGGGTCATCAGGTGTGCGACGACCTCCGCTTTGGGCCTCTTCTCGGGGGTCGTCGCGGCCGTTCCCCGGCTGACACGCTCACCAAACCTGCGCTCCCGGCACCATCGGCGGGATCCGGAACGCAATGGGCCTAGGCTTCGTTCCGCGTCTTTCGCCGTCCCGCTCGACTCTCGTGCAAGTGGCCACTTCCCCGACCGGTACGGGCCCGCCCTTGTCCAAAGGGTAGGAGGGCAAGGGCGCCAATCCCAAACCAAGGGGGTCCAAAGTGAGGTTGGCGCAGCTCACCGTACTGGTTTTAAGGCACTCGGTTACTCCCGAGTAAGCGAAGGGACCACGGGAGGGGTAGGACAGCCTCCAGGTGCGAATGCCGTTTTCAGGGTACGCTCGGGCCGATCCGGAGTGTCCGGTGCAAAAGAATACAGGGGGTAGTTCATGCGTCGTTTTGTAACCGTGGCATTGACCGCTGCGGCACTAGCCATTCCATCAGCCGCACTCGTGGGTATTGCCGCTCCGGCAGGCGCGGTGTCCCATGTCACGTGCTCAACACTGAAGGGCACAACCACCGGGACAGTTACCGTGGGCGGCTGCTTGCCAACGCAGTCGACCAACAAGACCGTCAGCGGAAATCCTCGCAAAGCTGGCAAAGGGTGGGACGCTCAAGTGGGCACCCAGTGGAAAGACCACAATCATCAGCAAGCCAGTGCTCACGACCGGAAAGGCATGTCCGGTAGGTTGTACGGAAGAGATTGCGACCGGGAACGTTACTGGTGGCACCTCGGCCTATACCAAGAAGGGCGATGTCTTCTCGGCGAAGGTATGCTTCAAGGGATCAACGGTGAGCATTTTGAAGGGTTCAAAAGTCCTTCTCTGACCTCACAAGCTTCATCGACTGACCGACAACGCCCCGCCTCGACGTAGCGGGGCGTTGTCGCGTCCGGGCCAAGAACGCCCGGTCCTCGATGGAGTCCATCTCGAGGATCGGGTCGGTCCGTGGACCTCGCTCATTCGCGAGACTTCCATTTGCAGGCATTGGTGGTCAGAGCAATCCGAGCAGTTCGGCTCCATTCCGCCAGAAGAACCGATCTTGACTGGATTCATCGAACGTAGACAGGGCCTCACCAAATACTTCAAACGGTCGCCGACCGCCTTCGGGATGGGGATAGTCGGTCGAGAACATGAACAATTCCGGCTCCGCATTGTTCGAGCAACCAGGCCGTGTCCTCGAACGGGAAGGGCGTGAACCGCACCTGCCGGCGCAGATACTCTGACGGTAGAAGCGGGAGGGTCTTCAACGTCGGTTCAAACTTCGAAAACGAACGATGGGCGTAGTCGACGTTTCGCAGCAGTCCTGGCACCCACGTCGCCCCCAGCTCGATAGCGGCTCCGCGTAACGTCGGATGGCGCTCAAACACACCATCGAGAGCCAGACACGCGAGGAAGCGTTCGGGCGAGTGGTGGACGACCGGAAAGTCCTTGGCTCGAAGATTCTCGCCACCCCCCAACCAGTCGCGGGGACGGGGAAGGCCATTGTTGTGAAATGCCTTTGGCAATAACTTCCCCCCGCCGACATGGAGAACGAACGGCACTCCCGCTTCGGCCAGTCGGGCCCACAGAGGATCGAGATCGGTGTGCGTCGGTGAGAAGTCCCCGGGCGCCTCAGAGGGTATCCACACTGCTGCTACCCCGAGGTCGATTGCCTCTTCGAGCGCCACGACGGCCCGTGCGGGGTCGGCGAGGGGCACAAATCCGACGGCCATGAGCCGTGAGTCGGGGGCACAGAATGTCGTCATCGCCCGGTTGAGTGCTTGGGTACCCCCATAGAGAATGTCGAGACTCTTACTCCGGGCGAATTGGACCAAGGCGAAGGTAGGGAAAACCAACTGAGCGTTGATCCCGAGGGCATCGAGTACCCGAGAGCGCACTTCGGGGTCGAGCGCACCCGGAGCCATCCAACCCTTTGGGCCAGTCAGTACTTCGGGGCCGATCTCTTGATGGCGGTGCGCATCCCACAATTCGGGAAGGCTCGACATCAGTTCATCCGCCTTTGCTCCGGCACCTCGAAGGGTAAGGGGCAGGAGTTGGTCTCGGACCTGGGGGTCGGCGAAGGAACCCAGCCAATCCTCAGTCTCCATCAGATGGCTGTCAGCATCGAAGATCGCTGTGGTCATGAAATTCCTCCGTGCTGTGGCATGTCGAAGCTGGATCAAGCGTAGACCTGGTGGTTCAGAGATGTCTCGAGAGACACATCCGGCGCTGTGGGGAACCCTGACCCTGCTGAAGACCCGGATGACGGACAATTTCCGCACGGTGAGGTGCGGATGTTTCTGCGCCCGCCACCCAATGCCAGAAATGGGACCTTCACCAGGAACGTTTGCCTAGGCGCTCGAGGACCCGAACCCCCGACCTCAGCCGTGCCGGGCCTCCACGATGAGGGCAAAGGCAAGCGATATCGCGGCCAGGAGGGCAAGAAGTAATCCAGCGGAAAATGTCGTCGGCCAATAGCGCAACTCGATAGCATGGCGGCCCGGCGGAACCTGCGCCTGGAGCATGATGCCGGCATACGATTCGAGTTCCAACGGCTTGCCGTCAATGGTGGCGTGCCATCCCGGCACATCGGTCAGCCGAAGTCGAAGTGTCTGCTGCGTCCTCGCATCGGTCTCCAGCTTCCAGGATGCGGGGTCGGGATGGCTGACCGGGACATCGGTCCCCGATGCCGTCAACGACGGAAAACCACCCCGGTGGGGTGTTGGAGTCAGCGTGGCCGCGGAGGCACCGGGGATCCTGTAGAGGTCCTCGTCCCCGATCCTCTTGACGAACACGCCTCCTTTGGGTCCTCTTCGTCCGTGCGCATCAAGGACGAAGCTGAGCCCGTAGACCCGAGCAACGGATGCCGATTTGATCCCGGGGCAGTACTTCGAGACGGTCGGGGCACCCGCCGAGTAAGGGCGTTTTCCCGTGACTTGCGCCCACGACTGGTAGTAGCCACGTGGGAGCATGGGGTCGTACAGCGACAGTTCATCGACGTCATACAGGATATTGACGTTCGGGCGGAGGCCGAGTCCCGGCGTGCGGAAGCATTGAGCGGAGCCCAGCCCCACCAGGGAAGTCCCAACTGCCTTCTGCAACGCGGCCTCGCCAGGGGTTGCAGCGTCGTAGGTGGCGGTCGAGTGCTCGAGGGGAGCACCCTGGGCGACCAAGAAGGCGGTCGCGCAGACCAGGAACACCAGCCCCACCGCCCAGGCAATCGCGGGCGCTCGACTGTCAGGAACGACCGTTCTTCAGGCTACAAGAGTTAGCACGCCGACACCAGCCAGCCCGACGACTGTCTCCACGGCAGCCCAAGCGATTCCCGCACGTTTCGTCGACGCAGCGGCGGTGGTGAGCTCTCGTCCCCCAAAAACCCAGATGATGAGGAGCGCACCGGCCGCAAGAGCAAATCCCGTGCCGAGCCACCGACGCACCAGCCGGTCCCGGACCCCTCTGAGCTGATCCTGCGCCCCTAGAACCGCATCGGCTGCCTCAAGGCGCATCACGGGGTTGCCGTAGCGATTGACGGCTGCCAAGGTCGAATCCAAGGCGTGTTCCGCCACAGGGCTCCGGCCGGCATGGTCCAGGTACGCCCGCTTCCTCGGATCCATAGATGCACGTTTCCGACGACTCACCGTGTCGGTAAAGGGTACCTTCACGCTTCGCGGGACTGACTGATGCCATTTTCCCAGTTCAGACACCCTATGTGAGTCTCGGGACGATGTATCCCTATCCCCCATCAGATGTATCGTCAATGGGGTCCGAATATATGCAGGTCGCCTGCTGTAGTTCGTGCAGTCCACGCTCAGGATGGACCGGAACAGATAGCAACTCGTCGAACCTCTGAATGATGACCACGCCGAGCGGCAGTCGCGTTTGCACTACAGGCGCCTACTCAGCGTAGACAGAGCCCGTGTCTCGACGTAATCTCTCCCTGTCGAAGGAATGATCCAGTCGGGTCTGGCGGACAAAGGGAGGGGCGGGATGGCGGAGGCGGTCGTCGAATCGGCACCGTCGAATTTGGACCCTCGCGACGAGCGGATTCTGGCATCGGGCGACGAGTCAGGTACTGCTCCCGGAGATCGGAAATTCCGGCCTGATGTCGAAGGCCTCCGTGCGGTCGCCATCGTCCTTGTGGTGCTCTTCCACGCAGGCGTCCCGGCGCTGTCTGGCGGCTATGTCGGAGTGGATGTCTTCTTCGTGATATCCGGCTTCGTCATCACGGGCGTCCTCTTGCGCGAACGGGCTTCGACCGGAGGGACCTCTATCCTCTCGTTCTACGGACGGCGATGTCGCCGGATTATCCCGGCAGCGACGTTGGTGATCATCGTCACCGTGGGATCGGCCTACTGGTTTCTAGGCGTTGCCGGAGGTATTCCGACAGCCACCGACGGGCGGTGGGCCGCCGTCTTCCTGGCCAACTTCCATTTCATCTCAACGGGCACGAACTACCTCTCATCCCAACTGCCCCCGTCACCCCTCCAGAACTTCTGGTCCCTTGCCGTGGAGGAGCAGTTCTACGTGGTCTATCCCACGTTGTTCCTGCTGGTGGCGGGAGCCAGGGTGTTTTCGTTACGCGTGCGCCTGGCTGCCTGCCTGATCGTGGTCATCGGTGCCTCCTACGCCTATTCGGTCGTGGATACCCACCACAATCCGGTTAACGCCTTCTTCTCGCCCTTCACCCGGGCGTGGGAGTTGGCCCTTGGTGCGTTGGTTGCTGTCTGCACCCCGTGGCTCCTAAAGGCGCCGGCCCGCTTGGCAGCCTTGGCCACCTGGCTCGGGCTCGGAGCCATCCTGATCGCCGCCTTCACCTTCAACTCCCTAACCGCCTATCCCGGCTCGCTGGTCGCCATTCCCGTGGTCGGAGCGGCGCTGATCATTGCCGGAGGCATGAACGCCCACGCCATCGGAGTCGAAGCCCTCTTGCGCCTCTCCCCCATTCGCTGGCTGGGAAAGATCTCGTACTCGCTCTATCTGTGGCATTGGCCCATCCTGATCATCGCCGCCGAGTATGCGGGCAAGACCAGCCTTTCGGTCAAAGACAACCTGGGGTGGGTTGTCGTAGCACTCATCGCCTCTGTGGTCACCTACCGGCTTTTCGAGAACCCCGTGCGCCATTCCAGGTGGCTCTTGCGGGTCAGATGGGCCAGCATCGGCCTCGGGGTCGGACTGGTCGCCTTGACGCTGGTCTCGATCACCATCCAATCCCATCTGGCGCTCGGTAGTGGACAGGAATCGGGCGATACCAACAGATCTGCGGTTGGACTCCCCAAAAGCCCCTCAGTCCCACTCAGCACCGTGTTGGCTGCCGTCGCGGCCTCCGCTCACATCAAGGAGTTGCCGTCGAATCTGAACCCGCCGCTTAGGAAGATGGTGGCGGACCCGGGCAAGTACCTCGGCCATCCCCATGGGAAACACTCGAGAGGTTGCTCGCCGAGCCTGTCGCAGACCAGGGTGCCGACGTGCACCTTCGGCGATCCGAAGGCAAGCCGCACGATGGTTCTCCTTGGCGATTCTCACGCCGGAATGTGGTTTCAAGCACTGGACGGGATCGCAATCCGCGAACACTGGAAGCTCATGGTCCTCTTCAAGGACGGCTGTCCTGCCTCATTGGTCCCCGTCTCAGACTTTAGGGGTTCCCGTGTGACAGCTTGCGACAGGTGGCATCAGTTCGTCATCGACCGGATACAAGCTGTCAAACCTGAGGCTCTCGTCCTGTCGCAGCAGGAGCGGTATCTCGCACCTGGTGCAGTCAAGTACACCACCCAGCAATGGCAACGTTCCGTCGAAGACACGCTCAGAACTCTGTCGACGCCCAAGACTCGGAAGTTGGTCGTGATCGGGAACCTAGCTGCGGATACGGCCAACGGGCCGCCCTGCCTTGCCCGCCACACAGACAACATTCAGGCCTGTGCCACTCCACCGGATCCGGGCTTTCTAGCATTTAACGAGGCCGAGAAACAGGCGGCCAAGAATGCCGGTGCGACCTACGTTGATCCCATCCCTTGGTTCTGTACCCGAACCTGCAGCCCGGTCATTGGGAATGACGACATTTATTGGATCAATCACGTCACAGTGGGATACTCGCTCTTTCTTGAGGGTGTGCTCGAAAAGGCGATTGACCTTCCAAAGGGCTAGCTTCGTCCGCCGCAGAGTCCTTCCAGCCCCAATGTGACGCTCACACGACGCCGCGGCTCCCGAAGCGGCGAGTGTGGCTCTTCGTGCCTCACCTAATTGCGACGACGACCTGTGTCGACCGCTTGCTCTTAAGCTGATCACCACTCTGTTGTAGCGCCAGCCTAGACCGCTCGGTGACGAATCCTCATCTGTAACCGGGTATGTGTCCGCACGGCACGACTATCTCAAGGTGTACCCATCGAGGGAATTTTTGACCCGGCCTACGCAGGGCATCCAGAACGATCGCATTCCCGGCAGTCGACACCGGTTCAGCATCTTTCGCACTAGATCCCATTCGAATCCTGTGTGACCACCCCCATCCATCCGGAGAGTTGGTGACCATGCGCCATGGCTGACCCGCTTCATTCTAATGACAAGCAACACCTAGCGAAGGATTGATCGACCGGTGGTCTGCCGAGATCGTGTTGGTGAAAGTGCGTACTATCCCGCCTGATCATTTCTATCAAGACGTACTCAGGACGTACCCAAGATATGAATGATCCCCAGGCCTGGAAGGGCTCGGTGCCAACTCTGTGGGTTGGCTTCGAACACCCTCGGTCGGGATTGACTTATTTCGCTTCTTCCGCTTTTTTCGCATGTTCCCTGGCTACTGCGATCGTGACCGGGGCGCCGCCAGTTGGTTGAATTCCGGGTCATGACAAGTCCGCGGCGCTCGAGTTCGTCCCGAGCCGCCGAAAGCTCGCCCTTGGAAGCGTGGCCGCTCAATGCCTGGCTCTGCTCCGTTCCTGTAAGTCCATGCATACCGGCGCTGCGAATGGCTCGGAGCAGACGGTCAGCAACTGGATTGCCCACCGAGTCCCCGAAGATGATCCGGGCGCTTTCGCGGCAGTAGGACCACACAGCGAAGGCCGCGTCCAAATGATGGATTTCGATGTTTCTGGAGCCATCGAGGAGGGCGTAGATGACGCTCAGACGAAGCACCTGGGCCGAATCCCGAGCGATGATCGAGCCCAGCAGCCCCCAGGCTCGTCCTCGTCCATTTGGTGGTATAGACCCACCCAGTGGTCATCGGCATGGCTGGTCCGCTTCAGCGACCCGATCTTGCGAGCCGATTGGAGGGCATCGCGGAGCCTTATGCCCAGGTGGTTCTCGGTTGATGACTCGAGATCGCCCCCGTGAGGCAAGGACTTCGATCTCCGCACCAGGGCAAACAAGTGCCTGTTGGCAAATCCATTGGCTTTCTCGGTATCAGTGAGCTTTGCGCGTAGCTCGTCAGCGGTGACGTGGCCGAGGGCTGTGACATGAGCACCATCAGCAGTGACGGTCCCAGAACTGCGCGATCGGATCGCCAAGCGCTCACCGTCCCACGCTTGCCTGAGAAGTGGCGACATTGTGCTTCCATCCCGCTTGCCGACGGCTAGAAGCCGAGCCCACTCAGGTTCAATGACCAACACGCGCCGGTCATCGCCCTCGCTGATCGCGTCAACCACGGACTCGCCGGAGCCAAATCCGCTAAGGATTCGGTCTTGCGTAAAGCCCCGGTCGGCGAGGTAGAGCAACCGGCGCACCCGTTGCCAAGACGTTCCTTTGCGCGCCTTCAAAGTGTCGCCCACCAGGACCGTAAAGAGGCGACCAGGGTGCCCCGTGCCGTCCGCAACGGCGTGAGGACCGCGACCCACGGCGCCCCCAAACGCCGTGAGCAACGTGAGTAGTACGGCCACCGAGTCGGCCTCAGTGTGAGGATCGAGGCTCTCGACAACATCCCCGGCGATACCGTGCCATGCGGCACCTTCCAGGATCGGCCATTCGTCGGCCGGCAAGGGAGAATGCGAATTGTGCGAATTAAGCGAAACAAAGTCGCTGTCGTCGCGGTCGTCTCTGAGAGCATCCGGGAGCGGCCTCGAGACAAGGTCAATGAATGCGCGCTCCGTACCCGGATCAGATCTTGCGCTCAAGGGATCTGCTCGCCGGCAAGAAGCCGACGCAACCGAGCGTTTCCTCCGTGAGCTCCTTGGTGTCTCTTGCAGCATCACCGTCGCGTCGAAATCGATTCGTGTACCGGACGGCCCATTTGGCAGCATTTCGCTGTCCAGTCGAATATTCCGACGAGGACCAGTGGCTAAGGACGTTGGGACGAGTTGGCCGGAATGGTGGGTCCGGTTCTGTCTGTGCCGCCTGCCTTGAACCATGCCTCATTGGCCTACTGCGTCCTGAAGCGTCGCCTCTATGTGCTTGTCCAAGGCTTCGAGATCGAAGAGAACCCTGCCCCCGGCCGAATAAGTCGGAACCCGCCTCTCAGCCCTCAGCCGACGAAGCCATCGTTCCGTCACGTAAGGACGTTGCTCGATCACCTGCTTGATGGTTGCCGGCTGTGGAGTGCTCATGCTGTCCACGGTAAATCGCGGCTAGCCTTATGTCTACGACATTTGGCGATCCTCCGATTGGCGAACCGTGACCACCGAACCACGCTGGAATTTCCTCCCAAACATGCGACCAGATGGCCAGATAATCAGAGGACGAACCGTTGAGCTTGGTGATGGCGTCTATTTCAATGAGTTGGTCGACGTAGCTGCCCTACCTTCGGACGAATCCGAGGACCCGGTCGTCTGGCTCCGCCTCGAAGTTCAAGAAGGTCAACCTGTCTGCACGCGAATTAAGCTTTTGGCAGCCAGCGGCTCCATCCCGGGCAAAGGGACCGACCATGAGCGCAAGCCTCATTGGGTCGATCAGACTCGGGGAGCTGATTCAGATGGCCATCGAGTGGCAGGGAGCTGAATCTCGGAAGTTCATCAATGTGATGGGGGCTTCCCTTGGGCTCAGTGGATACCGCTACACAGTGGAACCGGATGGACGAATCACATTGCCAACGGAAGACGCGCTTGAGTCAAGCCGCGGTGCGATGAAAGCAGGGCGCCGACGACAGTTGACGGACGAGACGCTGTCTTCAGTGGCGGCTGCTTACCGTGCCGGAGGCAAAAGTCCTACCCGAGCCGTGGCTGAGGCTGTGTCCACGTCTCATCGAAACGCCAGCCGGCTCATCGCGGCAGCCAGAGAACGCGGCCTTCTCACGCCGTATGAGCGTTCGCAACAGAAGCATCCCGGAAAGGACTGACGAATGGCATCAATCGACAAGGTACGGGGCATCGACCGAGCATCGGGAAAGCACATCGCACGGTACAGAGTCCGTGGCGTTCGCCTGACGGTCGATCTCGGTCTAAGACCTTCAACAAGAAGGTTGATGCCGATCGCCATCTCGTTTCCGTGCAGC
This sequence comes from uncultured Acidimicrobiaceae bacterium, assembly GCA_963837805.1. Taxonomy (GTDB): domain Bacteria; phylum Actinomycetota; class Acidimicrobiia; order Acidimicrobiales; family RAAP-2; genus Bog-756. The sequence continues at coordinate 193,153 of CAWIOU010000014.1, forward strand.
ACTCGAAACTCGACGGCTCATACGTCGACCCGGGCGCTGGGCGGCTCACGATGGACGAATGGGTACCGAAGTGGCGGGCTGGGATTGTCGACCTTCGACCGTCGACGCTTGCTCGTGACGACGGCTATGTCGAGAGGTACATCCTCCCGACATTCGGCAAGCGTCGACTCACTGAGATCGACCATGCCATGGTTACGGCTTGGATCGCCGAGATAGTGACAAGCGGACCGATTCCGTGGTGGGACGTCAGCGACGAGCCAAAGCGGAAGCGTCGAACGCTTTCCCCGGCCACTGTGACTAAGTGTGGACAAATCCTAGGAAAGATCATGACGGCTGCCGTTGCGGCCGGCCGGCTCAAGTCGTCGCCATGCAATGGTGTGAAGTTGCCTCGTATCGAACACGAGGAGATGCGATTCCTTACGCCGGCTGAAATCACCACTCTGGCCGAAGCGATCGATCCGTCATATCGGGCAGCCGTGCTGCTTGGCGCTTATGGCGGACTTCGAGTGGGTGAGCTGTTCGGCTTGCGAGCCAAGCGGGTCGATGTCCTGCGGGCCCGGGTCGACGTAGCCGAGATCCTGGTCGAGGTCTCAGGCCAGCTCCACTTTGGGCCGCCCAAGACCAAGGCCGGCCGTCGAGCAGTCCCACTCCCCCAGTCACAACCGACGCTCTCAGCGCTCACTTGCGCTCTTGCCATGCCGAACCCGGGGATCTCGTTTTCCGGTCCTCCGAAGGCGATCCCACGAGACTGTCGAACTGGCGACACAGAGTTTGGGAGCCTGCTGGCAAGAAGGCTGGCCTCAAGCAATTGCGTCCGCATGATCTTCGCCACACTGCCGTAGCCCTCTGGATCGCCGCGTGTGCTAGCCCGCAATGAGATCGCCGTGAGAGCCGGCCACAACTCCGTGGTCACGGTCCTCGATCGCTACGGGCACCTGTTTCCGGGGTCCGAGAACAAGGTCAATGACGCTCTTGACGCAATGGCGACCTCTGCGCCTGAACAAGCGGACATCACGGCCATCGGTAGAGTGCGATTTGTCAGCCCCGTGTCACACCGGCTACCAGTGGGCCGAGCGCCCCGCCCGAATCATCTTCACCTGGACCGTTTGCGTGGGCGCTAGAGGACTCGAACCTCCGACCTCAGCCGTGTGAAGGCTGCGCTCTAACCAACTGAGCTAAACGCCCGGGCCCTGACCACCGCCGGAAGGGACATTGGCGGAACAGGCGTCTCATCGTAGCCCGGTTCACCGGGGTCGAAACGTGGCCATCACCCTCAGACCCCCGATGCGGCAGGGAAGGGCGCAACCGCATCGAAACCGATCGCCTCCTCCAGGGCGGCCGCCGATCGCAGCACCACCAGGTCGGCGTGTTGAGGTCCGACCAGCTGCAGTCCGACCGGCATTCCCGACGACGTCAACCCGGCGCAGACGGACGCCGCCGGAGACCGGGTCAGGTTGAACGGGTAGGTGAACTTGACCCAGTTGTAGTCGGCCGTACCGTTGATCATCCCGGAGCCGTCCAGCGAACGGGGCGGCGGTGCCGCGGCCACCGTCGGGGTGATCAACAGCCGCACGTCGTGGAACAGGTCGACCAGCCGGAGATTGAGCGTGTGGCAGGCGTCCTCGGCCCGGACCAGGTCCAGCGCAGTGGTCGACGCCGCGCTGTCGATCACCGTGGCCAGCACCGGATCGACCCGGTCCCACACCGCGGTACCCCGCACGCCGGCGTAGGTCCTCAGGTTGTAGACGCCGGCCAAGGTCAGCCACTCGTCGACCGGATCGGCGTCGAACACGGTCTCGACTTCGACCACCTCGGTCCCGAGCGACGCCATCACCTCGACGGCTCGCTCGCAGATGGCCAGCACCTCGGCATCGACCTCGGCGTAGCCCAGCGTCGGCGACCACGCCACCTTGCGGGGCGGCTTGGCGTCATCGAGCGTGGCCGTCCACGACGCCTCGGGCCGGGGCAGGGACCGCAGGTCGCTCGGATCCGGGCCCGACCACCACGTCGAGCGCGGCCACCACGTCGCCCAGACGCCGGGCCATCGGGCCCCGGGTCGAGAGATGCTGCCAATCCGGCGGCTCCGCACCACCACTCGGCACCCGCCCGAGCGAGGGCTTCACACCGGAGAGCCCGCAGCACGACGAGGGGATCCTGATCGACCCGCCGCCGTCGGAGCCGGTGGCCAGCGGAACCAACCCGGCGGCGATGGCGGCTGCGCTCCCGCCCGAGGACCCACCCGGCGAGTGATCGAGGTTCCACGGGTTGAGGGTCGGGCCGAACACGGTGTTGTCGGTATCCGACTTCCACCCCAGCTCCGGCGTGTTGGTCTTCCCCACCACCACGCATCCGGCCGCCACCAGCCGGGCCACCATGGCCGAGTCGGCGGCCGCCACCGAACCGTCGACGAACGCGGCCGAGCCGTGGGTGGTGACGAAGCCGGCGGCGTCCTCCAGATCCTTCACCCCGAGCGGGATACCGGCCAGCGGGCCGGGGTCGACACCGGCAGCCACCTTGCGGTCGATGCCGGCGGCAGCCGCGCGGGCCCGCTCCTCGTCCACGGCCACGAACGCATTCAGCCGCGGATTGTGCTTGCTGATCTGATCGAGCGCGTGATCGACCAGCGAGGCCGCAGTCAGCTCGCCGCCGCGTACCTGGTGCGCCAACTCGACCACCGACTGGCGACGAAAGTCCATGACTCGACCGTACAGGCGAAGGATGACGGTCACAACCGGATCCCGGACGGCGGGTTCGACAACCTGGGGCGTCGGGAAGCAGTGTGTGCCCATGTCCGGAACGACGATCGACGGTGTCGTGCTCGATCACGTGGCCCACGCCGTGCACCAGTGGCGGGATGTATGGCACCGGCTATGCCGTCGACCTCGGTGCCGATTGGAGCTCGCGGCGGCACGGGCACCGGATTTGCACCCGGCCAGATCGAGTTCGCCAACGGCGCCCGGCTCGAGCTCCTCATGCCCAACGACGTCGCGGCCAACGACTTCCTCCACCGGTTCCTCGCCCACAACGGGCCCGGGCCCCACCACCTGACCTTCAAGGTTCCCGACCTGGTCCTGGCCATCGAACAGATCCGCCACGCCGGGTACGAGCCCATCGGCATCGACCTCAGCGCCCCCGAGTGGATGGAGGCGTTCATCCATCCGAAGCAGGCCACCGGAGTCGTCCTCCAGCTGGCCCAGGCGCCCAGCCCGTGGACCGGTCCCCCGCCCGACGGCTTCCCGACCGAGAAGCGACAGCGACCGGACCGGAGCGGGCCCGCCCGGCCCGGTGCTCTGCGATTCGCGACCCACGCCGTCGCCGACCTCGAGGTGGCCACTCCCCTCTTCGTGGGACTTCTCGGCGGCGACGTGACGGCCGAGGGGATCGACGGCGACCACCGCTGGGTGGAACTGTCCTGGGGTGGACCGATGGGACTCCGTCTGGTCAGCCCCGCCGGCAGTTCGCCGTCCCTACTCGGCCACTGGCTCGCCGGCCGCAACGGCCGGGTCCATCATCTCGAATTCGAGATTGACGACCCCGGGGAGGTCCCCGGGGCCCGTCTCGAGGAGGGCATGCCCGTCGGTGCCGACGGGAGCACCAGCGTCACCTGGGTCATCCCGCCGGAGGAGAACGAGGGGTTGCGGCTGGTGCTCCGAGGTGGATGAGCGGGCGGTGCGACGACGTCCGCCGGGGAGAGGGCCGGCCGGGCCGGATCCAACCGGTCGGGCAGGGCCGGTAGCCTGACTGCCGTGGCCGACCAGACCGACGACAGCGCCCGGGAGCTGCGCCGGGAGGCACGCGCCACCAAGCGGGCCATCGACAAGCTCGACCCCCGCGAGCGTCGCTTCTCGCTCCTCGCCTCGATTGCCGCCGTGCTGTTCGGCGTGGCCATCTACTTCGTCGAAACCGACAACAAGAACTTCCGTCTGGCCAAGGGCCAGCTCACCCCGCAGACGACGCTCATCCTGGGGATCGCCTGCGGCGTCGCTGCTCTTCGGTGCCACCTATCTGGGTCGGCGGGCGCCGGTCGGTTTCGCCGCCCTGTTCACCTTCTTGATGTTCGGCACCTCCACCATCTTCCTCGGGTTGCCCTTCCTCGCCCTCGCCGCCTGGCTCCTCTACCGCTCGTACAAGATGCAAAAGGAGGGGGCGGCCAAGCTGCGGGCCGAACGGTCGCAAGCCACCTCGCGACCGGCGACCAAGCGGGCCGCCTCCGGGCCGGCCCGTCCGTCGGCCGGGTCCGCGGGTTCGCGCAAGAAGGGACCGGCCCAGCCCGAAGCCAACAAGCGCTACACGCCCAAGCGTCCCCCGCCGCCGGCACCGAAGCCCACCCGTCGCCAACGCAAGGCCACCAAAGCCGCCGACTGACACCGCCGGCCGGCCGCCGGTCAGTTCGGCTCGGTGACCAACGCCGAGCGCAGCAACTCGAGGATCTCGTTCCTCCGGCGCACCAGCGACCGGGCGGTGGGTTCCTCACCGAAGGCGCGCAACACGTCGACCTCGGTCAGCATCCCGGTCACGGTGGAGTAGATGGCCAACAACAGCAGCTTGGGCTCATGCCGCCGCATATGACCGGCGTCCATCTCCGCCTCCAGGAACTCGGTGGCCCGGGTCACCAGGGGTTCGAGCGCCACCACCAGGCGGGTGGCGGCCGGCGTACCCAGGCGACCCATCTCGCGCACCAGCCCGAGCAGCTCCGGGCGTCGGGCGGCCAGGCGGAACACCGACCGCACCACTGACTCGACCCGTGACCACCCGGTGCCGGCCCCGGCCAACGAGGCTTCGAGTGCGGTCGACAGCTCGACCGCACTCCGGTCGATCACGGCTTCGAGCAGCACCTCCTTGGACGGGAACCAGTAGAGGATGGTCTGCTTGCGGATCTCGAGCCCGGCGGCCAGGGCATCGAGCGACGAGGCGTCGTACCCCCGGGTGGCGAACGAGGCCAGTGCGGCATCGAGGATCCGTTCCGAGGTGCTCGCCGCGCTCGGTACCCGGCCGTCCCCCGGCCGGCTGCCGTCGGGCCCGGCTCCGCTCCCGTCCCGGGGTCTGGTCTCCGGCGATGCTCGACTCGGTCACTTACCATATGGTAGACAGATCCGGTGACCGGTGTCCGTGACTCACTGAGCGGCAAGCAGTTCTTCGTCACCGGCGCCACCGGGTTCCTGGGAACGGCCCTGGTCGAGCGACTGCTCCGCCGCGTCCCCGACAGCCGCGTGGTCCTGCTCATCCGCCCGGGCCGCCGGGCCACGCCCCAGCAGCGGGCGACGAGGGAGATCCTCAAGAACGACTGCTTCGACCGGCTGCGCGAGGAATACGGCGACCGCTTCGACGCCGAGGTGGCGGCCCGGGTGTCATCGGTGGCCGGCGATGTGGCCACCGACGGACTCGGCCTGGACGACGACGGCCTGCAGCTGCTGTCCGAGTGCGACCTGGTCGTCCACTCGGCCGCCGCCGTCAGCTTCGACTCGCCCCTCGACGCCGCCGTGGAGGTCAATCTGCTCGGCCCGTCCCGGGTGGCCGCAGCGGTGGCCGCGGCCCGCCGACGGGCCGCCGACCAGGGACGCCGGGGCCCGGTCCACTTCCTCCCGGTGTCGACGGCCTATGTGGCCGGGACCCACCAGGGCGAGGCCCGGGAGGAGCTCCTCGACGGCAACCGGTTCACCGTCGACGTCGACTGGCGGACCGAGGTGGACGCCGCCCGCCGCCAACGCAGCGATTTCGACGCCCAGTCACGGGGATCGGCCCGGCTGGCCACCTTCGCCAAGGAGGCACGCCGGGACCTCGGCGGCGCCGGGCTCCATCTCCTGGCCGAGCGGGCCGAGCGCCTGCGGGAGGACTGGGTCAAGAAGCAGATGGTCTCTTCGGGCCAGGCCCGGGCCCAGTCGCTCGGATGGCCCGACGCCTACCCCTACACCAAGGCCCTGGGCGAGCGGGCGCTGGTCTCCCAATTCGGGGACACCGTCCCCATGACCATCATCCGGCCGTCGATCATCGAATCGGCGTTGGCCGAGCCCCGGCCGGGATGGATACGCGGCTTCCGCATGGCCGAGCCGATCATCGTCTCCTACGCCCGCGGACTGCTGCGGGAGTTCCCCGGCGTCCCCGAAGGGGTAACCGACGTGATCCCGGTCGACCTGGTGGTGGCGGCCATCATCGCCGTGGCCGCCGAAGCCGTGGTCAGTCCCCCCGAGGAGTACCGGGGCCCGAGCGTGTACCACGTCGCCTCCGGGGTCCGGAACCCGTTCCGCTACGGGCGCCTGGTCGACCTGGTCCAGGGTTGGTTCCTCGAGCATCCCCTCTACGACGCCGACGGCCAGCCCATCGTCGTACCGGCGTGGTCCTTCCCGGGCCGCGGCCGGGTGCAGCGCCAACTGTCGCGGGCCAGCAAGGCCATGGACCTGGCCGAAAAGGTGGTGGGCTCGCTCCCCATCCGCGGCCGCCAGGCGGCGTGGATGGCCGCCCTCGAGGAGAGGCACCTGCTGGCCGACCGCGCCCTCGGCTACGTCGAGCTGTACGGGGCCTACACCGAGACCGAGGCCCGCTACCGGGTCGACCGGCTGATGGCCCTGTGGGACCGGATGGACGGTGACGACCGGACCACGTTCTGCTTCGACCCGGCCGCCGTCGACTGGGATTCCTACGTCCGGGACGTCCACCTGCCCTCGGTCATCGAGCACGCCCGGGTCCGCACGTCGCCGGGACGGTCCACCCAGCCCAGCCGTACCGATCGGGCCCGCAAGGCGATCCTCTCCCCCGACCGGCATCTGGCCGCCTTCGACCTCGAGAACACCCTCATCGCCTCCAACGTGGTCGACTCCTACGCCTGGCTGGCCTCACGTCACCTCCCCGCGGCCGAGCGAGCCGCCTTCGTGGCCGACCTCGTGCGTGAGGCACCGTCACTGCTCGTCCTCGACCGACGCGACCGCGGCGACTTCCTGCGGACCTTCTACCGGCGGTACGAGGGCGCCCCCGTCGACCGACTCCGCGACGACGGCTGGGAGCTCTTCTCGGACCTGCTGTTGGCCAAATCGTTCCCGGCCGGGATTGCCCGGGTCCGCCAGCACCGGGCCCTCGGCCACCGCACCATCCTGATCACCGGCGCTCTCGACCTGGTGGTCGAGCCCCTGCGGCCGCTGTTCGACGACATCGTGTGCGCCCGTCTGGGCGAGATCGACGGCAAGTTCACCGGCCGGCTCGAAGAGCTCCCGCCCATCGGTGAGGCCCGCGCCCTGGTCCTCGGCGACTACGCCGAGTCCGAGGGTCTCCAGCTGGAGGAGTCGATGGCCTACGCCGACTCGGCCAGCGACCTGCCCATGCTCGAGGCCGTGGGCTTCCCGGTGGCGGTCAATCCCGAGGCCAAGCTGGCCGCCATCGCCCGCCGTCGGGGCTGGCACGTCGAACACTGGTCGAAGGCCGACGGCGGCTCGCAACCCCCGCTCCCCCTGGGGCCGGTCGACCGCCGGGACTCGCGTCGACGCGGGTACACCAGCCAGGCCGCGCTGGCCGGGGCGGCCCGGCGGTCAACCTCGGACGTGCGGCGATGAAAGCCCTCGTCCTCGAGCGCAATGTGCCCCGCTTCGCCGCCTCCCGGGTGGCATCGCTGCTCGGTTCGGGCCGGGGCGCCGGCGTCGGGCCCCTCCAGCTCCTCGACGCCGACCCTCCCGGGCTTCCCGCCGGGGACTGGTTCCATCTCCGCCCGCTGCTCTCGGGCATCTGCGGCTCCGACCTGGCCACCCTGGACGGCCGCAGCTCCCGCTACTTCGAGGACATGGTCAGTTTTCCCTTCGTCCCCGGCCACGAGGTGGTCGGGGTGCTCGAGTCCGGGGGGACCGACCACGCCGGCGCCCCGTTGGCGCCGGGCGCCCGGGCGGTCATCGAGCCGGTGCTGGGGTGCGCCCCCCGGCACATCCACCCGCTGTGTCCGCAGTGTGCCGCCGGGCACACCGGCCTGTGCGGGAACGTGGCCTTCGGCGACATCGAACCCGGCCTGCAGACCGGGTTCTGCGCCGATACCGGCGGCGGTTGGTCCCACGCCGGGTTGGCGGCGCACTCCTCCCAGCTCCACGCGGTACCGGACGGGTTCTCGGACGAGGACGGCGTGATGGTGGAGCCGACCGCCTGTGCCGTCCACGCCGTGCTCACCGGTGGAGTGGCCGACGGCGACACGGTGGCCGTCATCGGGGCCGGCACCCTCGGCCTGGCCGTGGTGGCCGCCCTCGCCCACGTGGTCCGGCCGGCGACCGAATGCACCGTCATGGTGGGCGCCAAGCACCCCCGCCAGCGGAACCTGGCCGAGACGCTGGGCGCCGACGCCGTGGTGGCACCCGACCAGCTGGCCCGGGCCGTGCGGCGACGCTCCGGATCGCTGGTGCTGGCCGGTCGCCTCACCAACGGGGCCGACGTGGTCTTCGACTGCGTCGGCACGTCGGAGTCGCTGACCCATGCCCTGGCCATGGTCCGCCCCCGCGGCCGGGTCGTGCTGGTGGGCATGCCCGGTCGGGTCTCGATCGACCTGGCGCCGCTGTGGCACCGCGAGCTCACCGTGGTGGGAGCCTACGCCTACGGTGCCGAGTCGTCCACGTCCACGCTGGACACGCCGCGCAGTTTCGAACTGGCCATCGACCTCGTGACCTCCGCCGGGCTCGGCTCGCTGGTCAGCGCGGCCTACCCGCTCGAGCGCTACGAGGAGGCCATCGGCCACGCCGGCGCCGCCGGCCGACGCGGCGCGGTGAAGGTGGTCTTCGATCTGCGCAAACCGAAAGGAAGCACCCGATGAGCCCCAGGCCCGGATTCGTGCTCGAGGTCGATCGCTCCACGCCGCCGACCCTGTTCTGGCACGGAGAACGGTTCAGCCTCGAGCGGTTGCCCGAGGGCAGCCGGGTCATCTACGCCCCCGAGCCGGTCGACCCGTTGCCGGATGCCCCGGCCGCCATCCGCTCGGCCCTCAACCATCCGGTGGGCGACCGCGACCCGCTGCCCGCCCTGTTGCGGCCCGGGATGAAGCTGACCGTCGCCTTCGACGACATCTCCCTGCCCCTGCCGCCCATGGAACAGCCCGACATCCGCCAATTGGTGATCGAACAGGTCCTCGACATGGCCGCCGACGCCGGCGTGGACGATGTCGAACTGATCGTGGCCCTGGCCCTCCACCGGCGGATGACCGAGGCCGAACTGCGCCACGCCATCGGCGACCGCATCTACGACGCCTTCGCCCCCAACGGTCTGCTCACCCAGCACGACGCCGAGGATCCCGATGCCCTCGTCCACCTGGGGCTGACCGACCAGGGCGAGGACGTGGAGATCAACCGGCGGGCAGCGGAGAGCGACCTGCTGGTCTACGTCAACATCAACCTGGTGGCCATGGACGGGGGGCACAAGAGCGTGGCCACCGGCCTGGCCAGCTACAAGAGCCTCCGTCACCACCACAACCCCCTGACCATGCAGAAGAGCCGTTCGTTCATGGATCAACACCGCTCGGAACTGCACTCCTCGAACTGGCGGATGGGCCGCCTGATCGCCGACAGCGGGGTCACCGTGTTCCAGATCGAGACCACCCTCAACAACGACACCTTCCCCGGCCCGTTCGGCTTCCTGCAGAAGCGGGAGTGGGAATGGAGCGCCAAGGACCGCCTCGGTTATCTGGCCTCGTCCAAGGCGCTGGACCGCACCCCGCCCCGAGTGGCCCGCCAGATCTTCCACTCGGTGCGGGCCCCGCACCGCATGACCTCCGTGCACGCCGGCGAGGTGGAGGCCGTCCACGCCCTGACCACCGAGCGGGTCTGGGAGCAACAGGGCGTGCCCGTCGAGGGCCAGTCCGACATCCTGACCATGGGCCTGCCGTACATCAGCCCTTACAACGTGAACTCGATCCTAAACCCGATCCTGGTGGCGTGTCTCGGGCTCGGCTACTTCTTCAACCTGTACCGGGGGAAGCCCTTGGTGCGCGAGGGCGGCGTCCTCATCATGACCCACCCGACGCCGTGGGAGTTCAACCCGGTCCACCATCCGAGCTACATCGACTTCTTCGAGCAGGTGCTCACCGAGACGACCGACCCGATCGAGGTGGCCGACCGGTTCGAGGAGTCGTTCGCCACCGACCCGTGGTACATCCACCTCTACCGCACCGGTCACGCCTACCACGGCGTCCATCCCTTCTACATGTGGTACTGGTGCGCCCACGCCCTCCAGCACCTCGGCGCGGTCATCGTGGTCGGGGGCGACCGCGCCGCCGTCCACCGCCTCGGGTTCCGGGTGGCATCCACCCTGGCCGATGCTCTGGAGATGGCCCAGGACGTGGTCGGCCCGTCCCCTTCCCTGGTCCACCTCCACGCACCGCCCATCCTGATGGCCGACGTGCAGTGACGGCCAAGAAAGGGTCCTCCAACTCCCTGCGAGCGGGGCGGGCTGTGGCGGTCGACTCGGCCCTCGGGGGCGGCACCGGCCACGACCTCGGCGGCGGTCCCCTCGGCCGGCTGTCGCCGTCGGCCCTGGCCTCGCGTCTCGGACGGGCCCGGTTCCCGCTGGCCGCTCCGAGCTGGCCCGAATCGGTCCCCCGGCCACCACCCGAACCCGAGCTGGGCGTCCACTACGACACCGACTGGTCGCGGCGGTACCCGGTGCGGCTGGCCCGGGCCATGGTGCTCGACAACGTGGCCCGGCCATTGGCCCGGATCGTGGCCTCACCGCTGATCCGCGGCGAGGAGGGGCTCACCGCCCTCGAGGGCCCGGTGATCTTCGCCGCCAACCATTCCAGTCACGTCGACACCCCACTGTTGTTGAGCTGCCTCCCGCTGCGGTTCCGCCATCGAACGGTGGTGGCGGCGGCGGCCGACTACTTCTTCGACCGGCGCTGGAAGGCCGACGCCTGGTCCTTCCTCCTGGCCGCCATCCCCATCGAGCGGAACAAGGTCAACCGACGTTCCGCCGACCTGGCCGCCGGGCTGCTGGCCGACGGCTGGAATCTGATCATCTTCCCCGAGGGCGGTCGCTCCCCCGATGGCTGGGGGCAGGAGTTCACCGGCGGTGCCGCCTACCTCGCCTCGCGCTCGGGATGCGCGGTGGTGCCGGTCCACCTGGACGGGACCCGGCACATCCTGCCCAAGGGCGGCAAGGGCCTCCGCCGGACCCGGGCCACCATCACCTTCGGCACGCCCCTGTGGCCCGAGGAGGACGAGAAGGCCCGCCGCTTCGGCGAGCGCATCGAGACGGCCGTGGCCACCCTGGCCAACGAGGCCGGCTCCGACTGGTGGACGGCCCGCAAGCAGGCCGCCCGGGGAGCCACGCCCCCGCTCCAGGGCCCCGAAATCGCCGCCTGGCGCCGCTCGTGGGCCCTGTCCCCGGCCCCCGGACGAGGCGACGCCGACGACGGGGCCGAGTGGCCCAAGCGGACGCGCTCGAGCGACTGGACCTCGGCTCAAGCGCGGCGCCCGGCCAGCCTCGAGAAGAACCGGCCGGTCCCCGACCGCTCGCCGGCACGGAGCCGTTCGTTGCGCAGCGCGGTCTCCTCGGTGTCGTCGAGGGCGACCAGGCGGGCGGGCCCGTCCGAGGTCGACAGGGCCCACCCCAACAGCAGGTCGGCCAGGACGGCGTTGCGGGCCAGGACCGGCCCGTGGAGATAGGTGCCGAGGACCCGTCCGGACCAGGCCCCCTCCGTCCGGTCGCCGGACCCGTTGCCGACTCCCCGGACCACCTCGGCCACCGGCCGTGCCGCCGCGCCCAGGGTGGTCACCGCGCCGTGGTTCTCGAAGCCGGTCAGCGGGGGCAGGCGACTGCCGTCAGGGGTCAACGGTCCGGCGGCGGCCGGTGCCGCCACCACCTCGCCCACCGCCCGGGTGCCGGTGCCCTTGCGGGTGGACACGTCGAGCAGGCCGAGGCCCTCGTGGGGCCGATCGTGGCTGTCGGGGAACGAGGTGCCGAGCAGTTGGAAGCCGGCGCACACCCCGAGGACCACCGCGCCCTGCCCGACCGCCCGGGCCAGGGTGCCGTCCTGGCGCAGGGCCTCGGCCGATCGCACCTCGGGACCGTCCTCCCCACCGCCGATGCAGTAGATGTCGGCCGTGGGCAACGGCCGCCCCGACTGGGCCTGGAGGAGCTCGGTGTCGATGCCGCGCCACGACGCCCGCCGGGCCAGGACCAGCCCGTTCCCTCCGTCGCCGTACGTCCCGAGCAGGTCGGGGAAGACGACGGCGATGACCAGCGACCCGCTCCCGCCCGACTCACAACCGGCTCCGGAGTTCGGCGAACGCGGTGTAGTTCGCGACAAAGTCGATCCCCGGCCCGGCCGGTCCGGCGGGGGCCGGGATGCACCCCACGGCCCGGTCGAGGGCGTCCAGAGGATCGGGGACCACCGTGCAGGGCACTTCGGCATACCGGAGGCGTACGGCCAGGTCGAGCCGACGGTCCCCGGTGGCCACCACCGGCCGCCCGGCCAGCCGCTCGAAGGGCACGTCCCACAGCCAACTGGTGTCGAGGCCGTCGGCCACGCGGGCGTTGACCGAGAGCACCACGGGCAGGCGGTTCGGCCCGCTCTCGTCGAGGAGATCGAAGATGGCCGTCCACCCGGCCGGGTTCTTGGCCAGCAGGAGCCGGACCGGCGTGGCCGGACCGCTGGGTCCGGCGAAGCGGCCCTCCACCTCGTCGAGCGCCGCCAGTCGGGCCAGCGCCACCGCCGGGGTGAGCAGGGTCGACCGACCGCCATCCCCCTCGGCCATCAGCGGGGCGGCGACGGCCACCATGGCCGCATTGGCCCGGTTGAACTGGCCCGGCAGACCGATCTCGACCGGCCAGCGACCGCCGTCGGCCGTGACCAGATCCCGACCTTCGAGCCACGCGTGGCGGTCCGGGCGGGCGAAGTCGCACCGGTCGCACGCCCATTCCCCCCCGGGGCCGAAGACGATCCCGCCCCCGCACGCCGGGCAGCCCACGGCGTCGTTGCGCCACACCTGGCCGGCCCCAACCCACCGCACATCGGGAGCGGACGAGGCGGCCCACGCCACCATCGGATCATCGGCATTGGCCACCACCACGGTGGCCGGCCTGTCCCCGGTCCCGCTGGGCAGCCCGCCCAGAGCGGCCCGCCACCGGTCGACCAACATCCTGACCTCCGAGATCCTGTCCAGCTGATCCCGCGACAGGTTGAGGAGGACGACCACCCGGGGTGACGTGTCGTCGATGAGCCGGCCCAGATACCCCTCGTCGACCTCGAGCACGGCGTCGGCCCCCGGCGCGGACCCGGCCAGGGCGGCGACGTGACCGGCGGGCATGTTGGCGCCGGTGTCGTTGCTGGCGACGGGAGCGGTCCCCTCCCCGGTCAGGGCGGCCGACAACATCCGGGTCGTCGTGGTCTTGCCGTTGGTGCCGGTGACCAGCGCCACCTTCCTGCCTGCGGCAAGGTCGGCGAGCAGGCCGGGATGGATGGCCAGGCCGACCCGCCCCCCGGCCACCGTCCCCCGTCCCCGGCCCAGTGCCCGCGACAGCCGGTTGGACATTTGAGCGCCTCCACCGCGGTGGCGGCGCGCGGTGACAATCCCTCCGCGACCGACCGGGCCGACACGGTCACGCCGGCGGTCGGGTGCGGGCCAGATCCTCCTCGCTGGGGATCCGTTGGAGGCGGGCCTCCTCGGGCAGCAGGTCGGCGATGGCCGCCATGAGCACGGCGGTGTCGGCCACCGCATCCTCGAGGCCCAGCGTCACCGGCGGGCCGACGGTCACGGTCACCCGGGGTGGGTGCGGGAGGGCGCCGAAGTTGGGGACCCTCGACGAGCGGGGCCACACCCGCTCGGTCCCCCACAGGCCGACCGGGATGACCGGGGCCCCGGTCTCGGCGGCCAGCCGGGCGGCTCCGGTATGGCCGACCAGGACCGGGTCGAAGAAGGCCTCGCCGCGGGGGATCGTCCCCTGGGGCAGGACGATGACCACCTCACCGGCCCGCAGGGCGGCCGAGGCCCGCCGCATCGGGTCCGACGACCCGCTCCCCCGGTCCACCTGGATACCGCCCAGAGCTCGGGCCAGGTGGCCCACGATCGGTGCGTCGAACACCTCCCGCTTGGCCATGAACCGCACCGGTCGGCCCAGGCGGGCGGCCACGATGCCGACGGCGGCCACGTCGAAATAGCTGCGGTGGTTGGTGGCCAGCAGCACCGGCCCGGACCGGGGGATGTTCTCCAGGCCCCGGATGTCGAACCGGGCATAGGGAAAGGCCTCGGGCCGGAAGAGGGGCCGCACCAGGTGGTAGGGCTCGAAACCGACCACCGAGGGGATCCCCGGGGGCCGGTCCCAGTTCTCGAGGGCCCACCGACGGGCCAGGGCCACCGCAGTGAGCCGGGGATCGGCGTTCACCGGGTGGGGATGGCCGACGGCGAGGAAGAGCGGGAGATCGAACAGGCTGTCCGAGTAGGCGTGGGACGCCGCCAGGTCGATCCCGTTCTCGTTGGCCCAGCGGGCGGCGGCGGTTCGCTTGCCCATGCCCCAGACGAAGGGCCCCTCGATCCCTCCGGTGTAACGGCCGTCTTGTTCCGCGTACCGGGTGGCGATGACGGCGTCGAACCCCAGGGCCTCGGCCAGGGGTGTCACCAGGTCGGTCGGCGACGTCGTGGCCAGCACCAGGGGCCGGCCCTCGGCCTGGTGGCCGGCCAGGACCTCGAGGGCCCAGGGCTGAACCAGGTCGACGAGGGCGGGAACGGCCTGTTTGCCGGCCCGGCGGGTGGCCTCGGCCGACCGGTTGCGCATGACGGCGGCCGCGGCCCGGGCCAGACCGATGAAGGGCAGGGTCTCACCGAACCGGTTGTAGAACCCGTACATGAGACTGTCGCCGGGGAGATGGCGTCCGGGGGACAGGACGCCCTCGGCTTCCAAGGCCTGCTGGAAGACCGGTCCGCTGGCCGACCGGATCAGCGTGCGGTCCAGATCGACGAAGACGGCACCGTGGGTGGGCATGCCCTCACGCTACCGCCGGGCCGATACCGCCGGGATCACGGATCCGAGGCCGGAACCGACCCCCTGACGCGGCAAAGGAGTCGCCAGGGGGGGAGGCGACTCCTTCGCACTGACTCAACAAGGATAGGAGGGGGATTCCTAAGCATCCTGTGGTCTGGCCTCTATCGTATAACGGCCGCGAGCAATCAGTCAAGCAGCTAATATTGATATCTGCTATCATCTAAAGCGATGGAAATCCGGCATCTACAGGCACTGACCGCGGTCAGCGACCACGGCACCTTCTCCGCCGCGGCGGAACACCTCAACACCGTCCAGTCGAACATCTCGGCCCACGTGGCCCGCCTCGAACGCGAGTTGGGTGCTCCCCTCTTCGACCGGGCCGACGGCCGGCTGACCCAGGAGGGCACCGTCGTGGTCGCCCGGGCCCGGCGCATCCTCTCCGAGCTCGACGCCCTGGTCTCCGACGTGGCCGCATGCAAGGACGAAGTAGCCGGCACCGTCCGGGTCGGGATGATCGGGACGACGGCCCGGTGGCTGGTCCCCGGGCTGATGGACATGGCCCGCAAGCGTCATCCCAAGTTGCGGCTGGTGGTGGTCGAGGGCAACACGACCGGACTGGAGCCCCAGCTGGCCAGCGGACAGCTGGACCTGGCCATCCTCCACCTGCCCGTTTCGGGCCGGGACCTGGCCACCCGGCTCCTGTTCGAGGAGGACCTCATGCTGGTGCTTCCCCAGGGCCACGCCATGATCGACCCCGGGCGCCCCCTCGGGCTGGAGGACCTGGCCGACATGGAGCTCATCCTGCCGGTCCCGGGTACGGCCTTTCGCGACGAGCTCGACGCCGTCACCCGGCCGCTCGGGATCACCCTCCTGCCGGCGGCGGAGATCGACGGGCTCCGGCTCATCGCCTCGCTCGCCTTCGAAGGCTACGGACCGGCCATCCTGCCCGCCACGGCCATCCCCTCGATCCTCCGTGCCCAGGTCCACCCGGTCTCCATCGAGGGACTGCCCCGTCGCCGGGTCGGCGTGGCCCAGCGCAGCCGCGGGCTGCCGTCGGCCCCGACCCGCGCCTTCGGCGAGCTCCTCGACGCGGTGGTGGCAGTGCCCGGCGACCGACCCGACGGCGTCCACGTCGGGGACTGAACGGCCACGACCATCCCGGCCACGGTGGGCCGCTCGGTCACCGCCCCATGAGTCCGACCTACCCTCCGGGCACCCGCGGCTCGCGCCACATGCGCCAGATGGGCGGGCTGCCCACCTTGGAGTGGAGCTCCTCGACCACCTCGAAGCCGAACCGGGCGTAGAAGGGGACGTTCCGCTCCTTGGACGACTCGAGGTAGGCCGGACGGCCGGACTCGTCGATCCGTTCGGTCATCGATTCCATGAGGCCCGAGCCCACACCCTTCCCCTGTCGGGACGGCTCCGTCCCCAGGGTGGCCAGGTACCAGTGCGGCTCCTTGGGGCGGAGCCCGTCCACCTCGAAGAGCAGGCGGAGCGCCCGGTGGCTGCGGGCGCTGACCAGAAAGGGTGCGGCGGGGAGCAGTTCGACCAGCTCCTTGAGCCCGTTCCGGACGGCGTCGGGCGGGCCCCACAGGGCGGCACCGTCCATCGCCTCGGTGGTGTAGACGTGCCCGTCGGGCAGGTACTGGTGGCGGAGCTGCGAGGTGAAGAAGGCATGCAGTCCGTGCCGGCGTCGGCGGTCCCCGGCGAACATGAAGTTGGCCACCGGGTCGTCGGCGAAGGCCCGCACCAGCGTGGCGGCGAGCGACGGCGCATCGGCGGCCACCGCAGTGCGCACCGCCGGCCGGCCGGCTCCGTGATCCACGCGCTGATGGTAGCCGTCGGGGTGGGATGCCCGGTGCGGGCTCAAATTCATGGCCGGGTCCTCGGGGAAGCCCGAGACGAGGGCCAGCGCGCCCCCCTGGCGGCGCAGGACCCGTCGCCACAGGCTCTCCGGATCGGCGGAGATGGGGTCGGCGGCCCGGGCCGGGACGACGTACCACGAGCCGTCGTCGATCTCCGCCTCGAGTTGTCCCGAGTCCCAGCCGGCATAGCCGGAGAACACACGGGCGCCGACGAACGACCCGCCGGCCGGGCCCGGGTCCGCGGCCAGGTCCACGGTTCCCACCGGACGGTCACCGTCGACCAGCACCCGCCACCCCGTCGGGCGGAGCGGCGATCCCTCGTCGGCCGCGTGGCGGGAGCTCAGGCGGACCAGCCCGATCAGGGCGTTGCGGGCCACCGGTCCCCCGGTGAACAGCTCGCCCGGGGCGGTGGCCCACTCCTGCCAGGTGGGCAGGAGCTCCCCCACCGCCACCCCGCCCGGTCGGTCGAGCACCACCCCGAGGGCGCCGGGGTCGCCGTGGTCGAGGACCAGAACCACCCGGCGGGCGAAGTTGGGGTCGGCCAGGCGGGGCGAGGCCACCAGCAGATGCCCGGTCAGCAGCTCCGGGGGGACGGCGCCCCCGTAGGGCTCGAAGGCGCTGAACGGGTCGATCGGCACCTCCTGATGATGGCCCAACCGGTCGGCCGAGTGGCGCCAACGGCAGTGGTCGGTGAGGCTGGACCCATGGCACTCGTCTCGGTCCGCTCGGTCCACCCCCACGTCCGGCTCATCACCCTCGACCACCCGTCCCGCCTCAACTCCATGTCCTTCGCCCTGGTGACCGACCTCTATGCCGCTCTCGAGGAGGTCGCCGCCGACAACAGCTGCCGGGTGGCCGTCCTGACCGGGGCCGGCCGCGCCTTCTGCTCGGGCCTCGAGCTCGAACACGCCGGCATGCCCCCGGGTACCGAGGACCTCGGTCGCCACCGGATGGGCATGCGGGCCATGGAGTACATGGGCGGCATCGTCCCGGCCATGCGGTCGATCCCCCAACCCATCGTGGCCGCCATCAAGGGTCCGGCCTACGGCGGCGGCATGTGCCTCTCACTGGGTGCCGACATCCGACTGGCCGGACGGTCGGCGGTGTTCTGCAATGCCGGCATCAACAACGGGCTGAGCGGAACCGAGCTCGGGGTGAGCTGGCTCCTGCCCCGGGCCGTCGGCACCTCCAACTCGGCCGAGATCCTCCTGACCGGGAAGAAGGTCGATGCCGACGAGGCGCTGCGGATCGGGCTGGTGTCGCGGGTGGTCGACGACGACCAGGTGGTGGACGAGGCCGTCTCCCTGGCCCAGGGGATGTGCGCCTTCAGTCCCTTCGGACTGAGCCTGACCAAGGACACCATCTGGTCCTCCCTGGAGGTGGGCAGCCTCCGCGCCGCCGTCGACCTCGAGAACCGGACCCAGCTGCTGGCCGGCCATACCGGCAACCTCACCGAGGCCTCGGCCGCCTTCCGGGAGAAGCGGCCCGCCGTCTACACCGAGTAGGGGCGTCGTGGCCAAATCCCGCCGAGGCCGCCGCCGGCCGACGCGGCCGGCGGAAAGCCCGGCCGGCACCCGCGAGCACTGGCGGGCCGACGGCCGGCCGAAGACCAGGTATGCCAGCCAGGCCGAGGCCAACCGGTCGTCGCTCCAGCTCCGCCTCGAAGCCGGGGCCGACCTCGATCCCTACCTGTGCCGCATCTGTGGCGGGTGGCACCTGGGCAATGCCCGGGACGGCTAACTATACCGTCCAGACGGTATAGTTCGAGGATGAAGCAGGCCGCCGCCGTCGCCCACCATCCCCCCACCCGGGGTGAGGACACCAAGCGTCGCATCATCGACGCCGCCGAGGAGGTGGTCCTCCGCGACGGCGTGGCCCGGTTGACCCTCGATGCCGCCGCCGCCGAGGCCGGGCTCAGCAAGGGCGGCGTGCTCTATCACTTCCCCACCCGCGACGCCCTGGTGGCCGGCATGGTCGGCAAGATCATCGAGGAATTCGACCGGGACATCGAGGGCCGCATGGAGAGCGGCGAGAGCCCGGGCCGGTTCTGCCGGGCGTACATCCGGGCCACCATGGCCCCGAGCGCTACCGGGCCCGACCGCGAGGACCGGCTGGGGGCGGCAGTCATTGCCGCGGCGGCAGCCGAGCCCGCTTTGCTCGAGCCGCTGCAGGCGGCCGCCGACCGTTGGCAGGCCCGCCTCGAGGAGGACGGGCTCGACCCGAGCGTGGCCACCGTGGTGCGCCTGGCCTGTGACGGTCTGTGGCTGTGCGATCTGTTCGGTCTGGCTCCGCCCTCGGCCGCCCTCCGGGCCGGCATCGAGGTCGCCCTCGACCGGCTGGCATCGAGCGGGTCATGAGCACCCCCGGACCGCCCCCGGTCGTCAGTGGTCCCGACCAGTCCCAGCGGCTGATCCGCACCCTGACCGTCACCGTCTTCCTCCAGTGGATGGGGGCCACCGCCCTCGTCCCCATGCTGCCCGTCTACATCCGCCACCTGGGCGGCTCCGACGCGTTGGCCGGCGTGGTCATGGCCTCGTTCTTCGCCGCCGGCGTGGTCTCCCAGTACCCGATCGGGCGGTTGGCCGACCGGGTGGGCCGGCGCCCGGTGCTGGTGACCGGCCTGGTCACCTACGGGGTGGCCAGCATCTCCTTCCTCCTCCCCATCACCGCCTCCATGGCCATCGTCCTCCGGGCCCTGCAGGGTCTCGGCGCCGGGGCCGCCACCGTGGCGTCCCTGGCCATGATCGCCAGCTCGGTGGCCGTCGAGCGGCGGGGCCGGGCCTTCGCCGCCATCTACGGTGGCGAACTGGCGGGCATGGCCGTCGGCCCCCTCGTGGGGAGCATCGTGGGCATCCACTACATGTGGGCGATGTTCCTGGCCTCAGCCCTGGCTTCGTTCGGCGCCTGCATTCCCGCCCTCCGCATCCACGAACCGGGAGGTGACGCCGAGCGGCGGGCGGCCAGGACGCGATCCGACGGCACGATGACACCATTGCGCCGCGTGCGGATCAGCAGGCCGATGGTCGGCGCGTTGATCTGCGGAGCCACCTTGGGACTGAGCAGCGGCGTCTACGACATCTGTTGGACGCTGCTCCTCTTGGCCCGCGGTGCCTCGGGACTCGAGATCGGGATCTCGTGGACGTTGTTCGCGGTTCCGTTCGTACTGGTGGCCAAGCCCAGCGGGTGGCTGGCCGACCACATGGACCGTCGGGCGCTGGTGCTGGCCGGCATCGGTGCCTCCACCGTCCTGTGCGCCTCGTACCCGTTCATCCACAACGTGCCCGCCCTGGTCCTCCTCGGCGCGTTGGAGGCCATCGGGTTCGCGGCGGCCATGCCTGCTGTCCAGTCGCTGCTCACCGAGGGGTCGGCTCCCTCCGAGGTGGGACGGATCCAGGGCATGTTCGCCACCAGCCAGACCGCGTGCACCGCCGTCGCCGCCGCCGCCGCCGGAGCGGCCTTCGCCATCGCCTCGTGGTTGCCCTTCGTCACCGTGGCCTCGATCGTGTTCGTGGCGCTGATGGTGGTGGCGGCCATCTGGAGGACGGTGCCCGGTCGGGTCCACCGGTCCACGGTGCCCGGCCCCGTCGATCACGTCGGCGCCGGCGCCGGCGCGGCCCCGATCGTGGCTCAGGTGCTGGGCGCGGAGCCGGTCGGGGTCAGTGGCGAGGTGCAGTAGGCGCAGCGGCTGGCCGCGGCGGGAACCTTGCTCAGGCACTCGGTGCACTCGCGCACCGGCTCCTCCTTGGCACTGACGCCCAGCCGGTCCATCAGCGAGTTCACCGGCTTGACCACCAGGAAGAAGATCACGGTGGCGATGAGCACGAACGAGAGCAGCGCGTTGAGGAAGCTCCCGTAGGCGAACTGTGAGCCGTTGACGGTGAAGGTGAGATTGTCGAAGTTCTGCTTGCCGAAGATCGCCGCCACCAAGGGGGTGATCAGATCCTTCACGAATGCATTCACCAGGGCGGTGAAGGCGACCCCGACGACCACGGCCACGGCCAGGTCGATCAGGTTGCCACGTAGGAGAAAATCTTTGAAGTCCTTCAACACGGGGGTTCCTCCTTCGGATCGCAGGCAGTCGACAACCGTCGGATCGGACCTTACCGGTGGGCGAGGATCGGCGCCGTGAGCGGCAGACCGCTCACGCGGTCAGGGGAGGCCGGCGTGGACCGACGCCGTCCACCGGCCGGTCGCCGGAACCTGGCACACCAGGGAGGCGGCACGCAACAACCAGTCGATGACCTCGCCGTTGTCGGACCCGGCCGGCACCTGCGCCACCAGGCCCCGGCGGGGGTGGTCCTGGGTGACCCGCCACCCGTCGGGCAGGGCACAGCCGAGGTCGCGGAGCCGCCAGGCCACCCGCGGACCGGACGCGTGCTGCAGTCCGACGGTCGTAGGTTTGACCGTGCCGTTGGCGGCCCGCTTGCCCGGCATCCAGGTGATGGTGGGGACGTGATGGGTCGATCCGCCGAGAAAGGCGAACGGCCCCGGCGGCGGAGGTTCGTGCTCCTCCTCGATGACCGGCTGGACATTGATCCAGCCGGTGCCCTTGGCCACCACCTCGGCCATCCGGGCCAGGAGCTCGGCGTCGTCGTGGTCCACGAACTCGATCTCGGCAGGTCGACTCCGGGTCATGTCTGGAGGTCGAGCACGCCGTCGGCCAGGGCACCGAGCTCGCTCCGCCATGACTCCGGGCTCTCGATGGGCCGGACCACGAACTTCGAGAAACCCACCTCGAGGAAGCGCTCGAGCAACCCGCGCAGCCCGTCGATGCCCACGGGTACGACCTCGGCCGGATCGACACCGCGGCGGGTGGAGGTGACGGCCCGGATCACCCGAGGAGACAGAGGACCGCTGGCGTAGGCGATCGAAACCCCGAAGTGCTCGCGGGAGATCGTGCGACCGGCCTCGCCGGCGGCCTCGTCGATGACCGCCCTGGCCGCGGCCACCTCCTCCGGGGTGCACGACGAGGGAAGCCAGCCGTCGGCGAACCGCCCGCAGCGTCGGAGCGCGGCCGGTACCATTCCCCCCGTCCAGAACTCCAGCGGCTGCTGAACGGGGAGCGGGGACACGGTCACCTCGTCGAAGTCGGCGGCCTCGCCGTGATGGGACACCGACTCCCCGGCCCACAGATTGCGGAGGACCGGGAGCATCTCGTCCATGAGGGCGCCCTTGTCGCCGGCGGCCACGCCGGTGGCGGCCGACTCGGGGCGGCGCGGCAGCCCGGGAACGAACGTGACCAGCAGACGGCCGCCGGACAGACGGTCGAGGCCGGCCAGCTCCTTGGCCACCCGCACCAGATTCCGCCCGGGCAGGAGGATGGTCGTCCCCAACTTGAGGTGGGGGTTGTGGGCGGCGGCGAAGGCCAGGCCGACGAGTGGATCCAGCGCCGGCGCGGTGAGGATCTCGGGTAACCAGATCGAATCGAAGCCCAACTCGTCGATGTCGTCGACCAGGTCACCGAACTGGGCGGCATCGGCCACGGGGGTGAGGCCCATCCCTACGCCGATGCGCACCTTCACCGGGCACCCCCGTGCTCGGACCGGGCGGGGCCGGTCCTCATCGCTGCCCCAATGGGAGTCCGTCGAACCGGTCGACGGTGGCGAATGTCTCGACCGGATTCCGGCGCAGTCTGGTTGGTTGGTGCACCGGCCGGCCCAGGGCCAGGACGCCGGCCACGATCGCCGACTCGGGGACTCCGAGGAGGTCGCGGACCGTGCCCTCCTCCCGGACCACCATGGTGGTCATCACCCCGGCGAGACCTTCGTGGCGGGCGGCCAGGAGGATGCTCCAGGCGAACGGGTAGATCGATGCGCCTCCCACCAGGGTGTAGTGGCCGCTGTCGCGATCGACGGTGGCCAGATTGGCGAGGTCGGCCACCAGCACCAGCATGACCGGGACCTGGTCGAAATGTTCGGCAAAGCCACCCGGTTCGCCGGCGGCAGCCTCGGCGATGGCCGGGGCCTCGGCCAGTGCCTCCTGTTCCCGCTCGAGGTCGGTGACCGCCGCCCACGGGGTCAGGCCCGCCCCCACCTGGGCCAGGTACTGGTACCACCCGGGAAGGTAGGCGTCGCGCAGGGCCCGGCGAATACCGGCGTCCTTGACCACGATCACCCGCCAGGCCTGGCGGTTCCCGCCGTTGGGTGCGAAGCGGGCGGTGTCCAGCAACCGGTAGACGGTGTCGTCGGCCACCTCGGTGCTGACGAAATCCCGAACGGCTCCGGTGGTGCGGAGTGCTTCGACGAGTTCCACGACCCCGACGGTAGTGGCGGAACGGTGGCCCCGTACCACCCGACCGGTACCTTCAGCCGCTGTGAAGCGAACCCGAGGCCTCGGTCCGGTCCTGACGGCGCTGGTGCTGGTGCTGGCCGTCAGCGGCTGCGGCTCGCCCCCGCCCCCGTCGACGGCACGATCCGTGCCGTCGGGCGCCCACCTACAGGGGCGGTGTTCCCCTGCGTCTGTTCGTCGAGCCGGCCGACGGGTACCACTCGGTCCGCGCACTGATCGGGAGCGCCCGGCGGACCATCGACCTGACCATGTACGAGTTCGACGACCGGCGGATCGAGGACGCGCTGGCCGCCGCCCACCGGCGGGGTGTCCGGGTGCGGGTCCTCCTCGACCGGGCCTTCCGCGGGGCCACGGTCAACCGGACCGCCTTCGACCGTCTCACCGCGGCCGGAGTAGCCGTCCGGTGGGCCCCCGAGCGGCTCATCGTCCATCAGAAGTCCCTGACCGTCGACGGAGACGTCTCGGCCGTCATGACCGGCAACCTCACCGCGCTCGACGAGCCCACGACCCGCGACTTCGTGGTGGTCGACCGGAACCCGGCGGCGCTCTCGGCCATCGACGGGGTGTTCGACGCCGATTGGGGTGGCGGTCCGACCCGACGCGGACCCACTCCGGCCGGCCTGGTGTGGAGCCCGGGGGCGACGCCGGCGCTGGTCGGGCTCATCGACTCGGCCCGGCGCAGCCTCACCGTCGAAAACGAGGAGATGAGCGCACCGGCCATCGAGACGGCACTGGCGGCAGCCAGCCGCCGGGGCGTGCGGGTCGAGGTGGTGATGAGCGGCGCGGCGCGGGGGGACGCCGGGCTGCGCGCCCTGTCCCGTGCCGGGATCCGGGTGCGTGATCTCAGCCGCCTCGCGGGCACGACCTCTACCTCCACGCCAAGGCGATCGTGGCCGACGGCACCACCGCCTTCGTGGGATCGCAGAACTTCTCGACCTCGAGCCTGGATGACAACCGGGAGCTGGGCATTGTCACCGCCGATCCCCCGCTGGTCGAGGGGGTGGCCAGGACGCTGGCCTCCGACCTCGCCGCGGCGTCCGCCGGTCCGGTCAGAGCACCGTGAGGATGGCATCGGCGGCGCTCACGCTGAGGCCGGGGCCGGGCTCCACGTTGAGCGCGGTCACCACGCCGTCCTCGACGACCATGGCGTACCGCTGCGATCGGGTGCCCAGTCCGAACCCGCTCCCATCCATCTCCAGCCCGACGGCCTGGGTGAACTCGCCGTTACCGTCGGCCAGCATGACCACCCGATCGCCGACATTTTGATCCTTGCCCCAGGCGTCCATGACGAAGGGATCGTTGACCGAGAGACAGGCCACGGTGTCGACCCCCTTGGCCTTGAGCTCGTCATACCGGATGAGGTAGCTCGGGAGGTGGTAGTCCGAACAGGTGGGTGTGAATGCGCCGGGCACGGCGAACAGCACCACTTTGCCGGTGCCGAGGGCCTCGCCCGACTGCACGGGCACCGGCCCGTCGGGACCGGGCTTCATCAATTTCGTATCGGGAATCCTGTCGCCGACGGCGATGGCCATGGTCGTTCTCCTCGTTGATCGCTCAGCACACACCGGACGGGGACAACCCACCCGGCCCGGTGGGGCCAGCATAGGGATCGGGGATCCCGGTCACCTCATCGCGGGCTGACCCCGTCCCCGGGTCGACTCCGCTCAGGGCCTCGGTGCGGTGCCGGCCACCACGCCGGTCAACCACGAAGGCATCCGGGCCGGCCTCCCCCCGGGACCGACGGCGCCGTGCACGGTCACCGCCGTGGCGCGGGTCTGGCCTTCGACCTCGAGCAGATAGCCGACCTGGAAGGTGGTGCGGGTCAGGTCGGCGGCGGCCACGTAGACGTCCACCATGTCGTCGAAGTACAGCGGCCGGCGATAGCGCACGAACAGCTCGAGGACGGCGAACTCGACGCCCGTCTCCCTCACCTCGGCATAGGGATGGCCGGCATGCCGCAGGAGCGCGGCTCGGGCCTCCTCGAGGTACGGGACGAGGGCACCATGATGGATGACCCCCATGGCGTCGGTCTCGGCGAAGCGGGTGCGGATCCGGTGCACGAACCCGTAGTCGCCGGGGTCGGTCGACGGGTTCAGCGAGAGGCGCACTCCACGACGCTACCGTCCCGGGACCCGAGGATCGGGCTGATCGGGCTGGTTCCATTCGATCCAACCCGTCCCCCGACGACCGTCGCCGGTGACGAACCGCGCCGCGGCGCGGGGGAAGCGACTGGTCCGGCCGTCGGGAGCGGTCAGCAACAGGGGTCCGAAGGCGATGGGGTGGATCTCGAGATCGAAGCCGCCGGGTTCGATGCGAGCCCGACCGTGCTCAGGCAGCCCCTCGTCCCCGAGCACCTCGGACATCTCCAGGGTCTCGACGGGACGGACCGGGCCGTCGGGGGGCTGGACATACCCGAACGCCACCCGCTGGCCGGGCATCCGGATGTCGGCGAAATGAAGCCTGGTGCCGTCGTCCAGTCGGGCCGCGGCCCAGCACCAGCCGAATGCCCACCAATCCCGCACCCCCCACGAATGGTCCCGCTGTCCCGTGCCCGTCGACGACCATCCGGTTCCCGTCGACGGTGATCTCACCGGTCACCAGGCAGGGCACCTCATAGCGGGTGGTGAGCACGTAGTGATAGGGAGTGCCGTCCGTGGTCCAGGTCAGATCCAGCACGACCGACGCCGGATCGCCGGCTTCTCCGCGGTACAGGGCGGCGGCGTCGCCGTGCACCGCCCCCGGTGCCGTCCCTCGCACGGTCATCACCCGCAGCGGTTCGACCACTCGCCCCGCATGTCGTAGCCGTCGGCTCGCGAGGACCAGGCCGGTCGTCCCCTGGTCGACGGGGAGATCGAAGGCCACCGACGAGATCATCGGCCGGTCGGCGCCCACGATCATCGTGGTCCACCAGGTCACACCCAGGTTGGGATACAGGCCGATCCGGGCGTAGCCGGCCAGGGCGCCGTCATCGGCCACGAAGTCGAGGTAGTAGGACTCGTTCCACAGAGGATCGGGGTCGGGGGTGTGCCGGTACTCGTCGGTCCCATCGACGTGATGGGCATCAGGATCGGGCACCGCGCCCTCAGCTCCGGGCCGAGTCGGATGCACGAGCCGGCGTGTGACGGACGTCGGCGGCGACCAACGAGCGGGTCCAGCAGGCGAACTCGAGGAGGATTCCGTCCGGGTCCTGGAAGTAGACCGACCGGACGAAGACACCGGGATGGAGGTCGTCGGCGATACCCCACTCGCTGTCATCGTGATTGGCCACCTCGGTGCAGTCGATGCCCGGCGGCCACCAGTCGGTCCCGGTACTCCCCGATCCGTTCGGGCGGCACCGCGAACGCCACGTGGTTCATCGAGCCGATGGCACTGTTGAGACTGCCCTGATCGGGCCGGCCGACCGGGGCGGCGATACCCGGGGCCGGATCCGGAGCATCGGGGAACCAGAAGAAGGCGAGGGCGTCCCCGTTTCCGCAGTCGAAGAAGAAATGTTGACCCATGCCGGCCGGGCAGCTCGATGGTCTTGATGAGGGGCATCCCGAGGATGCCGGTGTAGAAGGCCACCGTTCGGGCCATGTCACTGCACACCAGGGCGAGGTGGTTGATGCCCCGCAGCTCGAATCCGGACTCCGATGGCGCCATGGGCTCCTCCTGCCGTCAAGACCGGCCGTCCCTCATCGATCCGGCGTTCGTCGGCACGCCGGGTCGGTCTCGAGAAGCGGTCAGTCGCCACCAACGGTACCCACTCCGGCTGACTCGAGGCGGTCATGTCTGTCCCAGGCGGGCGGACTGTGCTCCCGGTGACGTCGCCACGGGCGTCGACCCGACGCTCCGTGGCGGCGACGCATCTCGGAGCACGACTGCGGCCGCCACTCCCCGTGCCCCCAGGAGCGTCCAATCGCCCGGTATTGTACGATCTCCGGTCTGATGATGGCGCTTCGCGAGGGTGCCGACCCGGCAGATGGTCCCGGGTGATCGTCAGCCTCGGGGCTCAGGGACGGAGCCCGGCGAAAGGACGCGGTCAGAGGGGGGTGTTGTGACAGCGACTGGCGAGGTGACCGCATCGACGCGGCCGGACGGAGGGGTCACGCGATCCGGCTCGGGGCGACGAGCCCGACCGAGTCCCAGGGGACGGCGGATCTCGCGGCTCCCATGGTTGGCGGTCGCTCCTGGTCGGCGCCGGCACCTACCTTCTCCTGTCGGTCATCGTGTGGTCCGACGTGTGGCGCCATCCGGCGACGACCACCACCTGTGGCTGCGGCGACACCTCGCTGTTCACCTGGTTCCTCGAGTGGCCGGCCTACGCCATCGCCCACGGCCTCAACCCGTTCTACTCGACAGCCATGCACTATCCGGGTGGCGTGAACCTGCTGGCCAACACCAGTGTCGTCGCCATCGGCCTCCTGCTGGCCCCCGTCACCTGGCTCTTCGGCCCCATCGCCAGCCTGAACGTGGCCCTCACCCTGGCCCCGGCGCTCTCGGCGGTGTCCATGTACGTGCTCCTTCGCCGGTGGGTCACCTGGGCTCCCGCCGCCTTCGTCGGCGGCCTGCTCTACGGGTTCTCCCCGTTCATCCTGGTCACCCTCACCGACGCCCATCTCATGCTGGGGATGGCCGTGGTGCCACCGCTGGTGGTCGCCTGTCTGGACGAGCTCCTGTTCCGGCAACGGCGGAAGCCGGTACCGACCGGGGTCGTCCTCGGCCTCCTGCTGACGGTGCAGTTCTTCATCGGCACCGAGGTCCTCGTGATCACGGTACTGATGGGAGTGGTCGGGGTCGTCCTGATCGTCGTGTACTCGGCCTGGCGGCGCCCTTCCGAGCTCCGGGCCCACGCGAGGTATGCAGCCACCGGCCTGTCGGCCGGCGCGGCCGTGGCCCTGCTGCTACTGGTCCTTCCCGCGTGGTACGCGCTCTCGGGCCCGTCCCACTTCGGGAGCTCGGTGTGGCCGGGACTCATCGGCCGGATCGCCCGCAAGCAACGGACCGTACCGAACTACTTCTTCTTCCGTTGGTCGCCGTTGAACAGTGCCGTGGCCACGCTGCACGATCGGATCGTCGGCGGCTATCAGGGGCGGGTCCTGTCGTACCAGTACTTCGGGACCTGGATGGCCGTCGTCGTGGTGGGTGGCACCGCGGCGTGGTGGCGGGACCGCCGGCTCTGGCTGTTCGGCGCCGTTGCCGCCATCTCTGCCGTGCTGTCCCTGGGGAGCAGGGCGGGCGAATGGCTGCCCTGGAAGTCCTTGCAGAACCTGCCCATCCTCGAGAACGTCGTGCCCTACCGCTTCGTCCTGATCACCTACCTTGCCGTCGCCGTCATGCTGGCGTTGATCGTCGAGCACGTCTACGTGGCCGTCAATGGATGGCGCGCCTCGGCCAAGGAAGCAGGCGGCCCGACCGGCCCGAGCCGTCGGGCGGCCGCCATCCCTCCCTGGGGGGGTGCAATGGCGGCAACGGCAGTGGCGGTGATCGCCCTGGTCCAGCCGGCGATCTATCTGACCCAGTCGATCCCGGTGACGGCCGGGCCCGCGAACCTCCCTGCGTGGTTCAAGACGGTGGCACCCTCGCTCCCCGACCATCAGGTCCTGCTCGTCCTTCCCGCCCCCTTCACCTCATTCGACAATCCGATGACCTGGCAGGCGGTGGACCACATGCGCTTCTCGATGGTCGGCGAAGGCGGCCCCGGCGGGATCCTCCTGCAGGCCGGGAAGGAGACGGACGCCGCCACCGTCCTCGCCGCTCTGTCCGCGCCCAACGCGGTGCCGCCGACGCTCACCGCCGGCGCCGTGACCCATGTCCGACAGGCGCTCGACGCCTGGGGAGTGACCATGGTGGTCATCCCCGACCAGACCGATCTTCCCACCTACGACCAGATCTCATCGGTGACGGTGGCGGCTGCCCTCATCACGGCGGCCACCGGACAACGCCCCATCCATCAGTCGAGGGCCTGGGTCTGGAGCAATATCGGTCACACCGGCGCTGTCCACGCCGGCAAGGCCAGGCTCACCCGGTGCACGGCGGGGGTGGCCGACCGCGGCGCCGGCGCCGTTCGCCACGCGACGAATTGCGTGTTGGCCACCCCTCGATGAGCGATCATGTCCCCGCCACCCGCCGGTGGCTACCCGACACCCTGGGTATCGCCTGGGTGGTCGCCGCCGCCGCCGCGGTGATGGCGCCGGCACTCTGGCACGGATGGTCGATCGGGCCTTTCGACCAGCTATCCGAGCTCGGTCTGACCCAACATGCGCAGCCGCTCCCCCACAACTCCCAGGTCTTCGATCTCATCCGCGAGATCATCCCCTGGACCACATTGTCGTGGACCCAGGTGCACCACGGGATCCTCCCCCTGTGGAACCCGTACAGCGCCCTGGGCGCCCCGCTGGCGTTCAACTGGCAATCAGCCACGTTCAGCCTTCCTGCCCTGGTGGGCTATCTGGTCCCGGTGCGACTCGACTACACGGTGCAGGTACTCCTCACCCTCCTCATCGCCGGGACCGGCATGTACGTGCTGGCCAGAGTCATGCGGATCGGCGTGCTGGGCGCGACCATGGCGGCCACCGCGTTCGAGCTCAGCGGCGCGTTCATCTCGGTCCTCGGGTGGCCGATCGCCGCGGTGATCTCGTGGTCCGGTTGGTTGTTCGCGTGCACGATCCTGGTCATCCGCGGTCGGCACCGACGACGCCACGTCACCCTGTTCGCCTTGGTCCTGGCCCTGTCGATCTATGCGGGAGAGCCGGATACCCTGGTCGTCCTCCTGACCACCCTGGTCGTGTTCTTCGTCGTCATGGTGGCGCTCCGTACCCGCCAATTCGAACGGTCCGAGGCCATCGGGCGACCACTGCTGGACGTCATGGTCGGATCCGTGGCCGGCTTGGGTCTCGCCGCCCCCCTCTTCCTCCCCGCCGCTCAGTTGTCAGCGGGGTCGGTCCGAGCCGCGGGACGGCACAGCGCCTTCCCTGTCCCTGACATGCTCCACGCCATCTTCCAGACCTTTCACGGCACCTCCCTGGCCGGGAGCCGTTCCTTCGACGCCCACGGACTCGGCTGGGTCTCGACGGCCGACTACATCGGAGTCATCGCTGTCGTCCTGGCCCTGGTGGCAGTCATCACCATCCGTCGCCGTCCTGCCGTCATCGCGTTCGGTGCCGTGGTCGTGGCGACGCTGGCGCTCGTCTACTTCGCTCCCCTGGTCTCCTTCCTGAACAAGCTCCCGGGCCTGGACGAGATCCGGTGGGTACGGGCCATCCAGATCCTCGGATTCGGCCTGGCCATCCTGGCCGGCGCCGGGCTCGATGCCCTGGTCCGTGCCCACGGCAATCGGAAGGTTCGCAACTGGCTCGGTGCCGGGTTCGGCGCCGTCGCCCTCCTCCTCGTCGTGGTCTGGGCCTTCGGACGCGGCCACCTCCCCCGGCTGGAGGCCCACATCCGGTCGCGGAGCTTCATCTGGCCGACCATCGAAGTGGCAATCGGCCTGGCCGTGTTCGGCTTCTTGGTGCTGATGGGCCGCCGCCGTGGTGACCCCGGTACGAAGCCCAATCGGGCACTCGCCAATCCCGGCCTGGCCGCGGCCGTGGTCCTGCTGGTCAGCTCGACCGTCCTGCTCGTCGCCCTGGGTGCATCGTGGTGGTCCTCCACTACCACCTACCTGGCACCGACACCGGCCGAGACGGCCTTGCAGAAGGCAGTCGGGAACTCGATTGTCGGATTCGGCATCTCGTCCTGCCTCCTGCCCCCGACACTCGGAATCCAACCCAACGTGAACATCGTCTACGGGGTCCACGAGCTGGATACCTACGACCCGCTGACCCCCCAGCAGCTCTACACCGCGTGGCAGGACTCGACCGGCTCCTATCCCCTGCCCATCGGCGCCAGCGGCATCCCCCTGGCCGAGACCACCATGTTCTGCCCGGTCATCCGGACCGCCGCGGACGCCCGGCTGTTCGGAGTCGGGTTCGTCCTCGAGCCCGGCGGCAAGAAGGGTCCGGCGGGCAGCATCTTCGTGAAGAAGGTCGGTGACGAGGACCTGTACCGGATCCCAGGAGCTTCGCTGGCCACACTCACCCCCCTCGGGCGGGATGGCACCCTGCCGCCGAACGACGCCGACGGGTCGCCACTGCCGGTCACCTACCCCGACGCGGCGTCGTGGAAGGTGGCGACCGATGCCACCGCCCCCCAGATCCTGAGACTCCACCTGACCGACGTCCCCGGCTGGCACGCCTCGATCGATGGGAGGCCGTTGCCGCTGTTCCGGTTCAACAGGGTGATGCTCCAGGCCAAGATCCCGCCCGGGAAGCACATCATCGAGCTCCACTACTGGCCCGAAACGTTCACGGTCGGCATCGTGGTCGCCGCGGTCACGGTGATCGTGTTGATCGTCGTACTCGTGTTCGGGGGACGCTGGTCGCGACGATGGGGCGTCACCACAGTGGTGGGGTCGGCTCCCGACTCCTCGGGTCCGGCCCCGGGCTGAGGGCCGAGGCGGATCAGCTGCCCGGCTGAGCGGGCTGCACCGTCGTCGGTCTCCGGGATCGCCGGAACCGGCGACCCCCGAACACGAGGGCGATGAGGAGGAGGACTGCCGTTCCTACGGCCACCGCGATCCCGAGCGTGAACGTGTCCGGCCAGTAGTGCAGCTCCACGGTGTGCTGGCCGGCAGATACCTTGGCCTCGAACATGGCGCCGTTGAAACGAAGGAGCTTCAACGGCTTGCCGTCGATCGATGCGTGCCAGCCCGGGACGTCGGTCAGCCGCAGGCGGAGTACCTGGGGCGTGCCGGCCCGGGTGGTCAACTTCCAGGACGAGGCACTCGGGTAGGTCACCGGCACCGCCGTCCCCGGTGACTTGGTCGGTGGCAGCGAGCCGCCGGCCCCCAGTGGGGTGAGTGTGGCCACCGCGGCCCCGGGGATGCGGAACAAGGATTCGTCACCCAGTTTCTTGACGAAGATGCTGCCCGGCGGGCCCTTCCTGTGGCCCTGCTCGAGGACGAACCCGACCCCGAACAGACGGGCCTCGGTGAGCGTCATGACCGCCGGGCAGAACAACGACACCGGCACGGCGTAGGAGGGCCCGATGGCGCTCGGATACTTCCCGGACGACCGATCCCAGGCGGTGAACAGGTGCTTGGGCGTCAGCGGATCGTAGGTGTCCAGCTCGTGGACCCCGTAGACGATGTTCACGTCGGGCTGGATGCCGAGTGTCGGGGGCGTCAGGCAGGACGAATTCCCGAACCCGACGATCGACGAGCCGACCGCCTTCTGCAGGGCCGTCTCCTTCGGGGTGGGGGCCAGGTAGGCCGTGTCGGAGGACCACCACGGCGCACCCAGGGCAACGAGGAATGCCGTCGAGCTGATCAGAAGGACCACTCCCGCGGTCCGGCTCGGATCGCGCAGCAGGGGATTGCCGGTGACCCGGTCCCGGTGACGGCGGCCCATCACCACCAAGAAGCCGAACACGGCCAGACCGACACCCACCTCCGCGGCCGGCCAGATGAAGCTCTGGGCCCGTATGGTGGCCTCCACCGGCGGGAGCTGCCCGCGGCCGAAGGCCCAGATGACGACGAGTACGACCGCCACGGTGCCGAATCCGGCACCCAGCCAATTGCGCACCGTCCGGCTGTTCTGCGTCCGCAACAGGACGTCGAGGCCCGCGCCGGCCAGGATGGCCAGGGCGAACACGAGGACCTGGAGAGAGCGGACCCAGCGGATCTCACCGAGCCCGGGAAGATCGTTGAGCAGGGAGACAAGCGGGGGGACGTAGACGAAGCACCCCATGAGGACGGCCACGACGGCGAAGGCGAGGACCGCCGGCCGGCGACGGCGGATGACCGCGCCCATGACCGCGAGCACCACGACGATCACTCCGAGATAGGCAGCCGTGGCGATGTAGCCCAGGCCGGGGGCATCGAACCGGTTGCCGGACGCCACCGCGCCCACGAATCCACTCCCGGCCAGCGCCAATCCGTTGAACGTCTGGAAGATCAAATGCAGGATCTCGTACGGGGGATAGCCGGGGTGACGCCCCGTCCCCCGGATCGAGCCGACGGTCAGCTGGCCGGCGGGGAGGATGAGGGGCGCGGCCAAGCCCAGCGCCGCGACCGAACCGACGGCGATGTCCAACACCGGTCGCCACACCGCCTCCTTCACTGCGAAACGGCGGGCGCGGGTCCCGAGCACGACGACCACGAAGACCACCAGGGCCACGATCAGGACGGCGAGCGTGTCCGGTTCGCCGGCGTAGACGGCCAGCGCCAGGACGAGGGCGAACAGCGCGACGTTCCGGCGGCGGTGTCGGCCCCGGATGACCAGGATCGTGCACGCGAACAGCCAACCCGACCACGACATCACCGAGGCGATGGGCCACCCGAGCACGGTCATGAACGATCCGCTGAGCTCGAACGCGGTGGCCGCCATGGCCGCCCCGATCACGCCGAGCCGCATCACTCGGGCCAGCACGTACATCCCGGTCCCACCAATCAGGAGGGTGAGGATCACCTGGACGGTGAAATCGAGGCGTACCGGTACGAGATACCCGATGAGGGACGGGAGGCTGAAGGCCGCCGACTGCCAATTGAAGGCCAGCGGGGCTCCGAGGGCGCTGTACGGGTTCCACAGCGGGAGGAGCCCGTGGTGCACCTGGGTCCAGGCCAGGGTCGTCCACGGGATGATCTCCCGGATCAAATCAGAGGTCTGGGAGTTGTGAGGGGCCGGAGGAGGGCGTCCGGAGTCCGAAATGCTGGGACAGGCCGAGCCGGTCCAGTTGGTCGAAGGGCCCGAGCGACCATCCGTGGGCCAACGCCGGCACCATCACGACGATGGCGGCGGCCACGACCCAAGCGATGCCCAGGAGCGTCGGGCAGCCAGCGACGGGTGCGGCTCTCCGAACCACTCGCCACGTCCGCTCCCTCTGGTTCGGATCTGATCGGGTGGGACGTGGTCACAGATCTGTCGACGAGGTGGCCACCGACGGCCTCGGATGCCGCCGCGTCCATCTGCCCCCGAACGCCAGCCCCAGCACCAGCACGATGGCCGTACCGACACCGATGACGATGCCGATGGTGAAGGCCTCAGGCCAATAGTGCAACTCGATGGTGTGCTTGCCGGCCGGGATCTTGGCTTGGAGCATCACCCGATCGAACCGGATCAGCGTCAGTGGCTTTCCGTCGATCGAAGCATGCCAGCCGGGGACGTCGGTCAGCCGGAGGCGGAGGATCTGCGGACTCGAGGCCCGGGTGGTCAGCTTCCAGGACGCGGGATCGGGATACTTCACGGTCACGGGCGTTCCCGATGCCGTCACCGGCGGCAGCGATCCGTCCGACGGCTCGGGGGTGAGCGTGGCCACCGAGGCCCCAGGAATGCGATAGAGCTCCTCGTTACCGATCTTCTTGTCGAAGATGCTGCCCGGTGGACCCGGGTTGCCTCCGGGCTCGAGGACGTACCCGATCCCGTAGAGCTTGGCGGCCTCTGTCGTCTTGACGATCGGGCAGAACAATGAGAACGGCAGGCCCACTGTGTACGGCCCCGTCGGCTTCGGGCGCTGCCCGGCCGAGAGCAGCCACGACTTGTAGAGCGATTGCGGGCTGAGCGGGTCGTAGGAATCGAATTCGTGGACCCCGTAGACGATGTTGACCTCGGGCTGGATGCCGAGCGTGCCGGGGGCAGACCAACACGACAGGGTCCCAAATCCCACGATCGAGGACCCCACTGTCTTCTGAAGGGATACCTCGGCCTTGTTGGGTGCCAGGTAGGTCGTGTTCGAGGTCCACCACGGTGCGCCGAGGACCACGAGGAAGGCCGTCGAGCTGATCAGCAGCACCACGGCGCCGCCCCGGCTCGGATCGCCCAACAGGGACGGCCTTCCCGATTCGGTCCGCCGGGTCCGCCGTCCGGCCGCCACCAGGAAGCCGAAGACGACGAGCCCCACCACCACCTCGGCCGTCGGCCACCGAAAGCTCCTGGCCCGAATGGCCGTCTCGACTGCAGGGAGCTGCCCACGACCGAACAACCACAGACCGAGAAGGAAGAGGCCCATCGCCGCGAAGCCGGCGCCGAGCCAGTTTCGCACCGACCGGCTGCCGCGGGAGCGGGCCAGGACATCCAAGCCCACCCCGGCCAGGATGGCCAGCGCGAAGACCAGCACCTGCAGGGCGCGGACCCACCGAACCTCACCCAGCCCGGGGAGCTGATTGAGAAACGAGACCAGGGGCGAGAGATAGACCAAGGCACCCATGACCACGACCACCAACCCGAAGGCGAGGACCGCAGGGCGCCGCCCGTGCTTGATGATGCCCAGAACGGCGAGCACGATGGCGATGACCCCGATGAAGCCGGCAGGCGGCACATACCCGGGCCCGCGGTTGCTGAAGGTGAGCAGCGGCGAGAGGGATGATCCGTCGAAGGTCTGAAAGATGAGGTGCACCATCTGGTACGCCGGAAAGGCCTTGATCCGCCCCGTTCCTCGAATCGACCCCGCCGTCAGCTGGGCGGCCGGGAGGACGAGGGGCGCGGCGAGTCCCAATCCGGCGGCCGAGCCCAAGACCACGTCGAGGACGGGCTGGGCAACCGCTCGCAGGCCCCCGTACCGTCGGGCACGGAGCCCGAGTACGACGGCAAAGAAGACGATGAGGGCGACCACCAGCACGACAAGGGCGTCCGGCTCGCCGGCATAGATCGAGGCCGCGAAGATGAGGGCGAACAGGACGATGTCCCGCCGACGGTGCCTCCCCCGCAGAATCAGGATGGCGCAGGCGAACATCCAACCGGCCCACGACATCACCGATGCGATGGGCCAGCCGAGGACCGACTGGAAGGCGCCACTGAGCTCGAACGCCGTGGCCGCCATGGCGGCACCGATGACACCCAGCCGCATGGTTCGGGCGAGCACGTACATCCCGGTCCCGCCGATCACGAACGTCACGAAGACCTGGACCGTGAAATCGAGACGGACCGGGACCAGGTAGCCCACCAGCGCAGGAACGCTGAACGTTGCCGACTGCCAGTTGAAGGACAGGGGGCCGCCCAGCGCACTGTACGGGTTCCACAGCGGAATATGCCCGTGATGGACCTGCGACCAGGCGAGTGACGTCCAGGGGATGATCTCCCGGATGAGGTCGACGACTTGGGGATTGTGTGCCTTCGGGAGAGCGCCGGGTTTGGCGGTCAGGCCGAGCCTGGCCAATTGATCGAACGGACCGAGCGACCAACCGTGGGCAAGCGTCGGGGCCAGCAACGCTCCGGCGGCGAGAACCACCCAGGCAACACCCAGGAGATCCGGGAGCCAACGGCGCGCGTGAACAACACGGTCGAGGCGGGATTCTCCGGCGATCACGGCTTGACGATAGCCGACCGCCCCAAGATCCTGTTGCAGCTGGAGGCGTTTTTTTGGCACACGTGACCCGAGTGCCGTGCGGGGTACAACGACCGATCGCGGTCACGCTCACGCCCTGTGAGCATGGCGTCCGACTGCGAACGCATGCAGTGGCGATCGAACCGGTTGGCTCGACCACGAAGTCGGCACGGCCGGTGCCGGTCACGAAGAGTGGGGATCAGGATGTCACTGCGTCGATGTTCCCTCGAGCATCAGGCCGGACCCGAAATGACGATACCGCCGACTCCGTTGGTCCCGGCCCCGGAGGCGTAGCAACTCGTACGCGAGGGGCAGGCCATACCCCCGAGGATGCTGACCGCCGCGGGCATCGGGGTCCTCGCCCACGTTGTTCCCGAATCGGTCGTCGTCAGGAAGTAATTGGCTTCGTCGGGGAAGTTCCCGCCAAAGACGGCACAAACGGTAGAGGAAGAGCAGGCGATGCCGTACACCCCACCCGGCTCCGACGGCGCTTTGAGGGCAATCCACCGGCTGCCCGCATTCTCGGTGCCGAGGATCTCACCGCGTCCCGAGAAGTTGTCTCCGACCGCATAGCAGACGGTACCCGACGGACAGACGATCCCGTCGAGCCCGGCGGTGGCGCCGGGCTGATTCCTGGCCGTCCATTTCTGTCCGGAATTGACGGTCGACAGGATGTCACCGGACCCGTCGTCCAACTGGCCGAGGGCATAGCAGGCGGTCGGGTAGCGACAGGCGATACCACTCACCTGGTCGGTCCCCTGGGGCAACGTCTGGGAGCTCCACGTCTTCCCGGAGTTGGTGGTGCCAATGATTCCCGAACCTCCGGCGTAGCACGTGGTGGTCGACGGGCAGGCGATGTTGCTCAGTGATCCGGTGCCACCCGGAGCTGATTGTGCCGTCCAGATGGCACCCGCATCGCTCGTGGCCATGATCACGGCGTGGCCGCCGGCAAACGTGACCCCCACCACGTAGCAGTGCGTGGAGGACGGGCAGGCGATGGCACTCAGAGTCCCGGTGCCCGAGGGCAGTCTCGCTTCTACCCATGTCCTTCCCGAGTTGGTGGTCGCGAATACGGTGCCGCGGCCAATGGCGCTCTGGTTGATGGCGAAACATCGTGTGCTCGTCGGGCAGGCGATCGACGAGAAGGTTCCCATTCCGGACGGCAGAGCCTCAGCGTTCCATGAATTCCCCGAGTCATTGGTGGCCACTACGAATCCGGCCAGCCCCACCTGACCGAACGGCACGCTCACCGAATAGCAGATGGTCTTGGACGGACAGCCGATTCTCGACTGGGACAGGAAGTAGGAGGAGTGGAGTAGTCGGACCTTCCAGGTGCTTCCGGCATTCGCGGTGTTCAGGATGGCCTCGTTCCCCGAACTGTCGTCCCCGACGGCAAAGCAAATGGACGTCGTTCGGCAGATCATGCTGTTGACCGCCTCGATACCCGGGACCAGGATTTGGGTGGTCCAACCGACCCCGGAGGTGGTGGCCAGGATCACTCCCCCTCCCCTGATGCCTTCGCCCCCCGCAAAACAGGCGGTGGGCGACAGGCACATGACCGTGTTGAGGATCCCGACCCCGGCCGGCACCGGGTCGCTTCTCCACGCCTTCCCCCCGTCGTTCGTGGCCAGGATGATGCTGCTCTCGAACGACGGGTTGGATCCGACGACGAAACAGGTGGTCTTCGACGGGCAATTGATACCGGTGAGCGATGCCCCTCCCGTCGGTACCGGTTGGGTGGTCCAGGTCTTGCCGGCGTTGGATGTGGCGAACAGGTCGCTGGACCCCTCGAACGAGTTCCCCCCGAACGAGTAGCAGACGGTGGCCGTGGGACACCGGATCCCGTCGAGGCCGGTGAGCCCCGGTGTCCTGGCCTGGGTGGTCCAAGTCTTGCCGGCATTGGTCGTCGCCAGAATCAGGCCGTTCGCACCGGCCGGATCCACGCCCGTGGCGTAGCAGTTGGTGATCGATGTGCAGGCGACGGCGCTCAGGACCCCGGTGCCGGCGGGAACCCCCTGCAGGGTCCACTTGGCTCCGAAGTCGGTGGTGGCGAGGATATCCCCGAACCCTGAGCTGTTGCCCCCCACGGCGAAGCAGTTGGAGATCGAGGGGCAGGCGATGGCACCCGTGCCGGGAACCGCCGGGTAGGACGTGCTCACCCGCCAGCCGGTGGTTGAAGCCCACGCCGGATCCGAGCTCGGAGGGCTGACAACGACGAGCAGGCTGGTGGCCAAGGCCACGCCCAGTGCCAGGGCAAAGATTTTCGTTCGATGCAGGCCGCACATCCTCGGCGTCTCCCGGCTAGCCCCCAAAGCCAGTCCACGTTGGACGACTCTCATGCAATGCTGGCACAGGCACGATACACCTGCCATCGTCAGCATCGAGATGCACACCCTACGGCAGTTTCGCTCCCAACCTCAGGTAGTAGTCGT
The DNA here is from genome assembly GCA_963837805.1 of uncultured Acidimicrobiaceae bacterium. Classification (GTDB taxonomy): domain Bacteria; phylum Actinomycetota; class Acidimicrobiia; order Acidimicrobiales; family RAAP-2; genus Bog-756. The sequence goes on from CAWIOU010000014.1 coordinate 232,007, forward strand.
CGAGCGACCAATGGGCCGGTCCGACGCTCGACTTCCCTTGAATGGTCCCGAACTCGGAAACCAGCGGGATGCAGTCGAGGTAGTAATTGGAGAACGACGACCAGTGGGCGGGGTTGTACTTCTTGAGGGCGGTTTCCATGGCCTGGATCGCACTGTTGAAGTCCACGCTCACTTTGGCGTTGTTTCTCGGCTTGGTCAACACCAGGTACACGGTGGTCTGCGTGTTGGAGGCCTTGTCGCCGTTCGTGATGTAGAGGCCCCATTGCCCCGACTGGGCGACACCGTTGATCCCGTAGCGCATCGACACCTCGCCTCTGTGCCCCGGAGGAAGCGCCTTGTTGCCGTCGGCGGTCCAGACCATCAGCTCGATCGTTCCCGATCTGGGCGTCTCGACCGCGTGTTGGGGTTCGAGCCAGAGGTCATAGGCGAAGTCGTATCGCTCCGACGCGGTACCCGACAGCGTGTAGCCGGCTGTGGCCACCACGTCCTTGGGTAGGGCACCGATCTGCATGGGGAGAGGGAGACTGGGTGACGGTGACGGTGACTCATGGGCAGCCTGCGGCTGGATGCCGTAGGAGATGTTGGGGTCGCCGAGCACCCAGGTCGAATGCGATCGCTGGGGAGCGGAAGTAAACGAAGTCGAAGCCTCCAGGGCCCCGCTCGAGTTGACATCCATGGCCACATGGCCTTTTGCACTGGCACCAAGGTTCCAAAGGTCGCCGTTGACCACGGTCGTGCCGAACGTGGGGTCCGAGTTCTTGCATCCGCTGCTGGCGCTCGGGGGAATCTCGGCGCTCGGGACGAACGGGCACGACCCGTACCACTCCCACGGCCCCGAGGCCTTGGCCATCGGGAGGAACGAGATCCGGTTGGGCAGGAACGTGACGGTGTCAAAGGACCGAAGGGTCGTCTTGTTCCGGTCGGTGGCAATGATCGCGGTCGTCTGGGATGGTGAGATCTGCGACGGCTGGGTCAGGATGACGTGGACCTGTCCCTTGGTGTTGGTTGTCCCTGTCTGGGCCGAAAGCGATCCGGCATTTGCCTGCCAGGACACCGGAACCCCGCTCACCGCGCGACCCTGCGAATCGGTGAACGTCGCCACCACCAGCGCTCTGGCCGTCCCGCCATTCGATGTCCACACCCGCGCCGGCGATGCCACGACCGTGGCATGAGTCGGGGGCGACACCGCTTCGCTGACCGAGACGGGGCCCGTCCCGGGCCCTCCTCCTGCCGCCGCCGGGTCGGACGCCCAGGACGGACTGCTGGCCAACAGGGTCACCAGTACGAGCACCGCCGCAAACGCGATCTTTCCGCGGCGCAGGCGGGCGCGTCGGACGCCTCGGGAGGTTCGTCCATGGCAATCTCGAGATTCCGAGGTCAGCCCCATTCAGTGCCTCTCTCCACAGTGGTCCCTGTGCCGGTGTACTTCTCGACGCTCTCAGGAACAGACGACCAGCGATCGGCCGGAGTCTCCCAATCGCGGAGGGCCCCAATGCGTCGGTCGCGGTCATCGCGAGCCGTGCCCACTGCGGAACCTAGGAGGTAAAGCCAACCCCGTCAACACGGTGAGGGCTCCATCGCGGATCCCAGTCACCGGCGGCTCGTCGACGCCACGGTGAGCGATCGCCCGACCGCTCACGGTGCTTCAATTCACTCCCAGAAACCCGCCCCGTCGGCACCCATCTGTCAGCCGGTTCCGTTGCTGTTGCTGCCGTTCGCACTACGCGGATCGGTGAATGGGCTTCCGATCGATCAGCACGTCCACATGATCGACGCAGCTCTCCACCCGGTAGCGGAAGCCGCGTGCATCGCGGAATTGCCCGATCCATTCGACCGGAGCCTGACAGTACTGGGGATGGCCACTCCCGACTCGGTGGACAAATCGGAAACACTGGCCCGACGTCGTGCTGAAGCCTTCGGCGTACTCCTGCCCCATCGTTCACCATCCACTTCGGTCTGTTCGGTCCCGGGCTTCCGATCCTCAATATATCCATGGCGTCCGGGCGACAGCCAGACCACGAGGCGGGATATGAGCTCCGTCCCGTACGACGAGTCGGTCAGCTCCCACCGCACGTAGGCTCCGACTCATGTGCGGTCGAATTGCGCTCTACGACGATCCGGACCACCTGGCCAGACTGCTCGATGCCGGAGTGGATCCCGAACTGATGGCCACCTGGCTCCCGAGTTGGAATGTCGGACCTACGGCGCCGATCCTCGGGGTTTCTGAACGGCACGGTCAACGGATCCTGGATGCATACAAGTGGGGGCTCGTGCCGAGCTGGGCCAAGAATCCGGCCGCGGTCAAGGGTACGTTCAACGCTCGCGCCGAGACCATCGCCACCAAACCGATGTTTCGATCGGCCTTCGAACGGTGGCGCATCCTCGTGCCCGCTGATTCCTTCTACGAATGGGAGACGATCGGCCCCAAGCAGAAACAGCCCTATGCGTTCAAACGGGCGGACGGGGAGCCGGTCGTCTTCGCCGGACTGAGGGAGTGGTGGCGGGATGCCGAGGGCCACGAGTTACGAACGGCCACGATCATCACGACCGAGGCCGGACCGGACATGCCCATCCACAATCGTCAACCCGTCGTGCTCGACCGGGAGAACTGGGACCTCTGGCTTGACCCGAAGACGAAGGGCGGACCCTCGTTGCAGCGGTTGCTGGTGCCGACAGTGGCCGGCACGCTCGTTCACCACCCGGTGGCCAAGGATGTCGGCAGTACCCGCAACGATCGACCGGATCTGGTCGAGGCCATCGCCCTCGACGGCGACCCGGGCCTCAATAGCCTCTGAGCCGGAGCGATCGGAGCGCGAGGAAGTCCCCGAGGACGAACACGCCGGCAGCCAAGGTGGCACCCACCGATTCCAGGTTCCCGATCGAACGGCGGCTGGCCACGCTGGCGATGACATCGAGTGAGTCACTGGCCGCTCCGACCGCCGTCCACCGTCGCAGGTCGTCCTCGTCTCCGCTCCTGGCGGCACGAACCGTTCCGACCCCGAGGACCAGGTCCCGGATGCCGATTGTCCGCAGGAGCAAGACCGATGCACCGGTCGGAGTCTCCCGAGTCGAAAGGCGCAGGAATTTCTCCGGGGCGAGAACCAGCGACGCACCCACCGTGCACCGCAGCAGACCCATCACCTGACCTTTGGTCGTGGCCACGGAGGCAATCTACAGCGCGCGCCGCTGTGACAAGGCCAGAGATTCTGGGGATCGACGACGAGTGGGTTCGCCCTTCGAGGGCAGGCGGACGAGGGTGGCACGACGGCCTCAAGTGGTCAACTACGACGGATAGGTGGGTTCACCTCACTGTTGGGCGAGCGGTGGAACCGACCAGGGTGATGGCTCGACCCGGAGCGGCGAGAACACTCCTGAAGCTTGGCAGGAGCGCTTGAGCGTCACTACCTGGCAATCGTGTGGCCTCTTCACTTCGTCGGCTTCGGCCCGAAGTTGAGTCGCTACCAAACGAGCGTTCACCTGCCACCCTGTGTTTCTCCGGTCTGCTAACCGTCGTGGGCTTCACGACCCGGCGACATTGGGTCTAGCGATATTCGCGATTGCGCTGGTACTTTTGAACACGGCGGTATGGGGCGAACTGAGGGGGGCAAAGGTGGAGTCGTCGAGCGGCATGACTAGTAAGCGGTGGTGGCGATTGGGCTTGGTGAGCACCGGGTCTGCTTTGCTCCTGGCCAGCTTGCTGGCGACTACTGACGTCGCCAGCGCGAATCCGGCTCGGGCGCAGCTCCCTCAGCTGAGGAACATCCGGGTCCTCCCCGACCCTGACGTGGTCGCTCAACCGTCACCACATGTGGTCGCACCGCGCACTGCCTTGCACCTCACAACCTATACATCCTCCGTGAAGGACCTCGGAGTGTCGTATAGCTACACCATGGTTGGTACCAACCCCGAGGTGAAAGGCACGTCCAACACGACGACGGTTACCGCGGACATCATGCCCCTGAACTTCACAGTGAAAACCACTTCGTTGCACTGGAATGCGACCGCAAAGGACTCCTGTGACACCGGAGCAAATCCGGTCGCCCGCGTGGAAAGCTCGCCACTCTTCGTAAACCGATCGTGGACATTCGGTGGGACCCATGTCGGTTCCGGCCAGTACATCAACGCCTACGAACGAGCTGACTTCTGGAAATACGCGGCTCCCGGCGGGAAAAACCCCGGCTACCAGTTGAATCTCGCGGTGAAGGTGCTGCCAACCGCTACCGTGTCGGTCCCGGTAGCCGATGCGTTCGCACACTCGATCGGCTGCGGCAATGGCGACGAACTTATAGTGGATCCCACCTGGATGGAGAGTTATGTCGCCAATACACTCGTCCCTCTGGCTCAGAAGGACGGCGCTAACCCGACTACCGTTCCGCTCTTTGTGACCCACAACGTGGTGCTGGGCAACCTGAGTGGGTGTTGCATCCTCGGTTACCACAATGCCCAGTCGACGACTGAGGGCGTGCAGACATACGGCATCTCGGACTACGACAACTCCGGGGCGTTCGGCACCACACGGACAACCGACTCCCTCTCTCATGAGGTTGCCGAATGGGCCAATGACCCCTACGGGAACAACGTCACGCGTGCCTGGGGCCACATCGGACAGGTATCGGGCTGCCAATCCAACCTCGAGGTCGGCGACCCCCTCAGCGGCAAGGATCTTCCGGTCGTTACTGGCACCTTCACCTATCACGTCCAAGAGCTGGCCTTCTTCTCGTGGTTCTACCGCCAGTCGCCGAGCCTCGGAGTGAATGGCTGGTTCTCAAACAACGGAACCTTCAAAACGACCCAGGCGACCTGCTAGAGGCATTGGCCAAAGAGGGCCTCGACGCCGGCAGGGCAAAGGCTCCCATCAAACGGTGTCGCGGCGCGGTGTCTCTATTGCGTTCGAGCCGGTTAGGGCCCTCATCTGGGGTTTCTCGGTGGCCCGTGCGGTGTCCGGTTCCATGACTTAGTGGACACCATGTCCCAGGACATCGTGGACACCTGCTCAGGTGGTGTCCATGGATCGTGCCCGTTATGCCGTTGATGCCGTGGTGGTCGAGGGCCGGTCCCTCCGATCGGTGGCCTCGTCGCTCGACATGTCGAAGTCCTGGGTAGGCAAACAGGTCTCCCGCTACCACTCCGGTGGCTACGAGGCCCTGGCCCTGTGCTCGACCGCACCCCATGGGCGACCCACCCAGATCCCGGTCGAGCTCGAGAATGAGATCGTCACCATGCGCAAGCACCTGGACGAGGAGGGCCTCGACGCCGGTCCACTGACGATCCAGTACCACCTGAGACAGCGGCACGGGACGGCCCCGGGGCGCTCCACCATCCACCGGGCCCTCGTCCGGCGGGGCTTCGTCACCCCCCAGCCCCAGAAGCGGCCGCGGACCGCCTGGCAGCGCTTCGAAGCCGCGCTCCCCAACGAGACCTGGCAGGCCGACATGACCCACTGGTCCATCGATGACGGAACCGAGGAGGGGATGAAGGTCGAGATCCTCGACTTCGTCGACGACTACTCCCGGATGGTGGTGGCGGCCGTGGTGGTCCCGGTGGCCACGGCGGCCGACGTGGTGGCCGCTTTCTACAAAGGGGCCTCCACCTGGGGGTTTCCGGCCTCCATGTTGACGGACAATGGCTGCATCTTCACCGCTCAGTTCCGCAACGGTCGCTGTGGCTTCGAGACCGAGCTGGCCACATTGGGCATCCAGATCAAGCACGGCAAGCCCTACCATCCAGAGACCCAGGGAAAGATCGAGCGCTTCCACAGAACCTTGAAGCGATGGTTGCGCAAACGGGACCGGGCTCTGTCCATCGCCGACCTCCAGGCCCAGGTCGACACCTTCGTCCGCTACTACAACGAGGAACGACCCCACTCGGCCCGGGGCATGATCCCGCCCCGTCGGGCCTACGAGGCCCTGACCAAGGCGGCGCCCGACCCGGAGAGGTACCCGATGACGCCGCACACCCGGGTGCGCCACGACAAGATCGACAAGACCGGCGTGTTCACCCTCCGCCACGGGACCAAGCTCCACCACATCGGAGTAGGACGAGGGCACAAGGGCCGACGGGTCATCGTGCTCGTCTGCGACCTCGATGTCCGGGTCCTGAGTGAGGATGGCGAACTACTCCGCCACCTCACCTTGGACCCGTCCAAGGACTATCAACCCATCGCCAGCAGGCCTTGATGGCCTACCCTCCATAGGTTCAACTGTCCACGATGTCTTGAGACATCACATCGGTGGGCCGTGCGGGACTTGAACCCACGACCCCTTGCGTGTCATGCAAGTGCGCTACCAACTGCGCCAACGGCCCTCGGTGGTGGACGTTATCACCCGTCCCATCGGGCGACGGGAGCGGACTCCGGTGCAGTGTGGCTCGAGAGTGCCGCCGCACTCCCCGACGCAGCCGTCGGCCTAGGGCGAAGCGGTGGGCACCGCGGGGGTGGCCCGATCGATCGCCGACCAGCCGCTGAACTCGCGGCGTCGCTCGAGCTCGGCCCGGTAGCCGCCGCGTAGGCCGAACAGCCGTTTTGCCAGCAGTAGGTAGACGACGATGGCCACGTTGATCACGAAGGTGATCACCTTGAACACACTCACCCCGAGGACGAGCTCGTAGATCTCCAGAGGAATCAGCGCGGTGATGGCGATGAGCGTCAGATACTCGGCCCACCGTTTCGCCCACCACAGCCCCACCATCTCTGTGGCCTCGAGTGCCGCGTAGGCGGTCACGGCCAATCCCAAGTGGATGAGATGCCGGGGTGAGTACTCGAATGCCTTGCGGAGGTAGCCGAGTACCCCCCGCAACTGGGCCTCGCCGGGATTACTACCCGATAGGTCGTTCATGACATCGACGTAGTCCTTGTGGAGCGAGGCGTCGTGACCGGCGAAGGTGAACAGCACGACAGCCAGAATGCTGAGCACGATGACGTGGATGGCACGATCGACGGCGATGAGGCGGAGCACGTAGCGGTCACGAAGAATCGGACCGCGTGCCGGAAGTTCGATCTCGTCGCGGGAGGGCACCCGCGCAGTGGTCGGATCCTCGGGAACGGCGAAGGCTAGCCAGGCATCGCAACGCAGACAGCGATGCCAGCGGATGCCGTCCCGCTCTCGGGCCACTGCCGAATCCTCGGGAGTTACCTGGGCAGCATCGATGCCGACCAGGACGTGGCCTGACCAGGCACAGGTGAACAGCTCGTAGCGATTGTCCGGCCTTTTCTTCCGGGGCACCTGTGCACAATAGGCTGGGACCATCCAACAGAGGAGTAACCGATGGGTACGGACACCGACTCGCACGTACGTCGCATCGAGGACGTCGGGTACTCGATCGTCGAGAACGCTATCGACCTGGACCTGATCGATGCGCTCAACGACCGGCTGCTCGGGCTCGAGCACGACTTGGGGATCATCCCGGCGGACAACGAGTTCGAAGGAGTCCATACGACCCGCATCTACAACCTCCTGGCCCATGGCCCGGAGTTCGAGCAGATCCCGATCCACCCGGCTGTGCTGTCGGTCTGCGAGCGAGTTCTCGACCCGGGCCTGCTCGTATCCTCGCTGTCGTCGATCGCCATCGGCCCCGACGAGAGCCCGCAGCCCATCCACGCCGATGACCAGGTCATCCCCCTTCCGAAACCACACCCGCCGACCGTGTGCAACACGATGTGGGCCCTCACCGACTTCACCGAGGCCAACGGGGCCACCCGTCTCATCCCGGGCTCGCATACCGCGGACGAGTCTCCCGATCTGTCGCGGAGCTACGAGTCCATTCCGGCCGAGATGGCCAAGGGAAGCGTGTTGGTGTGGCACGGGAGCCTGTGGCACGGCGGAGGAGCCAACACGACATCGGAGCGACGCGTGGGCATCGCCATGAACTACTGCGCCGGCTTCATCCGTCAACAGGAGAACCAGCAACTGGGCCTCCCCATCGACACCGTGCGCCATTTCCCGCCGAGACTCCAGCAGTTGGTGGGGTATGGGATCTATCGGGGCATCATCGGGCACATCGACAAGAACGTGCCCGCCAACCTGCTCCTCGACGCCCACGAGGATCCCAACCTGCTGTGGGACTATGCCAAGCCTCCGACGCCCTGAGCGCCACCGGACCGGAGATCGGACCCAGTTCCCGTCGCGCCGGGCCCAGCGGGAAGAACGGCCGATGACGGAAACCGGGCCTGGCACGATCCGGTCCCCCACCGGCAGCTGATTCGGAGGCGGCGGGCGGAATCGAACCGCCGTACGGGGCTTTGCAGGCCCCTGCCTAAACCACTCGGCCACGCCGCCATGGCGCCCGGTGATCCTACCCTCTACCTCAGGATGCTTGAATCTCACAATGCGGATTGGAATGATCGCCCCACCTTGGACACCCATCCCCCCGTTGCTCTACGGCGGGATCGAGTTGGTGGTCGACCAGCTGGCCCGCGGCCTGCAGGATGCCGGCCACGAGGTGCTCCTCTTCGCCACCGGCGATTCGACCTGCCCGGTCCCCCGTCAATGGGTCCTGCCGGCTGCCGAAGGTACCCGGATCGGGATGGTCGTCCCGGAGATCCGTCACGTCATGCACGCCTATGAGGCGGTCCAGAACTGCGACGTGGTGCACGACCACACCATGATGGGCCCGTTCTATTCCGAGCGGTACCCCGGTCTGCCGGTGGCCACCACCATCCACGGACCGTTCAACGAAGAGTTGTCCGACATCTACCGGGCCAACGCCGAACGCGTCGCCCATCGTGGCCATCTCGCACGCCCAGCGGCGGGCGGCCCCGGACATCCCCATCTCCCGGGTCATCCATCACGGTGTCGACGCGGCCCACTTCCCGGTCGGGGACGGATCCGGCGACGAGGAGGGACCCTTCGTCCTGTTCCTCGGCCGGATGGCCGCCGACAAGGGTGCTCACCGGGCCATCGAGGTGGCCCGCAGAGCCGGTATCCGGATCTTCCTCGCCGCCAAGATGCGCGAGCCGTGGGAGATGCGCTACTTCTCGGAGTACGTCGAACCCCTCCTCGGGACCGATGCCCACTACCTGGGCGAGGTCTCTCACGAGCGCAAGCTGGAATTGCTCTCCGGAGCCTCGGCGCTCCTCTTTCCCATCCGGTGGAACGAGCCGTTCGGCATGGTGATGATCGAAGCGCTGGCCTGCGGCACGCCGGTCCTGGCCTTCCGCGAGGGGGCCGCCCCCGAGGTCGTCGACCACGGGCGCACCGGCTTCCTCTGCGATGACGAGGACGCCATGGTGGAGGCCATCGGCCGCATCGGCCAATTGGACCGGAGCGACTGCAGGTTGGCGGTGGAGGGCTACTTCTCGACCAATCGGATGGTGGCCGAGCACATCGAACTCTTCGAGTCGATGATCGCCTGACGATCGCCGCCTCCGACGAGCGGACTCAGGACCGCCGGCGGAACACCAGCTTGACCACCAGGGCGATCAAGGCCACGACGACCACCAGCTTCACCAGGAACCAGATCAGCGAACCGATGAAATGAAGCACCCCGAAGGCAACGAACAGGACGATCAGGCCGCCACCGATGATCAGGAGCCCGTCGAACAGGCTCAGCCCGCTGTGTTCCTCGCCCCGGTGTTCGATGTCCTGTCCTTTGGCCATGTCTCCAGCGTAATCCCGAATGCCGAGGAATTCGATCGCGCCGACGCCCGTGGATGTCGGCCGTCCCAGGTGGGCGGTGGTACGGTCCGGCCGTGTCCCTGCGTGCGGAGCGCCAAACGCTCATCGAGCGTGACGACCTGCACGGGGATGCCTTCTGCCACGCCTACGCGGACCTGGCCGACGAGTTCCTGACCGGGTTGTTCGACCGGGCCACCGGCGCCGACTCCCGAGGGATAGCCCTGGTGGCGGTGGGTGGCTACGGCCGGGGGGAACTGTGCCCGTTCAGCGACCTCGACGTCGTGCTCGTCCATCGGGGCAAGGGTGACGTCTCGGCCACCGCCGACAAGATCTGGTACCCGGTCTGGGACGAGGGGATCTCGCTCGACCACAGCGTCCGGCGGCCCAGTGAGGCCCTTGACATGGCGGGCGAGGACCTCCGGGTGGCACTCGGGCTCCTCGACGGACGGGTCATCTGTGGCGACGCCAAGGTGGCTGAACCGATGCTCGAGGGTGCCCGCGACCGATGGGCGAAGCAGAAACCGCCCTGGCTCAGGGTCCTGGCCGATCTGGTCACCGAACGGCACCGGTCGTACGGCGACGTCGGCTTCCTCCTCGAGCCCGATCTCAAGGAGGCCCATGGCGGCCTGCGGGACGTCGCCGCCCTTACCGCCCTCATGTTGGCCGTCCCCGTCCTGGCCGACTATGTCGACACGGTGGCCATCGACCACGCCCGTGCCGCCCTGACCTCGATCCGGGTCGAGCTGCACCGCCGGGCGGGACGGGAACAGAACAAGTTGCTGCTTCAGGAGCAGGACCAGGTGGCGCGCGCCGTCGGCCATGGACGATTCGGATGCGCTGATGCTGACCGTGGCCACCGCCGGGCGGACGGTGGCCTGGGAGGGAGACGATGCTTGGCGCCGGCGTGGCGCGTGGTCCCGCCAGCAGGACGCACCCCGTGGCCTCCGGCGGTCGAGATCCCGGCGGGGGTCGGCATCCGGTGCAGACGGCGCCGTCACCGTCGTCCCCGGCAATCCCGATATCGGCGTGACCGCCGACGAGGTGGTCCTGACCGAGGCCGCCACTGCCGGCGGTGATCCGTCCCTGGCCCTCCGGCTGGCCGTGGTCAGCGCCGAGAAGAACCTCCCTATCGCCAGAGAGGCCCTCAACCTGCTGGGGCGCAAGGCGCCGGCCCCCCCTGTTCCCTGGTCGGACGATCTGCGGGCCACCCTGGTCAGGGTCCTGGCCACCGGCCCGGCGGCCATCCCCGCCCTCGAGGCCCTGGACCAGCGGAGGCTCCTCGAGCGGTATCTGCCCGAGTGGGCCGCGGTCCGGAACAAACCGCAGCGGAACCCGTATCACCGGTTCACCGTGGACCGCCACCTCCTCGAGGCGACGGCCAATGCGGCGACGCTGGCCCATCGGGTCAACCGGGTGGACCTGCTCCTGATCGGAACCCTTCTGCACGACATCGGCAAGGGCTTCCCCGGCGACCACACCGAGGTGGGCATGACCGTGGTCCGTGACATCGGCACCCGCCTGGGATTCCCCCCCGACGACGTGGACACATTGGTCACCCTGGTCAAGCTCCATCTGCTGCTGCCCGACAGCGCCACCCGGCGTGACCTCGACGATCCGGCCACCGCCGAACGGGTGGCAGCCGAAGTGGGCGACCGGGCGACCCTCGACCTGCTGGCCGCCCTGGTCGAGGCGGACAGCCTGGCCACCGGTCCGTCGGCCTGGGGATCGTGGAAGGCGGGCCTGGTGGCCGATCTGGTGGAGCGGACCAGACGTCTGCTGGCCGGCCAGCCGGTGGCGCCCCCCACCCCGTGGATCACCGACGAGATCAGGATGGTCATGGACACCGTCCGCGCCCAGGGCGCCCCGGCGCTGTCGATCGACGACCCGACGGTGATGGTGGTGGCCGCCGACCGGTCGGGGCTTCTGGCCGAGGTCACCGGCGCGCTCGCCCTCCACGGGCTCAACGTGCGGTCGGCCACCGTCGCCGGCGAGGACGGGGTCGCCGTCGAGATCTTCACGGTCGAGCCCTCGAAGGGCCGGTGGCCTTCGGCCGCCCGTCTGGCCGACGACCTGGCCGCCATCATGGCCGGAACCCTGTCCGTCGAGGACCAGCTCGCCGAGCGGGCCCGCACCTACCGGAGCGAGCGCCGGGCCATCACGCCGAGCCTGGTGTCGACCGAGGTGACCGTGGACAACAACGCCTCGGCCGCCGCCACCGTGGTCGAGGTACGGGCCGAGGACGTGGTCGGGCAGCTCCACCGGATCACCCAGGCGCTGGTCGACTGCCACCTGGATGTGACGTCGGCCAAGGTTTCGACGTTCGGTTCCGCGGTGGTGGACGCCTTCTACGTTCGGGGCCCCGACGGCGACAAGGTCACCGACGCCGGACTGATCGAGAAGGTCGAAGCCACCATCGGGGCCCGGGTGGCGGCGCACTCCCCGGGCTGAGCCGGACGGCCCGCGTCGCTCCGGCCGGCCCGCCGAGGGGTGGCGGCAGGTTCGCGCCGCCGGCTGGTAGATTCCCTGGTGAGGAGAGATATGGCTGGAGCGCACTCGCAAAAGGGGCAATCGCGCCCAAAAACAGCTTCCGGCGGACACCGGGGGTGGCTGCTGGCCATCACCCTGACGCTGGTGGCCGTGGTCGCCGTCGGCGTTGCCGCGGTCGCCGTTCGCGGCGACTACGGCCGTGCCGCCGCGTCCCCGACGACGTCGCCGGCCCATGAGCTCGGTCTCACCTCCACCGGTCCGTTTCGCGTCGTGGCGCTGACCCCCACCAACGGGAGCACCCAGGTGGCCACCAACGCAACCGTCTCCGTGGAGTTCTCCGAGCCGCTCAGCGCCCACTCACCCACGCCGTCACTCAGCCCGGCCGTCGCCGGCACATGGCAGTTGGTGACGCCGGACACCTTCGGTTTCGTGGCCACCGCTCCGCTGGTGCCGTCAGCGACGGAGACGGTCACCGTCCCCGCCGGCGACGCCGGAGTGACCAGCGCCACCGGCAAGAAGCTGACCGCCGGGGGGACCTTCCACTTCACCGTGGCGCAGGGAAGCACCCTCCGCCTCCAACAGCTTCTGGCCCAGCTCGGCTACCTTCCGGTCACCTTCACGCCGACCGGTCCACTGATCGCACCCCAGGAGGTCGCCGAACCTCAGGAGGGCTCATTCGCCTGGCGGTGGACAGAGCCGGCTTCGCTGACCGGTCAGTGGACCGTCGGCTCTTCCAACGTGCTCACCACCGGCGCGGTGATGACCTTCGAGTCGCAGCACAACATGACGACCGACGGTCTGGCCGGCCCGCAGGTCTGGCAGCAGCTTCTGGCCGACGCCCAGGCCGGAACCATCTACACCGCTCCCTACAACTACGTCTACGTGTCCAAGTCGGATCCGGAGACGACCACCGTCTACAGCAACGGCGGCGAGGTCTACTCGACCCTGGCCAATACCGGGGTCGCGGGCGCACCCACCGCCGACGGGACCTTCCCGGTGTACGAGCGGTTCAAGGTCACCACCATGACCGGCACCAACCCCGACGGTTCGCACTATTCCGACCCGGGGATCCCGTGGGTGAGCTACTTCAACGGCGGGGACGCACTCCACGGCTTCGTCCGGGGGAGCTACGGGTTCCCCCAGAGCGACGGATGCGTGGAGATGCCTCCGGCCAACGCCGCCGTGGTCTACCCGCTCACGCCGATCGGCACCCTGGTCACCGTCGCCTGATCACCAGGGCACGGTCGTGGCGGGGAGTTCTCACTCCCCGGGATCGGCCGATGGGAACCGCGGAGGCCGCCGGTCTCGGATGGCGTTGACCCCCTCTTTGGCGTCGGGGCCGAGGAAGCCGAGCATCTCGAGGGCCAGCGACTCACCGAACGCCGGGGAGGCCGACCTCAGCCACTGGTTGAGGGCCCGCTTGGTCCACTGCACCGCGGTCCGGCTCCCGGCGGCGAGCCGATCGGCGATGGCCAGGGCCTCGGGCAGAACCTCGTCATCGGCCACGCACCGGGTCACCAGTCCGATGCGCTCGGCCTCGCGCCCTTCGATGAAGTCGGCGGTCATCAGGTAGTACTTGGCCTTGGCCATCCCACAGAGCAACGGCCAGATCAGGGCGGCGTGATCGCCGGCGGCCACCCCGAGGCGGGCGTGCCCGTCCGACAACCGGGCCGATTCGGCGATGATGCTCACGTCCGCCAGCAGGGCCACGGCCAGTCCGGCACCGACCGCCACGCCGTTGATGGCCGAGACGATCGGTTTCACCGAGGCCAGGATCTCGTCCACCACGGCGTTGGCATCGCGCCACTGCTCGACGACGGCGCCGTGGTCGGTGGTCATCCGCTCCACCATGGCCAGGTCGCCGCCGGCCGAAAAGGCCCGGCCGGCCCCGGTGATGACCGACACGGCGACCGACTGGTCAGCGTCGACCACCGACCAGACCTCGGAGAGCTCTCGGTGCAGTCGTTCGTCGGCTGCGTTGAGCACGTCCGGTCGGTCGATGGTGATCAGGAGGACGCCGGCGCTGGGCCGCTCGAACCGGAGGTGCTCGAAGTCCTCGTACGACACGAAGGACTGGCTTGGCCCGGGTCCGGTCATCGCTCGAGCAACGGATGGTGGAGCCCGAGCTCGGCCAGTGACCGTCCGGGGTCGATCGGGTCGGTCAGCTCGTCGGGGGCGCCCTCGGTCTTGAACACGTAGATGTTCCAGTAGGGGGCCAGGTCCGCCGGTTCGATGTCGGCGTACAGCCGCTCCTCGACCAGGGGACACCGGATGAACCCGGCCCGCTCGAACTGCCGGGTCCACCAGCCGAACGAGGCGATGGTCAGGTGGCCTTCGACCAGCTGGCCGTCGGCGTCCACGGCCAGGTCGGCCTCGGGGACCGGCCCGAGGAACTCCGGTCCGAGCTGTCGGTAGTGGTCCACCCGCTCGGGGCGGACCTTCCCCTCGAAGTGCCCGTCGGGGCCGGACACGTTGGTCCCGAAGGACGGGATGGTGGCATAGAGGTAGGACCCGCAGACCCGGCGGAGCTCGGCCAGGGCCACTCCCACCCGGTCGGGCGGCAGGTGCTCGAGGATCTCGAGCGCGGTCACCAACTCGAATGCGCCGTCCGCCCACGGGAGGCCGGCAAACAGGTTGCCCACCCGGATGTGGCCCTGCGCCCCGGGGGTGGCGTGATCGACTGCGTACTGGCTCACGTCGCAGCCCTCGGCGTCGATGCCCCGCTCACGGAGCACCTCGACCAGGAAGCCGGTGGCACAGCCGACGTCCAGCGAGTTCCCCACCCGGAAATTCCGCCACAGGAGCCATCCGGCGATATCGGCGTTGGAGGCGATGCGGTCGTAGCGTGCGTACCCCGACCGTCCGGCGCGGTCCCCCGAGGCGTCGCGTCCCTCGCCGAAATAGCTGCCCCCGTAGGTATCGGCGATGCCCGCCTCCCGGGCCTCGGCGATGGCCAGGCCCCGGTCGGCGGCTTCGGTGAGCGCACGCCCGGAGATGGCCATGAGCCGGCGTCCCCGGGCGTGACGGCTGGCCACCCCGATGAGGGCCCGCCGCACGGCGTCGGCCGCCGGTTTCCATCGGGCGCTCGGCATGGTGCGAGATTAGCCGTGGCCTGGTGGGCCGCCTCCGATCGGGCGTGAACTGGCCGGTGGTTGGACGGCGACCAGCCCGTTCCGAAAAATCGTCAAAATACCACTCAAAGTGTGGAGATAAACACTCAATGCGGTTATTGTGGTCCCAAGGGAGTCTCGACCGAAGGACATGGAGATGGCCAGGAGACGTGGGTCCTCAGGAGGATCGGCAATGGAAAGCCAGCACGGCACGGTGGAGCAGATTGTGGATCAGCTGGCGGAGCCTCCGGGCGACACCGGCGATGCTCGAGTCGACGAGGGATCCGGGGTGGCCACGGCTTCCCTGTTCAATCCGTCTCCGGGCGGGGGCGCCGGCCTGAGCCGGCTCGAGACCTCCGACGAGGCGCCGGCCGCCTCGCTGGTCGGATCGCTGTCGGTCTTCACCCTGGCTGACGTCCTGTCCATGCTCGCCTCCACCATGCAGACCGGCGAGCTCCAGGTGGTGGGCGAGAGTGTGGACGGACGGGTCTGGCTCGACCGCGGCGATCTCTCGGACGCCCAGGTCGGGGCCACAACCACCATCGGCCAGGCGGTGTTCGATCTGGCCTGCGTGACCGAGGGCTGGTTCTACTTCACCTCCGGTTCGGCGACCTCGAGCGGACAGTCACCGGTGCCGGTGGCCACCGTCCTCACCGAAGTCGGCCCCCAGGTCGACGAGTGGCGCGAGCTGCAGAAGGCGGTCCCCCTCGAAGCGGTGGTCGCCCTCTGCCCCGACCCCCCGGGCCAGGACGTCCAGATCCGCAGCGACCAGTGGCGCGTGCTGACCACCGTCGGAAACAGCGGGCTCACGGTGAAATCGGTCCTCGACATGATCGGCGAGGACCAGGTCGCCGGCCTCCGCACCCTCCGCGAGCTCGACGCGGCCGGTCTCATCGAACTGCGCACGCCGGTGGTACCGGGCGACGACGACCCGGCCCCCGCCTATGACTTCTCGTCGAGCAACGGGTCGACCCTCGGCACCTTGCCTCCCCCGGCGCCCACGCCACCGGAGTCCTCCGGCACCGACGAGACCCCCACGGTTCCCCCGCCGCCGCTGGCCATGGACCCCTCGGCCGCCTCCGGCGACAAGACGTACGGCAGCCTGGCCGAGGTGGCGATGATGCCACCCCCCATCGCCGACGACCCCTGGGCGCACACCACCAAGACCAACGGTTCGGACGACAGCGGGGCGGCCTGAGCCGGTCACTCGCGACCGTCGGGATGATCAGCCGGTGCCACCCAGCCGCGCGGCCAGCGCCGCGGAAGGCGCGGCCGCGGTGGGAGATCCGATGCTTCTCCTCGGCGGTCATCTGGGCGAAGGTGCGCCCCTCGAAGCCGTCGGGGATGAAGACGGGGTCGTACCCGAACCCGGAGTCACCCACCGCCGCCCCTGCGATGGTGCCCGACACCTCCCCGGCCTCCCAGACGTCGGTGCCGTCCGGCCACGCCACCATGGCCACGGAGCGGAATTTGGCATGCCTCCGGTCGGGATCGTCGGCTCCGACCCTGTCCAGCTCGGCGAGCAGCTTGGCCACGTTGTCGGCGTAGGACGCATGATCGCCGGCGAACCGGGCCGAGTAGACCCCGGGTGCCCCCCCGAGGGCGTCGACCTCGAGCCCGGTGTCGTCGGACACCGCAGCCATCCCGGTGGCGTCGACCAGGCCACGGGCCTTGAGCCGGGCGTTGTCGACCAGGGTGTCCCCGGTCTCTTCCACATCGGGAACCGAGGACGGGCGGGGCAGCAGCACCAGTCCCGGCACCTCGGACAGAATGGCCACGATCTCTGCGGCCTTGTCGGGATTGGCGCTGGCCACGACCAACTTGCGCTCCCTGGTCACCGGGGCGACGGGGGCTCGGCGAGCGTTTCTGTCTGCAGATCGAGGAGCTGCGCGATCCCGTGCTCGGCCAGGCTGAGCATCTCGTCGAGCTCGCCCTTGGTGAAAGGCATGCCCTCGGCCGTTCCCTGGACCTCGATGAACCGTCCCGACGAAGTCATCACCACGTTCATGTCGACCTCGGCCCGGCTGTCCTCTTCGTAGGGGAGGTCGAGCATGCACACGCCGTCGACCACCCCGACCGAGACGGCGGCCACCGCCTCGGTGAGCGGGTTGGCCCGGAGCGCCCCCTTCTGGACGAGCCGGGTGAGTGCATCGTGCAGGGCGACGTAGGCACCACAGATCGACGCTGTCCGGGTACCCCCGTCGGCCTGGAGTACGTCGCAGTCCACGGTCACCTGGAGCTCCCCCAGTGCCACCATGTCGCACACCGAACGCAGCGACCGGCCGATCAGCCGCTGGATCTCCTGGGTCCGGCCGGACTGCTTGCCCTTGGCCGCCTCTCGGGTGACCCGCTCGCCGGTCGAACCGGGCAGGAGCGAGTACTCGGCGGTGACCCAGCCCTTGCCCGAGCCCCGCATCCACGGCGGCACCCGCTCCTCGATGGAAGCCGTGCACAGGACCCGGGTACGCCCCATCGAGACCAGCACCGATCCGGGGGCGAAGACGGTGAAGTCCCGCTCGAAGGAGGCAGGCCGCAGCTCGTCGGTGCCCCGTCCGTCGGCCCGCCCGGTGGTCCGTCGGGCAATCGTTCCCTCGCTCACAACATGTCGTCCTTTCCGATCACACCTTGCTCCACCGGCCCGTCGTCGACCGCCATCGGCCCCGGCCACGAGCATCGTGGGCCCGATCGTCGGCCGTCGGTGAGGTTCGGTCCGAGCTCAGCCGGCGGAAGTCCGGACCCGTGCCGGCAGAGTACCCCAGCGCCGGACCCGGGCCGTCGACGCCGACGGGCGAGCGGGCCGAGGTATCAGAAGTAGGTGATATGCCGGGCCCGCTCGGCCACCTCGTCGAGGTCGCCGGTCCAGGCTCCGGTGGAGAGGTACTTCCATCCGCCGTCGGCGGAGACCACGACGATGGTCCCGGCCTCGATCGCCCCCGCCGTCTTGGCCGCCCCGGCCAGCGCCGCCCCCGACGACAGGCCGGCGAAGATACCCACCTCGGTCAGTCGCCGGGTCCACTCGATCGACTCGCGGGGACGGACGATCCGCTTCCCGTCGAGGAGCTCGTTCCCGTGGTTGTCGATGAAGATGGGCGGGATGTAGCCGTCGTCCAGGTTGCGCAACCCGTCCACCAGCTCGCCGGCCGGAGGCTCGATGGCCCAGACCTTGACGTCGGGATTCTGCTCCTTCAGGAACCGGCCGACCCCGAGCAGGGTGCCCGACGTGCCCAGACCGGCCACGAAATGGGTGACCTCGGGGCAGTCCCGCCAGATCTCGGGCCCGGTGCCCTCGTAGTGGGCCTTGGGGTTGGCCGGATTGGCGTACTGGTAGAGGAATGCCCACTCGGAGTGCTCGGCGGCTAGTTCCCGGGCCCGGCGCACGGCCCCGTTGGACCCCTCGGAGCCGGGCGACGAGATGATCTCGGCACCCCACACCTCGAGGAGCTGGCGGCGCTCCACCGAGACGTTGTCGGCCAGGACCACGGTCAGGTGGTAGCCCTTGAGCTTGCAGACCATGGCCATGCCGATGCCGGTGTTGCCCGACGACGGCTCGATCAGCGTCTGGCCCGGCTCGAGGATGCCGTCCTTCTCCGCCTGCTCGACCATCGACAGCGCGATCCTGTCCTTGACCGAACCGCCCGGGTTCTGTCCCTCGAGCTTGATCAGGATGCGGACGTCGGGGTTGGGGCTCAGCGAGGTGATGTCGACCAGCGGGGTGTTCCCGATCAGCTCCAGCACGGAGCCGAAGGCTGTCATCGGACGAAGGCTGCCCTGGTGTCGCCCGCTCCCCCGGCCACCGCAGGCAGGATCGAGATCTCGTCCGACTCCTTCACCGGGGTGTCGAGCGCCGAAAGGTACCTGACGTCGTCGTCGTTGAGATAGACGTTGACGAACTTGTGGAGCGACCCCTCGTCGTCGATGACCTGGCCGGTCAGCCCCGGGTAGGTTCCGGCCAGGGTCTCGAGGACCTCGCCGACCGTCGACCCCTCGACAGCGACCGTCTTGGCCCCTCCGGCGTGCGAACGCAGGATGGTCGGCAGGTTGACTTGCACAGGCACGGGTTCTCCTCTTGTTGCGCGATGGCGGCGGTGAAAGTTGACTACTTCGCTTGGGATTCTACCGGGGTCGCAAGCTCACCGGTTCCTCGGTGATCACCCCGTCGACGATCCGGTAGCTCCGCACCACGGGTTGGGTGTCCCGAAGGGAAACCAGCACGTAGTGCCAGTCCGGGTCGGGGGCCTGGGCGACATCGGTGGGCGACGGGTAGGCCTCGGTATGGGTGTGGGAGTGGAACACCCCGATGATCGAGTTCCCCGACGCTTCGGCGTCGCGGTCGGCCTTCAGGTGGTCCTTCGGATCGACCGTGTACAGCTTGGCCGATGCCGCCAGATTGCGGGCCGGGTAGCAGGTGACGACCTCACCGGTCCCGAGATTTCCTCCCAGGAGGCCGCAGGCCTCATCGGGAAGTCCGGTGAGGCAGTGGGCCACCATCTGATCGTGGGCCGGCTTGGGGAGGGACAACATGATGAACGCTCACGTTAGAGGAACCGGGGTAGGGATCGGGCGACTACCGTCCGATGGGTATGGCAGCGGCCAAGCAGAAGAACAGGTCGGCCGGCGGCCGGGCCGGGGCACCGGTGGGCAAGGGCAAACCGGCACAGGAGGCCAACCGTGTGGTGGCCTCCAACCGGCGCGCCCGCCACGACTACGAGATCATCGACACCGTCGAGTGCGGCATCGTCCTCCAGGGCTCGGAGGTGAAATCGCTGCGGGCGGGCCGGATCGCGCTGCAGGACTCCTACGCCCGGATCATCGACGGCGAGATGTGGCTGTTCGGGGTCCACGTCCCTCCCTATGCCCAGGCCAACGGGTTCGGTGCCCACGAGCCGGACCGGCGGCGCAAGCTGTTGCTGCATCGCCGCCAGATCGACGAGTGGATGGGACGGTCCCAGCAGCAGTCCCTGACCATGGTGCCCCTGTCGATCTACTTCAAGGACGGTCGGGCCAAGGTCGAGGTGGCACTGGCCCGGGGCCGCCGGCAGTACGACAAGCGCCACGCCATCGCCACCCGGGACGCCAGCCGGGAGGCGGCGCGGGAGGCTCGGGCCGCGGCCAAGGGCGGTGCTCGCTGAGGCTCAGATGCGGTCCGGCCGGGAGACGGTAGGCTTGTTTGTCTCAGCCGGGCACCTGGTCCGGCCGTGTGACCACCCAGGGGGTGACAGGCTTCGACTCTGGTCGTCGAGGTAGGAGAAGCGAGCCGTGGTCTCCGGAGCCACGTTAAAGAGCCGGAACAAAAAATAAACGCCGAGCCTCAGCTCGCGCTCGCAGCCTAGAAACTGCGACGTCCGACCGGCCTCAGTCCCACGGGTCGGAAACGGGCGCCATCTAGTGGGGCTCACCTGACCGATTGCGCCGACGGGCGGTCAGGGACAACTCAGTCGGATACGGATTGGCACTGCCGCCGGTAGCGGCGCCGATCCCGACAACCCAACACCGGCTGCGCTCGGAGAAGGCCTACTGAGAAGCCGGAGGACGCGGGTTCGATTCCCGCCACCTCCACGATGCCCTGATTGTGCCAACGAACGAAACGAAGGGGTGTTCGTGAATGAACGCCCCGAGTGCTCACAAAACCCCGCTGGGAAAGCTTCCAGCGGGGTTTTGTGCTCCACCAAGTCTGTACCGATCCTTATTGAGAGTACCGCTCGTGCCTCGTCTGGCGCTCGAAGAGCGTGCCTCCGGCCGGCTTCTCAACCAGTCCGGATCCTGCGTTCGACGCAGTCGCTTGGGATGGTCAGACTTGGTAGAGATGGCCGACACTTTCGAGATCCACTTCGCCAGAAATGGCACCACTTCCATCGCCTACCAGGTACTCGGAACCGGAGCCCTGGACATCCTCACCTTCTCCAGTGCCGTGCTCCCGATAGACAGCATGGACGAGGAGCCTTCCCTCGCCCGGTTCCACCGAAGATTGGCCTCCTTCGGCAGGTTGATCAGACTCGATCTCCGGGGCATCGGATTATCCGACCACTTGTCCGGCGATCAGACCAGCCTTGAGGATTGGGTCCAGGACGCCGTGGCGGTACTCGACGCGGTGGGTTCGCAACGAGCTGCGATTCTTGCCCCGAGGGACACGGCACTACACGGCATCTTGCTTGCCTCGATGTTCCCGGAGCGTGTCGCCAGCCTGGTGCTGATCAACGGCACAGCCCGGATGGCTCGAGCCGAGGACTATCCGGTCGGGGTACCTCAGAAAATCCTCGACAGCTTCATTGAGGTCAACACCAATCCGGAAGCGGTCGCACAAGGCTTCGATTTTCTGGCGCTGGCCGCTCCGAGCGTCGCCCGGGACGACGTGTTCCGGGCTTGGTGGGTCAAAGCTGGCTACCGGGGAGCCAGCCCAGCTATGGCCCGGGCGGTCCAAGCAATCTACGTCCAGGCAGATGTGAGGCCCGTTCTCTCCTTGGTGCAGGCACCGACATTGATCCTGCATCGAAGATCCAATGCCATGGTCCGTGTCGGCCACGGTCGGTACCTCGCCGAGCACATCCCGAACGCCAGATACGTCGAGTTGGAAGGAGCGGATGACCTGTACTGGGTCGGTGATACGGAAACCATGCTCGATGAGATCGAGGAGTTCCTAACCGGCGTCCGCCGAGGTGCGGGGGCGGAGCGGACCTTGGCGACCATCCTGTTCACCGACATCGTCAGTTCGACGGCCCGGGCCGCCGAGATCGGAGACAAGCAGTGGCGCGATCTGCTGGAGCAGCACGACAGGCTGCTCAGACGTCAACTGACCAGCTTCGCCGGACGTGAGGTCAATACCACCGGCGATGGCTTCGTGGCCATGTTCGACGGACCGGCGCGGGCGGTGGCCTGCGGTTGCGCCATGCGCGACGCTGCGGCCCAGATCGGTGTGGAGCTCCGCATCGGCATCCACACCGGTGAGGTTGAGAAGCGGGGTGACGATCTGGCTGGGCTGGCCGTCCACATCGCCGCCCGGGTCGAGGCAAAGGCCGAAACCGGACAGGTGCTCGTCTCACGCACGGTGGTCGATCTTGTAGTGGGCTCGGCCATCAACTTTGCCGATCGTGGTGAGCACACTCTCAAGGGGGTTCCCGGGCTATGGCGCCTGTTCTCCGTCGAATCCTGATGGCCGATCTGGGCGGGGGTGCCGGCTACCCATAAATGTTCACACTCCCATCCAGGCCCAAGATCGAAGGATCGGCTCGACCCGATGCGACGAGAATGAAGGTGAGCGGACCTGTCTCGATGCGGCGCCCTCCAGCACCAATGGCCAAATCACCGAAATCGTCCAGGCCGAGCGTGGCCGGTCCCCACCCCCGTTGGCTCAGGACCTCGGCGATGTAAACAACGGCGGCCTGAAGACCCGGCCCCTTCTGGGGCGGTCGGCCGAGTGCGGCGAGGATGTCTTCATTGTGGATATAGCCACCACACCAAAGAGACTGGATGGCGGCGCCGAGCGTACCTTCGATGCCTGGAACGGCCGGACCGTTCCAGGCATCCTGGTCGAAGGCGCTCATCAATGCTCCGGTGGCGGTGGTGACGCTCTCCATTTCCTCGAGCAGGACCTGCGGTGAACGACCACGCCGCTCGGCCACTTGGTGGTCGTACCACGGTTGGGTATCGATGCCCTCGAGCCGACCGGCGGTGATGTCGGCCATGACTCCGGTCACGTGCGCCGCGAGGTCGAATACCGTCCAACCCTCGCAACGGGTGGGCGTCGCCCACTCCTCCGTGGTGAGGGTGGAGGTAAAGTCATGCAACCATCGCATCTCGCCAAGGAGTCCGGCCACGACCTCGTCCTGTGGCAGTGCCATGACAGCTCCCTGGGCGCCAGTTCGACCTTCCGCACATTGTTGCGTGAGGTGCCGGTGGAGTCAACCGTTGATCCGCGCACGGACGCCGTCCGGCAGCGCAGCTCCGAACGCGACGTGGATGCCGAAGCGTTGATGCTCCTTCGCCGATCAACGGTTCTTCGCCCTCATCTTCGTGCGGGTGTCTCACCAATCCATCATCCGCTGCCGAGGTATCCCGGCCTAACTCAAGGCAGCTCACCAGAGTGGCAACCAGGCCGGTGTGGAGACACCCGTACTGAACCTGTGGAGGCTCCCTTCGCCCACCTCCATTCGCCCTGCTCAAGGGGTTTCGTTAACATGCCACGATGCCCTGACCTGTTTTCCCGCAGGTCAGGGCATTGCTCTGTCCAGCGGGGCGACGGGAAGGCGGGGCCTATGGCGACGGACCCGTGGGTACGACGGGCCGGGATGGGCCTGTCTCGGTGCGGGAGTAGTCAGCAGTTACCTTTGGATACGTCGAATCGAATCTGGAAGAAGGGAACTGGAGAATGGCACTGCAGGTAATCGGCGCTGGGCTGGGACGGACGGGGACGACATCACTGAAGCAGGCTCTCGAACAACTTCTGGGTGGGCCCTGCTACCACATGCAGGAGGTCCAAGTTCGAACTGGTGACGCCGATACCTGGGGGGACGCCTACGAGGGCCGCCCCCCGGTATGGCAGAGCTTCTTCGAGGGATACCAGGCAACAGTTGACTGGCCCGCGGCTCCATTTTGGGAACAGATAAGCAGAACGTTCGCGGACGGGCTCATCCTCCTGTCCGTGCGAGATCCTGACGACTGGTGGAAGAGTGCTTCCAGCACGATCTTCCCTGCGCTGGCGACTTACTTCGCGCCCGACGCGCCAGCCGATGGCTGGACTCGGATGGGGCGGGGGATGATGACCACCTTTTCCTCTGGATGGCGAGACGAGGCGGCGGCAACGTCGGCCTATCTCGCCCACAATGAGCACGTGAGAATGACTGCGCCAAAGGATCGCTTCCTGGAATGGCGTCCAGAGGACGGCTGGGAGCCAATCTGTTCTGCCCTCCACCTCGATGTTCCCGACGAACCGTTTCCGCACTCCAACACCACCGCCAACACCCGAGAGGAACTGGGGCTAGACCAACAGTAGCTGAGAGGGCCCCTCTCCGACTGTCAGAGCCCGCGAACGTGCGCTATTCGGATCGGTCGAGCTGACCCAAGTCATCGGTCGTCTCAGCTTCTCCGAAAGGTGACGACGACCCTGCGGGTGACGTAGCGGCCGACCCGATAGACACCGGGATACCGCCGGGCGGAGACGACCATTCGATCGACCAGGATGCGAGAGAGCCGATTGCGGAAGGCTTCGAGCTCGGACCGCACCCGGTCGAGCTCGAACTCCAAAGCCTCGAGCTCATGGCACGTGTTCCAGAGGTCCAGTTCGACCTGTGGCAGCCGTGCCGCATCATCCTGCAACGAGCTGATGTACTCCTGGGTGACCAGCCGTTCCCTCTGGAGACAACGGACCTCGTTGTCGAGCACGATATTCTCCTCGACCCGCTCACGCAGTCTCAGTTCGAGCTCAGCGATTCGGCTCTCGAGAACGGCCAGCTCCACGAGAGCCGATTGATCAGTGGTGTCGCCCGGATCGGGAGCGCGTCCGGCTTTCCTCACCGCGTCGAGCGGCGCAGCCTCGCTGCCCGCCTCGGCCGACGGATCATTCACAGTGGAACCCCGTCTGGGTCCGCCGTCGTTCATGTTCTCAATCCTTCATCCCCACGACGAATCGCTCGACGATGGACCAACTTTATCAGCGAGTGCCCGTTCGACGACAGCTGACCACGACGTTCCTGCTGGCTGCTCGGCCCAGACCTCATGAAGGGCGCGGATTCGCTTCCGGTGGTTCTCCCACGATTGCCCGTCATCGAGGAGGGTCACCACGGTGAGCGCGAACTCAGCCGCATCGTCGGTAATGGCCAGGGCTCCCGTCTGGTGGAGATCGATTCCTTCGCCCCCGACGGCAGTGGCCACGGTCGGCACGCCGTATTGCAGGGCTTCGATTGTCTTCAGCTTCACGCCCGCACCGAACCGGATAGGGGCGATCGCCACTCTGGCATCGCCGTAGAACGTGGCGAGGTCCCGGACACGGCCCTCGAACACGACGCTCGGGCTCGCGTACTTCAAGACTTCTGACGGGGGATTCTGACCGGTGACCCGCAGCCTGACCCACGGGATCCGGGCGCGTATCAGTGGGAGGACCTTTTGTACGAACCAGGTCAGTCCGTCCCCGTTCGGCGATCCGGCCCCGGACAGCCAACCGGCGACAAAGATGACGTCGCGTCGCTGATCGAAGGATCGGTCCGTCCACTGAGGATCGTGCAATTGGGCCTCGATGATGTGCACAGGCGACGCGCCCTCGAGCTTTCGGGCGAATGCCGCCTCGACCTCGCTGATGCACACCGCCTGGTCGGCATCGGAGAAGTACCGTTGCTCCGATTCCTGCATGTTCCGGGCTTCGACCCTCAGTCGCTCGTTGACCAGGGGGTCGTCAGACAACAGCGCCTCCCGCTCGGTCCTGCGGAAGTACAGGGCTTCGGCGTCGTACACGATGGCGGCCTGAGGTTGGTGCTTCCGTACCATCTCCCCGAAACGCTCGTAGTTGTACGGGCGGGAGATGATCACCACGTCGTACTCGATGTGATGCCGTCGCAGATGGTCTTCGAGGTCACCTTCGAGGATCCGTACGCCGATCCGGCAGAGCTCACCCCGGCTTCCTTCGCCGGTCGTCGCCGGGAAGAGCGACACAAAATGATCCCCGGATGCGGTGAGTTCGGAGAGGGCATCGACCATCCTGCCGAATCCGGAGCCGAGCGACGAGGCCGGGATCCTGTCATCGATGACGAGGATCCGATTGGGTCGCCCCATCCCCACCCAGGTCGACGTTTCCTCGATCTCATCATCGGTGCCGACTCGTTCAAGACGCTGTTCGAGCAGATGGGACCAACGCCGTACGATCTGCTTGCGGTTTCGCAAGGTCAAGAACGTCTTGTACGTCTCGTCGACACTGGCGGACTGGATGTGGCGAACCTTCGAAAGAGGTTGGAGCCACACCTGGTGACCGATCTCCTGAATGCGCAGACAGAGGTCGACGTCTTCGAAGTAAGCCGGGTAGTAGACCTCGTCGAAGCCCCCGAGCCGATCCCAGGTCGACTTCCGCACCAGTAATGAGGCTGCCGAGCAATAGTCAACCCTCCGGGCCCAGTCATAGCGGTGGGCGACGCCGGTTCCCTTACCCGATACGGCGGTTGTGGATCCATCCGCGAAGAGCAGTGAGCCCGACTCCTGCAGGGTGCCGTCGACGTTGAGGAAGAGGCTTCCCACGGCGGAGATATCGCTACGTGCTTCTACCGTCTCGACCAGCGCACCCAGCCAATATCGGTCCACGATGGTGTCGTCGTTCAGGAGCACGATGTACCGGCCCGACGCCAGATCGACGGCGGCGTTGCACGCGCCGCCGTAGCCGAGGTTCACGCGTGACTGGATGATTCGTGCCCCGCGGACGTTCTCGCTCAGCTCCTTGAGCAATTCAGGGGTCGGCTCGTTGAGCGTGATGATGACTTCGAAGCTCACGGTGCGCTCGATCCGGGAGACGGAACGCAGGCAGTTGAGAAGGTGAGGGGCCGAGCGCCAGCCGAGGACGACCACCGTGACATCCGGATTCGGGGCTTCCTCGAAGCACACCGGGTGGCTCTCGAAGAGAGACCCTTCGGCCGGCGGGACGACCTCAGGGAGGTCCTCGCTCACGTCGACGTGCCCCCGGCCGACCCGGTCGTCACCACGTCTGCCCCATGAATTGACGCGTGTTCATACTGCGGGGACCCTCCGATACCAGGCCCATCGAGACGCAGCGAACACGCAGCCATCGTACATTCATTCGTGGGCCGGCTTCGGGGATCTGGCAGGCATCGACGTCGTGGATTCACGGATCCGCCCTCGGTGAAACCAAGCCCGTTCTGATCCGAGGCGAACGCTCCCTACTTCGGTGGATCCTCGTTGCGGACCACCGTGGTGGGGTGCCGCAGGGCCCTGACCAGTCGTTGGCTCCTGGTGGCGTGGATGGCCACGATCTCCCGATCCAGGTGGGCGATCCGCTCGCGGAGCACCGTCAGGGCCTCCTCCGAACGGCGCTCGGCTTCCAGCCGCACCGCGTCGACGTCGGCGATGATGTCCCTGGCCCGGACGCCGTCAGCCTCCGATCTGGCCAGGTCGGCCCGCACCGCCGCCAGCTGGTCCATCAAGTCGTGCACCGTGCGCTCTTCATCCGAGGCCGACCGGGCACTGACCGCGTCGCTCATGGTTGATTCATAGCCACCGACGATTGCTGTGAGATGGGCGGCATAGAGCTCACGGTGCTTCTCGGCGATACGGACGTTGTCGTCCCGGATGGCGGGATGCGCAGACGAAATCAACCCGCCGGGGTCACGACTCCGGGCAAATCCAACCGAAGGGAGTGTGGCAAAGGACCAGCCCGTCTCGACCAGCGACAGAAAGAAGTCACGATCCTGCCCGGTCTCCAACTGCTCGTCCCAGCCCCCGACCTTCTCGATTGCCGCTCGCCGCAGCACGGCAAACGGCTCGAACCGCACCTCGGCCACGATCGACGCCGGGTCGACCCCGGACACCACGATGGGCTCACCGCTGTCCCGCCATCGTCCGTCCGCCAGCACCGCGGCAAGGGTCGAGTCGTCGTTCAACATGGTCGATGCTTCGGCCAGGATCCCGTCCAGCAACACCGTCCCGACATCGAGGTACAGCACGAACGGGGCCCGTGAGACGCGGGCGCCCTCGTTCCGAGCCCGACTCAGCCCCCGGTTGTCCTGGCGGAGGACCTGATAGCCGCCGGCCTCGATTCGGTCCAACACCCGCAGGGCACCGATATCGGTGGATCCCCGGTCGACGATGAACAGTTCGTGGACTCCCTGCCGCGGCAGCCGGCCCAGAAGGCTGCTCAGACCCGGCCCGTCGTCGCGGGTGGTGACCACCACATCGACCTCGGCATCGGGCGAGCCCGGAGGCGGTGGCAACGCCACCGCCTCCGGCGATCCCGGCACGTGCTCGCTCGATCTGCTCATGCCGGCACAAGCCGACGTCTCCGCAGACGCTCCGCGTGGGCCGCCATCCGCTCCCCCACGACCACAGGATTGCGGGTCCTCTCCATGTGGTCGCGGGCGCGCTCAGCCCGAGCCGCCGCTCCGGCAGGATCGTCGTGGACCCGGCGGAGGGAGACGGCTGCGGCATCGAGGTCGGGCTCCGCCCAACGTCCGAGTCCGCCGTAGACGGCGATCTCGTCGGGAATGGGCACCGCTTCGGCTGGGACCAGGAAGGCCGTGTCCTCGTCCATGAATTCGAGGTTTGCCGACCAAGCGGTGGCCACGACCGGCTTCCCCAGCGCCATGGCCTCGGCCATGCCCAGCCCGAATCCCTCGGATCGGTGCAGCGAGGCATAGCAGTCACACAGCTCCATCATGGCCTTCACCTGGTGGGACGGCACGGCACCATCCATCACGAGAATGTCCGGACGATCGATCGACGACCTCAGGAGCTCCATCTCCTGCCAGTGCCGGTCGCCACCGACGCTCTTGAGGACGAGATGTGCCCCGTCATCGGGATCGAATGCGCGGCAATACGCGTCCAGGAGACCGAGTGGGTTCTTGCGCTCGAAGACGCTGGCGAAGTCGAAGGTGA
The DNA here is from genome assembly GCA_963837805.1 of uncultured Acidimicrobiaceae bacterium. GTDB lineage: Bacteria > Actinomycetota > Acidimicrobiia > Acidimicrobiales > RAAP-2 > Bog-756. The sequence goes on from CAWIOU010000014.1 coordinate 260,793, forward strand.
ACAACACGACGAAGCCCTCGGGAAGGCCGAGGTCCCGGCGGGTGAGCGACGTGTTCCAGGCCGGTACGGGTACCGGCATCGTCATCGGGACGACCCGCCCGAATCCTGTCCGCTCGAGTGCGCCGGCGATGAACATGCTCGGAGCCCAGACCTCGTCGACCAGTTCGAATGCCCACCGAAACGCATCGGGAGCCTGTTCTGCCTCCCAGAACCAGATGCCGGCGCTGTTCCGGCCGTGCAGCATGGAACGGGGAAGTCCGGCCATGACCGTGCCGAGCATGTCCGCATTGATGCAGAAGACATTGGTGTCGTACGACCAGTCGGCGCCCCAGCTGTTGCCCGGCTGGCAACCGAGCGATCCACTCTCCGGATCGACGGACATGGCGTTGGCCGGGACGCCCGCCGAAGCCGCGGCCGACAGGACGAGGCGGGCCGCTTGACCGACCCCGAGTTCCGTGTTCAGGTAGCCGAGGACATTGAGGCCCGGGCGGAGGGGCAAGGCGTCCTCGACGCCGACGATTGTCCCGTCGAGGCCGGCGATCCGCGACGAGAGGCGAGCTCGGAGACCATCGGGAACATCGGTGGCCCTCTGATCACCGGCGTCGACCACCCATTTGTAGAAGTCGAGCGCGTGATGAGGATTGATCAGCGGATCGACGAAGGAACGCTGCAGGTCCCCGTGGAGCGTCCAGAGCGTGTAGAGGTAGATGGGAAGCCGGGTAGTGCCGACTTCGGCGATGTCGACCCACGCCTCGAACCCGTGCGGATCCTCGAAGGGGTTGGGGGGTCGCTCCACGGTCCCCCGGTCGGCCTCGATCAATCCGTTCCGGTAGGTGCGACGGTAGACCGGAGTCATGACCAGTCCGGAGGGTGTCACGCTCCATCCGTAGGGCGTGGAGAGGTCGCCGAAGTAACCCTCGGCGATGACCTCGTCCCGGTACCGGTGGCACAGGCCGGCCAGCACCGGGTGATCGCTGAGAAAGACGCGCGGGCGTTCACCCTGGTTCTCCGACAACAGATGCGGTCTGGCCGGATCCAACCCGCTGAAGTGGAAGAACACCAGGGGACGACCCTCGACGGAGATTCGATCCCCCTGCCTTGTCATCGAGCGCTGGTCGATGTTCCAGTAGGCCACGTTGCAGCCCGGATGGCGAACGACGTGGTGCGGAAAGCAGTCGATGAAGTCGATCCACCGCTGATCGGTGAACATCATGTTGGCGTAGTCGATGACGGCATCTCGCTCGAGGCGCGACCTCCAGAACCCGAGGAACCCGCTGTCGATGGCGCCGATCCCGGTCCCTATGAATCCCAGGTTGTAGATGCCGGTGGCCAGGAAGTCAGCTTCGGTGGGGGTCCTCCCGTCGCGGGGAAGGGGCCGGAGGTGGTGCGGGGTCACGACGACGTCGTGTTCGGCGGCAAGGTCGGCGAGCTCGCCCACGCCTCCGAATATCTCGATGTCCGGGTCGAAATAGAGCACCGGTTGACCCGTTCTCTCCAGGAGATGCGTGAGCAGCCAGGGCTTGACGGCCGTCGAGAACTCCAGGATGGAGTAATGGGCGGCCATCTCCCGTCCCAGCCCCTTCCCGAGCCCCACATCACGGAGCGAGAGTATCGAAAACGGCTCATCGCCGGGCTCGATCGATTCGTCGTCGATCACCAGTACCCACAGCGTGACGTCGGGGTGGTGACGGTCGAGGGACTTCGCCAGCACCCGGGCCCGGGGCAGATAATTGCGGGCCACAATGCTGCAGCAGGTGAAATTCCCCATCGATGGATTGTACAGGACGTACCAGCTGCAGTTGATCCGAAAGATGATCATCGACCCAGGTCAGCGTCCTCCATCCGGTCGATGTCACCTCGGCCCGGAAAGGCATCCGGGCCATAGTGAACGGAGCGTGACTTCCTGATGGGGCCGATCGCCGGTCCACTCGGACCGCTGGTCGACCGCCCACCACCCGTCGGACGAGACGGTGCCGCCGACGGCCGACCCTCCGGCCTCATCGTCCCGCACTAGCCTACGTGGGCCACAAAATCAGAGGAGTGTCCGCCACGTGTCCGACAACCAGGCCATGATCTCGTACGCGCAGAACCACGAGGATGTCGTACTTGATCGGGCGCTCCATGCGTCGTCCGGGTTCTACGTCGACGTCGGGGCCGCGTCACCGTTGACGGCGTCGGTGACGCGCCATTTCTACGATCTCGGATGGTCGGGCATCAACATCGAGCCGTTGCCCGAATACGTGGCCGAGCTGCGCCGTGAGCGGCCGCGGGACTGGACCATCGAGGCTGCGGCCGGAGCGTCGCCCGGGCGGTCCAGCCTCTACGTGGTCGAGGCCGACCACGATCTCTCGACGTTCGACCCCCGGCGGGTGCAAGAAATCGCTGCTGAAGGCATTCGCACCAAGAGACGGCCGGTCGAGGTGGTGACCCTGAACGACACCCTCGGGCAGGCAAAACCGCAAACGATCGATTTCCTGAAGATCGATGTCGAAGGAGCCGAGCGGGAGGTTCTCCTCGGCCTCGACCTTCGAGTATGGCGGCCCCGTGTGCTGTTGATCGAAGCAACCTTCCCCAATACACAGATACCGTCGCACGAAGCCTGGGAGGGCATCGTCCTCCAACAAGATTACAGATTTGCATCGTTCGATGGCCTCAATCGCTTCTACGTGGCCGAGGAGGAGTCGGCCCTCACCGATCTCCTCGCTCCGGCCAACGTGCTGGATCGATATGTACCGGCCTATGTGCAGTTGATCAATGCGGAGCTCGAGCGAGTCAGGTCGGCCTACGCGCGGATCGAAGAGGAGATTGCCAAGAAGGACGAGCACATCGAAGCCACCGCCGCGTACGTTCGCCGGTTGGAACAAGACAGGTGATCGGCTGACCGGAGCCGGTCTTCGGGCCAGGTGAACGCATCGGGTGGTGGTCAACGGCGCAGAGCCGCTTGTGCCAAGCTTGGGACCCTTATGGAGGTCGGTCCCGTTGATGTCGGCCGGAGCCTGGCGTCATCGGGAAGCGTTCATCCTGGGGCAGCCGGTTCGGCGACCGAGGAACTCGCGGTTCGCAGGCAAACGGATGCCGACGGAACCGGTTGGTCCTCGTCCGCCGGGGCGACGCCACCCGCGGCCGAAGCCGCCCGGGATGCCGGAGCGTGGAGAAGCCGGGTCGTCGTCGCCGTCGTACTGGCCGTCTATCTGGGGCTGGGCGTCCTCGCCAACCTCCCTTCGTGGATCGGCGGGGTCACCCACACGATGCAGGTCGGAGGCAATAGCGACCCAGGTCAGGAGGTGTGGTTCCTCGCCTGGGCGGCCCACGCCGTCATCCATCTGCAGGACCCGCTCCGCACCAATTGGATCAACTACCCGTGGGGCGTCGACCTAGCCGACAACACCTCGATGCCCCTCGCCGGAGCCATCGCCACCCCCGTCACCTTGTTGTTCGGTCCCGTGGCCACATTCAACGTTGTGTGCTCCCTCTCGCTGGCCAGCTCGGCGGCAGCCGCCTACTTCGTGCTCCGTCGCTTCACCACCTGGGCTTTCGCCGCGTTCGTGGGCGGCCTGCTGTACGGATTCTCTCCCTACATGATCGGCCAGGCGAGAGGCCACCTCTTCCTGCTCCTGGTCCCCATCCCCCCGCTCATCTTTCTTCTCCTCGACGAAATCGTCGTGCTCCAGCGGGCGCGGTGGTGGCTCGCCGGAGCTGCCGGCGGCTTTCTCATGATCGTCCAGTTGTTCGTGTCCGCCGAAGTCCTGGTCACTACCCTGACCGTTGCGCTGATCGGGGTCGTCGTACTCGGCCTGGCGCGACATCAGCTCATACGCCAGCGGCTGCCGTATGCCGCAAAGGCGACCGCTCTGGCCGTGGCGCTCCTTCTTCCCGCCGCGGCATGGTTCGGTGTCGTCAGCCGGACCGGACCCGAGCATCTCGCCGGACCGAACCATTCCGTCGTGGGCCTGGCCTCGCTGTCGACGGACCTCGCCGGCACCGTGGTTCCCACGATGAACCAACACTTCACCTTCGGACTGTCCTCCACCGGCACCGGGTTCCTGCGCCTGGGACCGACCGGCCCGGTGGATCCCGCCGAGAACGGCTCGTACATCGGCATCCCGATCGTCCTGCTGCTGGCGGTTGGTGTCTATCGGTTCCGGCGGGAAGGGCTCCTCCTCTTCTCGGTCACGATGGCAGGCATCTCGATGCTCCTGTCCATGGGGTCGTACCTGCACGTGTGGGGCCACCGCGCCGGCATTCCCCTCCCGTTCGCCATCATCGCCAAGCTGCCGTTCGTCCAAAGCGAGGTGGCGTCCCGATACACCCTCTTCATGTGGTTCTTCATCGCTGTCGCCGTGGCTGTCATTCTCGATCGCTCCCGCCGGGCCCGGCCAGGGCCGCGGAACCTGCACAGCCACCGCCGGCGGGCTGGCCACGGTCCCCTCCCCCTTGTCCTCACCCTCACCGTCCTCGGCATCGTGTCCCTCGTACCGGCCTGGCCCTACAACATCAGCCAGGTCCTCACGCCGGCGTCGCTGGTCCGACCGACTGTCGACCGGAGCCCCGTCGGAAGCACTCTGCTCACCTATCCGCTGGCCAAGGCGGACCACAGTTTGCCGATGGTCTGGGAGGCGCTCGACAAGTTCCAATACCGCATCCCGTCCGCCGAAGCCATCGTGGCCGACCGGCACGAAGGGGCCACCGACTCAGCGTTCGAAAGCTGTTGGCTGAACCCAACCAAGCATGCCCCTTCGTCGGCCTTGGTCCCGGCGTCGCGTGTCGAGTTCCGCACCTGGCAGGTGCGCACTGTTGTCGTGCCTGAAGCGAATTCAGTCAATCCGGATTGTGCCGTCCGCTATCTGACCGACGTGCTGGGTCGGCCGCCCATCATGGAACGGGGTGCCGCTGTCTGGACCAACGTGGATTTTGGTTCCGGCGGGTCGCGATAGTCGAGGGATCGGCCACCCCGTCTCCCCGTCGTCCCGGTCGCGGTCCCACCCGACATCGTCGGTGCCAGTCGACCCTGTGGCTGAGTGACCCCAGTTCCACACAGCCGGCCCCTATGATGACGCCACTCGAGACAGATCTACGGCACCTGGGAGCGATCGGTCGAAACCATCGACCGCGCCCCCGAGGTGAGCGAGAAGAGCATCGGCCATCGCCCGGAAAAGATCAATGCCCCTGAGCCAGACAAACAGACGCCTCGTCGCTGCACTCGCCGCGTTTGCCGTGCTCGCCGTGGTTGTGGCCGCCGTGCTGGCCAACGTCGGGGGCAGCACCACACCCACCAAACCTGCTCGGGTGGCGTCCATAATAAACCCGTGCACCAAGACTCCTCAGCCGACCGGGACCTATACCTTCCCCGTCCCGGCCATCAATCCGGCGCCCGTCGATCCCATCGCCACGGTGTCGGCCGCGGGTGGAGGTTCGTTTGTCGATAGCGTGACCAACCAACCGTTCGTACCCCGTGGAGCGCACTACGTTCGACGGGCCACCGTGCGATTGGCGAAGAACTACGTCATCTGCATGAGCTCCGACTTCGATGTCGGCACCGGTCTCGATGCCTACAACCCCCATCGGGCCGCGCAGGCCCTGTCTCAGATGAATTCCTACGGTTACAACGTGGTCTACGTCGGGTTGAATTCCAATGAGATAGGGAACGCCTCCGGGACGGGACTCAATCCCACGTATGTGGCGAACCTGGCCAACTTCATCAACATCGCCAGGACCTACGACATCCGGGTGCTGATCGCGTTGATGCCGTTGCCATTCCACGGCGGATACCTGCCGACGGAAGCGGCCTATACCACCAAGGGTTCGCCGAAATACCACAATCTCAATCTGTACTACGTCGACGCCAACTTCCTCGCCGCCCAGAAGCGCTACATCTCCGACCTGGTCACGGGATTGACCGCTGCCAACGCCAACCTGAGCGACATTTTCTCCTTCGAGTTGATCGGTGAGGTGGTCTTCAAGCAGAGCCTGTGGCCCCTGAACGTGACCAGCGGGCTCGTCCACACCGACGGTCGAGCTCAGCCGTATGACATGAGCGATCCGTCGTCACGCAACGATCTGATCGATCAGAACACGCTCAATTGGGAGAACCAGCTCACTGCCGCCGTCCATGCCCAACTCCCTCACACCCTGGTCTCCGTAGGATTCTTCGCTCCCTATGCCCTCATCGAATATCCGCAGACGCCGAGAATATCCCGCCCGCAGTCTTCCTTCTCCTCCGAGAGCAACGTCAACTTCGTCGATATTCACATGTACCCCATCTTCGGACCCCTCCTCAATCAGGTCGACAGCCTGGGCGTCCCTCCTCCCAGCATCACCAAGCCGGTCATCCTCGGGGAGTTCGGCGAATACACGTCCGAGGCCCCGACGCCGGCCGCCGCCGCCACCGCGCTCACCGCTTGGCAACAGCAGACCTGTGACGTCGGTGGGCTGCGGTTCACGGGATGGATCACCTGGACATGGGACACCGCCCAATCGGAACAGGCCGGGATCTACGCCATGGTGGACGGTGACGATGCCATCGCCTCAGCCCTGTCACCCCGACTTCGCCCCGACCCTTGTCAGTGACCGGGCCGGCTGATCGGACGAACCTCGGCGGGAGCCGGTTGCGCGGCTCAGGGATTCAGCCAGATCTGGGTGGGCCAGACGGCGCCGGTGATCATGCCGAACGCCGGCTTGCCCGCCGGGGTGGTCGGGTTGTTCCAGTTCTGCACCTTGGGCTGGGCCCCGATCGACCAGACGGTGCGATCGGTCCAGATATAGGGGATGTCCGAACCCATCAACCGGCCCACTTCCTGGTAGGCGGCTGTCCGATCAGCAGGGGCTGGTGACTGCCGGCCCTTGAGCAGGGCGGCCTCCATCCTCGGGTCCGTGTTCCGGGCCATGTTGCCGGCAAAGCTCTGCACCGCGTTGGTCGGGCTCCAGAAGATGTAGTTGAGATCGGGGTCGACCGCTCCGAACTGCTGCCACACGATGCTCTCGAACGACCCGGCCAGTGCGGTGCCGATGGCCTGGGCCTGCTGAATGGTGGCCAGACTGACCTGCATGCCCGCGCTCTCGAACTGTTGCTGGAGATACTCGGCGATCCTGGCGGTGGCCGGATCGGGCACATGGGCGATGGTCACCACCACCGGCTGCCCGGTCTCCTGATGGACCTCGCTGACCAGTTGCTTGGCCTTGGTCGGATTGGGCTCGGGGTAGCCGGTGGGGGCGAAATACGGCGAGCCGCTGGCGAAGGGGCCATTGGAGGTCGGGCTGATGCCTTGGTCGATGACCTTGGCGTACTCGGCCGAGCTCACCGCCATGGCTGCCGCCTGGCGGACCTTGAGATTGTCGAAGGGCGGCTTGGACAGGTTGAGGAGAAGGAAGTTCATGTCCGGCTCCCCGGCCACGTGCTGGGAGTCGTCGGTGTAGCCGAGCGAGCTGTCGGCCCGGAGTTGCCCGGTCACGGTGGCCGTCGAGTTGTGGATGATGTCCACCCCGCCCGACATGAGGGTGGCCAGCAACTGCTCCGTGTCGGGGATAGGCCGGAAGGTGATGCTGTCGAGATGGGGGTAGCCGGGGCGCCAGTAGTGCGGGTTGGCGGTGGCGGTGAAGTGGCTGTTCGGTTCCCAGGTCTGGAAGACGAAGGGACCGGTGCCGATCGGGTTGGTCTGGCTGCCTGACTTGAGCCAGGTGGGCTCGGCGATGAAGGCGATCTGGCCACCGATCCCGCCGGCCAGGTAGAAGTCGAACGGCACCCAGGGCGTCTTCATGGTGACGGTGACCACCAGCGAACTGGGCACCGAGACGTTGGCGATGGTGGTGTACTCCGGGCCGGTCAGAGCCGCCGCCTGCTGGAGGGCGAAGTTCTCGGCCACGGCGGCTCCGTCGCACGGGGCACCGTTGTGGAAGACCAGGTTGGGTCGCATGGTGATCGTCCACACCGTGTAGTCGGTGTTGGGGGTGATCGACTGGGCCAGGTAGGGCTGGACGTTGCCGTTGATGTCGATGATGGCCAGCGGGTCGAAGACGGTGCGGGCGTACAGGATCCCGCTGGTGTCGAAGGTGCCCTGGGTGGTGCTGAAGCCCTTCTCCTCCGCCTCGGTGCCGAAGATGAGCTGCCCACCCTTCTTGGGGGTGGCCGTGGTGATGCCGTCCGGATGGCCGCCGGTGCCGGTCGTCGAACTCGAACCTGATCCCGAACTGCACGCCTCGAGGATGCCGCCGCCGGCGCCGATGGCGGCGATGCCCACTCCGGTGGCCGCCCCCCGGGCCAAGAACGAGCGACGGTCGATTCGATCTGACATGGTCTCAACCATCCGTTCCGGCTGGTCGATCACGACGTCAGCGCGTCTCCGTAGTCACGACTCGAGGGTACGGGCTCCTGGCGCCGTCGCGGTGGACTCTCCGGACGGCGAGGGCGCCGGGGTGAGCGAAGGGCCGTCCTGCTCAGGTTTTCCGAAGTGCGTGCCGATGATAAGGCCGTGGCTGACTCCACCAATGACGAGATACTCACCGCCCGCTTCAGCAGAATGGGCGTCTGCCCGGCAGTGACCCGGCGGCTGAAGACCGACGACTTCTCGCAGGCCCTGACCGTGGCCGCGACACTGGCCGCCGTGACCGCGGCCGTCGAGAAGGTCATGACCCAGGTGGGGACGGTCTTGGACTCGGGTGAGGAGACGCTGGCCGTCGTCAAAACCGGATTCCTGCGGATGAATCCCGCGGTCATCCGTGTCCGGTGCACCGACGGTGGCGCCGGGATCACCTCGGTCGACGTCCACGCCAGTGCCAAGGAGGGACTGATCAGCCAACGCGGCGCTCATCAGGCGGTGCGGGAATTCATCGCCCGGCTCGAGTCCTGGGAACCGACACCCTCGAACGCCTAGGACGGGTCACGGCGGCCCATCGTCGAGGGCTTCAGCGACCGCCGAGCGGACACGATCGCGAAGAGCCCCACGATCGTCGAAGGTCAGACCGGTCGTGTCCACCGGCTCGAGCAATTCAACGATCACGGTTCCCGGTCTGACGGCCAGGCGTCCATGGGCCGGCAGGACGTCCTGTGCGTGATGCAGGGCGACCGGCACGACGGGAGTGCCCGTCTGGATGGCCAGGACGAACGCTCCGGTCTTGAAAGGCAGGAGCCGGCCGGACGGGGCGATGCCCCCTTCGGGAAAGATCACCAGATCGAAACCGTCCCCCGTCTGGAACCGTTCGGTCAGAGCATCCATCTGCCGGCGGGCAGCCACAGAGTCTCGTCGGTTGATGGGCACGGTCCCGAGGGCTCGCATGGCCCCGGCCAGCAGCGGGATGCGGAACAGGTCGGCGGCGGCCAGGAACCTGGCCTCGGGGAGGGTCATCAGGATGGCCGCAATGTCAATCGGACTGGAATGGTTCGGCGTGAAGAGGGCCGGGCCCCGTCCTTCCACCGACCGTGATCGCATCTCGAAGGTGACACCACAGAGCCGCGCCACGGTCTCCACGGCACAACCGGCGGTGGCCCGGCCCCGCCCCCTCCGGACACGCTCGACCAATGCGACCAGCGGCAGCAGGATGCACAGGGACACCGCCACCAGGACCCGGTTCACCTGGGACCGGGTGGACCAGGCTCGCTTGGCCCCGGGACCATCGCCCGGCGGGCCCGTCATCCGGACGGCGTCCGGTCGCCCACACGGCGGCTGCGGTACCGGACCGGGCAAGGTTGGGACGACCGGGCGATGCCGCCCACCTGGGTCGGAACGGGGCTCGGCGGCTGGCGCCAACCCGGCACCAGCTCGTACGTGTCGAGCACCCTGGATGCGGTGAGCGTCATGGCCGACAGGGAGAAGGGCTGCGCCGGACAGGTGTGGCGGCCGTGGCCGAAGGCGGTCACCAATTCGACGGCGGGGAGGCCGACGTCACCGGCCAGCCGCCTCCTGTTCCAATGGTCCGGATCCCAGACGTCCAGGCCGGGTGCAGCACTCTTGTTGGTCAGGGGCAGAAGGGTGGCGATGGTGACCCCCTTCGACACCTGGTGGACGGTGGCCCCGACGTCCAGCGCCACCGGCTCGACGATGAAGCGGGACACGATCGACCGCTGGGCCATCCGAATCGATTCGAGTGCGCACGTCTCGGCCAATTTCAGGTTGCCGACACGGATCTCCTCACTTGCGCCGGGATGGTCGATGAGATCGACCAGGTACCAGCCCAGCGCGGCAAACAGATTGGAGATGGAGGCCACGTGGATGAGGGCAACATCAGAGCTGAGACCGACCGCCGCTGACTCCTTCGGTTGATCCGTCCATTTCTCGGCCAGCCGGGTGAAGAGGCGATGGTCCTCCTCGGACCCGGGCAGTTGCTCCAGCGCCTCGGTCAGTGATCCGACGATGACCTCCAGTGCCGCGTACTCCGCGCCCTTCCCGCTGGCTGCTACCGCGGCCATCGCCTCGGGGTGGACGAACGACTCGGCACCGTCGAGGGTGTCGAACGCCTGGACCAGCCGTTCGAACCGCGGACCGGAGGCCGAGCCCGGACCGCCCCATGACGCCAACCCGATGCGATGGCCCAACCGCCTGGTCAAGGTGAACACGTCGAACTCCCCGGCCGTCCCCAGCTCGCCGACGGTGGCGTCGACGGCCCACTCGACATTGCGGATGTAGGCGGCCACATCGTCGCGGCCGAACAGCTGATGGGGCAGTGTCCGCCTCCCCACGAACAGCTCGTCGGGAAGCTTGCGCCGCAGCATGCGCCAATCGGCAACACCCTTGCTGGCCCGATCCTCGGGAAGCCCGTAGAGGCTGGTCACCCCGATGGGCGAAAAGGTGAACAGGTACCGGTCGTCTCCGCTGTCGACGATGAACGTGTCCCCCAGCATGCGTCGGGCCTCGCCCACCGCCGCAATGGGGTCTTCCGCCGAAGCATCCCAAGGCAGCCTGACCGACATGGCGACGGGGGGCATGGGCGAAACATCCGGTCTGACCGTGTCCACTATCCCCCCTGATCCGCGGTGCGCCGCTCACTCGCCGGCAACGCGTAGGTGACGACCACTGCCGCCCTCACGGCAGCTTCGTCCGGCTCGACGAAAGCCTGAGCTGACACATCGAGCGTCTGCACGTCGCCCTGGGCGACGTCGGCGTCCTGCACAACGGCGATCCCCCGGTCTGCGGATTCAGCGCAACGGGCCAGGGCTTCCGCGGGGTCGTCGGCCACGGCATGAGCCTGGAGCAGGACATTCGACCAGGGTATCCATCGGGCAGTCCCCGGGCGCCCGATTCGGCCGACCGCCGTTCCAGGCACCAGCCGGACACCAAACGTTCACCGGGACTTAAGCTTCCATTGACGTTCTCGTGACGTGCGAAATGTTAGAACGGCAGTGGTTCCGGAGCGTGTCGCGCCACGCACCCTCCCAAACCTTGGGGCAGGAGTGCCGCCACGCTGGTGTCCCCATCCCACCAGCGTGGCGGTATTTCCCTCCTCAGGCCACCGGTGGTCCGACAGGTCAGGCGCCGGAGGCCGGCCAGGACCCGGGGCTCCATCGCCAGCAGTCGGGGTTGGAGCAGGCGACACTCTCAGGCGGGATACGGCTGATCAAAATCGTCGTAGCTTCGACCACGAGGGGGATCTTCTTGGCCTTGGCCGGGTCGCGGCACTCGGGACACGGCAATCGGACATCGGTGACGCTCATGGAGAGACCTCTGGTCGAGGGGCAACGGGCCGCTTCATGGTCCCATGACCCCTGCCGACATTCGGGGATCCTCGGTCCGGTGGCCGAGGTGCCCGCGTCACGCACCCGTGTCGGAACTCACTACGTTTGGTGCTCATGCGTCGAGCTCTCTGGGTGATCGACCTCGTCTGTGTGCTGGTGTTCGTCGGTATCGGCCGTTCGGTCCATGCCCATGGCTCGAGCTTCGGCGGTCTGGCTTCGACGGCGTGGCCGTTTGTGACCGGCCTGGCTGCCGGATGGTGCTGGCTCGGGATCCGACGATCCCCGGGGGACACCGTCTCCGGCGGTGTCGTGGTCACGGCATCGACGGTGGTGGTCGGAATGGCCCTCCGGGTCGTCGCCGGCCAGGGCACCGCGTTCGCCTTCGTCCTGGTGGCCTTCGGCTTCCTCGGGGCCACGATGATCGGCTGGCGGTTGCTGGGCACCGCCCTCCGCCGGGCGCGAGCCGCCGATCGGGCCTCGTGACCGGGCCGGGTCAGGTCGTCGTGGCCGAGGCCTTCTCCTGGGTCGGCATGACCTGGTTGGTGGGCACCGGATAGGGAGGCTGGTCCGTGGCGATCTCGAGGAGATCCGTCTCCTTGCATCCCTTGGCCGCCAGGTAGTCAGGGTCGTTGCGGGTCGGTGGAAGCGACGGCAGGGTCGTGGTCCGCCGGTCCATCCGCAGCGTGGCCGTGAGGTCGCCCACGGTCGACCGACGCCACGACGAGAGGTTCGGGGCGGTGACCCCGAAGCGCTCCTCGATGAAGCGCAACTGGGAGGTGTGATCGAAGGTCTGCGAGCAGATCCCGCCACCACGGCTGAACGGCGACAACACGAGCAGCGGTACCCGAAAGCCGAGCCCGATCGGGCCGGCGATCCCCTGGGCCTCGGACGGGAGCGGGTCCACCGACAGGAACTCCCCCTCTGTACCCGGGGGGGCGACCGGAGGATCGACATGATCGAAGAACCCGTCGTTCTCGTCGTACATATGGAACAGAACCGTCTTCGACCAGACGTCGGGGTTCGAGACCAGCGTCCGAAGGACCTGATCGGTGAACCACTCGCCGAGGAACGAGGGAGCCGGCGGATGTTCGTCGTAGCCGACAGGAGTGCTGATCCAACTGACCTTGGGCAGCGTTCCCGCCCGTACATCGGCGGCGAAGTCCCCGGGGAAGGTCTGCAGGAACGCCTTCTTGTACAGCGCCGAGGCGGGGTTCGCATACTGGGAGAAGTACGGGAGCACGCTGTCGGTGGTGAGTCCGATCTTGCGCATGGTCTCGATGCTGTACAGCGATCCTCCGGGGTTGTAGTACTTCCAGCTCACCCCGGCGTCCTCGAGCACCTCGGGCATGGTGTCCCAGTGCACGCTGAATATGGCCGAAGGCTTTCCGTTGGTGACGACAACCGGCCCCCCGGCCTTGCCGGCGGGATCGAGCGTGCCCGACATCTGCATCAGGCGGTTCGGATGGGTCGGGCCCATGACCGAGCAGTGGTACCCGTCGCAGAGGGTGAAGGCATCGGCCAGCGCGTAGTAGTACGGCAGGTCGGCTCTCGTGTAGTAGCCCATGGTCAGCGTCCCCTGGGAGGGACCCTCGTACTCGGACTCGGTGTGGACCCGCGCGAACGAATCCATCTTCCCGTCGTTCCGGCACAGGTGCTGGGGCTTCCAGTTGTGGGTGAGGTCGAACGTGCAGTCGGCCAGGTCGGTGCTCACGGTGTCGAGTCGGAAAGGTAGGAGCCGACCCACCGGCGAGGCGCTGGTGTTGGAGGGGCAGGCCTGGGAGAACGGGCCCAGGTCGCCGGCCGGATGGTCATCGAATCCCCGGGCGCCGGGATAGGTGCCGTAGTAGTGGTCGAAGGACCGGTTCTCCATCATCAGGAAGATGACGTGTTCGACCGCACCCAGGTCCGACCCGGCCGGCGGCACCGCGGTCGACTTGGCCACGGTGGACGCCGGCCCTGATCCACAACTGGCGGCCAGCACACCGACGCCCGAGGCTGCACCGGCGGCCAGGAACTGTCGCCGGGTGAGCCCCCTCCCCCATTCGCCCCCACCTTGCCGCTTTCCCGTCATGCGTCACTCCGTCCTCGGTTGGTGGGCCAAACGTACCAACCTCGGGCCGGCTTGTTCCGGGCGGCCGGACGGCTCGACGCCACCAGGGACCAACTGATGGCGCTGACAGCGCCAATTGATTATCCTGAACAGAGAGTGAGGACCCACCGGGTCCTCCGCGATCGGCGATTGCGGCATCACATCACATGGGGGGTACCCGATGTCCCAAGGCGAATCCGCAGGTTCGGGGCGGAGAAGGCTGCTTGGAATCCCCCACGATTGACCAAGCGACAGGGTCGCCCCAGACGGATCAATCCTCGCCGACGTCCGTCCTGCTGCCGTACATCACCCGGCCGGCCATCGACTGGGCCCGGCGCCATCGGGCAGACCTCGACGCACCGTTCTGGCGGGAGGTCGAGGGCAGCATGGTGTTCGGGGACGTCTCCGGGTTCACCAAGATGTCCGAGCGGCTGGCCCGCCACGGGAAGGTCGGCGCCGAAGAAGTGGCCGATGCCATCAACACCTGCTTCGAGCAATTGCTCGATGTGGCCTATCGCTGCGGCGGCAATCTGCTCAAGTTCGGGGGGGATGCCCTCCTCCTGCTGTTCACCGGGGAGGACCACGCCACCCGTGCCGCTCATGCCGCAGTGGGGATGCGGGCCAGGCTGAGGACGGCTGGACGGCTGGACACGTCGGCGGGACGGGTGGTCCTGCGGATCTCGATCGGCGTCCATCGGGGTACGTTCCACATGTTCATGGCGGGCGCCACACACCGCGAGCTCATCGTCGCCGGACCGGCGGCCACCAACACGGTTGCGGCCGAGGGGACGGCCACCGCGGGAGAGATCGTGATGAGCCCGACCATGGCGGGATCCCTGACCGAAAGGAGCCGGGGGCCGGCCCGGGGACAGGCGTACCTCCTGCGGTCGCCTGCCGGCCCAGCCCCGGTGCTCCCCATCACGCCTCCCGAACTCGACGGCGTCGATCTGGCCCGTCACGTGCCCACTGCGATCCGGAAGCATCTGCTCGAAGGGGGTCGTGAAGCCGAGCACCGCATCGCCACGGTCGCATTCCTCCACTTCGATGGCACCGATGCCATCATCGAGGAGAACGGGCCCGAGGACCTCGCCGAACGGCTCCATGTCGTCGTCCGCCGGGTGCAGGAGGCCGCCGAGGAGAACGGCGTGTCCTTCCTCGGGACCGATATCGACCACGACGGCGGGAAGATCATCCTGGTGTCAGGCGTGCCGCGACGCGCCGGCGAGGACGAGCAGAGGATGTTGCTCGCCCTGCGTCAGATCACCGCCGAGGAGCTTCCCTTGGGCCTGCGCATCGGTGTCAACACCGGCCCGGTGTTCGCCGGCGACGTGGGCACGGCCTTCCGGCGGACCTTCACCGTGATGGGGGACACGGTGAATCTGGCCGCCCGCCTGATGGCCAAGGCCGAGCCCGGCCAGGTGCTGGCCACCGCCGAGGTGCTGGATCGTTCGGCGATTCGCTTCGAGACCACTCCGCTGCCCCCGTTCATGGTGAAGGGCAAGCGGCGGCCGGTGACCGCCTATGTCGTCGGCGCCGCCTACCGGGCACGAGATCACCACGTCGATCGGCTCCCCCTCACCGGCGTCGCCCAGGAGCTGGAGGCGCTCGGCTCCGACCTGGACGACGTCATCGGCGGTGCCGGGCGGGTGGTCGAGATCGTCGGGGACCACGGAACGGGTAAGTCGCGTCTCGTCGAGGAGGTGGCCGGGCGGACGGGGTCCGTTCGGAGCATGACCATCATCTGCGAGAGCTACGAGACCACGACCCCGTACGCCTCCATCTGGTACCTCGGCCGCGCCCTCCTCGGGCTCGAGATGGGAGCGGACAAGGACACGGTCGCCCGGCACCTCCGCCAAAGGGTCGAGACCGATGCCCCCGACCTCCTCCCCCTGCTGCCCCTCATCGGCACGGCCCTCGATCTCGAGCTGCCGGACACCCCGGAGACAGGGGCGCTGAAGCCCGAGTTCCGGCGGCAGGCCGTGGCCAGGGCCACCGCCCGATTCCTGGGCGCCACGCTCGATCGCCCCTTCGTCCTGATGGTGGAGGACGCCCATCACATGGACGAGGCGTCCCAGGGGATCATGCGGGACCTGGCGGCCGAACTGACCGGACGGCCGGGTCTGCTGTGCATCACCCGTCGCCCGGTGGATTCGGGCCTCACCTTCGATCCCGCCGACCACGTCCGGACCCTCCGGCTGAGCGGCCTGACCGTGGCTCAGGCCGCCGAGGCCCTGCTGGAGGCCTCGGACGACTCCCCGATGCTGCCCCGCGAGATCCGGGTCCTGGCCGAGCGGTCGATGGGTAGCCCGATGTTCCTCGAGGAGCTCTGGCGCGCCCACCGGGCCGGTGCCCCCCTCGACGCACTCCCCGACTCGGTCGACTCGGCCGTGACCGCCCAAATCGACCACCTCTCGGCTACCGACCGGCAGGTCCTCCGGTACGCCGCCGTTCTCGGCTCGACCTTCACCGGTCGTGAGCTGATCGACCTCCTCCAACCCGAGCTCGAGGGGTCGGAGTCCCGTCCCGAGCGGCTCCCGCAGGCGCTGGAGGAGTTCCTCAACATCGAGCGGTCCGGTCTGATCCGGTTCCGCTCGGGGATCGTCCGCGACTGTGCCTACGAAGGGCTGCCGTTCAGGCGCCGGAGGGAGCTTCACGGACGGGCTGCAAACGCCCTGCTGGCCAGGACCGGGGACGACAGCGAGGCCGAGCTCCTCTCCCTCCACTTCTTCCACGCCCAGCATTACGAGGAGGCGTGGCGCTACGCGCTGGTGGCCGGCAACCGGGCCAGCCAGAAGTACGCCAACATCGAAGCGGCCACCCTCTACCAGCGGGCTCTCGCCGCGGTCGGTCGGCTCCCTGACGTCGAACCGCACCAGGTGGCGTCGGCCTGGGACAGCCTGGGCGATGTCCGCGAACGGGCCGGCGACTACCGGGGCGCGTCACTGGCGTACCGACGGGCACGAAGACTTCTGGCCACGGACGCCGTCGCCCAGGCCGAACTGTGCCTGAAGGAGGCATGGATGCCCGAGCGGGTGGGCCGGTACTCCGAGGCGGTCAGGTGGATCCGCCGGGGACTGCGCATGCTCGAGGACGCCGCCGGGGAGAGGGCCGGCCGACTTCGGGCCCAACTGATGACCTGGTATGCGGCCGTGCGCCAGGCTCAGGGGCAGAGCCGCGAAGCCGTCATCTGGTGCGAGAAGGCGATCGCCGAAGCGCGCGCTTCAGGCGATCGTGACGCGGAGGCCCACGCCCTGTTCACGCTGGACAGCGCGTGGGTGTGGCTCGGCCGGACCGATCTGGCCACCCACTCCCACGAGGCCCTGGCCATCTACGACGAAGTCGGCGACCTCGGCGGCAAGGCCGTCGTGCTCAACAACCTCGGCGCTTTCGAGTACTTCCGCGGGGCGTGGGACGAGGCCGCTTTCCTCTATGCCGAGGGGCGCGACGCCCGGTTGGCCACCGGCAACGAAGTCGATGCGGCCATCGGGACCATCAACATCGGAGAGATCCTCGCCGACCAGGGCCGCTACGAAGAAGGTCGGCACCAGCTCATCGACGCCCTCCGCGTGCTGCGGGCGGCCAGCTATCGATACGGCATCGCCTACGCCACCATGTTGTTGGGCCGGCTCGACGCCCGGACGGGCTCGTTCGAGGAGGCCCACGAGCATTTCGTCTCGGCCCGTTCGGAATTCACCGACATCGGCCTCCACTTCGATGCCTCCGAGGTGGACTCGATGGTGGCCGAGTGCCTGGTGCTGGAAGGGCGGAGCCAGGAGGCGCTCGAGCTGGCCGGTCGCCTGGTCGACGGCATGGAGGAGCAGGGCTCGCCCCGGGGGGTGGCGCTCGTGCAGCGGGTCCGTGGCTACGCGTTGCTCCAGGCGGACGACCTGGCCGGGGCCCGGGCCGCGTTCGAGGCCAGCCGGGAGAGCGCGCTGGAGTTGAAGGCTGACTACGAGCTCGTCCTCACACTGGTCGCCCTGGTCAAGCTGGCCGAATTGACCGGTGACCGGACGGCGGCCGCGGCATGGCATTCGCAGATCGCCGCGCTCAGTGATCAGCTGGGCATCACCGCCTTGCCCGAGGTCCCCATAGGCCGATCCGACCTCCTCGGTACCGCGGCCGAAGCCTGAGTCGGAGCGTAGGAGTGCCCTGGTCAGGGCCCGGGGAGCACCATGGTGAAGGCCCGGCCGAACTCCTGATCCCCCGAGATCGACAACGACTCGACGGCCGGCCGGCCGAGTAGCAGGGACAAGATGTCCCGGCTGGTCCCCTCGATCACCGCGCGGGCGGCGGCGTCCCTGGCCGCCGGGGTGGAGCTGACCGACTCACCCCGCACCGTCACCAGGTGAACAGGTCCGTCGGTGGCCACCAGAAGCCACGATCCATCGACACGACGGCCCGGCAGTCGGCCGGCCCGCCGCTGATTGAGCCTGTCCAGGCGGAAGGGAAGGGCCTCGTGCACGAAGCACTCGCTCCAATCCCCGAGGCCCAGGTCGAGGTCGGTCCCGTGCACCTCGACCTCGGTCAGCCTCAGCAGGGGTAGCCGCCCCAGCCCGAGTGCGCCCAGATCGGGATTGTCCTCGGGTTCGTTGACCATCACCTCCCAGTCCCGCTCGGTGAGTGACTCCCAGCTCTGCTGCAGGGCGCGGCTCTGGTCGACCAGCGAAATCACGACATCGGCCGGTGCCTCCCCCGATGCCGGTCGCAGCGTGTCGGGCCGGTCTTCATCCCGGCCACCGGGGTAGTAGGACGTCGACTGCCCGGCGGAGGCCTCGACGGTCATCCGGCGGAGCGCCTCGGCCCCGTAGCGGAGATGGCAGGCGATGGTCAGCCGGCTCCAGCCCTCCAGGGCGGTGGCAGCCAGGAGCTCGTCCTCGTCCAGGGCCTGGAGCGCACCGGTCAGCTCCACCGTCCGCCTGGCGACGGCGCTGACCGGGGACGGGCCACCTCCGTCGGCCGAGGGCATGGGTCCCATGCTCGCGTATCCGGCTCGGTCGACGGTCACCCATACTGGAACGGTCACCCGCTGACCGAAGGAGATGTGACCCATGCCGATCATCGAGGAGCTGGCAGCCGAAGTGGCGGCACTGCGTCGCCGGGTCGACGCAACCGAGGGCGTCCTCGAGCTGCAGGCCCTCAAGGCCCGCTATGGAGAACTGGTGGACCGGCGGTACTCGGGCGGCGGGGTCGTCGACAGCACCCGATTGGCACAGCTGGCCGAAGAGGTGTCCGAGCTGTTCACCGTCGACGGGGAATGGGATGGAGGGCCGGGGCTCGGCAAGGCCGTCGGACGTCCAGCCATCGCCGACCGGCTCCGCACGCCGACGCTGACCTTCTCACGTCATCTCTTCGTCAAACCGAGAATCGTCCTGGATGGGGATCGGGCTACGGCCCGGTGGGACCTGCTCTGCCCGTGCCGTGATCTCAACGGTCGGTCCTTCTGGATGTGCGGGTACGAGGACGACGAGTACGTCCGGACCGATGGTGCCTGGCTGTACCGGTCGATGAAGCTCACCACTCTCTTCATGGCACCGGTCGAGGAGGGCTGGGCCAAGATCCTGGCCTGATCGCCGCGGTCCCGCCCGACCGTTGGCCACCCCGTTTCCCGACCGGCTCCTTCTGTATACTCGGCCACCGTGCGACCGGAGGACTCGATCCGCTACGGTCGAATCGTCCGGGTGATGAGCGAATTCGTCCGTCCCCGGCGCCGCGGTCCGTCGGTTCCGGTGGATGTGTCCGCACACCACGTGCACGGCGAACCGATTCCGGCGGCCGAAGCGTTGGCGGCCGACTTCGGACCGTTTCCCGTCGGCAGTCCGTGGGGACCGGCCTGGGACACCACCTGGTTCCGCATCCGGGGCGTCATCCCCGCCGAATGGGAGGGGCGGGAGGTGGCACTGGGTTTCACCATCGGCAACGCCGGAAGCACCGGGTTCGGCGCCGAGGCCCTGGTGTGGCGCCAAGGGCGCCCGGTGCAGGGTCTGTCACCCAACCACCGCGAGTACCTGGTGACCCCGTCCGCCGCGGGCGGCGAGGACGTCGAGCTCTTCGTGGAGGCCGCAGCCAACCCTCCTTCCCCGTTCGGCACCAACCCGTGGCCGCTCCTCCTTCCCGAGCCCGACGGAGCGCCCTTGTTCACCCTGCAACGGGCCGACCTGCACGTCCGTGACCCCGAGTTCGACGAGTTCTGGCACAACTTCCGGGTCCTGGTCGAGCTGCTGACGGAGCTGCCCGACGACGGACCGCACTTCGCCCGCCTGTGCGCCGGACTCGACCGGGCGTGCAACCTGCTCGACCTGCCCGACATCTCGGACAGTTGGCCCGAGGCTCAGGCGCTACTCGTCGAGCTGCTGGCCGAGAAAGCCGCACCCGGTGCCCATCGGGTGACCATGGTCGGGCACGCCCATCTGGACACGGCGTGGCTGTGGCCCCTGCGCGAGACGATCCGGAAGTGCGCACGCACGTTCAGCACCGTCCTCGAACTGATGGACCGGTACCCCGACTACCGGTTCGTGGTCTCCCAGGCCCAGCACCTGGCCTGGATGCGCGACCGCTATCCGGACCTCTGGGAGCGGATGAAGGCGCGGATCGCCGAGGGGAGGCTGGAGCCGACCGGAAGCATGTGGGTCGAATCCGACTGCAACCTCCCGTCGGGAGAGTCCCTCGTCCGCCAGATCTTCTACGGCAAACAGTTCCACCGCCGCGAGTTCGGGATCGAGACCGAGGACGTATGGCTCCCCGACGTCTTCGGGTACTCGGCCGCTCTTCCCCAGATCATGAACAAGAGCGGTATCCGCTGGTTCCTCACCCAGAAGCTCTCCTGGAACCAGTACAACATCCTCCCCCACCACAGTTTCCTGTGGGAGGGGATCGACGGCTCACGCGTGTTCACCCACTTCCCTCCCGCCGACACCTACAACGGGAACGTCAGCCCACGTGAGCTCCGGTTCAGCGTCGACAATTTCAAGGATCACGACCGCGCCACCCGGTCCCTCTACCTCTTCGGCTGGGGCGACGGAGGCGGTGGCCCGACCTCCGAGATGCTCGAATCGGCCAAGCGGCTGGCCGACATCGACGGGATGCCCAGGCTGACCATGGGCAGCGCACGGTCCTTCTTCACCGAGGCGGAAGCCGAGATGACCGATCCCCCCGTGTGGGCGGGCGAGCTCTATCTCGAGTACCACCGGGGCACGTACACCAGCCAGGCGGCCACCAAGCTCGGGAACCGCCGCGCCGAGTTCGCACTTCGTGACTGCGAGCTGTGGACAGCACTGGCCGCGGTGCCCGACGACGTGGGCGACGCCATCGACGATCTCTGGAGGCTCCTCCTCGTCCACCAGTTCCACGACATCATCCCCGGATCGGGGATTCACTGGGTCTACCAGGACACGGCACGGGATCACGCGCACATCCTGGAGGAGACGGGGCGCATGACGGCCGGCGCGCTCGACCTCCTGATCGATGCCATCGACACGACCGGGCTCCCCAATCCGTTCGTCGCATTCAATTCGCTCTCCCACGCTCGGGACGAACTGATCGCCGTCGAGGCCCCCGCCGCCACGACCGCGGTGGTCGACCCTTCCGGGGAGACCCGTCCGGTCCAGCGCGGCGCAGACGGTCGGATCCTCTTCCGGGCCTCGGTGCCGCCGTGCGGGTACCAGGTCTACGGCCTGGTGTCGTCGGACCCGGCCCCGAGCGGCGCCCGGGTGACGGCCACACCGTCGTCGCTCGAGAACGACCACCTCCGCCTCGAGCTCGACGACCGCGGCCTCCTGTCGTCCCTCTACGACAAGACGGCGGCGCGCCAGGTCCTGGCTCCCGGGGCCCGGGGCAACCGCTTCCAGCTCCATCCCGACTACCCCAACTTCTACGACGCCTGGGACATCGACCGATTCGCACTGGACAGGTCGGTGGAGCTCGACGACGTCGACTCGGTGGAGGTGGTCGAATCCGGGCCGCTGCGGGCCGGCATCCGGATCACCCGCTCGTTCGGCAGCTCCATCCTCACCCAGGTCATCCGGCTCGAGGCCGGATCGCGCTCAGTCGAGTTCGACACCGACGTCGAATGGCACGAGACGAACCGGCTCCTCAAGGTGGCGTTCCCCGTCGACGTCCGCAGCCTCAGGGCCACCTACGAGATCCAGTACGGCCATGTGGAACGCCCGACCCATGCCAACACCAGTTGGGACATCGCCCGCTTCGAGGTCTGCGCCCACAAATGGGCCGACCTGTCCGAACCCGGGTACGGGGTGGCCCTGCTCAACGACTCCAAGTACGGCTACGACATCGCCGGCAACGTCATCCGGCTCTCGCTGCTGCGGGCCCCCACCTGGCCCGATCCCGAAGCCGACCGCGGACACCACCACTTCGTGTATCGCCTGCTCCCCCACGCCGGGGACCTCCGCCAGGCCGGGGTCATCGATGCCGGCTACGACCTCAACGTACCCATCCGGACCGTCGCCACCACTCCCCACCCGGGCCCCCTGGAACCCGACGGTTCCCTGCTCTCGGTCGATGCCCCCCACGTGGTCGTGGAGGCGGTCAAACATCCCGACGAACGACCCGGCGGGCTGGTAGTGCGGCTCTACGACGCCTGGGGACGGCGCGGACCGGTCACGCTCCAGGCGCCCTGGAGGCTCCGTCGGGCCGTCCGCACCGACCTCCTGGAGCGCGAGCTGAGCGAGCTGCCCGTTGACGACTACACGGTCTCCTTCGACATCTCCCCGTTCGAGATCGTCACCCTGCTGCTCGAGCCGGCCGACGGCTGACGGTCCGGCCGGCCCGGCGCCCTCACGGGTCGGCGGGCTCGACGAGATCGAGGAGCGAACGCCCGGTGAGCTCGAACATGGTCTCGTCATCGGACTGGCGCCACAGGTCGAGCAATCCGATGGAGAGCGGGTCACATCCATACCGCATGGGACCATCGTCATCGAGGATGGCGTCGGCGACGAGTACGGCGGCCTCGGCGCTCGACGAGACCAGTGGATCGGCATGCTCGTGGCGGAGGACGGCCGCCTGATCGGCCATCGTCCGGTAGCGGCCGAACCTGGTGGCGGCCTGTTCGCCGGTGCTGAGTTGGAACATATCGGTGTCGATGGGGCCGGGGAGGATCTCGACCACCCGGATGCCCGATGGTGCCAGCTCCACCCGCAGGCTGTCACCCAGAGCCGACACGGCTGCCTTGGTGGCCCGGTAAGCCGAGTAGAAGGGCACGGAGGCGAGGATCGACGACGACGAGATGTTGCAGATCACCCCGGGCCGGTTGGCCCGTAGCAGGGGGATGGCGGCCGTGATGATCCCCACCACGCCGAGCACGTTGGTCTCGAAGAGGGCACGCCAGTCGTCCGGGCTGCTGTGTTCGACGGGAAGGTAGTCCGAGTCGACGCCGGCGTTGTTCACCACCACCCGGAGATCGTCGGGAAGGTGGTAGGTGCCCGGATCGGTGACGTCGAGGCGGGCCACCGTGATCCGGCCGGTGGTGGCCGAGGGTAGATCCTCCCCGTCGCCCGGATTCCGCATGGTCGCCACCGTGTCGAACCCTCGATTGGCCAATTCGATGGCCACCGACCGACCGATCCCCCGGCTGGCCCCGGTGACCAGGGCACTTCCTCTGATCTCCACGGGTGGTTCCATCCTTCTCTCGAGGGCGGGGACGATGTGTGGGCGAACCCGTCACTCCGCAGTCCGGGCCCGATGGTACCCATACTGCCGACGGCCCGGGCCACGGTTCGACGGTGCCGCCGCAACCGGGTGACCTAGCGTCGTGGCCCTACGACAAGGAGGCCTGGATGGGACTACTGGAGGGTCAGCGCGCCGTGGTGACCGGGGGCGCTTCGGGCATCGGGCGGGCCACGGCGCAGCGCATGGCCGAGGAGGGCGCCGCCGTGGCGGTGATCGACATCAACGGGGACGCCGCCGACCAGGTCGCCGGGGAGATCGGGGGCCACGCCTTCGCGGCCGACGTCACCGACGCCGATGCCCTGTCCGCGGCAGTTGATGGTGCAGCTCAGGCGATGGGCGGGCTCACCACCCTGTTCAACAACGCGGGCATCGGCAACCAGTCCCCCCTGCACGAGTGGCCCGTCGAGGAATGGAACCGGCTGGTGGCCGTCAACCTGACCGGCGTCTACCTCGGATTCCGCGCCGCCATACCCCACATCCGGGCATCGGGCGGCGGGACGATCGTGTCGACGGCCTCGATCAGCGGCACCCGTCCGGCGGCGGGAGAGGCACCCTACGCGGCCGCCAAGGCCGGCGTCGCCGCCATCACCGCGTCAGCGGCCCTCGAGTACGGTCCCGACATCCGGGTCAATGCGGTGTCGCCGGGGATGATCCTCACCGCGCTCACCCAGCCGCTCCTGCAGTTCCTCCCCCACGAACGCGAGCGCTACGAGCGCACCACCCCGGTCGGTCGTATCGGTGAGCCGGGCGACATCGCCGACGTCGTCGTCTTCCTGTGCTCGGACATGGCCCGGTTCATCACCGGCCAGAACATCGTGGTGGACGGGGGCCTGACCCTGCACGGCTCAGGGGTCGACGGGATCTTCGATCAGATCTTCGGCCACCGCTGACCTTTCCGGTACCCCGGCCCCGGCCTCCCCTCCTCCCGTGCACCTCCAGGGTGCCGAGGCTACGTTGAACCCGTGAAGACCGACCGCTTCGGGCCGATCGATTTCGACCGGTTCCACCGACACGAGTTGCCCATCCTCCTCGAGGCCCGGGGGCCGGTGTTCACCGCCGCCGATTTCCGGCTGGTCCGGCCCCTCGCCTTCCAGCTCCCCGACGGACGCGCCTACACCTACCTCCCCGCGGGCGGCTCGTTTACCGTCGAGGCCGGGAGCGACCGGGCGGACACCGTCGTGGAGCTGGAAGACGACGAGTGGTGCGCCTTCGTCTGGGAGCTCCGGACCTGCTTCGCCATGTTCTACGCCGACCGGATCTCCATCCCCCGCGGCACCTTCGGGCAGTTGGTCCGGTGGGAGCCTTCGCTGCGGGTGGCCTTCGACGGCCAGGTCGTCTACGACCTCGACGATCCGCCGCCGGTGGTGGACGGGGAGGGACGGCCCCTCGACCTCACCAAGGCGTTCACGCTCGACGATGATCACGGCGAGATTGCCGACTTCCTCGACCGGGCCGGTTTCGTCCATCTCCGGGGGGTCATGGACGATGACGAGGTGGCGGTGTTGCGCACCGACGTGGACCAGGCCGTCGACGCCGCCAGTCCGCACGACCGGCGGTCGTGGTGGACGACGGTTGACGGGAAGGAGGTGTGCAACCGGGTCAATTATCTGAACGACGGCTCGGAGTACATCGAGGCCCTCGGGAGTGACCGGCGGTTCACCGCCATCGCCGCCCTGGGCGGCCCCGGGCTCCGCGATGCCCATGACCGCCTCGATGGCAACAGCGTCGTCATCAAGGTGCCCGGAGCCACTGAGGGCCTGGTCGATCTTCCCTGGCATCGCGACTGCGGGATGGGGGGGCACCCGGTCAAGTGTCCGATGCTCAACGTGGGGATCCAGCTCGACCCGGCCACTCCCGCCGCCGGCCAGTTGCTGATGATCGCCGGCTCGCACCGGGGGACGTCCCGACTCCCGCTCCCGAGGGAGGCCTCCGGCCTCCCGGTGGCCCCGCTGTCGACGGAGCCGGGGGACGTGACCGTACACTTCGGTCACACGTTGCATGCCGCCCCACCTCCGACCGATCGGTCGGCCAGCGGGCGACGGGCGCTCTACCTGACCTACGTTCCGCCCATCACCTTCGACATGGTCGGGCCCGGAGAGGGCTACAACGACGTCCTCTTCGCACGGGACGAGGGGCGCGTGCACCACGTCGACCAGCTTCGCTGAACCTGACCGACGACCGGGTGGCCCAACGATTCGGCCGTGACACCGATGACCCTGACCGGAGCAGCGACGACCGGCCTTCGGATACCATGGCCGCTGATGCGGGCGTAGTTCAGAGGCAGAACACGAGCTTCCCAAGCTCGGAACGCGGGTTCGATTCCCGTCGCCCGCTCTCAGGACCTGCAGGTCAGACGGCGGTGAGAGCGCGACTGGCCTTTCCCGTGCCGCAAACGGTGGAACTGGAGGTCCGCCCGGTGGGCTGTCGTCCTGGCCCCGGGAGGATCCGTTACTCCTGCATGACCTAGCGATGCTCGGGGTGCTTCGAGTGCTCGTAGCAGTAGCGGAGCTCGCATTTCGTACACTTGGTCTGAGCCATCTTGATGCAAGCGGAGTTCGAGCAAAGGCCGCCAGCCGAACTGAATGATCCCAGAATTTTGGAATCGGCTGCCGACTCGGTAACCGGCATGGGTTCAAGCCTCCGCTCGAGGATTCGTATGTCGATGGCCGGTCCTCGGTGCTTAGGACGCAACCCCGCCCCTCGGTCGGGCCAGTTGAGCAGAACCCCCCTCCTACTGCTGACCCGACGACTCAAGTCTAAGCCCTCGTTCAGGGTACCCGAGACGTCGAGCTCTCCCACACCGCTCAGGTCGGTCCCGACCAGCCAGATTGCTGTCTTGGCGCCCCAATTCGGCGAACACCGGGCGGACCAGCTCCGTCTCGGATGGGCACATAGGTCAATGCGACGGCGCCGGTTGACGACGGCGCGGTCTCGGCGTACTTTGCCCTGTGGATGCGCTAGGGGGGACCGACGGTGGCGGTCGAGTGTTCCACCGGACTCACTGAACAACCGAAAGAAGGCGACAATGTTTCGCAAGGCTGTCCTTTTCACGGCGGTACTCATAACGATTCTCGGTGCACTGTTCGTCGGCAGCCAGGAGGCCGCCGTGGCAGCACCCCTGGCAACAGGAACCGCAATCTGTCCTGTCACCAGTGGATCGGGAACAGTCAGTCCGGGGCTTTCGGCAGCCGGCCACGTCGGCGGGGTCAAGATCAACTTCAAAGCCGTACTCGGCCACCCGGGTTCGACCATATTGTGCGGTGGAACCGTAGTCGCACCCGCAGGCGTACACGTCATTGGCGGCACAGCCAATGGCACCGGCTACTACAACCCGCCCACTGCGGCAGCACATGGAAGCTCCTGCGCCAACTTCGACGGGCCTGACAAGGTCGGCAACATCAAGGTTACGATCGCCTGGATCACGATCGGGGGCCCGATCGCCAACACGGTGATCACTTACACCAACAATGTTGCTTCGGTCACCGGTCCGGTGAACGGACACGACACCATCACACTCAAGGCACCTGTTGCTGCGAAGGCCGGATCGTTCGCGGGCGGAGCCCCCCGCACGACCAAGCTCGTCACCACCCTTCCGGCTCCAGGAACCCATTGCGTTGGAACGACCACTTCCTTCAAGATCACGGGCGGCGGGGTGTCCGTCTAGAGCATCGGGAACCTGGAGAGCAGAACGGATCAATCTTGCTCGAAGGGGATGCCAGGCCGGCTCAGCGGCTGGGTGACGGAACCCAGCTCGACCGGCCGGACAAAGGGAGCCGTGGCCGTAGCGTAGGTGCCCCGGGCCGGTATTCCTGTTTGGGGACATCGGCACCTGACAGCTGCCATCCGTTCGCATCCCCGCTTTGCGCTCTTCGTCCGTTGCCGCGGCCGCCAACCCGGCCAGGGCTCAGTTCGGCGCAGCCGCGATACCCACAAATCGGCGCGTTGAGCCGTGAGCCGACCATTGACCCCTGGAAGGGTGCACCGCCAAAGGCGAAGACGCCGCCGTCTGCTCCCACCAACCAATATCCGGATCCGTCCGGGTTTGCTGCCATGCCGGCAATAGGTCGGTTCAATGAGCGGCCGGCCATCGAGCCGTCGAACGTGGCGTCGCCGAAACTGAAGACGCCGCCGTCTGCTCCCACCAACCAATAACCCTTTCCGTCCGGGGCGGAGGCGATCCCCACGATCGGGGCGTTGAGCGACTTGTTGCCCATCGATCCGAAGTAGCCGGCGTCGCCGAAGGCGAAGACGCCGCCATCGCCTCCCACGAGCCAATAGCCCTTTCCGTCAGGCGTCGAGGCGATACCAACGATCGGGGCCGCCAGGTGGAGGTTGGTGACTCCGCCGAGAGCGGTCGCGTTCCCGCAGGTGAGCACGCCGCCATTCACGCTGGCGAGGAAGAAACCGCGGCCGTCGGGGGTAGCCGTGATGCCGCTCCACCCGACCGTGGCCCCATTCAGGCTGGAGCAGCCCAACTGTCCGAGCGCCGACGCGGAACCGAATGCCCGGGGAAGGGACGAGAAATTCGCCACCCAATAGCCCGAACCGGCCTCCGATCCTGCGATACCCACACAATTCGAGTTGCTGATGACCTGTCCGGACCCGGCAAGGGACCCAGTCGAGACGTTGATGGTGGGCCCGAACACGAACGGACATTCTCCCGGCGAGCCAGATGCGGGGGCCCCAGAACCTTCAAACGGTGCGTTGAACGCGAAGACGCCCCCATCGGCTCCTGCGAGCCAGTATCCGGGTACAGGACCGCCACGCGGAGCCACACTCGCCGCGGCGACGGACGCGTCGCCCGCCAGGGATGCGGCCACAAGTGCAAATCCCACCGTCAACACCCTGGCAATGGCCATCGCACCTCCTCCTGGTCGCTTGCTACTACACCCGTCGGCGATCGTCCACTGGTCTCGATCGGACGGTGCACTGTCACGATCGCCTTTCCACACGGCCCGGTACGGCTCGGGAGTGGGGTCACCCCCGCTGATATCCTGCCTGGCGAGCCTCCCAGGCTCGGAACGCGGGTCCGGCTCCCGCCGCCCGCTCCACGTTCGTATCCCATCACGACGAGGACGGAGCAACCGCCATGAGCGACACATCTCAGCGTTATCGCCTGATCGGCGACGGATTCGATGCCAGGGTCGCAGCTGTACCCGCAGACCGTTGGGATGCAGCCTCCCCGTGCCCGGAGTGGACCGCCCGCGACGTGGTGGGTCATGTCGTCGGCAACCACCGGTGGCTGGCCACGACCGTCCGGGGTGGCGAGCCCCAGCCGATGGCCGCCAACGAGGACCCGGCTGAAGCATGGCATGACGCCTATGCGGGGATCCTGGCGCTCGCCGAGGACCCGGTGGCCATGGACGAGCTCGTGGAGGGCCCGGCGGGCAAGATGGCCTTCGAGCAGATGCTGGCCAGATTCGTCTGCATGGACGTGCTCGTCCATACCTGGGACCTTGCCCGCGCGGTGGGCGGAGACGAGCAACTGGACGAGGGCAGCGTCACCCAGGCCTACCGGACGTTGAAGCCCATGGATGAGCAGATCCGTCAGCCCGGCTTCTTCGGGCCGAAGCTGGCACCTCCGGCCGGCGCCGACGTCCAGACAGAATTCCTGTACTTCGTCGGCCGTCAGGCCTAATGGGGATCGACCTGCTCCACGCCGCAACCGGGGGGTGATTGATTCGGGCGGTGGGCGGTGCCACACTCCTGGAGTGGAGCGGGGGGAACTGAAGACGACCAGGGGCACCGTTTATCGTTGCCGTTCCGTCCTCGTCGCCGGAACCCTGATCGCCCTGCTGCTCGCCGGTTGCTCATCGTCAAGCACCCCCGGGACCACCTCGCCCAAAGCCGCCGACGCCGCCGTGACCACCTGCCACCGGCCGCTTCCGGCCCGGCCGGTGCAAGCCAAACCGGTCCCCGGCGTCCCCAGCGACTGGAACGTCACCTCGTTCGACGGGACCACCATCCGGGCCCACTGGTTCCCGGTTCATCCCGGCTCGGCCCATAAGTACCCGACCGTGCTCATGGGCCCGGGTTGGTCCCTGGCCGGGGACACGGCCACCACCGGGGACGCCTGTCCTGGGCTCGATCGGCATCAACACCCTCTGGGCGGCCGGGTACAACGTCCTGACCTGGGATCCCCGCGGCTTCGGCCAGTCCGGGGGTGTAGCCGAGGTCGACAGCCCGGCCTACGAGGCCCGCGATGTGAGCTCACTCATCGACTGGGTGGCCACCCGCCCCGGGGTCGAACTGGATGCTCCGGGCGACCCCCGCATGGGTATGGTCGGCGGATCCTACGGCGGGGGGATCCAACTGGTCACGGCGGCGACCGACTGCCGGATCGACGCCATCGTGCCCACCATCGCCTGGCACTCGCTGGTCACCAGTCTGGGCAAGGCCGACACCTTCAAGTCGGGCTGGTCCAACATCCTGGCCAACCTGTCCGGCTCCGACCACGTCGCCCCCCAGGTCCACGAAGGGCAGGTCAGCGGCAACCTCACCGGCACGGTCACCGAGGCCGAGCAGCAGTGGTTCGCGGCCCGGGGTCCGGGCGCCCTGGTGGCCCGCATCCACATCCCGACACTCTTCGTCCAGGGCACCGTCGACACGTTGTTCACCCTCCGGGAAGGAGTGGAGAACTACCAGATCCTCAAGGAAGACCACGTGCCCACGGCCATGCTCTGGTTCTGCGGCGGCCACGGCGTGTGCCTGACCCCTCCCGGCAATCAGGAGCTGCCGGTGACGGCCACCATCGACTGGCTGAACCGCTACGTGAAGCGCGACACCTCGGTCAACACGGGCCCCGGGTTCCGGTTCCTCGACCAGAACGGCACCGGCTACTCGACCAGCGGGTGGCCGGTCGCCCCCGGCGCTCCGGTGACCGCCCATGGACAGGGGACCCTGGCCCTGGTGCCCGGCGGTGGATCCGGACCGGCCGACACCTCGGGCAGCTCACAGCAGCTGGCCAGCCTGGTCGGACCGATCACGCCGGCCAAGGCGGCCAACGCAGTGAACGTCGGCATCTCCTTCGGCAGCCGGTCGGCCGTGGTGGTGGGCGCCCCCCAGCTGCAGCTGACCTACCGGGGCACGACGCCCCCGGGGCCCCGGCCGGAACGGGTCTTCGCCCAGTTGATCGACGAGTCGACCGGCCTCGTCCTCGGGAACCAGATCACCCCGGTCGACGTCACCCTCGACGGCCACTCCCACAGCACCTCGGTCCCGCTGGAGATGGTGGCGTTCACCGGCAAACCCGGTGACCACATCGAGCTCCAGCTGGTCGCCACCACCGTCGCCTACGGGAGCCCGCGGCTCGGCGGGAGCGTGCAGTTCACCCACATCCACATCGCCCTCCCGGTGGCGTCGGGGATCACTCCGAAGTAGGACTCGCCGCCGTCACCGAGCCGTCTGGAACCGGCCGGCCGGGGTCACTGCCGATAGCCCTCGACGGTTCCTTCTTCACGGATCGCCGCCTCCTCGGGACTGCGGCCGGCCGACCGCAGGGCCCGACGCTGACGGAGCAGGTCCCAGAGTTGGTCGAGGGTCACCTCGATCTGCCGCATCCGGGCTTCTTCCTCAGGGGAGATCCCTTCGCCGACATGCCGTTCCTCGAGGCTCTTCTCCTCGTCGGCCAGGCTGCCGATCTGGTTGATGATCTCGTGATCGTCCACAGTTGGCTCCTTTGGTGTGCCGGACACGCCTACCGGTTCCGGACTCAGGTTAGGCGCGTCAGGCTCCCGCTCACCGCGGGGCTCTCGGCATCCCGAGGCCGATCATGGCGATGATGTCGCGCTGGATCTCGTTGGTCCCGCCACCGAAGGTGAAGATGGTCTGGCTCCGGGCGTTGTGCTCCAGCCGACCCCGCAGCACGGCTCCCGGTGAGCCCTCGGGGAGGTAGCCGGCCTGGCCCACCACCTCGAGCAGCAGGCGGTAGGCCTCGAGGGCGAATTCGGTGCCGAACACCTTGGTGGCCGAGGCGTCGGCCGGGTTCAATCCCTTGTCGGCGGCCCAGGCCACCTTCCAATTGAGGAGCTTGAGAAACTCGGCCCTGGCCTCCAACCGTGCCAGGTGGATCTGGACCCACTGCTGGTCGATGACCCGCCGACCCGACACCGAGGTGGTCTGGGCCCAGTCCCTCACTTCGGCGATGCTGCGCAGAATGCCCGACACCGGGCAGAGGGCCACCCGTTCGTGGTTGAGCTGGTTGGTGATGAGCTTCCAACCCTGGTTCTCCTCCCCCACCAGGTTGTCAGCCGGCACCCGCACCTCGTCGTAGAACGTGGAACTGGTGAACTCGCCGGCCATCGTTCGCAGGGGCGTCCAGTGGAACCCCGGGGCGTCGGTGGGGACGATGAACACCGAGAGCCCCTTGTGCTTGGGGACCTCGGGGTCGGTCCGCGCCGCCAGCCACACGTAGTCGGCGTACTGGATGGCGCTGGTATAGATCTTCTCGCCGGTGATCACGTACTCATCACCGTCCCGGACGGCCCGGGTCTGCAGTGAGGCCAGGTCGGTCCCGGCCGTCGGTTCGGTGTAGCCGATCGAGAAGTGGACCTCGCCGCGCAGGATCCCGGGCAGGATGCGCTGCTTCTGCTCGGGAGTTCCGAGCGACATCAGGGTCGGTCCCACGCTGTTGAGGGTGAGCAGGGGGAGGGGGACGCCGGCCCAATGGGACTCCTCGACGAAGATCATCTGGTCGATAGGCCCACGCGCCTGTCCCCCGTACTCCTTCGGCCATCCGAGGCCCAGCCATCGGTCCTCGCCCATCCGACGGACGTAGCGGGTGTAGGTCGGCTCGTCCGAACCGGCACCCTCCACCTCGTCGACCAACCGGACGAAGTAGGAGCGCAACTCGTCCTTGAGCTCGGTCTGTTCTGCGGTCAGTGCCAGATGCATCGGATGCCTACCCTCCCGGCCAGCACGATAACAATCGATTTGCACTACCGTCACACGATATGAGCGACCCGTCCGCACCCACTCCCCCGGCCGAACTGTTCTCGGTAGCCGGGAAGACCGTGGTGGTGACCGGTGGTACCCGCGGTATCGGGTTGATGATCGCCGGAGGGTTCGTGGCCGCGGGAGCCACGGTGGTCATCGCCTCCCGCAAGGCCGATGCCGTCGCCGCCGCCGTCGCCGACCTGTCCCGCTACGGGGAGTGCTCCGGGTATCCGGCCGATCTGTCGGACGAGGCCGGAGCCCGGGAGTTGGCCGACCGGGTGACCGCCGACCACCGACAGGTCGACGTGCTGGTCAACAACGCCGGCGCGAACGTGGGGAGCGCCGCTCACCGACCACGACACCACCTCGTGGGACCGGGTGCTCAACCTCAACGTGCAAGGGGTCTTCCACACCACCAAGTTCTTCCTGCCCCTGCTCCAGGCCCGAGCCACCCAGGAGGAACCGTCCCGAGTGATCAACATCGGATCCATCGACGGCATCCATGTGCCGGTACTCGAGTCGTATTCGTACTCGGCGTCCAAGGCCGCGGTCCACCAACTGACCCGGCACCTGGCCAAACGCCTGGCCCCGACCATCACCGTCAACGCAGTGGCCCCCGGGCCCTTCGAGTCGAAGATGATGGCCGCCACCCTCGAGGCGTTCGGTGACCAGATCGCCGAGGCCGCCCCGCTCAAGCGCATCGGCCGACCGGACGACATGGCCGGGGTGGCCATCTTCCTCGCCTCCCGGGCCGGGGCCTATCTCACCGGCGCGATCATCCCTGTCGACGGAGGGATCGCCACCACGGCGTGAACCCGGTGACCGACCCCTCCGGCGCCAGCGCACCGGCGGAACGCCGTCCACCGGTCAGCCGGTCACCAGGTCGTCGAGGCGGGACAGGGTGCGCTCCATGTCGCGGCGGGTCTTTCCCGAATAGATGTCGCCCAGCTTCAGGAGTACCCGCTGGTGGTCGGGCGTGATGTCCCAGGTCTCCACCACCCGGGTCCCGCGGTCGACCGGATCGAGCTGGTAGCGCCAGATCCTTCCGGCCAGGACGCGCCCCCAGGCCCCGTCCGGTCCGGTCTGCCAGGCGATCCGACGATCCTGCTCGAATTCGATCACCCGGTTGACGGTCGAGTACCGCATCACCATCTTCATCCCCATGCCGAAGGTGACCCCGAGGGCGAGCGGCTCCGCGGCCCCGTCCGGTGTGCCCTGGAGCATGCCCGAGCCGTCGATGAGCCGATGCTTGGACGCGTCGGACAGCACGCCGAAGATGGCCGCCGGCTCGGCCTGGATCACCCGTTCGACCGACAGTACGTAGCCCTTCACGGTCCTCACTCCCCTTTCGGCGTCGACCCGGGTGCAGCCGGCTCGAGGTCGGGTCCGGACACTGAGCTGGATCTCAGCACAGATATCATGCGAAGTCGGGCACCGCGGGCAGGTGGCCGGACAGAAGGCTCTGGAGTCGTTCGCGCAGCTGGGCGGGATAGGCATCGTGGGTCAGGATCAAGAACATTTCGGCCCGGATCCCGGCGATGACGATGCGGGCCACCTCGGCCGGGTCCATCCCCGCAGCCACCGCTTGGGCCAGATAGTCGGACACGAATTTCTGGTCCTCGGTGACCACGGTGGCCAGAGGCGCGGGCCGGTGCCGGTCGGAGTCGACGATGTTGGTGGTGATCATGCCCGGGCAGAGCACCGAGGTCTTGATGCTCGACCCGACCGCCTCCAGATCGTGGGCCAGCGACTCGGTGGCGGCAAAGGCGGCGAACTTCGAGATGGCGTAGGGAGCCTCGAACGGGGCTCCGAGCAGGCCGGCCACCGATGCCGTGTTGACGACATGGCCCTCGGTCCCCTGGGCGATCATCCGGGGGACGAAGGCGCGTATGCCGTTGAGGATCCCCCACAGGTTGACGCCGAACACGAATTCGAAGTCGGCGGCCGGCCGGTCCCAGATGAAACCGCCGACGAAGACACCGGCGTTGTTGCACAACACGTCGACCTGGCCCCAGCGATCGAAGACGGAGTCGGCCAGCTGGTCCACCGATTCAGCCCTGCTCACGTCGCTGATCTGGGCCATGACCTCACACGACGGGAATCGGGCTCTGGCCAGTTCGGCCGACGCCTCGACGTCGTCGCCGTCGATGTCGGCCATGGCCACCCGCATCCCCTCGGCCGCGAATCCGAGAGCCAGCGCCCGGCCGATGCCGCTGCCCGCCCCGGTCACAACGGCTGTCTTCCCCCGGAATTCCTGCATCTCGAAGATCCTCTCGGTGGCGGTCGATGGGGTGGGTGGGCGTGGGCGGGCGTGGGCGGTCGGATTAGGTGGCCGGTGACCGCAGGTCCGCCGCACCGAACACCCCGCCCAGGAACGAGCCCATGGCGGCGATGCTCTGGTCTGCTTCCGGGATCACCGACCCCGGGAACGCCTGGAAGACGTGGATCATCTCGGGCCACACGGTGAGCGAGACATCCACCCCGGCCTCCCGCAACCGGTCGGTCAGTCGCACGGAGTCGTCGATCAGCACCTCGCTCTCCCCCACCTCGATCCGCATCGGGGGGAGTCCCCCGAGATCCTCGGCGAAGAGCGGAGACACGAGCTCGGTCCGCGGGTCCGTCCCGGCCAGGTAGGCCTCGGCCATCAGGTCGAGGCCCGATTTGGAGACCATCGGATCCCGGCCCCCGATCCGGGGGTAGGCGGGCGACGATTGGGTCAGGTCGGCCCACGGCGACAGGCAGACGGCGGCCGCCGGAAGGGGTACCCCCGCGGCCCGCAGGGCGAGCAGGGTGGCCACGGTGAGCCCGCCACCGGCCGAGTCGCCGGCGATGGCGATCTGCTCGGGGGCGGCACCGATGGCCAGCAGGTCGCGGTAGGCGCCCGTGGCGTCGTCGACCGCCGCCGGGAACGGGTGCTCGGGAGCGAGCCGGTAGTCGAGCGTGACCACCGGGCACCCGGCGGCCATGGCCAGCCGACTTCCCAGGCCGCGGTGACTGCCGAGCGAGCCGATGCAGTAGCCGCCCCCATGCAGGTAGAGCACCACTCCGTCGGCGGTGACGGCCTCGGGGGCGAGCCACTCGCCGGATCGGCCGGCCAACGTGACCGGCTCCACCGACACCCCCTCGGGAGCCAGCGATGTGGCGGCCATGGCGTCGAGCGCCTCCCGCTGCTCGGCGATGGTGGCCGCCGACAGCCCGGATTCGGCCAGAAGGGCGCTGACCGTCTCGATTCCGGCGTGGCTCATGCGGTCATCGGCCTTCCAGTCATGGCGTTTCCTCCGGTGGTCGTCGATCGGGCCCCACATTGGCACATCCGGCTCCAGGGCGGACCGTTCAGGGGGGTCGGAAATCCGGTGACCAGGGTGTTCGACCCGCTCACCTCAACTTCGGACCCCAACCTGCCGATATCCCGTATGGGTGGAAGTTCGCCCGAAGCATGACGAACACAACGGGCAGAGGGGTGTTGCATGGGGCAGCGATCGACGCGAGCAGTGTGTCTGTGCGCCGCGGGACTGATGACGTTGGCCACGCTGGCCCTGGTCCAACCGCTGGTGCGCGATGCACCTGCCGCCGCCAGCGCGGCGCCCGCCCAGTCGACCAATAACTTCTGGCTGGCTACGGCCACCGGTGACCTGTACACGTTCGGGGTCGAGTCCTACGGGGATCCCGGCGGAGCCCCGCTCAACCGGCCCATCGTGGACATGGTCCCCTCCAGGGACCGGCACGGCTACTGGATGGTCGCCTCCGACGGGGGCATCTTCTCCTACGGGGACACCCGCTTCTTCGGCTCGACCGGCGCCCTCACCCTCAACAAGCCCATCGTCGGTCTCAGCCCCACCAACAACCAGAGTGGCTACTGGATGGTCGCCTCCGACGGGGGCATCTTCTCCTACGGCAACGCCAACTTCTACGGCTCGACCGGCGCCCTCACCCTCAACAAGCCGATCGTGGCCATGTCGGCGACCCCGGACGACAAGGGGTACTGGCTGGTGGCATCGGACGGTGGGGTCTTCGCCTTCGGCGACGCCGCCTTCTACGGGTCGACCGGCGACCTGAGGCTGGACCAGCCGATCGTGGCCATGGACCCGACCCCCGACGGCAGGGGCTACTGGCTGGTGGCATCCGACGGCGGGGTCTTCGCCTTCGGCGACGCCGGCTTCTACGGCTCCACGGCCGGCAGCCCAGGGGACCCGGTCGAGCGTCTGATCACCACCCCGACGGGGCATGGATACTGGATCGTGCAGCAGAACGGAAGCGCCACCGCCTTCGGCGATGCCCTGTCGCGGACGCTGCCGGCCACCGCCCTCCTGTTCAGGCCCACGACACCGGGCGACCGGGCCGTGCTCTTCGCCTTCCAGCAGCTGGGAAAGCCGTACATCTGGGGTGGCAACGGCCCGGTGGGCTACGACTGCTCCGGACTCGCCCTGGCCTCGTGGGTCCATGGCGCCGGTATTGGCTTCGCCCGGGTGGCCGATGACCAGTACCACACGGCCGGCACCACCGTCTCGATGGGCGACCTGCAAGCCGGCGACCTTGTCTTCTGGGGCTACCGGGCCGACGACTGGACCAGCGTGTACCACACCGCCCTCTTCGTGGGCGGAAACCGAATCGTCGAAGCCACCGGCAATCACGTCCAGCTCAACGTGCTCAACCAGTGGGGCACCGGCAACCTGATGCCCGTCGGCCGGCGACCCTGAGATCCCCGGAGATCGGGATCCACTCGAGGCCCTGACCGACAGCGGGAACGGGTAGTCGATCACCCGGCCTGTCGCCGGATCGCTCCCCGGATCTCGCCGGCGGAGGCGAACGGGCGAGTGGCGGCGCGCTTGACAACCCGCTGACCGACCCGGGCAGACTCTGGACGACAGGGGGCACTCCCGACCCGCATCCCAGGAAGGCTGACCTCCATGACGTCGACCACCGTGAGATTCGGGATTCTCGGCCGCGGCGCGGATCGCGCCGGCGGCCCTGATCCGGCCGGCGGCCTCGAATCCGGAGGTCACCGTCGAGGCCGTGGCCGCCCGTGACCCGGTCCGGGCCGCCGGGTACGCCACCAAGCACCGGATCCCCAGAGTCGCCGACAGCTACGAGGCGATCATCGCCGATCCCGATATCGATGCTGTCTATGTCCCCCTCCCCAACAGCCTGCACGCCGAGTGGACCACGGCCGCGCTGGCCGCCGGGAAGCACGTCCTGTGCGAGAAGCCGTTCACTTCCAACGCCGACGAGGCGGCCGTGGTCGCCGACGCCGCCGCCCGAGCGGCGGTCGGATCCGGCCTCGTGGTGCTCGAGGCGTTCCACTACCGCTACCATCCGCTGGCCCACCGGATGCTCGAGATCGTCGAATCGGGCGAGCTCGGGCACCTGCACCACATCGAGACGTGGTTGTGCGCCCCGATCGCCAACAAGTCGGACATCAGGTACCAGTTCGACCTGGCCGGCGGGGCCATGATGGACATGGGTTCCTATGTGGTCCACATGGCCCGGATGCTCGGCCGGGAGGAACCGTCGGTGATCTCGGCCACGGCCAAGCACCACGGGCCCGACGTCGATCGCGCCATGTCGGCAGAACTGCAATTCCCGAGCGGGCACACCGCGTCGGTGCACTGTTCGATGTGGTCGTCGTCCTTTCTCCATCTGGCCGCCCGGGCCGTGGGCGACCGCGGCGAACTGCGGGTGTTCAACCCGATCGCGCCGCAGTACGCCAGCTGGTTGACCGTCCGCTCGGGTGGCGCCCGGCGTTTCGAGATCCCGGCCCGACGGCCCACCTACGCCTACCAACTGGACGCATTCTGTGACGCAGTTCTCCGAGGTCAGCCAGCACTGACCACCCCCCAGGAGGCGGTAGCCAACATGGCCATCATCGATGCCGTGTACCGTGCAGCCAACATGCGCCCGAGAGGAGCGTGAACCCAGCCAAGGAGTCAGCACCATGAGCACCTTCCCCTACGATGGCCGCTTCGCCGTGCACCGTCACCTCCCCGAGCAGGGAACTCCCCGCTCCGAGATCCTCGACTCGCTCCGGACCATGGCCACCGAGGAGGATGCCTCCTGGGAATCGGGAAAGTGCTCGGGCACCATGTACTGCGGGGACCACGAGCACTACGCGTTCATGAACGAGGCCTTCGGCATGTTCGCCCACGTCAACGTGCTCCAGAGGGACATCTGTCCGAGCGCCACCAAGTTCGAAGCCGAGATCATCGCCATGACCCTCGACCTCCTGCACGCCGAAGCCGTCACCGACGGCGACCCGGCCGGACTGGTGGCCACCGGCGGGACCGGGAGCATCTGCCACGCCATGCTGGCCTACCGCGATCACGCCGCCCAGGTCCGTGGGATCAGCAGGCCGAACGTGATCAAGCCGGAGACCGCCCATCCCGCCTTCGACAAAGCCTGTCATCTCTTCGGGATCGAGCTGAAGGTGGCTCCGACCGATCCGGTCAGCACCCAGGTCGACCCCGAGTGGGTCGACCGGAACATCGACGCCGACACCGTGGCCATCATCGGGTCGGCCTGCAACTACGGCTACGGGACCATTGATCCGATCGGGACCCTCTCCGACATCGCGCTGCGGCACGGGGTCGGGCTCCACGTGGACAGCTGCCTCGGTGGCTTCATCCTCCCGTTCGGACAGGAGTTGGGCTACGACATCCCTGTCTTCGACTATCGCATCCCTGGTGTGACCTCGATGTCGGCGGACACCCACAAATACGGGTATGCCTTCAAGGGCACATCCGTGCTCACCTTCCGCGACAAGGCGCTCCGCAACGCCCAGTATTTCTTCCTCACCGACTGGACCGGCGGGAAGTATTGCTCCCCGGGCATGGAGGGCTCGCGCTCCGGCGGCCTCATCGCCGCGACCTGGGCGGCCATGGTCCAACTCGGCCGCGAGGGTTACCGCCACTACGCACGAGCCATCTTCGAGACCGCGGCGGCCATGCAGGCGTCGGTGCGGAACCATCCCGAACTGCGCATCCTGGGCAACCCCACCTTCCTGTTCAGCTTCACCTCCGATGATTTCGACATCTACCACGTGAACGACTTCATGCGAACCGCGCGGTTGGCGGTTCAACGGCCAGCAGTACCCCAACGCCCTGCACATGGCGGTGACCCGGCCCCAGACCCAACCCGGGGTGGCCGACACCTTCGACGCCGACCTGGCCGAGGCCGTGGCCTACGCTCACCAGCACGCCGACGAGGCGCCGAAGTCGGGCGCCGTCTACGGGGGGGTCATCGGCGGGATGACCGACGAGGCCGACGAGTTCATCAAGGCGGTGATGGCCGACATGATGGACGGCCAGCAGGCCATCCCGGCCGACGCCTGATCGGGCCACCGGCACCCCGGCCCGGCACCCGCCTGATGGCACCGGGCACCTCCCCCGAAGACCGCTTCGTCCTCGCCGTCGATCTGGGCACCGGTGGACCCAAGGTGGGGCTGGTCTCGCTCACCGGCGTGATCGCCTGGTCGGAGCACCAGCCCGTCCCGACCGACCACGGCGACGACGGCGGGGTCACCCAGGACGCCGAGGTGTGGTGGCGCCTGATCTCCTCGGCGGCCCGACGGGCCGTCCGCTCCGGCGCAGTAGCGGTTGGGAGCATCGTGGCCGTCTCCTGCACCGGGCAGTGGTCGAGCACCGTACCCGTCGGCCCGGATGGAAGGCCGGTCGGACCGTGC
The DNA here is from genome assembly GCA_963837805.1 of uncultured Acidimicrobiaceae bacterium. Classification (GTDB taxonomy): domain Bacteria; phylum Actinomycetota; class Acidimicrobiia; order Acidimicrobiales; family RAAP-2; genus Bog-756. The sequence continues at coordinate 300,834 of CAWIOU010000014.1, forward strand.
CTCATGTGGCTCGACACCCGGGGCGCTGACCTGGTCCGGAAGGCGGTGGGCGGACCGATCGGAGGCTACGCCCCACTGGCCCTGGCCCGTTGGATCCGGCACAGTGGCGGCGCCCCGTCCACGTCGGGTGCCGACCCCATCGGCCACATGCTGTTCCTCGAGCACTCACAACCCGAGGTGGCGGAGGCCGCCCGTTGGTACCTCGAACCGGTCGATTACCTCTCCATGCGCTTCTCCGGGGTGGCCGCGGCCTCGCCGGCTTCGATGGCCGGGGCCTGGCTCACCGACAACAGGCGTCCCGACCGCCTCTCCTACGACCCGGTCCTGGTGAGGGCATCGGGCGTCCCCGAGCAGAAGCTGCCCCCGTTGGTCCCGACCTGCAGTGTCCTCGGAACCGTCCAGCCCCACGTGGCCGAGGACCTCGGGCTCGAGCCCGGGGTGGTGGTGGTGGCGGGCACCCCCGATCTGCACTCGGCGGCGGCCGGCGCGGGCGCCGTCCTCGGCCACCAGGCCCACCTGGCCATCTCGACCACCAGTTGGGTGAGCTGTCCCTATGCGAAGAAGAAGACCGATCCGATCCGTCAGATGGCCACCGTGCCGGGATTTCTGCCCGGCCTCAACCTGGTGGCCAACAACCAGGAGTCGGGCGGCGGTGCCCTCCAGTGGTTGCGCGACTGCCTCGGCGCGGGGACCGGACCGTGGACGTTCGACCAGTTGACCGCGCTCGCCGCTCGGGCCCAGCCGGGCAGCGGCGGAGTGCTCTTCACGCCGTGGCTGGCCGGTGAACGGTCCCCGATCGACGACCGTGGGGCGCGGGCCGGGTTCCACAACCTGTCCCTGCAGACGACCCGGGCAGAGATGGTCCGCTCCGTGCTGGAGGGAGTCGCCTTCAACTCCCGCTGGCTGTCCGAGGCGGTCGAGCGGTTCACCGGTCGCCGGTTCGATTCGATCCGGGCCATCGGAGGCGGGGCCACCTCGCCCCTCTGGTGCTCGATCTTCGCCGACGTCCTCGACCGGCCCATCGAGCAGGTCGGCGATCCGATCCACGCCAATCTCCGGGGCAGCGCCCTGCTGGCCGCTCTGGCCCTGGGCGCAGTGACACCGGATGAGCTCCGTTCGCTGGTGCCGGTGACGGCCATCCACCACGCCGATCCGGCGTGGCGTGAGCGATACGACCGGCTATTCGCCGAATTCCCTGCCCTCTACCGCGCCCAGAAGGGCATGTTCAAGCGACTCAATCGGCGACGGTGAACGTCGGGGGCGTCCCGGTGCCGGTGAGCACCGATTGTCCGACGACAAAGGAATGGGCCGGTCCCGGCCGGGCCAACAGGAATCCCTGTGCCTCGTCGCACCCCATGACTCCGACGGCGGCCAGCTCGGCTTCGGTCTCGACACCCTCGGCCACCACCCGCAATCCGAGTTTGTGGGCCAGGTCGACCACGGCGGCAACGATGGTCGGATCCTGTTCCGGCGAACCGAGGCCGGCCACGAAGCTCCGATCGACCTTGAGGCGGTCGATGGGCAGTCCCTGCAGGTACAACAGCGACGAGTAGCCGGTGCCGAAATCGTCGAGGGCGATGTGGACGCCGAGCTCCCTGATCCTCCGCATGACGGCGCCGACCCGATCGATGTCCACGACCAGAACGGATTCGGTCACTTCGAGGACCAGCGATCGGGGATCGAGCATCGTCCGGGACAGGGCACCCTCCACGTCACCGAAGAAGTCGGGGTCCTGCAACTGGCAGGCCGAGACATTGACCGACACGGTCAGGTCGGGGTGGCCCTGCTCCTGCCATTGACGGCACTGGCCGGCGGCCTCGTGGAGCACCCACCGGCCGACCGGGATGATCTCCCGGCTCCGTTCGAGCAGGGGCACGAACTCGACCGGTGAGACGGCACCCAGCTCGGGGTGGTTCCACCGTAACAATGCCTCCATCCCCACCATGTCCCCGCCGAGCCTGAACAACGGCTGGTAATGAACCGAGAGCTGCCGGCACTGGTGGGCCACCCGCAGGTCGTGGGCCAGTTGGCTCTGGCGCAGGCTGTCCGAGCCGATCACGGCGTTGTAGAGCTCGTAGCGGGCCGGTCCACGCCGCTTGGCCTGGTACATGGCCGCGTCAGCGTGGGCCAGGTTCACCTCGGGGTTGACGTCCCCCATGACCTCGGCGATCCCGATGCTCACCGAGGTGTAAAGGTGACGATCCCCCATGGCCACCGGCGGACGCATGGCCACGTGGATGCGCTCGGCCAGGGTGCGAGCCCCAGCCGGAGCATCGTCGAGCCCCTCGGCCAGCACGACGAACTCATCGCCCCCCAGACGGGCCACGGTGTCCGACGTGCGCACCAACTCCTGCAGGCGGGAGGCCACGGCGACGAGGAGGCAGTCCCCTGCCGCATGTCCGAACCGGTCGTTGACGGCCTTGAAGTTGTCCAGGTCGAGATAGAGCAGCATGGCGCCGGTGTGCCGGCGCTCCAGCGAGGCGGCGGCGTGCTCGAGACGGTCCACCAGCAGGGCACGGTTGGGCAATCCGGTCAGTTGGTCGTGCAGGGCCTGGTGGGCCAGCGAGGCCTGCTCCTCGTCGAGACGGCGCTGGAGCATCCGGCGGGTGGCATCGAATTGGCGGATGACCCGGACCAGGCTGCCGTCGCAGCTGAACCGGACGACATCACAGGCCAGCTTCAGTACGTCGTCCTCGACCTCGAGGCGCGTCGCCTCCTCGCAGAGGACGGCGATGGTGCAGTCCCGCCAGGCCAGGTACGCCTTGGCCACGCTGTCCAGGCGGGTGTTGGCGAGGATGGCCTGTTCGCCCTGCCCGTCGAGGCGCGCCTCGTCATCAGTGGAGGCGGCCTCGCCGGTGGCCAGCCAGCGACCGATCAGCAAGGTGCCCAACCCGGCGGTGGCCAGTGCCTGTCCGCCGAGCTCGGCGAAGCGGCGGTCGACGAACTGGCCGACCTCATCGGCCCGGGCCATGAGGGCGTTGCCCAGCGCGATCCGTTCGTCACCCAGCCCCGTCTCCGGAACCCGGACATCCGCCGGCAGCTGATCGGTCATCGCGGCACGGCGGTCAGGCCGCCTTCGACCATGGCGGGTGCCTGTTCGCCTCCGCCTGTTCCCGCCCATTCCTGGCTGTACTCGTGCAGCCAGCCCCAGAAGACGTCCGCGGCCATGGGGCGGGCCAGCACGTAGCCCTGGGCGCTACCGCATCCCAACTCGGTCAGCAGCTCCCACGTAGATTGGTTCTCGACGCCTTCGGCGACCGTACCCAGGCCAAGGTTGCGGGCCAGGTCGACCACGGCGCGGACGATGACCGCGTTGTCGGGGTCGTTCTCCATGTTCTGGACGAACGTCCGATCGATCTTCAGCTGATCCACCGGCAGGTCCCTCAGGTAGGCCAGCGACGAGTAGCCCGTGCCGAAGTCGTCGATGGACAGGGTCACGCCCATGGCGGCCAGCTGGGCCAACACCTGTCGGGCCCGATCCGGATCGGACATGATGATCGTCTCGGTGATCTCGAGGTCGAGCAGGTGCGGTGGCACATCCCACCGGGCCAGGGCGGACCCGACCGTCGCCGGAAGGTCGGCGTCGAGAAGGCTGCGGGTGGACAGGTTCACCGCCACCGACAACTCGCCGGGGCCAGTCGGTCCGCCATCGTCGAGCCACTGCCGGCACTGACGGAGGGCTTCCTCCAGGACCCAGACGGTCATCGGCTCGATGAGGCCCGTCCGTTCCGCCTCCGGTATGAAAGTGTCCGGATAGAGCAGGCCGAGGGTGGGATGCTGCCAGCGGATCAGGGCCTCGGCCCCTTCCACCCGCCGGGTGGCCATTGCCGCCTTGGGCTGGTAGTGCAGGACGAACTCGTTGCCGACCACGGCGTTGCGGAGATCGGCCAGGAGCGCCAACCGGGCCGGCGTGTTCACGTTGAGGTCGTCGCTGTACACCACCACACTGGACTGGGAGCCCTTGGCCACGTACATGGCCACATCCGCCCGTTGGAGCAGGAGGTCGGCGGTCTCTCCGTCGGCGGGGGCGAGCGCGATCCCGCAGCTCGCCTCGATGCCGAGGTTGGCTCCGTCCATCTCGAATGGCTGCTCGAGTACGGCGATGATCCGTTCGGCCACCTGCACCGCGTTGGCGGTTCCGGAGACGTTGGGCAGGAGCACGCAGAACTCGTCACCGCCCAGTCGGGCCACGGTGTCGCCGCCCCGCAGCACCTCCTTCACCCGGGGACCGACCTCGACGAGTACCGCGTCACCGGACCGGTGCCCCATGGTGTCGTTGATCTCCTTGAATCGGTCGAGATCGAAGAGCATGACCGCGCAGATGGAACCGTCGGCGGCCCGCCGGGTCAGGGTCTCCTCGGTCCTCTCGTAGAAGAGGGCCCGGTTGGGGAGGCCGGTGAGCATGTCGTGCAGCGCCTGGTACGCCAGGAGGGATTCGGCCCGCTCCTTCTTCTCGCCGGTGGCACCGGCCATGCGGACCACGAGAGCCACCACCAGAGCCCCGAGGATACCGACGGCTTCGGCCTGGCCCCGGGTGAGGAACGAGGGCAGCAGGCCGAACCAGATGAGGTACTGGGCCACGGCGATGTTGAGCAGCGTCCACCACAGCACCGGCTGCCAGAGATTGGAACCCCAGAGCTCGAGCTCCTGCAGGGCCACGAAGGCGTAGGCCATGCTCAGGGCGGGTCCCCATCCCGTCATGTAGATGACCGCGGTGACCGCCAGGACGTGCACGGCCAGGCGCACCTGACGCTTCAACGAACCCGGCGGGCGCGGCATGCCAGGGCTCGACGATGACCGACATGACGGCCGGGGCACCGATGGCCACCACGTAGGCCCACAAGGGAAGTTGGGCGATCAGTCCGAAGTGCCGGAGGATGAGGAGCACGATCAGCGCCAGTGGTGCGACCACATAGCCGAGGACCAGCGGCGACAGGCTCTTCGCCGGACCCGCCCCGTCGTCGGGGACGCTGCCCATGATCCCGGCCGAGGACACCTCGGCAGAGTGGACCCACCCGTTTCGAGCCGCGCCACCTGAGCGTTCGATTCCCACACTTCGCTATCGGCAAGGGCATCGGGTCACTTGAGGAGCAAACCGGCCTCCCGAGCCCACAAATCCCTGGTGAGAGCTCCGTTGCCCACAAATGACAGAAGGGCTGCCCATTCCCGGGCCGCGGGTCCATCCCCCGTCCGGGCGCCGGGCCCGGCCCAGCCCGACCTCTCGACCGGCTGCCTAAGGTGGGCGGGTCGGACGACACGGAGGAGAACCTGGTGAAGGCAGCGGTGTACTACGAGACCGGAGGACCGGAGGTCTTCCGCTACGAGGATGTCCCCGACCCGACGGTGGGTCCCGGTGAGGTGCTGGTCCGGGTCGAAGCCATCAGCATCGAGGGCGGCGACACCTTGAACCGCCTCGGGGGTGCCATCGCTCACGCACCGCACATCGTCGGCTACCAGTGTGCTGGAACCGTGGTGGCCGCCGGGGATGATGTCAGCCGGTTCTCACCGGGGGACCGGGTGGTCACCGTGGGACTGGACGGATCCCACGCCGCCCTGCGAGCGGTGGCCGAACCGTTCTGCTGGCTCATCCCCGATGGCGTGGACACCGAGGAAGCGGCCTGCGTCCCCGTCCCCTTCGGCACCGCCGAGGACTGCCTGTTCGAATTCGGCCGCCTCCAGCCCGGAGAGACGGCGCTGATCCACGCCGGTGCCAGCGGCGTCGGGATCGCCGCCATCCAGCTGGCCAAGCGGGCCGGGGCCACGGTATTGGCCACGGCGTCGAGCGACGGCCGACTCGACCGCCTGGTCGACCTCGGGCTCGATCACGGCATCAACTACACCTCGGCCGATTTCGTGACCGAGGTCCGCCGGTTGACCGACGGCAGGGGCGCCGACGTCATCGTGGACTCGATCGGTGGACCCACGCTGCAGAAGAGCCTCCTCTGTCTGGCCTACCGCGGTCGGTGCATCAGCTTCGGCGACGCGGGAAGGGAGCAGTCGAGCAAGCTGGACATCTCGACGATGCGGGCCAACAACCAGACACTGGTCGGGTATTTCCTGGGTGCCGAGCTCTTCCTCGGACTCAGGGCGCACGCCATGATCGCCAGACTGCTGGACGACATCGACTCGGGTGGCCTCAAGGTCGTCATCGATCGACGGTTCACGCTCGAGGAGGCAGGTGAGGCCCACGCCTACATCGAGAGCCGGCAGGCCTTCGGTCGGGTGCTGCTCATTCCCTGACCCGGCGACTCGGCGGTACTCGTGCTCGCTAGCCTGGGCCGATGATCCGACCTGCCACCGAGGGCGATGTCGAAGAGATCGTCGAGTTGATCCACGATCTCGCCGAGTTCGAGCGTTCGCCCGGCTCGGTGGAGATCCAGCCCGATCACCTGCGTGCCGCCCTGTTCGACCCGTCGCCCACCGTTTTCGCCCACGTGGCCGACGAGGGCGACCGTCTGCTCGGGATGGCCATCTGGTTCCGCAACTTCTCCACCTGGACCGGTCGGAACGGCATCTATCTGGAGGATCTCTACGTACGCCCGGAGGGGCGAGGACGAGGGATCGGTCGGGCTCTCGTCGCCGAGTTAGCCACCATCGCCCGCCGCTCCGGCTATGCGCGGGTCGACTGGTCGGTCCTCGACTGGAACGAGTCGGCCATCCGCTTCTACCGATCACTCGGTGCCATGGCCATGGATGAGTGGACCGGCTACCGACTGTCCGGTGACGCCCTGGCCGTGCTGGGCTCCGCTGACGATCGGGAGGAATGAGCGGTAACGACTGGTCTCGGTGAACCTACGTGTTCAGGGGGCCTCCGAGTGGAGCCGTTCAGGGTTTTCGCCGGGCGCCACCAGAAGCGATGCGGCAGTGTCCGGCCCGACGGCGAGGTATCACCCATCCACGGCGAACAGTTGCCAGACGCCGGGCACGCCCTTGAGCTCATATTCACCGCGATTGGTGAATGCGATACCCGACCCGGCGACAAGGTCCACCACGGTCCGCGAGACCAGCACCTCACCGGGGCCGGCCAATCCCGCGACCCGAGCACCGACATGGACCGCGATGCCACCGAGGTCGTCGCCCCGAATCTCACACTCTCCAGTATGCAATCCGGCTCGGATCTCTAAGCCCAGCCGCCGGGCGCCATCGCGGATAGCTCCGGCACAATGGATCGCCCGGGCAGGTCCGTCGAACGTGGCGAATACCCCGTCGCCGGTGCTCTTGACCTGCCGGCCGCGGAAGCGATCCAGTTGCCGATGGATCATTGCGTCGTGATCGTCGAGCAGACCTCGCCAACGACGATCACCGAGGTCTGCGGCCGTCCGGGTGGAGTCGACAATGTCAGTGAAGACGATTGTGGACAGCACTCTGTCGGGTTCATGAGTCGAGCGGTGTCCGGTCAGAAACTCCTCCACCTCATCGAAGATTGCCGAAGTGTCCCCCACCCAGAAGAAGTGATCGTCACCGGGAAGCTCGACGTATCGAGCTCCGGCGATGTGTTCACTGAGATACCGGCCGTGCCCAACCGGGATCGGGATGTCCCCGGTCCGATGCAAGATGAGCGTGGGAACACGGATGCTCGGCAGCACATCTCGAACGTCGGTATCAGCGTTCACGCTCATAAGTGATCGGTACGCCCCCGGGCTCGTGGCTCGCCGTTCGAATGCAGCCCATCTGCGTCGAACTCGAGATCGCCAGCCACCGAGGGAGCGAAGGAATCCACCGTATTGTCGCCGCCCCAGCTTTCGATCTTCGCCTCGACGTATCGGTCCAGCACAGCGGGTGGGTATCCCCACGGATAATCCACGGCCTCCATCATCCGAGCGAAGGTCCCATAGAGCACAAGAGCCGAGACGCGATCCGGGTAGGTTGCAGCAAAGAGCATGGCCATCGGCCGCCTTCCGACAACCCAAACAGGGCCGCCCGTTCCGATCCGGCAGCGTCCATGACAGCACGAAGATCCTGCATCCGATCTTCAAGCGTCGGTGCCCCCTGGATCGGATCAGACAGACCGAGCCCGCGTCGATCGAACACGATCAGGCGACTGAAGGAGGAAAGCCCTTGCAGGCAATCCGCCATGGCCGGATCCTCCCAAGCCATCTCGACGTGCGAGACGTAGCCGAGGACGGCCACCAGGTCGAAGGGGCCATCACCTAGTACCTGGTAGGCGATGTGAAAACCGTCAGCGGTCTTTGTGTACCGGGTCTCGGGGATATCCACCACCGTCACCAGTCTGCCGGATCGCTCCCACGAATGCTCGGTCAAGCTGTGGCGTCTCGCGGTGAATCCCTGACCCCCCTCCCCTGAGGAAGTCGGCGGGTCCCCTCAGGTCAGGTCAAAGTGAGTGGACGCTGTTGCACTCCCACTGGACGCGGTCACCGTGTGTGGACCGAGCAAGCCGGCATTGCGAACCGGGATGGAGACCTTGCAACTGAATACGCCGTTGACAGTGGTCGAGGTGTTGCAGTCCAGATTGGTCTCGACGGCCTTGCCGGAGACGTCTGACTGGTAGGCGACTGTCACCGGCTTGCCGAACGCGAAGCCGACTCCCCAGACGGTGATACGCGCCCCCGGCGGACCGCTGCCAGGGGAAATCGCAATGGAGGTGCGACGAGCAAGCCACTCAACGAGCCCTTGGGCGGTCGCCGATCCGAGGCTCCACCCGACTGACCAACAGTCGGTCGGGCCAATGCATGTCACCGAGCTCAGCCAGTCGGTATCTTTCGTGGAGACCTGGTCACTCGGGACGATGGACCACGTCGACCCGTCCCAGTGTTCCGTCAGTGCTGGACTTGGGGAACTGTGGTATCCCGCAGCGTTGCCGACGGCCCAGCAGTTCGTGCTGCTGGTGCACGTCACACCCACCAGTTGGTCGGTGGAAGAAGTGCTGATGTTGGCGCTCGTCACCGTCGACCACCGTGTGCCGTTCCACCGTTCAGCCAGCGTTTGGTCGGTGCTGTCGCCGGTACCGGTGTTCAGGCTCCCCACCGCCCAACAGTCGGAGGACGACACACAGGTGATGCCGGTCAGACCGTCCCCTCCTTCGTAGCCATCGCCTGTCGTGGTGGCCGACCAGGTCGTCCCATTCCAATGTTCGAAGAGCGGATAGATGAACTCGGAGGATCCGAGGGTCAAGTCGTAGTTGCCCGCGGCCCAACAGTCCTCTGCGCTCACGCAGCTCACACCGGTGAGATAGGTGGGGACGGGTCTTTTGAGTATCTTCCCGTCAGGGACGGACAGAACCGACCACTCGGAACCGTCCCAATGTTCAGCCATTGCGTTTGTTGTCGTTGCCCCGGACCATCTCCCACCGCCCAACAGTTGGTGCTGGAGATACACGTGACCGAGCTCAGTTCGGAGCCCCCGGTGACAGACGGGTCGTGGGCGATCGACCAGTCGCTCCCGTTCCAGTGCTCGATGAGCACCGAGGTCGTTGTGGAACCAACGGACCAACAGTCGGCACTCGACAGACAGTCGATCGACGACAACTGGTCGCCGGAGCGACCAGGAGTGGGCACGATGGTCCATCTATCACCGTTCCAGTGCTCTGCCACGGTGTAGTAGAGCCGTTTCGGCAGGGAGGACCCGACGGCCCAACAGTCGGTGTTGGTCACACAAGACACCGATGCCAATGTGGTGCTGGTCGGCAATGGACTCGGTACCGGAGCCCACGTGCCGGCGGACGGATCGATGGTGGCCGCCGTGCTGCTGTCGGCCAGAAGGAATGTGATCGTGAGCATGCCGCCACATGCCACCACTGTCCCACTCGCAAACACCCGTCGGCCGCCCGTCAATCCAGATGCTCGCTGCACACCCTCCCCCTATTTTCAGCCCTACCCCGATACTAGTGAGGACACCCCCGGGGGTGCCGTGCCGATCGGGAGCCGAGAGCGCTCCGATCCGCTGGCCTGAGTCATCTGGTGTCCGGCCCGAATACTCAGATGGTGAACGCGCAGTCAGGCGAACTGACTCCGAACCTCGAACCGCCGTCCGCTGAGCACATCGGTACGAATCGTAAGACGCTGGTCTCCGGGCATTGGCACCAAAGGACGGGTGCCCGAATCGAGTTCGCCCTCGGATAGGTGGCCGCTCAATGTAGCCAGCCCTCGGACGAGGACGCTCCATGCCCAACCAGTCTCCACATCGACGTGGTCGACCTCGAAAGCCACGAGCTGGTCAGCGGCAGAACGAGGAGGAAGCCGCTGCCCACAACAAGACCAATCTGACCTTCGCATAGGGTGAAGTTCACCGGAATGATCACCGGAGCCTGATCGGTAGCTATCCCGATCCCGTCCGATGAGTTGGAGGTTGGAGGCAACGGCGAGTAACCGCTTGCACTCGGGGACATCGACCACCATTGAACCTTTTCGATCAATCCACATAGTGCATCCTTCGCCGTAGCTAGCTGGTGAGGATGACTTTGAGGGCTCCGGTCTCCGCTGACCGGAAAAAGTGTCGTAGGCGGCGATGACGTCATCCAACTTGAAATGATGGGTGACGAACCGTCCGGCATCGATCTGGTTCCCACGTAGGAGTCGAAGGAGCGTGGGAGTCGAGTAGGTGTCCACAAGCCCCGTGGTAATGGTTACATTTTTTGTCCACAGGTCCTCGAGATGGAGGATCACGGGTTCCCCGTGGACACCGATGTTGGCAACGTGGCCGCCGGGGCGAATGAGCGTTGCCGCCAGTTCAAAGGTGGCCGGCACCCCGACAGCTTCGATCGACACATCGGCACCGAGTCCATCAGTGAGGTCGAGGATCGCCTGGCGTGGGTCCTCTCGGGCGTTGTTGATCACGATGTCGGCCCCGAACTGCTTGGCCGCGTCCAATCTGGTATCGGCGAGGTCAATGGCGATGATGTGTGACGGGTTGAAGAGACGGCTGCCAAGAATGGCCGATAGCCCGATCGGCCCTGCCCCGACGATGGCCACCACGTCACCGGGTCGAACTCCGCCGTTGAGCACACCGACCTCGTACGCGGTTGGGAGGATGTCGGCCAGCATCAGAGAGTTCGTCGCTCACCCCCACCGGTGCCGGATAGGTCGAGTTGTCCGCAAACGGTATCCGCACGAACTCGGCCTGCGTGCCGTCGATGGTGTTACCCAGGATCCAACCGCCTCCGCCTAGGCACTGCCCGTAGCGGCTCTCTCGGCAGTATCGACACGCCCCACAGGCACTCACACACGACACCAGGACTCGGTCACCGATATGCAGGTTCTTCACCGCTGAGCCGATCAGATCAACCGTTCCGACTGCCTCGTGACCGAGGATCCGGCCCTCTGTCACGGCGGGAAGGTCACCTTTCAGAATGTGGAGGTCGGTCCCACAAATGGTCGTGCAGTCAACCCGGACGACGGCGTCGGTGTCGGCGAGGATTTCCGCCTTGGGTACCTCCTCCCAAGCCATGGAGTCCGGACCGTGATAGACGAGCGCATTCATCGCATGGTTCCATTTCTGTCGAGACTGGGAGTCGTTGGTTCGATGGACGGGCTCCACCGAAAACCGGGTCCCACCAGCCACCGAGTTGCACTCAGGTCGGTGATCGGTGGAATCCGCAGGTGTTTCAGACGCCCACCGGCTCCAACTCACGAGGAACAGTGGATTCCGAGTGCAGAAGCTCCTCGGTCGACGGGGTCTTGCGAGCGTGAAGGATCCCGAGCAGACATAGAACAAGGAGGAGACCGGCTCCGACGAAGGCGACAACGGCGGCGATTCCTGCGATCATGCCCACGGTGCCGAAGGCATAGGCATTGAGCAGCAGGCCCCTCAGGGTTTCGCCCTTGAACACCGTCGCTACCTGTGTGGCCAGTTTGGCGTTGGTGGGCTGGGCGATCGACTCGGTGGAAAGCTGAGCGTAGGTCTTACCTCCCCCGATCACTTTGAGGTGGTTGGCGATGAAGTGGTCTGCGTATACCTCCGCTTGGGCACCGGTGGTCATGAGTTGGCCCCCATACTGGCGCATGGCCTGGAATTGCGGGGCGGCCACCGCCGAACTGTTGGCGGCCGGGAAGTAGATCTGCTGGGCGGCGAGTTGGTTGTGGACCTCGTTGTTGATGTAGGTGCTGGTCCACGTCAACAGGCCACCGGCGACCAGCAACACCGCCACGAGTAACAGCCCGGCCGCGGCTGACGAGGGAATCGAACGTCTTGCGTCGCATCGATATGTCTCCTGATACTTGGGTGGCCGATGCACATTGCACCGACTGGTCACTGAGCCGTCTTGGCCAGTCGACCGGTTCCGTTGATCAGAAGCTGCTGTCGAACTCCGATACAGGGACTCTACTCTTAGATAAATGATACCAGCAATCTGGTTCCAGAAGTAGGTATCACACGTCCGAATGGAACTCCCTGACGAACCACGCCCAAACACTCGTCTGCATCGCTCTCGAACCCCCGGATGGGCGGCGCCGGCTCGTCCCGGAGGTCGCCCGAAATCGGCGTTCCGATCACTCAGATGGTGAAGGCCAGGTTGGCGACCAGCTGCTCACCCAGTTGACGGTCGCCGGTGAACCGGATCCCCTCCCCCGTGGCCGGCCCGAGGTCGACACGCCCACCGGTCAGCCTCAGGAAGTGCATGACCGGCAGCGCGATGCCCACCGTCGGGGGTCCGTCGAACGATTCGACCAGGGCGGCCCGACCGTCGACCGACACCAGGTAGACACGGTCGACGGGCCCGGTCAGATCGATCTGAACCCGTGATCCCTCGGGCATGGATGCACGACGGCCGACGATGTACCCGAGGCCGGTGGAGACCTCGTCGAGGGCGGAGTCAAGATCGTCCACCTCGGGCCTCGATGGCATCCCGAGAGCATCGCGGATGTCGTGCTCGTGCATGAAGCAGTCGTAGTGGCGGATCCTCATGAAACGCCCGTACGTCTCGTCGCGGCCCACCGGCGTCCAGGACGGAGCATCAAAATCCGCCTGGGTCATCCGATCGAGCGCGGCCAGCCGTCGGCTGGTGATCTCCGCCAACCGGTCGAGTAGTTCGGGGCCACGGAGGGACCGCATCGACTCGACCCAGACCTCATTGCCTTCGGCCACGGCATTCTTCATATGGTCGAGAGGAGGCACCTCGACCGCCGGAGGCGGTTCGCCGGCCAGCATGGACTCGGTGCCGATGACGTGACTGAACACGTCCCGGACCGACCATCCGGGCAGGCAGGTGGCCACGTCCCACTGGTCCTCGGACACCGAGGAACCGACACTGGCCAGTGACTGGAATTCGTGGCGCAGCAGGTCGACGGTCTTGGTCTTGTCGACGAGCGTCGGCATCGTTTTCCCAGGGTAGTGCAGGTGTCGGCCCGGTGTCCGCCCGATGTCCGGAGGCGGGATCCGCACCGTCGAAATGCCATTCCCCGTATCCGAGGCTCAACCAATGGGGCAAAGAGACCGATAAACACCAGGTGAGCGGCCGAGGTGGGCAATGACATTGAGAACGCACGCGTGGAAGTTCGCCCTCGCGATCGGGGCGTGTGCCGTGGGTGGGTACTTCGCGCTGTCGGGTGTCGCCGCTCACGATGCCATCACCGAGGCCGTGGGTATGGCCGCCGTGCTGGGCATCCTCGTCGGTATCCGCCTCCAACGTCCGAGCGACCGGACCGGTTGGTACCTCCTGGCCCTGGGAGTGCTGGGCTTCGTCGGCGGTGATTGTTTCGAGAGCATCCACGGCCTCCCGGTCGAGGTGGTTGACCCCCACCCGACCGCGGCCACGGTCTTCTACCTGGCCGGCTACCTGTTCACCATCGCCGCGGCCATCAGGCTCAGCCGGAATTCCAACCCGTCGGGCCGGCGGGAGGGCTATGCCGACGCCGCCATCATCACGCTGGGCACCCTGGCCATCTCGTGGCACTTCCTGATCAACTCGTACGTCTACGACGCCTCGCTGACGTCGTTCGGGACACTGGTGGTCCTCGCCTATCCGGCCATGGACCTCGCCCTCATCTTCATCGTCTTTCACTCCCTCTTGTTCCGAGCCGTCGGCCGGCCGTTCCACAAGCTCATCGCCGGCGGCCTGATGCTCATCGTGCTGACCGACTTCGCCCGTGCCGTGCTCGTGCTCCACGCCGGAGGCTCGGCGGCCAACCTGGTGGACGCCGGCCTTCTGGCCGCCTACGTACTCCTGGCCGCGGCGGCCCTGCATCCCTCTGTCGGAGAACAGATCCCCGAGCCGCCAAAGCAGACGCCGAGCATCTACCGGAGCGAGACCAACGGTCGGGGTCGTATCCCCGTCGTGGCCTTCGCCGGGTTCATCCCTCCGACCATTCTTCTGGTCATGAGCAGCCTCGGTCTTTCGGTCAACGTGCCGGTCATGTCCGCGCTCTGCATCGCCGTCTTCGCCCTCATCTACCTGCGGATGATGTGGCTCATCGAGCGGATCACCACCCAGACCAGTGAGATCGAAGTACACGCGCATGCCCTCGAGGCATCGCATCGGCAACGCGACGCGTTGGAGGAGGATCTTCGTCACCTGGCCTTCCACGACGAACTCACCGGACTGGCCAACAGGGCTCTGCTCCACGACCGGGTGGAGCATGCGCTCGCCTCCATGCCCCGCTCGGGCCGGTCGGTCGCCCTCTGCTTCGGGGATCTCGACGGATTCAAGACGGTCAACGACACCCTCGGCCACAACGTCGGCGACAACGTGCTGGTCAGGGCCAGCAGGCTGCTCTCGTCGATCGTGCGGCCCGGCGACACCGTGGCCCGGCTGGGCGGCGACGAATTCGCCGTCCTGATGGTCGACGTGGAGGATCCCCAGGCGGCGGTGGACTTTGCCCATCGCATCGTCTCGGTGCTGCGCGACGCCCCGGATTTCGAGGGTCATCAGGTCGGACTGTCGATCAGCGTGGGCGTGGCCTACGCCGGAGCCGACAAGACCACCGAGCAGCTCCTCAGCGAAGCGGACTCGGCCATGTACGAGGCGAAGGAGAAGGGCAAGAATTGCGTGGAGGTGTTCCGGACGTCGATGCGGGCACGCATGCTCGAGCGGCTCGATCTGACCAACGGCTTCCGGTGGGCACTGGGACGATCGGAGTTCTTCCTGCAGTACCAGCCCATCGTCAACCTCTCGGACAACCGACTGCAGGGCTTCGAGGCCTTGGTCCGGTGGAGCCACCCCGGCCTCGGCGAGGTCGAGCCGCTGCGGTTCATCCCGATCGCCGAGGAGACCGGGTTCATCGTTCCCCTCGGCCGCTGGGTGCTGGTCGAGGCCTGCGAGCAGATGGCGGCGTGGAATTCCGCCAGCCGTGAGAAGCTCAGCCTCTCGGTCAACCTCTCGAGGCGCCAACTGGTCTCACCGCATCTGGCCGACGAGGTACGGACCGCCCTGGCCCTCAGCGGCATCGATCCCCACCAACTGATCCTCGAGATCACCGAGAGCGTCCTCATGGAGGACCCCGACCGGGCCTCCCTGGCCCTGGCCGAGCTCAGGGATATGGGGATCCGCATCGCGGTGGACGATTTCGGAACGGGCTACTCCTCGCTCAGCCATCTCCAGCGCTTTCCGGTGGACATTCTCAAGATCGACAAGTCGTTCATCGACCCGCTCGTCGGGGTGGATTCAGGGAGCTCGGCGCTGGTGACCGCCATCATCGGCCTGGCCCAGAGCCTCGGGCTCGACGTCATCGCCGAGGGCATCGAACACGAGAGCCAGCTCCATCGACTGGTCGACCTCGGCTGCCTCCAGGGGCAAGGGTTCCTGATGGCACGGCCCCTGGACATCGACGCGGCAGAATCGCTCATCAACGAGTTGACGATCAGTGCCTCCGTCAGTTGACCGGCGAAGCCGGACGTTACCGGCCCGTCCACGTACACTGGGTAATCCTGGCCCCCACGCCAGTTCTTCCCAGGGGGAGCATCGATGACTACCTTGCAGACCGAGTTCAGCGAGTCGGAACTTCTTGCTGATCACAAAATCGTCGAACCGCTGATCGCCCAGGGCGTGCGGTGCCATGGCGGATTCGACGAACAGGGCAATTATGTTTCGCCGCGGACGAAGTTCCGGGTGCCGGCCATCGAAGCCTGGGAGGAGCAGCGGGTCGAGCAGTTCTCGACACCGATCGTCGACGTCCCTCTCGACACCTGGCCGGAGAACTTCCCCAACGTTGAGCAGTCGAAGTTCCTCATCCGCCAGGGCGCACCTGAGCCGGTCATCACCGCGTTGACCCGAATCGGCACCGTCGAGGGATTCGGGGCCATGTTGAGGATCCTGCCGACACCGGATTTCTCGCGCTGCTTCGAAGAGGACATCACCGGGACGGCCATCGCCCACATCGACCACGGACTCTTCGAGGCGCACGCCCGCGACGAGGCCGGCTACGGCGATCTGGCCGGGCACAACCGGATGTGGTTCGTGGCCCGGGACATCGCCTTCGATCACCCGGCCACCGACGACTTGACGGCGCGGATGCTCGAGCGAATGGGCATCGACCCCAAACCCAAAACCGCCGCCCAGGTCGAACAGGCCCAGCGGGCGGCGATGAGCAACCGGGTACTGCCCGACGACATCGAGTACACCCTCGAAACCGTCGTCGACCGGATGATCGGCCTCCTGCTCATCGAGGTCTCCGCCTTCCACGGATTCCGGTGGGCCGAGGCGGTGTTGGCCGACCGCGACCTGGTGGCCGGCGACGGGGAGGCGGCGGATCTCATCTCCTACATCCGGTCGGACGAATCTCCCCACGTGGCCTGGCTCAGGACCGCCATCTCCGAGATGCGCGACCGGACCTGGATGGGAACTGGAGGCCGGACCTATCTCGGAACCGAGATGATCGATCGCCTGTGGAAGCGGGCCATGAGCGACTCGATCGTGCTCCGTCGTCGAGACAACATCAACTTCTTCATGGTCGAGGTCGAGCACACGTTGGCTGGTCGCTCCAACCGCGGTGACATCGTCGACGAGATGCTCGACCTGGGGTCGGTGATCCGGCTGGATGACGGCACGTTCGCCGATCGGCCTGACACCTCCGGCTGACCTCGGGCGACAACTGGGGGCGGGGTGGCATCGACCGGGTGGTGTCGGCCGACTCGAGGTCGTCCGCCCCCGGAAATCGCCCGATGGTAGCTTCGGATGGTGACCCGACTCCTGGCGTTCCGGCGCGCCGCCTACCTGCCCTCTTCCACCACAACAGGACCTCCCGGCGATCCCGGAGCACTGATGTCCCAGGTCGCCCGTCGGGAGGGACGTCCGTGAAATTCGGGATCTTCTACGAGCACCAGCTGCCCCGTCCCTGGACCGAGATCAGCGAGCAGCAGCTCATCTCGGACGCCCTTGATCAGATCGAGCTGGCCGACCGGCTGGGCGTGCAGTACCTGTGGGAGGTGGAGCACCACTTTTTGGAGGAGTACTCCCACTCGAGCGCCCCCGAGGTCTTCCTGGCCGCAGCCAGCCAACGGACCCAGCGAATGCGCATCGGGCACGGCGTGGTCCAGACCGCCCCCGGCTACAACCATCCGGCCCGCATCGCCGAGCGGATCGCCATGTTGGACCTGGTCTCGAAGGGCAGAGTCGAGTTCGGTACCGGGGAGTCGTCGTCAGAGGCGGAGCTGGCCGGCTTCGGCGTCGACCGGGAGACCAAGCGGGACGCCTGGCTGGAGGGACTGGAGGTCGCCATCCGGTGCATGACAGAGACTCCGTTCGGCGGGGTGGCCGGGCGCTTCGTGACCATGCCACCCCGGAACGTCATCCCCAAGCCCGTGCAGAAGCCCCATCCGCCGCTGTGGGTGGCGTGCAGCCGACGGGACACCATCCTGCTCGCCGCCGAGAAGGGGATCGGTGCACTGAGTTTCGCCTTCATCGAGCCCGAAGACGCCCGGCAGTGGGTGGACGACTACGAAGCTGTGCTCCGCGACCGCTGCGTGCCCGTCGGGCTCTCGGTCAATCCCCAGGTGGCGTGCGTCACGTCCATGATGTGTGCCCGGAAGGAAGAGGATGCCCTGGCCCGTGGGTTGGAGGGGGCCAACTTCTTCGGGTATTCGCTCGCCCACTTCTACGTCTTCGGAGACCATGTCCCCGCCCGGACCAATGTGTGGGAGGAATTCCTCGAACGCCGCGGCAAGATGGGCTACTCCCCCGAGGCCGGGCTGGCCACGGAGCAGCAGGTGCTGGGGGCCAAGGTGGCCGCCGGGGACCAGACCGGCCTCCGGGGCGCCATCGGCACCCCTGAGCAGCTGCGTGAATTCCTCCGGCGGTACGAGGAGGCCGGCGTGGACCAACTGATCTTCGTCATGCAGGCCGGGCACAACCGACACGAGGACATCATGGAGTCGATCGAATTGTTCGGGAACGAGGTACTCCCCGAATTCATCGAACGGGACGAGAGGGCCGGCAGGCAAAAAGCAGCCAAATGGGAACCCATCGTGGAGCAGGCCCTGGCCCGGCGGGTGCACAGTGATCCGGTCATGCCGGAGGACTATGTGATGCGGGCACTCCCCAAGCAGATGGTCGAGGCACTGGACAGTGAGCCGGCCCAGCAGTGGCTCGAGCAGTTGGCTGACAAACAGGCCGCCGGTATCGCCGGCGAGGATTTCCAGCGCCTGGTGGACGGATAACGACCGGCGGCCCCGGCTTCCGATCGACCCGCCGCGCCCCGGACGGCAACGAGGAATTACGCTGGACGGGTGACCTCGCCCCCTGACACGCCGGCTCCGGCCCCGGATCCGGCCTTCGCGGGCCCGGGGCGCACCGGGTCGGAGCCCGGGCCGGCACCGGAGTCGACGGCGACGGCCGAGTTCGGGGTGGCGGGCATGCACTGCGGGGCCTGCGTGCTCCTCATCGAAGAGGTTCTCGCTGACCGGGCCGGGGTTCGGTCGGCCGCCGTCGATCTCGAATCGGGTCGGGCAACCGTCGACTACGACCCTTCGCTGCTCGGTGTCGACGAGCTGCGCGCCACCATCGAAGAGGCCGGGTACCCGGCCACGCCGGTCGGCTAGGAGCAGCGCCGGCACCGATGCTCACCGCACCCACCGAGCCACCGCTTCCCGTCGAGGGGGATCCGCCACTGGTCACCGCCGAGCTCGAGTTGGGCGGCATGCACTGCGGGGCCTGTGCCACCCGCATCCAACGATCCCTGGATCGCCTTCCGGCCGTCGCCAGTGCGTCGGTCAACCTGGCCACGACTCGCGCCTTCATCTCCTACGATCCGGGACGGCTGGACCAGGATGATCTCTGCCGGGCCGTGTCCGCGGTGGGCTATTCGGCCTCACCGGTCGACCCGGCAACCGACAACCGCGATGAGGACTCCGACCACTGGGGAAGACGGGCGGCGATCTCATGGCCGTTGGCCATCGCCGCTCTGGTCGTGGCTTTGGCCGCTCCGGAGACCGCGTTCGCCGGCTGGACCGTTCTGGCTCTCGGGATCATCGTCGAGGTCGCCGGTGGTTGGCCCTTCCTCCGCGACAGTGCAAGGTTGCTCCGGCACGGTGCCACCAGCATGGACACCCTCATCGCACTGGGCACCCTGGCCGCGTTGGCGGTCAGCGCCGTCGAAGCGATCGCCCTGGGCGGCCGCCACCTCCACCTTGGAGGGAGCGGCGCATTCGCCGCCCGGCTGCACGGAGTCATGGCGCCCCTCATCATCGCCATCCTGGTGACCGGACGGGCGGTCGAGTCCAAAGCTCGCGCTCGAGCGGCTCGGGCCATGCACTCGCTCCTCTCGCTACGGCCGCCGACGGCACGGGTCGTGGCCCGAGAGGATGACGAGGCCGGGGAACTGGTTGCTCCGGAGAGCGTCCCGGTCGGCGCGCTGGTGCGGGTGAGGCCGGGCGAGGCTATTCCCCTCGACGGAACGGTGGTGTCGGGCTGGTCACCGGTCGACGAATCGATGCTCACCGGTGAACCGCTTCCGGTGGACCGGGGGATCGGGGACCCGGTGACCGGCGGGACCCGCAGCGGCAGCGGTGTGCTGGTGATCCGGGTCGGAGCGGTGGCCGCCGAATCCGTCCTGGCCCGGCTCCAGCGCCTGGTCGACGATGCCCAGCGGGACAAGGCGCCCCTGCAGCGCATCGCCGACCGCATCAGCGGCGTCTTCGTGCCGGCGGTCCTCGCCGGTTCCGCCGTCACCTTCCTGATCTGGTGGCTGGTCATCGGGAACCTGGGGCGAGCCGTCCTCAGCGGACTGGCGGTGCTCCTGGTGGCCTGTCCCTGCGCCATGGGGCTGGCCGCGCCGGTGGCCATGATGGTCGGCTGCGGCCGGGCCGCGGCGATGGGCATCTTCGTCCGCAGCGGCGACGTGCTCGAGCGCCTGGCCAAGGTGACCGGGGTGGTCTTCGACAAGACGGGAACCCTCACCGAGCGTCACGCCGAGGTGACCCTGGTGGCTGGAGCCACCGGCACGTCCGAGGACGAGGTGCTGTCGTTGGCGGCGTCGGTGGAAGCGGAGAATGAACACCCGATTGCGGTGGCCATCTTGGCGGCAGCCCCCGCCGGTTCCCCGGCCGCCGATGTGCGGTCCGTCCCCGGGTCGGGCGTGGTCGGGGTTGTCGGAGGTCGTAGGGTCGAAGTCTCCCGGTTGGTCCCGGACCGACTACCGGTCTCGCTCCGGGATACCGCCGCCGAACGGTTCGAGCGGGGCGAGACGGTCGTCATGGTGGAACGAGACGACGAGACCATCGGGGTGATCGCCCTCAACACGCCCCTCAGGATCGAGGCCAAGCCGGCCGTCGCCCATCTCCGTTCGATGGGTCTCCCGTCGGCCGTGCTCAGCGGCGACAGTGAGCCTGCTGTCCGCACTGTGGCCGCCGAACTGGGCATCACCGAGGCCGAGAGCGGCCTGAGCCCGGCCGGCAAGGTCGAGGCCCTGGCCGCCATGCGAAGAGATTCGCAGCAGGTGGTGATGGTCGGTGACGGGGTCAACGATGCCCCGGCGCTGGCCGCGGCCGATGTCGGCTGCGCCATAGGGAGCGGATCAGAGGCTGCTCTGGCCAACAGTGACCTCGCCCTCCTGGGCAACGACCTCCAGGGGGTCCCCGCGGCGATCGGCGTGGCCGGGTCGACCTACTCCGTCATCAGGCAGAACTTCGGATGGGCCATGGGCTACAACGTCGCCGCGCTTCCTCTGGCCGCCTTCGGGCTCCTCGATCCGCTGGTGGCGGCGGTGGCCATGGGGCTGTCCAGCCTGATCGTGGTGCTCAACAGCCTGCGGCTGACCAGGCTGGGCCGGACCGGGCTGTCCCACGTGGGCACGGCGCGCTCCGTCCATGGCCGACGGGGTCTGATTGTCTCGGTGGCGCTCCCGGTGGTCCTGTTTGCCGGGTTGATCCTGGTCAGCCAGGCGGTATCCCCTGCCCGCGGCCAATCGCTGTTGCCGACCCTCCCCTCGATCACGACGACCGGTGTGCCCGGCGGGGGGTCGGTGGAGAGCTATCTCGACCCGGGGGGGGTGGGCGTGAATCAGTTCCATGTCATCTTCAGCGGCTCAGCCTCGGAACAGGCCTCGGTCTTCCCGCACGTCACCGCCAGCCTCGACGGGGGGACCGCTCAGGTCCTCCGGCAGCTGAAGGTCAGCCCTGGGCACTACACCGACTTCGTGGTCATCTCCCGCGGCCGGTGGCGCTTCCACGTGACCGGCGCCTTTGGCGGAAGGCCGTTCTCGTTCACGGTGATCCGCTCCGTTTCCTGAGGCCGACACCACTCCACCGGTTCAGCGGGCAGGACTCCACGGGGCCGACCCCGTCAATCTCCTGACCAGCACCCCAGGATGACATCGCCTACGGTGACGGCCACATCGCCGGAGCTGGTCGCCGGCACGCCGAATTGGGGCGGCAGACCGGAAATGTCGACCAACAACACCTTCCAGTCCTTGCGCACAACGATCGAGCCGTCGGTGGTCTGGAACGCCCCCTGACCGAGTCCTTGCAGGCTCCGCTTCTTGCCCATCCGGGCGGCCAGCCCATTGAAGTAGGCGAGCGTCTGGCTCCAACTGGACAGCTCCTTGATCGACAGTGTCATCGATCCGCTCGGATACGCATATCGGCAGACGTAGAGATGATCGGCCCAGGTCGGTGTGGATACCGTCGCTGTCTCCCCCAGCGTGGAGGTCAGGTCGTGTTGCGCCTCCTTCTCGCACACCATTTTGGCGATCTCCGACGGATGCGGTCCGGCGGGCAGGGGTGCCTTGGTCGTCGGGGTCGCGTTGGAACCGGTGGTCGCCGTCGAGCATCCGGCACCCAGCATGGCGATGACCGCGATCACGACTACCCGACTGCGCACGACCTGAGGGTACCAGTCTCGATCGATATTCCCAGGTCAGCTGCGTCGGATCGGTGAGCCGGGCGATCCCGGTGGCCCTGCCCGTCCGGGTGGTTCGAGGACGCAGACGAGTTCGACGTGCTCGGTCATCGGGAACAGGTCATACCCGCGCAACGAGCGGATCGTCCACCGGGCATCAAGCATCACGCGGAGATCCCGCGAGAAGGTGGCCGGGTCGCAGGACACGTAGGCGATACGACGGGGTGGGGGGTCCAGCGATGCCAACGCCTCCATCACCGGCCTCCCGGCACCCTCGCGGGCGGGGTCGAGGACGACCACGTCGGGCGACCCCACCGTTCGGGCCACCGACTCGGCACTCACCTCCGATCGCACGACCCTGACCTGGGGAAAGCCTGCGGTGTTGCGGGTTGCGTCGACGCACGCCCGACGGCTGCGTTCGAGGGCCAGCACCGCGCCGCCGGGTCCGACCGCCCTGGCCAAGGGGACCGAGAACAGGCCGGCACCCGAGAACAGATCGACGGCCCGCTCCCCCTCGCTCGGCTCGAGACCTTCGAGCACGCATCGGGTGAGGTGGGCGGGCGCTCCGGGATGGACCTGCCAGAAAACACCGGCACTGACCTCGAATCCATGACCGAGCACCTCGAACCTCGACCGCTGCGGTCCCCGCACCGAACGTCCGTTGACGACGAGGCCCCCGTCGGTGTCCGGCTCGGCATCGAGTCTCTTGCGCCCCGTCTCAACCGAGACAACCGGGGGGCCGCCGTCGGGCGTGGCTGTCACCTCGACGTGATGCGCCCCCTTCCACCGGGACGACCCGGCCCCGACCCGGTTCACGGCGGCCGATGCGATCGGGCACTGGTCGACCGGTTCGATGTCGTGGGAGCGATGTCGGTGGAATCCGGCCCGACCGGCGGGATCGACGGCGAACCTGACCCGGGTCCGCCATCCCAGCCCGTCGGACGCACCATCGACCGCCTCGACCGCCACCTCCCGATCGATCCCGGCCACCCGCCGCAGCTGTTCGGACACCAGAGTCGCCTTGAGGTCCCGCTGGGCCGCCAGCGAGACGTGCTGCCAGTCGCACCCTCCACACCGCCCCGGTCCGGCGTGGGGACATGCCGGTTCGACCCGGTCTCCGGACGGCTCGAGCACCTGCACCGCGTCGGCTCGCAGGAACGACGGCGATTCGTCGGTCACTTCGGCCACCACCCGCTCGCCCGGGAGGGCGTGGCGGACAAAGACCACCCGCCCGTCCTCCGCCCGGGCCACGCACCCCCCACCGGCTGCGATGGCTCCGGTCACCAGCTCCATCACCATCTCCCGGTCATAGCAGGTCGCTCGGGGATACGGTGAAGCGACACGACCGCGGCTGCCGCCGCCGATGATGGTGCCGGCACGCCGGACTGGGCCGAAGAGGGAGGGAACGTGGACATCGAGGAAGCGCTCTACACGACCAGAGCGATGCGACGGGTGCGACCCGATCCGGTGCCACTCGACGTGCAGGAGAAGATCCTCGACGCAGCCATCAGGGCCCCGACGGGTGGAAACGCCCAGAACTGGAAATTTCTCCTGGTCGACGACCCCGAGGTGATCGGGCGTATCGGGCCCCTCTACCGCGATTCCATCGAGCAACTGTGGACGACCATCTATGCCGAGCGTCTGGCCGCGGCAGCCGAGAACCCCGAAGCCGACGAGAGCATCCAGATGATCAAGGTGCAACGGTCGGCGCAGTGGTTGGCCGACCACTTCGAGGAGGTGCCGTTGTACCTGTTCGGCTTCGTCCTCGCCGATCCGACCGGTGGCTCCATCTTCCCGGCCGTGTGGAGCGCCCAGTTGGCGGCGCGTGGACAGGGCGTGGGGAGCTCGCTCACCGTGGTCCTCGGGGTCTTCCACCCCGACGAAGTCTTCGAGATCCTCGGTGTCCCCCGTGACCAGCATTGGGTCATGTCCTGCTGCGTGAGTTTCGGGTATCCGACCGGAAGGTGGGCAGTGGCGCCCCGCAGACCGGTCCACGAGGTGTCCTACCGCAATCGATGGGGCTCACCGGTCGGATTCGTCGTCGACACCCCGCTCTGGCCGGCGGGGTAGCCGCCCGAGCAGGACGGTCCCGGCCGGCGGGCCGCCGGATCCCCTGAGCGGGCTTTCGGCCGTCTCACTGGACCGGATTCCGGATCGGGACATCGGTTCGGCCACCGGGCTACTCTTTAGCTGTGCGTCCCTCCCGAATTGCCCTCGTCATCGGTGCCCTCGTCCTGGTTGCGGCCGGTCTGACCGCGGCCTTCTCCGGGGGCACCAAGGCGCAGGCTTCGGCCCACCCGATCACCACCATCTCGATCAAGCAGGCGTCTGCATACACACCCAAAGCCCCGCCCGGGGCGACGGACGACTACCACTGCACCGTCATGAATCCGCACGTCAAGCGGAATTCGTACATCATCTCCAGCCAATTCTTCCCCGGCAGCGGCGAAGACCACCACGCCATTCTCTTCCTGGTGCCGCCGGACCTGGCCGCCAAGGCCGAGGCCGACAATGTCAACGGGCAGGGTTGGTCATGCTTCGGCGAGACACCCATTCCCGACACCGGCCTGAACCAGATTTCCAACACGCCGTGGCTCAGCGCCTGGGCCCCCGGCCACGGGTTGGACAACCTGCCCAAGGGGACAGGGATCTATCTCCCGGCCGGAAGTCTCGTGGTCATGCAGGTCCACTACAACCTGCTGGTGGGAGACAAGCCGGTGAAGAACTCGCTGGTGCTCAACACGGTGCCGGCGTCGACGCCGCTCCTGCCCCTGAAGCTCGACCTGCTGCCTGCGCCACCGGACGTCCCCTGCCCGTCAGGTGTGACCGGTCCCCTGTGCAACCGGACCGCCTCGCTGACCAATCTCGGCCAGCGCTTCGGCCAGAGCGCCATCGGGTTCGTGAACACCCTCGAATCGGTGTGCGGCCGCAATCCGGCAGACCCCCCCGTGGGTGATTCGACCTCCTGCAGCTGGCCGGTCTACAGCAGCGGCTACATCGTCAGGGTCGGAGCCCACATGCATCTTCTGGGCTCCACCTTCAAGATGGTCCTCAACCCGGGCACACCCGGGGCGAAGACCATCCTCAACGTTCCCAACTACAACTTCCACTACCAACGGGCCTACAACCTGAAGACGCCGGTGAAGGTGATGCCCGGCGACAAGATCCAGGTGACGTGCACCTATGACCCCACGCTGGCCCAGGAACTGCCCACGCTCCGGAAGCTCCCGCCCCACTTCGTCACCTGGGGTGACGGATCGTCCGACGAGATGTGCCTCGGGCTGACGGAGACGGCGACCACCCTTCCCAACCCCCACTATCCGGTCTAGGGCGCTTCCAGGTGTCGGAGACGGGGGACGTTGGTTCGGGGGACGGGCGGCGCCGATCATCGATCAGGACCGGTCGGTGGCATCTCGCCCTTGTGCTCGGAGCGGGAATCACTTCGATCCTCCTCGCCAGCTGCAGTTCATCTCCGAGCGCCAGCACGTCGACCACGACGACAAGCGCGTCCGCCTCGACCTCGGGCGGCAATGCGACCACCACGACGGCGGCGGCGGCTGGACCGGTGTACCAGGTGCGGACCGGGACGGTGAAGGGGCTCGGATCAGTGCTGGTCGACGGGAAGGGCATGACGCTCTACCTGTTCGTGCCGGACAAGCAATTGGCCACGTCCACCTGCTACGGAGCATGTGCCCAGGCCTGGCCCCCGCTCCTCCTGCCCGCGGGGGTGACCTCCCCGCTCGCCGGCCCGGGAGCGCAATCGTCGCTCCTGGGCACCACGCACCGTAGTGACGGCACCACTCAGGTGACTTACAACAAATGGCCCCTCTACCTCTGGGTGGGCGACTCCCAACCCGGCCAGGCCACTGGTCAGGGGATCAACAATCTCGGGGGGCTCTGGTACGTCCTGTCCCCTGACGGACAGGAAATCACCACCACTCCCTGAGCTGCCGATCGGTCCGCCCGCCGGGGAAGCCGACAGTCCGGTCGTGCATGCGACGGAAAGTCGCAACCGGCCGAGTTCTGAACGACAAAAACTTTTGATGTCGCTCAGACGAAGCTGGTACCCTTTGGCATCTCAAGGACAGGACGAGCGATCCGCGTTGTCTCGCGGTGCTCCACCCAACCGCCGACGAGAAAGTGGGGCTGCACCGGCAATGAGCGAGGGGGACGCATTCCTGAGCGGCCGCGTGGACGCGGACGAAGAAGCGGCTCTGAGCGGGCCGGCTCCGTTCGTCGAGACCGGGGTCAGATACGCCGACCGGGACGAGACTCGCTCCGAACCGTCTTCGTCGTCCTATCCACCCAGTCGCTACGGTCCCGTCGAACGAGGCGTCACCCGGGCCCGGGCTGCGCTATTCGGACGCCGCCAGCAGATCGCCCGACTCTGGCGCTATGCGGCGACGTCGGTGATCGCCTTTGGCCTGAGCGAGGCGATCCTGCTCATCCTCTGCGGTACCGGCACGACCGGAGCGACGGTCGGCGCGCTCATCGCCAACGTGGCCACGACGATTCCGTCCTATCTGATGAGCCGCTACTGGATCTGGAAGGACGCCGAACGATCCCGGGTCGGTCGTCAGGTGGTCCTGTACTGGGCCACTTCGGCGGCGAGCATCATCCTGACGAGCCTGGCCACGGGAGCCCTCGCCAAACTCATCCCGGTCGGACAACGGTTCCATCTCGTGTTGATCGGCGTTGCCTTCCTCGTGGTCAACGTCTTCTTCTGGTTCGCAAAATTCGTCGTGTACCACAAGTTCATCTTCCCCTCCGGCTCCGCCGAGAGGGCGGCTCCCAGCACGACGGTCTGATCGGATCCCGGGCCGGATCGCGCCGGGTCATGCGGTGGGGGCCGAACGGGTCCTTGTCGATCGTTCGAGCGTTCCCTCGACGGCATGAGCTTCGCTCGATGGCAAGAATGCTGCCGCGTTAAGCTCTCCACTCCGAAGCACGCGGCTGTAGCTCAATGGTAGAGCCTCAGTTTTCCAAACTGATGACGAGGGTTCGATCCCCTTCAGCCGCTCTCTGTGCCCTCCGAACTGAGAGCTGTCGGGTTGGCAGCCTCAGGGAGAGTCTGGTCCCTCATCGATGATCGCCTAGTGAAGGAGACTGGACACCACATTGATGACAAGGGCGATGATGACGGCACCGAAGAGATACGAGAGCAGAGCATGGGCCAGCGCGACTCTCCGAATGGCCTTCGTCGTCAGATTGGTATCCGATACCTGGAACGTCATTCCGATGGTCAACGCCAAGTAGGCGAAGTCCAGATAGTCCGGCGGATCGTCCTCATTGAAGTCGATCCCCCCGACCGGCTGGGAGTAGTAGGTCCGTGCGTATCGCAGCGTGAACACCGTGTGGACCAGACCCCATGAGAGGGCGACGCTCACGACTCCGAGTGTGATCAGGTACGCCTTCGTTCCCCCGCTGGCATTACCAGCTCGGATCAGGGCCAGTCCGACGGCAGCCAGCACCGCGACTCCGGCGGCGAGGACAATAAGTTCGGTCAGCTCGATGCTGGTGTCCTCCCGCGTCGCATGCGACCGCGTTTCCTCTGGGCTCAGTCTTCCGACAGCCAACCAGATCCATGCTCCGAGGAAGAACGCGCCAACGTCCCAGCCGATGAGCGTTGCCGCTTGCCAGAACATGAACCGGGAGACCACCACGCCGGCCACGATTCCCAGCGAGGCTGCGATGGCGACGCGCACCCCGGCCCGCGGAAAGAGCCACCGCTTGGGTCCGGGCGAATCTCGACTCATGAACGAACCGTCGGTGCAGGCATTTCCGTATTGCCCCCAGTGGGTTGCACCCTCAAGCGGTCGGCCACCGGCACGATCGGTCGGCCACCGGTGACGGTCACGTGATTCTCGTGTATCTCAGCTCGAAATCGTGTTCCCAGATCGATCCGTCGTCGGAGCGCTCCCACCGGCCCTCGATGCTCGCGCCGTCGTCGCCCAAGGCTCCTACGAATCGCTGTCGGAACTCGAGCGGCGTGAAATCCGGGGTGTCCCGCTGGAGCGTCCAGATCCCCCCTTCGAGAGTCATCGAATAGAGCCGGGTCACACCCCTCGAGTCGAAATAGTGCTGGGTGAACTGCGCGTCCCGAGGATCAGGACCGACGATCGACACGCCCTCGGGCGGACCAGGTACCGAGAACTCCGTTTTCTGAACCAAGAACTGTCCCCCGAGCATCCAGTCGAAGGTGCTGGTTCCTGCAGGCCCGGTGGGCTCGGCCCCCGGGAACCGGGCCTCCATCGTCCAGCGGCCGACGAATGGCTCCAGACGCGCCATGAGGCTTCTGTCCTTGTCGTCCACCTCCAGAGTCTGCCCGAGAAATGCTCTTGACACGCCACTCTCAGCGAGACCGACGCCATGCTCCGGACCCGAACGCGAGCTGTCCACGAACGGCACGGCACCTCGATCCCGGAGGCCCCGGTTCCTAGCGATCCCGGTAGATGACCAGACCCGCCAGATACGTTGCTCCACCGACGACGCAGAAAAGCAAGAAGGGCCAGGCCGCCGTCCCACCCGCGATGGCGATCACGGTCCCACCGATGGCGACGAGGATCAACACGTTGCCGACAAGTGCCGTGGCTCGCACTCCGATACTCGCCTGACGTTCGTCCGGTCGGGAACCGAAGAGTGCTCCGATGTCGCTGTCCCGGCCGCCGAGCACAAAGTATCCGGTGGCCCCGACGACAGCGCCCAGTTCGACAACAACAGCGGCTCCCCACCCTGCTCCCACCCAGGCGCCGATGGCAATGGCGGTGCCAAGAACGGCCGTGAACACTGGCACCACGAGCCGAGGGTTCCTCGTTTGCATCATGCATGCACCTCCTGGGATGCGTCGAACATCTCGTCAACGGTGGAATCGAAGAACCGGGCAATCTGAAATGCCAGCGGAAGCGAAGGGGAGTACCGACCGCTCTCAATCGAGATCACCGTTTGACGTGAGACGCCGAGGGCGGCGGCGAGTTCAGCCTGCGACAATCGCCGGTCGGAGCGCCTCTCCCGTACGCTGTTCCTCACCAGGTAAAGGTAACTTGACACGGTTGCCAGTGTCAAGCGACCTTTACCTTCGGCGACCCGCTCCGGTCCCCGGGGCGGGCCCGTAGAGTTGCCCCATGAAGAACCGAACTCTCGGCCGGACCGGTATCAGCGTCAGTCCCCTCTGTCTCGGGGCCATGATGTTCGGGGCATGGGGCAATCCCGATCACGATGATTCTGTCCGCATCATCCACCGGGCTCTCGACGCCGGAATCAACTTCATCGACACCGCCGACGTGTACTCGGAGGGCGAGTCCGAGGTCATCGTGGGCGAAGCATTGGCCAAGGTGGACCGCAGTCGGGTCGTCCTGGCTACCAAGGTCCGCGCCCCGATGGGCGACGACCCCAACGCCCAGGGCAACTCGCGCCGGTGGATCATGGCGGAGTGCGAGAACAGCCTGCGCCGCCTGGGCACCGACTACCTCGACCTGTACCAGGTCCACCGTCCCGACGAGACCGTCGAGGTGGACCAGACCTTGGGCGCGCTCACCGACCTGGTGCATGCGGGCAAGATCCGCGCCTTTGGTAGCTCGACGTTTCCCGCCGAGCAGATCGTCGAAGCCCAATGGGTGGCCGAGCGCCGGGGACGAGAGCGGTTCATGACCGAGCAGCCGCCCTACTCCGTCCTTGTACGAGGCATCGAGCGGGACGTCCTGCCCGTCGCCCAGTCCTACGGGATGGGCATCATCCCGTGGAGCCCGCTGGCCGGCGGGTGGCTCTCGGGACAGTTCGGGCAGGGCAAGGAGAACACGAGCCGGCGGGCCTCACGGGTGCCGGGACGCTACGACATGAATCTGCCGGCCAATCAACAGAAGCTCGCCATCGTCACCGAGCTGGCCCAATTGGCCGATGAGGCCGGACTGACGATGATCGAGCTGGCGCTCGCCTTCGTACTCGAGCACCCCGCAGTCAGCGCCGCCATCATCGGGCCGCGGACCATGGAGCAACTCGAGTCCCAGCTGACCGCACCCGACATCCGCCTGGAGGCTCCCGTCCTCGACCGGATCGACGAGATCGTCGCCCCGGGCACCAATGTCAACCCCGAAGACGCCGGCTGGTCGCCATCCGTCCTGTCCAACCCGAGGCTGCGCCGGCGCCACTTCCGCTGACCGAGAGACGGTCAACCGGGGTTCAGGGGACAGTCGAGATCTCACGCATCTCCGCCTCCAGGTCCGACAGGGAACCGGCCCCGGCGGAGCGGATGGGGAAGGTAGTCCGGACCAAGGGGAGAAATTGTCCCAACGGGACCGCCGCGGACCACAGGAACCCCTGCGCACGGTCGCATCGGAGGTCGGCCAGCACCGTGGCCTGAGCCAATGTCTCCACCCCTTCGGCCACCACCAGCAGCCCGAGATCCTTGCCCAGCAGCGTCATGGCCCGCACGATGGCCATATCCCTGTCATCCGTGGTCATGTCCGACACGAAACTCCTGTCGACCTTCAGTTCATCGACCGTCATCGAGCGCAGGAGAGCGAGCGATGAGTGACCGGTCCCGAAATCATCGAGGGCGACCCGCACAGCCATGCTGCGTACGTCATCGATGTGGAGTGCGGCCGCCGCGAGGTGAGCCATGACAGCTGTCTCGGTGAGCTCGACTCCGATGCCCTTTGGATCACAGCCGGCCCGGTGCAGGTCGTCGAGGAGATCGTCAACCGGGTCGGTCGTCGTCAACTGGTGAGCGGAGACGTTGCACCAGACACGGAACTCGGGACTGCACCCCGCGTGCCCCAGGGCAACCCGCGCCTCGATCGCACTCCGGCGGACGGCGGCATCCACGTCCAGGATGAGATCCGACTCCTCGGCGAGCGGCACGAAGTCAGCGGCAATGAGGACACCGCGATCCGGATGGTTCCATCGGGCCAGGGCTTCGGCGCCGACAATGCGACCGGTCTGGAGGTCGACCTGCGGTTGGAGATAGGCGACGATCTGGCCGTCCGAGAGGGCCTCACGGAGCGCTTCTTCATGGTCGAGACGGCGACGCGACATCGGGTGCAGGGCGGGCACGAACCGCT
Source organism: uncultured Acidimicrobiaceae bacterium (assembly GCA_963837805.1). GTDB lineage: Bacteria > Actinomycetota > Acidimicrobiia > Acidimicrobiales > RAAP-2 > Bog-756. The sequence goes on from CAWIOU010000014.1 coordinate 332,109, forward strand.
CGACCCGGTTCCGTCCGTTTTCCTTCGCCTGATACTGAGCGCGATCCGCCTGGTAGAGAAGATCCTGGGGACCGACGTCGGCACGATTGGTGGCGGTGACACCGACGCTGGCTGTGACCACGACATGCCGGCCGGCGACCACGAAGGGGGACTCGAAGGTCCGCAGTATCCGGCGTGCCGCCTCGACGGCCTCTTCGGCGTCAACCAGACCGCGAAGGAGAACGGTGAATTCGTCCCCGCCCAAGCGAGCCAGCACGTCACCCTCGCGCAGTAACCCACGAATGCGCTCGGCCACCTGTACGAGGAGCTCGTCTCCGGCCTGATGACCCAGAGAATCGTTGACCACCTTGAAACGATCGAGATCGAGGAACACGACACCGACCATGCCGTCACCCCGACCGATCTCGGCAGCCGCGTTGGCCAAGGCATCGACAAAGGCGACCCTGTTCGCCGATCGGGTGAGGTCGTCCCGAAGTGCGATCTCCCCGAGCTGCGAGTTCAGTGTGCGGAGCTGTTGATTGGCCTCGCCATTGCGTTCACGGAGATGGAGTTCGCTGAGGACGACCGTATGGACTTCCTGGTGGACCACGACCATCACCGCGAAGAAGAGCGGGATCACCAGCCCCAGCAGTTGAGTCGGCCGGTCATCGGCGGTGAGGCAGACGATGTCGATGGGAAGCAGGAGGGCGATCTGGAAGGGGAAGAAATACGACCGGCAGGCGGCCGCACCGACCGCGTTGACGGCGGAGATGGCACACAGGAAAATGAGGTAGATGGCCCGAAGGTCGTAGTGGCTGGCGGACGGGAAGACGAAGAGTGGCAGGGACGCCCAGGAAAACCCACTCAAGCCCGCCGTCACCGGTCCGGCGATCCACCGGCCTACCGCCTCGCCCCGATGGCGCTTCCTCAGGTACAGCTCCGACGACCACAGCGTGATTCCGGTGGTCAGCGTCACCACGACCGCCCACTCGACCATCCCGGTGATCGAAACCGCTCGACCGAAGATGACCACCAGCATGACGGCCGCCACCGGTCCGGCCAGAGCTCCGCGCCGCGTCGACCGATTGACCTGGTCGAAGCAGGCCAACCTGACCTCGTCACTGACGGGGCGCCCCGGGGAGTTCACCTGGGGATCATCGACCGATTCACAGCCCACCTTGACGGTCGGAGCACAGGATCTCGCTCCCAATCCCCGGGGTTGATCACCCCTGCACGACGGCCCCCACCACGGCAGCGAGCGTGTAGTCGAACAACTCGCCCTCATCGAAGGGCTGTGAAAGATGGTCGAGCAGGTCCGGAGCGCCGGGGGCGTCGTCCGGCGACCACAGTTCTTCAGGGCTCTGGCGCTGGGCGGGTTGCCGTTCGAGCTGGCGGTCCAACAGGACCGATCCGATCACCAGATTGAGAACCGCCTGTACCCCGAGGGCGACTCCGGCACCCTCGACTCCGGCCATTCTGAGCTCGTTGACCAGGACCCGACGGGCCGGTTGGAAGAGCGCAGCCGTACGTCCCTGCCGATGGACCAACGCGACGAGATCGGGGCGCTCGAGCAGCGTGGCCCGCAGGGAGCTGGCAATCGAGACGATGCGGGATGTCGGATCGCCGCCCCGGACCGACACGTCTCCGAGCTGGGCGATGACCAGATCAGCGACGCCATCGAGCAAGGCCTGCTTGTCACCGACGTGCCAGTAGATCGCCGTGGGGGCCACGCCCAACTTGGCCGACAGCCCACGGATGGTCAGGCCGTCGACCCCGTCTCGCTCCACGATCTGCATGGCCGCGTCGATCACATGGCTCCGAGAGAGCCCCCCGGCCGGATGCCGGGCCGCCGCCGCTTGACCTCGCTCCGTCGTCATGTAACGATGTTACAGGTCACGACCCGGTGCCGCAGACACCGGCGGCACGGGGCTGCGATCGAGGACAGAAGGGGGAGGCGAAGTCGATGTCCGGTGATGCCCGCTATGTCATCATCTCGGCGGATTGCCACGGTGGGGCCGACCTTCTCCACTATCGGGACTACCTCCCGAGCAGGCTCCATCCCCAGTTCGACGCCTGGGCCCGCCAGTACCGGGTGCCGTTCGACGATCTCATGGGCGAGGACGCCAGCCGGAACTGGGACCACCACCGGCGCCAGGCCGAGCTCGAGGCGGACGGGATCGTCGCCGAAGTGGTGTTTCCCAACACGATCCCCCCCTTCTATCCCGAGCCGTCCTTGAAGGCCCAGGTGCCAGGGGCAACCGAGGGCGACCTCGAGCTTCGTTGGGCCGGGCTGCGGGCCCACAACCGGTGGCTGGCCGACTTCTGCGCCGCGGCGCCCGGACGCCGACTGGGCATCGTCCAGATCATGCTGCACGACGTCCCGGCGGCGGTCGCCGAAGTCGAATGGGCGGCCGAAGCGGGCATGACCGCCGGGATCCTCCTGCCCGGTGCGCCCCCGGGGTCGGGCCTCGAGCCGCTCTATTCGCGGGTCTACGATCCGCTCTGGCGGGCCTGCGAGGTGGCCCGCCTTCCTATCAACCACCACAGCGGCAGCGCGGTGCCGGCCCTGGGTGACGCCGACATCGAGAAGGTCATGTTCATGCTCGAGGTCACCTGGTGGGCGCACCGGTCCCTCTGGCATCTCATCTTCGCCGGTGTCCTCGAGCGCCATCCGGACCTCCAGTTCGTCTTCACCGAGCAGGGAACCGCCTGGATACCCGAGACGCTCGGAACGCTCGACTTCTTCTTCTCGAGAATGGGCAGTGCGACCGGGAGCCAGGAGCTCGAGTGGGGAGGAGCGGTCGTCTCACAGCTCTCGATGCGGCCGAGCGAGTACTGGGCCCGCCAGTGCCACGTCGGGTCCAGTTTCATGCGCCCGGCCGAAGCGGCGATGCGACACGCCGTCGGCGTCGACAAGATCATGTGGGGCAGTGACTACCCCCACCGGGAGTCGAGCTATCCGTTCAGCCACGAGGCCCTCCGGCTCTCATTCGCCGGCATCGATCCCGTCGAGGTCCAACAGATGCTCGGGGGCAACGCGGCCGACCTCTTCGGATTCGACCTGGAAGGCCTGAGAGATGTCGCCCAACGGGTGGGTCCGACCCACGACGAGATCAACCAACCACTGCGTCCTTCGGAGATTCCGAGCGAAGCCGGGCGATGCCCGGCATTTGCCGGCGTCACCTGACATCGCGAGAGCACACCGGAGCAACCAACGACGAAGGAGCCTCATGGGAACCATCCGTTACGGAGCACGATCCGAAGAGCAACTGCGGAACCGCGAGGTCGAAGCGACCTCGGTCGACGTCTGGGCCACCACGCTCGTCGCCACCTACCTCACCGATCCTGAGGTCATCGCCGCTGTCCTCCCGCCCCCGATCGAACCCGGTGCCGAACCACTGGTGAAGGTGACCGTGGCCACGGTCGACATCCCCGGCTATCCGACGTTCGGCGCCGGCAGCTTCTCGGTGCGGGCCCGCCACGAGGGAACCGATGGGTACTACGCCCTCCTCATGCCCATGACCACCGAGCAGTCGGTGATCGGCGGTCGGGAGACCTTCGGAGAGCCCAAGAAACTCGGGACGGTGGATCTCGACCGTCAGGGCGACCGGGTGACCGGAACCTTCGCCCGGATGGGCACGGAGATCGTCAAGGTCAGCGGACAGGTGACCCGTGAGCTCGACCTGCCCGACACCGAGACACGGACCGACTTCTACTTCAAGTTCCTCCCGTCCCCCGACGGCAAGGGTTTCGACAGCGATCCCGCCCTCGTCTACTGCCACCGGACCGAGCAGACCCGCAAACTCGAGGAGGTCTCCGGCGAGGTGCTCCTCCGCGATTCCCGATTCGACCCGGTGGCCGACCTCCCGGTCCGGGAGCTGGTGGGAATCCATCTGGCCGACCGAAGCAGTATTCAGCGGGGCGAGATCCACGGGACCGTTCCCGGTGAATGGATCCGCCCGTACGTGCATCAGCGCTATGACGACCTGTCGCCGGTGGGCTCCGAATGATCGAGGACCTTGCCGGGCACGTTGCTGTCGTCACCGGTGGGGCCGGGGGCATCGGACGGGCCATGGGCGAGCGTTTCGCCCGTGAGGGGATGAGCGTGGTCCTGGCCGACGTGGATGACGATCCGCTCGGCGAGACCGTGGACAAGCTTCGGGCCGAGGGTTTCGAAGTCATCGGAGCCAACTGCGACGTCTCTGACTTCGGCTCGGTCGAACAGCTGCGCGACACGACCTTGAAGCACTTTGGTGCCGTCCATCTCCTCTGCAACAACGCGGGTATCGGTGCCGGGGCCGAGGGTGCATTGTGGGAGCACGAGCTCAACGACTGGCGTTGGGCGTTCAACGTCAACGTGTACGGGGTCATCCACGGGATCAACGCCTTCGTCCCGACGATGATCGCGTCCGGAGCCCATGGACACGTGGTCAACACCTCGTCGGGCAACGGAGGGGTATCGCCCCTGCGCGGCACGCCTCAGTACGCGGTGACCAAGGCGGCGGTGGTCACCCTGACCGAGTGCCTCTACGCCCAATTGCAGGATGCCGGCTCGGTCGTCGGGGCGTCGGTTCTTTTTCCAGGACCGAACATGCTCCGTACCGGAATCTTCAGCTCGTGGCGGGTACGGCCGGCTGAGTTGGCCAAGGAGCGCCCGAGACAGACCCCCTACCCGACCATCGAGGACATCGAGGGTCAGATGGCGGCGGCCGGCATCGAGGTCCACTACACCGAGCCGGCCGAGGTGGCCGACCAGGTGGTGCACGCCGTACGGTCCGGGGATTTCTGGATCATGGCCCCAAGTGATTCGATCGACGCCCAGATCGAGGCCCGGTCCCGATCCATGCTCAAACGCACGAACCCCACCTACCTGCGGGAAGTCCCCGGATGACCGCCCGATCACACGAGGAGAGACATCGGTGAAGAACTACACGGTGATCTCGGCGGACTGTCATGCCGGGTTGCCCAACCAGGAATACCGCGAATGGCTCGATCCCGCCTTTCGGGACACCTTCGACCAGCACCTGGCGGCACGCGCCGCCATGGAGTCGGAACTGGCCGAACGGGGCCTCCGCAACGAGGAATTCGCCGAGGAATGGGAGAGCGAGAATGCCGAAGGGCTCCGGGGCGGCTGGGACGCCCGTCGCCGTGACGAGGAGCTCAACGCCGACGGCGTCGTCGGTGAGGTCATCTTCCCTGATGCCGATGCAGTGACAGGTGGGGCATCTGCGCCGTTCGGTGCCGGACTGGGCGCCACGGCTGACATGCCCATCGATCTCCTGATGGCAGGGGCAAAAGCCCACAACCGATGGCTGGCCGAGCTCTGCGCCGAGAGTCCTCATCGCCGGGCCGGCGTAGCCATCGTCCCCATCTTCGACGTCGACGCCGCGGTGGCCGAAATCCGCCGGGCGAGGGAATCCGGGCTCCGAGGAGGGATCCTCATCCCTTCGATGTGGCAGCCGTACGAGCCCTACCACGACGCCAAGTACGACCCGGTATGGACAGTCTGTTCGGAGCTCGAAATGCCGGTCCACGTCCATTCCGGAGCCGCCGATCGTGCCTCCTACGGCGAGCACGTCGGGATCTATATCGCCGAGGTCCGCTGGTGGTCGACCCGACCACTCTGGTTTCTCCTGTGGGCGGGAACATTCGAGCGGTTTCCATCCCTCACCTTCGTCACCACCGAGTGTGGCGCCTTTTGGGCCCCCGATCTGCTGTGGACGTCGGACATCGCCTACGACCGGGAGCACGCGGCAAAGAAACTCGGTAAGCAGCTGACCGATCATCTCTCCATGAGGCCCAGCGAGTACTTCGACCGGAACTGCTTCATCGGTGCCTCGAACACCAGGCGTCGGGAGTTGGCCAGGCGCTACGAGATCGGCGTCGGAAACATCATGTGGGGCAACGATTTCCCCCACCCCGAAGGGACCTGGCCTCACACCAGGGAGTGGCTGGGCAAGGCATTTTCCGACATTCCGGTGGACGAGACGCAGCAGATCCTCGGCTTCAACGCCGCCGAGTGCTACCACTTCGACACTGAGGCGCTCCAGCCCTTGGCCGACCAGTTCGGACCGACCCCTGAAGAGCTGGGTCAAACCGGCGACGATCTGCAGAAGTGGGAGGACCTGGCGGCCGCCGGTCGGCCCTGGCTGACCGGGAAGGAGGCCCTCGAGCTCCCCGTGCGCGACTGAGCGACGGCGGCCGGCCTGCCGGCCCGAGCCGATCCGCTTCCCTCCCCGGTTGCCGGAGACGGTCATGTCGCAATTCCGCCAGATATTGGCGCGGAACTGCGCCATGCTGGTGCGGTGATCGAAGATTTCGAACGTTGCTACATCGCCGTCCAATCCCGCGACCCGCGCTTCGACGGATGGTTCTTCACCGCGGTCACGTCGACCGGGATCTACTGCCGGCCATCCTGCCCGGCCAAGACCCCGATGCGGTCAAACGTCCGCTTCTATCCGTCAGCCGCCGCCGCCCAACGCGCCGGATTCCGTGCCTGCAAGCGTTGCCGCCCCAACGCCACCCCCGGCTCCCCCGAATGGGACACCCGAGCCGATGTGGTCGCTCGGGCCATGCGGCTCATCGCCGACGGTCTGGTCGACCGGGAAGGCGTTGCCGCACTGGCCGCCCGATTGGGGTACAGCGTCCGACAGTTGGAACGACTTCTCTCCGCCGAGGTCGGTGCCGGGCCCATCGCCATCGCCCGGGCACCAGCGCGCCCAGACGGCGCGGGTACTCATCGAGACCACACCGTTGTCGATGGCCGACGTGGCATTTGCCGCAGGGTTCTCCAGCGTCCGTCAGTTCAACGACACGATCCGGACGGTATTCGCCAGTTCACCGACCGACCTCCGGTCTCGTGTCGGCGAGGCGGCGCGGTCGACGGGAGACAGCTCGGCGGCCCTCGACCTCCGTCTTCCGTTCCGTCAACCCCTGTGCCCCGACAATCTCATGGGGCACCTGGCCGCAACCGCTGTCGCCGGCGTGGAGGAGGTCCGTGGTCTCACCTACCGGCGGACCCTGCGCCTCGACCATGGGCCGGGCATCGTGGAGCTCACTCCCACTCCCGACCACATCCAGTGCCGCGCCACCCTGTCCGACATGCGCGACCTGACAACGACCATTGCCCGATGCCGGTGGCTCCTCGACCTCGACGCCGACCCCGTTGCCGTCGACGCCCACCTGGCCGCGGACCCCTCCCTCCGCCCTGTGATCGACAAGGCTCCGGGCCGACGGGTGCCGCGATGCGTCGACGGCGGGGAGCTCGCCATCCGGGCCGTCCTCGGCCAGCAGGTCTCGACCGAAGCCGCCCGCACGCATACCCACCGGATGGTGATCGGTCACGGGGAGCCGGTGACCGATGGGCGCGGCGGACTGACCCACCTCTTTCCGACGCCAGAGGCACTCCATGACGTGGATGCCGCCCTACCCGAGTCCCGACGGCACACCCTCTCGGCCCTGATCGACGCGCTCAGACTGGGCCGTCTCGACCTCGGACCGGGCTGTGACCGGACCGAGGCGCTCGCCGCTCTCGCCGGCCTACCGGGTATCGGGCCCTGGACCACCAATGTCATCGCCATGCGCGCCCTGGGCGATCCCGACGCCTTCCCGGCCTCCGACCTCGGCGTGCGGCGCGGTGCCGGCTTGCTCGGTATTCCTTCGACGGTGGCCGCCCTCGACCGGTACGCCGACTCGTGGCGACCGTGGCGGGCCTATGCCGTGCAGTACTTGTGGTCGGTGACCGATCACCGCATCAACCGGTGGCCGCCGGCGGCGTGACCAACGACACCCCCGATCGACAACCACGCTCCCCCACTCACAAGGAGACCCATGAACACCACCACCATCACCACCACCGTCGACAGCCCCCTCGGACCGTTGACGCTCTCGGCAGCCGACGGCGTCCTCGTCGGGCTGTACATGCACGGCCAGCGCCACGCGCCGGCTGGACCGACCGATCAGCGCAGGGATGACGCCTGGTTCGCCGATATCACCAGCCAACTCACCGCGTACTTCAAGGGGGATCTCGTCAATTTTGACGTACCGCTCAGGCTCGACGGAACTGCGTTCCAGTGCGACGTCTGGTCGCACCTTCGGGACATTCCCTACGGCGAGACCATCAGTTACGGCGAGCTCGCCCGGCGGGTGGGCAATCCCAATGCCTCGCGCGCCGTGGGGTTGGCCAACGGGCGAAATCCGATCGCCGTCATCGTCCCCTGCCATCGGGTCATCGGTTCGAACGGTCAACTCACCGGCTATGGCGGCGGACTCGATCGCAAGACGTGGCTTCTCGATCACGAGGCTGCCCACCGGTCGGACCAGAACTTCCAAGCATCGCTCCTCGGTCGCGTGTAATAATCCCTTTTGATGGTGACGGTGACCCTGGCGGATCTGGCGTATCGATATCGTCAATTCCTAATTGCCGTGGTCGGCGCGGGTGTCGTCATGGCCATGGCGCTCCTCATGGCTGGTCTGGTCGGCGGCTTCGGAGCGGAGACGAATTCGACCATCGGCGGCGTTGGGGCCGATGCATGGGTGCTCACGAACGGCGCCGGTGGCCGTGTCGCGGCAGTCAGCGTCTTTCCGCAAGCAGCAACCGCGATCATCGCCCACGCTCCCGGAGTGACGCATGCCGACCCCTTGGTCATCCTGCCCCAGCAGATCGCCCACGAGGGAACCAAGTCGCTGTCGGTCAACGTGATCGGAGCGGAGATCGGAGGGCTGGGAGACCCGCAGCAGGTCACCGCGGGCCGGCCGATCTCCGGACCCGGACAGGTCGTGGTCGACTCGAAGACCGGTGCCGCCGTAGGAAGCGTGATGACCATCGGGACCACGCCCTTCCGGGTGGTGGGCCAGATCCCGAACCGTTCCCTCCTCGGTGGCACCTACGTCGTCTACGTGCCGCTGAGCAGTGCGCAGGCCCTGGGCCTGGGAGGCCGCCACTACGTCACGGCCGTGGTGACGACGGGCGTACCCAAGACGGTTCCGACCGGCCTGCAGGTACTCACCACAAAGTCGGCCGAGCAGCAGACGCTCGCCGCCCTGGCTTCGGCCGTGTCGTCGATCAACAACACCAAGATCCTCATGTGGGTCATCGCCGGCATCATCATCGCCGCCCTGCTGTACGTCTCGGCGCTGCAGCGGGTGCGGGATTTCGCAGTGCTCAAGGCTCTGGGTTCCTCGACCGCGACGCTGCTCGGCAGCCTGGCCCTGCAGGCCGTCATCGTGGCCCTACTGGCCGCAGCGTTCGCCGCCATCATCTCCAATTTCATGGGAGGCATCTTCCAGCAACCGGTGGCCATACCTGACAGCGCCTTCATCACCTTGCCGATCATCGCCATTGTGGTGGGACTCATCTCCAGCCTCGTTGCCCTGCGCCAGGCGACGGGAGCCGATCCGGCAGCGGCGTTCGGCTGAGCCATGGCCTCCCTCACCGCCAAGGACCTGACCATGGAGTTCTCCTCCGGTGGTTACCGGGTCCGCCCCCTCCACGACTTCAGCTTCACTGCTGACGACGGTGAGTTGGTCGTCTTGCTGGGACCGTCGGGGTGCGGCAAGACCACCCTCCTCTCGTGCCTGGCCGGCCTGCTCACTCCCACGGCCGGCACGATCAGCCTCGACGACCAAGTCGTCTCCGGGCTCAGCGGCGCGGCGCTGTCCGAGTACCGCCGCCACACCGTCGGGGTCGTCTTCCAGGCGTTCAATCTGATACCGAGTCTCAACGCCCGCTCGAACGTCATGGTCCCCCTCCGTCTCGCCGGGGTCAGCGGCAAGGTCGCCCGTGAGCGGGCGGACCTCCTGTTGGACCAGGTGGGTCTCGACGATCGGGGGCATCACCGGCCCGACCAGATGTCCGGCGGGCAGCAGCAGCGGGTGGCCATCGCCAGGGCCCTGGTCCAGGACCCGCCCCTGGTGCTGGCCGACGAACCCACCGCGCACCTCGACTACATCCAGGTCGAAGGCATCCTGAGGCTGTTGCGGGAACTGGCGGGGCCGGGTCGGCTGGTCATCGTGGCCACCCACGATGAACGGATCACCCAGCTCGCTGACCGGGTGGTGGAACTGGTCCCCCACCTGCCCGACTCGGCCAGGGAGCCGCAGCCCGTCGCGTTGACGGCCGGCCAGGTCCTGTTCAGTCAGGGGGACGACAGCGACCTCGTCTATATCGTGGAGTCAGGCGAGGTGGAGATCTACCGCATCCGCGAGGACGGAACCGAAGAGCACCTGACCATCGTCAAGCAGGGCAGCTACTTCGGCGAGCTCGGGCCCCTGTTCAACCTGCCCCGGGCCGCCTCGGCCCGTGCTCTCACCGACGTGCAGCTCACTGGATACAGCGCCCGCCTCTTCCGCAGCCTCCATCCCAGCTCCAAGTCGTTCAGCGCCTGATCCCGGTGTCGGGTCGGCACGGTCGGACCATGCGGGCTCGACGGAGATACCGACTCTGATCTGCTCTTTTCCGCGGATCCGGGCCGGCTTCGACACCCAGGGTAAAGGACCACCCGACCAGGGCCGATAACCCTACGGTGAAGTTCGACCTCGCCCATCCCACCCAGCGTCAGGTCCGTGACGGCCTCATCTCGGGGGTCATCGCCGAGTCCATCGCCATCCCCATCCTCCTCACCGTGATCTTCGTCGATCGGGATCCGGTCAAATGGTGGTACATCCTCGGTGCCATCGGGTGCATCCTGGTATCGGTCGTCTACGTAGCGCTCTTCGTCGTCATCACCAAGGGAAAAGCCGATCTGGCCACTCAGGCCACGACGGGATTCGTGATCATCTGTCTGGCCCTCACCGCATTGGCCTTCATCGAATTGGGCTCTGACAACAAGTCCGGGACCTACACACCGGCTGTTCTGGTCGGAGTCACGCTCGTTTCGATCATCGGTGACAAACGGATGCGGATCGGCATCGACCTCTTCGCCATTGCACTGGTGGCGATGACCAGCTGGGCCGGAGGTCTCCGGGGATCCGAGCTCGTGGCCGTGTTTCTCGTCTATTCCTCGACCATCGTGGCCATCACCTGGATCATCTCCCGGGATGTCGGATCGCTGACCGGCCACCTCAACTTCCGGCGCTCGATCGACGCACTGCACGAGACGTTCGAGGATGTCGGGCCGAGCACTGCCGACTCGGCCACCGATACCATCGGGTCGATTTTCCACCGCGGACTTCCATTGGTGGCCGATGTCCTGCCCGCGGATCAGATCGTGGTTCTCACCCGAAACGAGAAACTCGGTCGGTTTGTCCCCCTGGTGACCTGGCCCGGGGAGAGCGAAGACGTCTCGGATCTGGTCGAGCTCTCCCAACTCGACCAGGCGCTCCACTCCGACTCGGTGGTGCTCGACGAGTCGTTCTGCACCATCCCCGTCGGCTACTGCGTCGACGGAGAGTTGGTCATGGTGGTCCGGCGCTCGGATGACGATCGCAGAATCGATCCGCAATCACGTGAAGCGGCCGAGCTCCTGGCGGCGGCCTTCCTCAGGGTGAACAGCCGGGTGAATTTCGTGAACCGGTTGCATACCGAGAGCCGCACCGACCCCCTCACCGGCCTGCCCAACCGACGCACCCTCTACGAGCGGATCGAAATCGAGATGGCCCACGCCCTCCGCTCCGAGTCTCCGCTGAGCGTAGCCATGATCGACCTCGACCACTTCAAGGCCTACAACGACCAGTTCGGCCACATTGCCGGAGACACCGTGCTGCGATCGATCGCCGCGTTGATGGTTTCCAACATCCGCGGGCAGGACCTGGTCGCCCGGTACGGAGGGGAGGAGTTCTGTCTGGTCATGCCCGACACCGATCTGGTCGGTGCCCACTACCTGCTCGACAAGCTCCGGGGAGGAGGTCGCGAGGCCACCACCGACTTCGGCGTGACCCTGTCGGCCGGTCTGACCAGCTGGGACGGTTTCGAGACCACTACGTCGTTCATCGAGCGGGCCGACCAGGCGCTCTACCGGGCCAAGGAGACCGGTCGGAACCGGGTCGTCTCCATTCAGGCGTTCACCGAGTTCTGAGCTCGCCCCCCGGCATCAATCCGGTCGCCGGAGGACCAGGTAGACGTTGTCGTCGACGGCGAACGAGTTCACGATGTCATAGCCCTGGGCCGACGCGGCATCAAGCTCGGCCTCCAACTCGATCCTGCGTTCGGCCACCACCAAACGACCTCCGTGCACCCGGAGCACCCGGTGGGTCGCCGTCACCGGCGCGCCCCGCCCCCGCCGTCGCCGGTGGCCTCGGCTCTCACCGCGTCCGGTCCCTCGAGCAGGAGGCCGGTCTCCCACGGGCTGCCCTCGGGCTTGTCCCACGAGGGGCGGACCCGGATGTACCACTCTCGTCCCCAGACCGTCGAGAACACGTCTGGAGGCATGGCCAGGAAGAAGCTGGTCTCACTGATCTGGCTCGCATGAGCCGTCATGGCCTGGCGTTTGCGATCGATCCATCGGGTCACGTCGACTTCCGTGGTCAGCCGCTCGGCCGGTTCCCCCATGGTGTCCATCCCGTCGGTGCTGCCCTCGGGCGGCTCCCACTCCGATGACTCGACCTGCTCGGCGAGACTCCGCATGAAGTCGCGATTCATCGTCCACATATAGACCACCGGAGTGCTCGCCAGCGCTGCGGCCCGCATGCCCACCCGATGCACCTGCACGTGATCCGGATGGCCGTACCCTCCGTGCTCGTCGTAGGTGACCAGCACATCGGCCGTCTCCTCGGTGAGTATCCCGGCCAGAGCCGCGGCCGCCTCGTCGATGTCGGCGGCGGCGAAACTGCCGGGGCGGTCGTTGGTGGCCTCACCGGCCATCCCCGAGTCGAGGTAGTCGAGGTAGGTCTGGCGGGCGACACCGAGGACCCGGCAGGCCTCGGTCAGTTCCGCCCGGCGGCGGTCGGCCAGCGTTTCGCCCTCCGCCAACAGGCCCTCGGGGATCTCCCCGAGCTCACCGCGGGTGGCCGTCACCAGAACCACCCGGTGGCCAGCGTCGGACAGGGCCGCCATGGTTCCGGCGGTGGCGATGGCCTCGTCGTCAGGGTGAGCGTGGAAGAAGACAATCGTGGCCATGCCGGGCACCCTAGTGGTGTCGAGGCATCGAACCGACCGGATCCCGCCGCGGTCACTCCAGGGGAAGTTGGGGGGCCTCGGCCAGCGACAGCTGGCCGGCGATGGACCGTTCGGCATCCATTCCCCGTCGCTTCCGGGCGGAGACGGCGAAGATCCGGCCGGGATCGAACGAGCGGATCCTGCGGTCACCCGGCCGCCCGCCGATCACCTCCACCGATTCGGTGCCGTTGTGGCGGTTGAGGACATGGGCGCGGAACTCCCACTCGGCTCCTCGGATGTGAAGACCCGAGACAATCACCCGATCTCCCGGACGCAGCCCACTCCACGCCTCGGTGCGCTCGAGGTGCTCCGAGGCTTCGAGGGCGGCGCGGCGGGCCCGCGACCGCGGCTTAGCGGTCACTCCGTTCCTCACGCACGATCCGGAGGCGGTGCCAGAAGAGGATGGCGACGGCGATGACGACCACGACAGCGGCCACATAGCCGGCGTAGCTGAAGGCCTTCAGCGCCCGGCTGTAGCTGCTCCCGAGGGCATAGCCGAAGCTGGTCAGCGCAGTGCACCAGATGGCGCAGCCGATGACGGTGAACACGAGGAACTTCGCCAGCGCCATCTCGCCGAGACCCGCCGCGAACGAAACGAACGACCGGAGCAGGGGGATGAACCGACCGAAGAGGACGAAGGGCTCGCCCCGCCGGGCGAACCAGGCCTCGGCACGGTCCAGGTCCTTATGGGTCAGCAGGACGTACTTTCCCACCCGGTCGACCAGGGCCCGGCCCCCGAAGTAGCCGATCAGATAGCCGGCCAGTGAGCCCAGCACCTCGGCCAGCGTGGCCACCACGATGACGACCACCAGATTCAGGTGGTGGGGCTCGTTGGGGATCTGACCGCTGGCCAGCACGCCTCCGTAGATGATCGCCACCTCGGCTCCCACAGGCAGGCCCATCGAGGAGATGAAGCTCAGGGCGAAGACGGCGACGTAGCCCCAGGTTTCGAGAAAATGCTCCATAAGCCAACAATGTCTACTCGGTCAGCGTCCACCTCGTGGGGCTTTGCCCGCCCCCTCCGACCCCGCTGGGCTACCGTCACGTCGGTGACCACGGACCGAGGTGATCAGGGGCCCAGCCGGGATCATTGCGCCACGGCCGACGGGCTCGACATCGCCCTGTATGACTTCGGTGGCTCGGGCGAAGACCTGCTGCTGGTCCACGCCACCGGCTTCTGCGCCGAGGTCCTCGGGCCCCTCGCTCGGGACCTCGCCGAGCACTACCGCTGCTGGGGACTCGACCTCCGGGCCCACGGACGATCCGACCGGCCGCCCGACGGCGATTTCAAGTGGGCCGGATTCGCCACCGACGTGCTGACCGTCATCGACCACCTCGGACTCAAGCACCCCCTGGGTTTCGGCCATTCGTGCGGTGGCGCGGCCGTCCTGCTGGCCGAGCAGGCCAGGCCCGGGACGTTCAGGTCGCTCTACTGCTTCGAGCCGGTCGTCCTGCCCGAACCGATCGGGCCGGCCAGGTTCGAACGGAATCCACTCTCGGTGGGGGCCCGGCGGAGGCGGGAGGCATTTCCGAACGCCGAGGACGCCTTCGTCAACTTCTCGTCGAAGCCGCCGTTTTCCGACCTCGATCCTGAAGTGCTCGAGCTCTATGTCGAAGCCGGCTTCGAGCCGATCCCCGAAGACGAGGGGGGTGACGGGCAAGCCATACGACTGCGATGCCGTCGTGACGACGAGGCGGAGATCTATGCCCACGGTGCCTCCCACGGCGCATTTGCGCATCTGAACGAGATCGGCTGCCATGTCACGCTGTGTTGCGGCGAGGACACCGACGCCTTCGGCGTCTCCCTCCTCGAGGCCGACGCCGGCCAGTTGAGACGGTCGACCGTCGAAGTGACCCCCGGAGTGGGCCACTTCGGCCCGCTCCAGCAGCCGGGCGTGGTGGCCTCGTCGGTGCGCCGGGCGCTGAGCACCGATCACGTCACACCCCGGACCTAGTCTGTTCTCGTGTCCTTCGACCCTCCCCGCTCGCTCTCCCCGTCGAAGTTCACCTCATTCCGCGACTGCGCACTGGCATTCAGGTTCAACTCCATCGAACACCTTCCCGACCAGCCGACGGTCTGGACGGTCAAGGGAACGCTGGTCCACCGGGTACTGGAGCGCCTCTTCTGGCTCCACGAGCGAGGCGATCGATCGCCGGAGTCGGCCAACGCCGAGCTGGTCACGGCGTGGGACGAGCTGCAGATCGATCCGGACTTCGTGGAGCTGGCCCTCACCGCGGCGGAGGCCGAGGACCTGCGAGCCGACGCCGAGGCACTGGTCAAGAACTACTTCGCCCTCGAGGACCCGAACGAGGTCAATCCGGTCGGGGTCGAGCTGACCCTGGAGGCACGGGTCGGCGACATGCGGTTGCGAGGGATCATCGACCGACTGGATCTGACCGCCGACGGGGAATTGGTGGTCATCGACTACAAGACCGGGCGGGCGCCCGGGCCGGCATTCGAGCAGTCGAAGCTGGCCGGGGTCCACATCTACGCCCTCTTGTGCGAGGAGGTCCTCGGACGACGGCCGGTGCAGGTCAGGTTGCTCCATCTCAAGGAGCCGATGACCATCACGGCCGAACCTTCGGAACAGGCCATTCGCGGGCAGAAGATGAAGGCTGTGGCCGTCTGGTCGGCCATCGAACGGGCGTGCGAGAACGAGGACTTCCGGCCCCGGACCTCACCGCTCTGCAACTACTGCCGCTTCCGGGAGTTCTGTCCGGCCTACGGCGGCCGGCCCGAACAAGCGGCCGTGGTCCTCGGAGGGGCCATGGGAGGAGCGGCATGAGCATCCCTCGAGCCGCCGATCCCGTGGACGAGGCAGATCCCGACTCTCCCGCCGGACTCAGGGAGGATCCGGCCGGGCTCGACGGATCGACTCGGCGGGCCGGCAGCAGGACCTTCCCCGACCTGGTACACGAGTTCGATGCCCGGGTCGACGGCTGGTTCGAGCCCTGGCGCGGGAATCCGAGCATGGACGGTGCGGCCAAGGTGATCACCGGGCTCGGAGATCGCGGCCTGATGTGGGCGGCCACCTCGGCGTGGCGGGCCAGGCACACCGGACCGGAGCGGGCCCGGGCCGTTCGGGCGCTCGCCATTGCCGGAGTCGAATCGACCATCGTGAACTCCGCCCTCAAGACGGTCATCGGACGGTCACGACCGGATCGCAGTGACATCCAACTGGCCGATGGTGGCGTTCCGGTACGTGAGCCGACGTCGGCCAGCTTTCCCAGCGGCCACACGTTGGCCGCCTTCTGCGCCGCCACCGTCATGAGTCAGCGGGACGATCGGGCCGGCAACGCGCTGCTGTTCACGGGTGCCGCACTGGTCGGACTCAGCCGACTCCATCTCCGGGCCCATCACGCGTCCGACGTTCTCGGAGGAGCAGCCATCGGAGCCGCCCTCGGTCTCATCGGCCGCCGCCTGCTGTAAGCGGCCGATCGGATCCCCTGCCCCATGGCTGACCGGAATGGATCACTGGCCCGAGGGGTTGCACAGACATGACTTCTGGCCAGACATTTGCTGTGACCTGGGACTACCGGTGCCCATTTGCCCGAAACGGGCACGAGCACATTCTCGACGGACTGGAGGCCGGGGCGCCGTGGGACGTGACGTTCGTCCCCTTCTTCCTCAACCAGTCGCACGTGCCCGAGGGCGGCATTCCCGCCTGGGACGACCCGGCGCAGCAGGCCGACCTCATCGCCCTGGCCGCCGGCGTCGCCGTCCGGGACCGGTTCGCGGATCACTTCTCGGCCGTGCACCGCTCCCTGTTCACCGCCCGCCACGATGAAGGCGGCGACCTGCGGGATGTCGCCGTGGTCCGTGAAGCGCTGACCCGGGCCGGCGCCGACGCCGACGCCGTCATGGCCGAGGTGGAGGACGGGTGGCCGGCCAAAGTCGTGCGGGACGAGCACGAGCGGGTGGTCGGAGAGCTCGACGTGTTCGGGGTACCCACGTTCATGGCCGACGGGAGCGCCGTCTTCGTGAGGCTCATGTCCCGGCCCCAGGGTGACGGCACGCTGGCCCGCCGGACGATCGACGGAGTCCTGGACCTGATCCACCAGCATCCCGACCTGAACGAATTCAAGCACACCCGCCTCAGCCAGTGAGGCTGTGCGCCGGGGCGTCAGCCCCCAGCGAGTGAGGCCAACGCCCCGATCGACGCCTTGATCTGGTCGGCGGTGCCGAACGGTGCACCGCAGAAGTCGGTGGTGCCGATGTCGGCCAGCTGACGGACCCGGTCCTGGACCTCAGCCTCGGATCCGACAATGGCCACGTCGGCAGGACCGTCGGCCCCCTCCCGGTCGAGCATCGCCCGATAGGACGGAAGGTGGCCGTAGATGGAGAAGACCTCCGCCGCCTTCTCCCGGGCTGCGACCACATCGTCGGTGACGCACACCGGAAGGCCCACGCCGATGCGGGGAACCGGCCGGCCGGCCTCGGCGGCCGCCTCGTTGATGGTGGGGATCACGTGCGATTCGAGGGTCTGGGGCCCGGTCATCCAGGTCACCGTCCCCGAGGTCATCCGCCCGGCGATCCGCAACATCACCGTGCCCAGCGCGGCCACGAGTACCGAGGGTGGGGGGGCGGTGATCTGGAGCGGGCCGAAGGTCGACGCACTGAGGACCTCGCCGGTGAAGGAGGCGGCCTCACCCTCCAGGAGGGGCATGAGGATGGACAGGTACTCCCGCATGTAGCGGGCCGGCTTCTCGAAGGACTGACCGAAGACGTTCTCGATGACCATCTGGTGGGACAGCCCCACCCCGAGGACCAGACGGCCGGCGGTGGCCGCCTGCACGGTCAGCGCCTGCCCGGCGAGCATCACCGGATGGCGCGGATACACCGGGACCACCGCGGTGCCCAGCTCGATGTCCGGCACCTCCCGCCCGATGGCGGCCAGTGCGGTGAGCGCGTCGTAACCGAATATCTGGGAGGCCCAGGCCGTTTCGATACCGGCCTGCTTCAGCGAGACGACTTGCCCGACGACGTCGTCGAACGGCTTCTCCGTCTCGAACATCACGCCGATGCGCACAGTGGTTCCTCCTGGGTGGCCGAGTCCGGGCTCGGTCCGGGCTCGTGGCGAGATCGGACCGGGGCTGACGGATCGATGGTGGTCGGATCGGACCAACCGTACAGGTCGGATCCCGGCCTTGCCGTTGGCCTGGCCCTGCTGTGGAGCTGGCCCTCGTGCCTTTGACCCCCCGACATCGGGGACCCCGGCAGCTCCTTGAGCTGGCTCCGGGCCCGGTTTCCCCGGGTCTCGGCCCGCTAAGCGCAAGCACGGATATGACCGATGGGCACCGGTCGGGCAGAATGCGCAGATGTCTGTTGCCATCATCATGGGAAGCGGGTCCGATGCATCGATCATGGATGATGCCGTCCAGACCCTCCGGTCATTCTCCATCCCGGTGGAGGTTCGGGTCCTGTCCGCCCACCGGACACCGGATGACACCATCGCCTTCTGCCGAGGAGCGGCCGACGCCGGGATCAAGGTGATCATCGCCGCAGCCGGCGGTGCCGCCCATCTGGCCGGAGTGGCCGCGGCGGCTACTCCCCTGCCGGTGATCGGCGTGCCCGTGGCACTGGCCAATCTGGGCGGCCTCGACTCGCTCCTGGCCATGGTCCAGATGCCCAAGGGCATTCCCGTCGCCACTGTGGCCGTCAACGGAGCTCGGAACGCCGCCCTGTTGGCGGTCCGGATTCTGGCCCTGAGCGACACCCGTCTGGCCACGGAGCTCGACAGGTTCGGCCAGGATCTGGCCGATCAGGTCCGCGATCAGGACGCCGAGATCGTCGCCCGCTACAGGGTGGGCTGAGCCGGGGTCGGGAGCGGTCCGGGGTCGGGATCGGCGGCGGGGTCAGGGCCAGCGTGGGCGCCGGTGCGCTTCACCTCGCCTTCCAAGGAGGGGCCAGGCCCTTCAGGACAGCCTCGAGGGGCTGGTCGAGCGGTATGACCGCCATCACCGGGATGTCGATCCCGTGGGCCACGTAGCGACCGACGTGGGCCCGGCATTCGTCGAACGACCCATGGACGACGAGCGCGTCGACCACATCGTCGGTGATGGCGGCCAGAGCCGCCTTCCGGTCACCTGACTGCCAGGCGTTCCACATCGGTTCGAGCTCAGGTCCGCGGCCGAGCCACCGGTGGAAGGCGGCGTACACCCCGACGTTGAGGTAGGCGGCGATCATCCGCCGGCCGACCGCCCGAGCCAGCCCGGCATCCTCGGTCGGGCACACGAAGATCCGGGCGGCGACCGGCACGGCTGCTCCGATTTCCGGCTTCACCGTGGCCACGTCCTCGGCGGAGAGCCAGTTCAGGATGACGCCGTCGGCCTCCCGGCCGGCCAGCCTCAGCATCCCCGGCCTGAGTGCGGCCAGGAAGATCGGCGGCGGATGTTCGACGGGCCGGGCCAGACGGAAGCCTCGCACGGTGAAGGTCTCGTACTCCTGATCGACCTTCTCCCCCGCCAGCGCCGTCCTCAAGAAGCGAATCGTGTCCCGCACCCGCTTGTAGGGCTCGGCGAACTCGATCCCGTTCCAGCGGCTGACGATGACGTCGGACGAGGTTCCCAACCCGAGGGTGAAGCGACCCGGAGCCGCCTCGGCCATGCCGGCCACACTCTGGGCCAGCAGCGCCGGTCCCCGGGTGTAGGCAGGAATGATGGCCACGCCCAGCCGCAGGGAGGGCGACCACGCCGCGGCCAGCGACAACGGGGTGAACCCATCCACCCCGTCGGTCTCGGCCGACCACACATCGGTGTAGCCCAATTGGACCAATTCCTCGTACCACCTGCGATGATCCTCGAGCGTCACCCCGTCGAAGGGGACTGTGATCCCATAGCGCACCCCGCCCGGCGCTTCCGTCTGTCGAGCAGCCATGCCCCCGTAATACACCCTCCAGGCATGCTCTACCCATGACCACCGATCGCAGGCGCAGGTCCACCGCCACCCAGCTGAAGCTTCCCCTACAGTCCCACCCGTCCGAGGTGGCCAAGGCGGCCCAGGCCCTCAAGGCAGTCAAGGCGGCACGGGCGGGCGGAGCGGGCGGAGCGGGCAAGGCGGGCGGAGCGGGCAAGGCGGGCGGAGCGGTCGGAGCGGTCGGAGCGGGCGGAGCGGGCAAAGCGGGCAAGGCGGGCGGAGCCTCGAAGGCCTCCCCCGGGGCCCGGTCTGTCCCCGAGAGCCCCCGCCACCCCGGGGACTGGCGGCTCGACGAGCAGACCCGTCGCATCGGGCGCCTAGGGGTGGCCGCGGCACGGGCCTTGCTCGGGGACACGACCGACCCTCGACACCCCGAGGGAGCCGAGAGGGAGCGCAGAAAGCCTGGCCGCGCCGCCTGAGCGCCGACGGCGCTACGGTCAGGTAGATGCCGACGGTTGCAGAACGTCTCGACTACCCGCCCGACGCCAGACTGCTCATCCTCAACTGCGCCGACCTCGGTCTGTGCCATGCCGCCACGGTGGGCGTCTACGACGCGTTGCGCGAGGGAATCGGCACCAGCGCATCGCTCATCGTCCCCGCACCGTGGGCGCGGGAGTCGGCGTCCCGTTTCCGTGGTGACGACGTCGGGGTCCGACTCACCCTCAACGCCGAGCACGACCTGTATCGTTGGGGACCGATCACCCAGGCCCCGTCGCTCCTTGACGGGGACGGCGGATTCCCCCGGACGGTCACCGACGTCTGGGATCACGCCGACATCGACGAGGTCCGCCGGGAGTGTCGGGCCCAGATCGAACGGGCCGTCCTGTGGGGTTTCGACATCAGCCATCTCGACGCCCATCTCGACGCCCTGCTCCTGCGGCCGGAGTTCTTCGACGTCTATCTCGAGTTGGCGGTGGATTTCGGCCTTCCCCTTCGCCTCCTCGGGGCCGATGCGGAGCCCAATGTCGGATTCCCCGTCCGGCAACTCGCCGCCGACGAGGGTGTGCTCTTCGCCGACCGATTCGCCACCCTGCCGGCGGTGGGTGCCCACCGGGCCTTTCTCGACCTGGTCGCCGCTCTGGAGCCAGGCGTCACCGAAGTGACCCTGCACCCGGCCATCGACACCCCCGAGCTTCGGGCCATCACCACCGACTGGCAAGCGAGGGTGGCCGACCACGTGTTGCTGGTGGCCGACCGAGGCCTCGGGCAGACCATCGCCGAGGCGGGCGTCACCCTCATCGGCTACCGACCACTCCGCGATGCGATGCGGAAGCCCTGAGCCGCGGCCTTGGCGCTCGTTGGGACCCTGTCCCGGTGCACGACCCGATTCCTGGGTGGGACACCGCGATCGAGTCCACCGGAGGAGGGGTCCCCCGCTCAGGTCCAGGGGAAGGTCCCCAGCCGCCCATGCGGCACCGGTAACCTGAAGCCCCAGTGATGGGAGTAGCCGCGGCCGAGGGCGAACAACCGGATCCAGCGCGGGTCTCCGCGCCGGGACCGGTGGCTCACGCGCCCGGAGCCGTCGCCGGGGCCGGGGCTGAGTCCGGCGGTGGCGACCCCGTCGGGGCTCGTGTCGGCGCGCCACTTCCCACCGGTGGCGCGTCCCTGCCCTCCGGCGCCGACCCACCGCTCCCGGCCGACGGGGTCTCGGGGCCACCGGCCGCCCATCCCCAGGAGTTCACGCTCGAAGGCCTGCTGCTTCTCGATTCCGACGACAACGAGACCGTGGCCATCGAGGCGCTGAGCTTCAGCGACAACGGAATCGGCGTTGTCAAAGCGCACGGGGAACAACCACGGGTGCTGCCCTGGTCATCGGTGATCACCCATGTCGTCGAACCCTGGAGTGGCGGTGTGATCCCCGAATGGTGGGTCGACCCCGAGCTCAACCGGCGGGGGGCTTCGGTCAATCCGGTCAACTCGGTGACCGATCCCGGTGCCACCAACCGGCCCCGGGCCGACCGCGAGCCGGGCGCGCTGATCGGGATCCAGACGCCGACCCAGACCTACCGTTTCCTGCTTCCGGGAGGCGATGCTCGAGAGATCTCCCGGCAGGTAGCTTCCTTCGCCGTCAGGTTCCAGGGGCCGACCGGTGCATCCTCGGTGACCAGGGTCGTGCGGTGGGGCCAGGATGCAGAGCGCCGCCGCGTGGCGCGTCCCGCCAAACGGGACTTCTCGTGGGCGAAGGTCCAGCCCTTCTTGGTAGTGGCCCTGATCGTCTTCCTGGCCACCGCGGTGACCATCATCCTCCTGCAGAGCGCAGGTGCGATCCACCTGCCCTATCTCGGTGGCGTCGGTTCCGGGGTGGTCGCCGGCTTCAGAACCGGGTGACCGAGTTCAGAACTGGGTGACCGAGGCCACTCGCCGGCGCAGATCCTGGTACTCGGGTGTACGGGTGGCGACGAGCAGCTCGATCATCACGCCCATCGAACCGGCCACCTTCAACCGGCCCTGCATGAAGGCCACGTTGGGATCGAGATCCCCCCGCTCCATGGCCACCGCGTCCTGCCACACCGTCGTCAAGGTCACGTCCGGTTCATCGACAGCACTCGCCGAGCTCGAGACCAGCCGGCCGTCCTCCAGCTCGTAGTGGAAGGAAACACCACCATCCGGTCCCCCAGTGACCTCGACCTGGATCCGGGCGGACAATCCGGGAAGAGACAACGACGATTCCGCCCCCATCGCCCTGGTCTCGTCGAACCACTCCGGGGTCAGCCAGTCGGTCACTGAACCCCTCCGGCGCCCACGGCACTCCCGGACGCCATTCGGTGCGTCAACCCCTTCAGCCCGACACCCGGGGTGCAGCCCGCACCCCGACGAACAGATCACCGTCGGACTCACCGTCGAGCGCAGGGGACGGGTCGATGACCTGGGTCCCTCCCGAGCCCCCTCCCGGAGATGCGGTCCGGGCCAGCCGGTAGTCGTCGAACGGATGGATGGAGCGCATCACCTCGGGCGGGAGCCCGAACCAGAACGGTGATTTGGGGTCGACCTGGGTGGCATGGGCCAGGAGGGACTGACGGCGGACGTCGCCGAACTCAGAGATGTCCACCGATGTGGTGGTGATCTCGGCGGGGATGTCCTCCCAGCGCTTCCGCCACTGCTCGTCGAAAGGCGATTCGAGCCCCAGCTCCTCGAATTTCTGGTGGATCTCCCTGAAGCGGGCCACAGAGAACACCGTGTAGTACAGCTTGGCCGGTTGCCAGGATGAGCCCGCCCCCGGATAGCGCTCCGGATCGCCGGCCGCCGAGAAGGCGGCCAGGCCGACCTCATGGACTCGCAGATGATCAGGGTGGGGGTATCCCGACTGATCGTCGCCGTAGATCACCATGACCTGTGGCCTGGCGCGCCTGATGACCGCCACCAGGCGCTCGACGGCCTCCTCGAGAGGCGCCTGGGCGAAGCACAGAGGATTCTGATTGGACGGCGATCCGGCCATCCCCGAGTTCGCGATAGCCCAACATGACGACCTCGTCGTAGCCGATGACCTCGGCGGACCGGGCGAGCTCCTCCTCACGCAGCTCGGAGATCCGGGCGTGGACCTCGGGTGTGTCCATGGCCGGGTTGAGGACCTCCCCCTCCTCCCCCCCGGTGCAGCAGACCAGCACGGTGTGGACCCCCTCGCCGTGGTAGAGGGCAACGGTCCCAGCCCCCTTGGACGCCTCGTCATCGGGGTGGGCATGGACGGTAAGCAGGCAGAGCGACTCAGGCACGGCGCACACGCTACCGGGCAGTGAGGCCCTAAGCTTCAATTGCCAAGAGCGAGGAAGGACCCATCAGCATGAGCGTGATGAAGCGCCTGTCGGGAATTGTCCAGGCCAAGACCAACAAATTGCTGGACAAGGCCGAGGATCCACGCGAGTCCCTCGACCTCTCCTACCAGAAGCAGCTGGAGAGCCTCCAGAAGGTCCGTCGGAGCGTGGCCGACGTCACCACGGCGAAGAAGCGGATCGAGCTGCAGGCCACCCAGCTGCAGCAGCAGGGCGACAAGCTCCAGCAACAGGCCAAGGCGGCCCTGACCCAGGGCAACGAGGACCTGGCCAGGGAGGCTCTGGCCCGACGGGCCGCACTGGGCGAGCAGCTCACCGATCTCCAGTCCCAGCACGAGCAGGTCGCCGCCCAGGAGGCGAAGCTCATCGCCACGGCCCAGAAGCTGCAGACGCAGGTGGACTCCTTCCGGACCAAGAAGGAGACCATGAAGGCCACCTACACGGCGGCCGAGGCCCAGACGAAGATCGGCGAGGCCGTCTCGGGCATCTCCGAGTCGATGAGCGACGCCGGGATGTCGATGCAGCGGGCCCAGGACAAGATCGACGGCATGCAGGCCCGGGCCGGAGCCATGGACGAACTGCTCGCCTCCGGGGCCCTGACCGATCTGTCCAACCCGGTCGACGACATCCAGGCCCAACTGAACAAGGCGTCGACGAACTCGACGGTCGACGCCGAGCTGGCGGCCCTCAAGGCCGAGGTCGGCACCGGCGCGCCGCCTCCGGCCGAACTCGGATCGGCGGAAGCCGAGGGCACCCCGTCGTGATCGCCAGGATCCTTGGCGAGGGGCAGTACCAGATCCCCGACGACCAGCGAGGGTCTCTCGAAGCGCTGGACTCGAAGGTCGCCGACGCCGTCGACAGCGGGGACGAGACGGCGTTCGACCTCGCCCTGGCCGCGCTGACCGCCGAGGTCCGCCGGCTCGGCGAGCCGCTGGCCGACGACGACTTCGCCCCCTCCGACGTGGTGGTCCCCTTCCCGGACGCCACGCTGGCCGAGACAAAGGGGCTGCTCAAGGATTCCGCGGACGGCTCGCGAGCCGAAGACCGCTGAGAATTCGATGAGCACCGCCCGCAACATCCCCTCCGACCGCGGACTGACCCTCCGGATGTTCACCACCGGCCTGATGCTGGTGATCCTCTACGGCGCCGTCATCGGGCTTCTGATCGCCTTCGGCATCTCCTACGCCGTGGTGCTGGTCTTCGCGGCCATCATTCTCTTCGTCCAGTACTGGTTCTCGGACAAGATCGCTCTGTTCGGCATGGGTGGTCACATCGTCACTCCCGAGCAGGCACCCCAGCTCCACGGCGTCATCGACCGCCTGTGCGCCCTGGCCGACATGAAGAAGCCGCGGGTGGCGGTCGCCGACACCGATGTCCCCAACGCCTTCGCCACCGGCCGGAGCCCCAACAACGCAGTGGTCTGTGCCACCAGCGGGCTGATGCGGCGGCTCGACGAGTCCGAGCTCGAAGCCGTGCTGTCCCACGAACTGTCCCATGTGGCCCACCGGGACGTCGCCGTGATGACCATAGCCAGCTTCTTGGGCATGGTGGCCGGGATGATCACCCGGATCATGCTGTGGACCGGTCTGATGGGCGGCTTCGGTGGCGGCAATCGAGGCAACAACCAAGGTGGGAATGACAACGCGGCCCTGGTCGAACTGGCCGTGCTGGCCGTCTCGGTCGTCGTCTACGCCATCAGCTTCCTGTTGACCATGGCCCTCTCCCGCTATCGCGAGCTGGCCGCCGACCGGTCCGGGGCCCTGCTCACCGGGCGGCCCTCTGCCCTCGCCTCGGCGCTGGTCAAGGTGACCGGCGAGATGTCCCGCATCCCGACCCGGGACCTCCGGTCCTCAGAGAGCTTCAACGCCTTCTACTTCACCCCGGCCATCGCCAAGAGCGGGGTCAGCCTGTCCACCATCTTCTCGACGCACCCCTCCTTGGACCAGCGCCTGGCCCAGCTGGCCAAGATCGAGGCCGAGTTGGGCAAGCCTTCGTGATCCCGCCGGTTCGGGCCCATGGCCGGTGAGTCGCATCCGTTGATGGGCTGCATGCGCTGATGGGACTGCTCAACACCATCCTCGGGCGGACCAAACCGGTCCAATCGGACCTCGACGCGCTGTTCGCCCTCCCCTCGGCCTCCATCACCCTCCAGAGTGCCGCCGGGCTGTCCTGTTCGGGACATGCCGGTGTCTGCTTCAAGCCTCCGTCCGGACAGGGGTTCGAGGAGATGCAGGCCGAGGTGGTCAAGCTGCTCCAGATGGACGGGGCCGACGGTCTCACCAAGACCGAGGATGCCTACGGTTACCACTGGCTGGTGGTCGCCGACCCGGATATCGAGGCGCTGGTCACCCAGATCCACATGGTGAACTCCTCGCTGTCGGACTCGGGCTGGGGCCCACAGCTGCTGTGCTCCGTGTTCGGCATCGCCGAACTGCCCGCTTCGGATTCGGGCTCGGCGTCAGAGATGGGTCCCGGCTCGGGCCCCAGTGATGCGCTCCCTGGTTCGGGTGCCGATGCCGGCTCTGGTGCCGATGCCGGTTCGGCTGTCGATGCCGGTTCGGGTGCCGATGCCATGCCCGAACCGACGGTCGGACCCGGGCATGTGCTGCCCTCCACGGCCTACCTGGTCTACCTGTTCAAACGAGGGACCTTCTATCCCTTCGTCCCCAGTGGTCACGAGCAGCGCAACACCCAGGAGGAACTGAAGTTGAAGAGTCTGGTGACCGACGACCTGGTCGTCGAGCCCGACCTCGACCGGTGGTTCCCCCTCTGGGATCTACCTGTCGGCTGACCGCCGTTCGGTCAGGTGGGTCCGGACCGGCCGGCCGAGAGATTGTCGATGGCCCGGGCCAGATCGATGTCGAGCTGGGTGATCCCACCGGAGTCATGTGTGACCAGAGCCAGGGTCACCCGGCTGTAGCGAATATCGATGTCTGGATGATGATTCGCCTCTTCGGCCAGCCGACCGACTTCGGCGACGAATGACAGCGCCTCCACGAAATCCCTGCAGGTCACTGATTTGACCAGCTTGCCCCCCATGAGCTCCCAATGGGGCCTGTCCGCCGCCAAGAGAGCCGCCTGGAGATCGTCCTCGCTCAGCACCGGCTGTTTCATCGCCTCGTGCCACCACCCTCCGTCGCCGTCCTTCGTCGTCCTACGCCGCTGTCCAAGGTTGCCGTCCTAGGCCGATGCTCCAACCGGAGCAGATGGAGTGAAGACCACGGGCATCGACTCATAGCCGGACACGAAATTGGCGGCCCGTTTCGGCGGCTCGCCGTCCTCTACCAGTGCGATGTCCGGAAGGCGATCGAGGAGCTGATCGAACATCACGCTGAGCTCCATCCGGGCCAGGCGGTTCCCCAGGCAGAAGTGCGATCCGAAACCGAACGCCATGTGGTCGTTGGGGGACCGGGTGATGTCGAACTCGTCGGGTCTGTCGAACACCCGCTCGTCACGGTTGGCCGAGGGATACAGCAACAGGAGCTTCTGGCCCTCGGGCAAGGTCTCGCCGCCGAACTCGACGTCCCGGGTCATCTGCCGGGCCATGTTCTTGATCGGGGTGACCCACCGGAGCATCTCCTCCACCGCCGGCTGCATCAGCGACCGGTCGGCGGCCAGCTTCCGGAGTTGGTCGGGATGACGAAGCAGCTCGTACATCCCGCCGCTGATCACATGGCGGGTGGTCTCGTCGCCGCCGATGAGGATCAGGAGCGACTCGTAGATGATCGAGCTCTCGTCGAGCCTGTCCCCGTCGATCTCGGCATGGACCAGGGTCCCGATCAGGTCACCGGACTGGTTGTCGCGCTTGCGTTGCTCAGCCACCGCGGTGATGTACGACGCGTACTCGACGCCCGCCTGCGCAGCCTGGTCCATCGCCCCCGGGTCGGGAGAGCCCAGCGCCTTCAGCATGTCGTCGGACCACCGGAGGAGGTCGTCCCGGTCCTCGGGGGCCACGCCCAGCATGTTGCCGATGACGATCATCGGGAGGGGGGCGGCAATATCCCGGACGAAGTCGGCGGATCCGGCCTCGCACACCTGGTCGATGATGGCGTCGCAGACGGTCCGGATCCCTTCCTCGCTCTCACGGATCCGTCTCGGCGTGAAGCCTTCGCTGACCAGCCGCCGCCTGCGGAAGTGCTCGGGGGCATCGAAGTCGATCATCATGGGGAGGGCGTCGCTGTCGGGTCGGATACCACCGGCGTTGGAGAACGTATCCGGGTCCTTCGAGATCTCCTTGATGTCCGCATACCGGGTGATGCCCCAGATCCCTGAGGATTCGTCGTAGTAGGCCGGGGCATTCTCCCGCATCCAGGCGAACGCCGGAAAGGGGTCGCCGCCGTAGAACGTGCCATCGGTCAGGCCGATGTTGAGGTGGTCGGGTGGGGTGGTCATGGTGCTCCTCGGAAGTGTCCCCGGAGTATATGGCCGGGTCGATTCGGCAGCGAGATGCGCCGCCGGCACTGCTCGTGTCTCGAGGTCACGTGGTCGGATCTCGACGCGCCGTGAACTGCATGGGCACGTGCCAGACCCCGGCATGCTTGTTGGTCCGCACCCGCTCCACGGGCCCGGTCAGTTCGAAGTTGCCGAGCCGATCGAGGACCTCGTCGAGGATGACCCGGATCTCCAGACGGGCAAGGTTGGCGCCCAGACAGAAGTGGGTCCGATGCCCGAAGGTCACATGTGGGTTGGGGTCCCGGCGGATGTCGAACCGGAACGGATCCTCGAACACCGACTCGTCCCGGTTGGCCGACGGCCACCACAGCGTGACCTTGTCGCCGGCGGCGATGGCATGACCGCCGAAGTCCGTCGCCCGTGTGGCCGTCCGCCGGTTGTACAGCGTTGCGCTGGTCCACCGCAGGATCTCCTCGACGGCGGTGGCCATCAACGAGCGATCCGAGCGCAGCGCCTCGAGCTGATCGGGGTGCTCGATCAGGGCCACCATGCCCAGGGCGATCGAATTGCGGGTGGTCTCGCTCCCGGCCACCACCAGCAGATTGAAGAACATCAGCAGTTCGAGGTCGGACAACGGGCGGTGGCCACCTCCGCCGTCGTCGATGCCGGCGTGAGCGACGACCGAGATGATGTCGTCACCGGGTCTCTGCTTCTTCTCGGCGATCAACTCCGTGCCGTAGGCGGCCATCGAGGCGGCTGCCTCGGCCACCCGATCGCTGCTCTCCCCCAGCTCGCGCCCCTCGAAGTCAAGCGTCGTATTGGACCACCTCAGCAGGTCGTGACGGTCGGCGTGCGGCACGCCCATCAGCGCGGCCACCGCCTGGAGCGGGAGTTCGACGGCCACGTCGCTGAGGAAATCGCAGCACCCCCGTTCGGCGACGCCGTCGACGATCCGTCGTGCCCGTTCGCGCAACTCGGTCCTCATGAGCGACAGCGCTCTGGGGGCCACGGAAGGAGTGACCAGCCGACGGATCCGGTGGTGCAGAGGGTCGTCCATCATGTTGAGGAGCACTCCGGGGGCGAATCCGTAAGGAAGGTCCTGAATGATGGTCCCGCCACCCTCAGCCCCCGGCGACCGCTCCGACGAGAAGAGGGCGGGGTCGGCGGCCGCGGCCAGGACGTCGGCATGGGCACTGAGTACCCAGAAGCCCACCCCGTCCGGGGTGTGCTCCGTCGGCGCGTGCCACCAGACCGGGGCGTCACGACGCAAGGCGGTGAACACCTCGTCGGGGAAGCCCCCGGCGAAGACATCGAGGTCGGTGAGATCGACTTCGTCGAGGTTCACCCGGTCCCTCCCGGGGTGGCGAGGGTCTGGGGTGTCGGGATGTGCAAGGTGGTGGGGGTGGGGTGGTGGTGGTGGTGGTGGTGGGGGTGTGGTGGTGGGGGTGGTGGGTGGTGGGGTGGTGGGGGTGGTGGGGTGGCGGGGGTGGTGGGGTGGTGGGGTGGTGGGGGTGGTGGGGTGGCCGATTGGGAGGTCAGGGGTGGGTCATCGACTCGGGCCGCACCAACTCGTCGAACTGTTGGCCGGTCAGGTACCCGAGGGCGATGGCCGCCTCGCGCAGGGTGCTGCCCTCCTTGTGGGCCTTCTTGGCCACCTCGGCGGCCTTGTCGTACCCGATCTTCGGATTGAGCGCGGTCACCAGCATCAGGGAGTTGTCGAGGTGCTGATGAATG
The DNA here is from genome assembly GCA_963837805.1 of uncultured Acidimicrobiaceae bacterium. GTDB lineage: Bacteria > Actinomycetota > Acidimicrobiia > Acidimicrobiales > RAAP-2 > Bog-756. The sequence goes on from CAWIOU010000014.1 coordinate 361,990, forward strand.
CGGGTTTCGTTGGGCTCGAGACCTTCGATGCAGAAGCGTGTGAGGGTGGCCGACGCTTCGCTGATCAACCGCACCGAGTGGAGCACGTTGTGGATGATCACCGGCTTGCAGACATTCAGTTCCAGGTTGCCCCGTGCCCCGGCCATGGCCACGGCGGCGTCGTTCCCGTACACCTGGATGCACACCATGATCATGGCCTCGCACTGGGTCGGATTGACCTTGCCCGGCATGATCGACGACCCCGGTTCGTTCTCGGGGAGGTTGAGTTCGCCCAGTCCGCAACGAGGACCCGAACCGAGCCAACGGATGTCATCGGCAATCTTGATCAGCGAGGCCGCCAGGGTGCGCAGGGCGCCACTGAACATGACCATGGCGTCGTGGGCGGCCAACGCGGCGAACTTGTTGGGAGCCGAGACGAAGGGGAGTCCGGTGAGCTCGGCGATGGCCGAGGCCACCCGGGTCCCGAACTCCGGATGGGCGTTGAGCCCCGTTCCGACCGCCGTCCCGCCGGCGGCCAACTCGTAGAGGTCGTCGAGCGTGAACTCGATCCGACGGAGGTCGGCGTCGAGCTGCGCAACGTAACCGGAGAACTCCTGACCGAGTGTCAGGGGGACAGCGTCCATCAGGTGGGTGCGCCCGATCTTCGTGATACCCGCATAGGCGGCCGCCTTGACGTCGAGCGCATCCCGGAGATGCCGGATCGACGGCAGCAGACTGTGGGTGATCTCCTCCACAGCGGCGATGTGCATGGCCGTGGGAAACGCGTCGTTCGACGACTGGGACATGTTGACGTCGTCATTGGGGTGGATGGGGACCTTGGATCCCATCACTCCTCCGGCCATCTCGATGGCCCGGTTGGAGATCACCTCGTTGGCGTTCATGTTGCTCTGGGTGCCGCTCCCGGTCTGCCAGACGCTCAACGGGAACTGATCGTCGAGCTTCCCCTCGGAGACCTCACGGGAAGCGGCGATGATCAACGACGCCTTGTCCGGCGGTAGCTTACCCAGATCGGCGTTGACCTGGGCCGACGCCTCCTTCAAGATCCCCATGGCGCGGATGAGCGGTTCGGGCATCCGATCGTCGCCGATCGGAAAGTGGTGCAGCGAACGGGCGGTCTGAGCACCCCAATACCGGTCGGCCGGCACCCCGATCGTCCCCATGCTGTCGGACTCCACACGAGTCTCGATGGTCATCGTCGGTTCCTTTCGGTTCAGATCTCCAAGATCCCTCAACGGCGCGGGGCGACCCTACCGTGATCCCGCTCGACGGATCGCGCACGTTCGATGCTTCCCCGCCCCGGCAGGAGCCCGGGATCAGGAGCGCAGGGCAAGACCCCGCTCCCACACCGCACGGGCCTTGGCCAGGTCCTCCGCCCGGGGCCCGTCGCCGACCCCCGGCACCTCGAGGATGGCGGCCATGCCCTGGAGGGCGGGATGACCCAGAAGAGCGGACAGCCCCTCCTCTCCGATGGTTCCCTCGCCGATGTTCTCGTGGCGGTCCCGGTTGGCCCCGAACTCCACCTTCGAGTCGTTGAGGTGCAGGCAGCGCAGCCGTTCGAGCCCGACCGTACTGTCCACCAGCTTCACCAAGGCGTCAGCGTCCTCGGTCGTCGCGAACGGGATCCCCGATGCCCACAGGTGCTGGGTATCGAGACAGACTCCGAGCCGATCGTCGCTGTCCGCCGCCTCGATGACCTTGGCCAGCTCCTCGAAAGAACGGCCAACCGTGTCGCCCGCTCCGGCGGCGTTCTCGAGCAGGATGGGGCACGGCGGCGGAGAGGGTTCCGACGAGTTGGCGGGCGGGGTTTTCGTTCGGGGTTTTGTCCCGGCCTTGGTCGTGGATTTGGTTCGGGATTTGGTTCGGGGTGTGTTCTTTGCCGTTGTGCCGTCGCCGGGCTGAGTCCCGGGAGCGGTGACGGAATCGAGCGCCTCGGAGAGCGCGTCGACCACGGCCGGAACAGCGGCCTCGAATCCCTGTCCCCTGTGACTGCCGATATGGAGCACCAACCCGTCGGCACCGATCCCTTCAGCTGTCGCCAGGTTGGCATTGAGGCAGGCCCGCGACTTCGAGGCCAGCTCGGCGTCGGGAGATGCCAGATTGATCAGGTAGGTCGCATGACAGAACGTGGCGGTCACCGAAGACTGCTCCGACTGGGCCTCCCGGTAGGCGGTCAGCACTTCGGGGCCGTACTGGGACGGCTTCCACATCCGGGGGCTCTGCGTGAAGATCTGGATGACCTCCGCCCCGATGTCGGCCCCGTGCCGCAGCGCAGGAACGAGTCCCTTACCTGCTCTTACGTGGGCACCGAAGCGCATGCGGGAACCGTAGCAGCGCGAAATCGGGTCTCGGTCCGCGTCCGAGTCTTGGTGCGCTTCCGTCCATGTACCGGCTTGTCTGCTGATCGCCCCGGACCTCGTCACACCCCCCTGGAAGCATGGGGCCATGACGACGGTGACCGATACAACCACGGACGGAACGGTGCGCCCTGCCGGTGCGCCGATGCCGTCGGGTGGTGGTTCGAAGTCGGTGTCCTCGGGTGGTCCGTCGGGTGGTGGTTCGAAGGGTTCTGGTTCTGGTTCGGAGTCGGGCCTGGGGGCCCGGCTGGCGGCGGCCCTCGGGGTCCTCGAATCGGTGGTGTCCGAGCTCGACCCGTCCCGGTTGACCGGGGCCGACGCCACCGAGCTCTACGGGTCCCTGGTCGGTCTCGAACGCCTCACCAACGCCGGCAAGACCTTGCTCGCCCCCCGGATCGAGGCCTCGGGGATCTGGCGGGAGCGGGGCCACCGCAACGCCCCGGTGATGCTGGCCGCGCTCGAGGGGGTGGGGGTGGGCCAGGCCCAGCACACCTTGGTCAACGGGCAGCGCCTCGAGCAGCTGCCCGGCACCGAGGCCGCCCTGCGCACGGGGACGCTGTCGGGGCCCAAGGTCACCGAGCTGACCGGGGCCGGGGTCCTCGCCCCCGAGCGGGAGACGGCCCTGCTCGAGGGGGCGGCCGAGGCGCCCCTCCAGGCCGTGCGGGAGCGGTGCCAGCGGTCCCGGGCCACCTCGGGGCCGGACGACCCCTCGGCCCGGGTCAGGCGCATCCGGGAGGCCCGGCACTTCTCGTCGTGGACCGACCCCGAGGGGGCCTTCTGCTACCAGGGCCGGGACACCCCGGACCGGGGGGCCCAGATCCTCGCCCACCTCGGCCAGGTGGCCACCCGTCTGCGGCGGGCCTCCCGGTCCGCGGGTGACGAGGCCGGGGTTCCCGAACGGGCCGTCCGGGCCGACGCCTTCTACGCCCTGGTCACCAGGCGGCACCCCGACACCGGCTCACCGCTTCGGACCACCCCCAGGCCACCGGCCACCGGGGACAGCCGACGCCGGCCCGCCGGGGACACCGGGATGGGGTCCGCCGGGGGCCCCGGGCCGACACCGGATCTTCCAGATTCCCCAGATCGGCCAGATTCTGCAGATCGTCCAGATCACGGCGGCGGCGCCACCGGGGACGACCCGGCCCCGGGGACCGACCCATCCTCGATCATCGACGGGCCCCCGACCTGCTCGGTGGTGGTCCGGGTGGATCTGGACGCCCTCCTCCGGGGCCAGGCCGAGGGCGACGAGTGCTGCGAGATCGACACTCTCGGGCCCATCCCGGTCCCGATGGCCCGGGACCTGGCCAACGACTCGTTCCTGCGCCTGGTCTTCCACCGGGCCGGCGACATCCGGGCCGTCTCCCACCTGGGTCGCACCATCAACCGGACCCTGCGGACGGCCCTGGTCCACCGGGACACCACCTGTGTGGTGCCCGGGTGCGGGACCTCCTCGGGGCTCGAGATCGACCACATCATCCCCTTCGCCGAGGGCGGACCCACCACCCTTGACAACCTGGCCCTGCTCTGCCATCACCACCACTTCTTGAAGACGTTCGAAGGGTGGACCCTGGAGCGGATCGATCCACCCCCCGAGCACCCCCCGGACCGGAAACGACATACCGGGCACTGGCGGACCCCCACGATGGCGATTCGAACCCCTCCCGCCGTTCGGCCAGGAGCCCGGCCTCGGGCTGGACACTCCGGATGGCCGGAAGGGGCGAAGACATGGACACCTCGAATAACGGGCGATTCCGAACGATTCCCCATCCCAGTCACGCCTGAATCCGGGCTCCACCTGCTGGACCCGACCGGACGAGACACCTCGGTCGGTAACCTCGGTGCCGAGCTACGAACTTGGTGAGTCAGGACCCCACAGGTTGCGCCTGATCCTCACCCTCGGCATGAGAAGGAGCCGCAGAATGGCAACAACGACGCTCAGCAGTAAGGCTCGCGCCCTCATCCAGCGACCGGTCCTGGCCAACGTGGCAACAGTCGATTCTGAGGGTCGGCCTCAGTTGACGCCGGTGTGGATCGATTTGGAGGGCGATGAGCTGGTGTTCAACACGGCGAAGGGACGAGCTAAGTATGCGAACCTCCGCAAGAACCCGAACGTCGCAGTTTCGATCGTGGATCCTGACGATCAATACAACGTGGTCGTCGTGCGCGGATCAGTCGAACCAACCGAAGAAGGCGCCGACGCACATATTGACCGCTTAGCGAAGAAGTACCTGGGCGTCGACACGTATCCGATGCGTCAGCCCGGTGAGGTTCGGGTCAAGTACAAGGTGCACGCAGACCACGTCGTGATGCAGGCGCAGGACGGCACCTGACCGGTCGAGGAGCTCGGTCGGAGCAATGATCGATCGAGCTGGCCACGGGGCGGAGCCGGTCCTCGGCCCTGCCGGCCCGACTCGAGAAGAGGAACTCTCAGAGGTATGACTGGGGTTCCTGACACTCTCCGAGGCGACCCTTCGCGGCCGGGCGCAACTCGTCGTGAATCGACTCAAGTGATGGGCGTCGTGTGCCGATGGGACGCTGAGTTGGAATGCGGTTCGCCAGGACGCCTTGACCAGCGGATCGGGACGGCCGTCATACAACTTGATTGATTTCAAGCAAGTACAGCAGGTGAACGAGCTCGAGGGGAGACGATGCGGGGCGGAACTTCGATGCGCCGAGGGAATCGGACAGCCGATCGGCCGCCGCCGGACGATGGCGGGTTCTCGATGATCGCCACGGCTCTGAGTCTCTTGGCCACGGCCGTTCTCACGGCCATCCTTCTCGGAACCATGTTGAACACAAGTGGCACCTCAAATGGAAGCATCTCAAATGCGCCGGGCGTTGCCGAGGCCACCGCCCTTCAGGCCCAGCAGACCCTTTCCACGGGGTTGACCGCGGCTGACACGGCCGCCGCCAATGCCGGCGGATACGGATCCCTCCAACCCTCGACGCTGACGGCGTCGAATCCGTCCATCACCTTTGTGGCAGGCCCCTCGACAAATTCCTCCACCGTGAGCATGGCCGTGGTCAGTGACGTTGAGGGCCAGGTTGGAAGCGGTGCCGCGGCAACAAGCGGGGCAACAAGTGGCGGCATCGGCGGGTACGCCGGGAGTATCGCGGCGGCGACGGGAGCCGCCCCGCCGGGCGGAGGTGGCGGAAGCGGCAGCTCGGGTCAGGCCGGATCCGGTGACGGTGGGGCCATCACGCTCGCCGACCGATCGACGGATGGCACATGTTGGCTGATCTGGAGGTCAGCGGGCGGCACCTGGTATGGAGCCCAGACCAAACAGGCCAGTTGCACGGCACCACCCCTCGCCTCGGTCCCATCGCCCGGGGTTGTCACATCCGCCACCATCGGCTGGCAACAGGGTTCGTTCCCTGGAGCCTGAACGCATGCGGCTCTAAAGGAGCGGAACCTCAAGTCCGGTTTCGCGACCACCAACCGGATCCACAGATGAGCTCACCCATCTCTGCAAGCTGATCGCAGGCGGCCGCCGCTGAAGCGATTGAGAGATCTGTCCGGATCAGGATCGTCTCCAGGAATGTCGGTGTGTCGTCGACCGCCTCGAGAACAGCGCGTTGACCAGCGGTCATGGCCTGACTGGGCCGGGATTCGACCCCGCGGCCGGATGGCGGCCCCCGGGTCACATTCGGGGGGCGCCCCAAATCGACCCGAGGCCGATGGTCGCTGTCAACCTTCCGGGGACGAGGGAGATCCGCGCCGGCACGGACAGTGCGAGCCTCGTGGTGGCGGTCCCCCATCCCCGTCCGGGCCAGCGAGACGGCCACCAGCACGTCATCGACATCGCGCACGGGAGTGCAGCCATCCACCAGCAGCGCATTCGTTCCGTCCGAGGCGCGACTCTTCACCGAACCAGGTACTGCACACACCGGGATCGACCGGCGGGCAGCCGCTTCGGCCGTGTACATGGACCCCCCGTTGTGGTGGCTCTCGACCACCACGACCACGTCGGAGAGGGCGGCGATGATCCGATTGCGGGCGGGGAACACACCCGGATGGGGCTTCGTCCCGAGTGCCGATTCGGAAAAGATCGCCCCCCGATCCGCGACGTCCTCCCAGAGCTCCCGATTCGAGGAGGGATAGACCACATCGAGCCCAGTGCCGACAACCGCCACCGGTGGCGCGGGGTCTCCGCAGCTTGCCCGGAGCGCTCCGGCATGCGCCGCTCCGTCGATGCCCCGCGCCAAACCCGAAACCACGATGACGCCCTCGGCGGCAAGGTCACGGGCCAACTCGGAAGCCACCTGGCGTCCATAGTGGGTGGCCGACCGCGTACCGACGATGGCCACCGTTGGCCTGTGGTCGAGAATCGTCGGGTCCCCGAGAGCGAACAGTACGGCCGGCGCACCTGCATCCCCCACCAACATCGACGGATACTCGATCATGTCCGGCAGCAGAACGCTGACTCCGTCCCGAAGATGTCGCGTCTCGACCTCGGACAGATCGGTGACCCGCGCCGGCGCCAGGAACCTCCGCTGCGGATCCGCAGGATGTGTGCCGGCCCGGACGGCTGCCCAGGCCAGGATCGGCTCAAAGCCGTCCAGCAGCTTCGCCAGACGCACCGGCGTCATCCCGGGAAGTCCGGCCAGTCCAGCGGCGTGGACCTGCAGATCGGACAAGCTTTTCCGGTTGGGACCCCCTTCACACCGAGCTGGAGACACCGCCCCTGGCGGCGCAGGCGCTTGGGTCGGTGCATCAGTACTCGTCGAGGCCGGTTTGCAGGCGGCCGGTGGGTACCCTGCCGGGAGTCCGGGGGCGTCATGCCCATGGGTGGCACTGCCTGAGGGCGCACTGCCTGGGGTGGCACTGCCTGGGGGCGCACTGCCTGGGGTGGCACTGCCCGAGTCCGGGTCCTGGGCGGCACTCACAGATCCTCACCTCCGAGCAGCAGACCGCGCCGGCTGCGAAGCATCAGTGCCTCGTGGACGTGGGGCTCATCGACCAGGTGCCCGGACCCGTCAAGATCGGCCACGGTCCTGGCCAGTCGACGAACCCGGTGAAGTCCGCGGGCACTGAGTGATCCGGACCGGACCTGGCGTTCGAGGATGGCGGCGGCGGTCGCAGTCATCGGGGCCACCGCATCGAGCGATGATCCCGGGAGTTCTGCGTTGAACGCGAAACCCCGGTCGGCGGCCCGCCGGCGGGCGCTGGCCACCCTGGCAGCAACGGTCGCTGTCGTCTCGTCCGGTCGGCCGCTGATCAGTTCGTCGACCTGCGGCCGGTCGACCCAGATGGCGATATCGAACCTGTCCAACAACGGCCCGGACAGGCGTCGGGCATACCGCTCACGGGCCGAGTCGCTGCAGCGGCAGGTGCCACACGCACCTCCTTCGCCACATGGACAGGGATTCATAGAAGCCACCAGGATGAACCGGGCGGGGAAAATCGTGGATCCGCGGGCTCGACTGACTCTGACCTGGCCGTCCTCGAGCGGTTGGCGGAGGGCGTCGAGGACCACAGTGGGGAACTCTCCCAACTCGTCGAGGAACAATACGCCGCCGTGCGACATACTGATCTCGCCCGGTCGCATGAGGGCGGTTCCACCACCGATCATCGCTACCGGCGACGTTCCGTGGTGAGGTGAGCGAAACGGAGGGCGCGAGACCAAGCCGGTCGGTGGCAACGGAGAGTCCGGCCACCGAGTGGACACGGGTGGTCTCGAGGGCCGTGGACCGATCGAGAGGGGGAAGGAGGCCAGGGAGCCGGGTGGCCAACATGGTCTTGCCCGAGCCGGGTGGTCCGACCATCAACAGATGGTGCCCTCCCGCGGCGGCCACCTCCAGGGCACGCCGGGCCAGGTGTTGCCCCCGGACATCGGACAGATCGATCGACGGGAACCCGCCGGTCGGGCCCTCTCGGTGGTGGGAGCCCGAATGAGGACCTCCGTCGTCTGCGTCCGGCGACGGCTCCGGCGCCGCCCTCCAGGCGCTGCGGCCTGACAGGCGATCGACCAGGCCACAGAGCGTCGGCGACGTCCGGACTTCGCATCCGCCGACGATACTTGCTTCTCGGGCACTTTCGTCGGCCACCACCAGTCGGAATCCACGGAGCGACTCGGCCAGCACGACGGTCCCCGGCACCCCACGGAGCGATCCATCGAGGCCGAGCTCCCCGACAAATGCCGTCGATGCCACCGCCTCCAGCCCCAGCTCCCCCGACGCCACCAGCACGCCGATGGCGATCGGGAGGTCGAGTCCGGCACCGTTCTTCCGCATCCCGGACGGCGCCAGGTTGACGGTGACCCGGCGCATCGGCCACGGCAGCCCGCTCGAAAGCAGAGCGGCTCGCACCCGGTCGCGGGACTCCCGGACGGCCGCGTCGGGCAACCCGACGACGGTGAAGCCCGGCAACCCGTTCGAAACGTGAACTTCAACCGATACCTGGTGGCCGTCGACCCCGATGAGGACCGCGGACGGAATGGCGGCGATCATGGCGCCTCCGATCGACATGGCTCGGCACCTCCAGGGAACCCACGGGGCCCCGGTGGCGACGAACGCTGAGAGTTGGAGCGCCGCTCACGCATGGTGCATGCGGCCGCTCGAAGCACCGACGGCACCCTAAATCACCGGTGTCACACCCTCCGGAGCGCCGGCGCCAAGCAGGTCCGGACCAGCATCGGCTCACCGTCCCGCCCGCAACGCCCGAACCCCAGCCCCGTCCGAACAGCCCGCCCACGAAACTCAGCGACCCCCGAACCCAGCGACCCCCAACTCAGAGGCCCTGGGCCCCAGCGACCCTGGAACTCAGCGGCCCTGCAACTCAGCGGCTCTGGAACTCAGCGATCCCCGAACCCAACGATCCCCGAACCCAGCGACCCCGAACCCAGCGACCCCCCAACCCAGCGGCCCTGGAACTCACCGACCCTCGAACCGTGGCTCGCGTTTCTGGCTGAACGCCCGCAGTGCCTCCAGGGTGTCCACGCTGGCGAAATTGACCGCTTGGGAACGGGACTCCTCTTCGAGGGCCTGATCCATCGAGATGTTGAGGGAGTTGTTCAACATGGTCTTGGTCATGGACAGGGCCAGCGGGGGGCCGGCGGCCAGCCGGGTCGCCCAGTCCGAAACGAACGCGTCCAACTGGTCGGCGGGGACGATGCGGTTGACCAGGCCGAATTCCAGAGCCTGGCCGGCGTCGATGATGTCGGCGAAAAAGGCGAGCTCCTTGGCCCGGTGAAGGCCGATCAACCGGGGAAGGAGCCACGAGGCCCCGAAGTCCACCGAGAGTCCCCGTTTCGAGAAGATCTGCGAGAAACGGGCCGTGTCCGACGCCACCACCAGATCGCATCCCAGCGCCATGCTCATTCCGGCACCGGCGGCCACGCCGCCCACTTTGGCGATGGTGGGCTTGGGGATCCGGTGCAGCCGGAGGGCCACGTCCCCCAGCGCGCGCAGCTGCACCAGGAAGGGATCACCCGGTCGCCCGGCCACATCCGACGGGTCGCCGAGGTCGGCCCCCGAACAGAACGCGTCGCCGGCCCCGGTCAGGATCATCACCCGGACCTGGCGGTCGGTGGCCACATCGTCGAAGGTGGCCAGGAGCTCGCGCCACATGGTGCCGTTGGCCGCGTTCTTGCGGGCCGGCCGGTTCATGGTGACCGTCATCACGCCCTCGTCGCGCTCGACGATCAGGGTCTTGAGCTGGTTGGACATCACCGCAGCCTATGAGAACCCCATCGACAGCGCGCTCCGGTCGATGCCCGCGCTCCGGCCCGTCGGCCGCGCTGGCGTCGACGGCCGCGATCCGGTCGCCGGCACCTCACTCAGAACGCGTTCTCGATCACCTCGACCCGGCCGGCGGTGATGGAAACGACATCGAAGCGAACCTCGACCCGGCTCCGGCCCGAGGCCGGCGTCAGCTCCGACAGCCATCTCGCGGCCAGGCGTCGGATGCGGCGCTGTTTGGCTTCGAGCACCGACTCGGCTCCCGATCCGAACCGGTCGCTCGACCTGGTCTTGACCTCGCAGAACACCACCGTCTTGCCCTGACGCACGATCAGGTCGATCTCACCCTCTCGGCGGCGCCAGTTCCGGTCGAGGATCTCGTAGCCGTTGTCCTCGTACTGCTTGGCCGCCAGGGCCTCTCCTTGGGCGCCGAGGGCCCGGCGGGCTTCAGCCCCGGCATTCCGCCCCCGCTCCCGTGGGGTGGGATCGTTCCCCGGTGGGCGCTCCCCGGCGCCCGGGTTCACAGATCCTTCTCGGGGAGCCGCTCGATGTTGACGTCCCTGAAGGTGAGGATGCGAACCGACGGCACGAACCGGGCCGGTCGGTACATGTCCCAGACCCACGCATCATTGAGGGTGACCTCGACGCAGGCCGGCGAGGTGTCCGACCGCACGGTCACGTCGACGCTGTTGGCCAGGTAGAAGCGCCGCTCCGTCTCCACGACGTAGGCGAAGAGCGGCAGGACGGCCCGATACTCCTGCACCAGGGCCAGTTCGATCTCTGATTCGTACCGCTCGAGATCCTCTTCGCTCATCGCAGGCGTGGCCGGGCTGCCGGATCGGCCCCACCGGACTCGGCTCCGGGAGGACCGGCCAGCCGAGCCCCGTCCGACCGAGCCCTGTGCGAAACACCGTCCGGCCGATCCACCACGGGCGTCCGACCGGTCGTCTGGATCACCGGTCGACCCGCCGACGTCGTCCCACCGCCGGTTGGAGCACCTGTCCGATCCAAGCGCCGGCCTGAGAGGTCAGGGGCGGGCAGACCGCCGCTCCTTGATCTTGGCCGCCTTACCGTGGCGGTCCCGCAGGTAGTAGAGCTTGGCCCGGCGGACGTCACCCAGGGAGACCACCTCGGTCATGGCGATCACCGGGGAATGGACCGGGAAGGTGCGCTCGACGCCCACACCGAAGCTCACCTTGCGGACCGTGAAGGTCTCGCGCACCCCTGTCCCCTGCCGCTTGACCACTGCCCCCTGGAACACCTGGACCCGCTCGCGGGTGCCCTCGACCACCCGTACGTGGACCTTCACGGTGTCCCCGGGCCGGAAGTCGGGAATGTCGTCCCGCAGGCTGTCACGGTCGATGATGTCGGTCGGGTTCATTGGGCGCGTCTTTCCACGAATCGTTCGGACTCTCCCCCGTTTGGCACCTTCCCGCCAGATCCTTCCGGGAGCTCCAGCTCCTCGAGACGTTCTGAACGATCCGGGCCTGCAGTGCGAGTACCGGCACAACCGGCGACTACGGGGCTCACCAATCGTAGCCGTGTTCGCGCAGGAGGCGCACCTCACCGTGGTCGACGAGGATCTGGACCTCGTCGCCGGTGAGGCCCCCCCGATCGGCGATCAGGTCGGGCCGGCGCTCCATGGTCCGGACCAGGGCCTGGGCCCGGCGCCAGCGGGCGATCCGGGCGTGATCGCCGGAGAGCAGGGTGTCCGGCACCGGCCAGCCCCGGAACTCGGCCGGGCGGGTGTACTGGGGGTACTCGAGGAGCCCGGCGGAGAAGCTCTCGTCACCCACCGAATCGTCGTTTCCGAGCACTCCGGGCAGCAGCCGCACGACCGCCTCCACCACGACCAGGGCGGCCAGCTCCCCGCCGGCCAGGACGAAGTCCCCCACCGAGAGCTCCTCGTCGACCAGATGATCGGCAATGCGCTGGTCGACGCCCTCATAGCGGCCGCAGAGCAGGGAGAATCCATCGGCCTGGGCGGCGTACTCCTCGGCCACCCGTTGGTCGAAGCGCCGGCCCGAGGGCGAGAGCAGGACCAGGGGCCGGGGCAGACCATCGGGGGATGCGGCGACCCGCTCGACGGCGCTGAACACCGGCCCGGGGCCGATGACCATGCCGGCGCCACCCCCGAAGGGAGCGTCGTCCACCGACCGGTGGGGATCGGTCGCATCCTCCCGGACGTCGTGGGTGCGCAGGTCCAGCTGGCCGCGTCCCCGGGCCCGTCCGAGTATCGAGGCGTCGGCGTAGTGGTCGATGACGCCCGGGAAGAGGGTGAAGACGTCGATGCGGAGGGTGCGCACGGGGATGCCCGGATCAGGAGAGGTCGAGGAGACCATCGGGGACCTCCACGATGATCCGCACCCCGGGTTCGTTCCCGACGACGAACCGGAGCGGGATCAACGCCCCTCCGTCGAGGACCAGGAGGTCGCTGGCCGGATTGGCCTCCACGCTGTCCACGATCCCGAGCACCCTCCCCGAGGTGTCCTCAACCGATGACCCGATCAGCTCGTGAATCCACAAGGCATCGGGGTCGTCGAGCGGGGGGGCGAACAGCTGGGTACCCCTGGCCCTGTCGGCCTCGTCGATGCCGGACAGGCCCTCGAAGGTCACGATGAACCGGCCCTGGTGGGGTGTGGAGCGCAGGACGGTCATCGGCCGGCCGTCCTCGGTGCTGAGCACCGAACCCGGGGTGACCCGCTCGGGCCGGTTGGTGGCCAGCGAGACGATCACGTCGCCCCGGAGCCCATGGGGCTTCACGATCCGTCCGACCTCGAGCATGGGAGCTTCGTCAGCCGTGCCGACGTCGTCGCCGGTGTCGGTGGTGCCAGTGGTGTCGGTGTCGCCGGTGTCGGTGGTGCCACCGGTGTCGGTGGTGCCAGCGGTGTCGGTGTCACCGGTCCCGCCGTCGACCCTTCCCGTCCCACCGTCGACCCTGGGGGTGGGACCGTTCACCGATCGGTGACGTCAGTCGTCGACGATGTCGACGCTGGTCTGCACCCCATCGCGGGCGCCGGCGGCGGCGACCACCGTGCGGATGGCCTGGGCCACCCGACCTCGACGTCCGATGACCCGGCCCATGTCGTCGGGGGCCACGTGGATCCGGAACCGGACCGTGTCCCCGCGTTCCTCGGTGTTGATGACGACCGCCCCGGGATCCGATGTGATCGAGTTGACCAGATAGGTCACGACGGCCAGGGGCGTGCCCCCCGAGACCCGGTTGCCGGCGTCATCGTCCTCGTGGTCGCCGAGGTCGTCGATCGTGTTGACGTCATCGGGTGAGTCGAGAGCGAGTTCGTCGCTCACTTGGCCGCCTTGGTCAGCTCGAACTCGTCGAGCGCACCTGACTTCTTCAGCAGCTTCTCGACGCGCTCGGTGGGTGTCGCACCCTGGGACAGCCACTTGACGGCCTTGGCGTTGTCGATCTCCACGACGGCGTCAGGCTCGGCCAACGACTTGCCCCGGGGGGCGTAGGTCCCCACGATCTCGATGAACCGACCGTTGCGCGGCGAACGGCTGTCCGCCGCCACCAACCGGTAGGTCGGCTGCTTCTTCTTCCCGATCCGCACGAGGCGGAGCTTTACGGCCACTGTGAACTCCTCTGCATTCTCTTGATAGCGCCCTACAGTCTCCCACCAATGCCGGGGCCGACGCGCAATCGGTCCCCGGCCACCAGATGCTGAATATCAAAGCCTCAAAATCGGTCCGGCCCAGGTCGGGCCCGGCCGCCCCGACACCCGGTCCCGGCGACCAGAAGCGCTCACCGAGCCTTGGGCGTCACCCTTCCGCCGCCCTTCCCCTTCTTCCCGCCCTTGCCCTTCGACTTGGCGGACCCCCTGGGTACCGCCCCCAAACCACCTGCTGAGGACATCGGCCCGGCCCCGAGAGCGCCGGGTTCCCGGCCCATGGCGGCCATGGCCGACAGATCGCCGCCGCCGGCGTTCATCTCGGCCATCTCGGCCATGTCCGCCATCGCCTGGGGGGACATCTTGGGGCCACGGCCGAACAGTCCACCCAGACCCCCCATGGCACCGCCCATGCCGCCCTTTCCGAGGCCCTTCATCATCTTCTGCATCTCCTTGAACTGCTTGAGGAGCGCATTGACGTCCGAGGTGGCCGTGCCGCTGCCGTTGGCGATCCTGACCCGTCGACCACCGTCGATGATGGACGGATCGACCCGCTCGGTCGGGGTCATCGACCGGATGATCGCCTCGATCTGCCCGATCTGCCGGTCGTCGATGGCCGATGAGGCCTGCTTGAGGTCCTTGGGCACTCCGGGCAGCAGGGACAGCATCCCCGAGACCGAACCCATCTTCTTGACCTGCTGGAGCTGCTCCAGGAAGTCCTCGAGCGTGAACCGACCCTCGATCATGGCGGCCGCACCCTTGGTGGTGACCTCCTTGTCCATGGTGCGGTCGGCCTGCTCGATGAGGCTGAGCACGTCGCCCATGCCGAGGATGCGGTCGGCCATCCGGTCAGGGTGGAATTGGTCGAAGTCGTCGAGTTTCTCACCGGTGGAAGCGAAGGCGATGGGCCGGCCCACGACCTCCTTCACCGACAGCGCGGCCCCGCCTCGGGCATCGCCGTCCAGTTTGGTCAGGATGACCCCGTCGAGCGACAGGGCGTCGTGGAACGCCGCCGCCGTCGACACCGCGTCCTGGCCGGTCATGGCGTCGATGACCAGGAACGTGTAGTGCGGGTCCACCGCGCCGGCGATGTGCCGGATCTCGTCCATCAGGTCTTCGTCGATGGCCAGTCGTCCGGCCGTGTCGACGATGAGGACGTCCCGGCCCAGCCGCCTGGCCTCTTCGAGTCCGGCGGTGGCGACTGCCACCGGGTCGGTGGGCTCACTGAAGACGGTGATCCCGGCCTGTTGACCGAGCACGCGGAGCTGTTCGACGGCGGCCGGCCGCTGCAGGTCGGCCCCGACGAGCAGCGGGTTGCGGCCCTGCTGCTTGAACCAGCGTGCCAGCTTGGCCGAGGTCGTGGTCTTTCCGGATCCTTGGAGCCCCGCCAGCAGGACCACGGTCGGGGGCCTGCCCGCGTAGGTGATCCGCAGCGTCTCGCCGCCGAGGATGCTGACCAGCTCCTCGTTGACCACCTTGATGACCTGTTGGCCGGGGCTGAGGTTCTGGACCAGCTCGAGGCCGACGCAACGCTGGCGGACGGCGTCAGTGAACTTCCGTACGACCCCGATCTCGACGTCGGCCTCGAGCAGGGCGGTGCGGATCTCGCGGAGGACCTCGTCGACATCGGCATCGCTCAGGCGTCCGCGGCTGCGGAGTCTGGAGAAGATGCCTTCGAATCGGTCGGTCAGGCTCTCGAACATGGGGTCCTCAGGCTGAACATGGGGTCCTCAGGCTATAGGACGGCGGTCGGCGCGACGGTCGCGGGTCGGGGGCTGGGGAGGCCGGGACGGCATCGATCGGGAGCGTGGAACCGATCAGAAGAGCGCGTCCACGAAGGCGGCCGCATCGAAATCGATGAGGTCCTCCACACCCTCACCCAGGCCGACCAGTTTGACCGGGAGCCCGAGCTCCCGCTGGATGGCCACCACGATCCCTCCCTTGGCCGTCCCGTCGAGCTTGGTCAGCACCACGCCCGACACATCGACGGCGTCGAGGAACACCTTGGCCTGGGCCAGTCCGTTCTGGCCGGTGGTGGCGTCGAGTACCAGCAGCACCTCGACCACATGACCGGGCGGCCGGTCGGCGACTCGCCGGATCTTCTTCAGTTCCTCGATGAGGTTGACCTTGTTGTGGAGGCGACCGGCGGTATCGGCGAGAACCACCGCATGCCCCCGCGACGCCGCCCGCTGCACGGCGTCGAACACCACCGAGCTCGGGTCGCCTCCTTCGGATCCCCGGACGATGTCGGCGTCGGCCCGTGACGCCCACATCGAGAGCTGCTCACCGGCGGCGGCCCGGAAGGTGTCGCCGGCCGCCAACAACACTTTGGCTCCGGCCGCCGACATCCGGTTGGCCACCTTGCCCACCGTTGTGGTCTTGCCCACCCCGTTGACGCCCACGAACAGCCAGACGTCGACGGATGGCTCGCCGTCTCCGTTCTGTCCGGCATCGCCGGCGTCCGTCCCGTCGCTGCCGCTGACTCCGACGCCCGCGGAAGCGGGCACGGCCAGCGACCAGTCCACCGACGTCAACATCGACACCAGCTCGGCCTTCAGCGCATCGACCAACGCGTCCGGGCCGACGATCTCACCACTCTTGACCCTGGCCCTCAGCCCGTCGAGGAGGGCATCGGTGGCACCCACTCCCACATCGGCCCGGATGAGGGCCTCTTCCAGGTCGTCCCAGGTGGCGGCGTCGATCTTTCCCTTGGACCGGACCGCTCCCAGGTATCCGGAGAGCAGGCCGCGGGCCTTGCCCAGACGACTCCGGTAGGTGGGCGGTTCCGCCGGCTCCTCCTCGACCGGTTCGGGTGGTGCCGGCTCGACCGGTGCCTCCTCGACCGGTGCCGGGGCCAGCCCCGGCCGGTCGGTCGACGGCGGGGCCTCTTCGAGGGTGGCCAGCCGGGTGGCATCGGCACTCCGGTCCAGTTCGACGTCGGTGGGAGCATCGCTGGCCACCTCGCCGGCCGGCACATGCTCTTTCGGGCCCCGACCTCGCAGGCGCAGGCCGACGGCCACCCCTCCGGCCACGACCACGACCGGTATGGCGACGAACAGGCCGACCGCCACATCGGAGGTGGCGACGAGCAGATCGGGACCCATTACTGGTCGGTGCCCCCCACGTGCTCCGCTTCGAAGCGTCTCCTGGCGATCCCTCCCTCGGCCACCGGACCTTCGTCGAGGTGCTCCTCGGGGGGCACGCTGTCAAAACCTTCCTCATCCTCCGACCGGGAGGCGCCGGGCGGTGCGGAACCGGGCTGTTGGTCGCGGCCGGCCTGTTGGGCACTGCCGTGTTGGGGGACGTCCCCGTCCGGGGAGGAGACCGACACCGACAGCACCGGCCCGGCCCCGGGGCGGACCTCCGACCTGGGTTCGGACCGTGAGTCCGGCTTGGGCTCGGGCCGTGACTCGGATCTGGGCACCGAGCGGGACTCCGAGTCGGGCTCGGGCACAGCTTCGGACACCGGTACTGACTCGGGTACTGACTCGGGTACTGACTCGGGCACGGGAACGGGCATGGGCCCGGTCTCGGGGACGGCCCCGCGCCCTGTCTCGATCTCGGCCTCGGCCAGCGTGTCGCCGTCCACGCCCGTCTCCTCCGCCGGAGCAGGAATCGGAGCCGGTGCCGGGGCCCCCACCGGAGCCGGTGCCGGCGCCATCATGCCCGTCTCACCGTCCGACCACTCCAGACCGTCGCTGCGGTGGCGCGGGACCTTCTGGCTCACCACCTTCGAGGAGCCTCCGGGAGCCATGGTGACCCCGTACAGGGCGTCGGCAGCCTCCATGGTGCGCTTCTGGTGGCTCACGATGATCAGCTGGGCACCTTCGCGGAACTCGTGGACCAGCCCGAGAAACCGTTGCAGGTTGACGTCGTCGAGAGCCGCCTCGACCTCGTCCATCAGGTAGAAGGGCGACGGCCGGCTCCGGAACACGGCGAACAGGAAGGCCAGGGCGACCAGCGAGCGTTCGCCCCCCGAGAGCAGTGACAACCGGCGGACGTTGCGGCCGGCCGGCCGGACCTCGACCTCGACCCCGGTGTCCAGCAGGTTCTCCGGGTCGGTGAGCGAGAGCCGGCCCGTCCCCCCCGGGAACAGCGAGGTGACCAAGGTCGAGAAGTGTTCGTTGACGTCGGCGAAGGCCGAATCGAACACGTGCATGATCTCCTCGTCCAGGGTCCGGATCACGTGGTGGAGCTCGCGACGGGCGGAACGGACGTCATCGACCTGGGACTCGAGAAACTGATGGCGTTCGCCCAGTTCGGAGAGCTCTTCGAGGGCGAGGGGGTTCACCGGGCCGAGGGCAGCCAGCTCGGCTTCGAGCTCGACGATCCGGGTCGACGGGTCGGAGCCTTCGGGGAGCTCGGGCTGCGGGGCGGACAGGGCTTCATCGGGACCGCAGGCCAGCTCCCGGCGAAGGGACTCGACCACCGACTCCCGCCGGATGGTCGCCTCCACGAGGTCCAGTTCGACCTTCTGGAGTCGGCCCCTGACCGCAGCCAGCTCGTGTTCGTGGGCCGAGCGCTGACGGCGGAGCTCCTCGAGCCGGGCCCCGCCGGCCCGGACGGCCTCGATCTGGAGCCGGTAGCGCTCGCGGAGCTCGGCCAGGGCCGAGTCCAGCTGCGATTGGGCCGATCCCACGACGGCCAGGAGGCGGGCCACGGCGGTGGCGTCGGCTTCGAGCCGTGTCCGGCGCTCGGCCGCCTCACGGCGCTCGTCGGCATGCCCGGTCAGCCTCCGGTCGACCTCGGCCAGCCGCTCGCTCAGGACCCGGCGCCGTTCGACCAGGCCGGCCGAGCGGACCTCCCATTCGCTCCGGACCGAAGCCGCCTCGGCGATGCGCTCGTCGATCCGCTTGCGCTCCTCGCGGGCCGCGGCAGCCCTCCCGGCGGCCTCGGTCCGCGCCGCTTCCAGGATGGGCAGTTGCTCGCGGAGCTCGACGGCGCGCGCCGTGTCCCGGGCGATCCGGTCGTCGAGCTCGGCCGCCGTCCGGCGCACCTCCTCGAGCTCGGAGGCGAGCGCCAGCCGGTCCTCGGCCACCCGTTGGCGGGCGGCTCGCGCCGTTTGATGGTCGACCTCGTTCCGGTCGTCGGACCGGACGGCCTCGAGTGCAGCCGCCCGGGTGGACTCCACGGCCGAGCGAGCCGTGGTCCGATCGTCGGCGGACTCGGACGCGGCGGCGGCCGCCGTCGTCGCCCGGGCCCGGGCCTCGTCGACCACCGCCGCGGTGACCACACCGCCGCCCGCCCGAACCCGCCACCCGGCCGACGAGAAGCGGTCCCCGTCGCGGGTGACCACGACCAGGTCGGGGCGGGCCAGGGCGAGATCGATGGCGTCGGACCATCCGCCCAGGGCGCAGTGGGAGCCCGAGAGCAGGGTGTCGAGCGCCGCCTCCAGCCCCGGGAGGAACGGGCCCCCGGGTCGGGGGCGGACGTGGGGACGGATCGACTCGGTCCCGGGCGGGACCGCGTCGCCGCTCCCGGCGCTGGCGCCGGCATGGATGCCGGCGTGGATGCCGGCGTGGGCACCGGCGTGGGAAGCCGAGTCGGTGAGGGCCAGGACGGCGCCGGTGGCCCCTCCCTCGCGGAGCCGGGCCAGGGCCGACTTGGCCGGCACGCTCCCGGAGACGACCACGGCCGCCACCGAGGCCCCGGCGGCCGCTTCGAAGGCATCCTCCCAGCCCTCGTCGACCTCCACGAGGTCGAGAAGGATCCCGACCACCCCGTCGACGCCCGAGAGCAGCTCGGCCCCGGCCGCGCCCCGGGCCTCGTCGAGGGCCCGCTCGAGGGCGTCGGCCCGAGCCACCGACCGGTGGTGCTCCAGTTCGGCCTGGCGGAGGGCACCCTCGGCCGATTCGAGCCGGGCAGTGGCCCGCCCGTGGGCGGCCTCGGCCTCGGCCACCGCGGACTGCAGCTGATGGCGGGCCTGTTCCGTCTCGGCCAGGCGCTCCCCCAGCTCGTGGTCCTCCCCCTCCAGCACGGCCGCCCTGCGCTCGGTGGAGGCCAATCGGACGGACAGCTGATCCGACGAGCGCCGGTCGCGCTCCAGCGCGTGCTCGAGGGATCCGAGCTGGCCGCGGGCCACGGTGACCGCCTCGTCGGCGCGGCGGAGCTCGGCGCCGTCCCCCCACGCCTGCAGGTGGGATTCGAGCTCGCCGGCCATCTGCTCCTCGACGGCGATGAGTGCCGCCTGCTGTGGGGCCAACGCCGCCGCCTCGGCCTCGGTGGTCTCCAGCTCCTCGGTCAGTCGGGCCCCCTCGGCCTCGAGGGTCGAGACCACGTCGGCATCGGCCGCGGCGTCGAGGGCCTGGGCCAGCGAGCGCTGCCGCTCACGGAGCACCCCGGTCAGGCCCCGGGCCCGCTCGACCATCCCCTCGGCCCGTCCGAGGGCGGAGGCCAGGTCGGACTCGCGTTGGGCGGACATCTCGTCGGCGGTCCGCTCGGTGTCGGCGTCGAGCTGGCTGAGGGCACCCCGGATCTTGTCCTCGGCCTCGCGCTGCTCGTTCCGGGCCTTGGTCCCCTCGTCGTGACGGAAGTCGAGGGCCTTGAGCTCCGATCCGGCCGTAAACAGCCTGAGGGCGCGCAAGGCGTCGGACAGGCCGGCATACGAGCGGGCGGCGGCGGCCTGGCGCTCGAGGGGTCGGATCTGACGCTTGACCTCGCGCACCAGGTCGAAGAGCCGTTCCAGGTTCTCCTCGGTGGAGGCCAGGCGGCGCTCGGAACGCTCACGACGCCGGCGGTACTTGAGCACCCCGGCCGCCTCTTCGATGACCGCCCGCCGGTCCTCGGGGCGGGCCTCCAAGATGGCGTCGAGGTGGCCCTGGCTGATGATGACGTGCTGTTGACGGCCCACGCCGGTATCCGAGAGCAATTCCTGGATGTCCAGGAGGCGGCAGGGTGCGCCATTGATCGAGTACTCGCTGTCCCCCGACCGGAACAGGGTCCGGGTGATGGTGATCTCGGCCAGGTCGGTGCCCAGTTGGCCGGAGCTGTTGTCGATGGTGAGGGCCACCTCGGCCCGTCCGAGGGCGGGACGGCTGGCCGTGCCCATGAAGATGACGTCCTCCATCTTCGCCGAGCGCACCGTCCTCGGCCCCTGCGCCCCCAACACCCAGGCCACGGCGTCCACCACGTTCGACTTGCCGCTCCCGTTGGGACCGACGACCACGGTGATACCGGGCTCGAATTCAAGCACTGCCGGGTCGGCGAAGGACTTGAATCCCTTGAGGGTGAGTGACTTCAGGAACACCGCGCGCTCACCCTATCGGCCAACGCCCACCCGCGTGGACGATGGTGGCCGGCTCCGGCCAGGACCGGTCGGCCGTTGACGCCTGCGCACCACGCCCCCGTCAAGCCCCCGTTGAGGAAGGGCGCGAAGCCCCCCACCGAACCACCCCGACGGCCCGCCCGAACCGAACCGCCCGAACCGAGGCGCCCCGACCGCACCGCCCGAAGCCCCGACCGAACCGGACCCTCGCCGATCCGGGTCAGACCTGACAGTGATCGCAGAAGTAGGTCGACCGCCCGCCCGACTTCACCTTGACGATGGTGGCCCGGCAGCGCCGGCAGGCCTGGCCCTCGCGATCGTAGGCCTGGTGCTGGTCCTGATAGTCCCCGACCTCGCCGAACAGGTCGCGGTACTGCTCGTCGGCCAGAGACGACCCCCGGCGCTTGACCGCTTCGGCCAGGGTCTCGACCATGGCCCGGTACAGACGGCGGACTTCCTGGGACGAGAGCGAGTTGGAGAGGCGGTCGTAGCGCAGCCCGGCGGCGAAGAGGATCTCGTCGGCGTACATGTTGCCGATCCCGGCCACGAATTCCTGATCCATGAGGAGGGCCTTGAGACCGCTCTTGTGCGAAGAGAGGAGCACCCAGAACTTTTCCCAGCTCATGACGTCCTCGAGCGGGTCGAACCCGAGGTGGGCCAGCTCGGGAAGGGGGGGCTCGCCGTCCTCGGGGGCGGCCGAGACGAACATCTCGCCGAAGGTGCGCGGGTCCACGAAGCGCAGCTGCCCTCCCTGGGTGAACGTGATCACCGCGTGGGTATGGGGTGCCTTGGGCTCCTTGGCGCTCTTGGCCCGCTGGAGCTGTCCGCTCATCCCCAGGTGGACCACCAGGGTCTGCCCGTCATCGAGACCCAGGAGCAGGTACTTTCCCGCCCGGTCGATCGATTTGATGGTGTGGCCCTCCAGGCGGGCGCGAAAGTGCTTGGCGCTCGGATGACGGCGGACCGTGCGCCCGTTGCGCACTTCGACCGACTTGATCTTCCGGCCCACAACCTCGCTCTGGAGGTCGCGCCGGATGGTCTCGACTTCGGGAAGCTCAGGCATCCCCCCCGCCTCTCTCGACGTCCAATGATTCGCAGGCGACCTGGGCAGCGACCTGCTCGGCGTCCTTTTTGGAGCGCCCCTCCCCCGTGCCGAGGCGCTGGCCAGCAACGTACACCGTGGCCAGGTACCTCCGTGCGTGGTCAGGGCCGAAACTCTCCAATTCGTAGCGGGGGACACCCCGGCCGAGACGCACGGCTTCCTCCTGGAGCCGGCTCTTGTGATCGGACTCGCCCGGCCCGCCGGCGGCGACGGCAATCCGGTCCCTGAGCAGGGACAGGACCAACCGCCCGGCATCGGCGAGCCCGCCGTCGAGGTAGACCGCCCCGATCACCGCTTCGGTGGCGTCCGCCAGGATCGACTCCTTGGCCCGGCCACCGGAGAGATCCTCGCCCCGCCCGAGGCGCAGGCTCCCGTCGATACCCAGGGCCAGACCCACCTGGCCGAGCACCCGGGTGTTGACCACCGAGGCTCGGACCTTGGACATCGCCCCGTCGGAGAGCTCCGGGTGGGCCCGGTAGGTGAATTCGGCCACCACCAGGCCGAGCACCGCGTCACCGAGGAACTCCAGGCGCTCGTTGGAGGTTCTGCCCCCCTGTTCGGCGCACCACGAGCGGTGGGCCATGGCCTCATCGAGCAGGGCCGGGTCCTTGAACCGGTAGCCGATCCGGTCGGCCAGCACGTGCGTCCCCCCGGTCGACCCCGAGCCGTCTGCAGGCGCCATGGGACGCGCCTCAGGCCCCTCCGAGTTTGGCGTAGACGTAGTCGACGGAGTCCCGCACGGTGCGAAGCTCTTCGAGGTCCTCGTCATCGATGCGGAATCCGACCGAGCGCTCGCCCAACTCCTCTTCGAGACCCTCGACCAGCTCGATCAGGGCCAGTGAGTCGGCGTCGAGGTCCTCGGCGAACGACGACGACTCGGTGATGGCGGAGGGCTCGATCTCGAGAATGTCGGCGAGGAGGTCCCGGATGAGGTCGAGGACCTGTTGGCGGTCGAGGGGACCCTTTTCCATGTGGGTCTCTGCGGGCACGGCTTCTCCTGTGTCTCGTGGTCATCTCTTCGAGGTCGGCGCCTGAATTCGCAGGTCAGGGGCTTGACGCCCCGGACGCTCACGACCCTCCGGCGGCACGATCTCCAAGAACACGGCCTTTCGGGCGCGCATCCCATGGGCTGCGGTATCCACCCTGACCGGGACCTTTGGCTGGGCAGATGTTACCGGAAGGTGACATTCACGGAGTCGAAACACTCTGGCAACCCATCGGACCCATCGGCGTCGTAGCACTTGGAGTGTGGAATCCACCGATCCGACCGCCGCGCCCGGGGCCGGGCCCGCGGACGGAGGCGGAGACGGGCACGGAGAGGCAGCGAGCCAGGTCCGGTGGCCGCCCTACGACCCCGGCACCTTCTACGACGAGCTGGTGGCGCCGGACGGCGTACCCAGGCCGGCGGCGCTCGCCCTGTTCGAGCACTTCACCGAACTCGGACCCGACGGGCTGGCCGAGCGCCAGGACGCGGCCGACCGGGAGATGCGGGCCATCGGGGTGACCTTCACCGTCTACGAGGAGTCCGCCGGGACGACTGACCGGCCGTGGCCCTTCGACGTCATCCCGAGGGTGATGCCGTCCGATCAGTGGCATCTGATCGAAGCCGGCCTGGTCCAGAGGCTGAGCGCCCTCAACCTGTTCATCGACGACGTGTACCACGACCAACGCTCGGTGAGCAGTGGAGTGGTGCCCTCCGAACTGGTCGCCGGCTCTCCCAACTTCCGCCGTGAGTGCGTCGGCGTCGAGCCCCCCGGCGGTGTCTGGGCCCACATCTGCGGAAGCGATCTCATCCGGGACACCGACGGGACGGTCTACGTACTCGAGGACAACCTGCGCGTCCCCTCGGGCGTGTCCTACCTCCTCGAGAACCGGATGATGGCCAAACACGTCTTCCCGGAACTCTTCCGGCACTACAGCATCGAGCCGGTCGATCCCTATATCGGGAGGCTGGCCGGCCTGCTGGCCTCGGTGTCCCCGTCCACCGGCGATCCGACCATCGTGGTGCTGACGCCGGGAATCTACAATTCTGCATACTTCGAGCACGCCTTCCTGGCTCAGCAGCTGGGGGTGGAATTGGTCGAGGGCAGCGACCTCGTCGTGCTGGACGATGACTGCGTCTACGCCCGCACCATCGACGGGCTCCAGCAGGTCGATGTCATCTACCGGCGGATCGACGACCTCTTCCTCGACCCCGAAGTGTTCCTGCCCGACTCCTTGCTGGGGGTGCCCGGGCTCATGCGGGCCTGGCGATCGGGTCGGGTCGCCCTGGTCAACGCCCCGGGGGCCGGCATCGCCGACGACAAGAAGGTCTACTCCTACGTTCCCGACATCATCCGCTTCTTCCTCGACGAGGAACCCATCCTGGCCACGGTGGCCACCCTCCAGTGCGCTGACGAGGAGTCGCGCCACTTCGTCCTCGGGAACCTGGCCAAGCTGGTGGTGAAACCGGCCAACGAATCCGGTGGCTACGGCGTGCTGGTCGGAACGCAGGCCACGGCGGCCGAGCTCGACGACGCGGCCAGCCAGATCGAGGCCGCACCGACCCGGTGGGTGGCCCAACCGGTGATCCCGCTCTCGACGGCACCCACACTGTGCGGCGGTACCATCGCGCCGCGGCATGTGGATCTGCGTCCCTTCACCCTCTTCGGCCCCGAAGGCGCCTACGTCACCCGGGGCGGTCTCACCCGGGTGGCCCGCAACGCCGGTTCCCTGGTCGTCAACTCGTCACAGGGAGGTGGGAGCAAGGACACCTGGGTGGTCGACACCAAGGAGCCGACCCAACCGGAGGGCGGGGCCAGGTCGGCCGCCTACTCGACACGGCACCCGGCCCAGCACGCCACGCAGGACGCGGTGCAACACATCCTGGACGACACCGACCAGGACGGCCCTCGGATGGCAGCACCGAGGTGGCGGGATCGGGCAGCCGGGCCCGACCGGGGACGACGAGAGACGGCTTCCGACGACGATGGCGCACGAGACAAACGATCCGATCGGGCCCGAGGACCCGCCGAGCGAAACCGAGGAGCCCGCCATGCTGCTGGCACGAATGGCTGAAGCCGTTTACTGGGGCGGGCGCTATCTCGAGCGAGCCGAGTGCACCGCCCGGATCGTGCAGGTCCATACCGATGCCCATGTCGACATGCCGGTGGGTGAAGACGTCGGATGGGAGCCGCTCCTCGCCATCGCCGGCGTCGACGGGGAGTTCGACGACCACTACGCGGCGTCGTCCGAACCCAGCGGCGACCGGGCGGCGGAGGACGATGTCATCGAGTTCCTGCTCCACAGCGAGAAGAACCCATCGTCCATTCTCGGCGCCCTCTCGTCCGCCCGGGAGAACCTGCGGACCGCCCGCCCGGTCGTACCCCGCGAGGTGTGGGAGGCCGGCAACGACCTCTGGCTGACCTGCTCGGACTATCTCGACGAGACGCGCTCGCGCAAAGGGCGGGTCCAATGGCTACGCCGGGTCGTTGCCGGTTCCCAGAGGGTCAACGGGATCATGCTCGGGACGATGAGCCGCGACGAGGCCATGTCGTTCTTCACCATCGGCCAGAACCTCGAACGGGCCGATCTGACCACCCGGGTGCTCGACGTCCGTTCGGAGGACCTGCATCCGAGGCGCGGCGATGACCCCTACGACGTGGTCCATTGGATGGCCGTCCTGCGCTCGCTGGCGGCCTACCAGCCCTTCCGCCGGGCCATGCCGGCCCGGCCCCAGGGCGGATCCACGCTCCGGTTCCTCCTCCAGGACGACCGGTTCCCCCGGGCGGTCAGCGCCTGCCTCACCGAGACCCGCAGCCAGCTCAAGGGGTTGGCGCGGTCCGAGGACACCCTCGACGCCTGCACCAACGCGGCCATGCTGGTGGCGTCGGCCGCCGTGCCCCGCCTCACCCTCGGCGGCCTGAGCGAATTCCTCGACGAGGTGCAGATGGCGCTGTCGGACATCCATGACCAAATCGACCGGACCTACTTCCGGCCCACCTTCGTCGGATGGCAGCCTTCGTCCGTGGCATCGTGACCACGGCCACGGCTGCGGAGCCGTTCGAGGACGGGAACACGCCCGAGAGCCATGACCGGGCCTGGCCCGGGTACATCCCAGTCCCGGGGAGGACCGACGAGTTCCTCGGGCCCGACGGCATCGTCCGGAGCCGATGGAAACAGGTGGCGGCGGACATGGCCGGACTCGGGCCGAGGGGCCTGCTCGGCCCGACAGACCGAGGTGTCCCGCCTGCTCCGCAACGAGGGCGCCACCTACAACGTGACCGTGGACAACCAGAGCCGGCGGCGACCGTGGCGGCTTGACCCGTGTCCACTGGTCATCGACGAGGCCGAATGGTCCGGCCTCGAATCGGCCGTGGCCCAGCGGGCCGCCCTCCTCGAGCTCGTGTTCGCCGACATCTACGGGGAACGCCGGCTGCTGGCCCACGGACTCATCCCCGCCGAGCTGGTCCTCGGCCATCCGGGCTTCCTTCGGGCCTGTGTGGGGATGAGCGGCGACGGCGACCCTCGCCTCTTTCTCACCGCCACGGACGTAGCCCGTGACGGGCGGGGCGAGTTTCGAGCCCTCGGCGACCGGATCCAGGCGCCCTCGGGGCTGGGCTACGCCCTGGTCAACCGGACCATCCTCTCGAGGGTGCTGCCGGCACTGCACCGTGAGCTCGGAGCCGAACGCCTGGCCGGCTTCTTCCGGGCAATCCGGAGCGGGGTGGCCAGGGCCGCACCGGACGGGGCCGACGAGCCCCGGGTGGTCATCCTGACCCCCGGACCACTGAGCGAAACCTATTTCGAGCACGCCTATCTCGCCTCCTACCTCGGCTACTCGCTCGTCGAAGGCCGCGACCTGATCGTGGCCAACAACCGGGTGTGGCTTCGCTCGCTCGGCAGCCTCGACCCGGTCGACGTGGTCATTCGGCGGGTCGACGACCAGTGGTGCGACCCGGTCGAGCTCCGGGCCGACTCACTCCTCGGTGTGCCCGGACTGCTGGAGGTGGTCCGTCGGGGCCGGGTGACCGTGGTCAATCCCCTGGGGAGCGCGGTCATCGAGGATCCAGCCCTGACCAGCCTCCTCGACAGATTGGCCCCCATTCTGCTCGGCGAGGAACTCGTCATCCGGGGCCCCGAGACCTGGTGGTGTGGACGGGTGTCCGGGCTCAGCCACGTACTGGCCCACCTCGAGCAGATGATCGTCCTGCCGGTGCCCGCCTGGCCCTCCCCGGGCCGCTGGTGGCGTCGACTCTGTCGGCGGCCGCGCTCGACGACCTCCGGGACCGGATCCGGGCCCGACCTGGTCAGTGGGTGGGGCAGGAGATCATCGAGCCCTCCACTGCGCCCACGGTGACCACCACCGGCACGCTCGAGCCCAGGCCGACGGTCCTGCGCACGTTCGCGGTGACCGACCCGGCCAACAACGGCGAACGGAGCCACGGGTACAGCGTCATGCCCGGAGGGTTGACCAGGGTCGGGGCGGGCCCGACGGCGCTCATGATCTCCAGCCGCCGCGAGGGGAGCAGTAAGGACACCTGGGTGGCCTCGGCGGAACCCGCACTCCAGCAGAGCGCCTGGCTCCGGACCGCCCGGACCAGGGTGAGTCCCCTGGCGTCGGACGCCGACACCCCGCTTCCCGGCCGGGTGGCGGCCCAGCTGTTCGTTCTGGGACGAACCGCCGAGCACGCCGAGCTGGTGATCCGCCTCATCAGAACCGTGCTGACCCGGCTCGACCAACCGCTCGGATTGGGGGTGGACGGGGGTGCCGAATCGCTCCAGGTCCTTCTCTCCACCCTCGGGGCGGTGTCGGGTTTCGATCCGGTCTCCGAGCCCGAGGACCAGGGTGTCCGGACCGGTGGGGCCGGCGGGACCGGCGGGGCGGGCGGGACCGGCGGGGCGGGCGGGTTCGGCACGTCGGCTGCGACGGCTGCGACGGACGGAACGACGCGGACGACGAGGAGAGCGGCGGCCGGCGGCGCGCGATAGCGGGACGGAACCCGATCTCCCGACCGACCGGCGGGCCCTGGCCCTGGTCCTTGACGCCGGAGTGGACGGAAGTCTGGTCTCATCCCTCGGCCTGCTGGTCGATGCGGCCTACTCGGTGCGCGAGCAGCTCTCGAGCGACACCTGGCAGCTGGTGGGTGACGTCGAGGAGGAGGTGGCCAGGCTCCGCAATCGGCCTCCGACCCAACTGGTCGGCGTGCAGTCCAGCCTGCAGCGCCTGTTGCAGGCCCTCCTGGCCCTGTCCGGGCTCTCGGCCGAGAACATGGAGCGGGACCCGGCCTGGCTCTTCCTCGACGCCGGTCGTCGTCTCGAACGGGCCCAGTCCCTGGTCAGGCTGGTCCGCGCCGTGCTGGTCAACCGGCGGGCGGCGGTGGTCGAAGACCTCCTGGTCGAGTCGCTGCTGAAGACTTCGGACAGCCTGATCACCTTCCGACGGCGTTCCGGGTCGATCATGCAGGTGGCCGGCGCGGTGGACTTGGTTGTCTACGACGCGGCCAACCCGCGCAGCGTCATCTACCAACTCGACCGCCTGTTCCACCATCTCTCCGACCTGCCTTCCAGGCCGCCCGGCCAGCGCCTGGGCGGCGAGCAGCGCCTGATCCTCGAAGCCACCACCGTGTTGCGGCTGACCGACGCAGCCCGCCTGGCCACCGTCGATGCCGACGCCAATCGCCGGCCCGAGCTCGACACGGTGCTGAGCCGCGTGGACAGCCTGCTGGCCGATCTCCTGGACAGCCTGCGCCAGACATTCTTCGTCCACGAGCGCCTCTCGTCACTGGCCGGCTCTCGGGCCGATGCCGCCGGGAGATCCCGGTGATGTACCGGATCATCCATCGCACCAACTACCGCTACAACGCGCCGGTGACGCGTTGCCGCAACGAAGCCCACCTCCGACCGCGGGACACCGCCCGCCAGCACTGCCTGTCCAATGACCTCATGGTCGAGCCGACCCCTACCAGCTGGTCCGAGCGCACCGACTTCTTCGGCAACCCGGTCTCCTCCTTCGTCGTGGACGGGCCCTTCGACGAGCTGACGGTGACGTCGACGAGCGTGGTATCGGTGTCGGGTGGACAGCCACTGCCCCCCACCGGATCCGGATGGGAGCAGGTCCGCGACTCGCTGTCGACCGATCTGAGTGCCGAAATGCTGTCGGTGCGCGAATTCTGTTTCGAATCGCCCCTGGTCACCCTCTCCGACAACGTCCACACCTATGCCGAACCCTCGTTCGCGGCGGGTCGGCCCGTCGTCGAGGCCATCGCCGAGCTCACCGACAGGATCTTCAAGGACTTCGTCTACGACCCCGGGTTCAGCACGGTGACCACACCGCTGGAGGAGGTGCTGACCTTCCGACGAGGTGTCTGCCAGGACTTCGCCCACCTGGCCATCGGGTGCTTCCGATCGATGGGACTGGCAGCGCGCTATGTGAGCGGCTACCTCGAGACCGCCCCACCCGATGAGGGGGAACGGCGGATCGGTGCGGACGCCTCGCACGCGTGGCCGTCGGTGTTCGTCCCCGGCTGGGGATGGCTGGATGTCGATCCCACCAACGACAAGATCGTGGGCTCCACCTATGTGACCACGGCGTGGGGTCGCGACTACTCGGATGTGTCCCCGATCAAGGGGATCGTGTTCGGCGGCGGTGACTCGCATCTGCTCGACGTTTCGGTGGATGTGGCCCGAATCCCGGGGGCCGACGGCTCCAGCTGAGGGGCGGTGATCCCGCCCGGCGGGGACTGGCTACGCTCGCCTCCGTGCGCATCCTGATCACCGGCTCGGCCCGGGCCATCGGCGCGGCCACCGCCGCCGAGCTGTCGGAGGCCGGGCACGAGGTCATCGCCACGGCGAGGGACGTCTCGCTGCTCGATGGGCTCGACGTGGCCATGCGCCTACCACTCGATGTCAGCGATGAGGCATCCGTCGCCACCGCCCTGGACCAGGCCGGCGAGCTCGACGCCATCGTCAACAACGCCGCCGTCTCGTGCAAGGGACCGATGGAGGCAGTCCCGGTCGAACGCCTGCGGGACATGTTCGAGACCAACACCTTCGGCCCTCTCCGGCTGGTCCAACGGGTCCTGCCCCAGTGGAGGAGCCGGGGAAGCGGCGTGGTGGTCAACGTGAGCTCGGTCCAGGGGAGGGTGTCGTCGCCGCTCGAGGGTCCCTACTCGGCCACCAAGCACGCCCTCGAGGCGATCTCGGAGGCGCTGCACTACGAGCTCACCCACTTCGGCATCCGGATGGTGATCATCCAGCCCGGGTACATCGCTCCGGGGATGAAACAGGCCGACGCCGTCGTCGGCAGTGATGACTACCGCGGGCTGTGGGACCAGTGGGAGGGAACCGACCTGAAGGTCACCGGGCCGAACGGCCGGCCGGGGCCGGAGCTGGTGGCGGTGGCCATCCGCCGAGCCATCGAGGACCCGGCCACACCCTTGCGGGTTCCGGTCGGCGAGGACGCGGTCGCCATCCTCTCGGCGCGGACCCAGCTCGACGACGCCACCTTCGAATCGGTGATGCGCAAGCAGCTGGACGTGACCTGGTGAGAGACGAGTCGAGCGGGCGATGCTCGGTCAAGCGGTGTCGGTCAGGGCGGTGTTCGGTCAGGCGGGCGAGTTGATCAGGCTGCGGGCCGCCATGGTCAGGTAGTCGAGCAGCTCCTGTTGATCGTCGGCGTCCAGGCCGGCACGGTGCACGGCGTCGGTCATGTGACGCAACCATGCGTCGGCCTGGGCGGGACCGATGGCGAACGGGACGTGGCGCATCCTGAGGCGCGGATGTCCCCGCTCTTCGCTGTAGAGGCGCGGGCCACCCCAGTACTGCATCAGGAACAGAGCCAGATGGGACTTGGAATCGGTCAGGTCCTCGGGGTACAGGGGCCGGAGCAGCGGATCGGCGGCGACCCCCTCGTAGAACCGCTCGACGAGCGTCGTGAAGAAGGGCTCACCGCCCCAACGCTCGAACGCCGTCTGTTCCGGCTCCCGTCTCATAGGCAACACGTACCGACTGTAGGCCGACCTCGGTTAGCCTCGGATCAGTGCCCGGTCCGGTCCGGGGGCGTCGTCGGTCGACAGGGGGTCCGCCGTGTTCGAATGGTCCGAAGAGCAGCTGATGGTCCGGGACGCCGTCCGTCGTTTCGTGGAGGCGGAGGTGGTGCCCAACATCGAGGCGTTGGAGTTCGGCGACATGCCGCCCTACGAGATCATCCGGAAGCTCTACGCCACCTTCGGCATGGACCAGTTGGCGCGGGACCGGTTCAAGGCACAGCTCGAGCGCAAGTCCGCCGGGGCCGGGAACTCCTCGGCGACGGAACAGTCGGGGCGCCGTGGTGACGGGGGCTCGGCGGCGATGACCCTCATCCCCATCATCGAGCTCTGCCACTACTGCCCGGGCATCGTGACGGCCATGGGAGTCAGCCTGGGCCTGGCCGGCGGCACCATCATGAAGCAGGGCACGCCGGCCCAGATGGAGCGCTGGGGGCTGGACCTCCTCACCGCCGAGAAGGTCGGGGCCTGGGCCATCACCGAGCCCAACTCGGGGTCCGACGCCCTGGGGGGGATGCAGTCCATGGCCCGCCGTGACGGCGACGAGTACATCCTCAACGGGAACAAGACGTTCATCACCAACGGCCCGTACGCCGACACCATCGTGTTCTACGCCAAGCTCGACGACGGCTCCGACACGCCGGTCCGCGACCGCCAGGTCCTGACCTTCGTCCTCGAGAAGGGGATGCCCGGCCTCGAGCAGTCCAAGCCCTTCCGCAAGATGGGACTCCACTCCTCGCCCACCGGCGAGCTGTTCCTGACCGACGTCCGGGTGGGTCGCGACCATCTCCTGGGCGAGACCGAGGACGAGAGCGGCGGCGGCGGACGCGAGTCGGCCAAGGGGAACTTCGTGACCGAGCGGGCCGGATTGGCCGCCATGTCGCTGGGCCTCATCGAGGAGTGCCTCAAGCTGTCGGTCGAGTACGCCAAGAACCGGATGTTGTGGGGGCAGCCCATCGGGGACCGGCAGTTGATCCAACTCAAGTTGGCCAAGATGGAGGTGGCCAGGCTCAACGTGCAGAACCTGGTCTTCCGGCACATCGAGCTCTCGGCCGCCGGCAAGAGCCTCTCGCTGGCCGAGGCGTCGGCGATGAAGCTCTACTCGGCGCAGGCCGCCTCCGAGGTGGCCATGGAGGCCGTGCAGCTCTTCGGCGGGAACGGGTACATGGCCGAATTCCGGGTCGAGCAGTTGGCCCGCGACGCCAAGGTCTTCCAGATCTACGCGGGCACCGACGAGATCCAGGTCACCCACATCGCCAAGGACCTGCTCAGCCGCTGAGCTCGGCCCCGGCCCTCAGGTCGGGCGCCGACCGGACCGGGCGGTGGCGCGCCCGACCCTCCTTCCCCGGCAGCCGGCGGCCGCGGTTCGGTGACTGGCGGGCGCGTCTGTCCCCCGCCTGGGCGCGCCGTGCACCATGTCCCGGCCGAACACGGTGCGGGACCGGCCCCGGTAGTGTT
This sequence comes from uncultured Acidimicrobiaceae bacterium, assembly GCA_963837805.1. Classification (GTDB taxonomy): domain Bacteria; phylum Actinomycetota; class Acidimicrobiia; order Acidimicrobiales; family RAAP-2; genus Bog-756. The sequence continues at coordinate 394,503 of CAWIOU010000014.1, forward strand.
CGTCCATGCCGCGAGGTCGCCTCTCCCCCTCCGCCCCGGCCGTGGAGCTGGCCATCCCCCGGACCTTCGACGCCCAGTACGGCAAGGGCATCGACCGGGGGCTCTGCCTCGGCGGGGGCGGGTTGTTCTTCGTCGCCTGGCAGGCGGCCTATCTCCGCACGCTGGCCACCCACGGGATCCGGTTCGACAACTCCGAGCGCATCGTGGGCACCTCCGCCGGGTCGATGGTGGCGTCGGCCCTGGCTTCGGGAAAGCTGAACCGCCTCCACTCGGAGATCGCCGTCGTGTCCAAGCTGCCGGCGATCGTCTCGGCCCTGGCCCCCGCCTCCCAACTGCACCCCAGCCAGCAACGGGCCCTCGATCTCTTCATCAAGGCCACCGACGGCGAGCCCGGCACGGTCCAGGAGATCGGCCACGCCGCCCTGGCCGCCCAGACCCCCAGCGCCGCCACCACCCGGCGCAACGTGGCCCTCGTGCTCGGGACGAGCCGCTGGCCCTCCGATGCGCTGCACATCACCTGCGTGGATGCCTACACCGGCGAGCGGTGCGTGGTGACCCGAGAGGCCAACACGACCATGGCACGGGCGGCGGCGGCCAGCAGCGCGGTCCCCGGGATCTTCGCGGCCCAACCCATCGGCGACCGGCGGTGCATGGACGGCGGAGTGAGCGGTACCGGGACCCATCTCGACCTGCTGGCCGGAGCCCGACGGGTGCTCATCCTGGCCCTGACCGACGGCAGTGACATGACCGAGGGGATGATGACGTCGCACCCCGGTTCCGGCCGTCAGGAGTTCGACGACCTGGTGGCGTCGGGGACCGAGGTCGTCCTCCGGACTCCCTCCGAGGTGGACCTCCTCGAACTGATGGCACCGACCAGCATCCCCCGGGCGCTGGCCATGGGCGCACGCCAGGCATCGGCCGACGTCGGGGTCCTGTCCACCTTCTGGGGCTGAAGCGGCCGGCGGCCGAACACCCCGGTCAGTCGTCCGTCGCCGGCGGGGTCACCGACGCGGCGACCGCCCCGACCAGACCGCCGACGGCCAGGTCGTGGGCCACGGTGATGGCGTTGACGATGGCCACCGACGAGGAGGAGCCGTGGCTGATCACGCAGACCCCGTCGACGCCGAGCAGCATGGCGCCGCCGGTGTTCTCGGGGTCGAGCGCGGCGGCCAAGGGGAGAAGATGGGGGTAGAGGGCATCGGCGGTCTGCTTGACGTCGGGACGCCCGAGGATGTCCACCAGTTGGCTCATCAGGAACCGCATGGAGCCCTCCAGCGTCTTGAGGGCGACGTTGCCGGTGAACCCGTCGGTCACGATGACGTCGGTTATCCCGGTGAAGAAGTCGCGCCCCTCGACATTGCCCACGAAATCGAAGGCCGGGCCTCCGCCGCCGTCGGCCAGCAGGGCATAGGCCTCCTTCTCCAACGAGGTGCCCTTCGACTTCTCCTCCCCGATCGAGAGCAGCGCCACCCGGGGCTTGTCGATCCCGTAGCGCTGGCCGGCAAAGGCCGCCCCCATCTGAGCGAACTGCACCAGCATCTGCGGCGTGCACTCGGCGTTGGCCCCCGAGTCGAGGAGCACCGTCGGCCAAGGTCCCCCGGGAAAGGGGATCGGTGTGGCGATAGCCGGCCTGATCACGCTGGGCAGCCGGCCCATCCGCAACAGGGCCGAGGCCATGGCCGCCCCGGTGTTGCCGGCCGACACCATGGCCATGGCCTTGCCGTCCCGGACCGCCTCGGCCGCTCGCACCAACGACGAGTCCTTCTTGCGACGGACGCTGTTGCCGGGGTCGTCGTCCATGCCGATGACCTCGCTGGCCGGCAGGCACGGCAGGCCACCGACGTCTCCCATCTCGCCCGGCCGGCCCACCAGGGACACCTTGATGTCGGTCCGCTCGGCCACCTCACGGGCCCCGGCCACGATCTCCCCTGGTGCGCGGTCCCCGCCCATGGCATCCACCACCACCGGGAGGGCGGCGAACGCCTCACCCTCCGGCCGTGCGCCGCCTCGCGCCACTACTCGACTTCGATGGCCTGACGGCCTTTGTACCAACCGCAGTTCGGGCACACCACATGGGGCGTCTTGGCCGCGGTGCACTGGGGACACGTGGAACGCGCCGGCGCCTTCAGCACCCAGTTGGATGCCCGGCGGCTGCGGCTCTTCGACTTGGAGGTCTTCTTCTTCGGAACGGCCATAAGGAGGGCATCCTAGGCCAAATTGTCGTCCTCCGGGCCACGCAGGGCATCGAGCGCGCTCCATCGGGGGTCGCCGGTGGGCGGGCAGGCGCAGGCGGCCAGGTTCCAGTTCTGGCCGCACCGGGGGCAGAGGCCGAGGCAGTCCGGCGAGCACAGCGGGGCGAGAGGCAGATCGAGCATCACCGCGTCACGGGCCAGGGGCTCGAGGTCCAGTTCGTCCCCGTCGAGCAGATAGGCGTCCTCGTCGAACCGGTCCGGCCTGGGCACGTACCGCTCGCGCACCTCGGCCTCCACCGTCCCCGAAACCGGTCCGCCGCATCGACGGCACTCGCCCACCCAGGGGGCACCCACCGTGCCGGTGACGATGATCCCGTCCGGGTAGGAGGAGAGGGTGAGGTCGCAGACCACCGGCGCCCGGTCGGGCACCGAGACCCCGACCGCGGCCATCCCCTCGATCGATCCCTCCCGGGTCTCGTGACGCACGGTGCCCGCGGTCTTGCGCAGGGCCGCCACCGGCACGATGAACGGGCGAGGGGGCCGGCGCCGAGCGTCGGGGGCCCGCTCCTCGGCCACCTGGGTCCTGTCCCCGTGGGTGCTCACCGACCCGCTCGGTTCAGTCGAGGTCCTGGTCGAAGAAGCCCTCGGGATCGTCGACGCCCTGGCTCTCGCCCGCCGGTCCGACCGAGGCCAGCGAGGTGTCCCCACCCTCACCGATCTCGACCTTGGGCAACGGACTGACCTGGAGCTTCTCCCGACCGGCCTGGACCGTCTTCATCGTCCGATCGAGAACGATCTCGAAACTGGCCAGCTTCTGGTCGGCGTAGTCCTCGGCCTCGTGCCGCAACCGGCGGGCCTCCTCGTTGGCATCGTCGAGGATGCGCTGGGCCACATGGTTGGCCTGGCGGACGATTTCGGTCCGTTGCACCATCCGCTCGGCCTGCACCCGGACCTCTTCGAGGAGGTTGTCGGCTTCTCTGCCCTTCTCGGCCAGGAACTCATCGCGCTCCTTGAGCAGCCAACGGGCCTGGCGGAGCTCGTCCGGCATCCGGTCGAGTGCCGCCTGCAGCAACTCGGCGAGCTCTTCGCGCGACACCAGCACCGATGCCGACAGCGGCATGGCCTTGGCCGTCTGCACCAGGTCGAGAGCGCTGCGGATCAACGCCTCGGCATCGTGCTCCTCACCGGCGGCCCGCTGCTGGTCGAGGTCCTCGAAGAGATCACTCACCGGCGAACTTCTCCTTGAGGCGCAGGGCCACCACCTCGGGGACGAACGAGGTCACGTCGCCTCCGAAGCGGGCCACCTCCCGCAGCAGTTTGGAGGCGATGAACGAGTGGGTCGAACTGGTCGGGATGAACAGGGTCTCGACCCCGGAGAGCTGCTTGTTCATCTGGGCCATCTGCATCTCGTTCTCGAAATCGGACACGGCCCGCAGACCCTTCACGATCACGCTGGCCCCGACGTCGTTGGCCACGTTGACCACCAGGGTGGAGAGGGACACGATGCGCACGTTGTCCAGGTGGTGCAGCGACTCCTCCAGCATCTCCTGGCGTTCGTGGAGGTCGAAGAGGGCGCCGTCCTTCTGCGGATTGCGCAAGGTGGCCACCACCACCTCGTCGAAGAGGCGGGTGGCGCGCTCGATGACCTCGAGGTGTCCGTTGTGGACAGGATCGAACGAGCCGGGTATGAGCGCAATCCTCACGACAGACCTTTCTCCGTGACCAGCTCGGGACGGGCCACGGTCACGATCGTACCCCCATACCGCTTGGTTTTGATGATCCCCCACCCCGGAGGTGCGGGGATCTCGCTGCCCGATTCGAGGATGGCCAGATCGGCCGGCAGCGTCGCCACCAGTGATTCCCACCCGTCGTAGTCGTAGGGGGGATCACACAGGATCAGGTCGTAGCGCGAGGCGGTGGTCGAGGCCCAGGAGGTGGCGTCGCCACGGACCACGGTGGCCTCACCCTCACCCTCGGCATCGGCCAGGCCCACCGAGGCCAGGTTGGCCCGGACCGCGGCCAGTGCTTCCGGACTCCGGTCGACGAAGGTCACCGAGGCGGCACCACGGGAGAGGGCCTCGATCCCCATCGCCCCGGACCCGGCGAACAGGTCGGCGACCAGGAGGCCCTCCACCCCGCCCAGGCTGAACAGGATGTCGAAGATCGCCTCGCGGACCCGGTCCGACGTCGGCCGCACGGTGGGCAGGGCGGGAGCCGACAGGCGCCGACCCCGGAACTCACCACCGATCACACGCACCGCTTCAGCCTACCGGCCGCCTCCCTTTTCCCATGGTCGTCCGGGCATCGGGGGTGGGCCCCGGACTCAGCTCTTGAACAGGAACTCGGCCTCGTCGTCGTCGATGAAGATGCGCAGCTCGTCGACGAGGAGCGGGTGGCCGGTCAGCTCGGGGTCCTCGGCCACCAACTCCTTGGCCATGGTCCGGGCATCGACCACCAGCGGCTGGTCCGAGAGCAGCCGGGCCAGTTTGAGGTCGCTGCGTCCCTTCTGGCGCTCTCCGAGGATGGCGCCCTCCCCTCGGAGCTCGAGGTCGACCGCGGCCAGCTCGAACCCATCGGAGGTCCGCTCCATGGCCGACAGCCGGGCCGCGGCCTCGGGCGTGTCGTTGGCCGACAACAGGTAGCACCACGACGGGTCGCTCCCCCGCCCCACCCGGCCCCGCAGCTGATGGAGCTGGGCGATCCCGAACCGGTCGGCGTCCTCGATGACCATGACCGTGGCCTCGGGCACGTCGACTCCGACCTCGATCACGGTCGTGGCCACCAGGACGTCGAGGCGACCGGTCCGGAACTCGGCCATGACCCGCTCCTTCTCCGCCGGGGGGAGCTGGCCGTGGAGGAGTCCGACTCGCAGCCCGGACAGCTCGGCGCCGGCCAGGCGCTCGGCCTCGGCCACCACCGAGGTGGCCTGGACCCGGTCGGATCCTTCGACCAGAGGGCACACCACGAAGGCGAGGCGGCCCGACGCCACCTCGGAGCGGACACGCGTCCACGCCTCGTCGGCCTCGTCCGACCCGGCCGGTCCCTTCAGCCAGGTGGTGGTCACCGGGAGACGGCCCGGCGGGAGCTCGTCGATGATGGTCATGTCCAGATCGCCGAAGACGACCATGGCCGCGGTGCGCGGGATCGGGGTGGCCGTCATCACCAGCAGATCGGGGTCACGGCCGTGGCCGTCGGCGCCGCGGCCCTTGGCCCGGAGCGCGGCCCGCTGCTCCACACCGAACCGGTGCTGCTCGTCGATGACCACCACGCCGAGCGACCGGAACCCGACCTGGTCGGTCAGCAGGGCGTGCGTCCCGATGAGGAGGTCGACGGTGCCGTCGGCCAAGCCGGCGTGGAGCGCGGTCCGGTCGGCGGCGCCCGTCTTGTTGGTGAGGAGGCCGACCCGGAGCGGTCGCCGGCCCTCGAGCGTCGCCGGGTCGGGCACCGACAGGCCCTCGACCAGCGTGGTGACCTCGGAGGCGTGCTGTTCGGCCAGCACCTCGGTCGGTGCCATCAGCGCGGCCTGGTGACCGCCCTCCACCGCCACCAGCATGGCCGCCACCGCCACCACCGTCTTGCCCGACCCGACATCGCCCTGCAGGAGACGGTGCATGGGGAGGGGGCCGGACAGATCGTCACGGATGTCGGCCATGGCCCGGCGCTGGGCTTCGGTGGGCGTGAAGGGGAGGCGGTCGACGAACCGGTCCTCCAGGTTGGGGGACCCATCGTCACGGGCGACGACGTGACGGATGCCGCGGGCGTCACGCTGCAGCCGGTCCTGGCGGAGGACGAGGGCCAGCTGCAGCCGGAACAACTCGTCGAAGGCCAACCGCTGGCGGGCCGGCTCGCGTTCGGACATCCGTGCCGGCCGGTGGATGCGGTTGAACGCGGTGGTGCGGTCGACCAGGTCGAACCGCTCCCGCCACCCGGCGGCCATCGGGTCGGCGAAGACTCCGGCGCGGTCGAGGGCCTCCCCCACGTAACGGCCCAACCGGGCCGAGGTGAGCTTGGCCGCTTTGTCGGTGAGCGGGTACACCGGGTACACCCGCCCGGTCCGCTCCCCCGGCTCTCCTTCGTCGTCGGCCTCGGTGTCGTCGCCCGCGGCCCGCAGGACCTCGGCGGTGGGGCTGTTCAGCTGGAGGACGCCGCGGTAGGAGCCGACCGTGCCGTAGAACATGGCCACCGTGCCCACGGCCAGCTGCTTGGCCCGCCACGCCTGGTTGAAGAACACCACCTCGAGGCGGCCGCTGTCATCGGCGATGCCGACCACGACCCGTGACGGCGGGCGCCGTCGGCCCCGCCCGTAGCCCGAAGGCGGCCGGCTCACCCTGATCACCCGGGCCAGCACCGAGGCCTTGTCCCCTTCGGTCAGATCGGCGATCGGCACCAGCTTGGTGCCGTCGATGTAGCGGCGCGGGTAGTGGGTCACCAGATCGAGGACCGATTCGATCTCGAGCTCGGCCAGTTCGCGCCGGGCCGCCTCCCCCACCCCCTTGAGCACCGACACCGGCAGTTCCGAGAGCTGGCGGAGCTTCCGCCCCGGACCCGTCGTCGCCTCTCCCTCGGCCAGGGGTGGACCACCCACCGGACGGAGGACCGACCCGCTCACTCGATGGAGAACAGGTACGGGTAGTGGGGCTGTCCGCCGTGGTGGACCTCGATCTCGACATTGGGCCGGAGATCCTTGATCCACTCGGTGATCCGGCGGGTGTCGGCGGCCCCCGACCCCTCGCCCTCGATGATGGTCACCAGGTCGTGGCTCTCGGTGACCAGTATCTCGAGCAAGGAGCACGCCGCCGCGGCCAACGAGTCGTCGACCACCTCGATCCCCTGTCGGGACAAGCCGAGCCAGTCGCCGGCGGCGATGGGGCCGGCGCGGCTGTCCGAGTCGCGCACCGCCCGGGTGACCTCGCCCGGGACCACCTTGAGGGCCGAGGCGGCCATGGTCCGGGCGTTGACCTCGCCGTGGGCCTCGGGGTCGTAGGCCAGCAGCGCGGCAAAGCCCTCGACCACCGTCTCGGTGGGGACGATCCACACCGTCTTGGCGGTGAGGTCGTCGACCCGCTCAGCCACCGGCCGGATGTTGCCGTTGTTGGGGAGGATGACCACCTCCTCGGACCGGACCGACTCCACCGCCTCCACCAGCTCGGCGGTCGACGGGTTCATGGACTGGCCGCCGGAGAGCAGCCCCTGGACGCCGAGGGATCGGAAGATACGACCGACCCCTTCCCCGGTGGCCACGGCCACCACCCCGGTGGTCGGCGCCGGTCCCGGGGGTGTGGCGGCCGGGCCGCTGCCCACGGTGTCCGCCGCCTCGCGGACCCAGCGCTCCTCTTCCACCTGCTCGATGAGGTCGGTCACCCGGATGGTGCGGGGCCGGCCGGCATCGAGGGACGCCTCGATGGCCGCCCCGATGTCATCGGTGTGGATATGGCAGTTCCACAGTCCGTCCCCGCCGACCACGACGATCGAGTCCCCGAGGCCGGCCCACACCTCCTTGAAGGAGGGGATCGTCTCGTCGGCGGCCTCGAGCAGGTACATGACCTCGTAGCGGAGCCCGGCCAGGCCGGCATCGGCATCGTCGCCCGCCGCCGCCGCGGCTCCGGGGGCATCAGGGTTGACCAGGTCGAAGGTGACCTCGGGCATGTCCGGCGGCAGGGGCATCGGCCGGCCGTCCAGCACGGACAAGAGGGCGTCAAACAGCAGCAGAAGGCCGGTCCCCCCGGCGTCGACCACCCCGGCCTGCTCGAGGACGGGCAGGAGCGAGGGGGTGCGAGCGAGGGCCTCGGCCGCCCCGGCCCTCGAAGCCTCGGCCACGTCGACCAGCGATTTTCCGGCATCGGCGGCCCCCTTGGCCTCGTCCGCGGCCCCTCTGGCCACCGTCAGGATGGTGCCCTCCACCGGGCGCATCACCGCCTCCCGGGCCAGCTTGTCGGCGATGATCAGGGCCTGTGCGAGCTCGCGGGGACCGGGCCGGGGAGTGGAGCTGTTGAGGCCCTCGGAGATGCCCCTGAGCAGCTGGGACAGGATGACTCCGGAATTGCCGCGGGCACCCATCAAGGAGCCGTGGGCGATGGCCCGGCAGGTGGCGTCCAGGTCCGGCGACTGGAGGGCGTCGAGCTCTTCGGTGACCGATTCGAGGGTCAGCGCCATGTTGGTGCCGGTGTCGCCGTCGGGCACCGGGTAGACGTTGAGGCGGTTGATGACATCCTGGTGTGAGCGGAGCCCGTCACGGAAGGTGGCGATCACCTGGCACAGCTCCGTTGCTCCGAGCGCGTCGAGGACCACCATGGCCAGGATGCTAACCTTTGCGGCTTACCCTGAGGATCGAGAAGGAAGTCGGAACGTCATGGCAGCGGTGTGCGAGGTCTGTGGGAAAAAGCCGTCGTTCGGCATGAATATCAGCCACTCCCACCGCAGGACGAAGCGGCGCTGGAATCCGAACATCCAGAAGGTGCGGGCCCTGGTGGACGGCTCGCCACGCCGGATCAACGTCTGCACCTCGTGCATCCGCTCGGGCAAGGTCGTCAAGCGACCGGTCCGAGACATCCCGGCCTGAGCATCCGCCGGGTCGCCTGAGGGCGTCGGCCAAGCTGAGGGCGTCGGCCAAGAGGACCCGGTCCTCACCCCTCGGGCGCCGCCTCGCCCTCGGGAGGGTGGCCGTTGCCCATCGTCCATCCCTGCTCGGGCAGTCGGACCTCGAAGGTGGCGCCCCGACCGCCGACCGCCCGGACCGTGCCCCCATGGCCGGTCACGATGGCGGCCACGATGGCCAACCCGAGGCCCGCTCCTCCCGACGACCGGGCCCGGGAGGGGTCGGCCCGGAAGAACGGCTCGAAGATCCTGGGAAGGTCGGCCGGGTCGATGCCCGGCCCTTCGTCGTGGACGGTGAGCACGGCCCAACCGTCCTCGTCGGTCACCGTGATCCCGACGGCGGCCCCGGCGGGTGTGTGGACGAGGGCGTTGCCGAGGAGGTTGTCCACCACCTGACGGATACGGTCCTCGTCGCCGCGGACCTCCACCCGTTGAGGGACGTCGAGCGCCACCGGGCGGTCGGGGGCCGACATCGCGAATCCGGCCACCGAGCGCCGCACCACCTCGGTGAGGTCGACCGGCTCGCTCCGGAGAGGTCGCTCCCGGTCGAGTTGGGCCAGCAGGAAGAGGTCGTCGACCAGGGTGCCCATCCGTGACGCCTCGTCCTTGATGTGATGGAGCGACCGAGCCAGCTCGTCCGGCCGATCCCGCACCCCGAGGTCGAAGAGCTCGGCGTATCCGAGGATCGAGGTCAACGGGGTGCGCAGCTCGTGGGAGGCGTCGGCCAGGAAGCGGCGGAGGCGATCCTCGGAGGCGGCCCGCTCTGCGAACGCCTCCTCGATCTCGTCGATCATCGTGTTGAAGGCCTTGCCCAGCTGGCCGACCTCGGTGCCCTCGGCCACCGGGGAGACCCGCTGGGACAGGTCGCCCTCGGCAATGGCGCCCGCGGTCTCGGTGATCTCCACGAGGGGTCGCAGGTCACGGCGCACCATGACCCAGGACACGAGGCCGAGCCCGAGGAGCAGCACGACCGACACGACCAGTTCGATGTACAGGAGCTGCCGGAGCGTGCTCTCCAGATCAGTCAGGGGCACGGCGATGATGATCACGCCGTTGTCGCCGGTGAGGGGTTTGGCCAAGGCACGGTAGGCCACCGACCCCGACCCGGTGCTCGAGGTACTGAAGTAGAGATCGGTCCCCGCCGGCCGGCCCGACCCGGGGAGCGACGCCGGAAGGCGCGGCGGACTCGGGGCCTTCCCGCCGTAGTCGAAGAACAGGTGGGCCTCGACCTTGCCGGAGGTGCTCCTGAGCACGCCGTAGGTCCCGGGAGGGACGAGCACGCCGCGGGCGGCGTTGTCCGGCTGCGCGGAGAACCCGCCGCCGTTGCGGAACCCGCCCCTCGAGGGCCCGGCGCCGGTATGGGGGCTGCGGGGGAATCCCGACCGGGGCGCGGCGGGAACCTGGGGACCCAGACCCGACGTCGAGAACAGCGCCCGGCCGACCGGGAAGGCAGCGCCGTCGAGCTGCTGGTCCACCCGGGTCACCAGGAACGAACGGAGGGCGTTGTAGGTGACCACGTCCGAGATGACCAGACCGGCGGCCACGATCCCGACCGACAGCAGCAGGAGGCGGAGACGCAGGGTCATCGGGCCGGCTCCGACGGCGGGGGGCCGGTACGACCCGACGGCACGCGCAGGCAGTAGCCGATGCCCCGTACCGTCCTGATCATCGGCGGCCCGGAGATGTCGATCTTCTTGCGCAGGTAGCTGACGTACACCTCGACCATGTTGACCTTGCCGTCGAAGCTGTAGTCCCACACCCGGTCGCGGATCTGGGCCTTGGAGACGACCTGGCCGGCATTGACCATCAGATAGTGCAGCAGCCGGAACTCGGTGGGGGTGAGATCGACCGGGATGGTGGTCCGCCACACCTCGTGGCTCTCCTCGTCCAGCTCGAGGTCGCCGACGACGAGGCGGGGGCCGGGCTCCTCGTAGCCCTCGGCCCGTCGAAGGATGGCGTCGATCCGCAGCAGCATCTCCTCCACGCTGAACGGTTTGGTCATGTAGTCGTCGCCGCCGAGAGACAGTCCCCGGAGCTTGTCGTCCAGATCGCCGCGGGCGGTGAGGAAGAGAACCGGGGTGTCCACCGGGCGCCGGTCCCGCCCGAGCCGCTCGAGCACGGCGAACCCGTCGAGGTCGGGGAGCATCACGTCGAGGACGACCAGGTGGGGGTGGAAGGTCCGGACCAGCCGCAGGGCATCGGTTCCCGTGTGGGCGACCTCGGTGGTGGCGCCGTGCAGGTGGAGCGCCATGGTGACCAGGTCGGTGATGCTCTTCTCGTCGTCGACGACCAGGATCCGGTGCTCAGCGGTGACCACGGTGCCCCCCGTCCGTCCGGGATGCCAACCGGGCCGTCTCGAACGCCGTCGACCGGTCCATCCCTCCATGGTGACCGCTCCACCTGTGGGTTTTCTGAGAATGGTCGGCGGAGAGCGGACAAGGGCTCCGCCGGGACGCCGGGACGACCCCGCTCAGAAGCGGTGGTGCCAACCACCCTCGGGCAGCGGGGCCGAGGCCAGCGTGTACTCCCCCTCGCGGTCGGTGCACCACCCCACCGCGATCGGGGGCCGGAGGCCGGCGTCACCGAAGGTCCGGATCAGGGCGTCCGGGTCCGCGGTCGCCACCAGCAGTTCGTACTCCTCGCCGCCTCCGAGAGCCTCCCCCTCGGTGGCCCCGTCCGCCACCGGGAGGTCGGACAGGGCGACCCCCACCCCCGAGGCGCGGCCCAGATGCCGGAGGTCGGAGACCAGCCCGTCGGAGATGTCGATGGCCGCCGAGGCTCCCGACAGCCGCGCCGCCTCGCCCTCACCGAGCCTGGCCTGGGGCCGGCGGTAGGCCCGAACCAGAGCGGCGGCACCCGCATCGGTGGGGTGGAGGTCACCGGCACGCAAGTGGCGGAGGCCGGCGGCCGACCCCCCCAGGGGGCCGGTCACGAACAGGCGATGGCCCGGCCGGGCCCCCGAACGGAGCAAGGGCGGCCGATCCGGTCCGGCCCGCAGGGTGCCCACCACCGACGTCGAGACCACCAGGGCCGGAGACCCCGAGAGGTCGCCGCCCACCACCACGCAGCCCGAATCGGTGGCCGCACCGGCCACCCCGGCCCCCAGCAGGTCGAGGTCGGTCCCCCCGGGGGCGGCGATCGAGACCAGGGCGAAGCGGGGCCAGGCCCCCATGGCGGCCAGATCGGACACGGTGACCATCAGCGCCTTGTAACCGACGTCGTCGAGGCCGCCCAGGCCGAGATCGACATGGACGCCCTCGACGACCAGGTCGGTAGCCCAGACGACCCGATCGGACGAGCCCAGGACCAGCACGGCGGCGTCGTCGCCGATCCAGGTCTCGCCCGGCGGCGGGAGTTCCCCCTCCGGGTGCACGGAGCGGGCCGCGGACTCGAATCGGCTCCGCAGCAGGTCGATGGCGGCAAACTCGTCGGTGCCGCCCATCGGCGCCGGCCGGCGATCCCCGGAATTGGGACTGTCCACGTACCTTGCCTACCATTGTGGGCAATGGTCCCCCACTACAATCAGTGGATAACCCGTGGACAGGCCCCACGCGGCCCCGGTCGTGGGTTCGGACCGAGCCGGAAACCCGAGGAGGAGTAAGAAACCCATGCCCCCCACCGCAAACAAGAAGCTGATCGCATGGGTGGACGAGATCGCGGCGCTGACCGAGCCCGACAACGTCGAGTGGTGCGACGGCTCGGCCGAGGAGTACGACCGGCTGTGTCAGCTTCTGGTGAGTGCGGGGACCTTCACCAAACTTTCGGACGCCAAGCGGCCCAACAGCTACTGGGCCCATTCCGATCCGGGTGACGTGGCCCGGGTCGAAGACCGGACCTTCATCTGTTCGACCCTCGAGTCCGATGCCGGTCCGACCAACAACTGGAAGGACCCGGCGGAGATGCGGGCCAAGCTGACCGATCTGTTCCGGGGATCGATGCGGGGGCGGACCATGTACGTCGTCCCCTTCTCGATGGGCCCGCTCGGCTCCTCCATCGCCCACATCGGGGTGGAGATCACCGATTCGGCCTACGTGGCGGTCTCCATGCGGATCATGACCCGTATGGGCCGGGGGGCCCTCGAGGTGCTCGGGGCCGACGGCGACTTCGTGCCCTGCCTCCACTCGGTGGGTGTACCCCTGACCGACGGCGACGTCGATTCCCCGTGGCCGTGTGACGCCGACAACAAGTACATCGTCCATTTCCCCGAGACACGTGAGATCTGGTCGTACGGCTCCGGGTACGGCGGCAACGCGTTGCTGGGCAAGAAGTGCTTCGCCCTCCGCATCGCCTCGGTGATGGCACGGGACGACAACTGGCTGGCCGAGCACATGCTCATCCTCAAGCTGACCTCGCCGGCCGGCGAGACGCGGTACGTCACCGGTGCGTTCCCCTCGGCGTGCGGCAAGACCAACCTGGCCATGCTCATCCCCACCCTGCCCGACTGGAAGGTCGAAACGGTCGGGGACGACATCTGCTGGATGAAGTTCGGCGCCGACGGCCGTCTCTACGCCATCAACCCGGAGGCGGGATTCTTCGGGGTGGCCCCGGGCACCAACAGCCACACCAATCCCAACGCCATGCTGACCCTGGACGGCAACGCCATCTTCACCAACACCGCCCTGACCGACGACGGCGACGTGTGGTGGGAGGGGATGACCGACGATCCTCCGGCCCACCTGACCTCGTGGAAGGGCGAGGACTGGACCCCGGCGGCCGGCACGCCGGCGGCCCATCCCAACGCCCGGTTCACCGTCCCGGCCGCTCAGGACCCGGCCATCGCCTCCGAGTGGGAAGACCCCACCGGAGTGCCCATCGACGCCATCCTGTTCGGGGGTCGCCGGGCCTCGGTGGTTCCGCTGGTCTTCCAGTCGAGGGACTGGGGACACGGTGTCTTCCTCGGGTCGATCATGGCCTCCGAAACCACCGCGGCGGCGACCGGTGCGGTGGGCAACCTCCGCCGCGACCCGTTCGCCATGCTGCCGTTCTGCGGCTACAACATGGCCGACTACTTCGCGCACTGGCTGAGCATCGGCGCCGAGGCCGATCCGGACAAGCTGCCCAAGATCTTCTACGTCAACTGGTTCCGCAAGGACGAGGACGGGCGCTGGCTGTGGCCGGGCTACGGGGAGAACTCGCGTGTCCTCGAGTGGGTCTTCGAGCGGGTCAACGGGACCGGCGAGGCCACCGAGACGCCGATCGGCTTCGTGCCCGGCCCCGGAGCCATCGACACCGACGGTCTGGACGTCTCCCCCGCCGACATGGACAAGCTGCTGGCCGTCGATCCGGAGGAGTGGCGATCCGAGGTGCCGAGCATCCGTGAGCACTTCGCCACCTTCGGCGACAAACTTCCGTCCCGCCTCCGGGACGAGGTCGACAAGCTCGAACAACAGCTCGGGTAGCCAACCGGCGGCCTACCGCCCGAGGGCGCGACGGGAGCTCATGTAGGACACGGCCCCGATGGCGGCGGCCACGGCCATGACCAGGTTCCCGGCCGGCACGGGCAGGGACAGCACCACCGGCACGAACGAGCCGGCCACCCACATGAGCTGGAATCTCGTTTCGTTGCGGGCGAAGGCCCGACCCTGGTTGGACTCGCTCACGTGACGCTGGACGAGCGCGTCGAACGAGGGCTTGGCCACGGCACTGGCCACCCCCACGGCGAGGGCCACCACCGCCCAGAACCAGCGATCGGCGTAGAGGGCCCCCACACCGGTGACCACGGCGACCAGCCACAGCGCACCGGTGAGCATCTGCTGCTCGTCCAACACCCGCCTGATCCTCGACACCAGCAGGACACCGACCAGGGCACCGGCGGTGAAGGCACCCAGGACGAGGCCGAACCACCAGGTGGCGGCGCCGTCCCGCCGGAGACCGAAGGCGAACAGGAACGTGGTGAACCCGACCAGGGCCTTCAGGACCGACATGGGCATCAGGGCCAGGGTCACCTCGGTGTCGCCGATGGGCCGGAGGGCGGCCAGGTCCTCTTCGTCCCCCACCCACATCGGATCCACGTCCGGTGCCAGCTGCACCGGCGGCGCCGGAGCGAGGTCGCGGCGCGTCACCGGCGCGCCGGACCGTCTGGCCCTGCGGTCGCGGCTGCGCCGGTAGGGGACGGGCAGCCGGGCCCCGGCGGCGGCGGCGGCGGCGAAGACGCCCATGAGGACCCACAGCACGCTGGAGGCGCCGGCCGACCCTCCCAGCTTGAAGATGGCCACGGCGGGAAGGGCGAAGGCGAAGCCGGACAGCGAGGCCAGCAACCCGAGGCGGGCATTGAGCGTGGCCAGGTCGGGCTCGACCTTGGCGGTGCCGGTACCCGGGTCGTCGACCCTGACGACCGGCAGCCCGTAGGGAGGCGTGGGATCCGGCCCGCGGCTGGCGGCTCCGCCTTCGGACCGTCCGAAGGCGGGTCCTTCGGCCTCACCGGCCTCGGTCCGGTCGGTCGCCGGGCCGACCCCGCCGCCATCGCCGACCCCGACCTCGTCGAGCATCCCGAGCGCAGCCATCTCCGGGACCAGCGCACCTTTGGTGACGACATAGACCTTGGACAGCACCAGCATGGCGAAGGCCTCGGGGAACAGGAGGAGCGAGTGGATGTCGCGGGCCAGGAACGGGCACAGCGCCGCCCGGCCCAGGGCCGACGCCACCACCATCGCCCTCCGGGCGCCACGGCTGCGGTCGATCACCGGACCCAGTGCCGGCGCCGCCACGGCGAAGGGCCCGACGGTCAGGAGGAGGTACAGCAACACCTTGTCCTTGGCCTCGGTCGGGGAGATCGAGAAGAACAGTGAGCCGGCCAGGGAGACGGCGAACATGGTGTCGCCCCCGGTCATGAGCACGTGGGTCAAGGCCAACCGACCGAACGGCCGGCGCTGGTCGAACAGATCGGTGATCGCCGACCGGGCCAGGCGGCGGAACTGGTCACCACGCTCCCGAACGGTCACCAAGGCATGGTAGGCGGCGGACGCCCGGCGGTAACATGCGCCGGTCCACCCGCTCCTTCGTCCCGGGAGGTTCCCCATGCCGGTCAACGCCTACGTGCTGATCCAGACCGAAGTCGGGAAGGCGGCGTCGGTTACCCGCACCGTGGCCTCACTGTCCGGGGTGGTGGCCGCCGAAGGGGTGACCGGCCCCTATGACGTCATCGTGCGGGCCGAGGCGGGGACGGTCGACGAACTGGGCCAGATGGTCGTCGGCCGGATCCAACTGATCGACGGGATCACCCGGACGGTCACCTGCCCGGTCGTCAACCTCTGACGGGCTAGTGGATGGCTCCCGAGGCCCGGAGTCCGTCGATCTCGTCCTTCGCGAGCCCCCAGTCGGCCAGGGCCTCGTCGGCATGTTGTCCCGGATTGGGCGGCGGCCTGCGGATGGCACCCGGCGTCCCCAGGAACCGCGGCGACGGCGACGGCTGCACGACACCGGCGACCTCGGTGAACGTCTGACGGAACCGGTTGTGCGGATGCTCGGGGGCCTCGTCCGGCGACAGGACCGGCGCGGCACAGGCATCGGAGCCTTCGAAGATGGCCTCCCATTCGCCGCGGGTCTTGCCCGCCAACTGGTGGGCGAACCGCTTCTTCATCTCGGGCCAGGCATCCCGGTCCATCTGTGCGGGTAAGTCCTCGCCCTCCAGGCCGATCAGCCGGATCAGCTCGGCGTAGAACTGGGGCTCGATGGCGCCGACACCGATGAACCCCCCGTCCGACGTCTCGTAGACCTCGTAGAACGGAGCGCCGGTGTCCAACAGGTTGGTGCCCCGCGGGCCGGCCGACATCCCGGCGTTGCGCAGCGTGTAGTTCATCGTCATCAACGAGGCGGCGCCGTCGACCATGGCCGCGTCGACCACCTGTCCGACGCCGGTGCGCTGCGCGTTGATGATGGCGGCCAGCATGCCGAAGGCCAGCAACATCCCACCGCCGCCGAAGTCTCCGACCAGGTTGAGAGGCGGAAGCGGCGCCTGGCCGGCCCGTCCCACCGGCTCGAGGGCGCCGGCCAGGGCGATGTAGTCGATGTCGTGACCGGCCCTCTGGGCCATGGGCCCGTCCTGGCCCCAGCCGGTCATCCGCCCGAACACCAGCTTCGGGTTGCGGGCCAGGCACACCTCCGGTCCGAACCCCAGCCGTTCGGCCACACCGGGACGGAACCCCTCCATGAGCCCGTTGGCCTGTTCGACCAGCCGGAGGACCAGGGCCACCCCGTCGGGATGCTTGAGGTCCACCGCCACCGAACGGCGGCCGCGGTTCATCAGGTCGACGTGGGGCTCGGTGTGGGGCGGGTACGTGGCCCGCTCCCACCGGTCGATGCGGATGATGTCGGCACCGGCATCGGCGAGCATCATCCCGGCGAACGGGGCCGGGCCCAGTCCGGCCAGCTCGATGATCCGGATCCCCTCCAGCGGCCCACTCATCGCGGGTCCTCCTGGCGAAGGGACGGGAGGAGCCGGGCCGGTGGCCTCGGAGATGACTTTGCGGGGATGGTCATGGGCGGATGGTGGCCTCCGCGAGCCCCGGGGGTCAAATACGACGGGACCGACCGGCCCTGGGGACGGGCCGACGGCCGTGGGATAGTGGGGCGATGGGTTGGTCCATCCGGTCCGCCGAGCCTTCGGACCACGACGCCATTCTCGGCCTGGTCGACGAGGCGTTCACCAGCCCCGGGCGGGACGGCGGGGAGGAAGTCGACATCGTCGAGAGCACCTGGAGGCTCGCGGCCGACGTCGACGGTCTCGAACTCGTGGCCGTCGAGGACGGGGGTGTCGTGGGACATGTGCTCGGAGCGGGAGCCGATCTCGACGGGCGATCAATCGTCGCCGTGGCTCCCCTCTCGGTGACGCCGTCACGCCAGGGCGGCGGCATCGGCAGCGGTCTGATGATCGAACTGCTGGCCCGGGCCGAGGCCCGGCACTGGCCGCTGGTCGCCCTCCTCGGCGAGCCCGGCTTCTACGGTCGTTTCGGATTCGAGGCGTCGGCCCCCTTCGGCATCCACTACCCACCGGCCGGCGAGGGCAGTCCCAACTTTCTGGTTCACCGCCTGCCCGGCTTCGACCCGTCCCTCCGGGGCGAGGTCAGGTACTGCTGGGAACAACCGGCCGGCTGAGTCGAGGTGCGAGCCACCGGACCCGGCCGGGTCAACCTGATCGGTGACCACACCGACTACAACCTGGGCCTGGCCCTGCCCATGGCCATCGGACTGGGGGTGACCGTCGAGTACCGACCGTCGGACGATGAGGCGATCGTCGTCACCTCGGCCGCCTTCGATGAGCAGGCCGTCCTGCCGTTGGATGTGTCGGCCGGGGAGGAGGCCATCGCCGGGCTCGAACCACCCTGGGCCCGCTTGATCGGGGCCATGACGGCTCTGGCCCGTCCCGAATCGGGTGGCACCCTGCACATCGAGGCCACCCTGCCCATGGGTTCGGGCCTGGCCTCGAGTGCCGCGCTCACTGTGGCCCTGGCCGAGGTGTTCGGTGTCACCGGGGATCCGACCGTCGTGGCCCGGCTGTGCCAGGACGCCGAACGACGGGCCGGCGTGCCGGTGGGGGCCATGGACCCGCTGGTGTGCGCCGGAGGGCGGCGGGGCCACGCCATGCTGATCGATTTCTCCACCCTCGGCCACGAGCACGTGCCCCTTCCCGCCGACGCCGAAATCGTCGTCGTCCACTCGGGCCGGCACCGTACGCTCAGTTCGTCCGAGTACGGGGCCAGAGTGGCTGAATGCGAGGCGGCCTCGGCCATCATCGGTCCGCTGGGGCAGGCCGGCGACCGCGATCTCCTCGGCCTCCGCGATCCCCTCCTCCGCCGACGAGCTCGTCACGTCGTCTCCGAGTGCCGTCGGGTGCGCGAGTGTGCCGCCGCCTTCCGGGCGCAGGATCTCGTCGCATCCGGCGTGCTGATGACCGAGAGCCACCGGAGCCTGGCCGACGATTTCGACGTCTCGACCGCTGCCCTCGATGAACTGGTGGAAACGCTGGCCGCCCGACCCGGTGTGTTCGGGGCCCGGATGACCGGAGCGGGGTTCGGGGGCTGCGTGGTGGCCCTGTGCCGGCCGGGAGCAGTCGACCCGGCGTCGCTGGCCACGCCGGCCTGGAAGGTCGAGGCCAGCGACGGGACGGTGGCCGGGCGCCAACCCTGAAGCCGCGGTCCGAGCCGGAGGGGCGGGCTCAGCCGAAGGCTGCACCCGGTTGCGGATAGGGCTGCAGCCGGCGATGGATCACCCGCTGCACGATCAACGGCTTGCGGACGTCGTCGATCCATCGCGTGTGGTCGACGTTCCTGATCTCGAGTTCGAGCCGCCCGGTACCCACCAGGCGGCGGCCCAAGGCCTGGACCACCGTGACCGACATGATGTCGGCCAGCGCCGTCTCCGCCTGCCGCCGGGTCAGCACCCCGCGCTGTTCGACGAGCCGCAGGGAGGTGAGGATCAGACGGGTGGTCCGCCACCGCACCACCCGGACGGCCAGCCACGCACAGGGAACGGCCACCACCAGTCCCTCGACCCAGTGGAGGGCGACCGATGTGTGGGGGATGCCGATGTCGAGGGCGACCCCGACGGCGATGGCGATGATCGAGACGGCCAAGGGGCCGGACAGGTACGACCAATGAGGTCTGATGTCGAACAGGACCTTCTCGCCCGGCAGGAGCTGGAGCCGGTGGTCGGCCAAAAGCCTCAGCCCAGCTTGGCGGCGATGGATCCGGCCGAACGCAGCACCGAACCGTCCGCACCCGCCGCGGAGTATGCGTGTGTGGGGCGGTCCCTGGCCTCGTCGAGGAGATCGGTGAGCAGGGTGGTGAACGGGACCGCCGGCGCCACCCACAGATAGCGGGCCAGCGATCCGGGCACGGTGTTGATCTCGTTGACGACGAACTGCTCCCCGTCCGAGAGGAAGTCGATCCGGGCGATGCCGCGGACCTGGGCCAGCGCGGCGATCCGCTCCGAGGCCTGGCGGAGGGCCTTCTCCAACTCCGACGGGATCACCGCCGGGAGCTCGCGGTTGGCGCCGGCCATCCCCTCGCCGGCCACGTACTTGTCGCGATAGTCGAGGATGTCGGACGAACCCGGACTGCGGATGGGGCGCTCGACCGCCGACAGCTCCAAGGCCGGCCACGTGCGGACGGCCACTTGGAGATCGGTCATCTCGGGCCGGTAGGGCTCGAGCACGGCACCGAAGCGGAGGTGGGCGTTGACCGACAGACGGGCCAGGGCGGTGGCGAAATCCTCGACCACCTCGATCCCGATGGAGGAGCCACCGAAGCGTGGCTTCACGATGTACGGTCCGGTGAACGGGGGCGGATCGGACTGGGCGGTCAGCAGCACTCGGGGAAGGGTGGGCAACCCGTCGGCGGCCACCACCGATCCGAACGCCAGCTTGTCCATGCCCAGGGCGGCACCGGACACGCCGGGTCCCGAGTAGGGCACCCCGGCGAGATCGAGCGCCGCCTGCAGCGTCCCGTCCTCGCCCGGTCCTCCGTGACAGCACACCAGTGCGGCCTCCAGCTCGAGGACCCGGGACCGGCCGAGGCGGCCTCCGGACTCGGAGAACCCACCGCCGGGGGCCGCGGCCAGCTGCAGCTTCTTCGCACCACGGGGCACGCCCTCGAGAAATGCTTCCGCCTCCAGCCCGGGGTCGACCTCGTACCAGTCGCCGGTCTTGGACCAGAGGAGGGACCGGATGGTCATGCCCGCGGCCCGGGGACCGTCGGCCAGTCCGCGCCCGGCCTGCAGTCCGGTCAGCACGCTGACATCGTGCTCGGGCGATGGACCTCCGAAAATCACGGCTACGTCGGGCACGGTGGGTTGGTTCCTCCGATCGGGCAACTGGTGGGACCCGGGCCGTCGATGGGCGGTCCGGCTCGGCGGGCAACGTGTCAAGGGTACTCAAGCACCATGGCGCACCCGGCGACGTCGGCGATCCTCCCAGTTCAAACCCGGTCGACTCCGGCCGACCCGTCCGACGGGTGGCCTCAGCGGCCCAGCGCGGCGCGGACCCGCCGCTCCGCCTGGCGCAGCTTGCGGCTGCCGGCCGGTGCCAGGGCGTGGAGGAGGCGTTCCGTCTTCAGCTTCTCGAGGTTCTCGGACCGGAACGGCTTCGAGGGGAGCAGTCCCCGGACGGTCGGCCAGTCCCCGGGGACGCGGTGCAACTGCTCGGCCATCGAGCCGTTGTCGAGATCGCCATAGGGCATGGCCAGGTACTGTCCGACGATCTCGTCGTACCGGTCGGGGAGGACGGTCGACGACGGGTCGAGGTTGCCGATGATGCCCAGTCCGCTCGGTCCCGAGTCGGCCACCGCCACTTCGAGATCGGGACGCCAGTGGCGGAGGGCAAGGATCAGCCGCCAGATATCACCGGTCCAGAGGTTGGTGATCCGTTCCCGCGACGCGCTCGCCTCGTCGATGGGCAGGCAGTCATGGACGAGGACGGTGGTCAGTCCGTTGGATGCCCGCTCGAGGTTGATGAAATCGCGGAGGGCGAATTCGAAGTGGTGCATGCCGTCGATGAAGGCCAGATCGAGAGGCAGACCGCCGAACAGGGCACCGAGATCGTGGGTGGCGAAGAAGTCGTCGCTGGTGAGGCTGAAGATGCGGGTCTGCCTCCCCATCGGGAAGCGCGGCTTCGGTTCGGGATCGATGCCGATGCAATCGGTGCCCGGGAGGGCGCGGGTCATCGAACGCCCCGTCGATACACCGATCTCGACGTAGGTGCGGGGAAGGAGATGCTGGTAGATACGGTCGAGCAGATCCAGATACTCGGGGCTCGGCTGGTTGCACCGCCCGTAGGTCCAGTCGATCAAATTCATTGGTGCATGGTATCCGGCGGCCCTGCGCACCCACTTGACCGCAGCCGGTCCGAGCGGGTGATCACCGGCGGGCTGCGCTTCCCATGAGATGCTCTGGCCATGGCGGGTGACCCACGGCCGACGGGCACGGCGTGGAGCCGGCGGCGATTCCTCCGGGTCGGCCTCGGAGGAGCAGCGGTGGTCGTGGTGGCCGGCTCGACCGGCTTCGAACTGGTGTCCCACGGAGTTCTCCCCGGAAAGCAGAGGCTCGACGAACTCGACGGCGCCTGTTCGGTGTCGCATCCACCGTTCACGTTCGCCCCGCTGGGCCCTTCGCTGTCGGGGTCGTTCTTCTCCAAGGCCCGGAACAGATCGGTGGGCTACACGCTGGCCTATCCCCCCGGCCACGCACCCGGGGCCGCCCTGCCCCTGATCGTGATGCTCCACGGGTTCGGTGGGAACCACCGGACCGCGCTGGCCGACATGTCACCGGCCCAGGCCGTCGCCCTCCGGGTGGACGGGCACCCGTTGACGCCCATGGCCATGGTGACGGTGGACGGAGGCGGCGGCTACTGGAACCCCCATCCCGGCGATGATCCCCAGGCCATGGTGGTCGACGAACTCATTCCGCTCTGCCGCGCCCACAACCTCGGACGCCCGCCACACAGGATCGGGACCATGGGCATCTCGATGGGCGGTTACGGCGCCCTCCTGCTGGCCGAGAGGTATCCGGCGCTCATCTCGTCGGTGGCCGCCATCAGTCCCGCCATCTGGACGAGCTATGCGGAGGCCCAGTCGGCCAACCCCGGGGCCTATGCCTCAGCCGAGTCGTTCAAGGCCGCGGACGCCGTGACCCACGCCCATTCGCTCGACGGATCCACCGTTCGTGTGGCATCAGGGAGCGACGATCCCTTTCACCCCGGCGTGCAGTCCCTGGCCGAGGCCCTGCCCGCCGGGGCCACGGTCGAGATCTCCTCCGGATGTCACACCGGTTCGTTCTTCGCCTCCCAGGAACCACCCTCGCTGCAGTTTCTGGGCCGGCACCTCGCGTGATCCCGGTCCCCTGCCCTCCCGGCCACCGAGCCACGACGCAGCGCGATACTGGTGACGTGGACCAACGCCTCTCGGTCGTCACGCTCGGGGTGGCCGACACCGGCGCGTCTCGCGCTTTCTACGAAGCGTTGGGGTGGGCGGGGGAGTCGCCCGACGGCGACGTGGTCTTCTTTCAGGCCGGGGGCATGATCGTCGCCCTCTGGGGTCGCCAGCAGTTGGCCGAGGACAGTGCCGTTACCGACGGTGGCGGGTGGGGTGGCGTGACCCTGGCCTACAACGCATCCTCGCCGGCCGAAGTCGATGCCGTCCTCGAGACCGCCCGACGAGCGGGAGCGTCGATCGGGCGTGAGGGTGCGACCACGTTCTGGGGCGGCTATTCCGGTATCTTCGTCGATCCCGACGGGCACCCGTGGGAGGTGGCCCACAACCCTGGATGGCGCCTCGCCGAAGACGGCTCGGTCCACCTCCGCTGACCAGCCAGGGTCGGGTCGCACCTCCACCGCATCGGATCCGCCAACGTCCTCTCATTCCAGCTCGGCATTGATGATCGCAGTCCGAGGACGAGGCGCCGGATGGAGGAGATGACCGTCACCGCCCTGTTACCCTGTCGCTCCGACCAGTGCGGCTCGGCCGGCGAGGAGGTGCCATGGCGACATACGTACTCGTGCACGGAGGCGGCCACGGCGGATGGTGCTACCAGCCTGTGGCCCGGATCCTCCGATCGGAAGGGCACGAGGTCTACGCCCCCACCATGACCGGCCTCGGGGAACGGGCCCACCTGCTCGACGGCAAGGTGGACCTGAACCGGCACATCGAAGACATCGTGGCCGTGCTCCAATTCGAGGATCTGCACGACGTGATCCTTGTTGGTCACAGCTACGGCGGCATGGTGATCACGGGAGTGGCCGACCGGGCGGCCGAGCGGGTCGGCCGCCTCGTGTACCTGGACGCGGCCACCCCGGTCAACGGCCAGTCGCTGGTCGACGTGGCCGGTCCGATCATCGAGGCCGTCCGCCCGGCCGGTGTGGTGGTCGACGGGGTCGAGTTGGTGCTCCTGCCGTCGCCCGAAGCGGGCATGTTCTACGGAGTCACCGATGCCGACGACCTCGCTTGGATGGCCGACCGGTTGACCGGTCACCCGTGGACGTGCTTCGAGCAACGACTCCAGCTGACCAACGAGCCAGCCCTGTGGGCCATCCCGCAGTACCACATCGTGTGTACGTCGACGGTGGCCACCCGGGACCCCGACCTGATGGCAAGAGCGTGTGCCCAGGGCCGACTCTGGGAGATCGACACCGGACACGACCTGATGATCACGGAGCCCCAACGGGTTGCCGGGGCGCTCGACGAGGTGGCCACCGCCTGACGGTGGCGGAGACCAGAGCCGGCCAGTCAGCGCCCCTCAGTCAAGTGGTATTCCCGCCTGATGAAGTGCAGCTGCCAGCTTGTCATGCACCCAGCCGCCGTCTCGTTGCTCGACGGTCCAGCGTGCCTCCTGACCGTCTCTGGTCCTCACCGTGATATCCGTGGTCACCTTTGGTCCCTGGGGTGCGCCCGTCAGCCCCCGGCCGCCGTGCAGAGCGCCAAAGGCCAGAAGGGGATCAGGGGACACCGATCGGTCGTCGATTCCCCGTTGCGCGATGACAACGGATATGACATCGGTCAGCGGAAGGCTGTGGGTGAGCTTGAGCTCGCCGTGGCCGATCCTCCCATCGTCGATACGGAAATGGTGGCCGTGCCGGCCGAGGGCCTGGTGGCCTCCGATGTACTTGCAGTCGACCGGAAATGAGATCGTGACCCTGCCCGGCGGATCCGGCTCTGATCCGTCCTTGGCCGACCCATCCCCCATCTGGTCGTCCCCCATCCGTGGCGCCGATTGTGGATTCACGGTAGTGGAGCGGGCACCCCGTAGCGGCCCGAACCGCGATTCTGTCCAGGGGACGAGCAGGTCGCTCGACGGTGGCGCCAGGGACCGCCCGAGGTGTCGGTGACGCTCCTGCACCGGGACCGACGACACGGTAGGTTGCCGTGAGCGAACCAACAGGAGGTCGAGATGCGGGCATTTCGTCGGACGTTGATGATCGTGCTACCGATCCTGTTGTCGGCCATGCTCATGGCACCAGCTCCGGCCGGTGCCGGGGCGAAGGTCCCGCCCCTCGCTTCCGGCTACTGGCTGGCCGGCGCCGACGGAGGAGTCTTCGCCTTCGGCGCACCCTTCTTCGGATCGGGGGTCGGCTCGGGCACCGCTCCCGGGGCGTGCACGTTCAGCCCCCAGGCCCCCAGCCCGGTCAACTCAGCCCTTGGCTGTGCCGCCATCGCGGCAACCCCGAGTGGGGACGGGTACTGGTTGGTGAACGCCTATCGATGGGTGAACCCCTACGGAAAGGCCGGCAATCCGGACGAGAGCGGGTGCACGTCGCTCAACGGGGCGACCGGTCGGTGGGTGGGAATGGCATCTTCGACCTCAGGGGCCGGCTTCTGGCTGGTCAGCTCCAACGGCGGCGTCGTGGGGTGTGGCGACGCTCAGCCTCCCTATGGCGGGTTGACATCGACGGCGCTCACGGCTCCGGTGGTGGGGATGGCGGGGACTCCCGATGGCAAGGGCTATTGGCTGGTGGCCGCCGACGGGGGCGTCTTCTCGTTCGGCGAGGCCGGTTTCTACGGGTCGATGGGAGGGACGGCTCTCAAAGAACCTGTGGTCGGGATGGCCGCCACCCCGGACGGGAAGGGCTACTGGCTCGTGGCCGCCGACGGAGGTGTCTTCTCGTTCGGCGATGCATCCTTCTTCGGCTCCATGGGGGGTCAGCGTCTCGATGCCCCGGTGGTGGGGATGGCACGGGCACCGGACGGAAAGGGCTACTGGTTGGCAGCGGCCGACGGAGGGGTCTTCTCGTTCGGTTCTGCCCCGTTCGAAGGCTCGATGGCGGGAAGCTCGCTGACCGGTCCCATCGTCGGCATCGCCACCGATCGGTCAGCAGCTCCGGGGTGAATCGTCGCCGGCGTCCGCTCGGAGCGATCCATTCCGGCAGAGCCATTGGCGACTCAGGAGTCGTGAAATCTCTGATAGGTCGTCGGGGTTGACGCCGAGTCCTCCGCCGTCTGTTGGCGCAGGACGGCAAGCAACTCCTTGTCGAGCCGGGACTTCTCCCGTCGGAGCACCTGGATCTCCGATCGCAGGCCTTCCAGCTCCTGCTGGTTCTGCCGAAGGTCTCGAACCCGGTTGCCGAGCTTTGTCGTCGTCTCGGCCAGTTCATTCCGCTCGCGCCTCAACGTCGACACTTCATTCATGAGACCGACGAGTTCGACCCGGATGACGTCTCGCTGATGTCTCAGATTCGGTATCTGGCTCTTGAGATGCGCCGCTTCTGCTCGGATCTCGCTCCGGTCAGCACCCTCGCGGCCGTCACCCGCTCCCCTGGGGTCCGCGCCACCCGAACCGGGCTGCCGCCCACCCACCAACGTCCTCCCCCTCACTCGAGGGGATGCGCACTCGGGACACGCAACCAGCTCCGGCACCGGGGCCGGTCGCGGAGCCACTCGAGGCGGCGCCTGGGGCGAGATGAGGGACGAGACGCCGGGGCCGCCACCCGACGCTCCCACTGTTGTCCAACGAGACCCGTCCCACCAACGCAGGATGCTCGGAATCTGAAGGTCAGGGCACCAACCCGCAGATACTCTCCCTTCAGCCACCGCCTCCTCCGTTCCCGCGTCCGTACTGAGGCAGTGGTCATCTTTGCATGGTCGGGGCCCGAACCCGGGGACCGGTCCCCGGCCGCTGCCGGCCCTCGACCACCCTCACCGACCCTCACCGACGCAAGATCGCCGGCCCGCGGACGGACCGAATGGCCCTATCGACCGGTCACCCGCTTCGACACCGAAGGTGACGCAGGAGCCAACAGAAACGAGGCACTGATTCGGCTCTTCTCCGCAGTAGGCCCCGACGTCCTGCCTCTCCGGCGGTGCCTGAGCGCTTTCCGGGCGGCTTCGAGCTCCGACAGGCTCAGGACCCCCGTGGTCGGCTCCGGGCGATTGTCGGCGAGCACCTGCCATGCGTTGACGGCCGACCGTTCTTCGCTCGAACGGGACCTCGGGGATGGCGTGGATCCCTTGCCGGACATCGGCACCACTGTAGCCCCGATCGCCTCACCATCCTCACTAGGGATAGTGATCGGGCAGATCGTTCTCGTACAGGACGACATCACCCCGACCGAGGTGCTCGCGCACCCAGTCGACCGCCTGCTGGCGGTGGGCGACCACCTGGGTCCGGACGGCCGAACCGTCGACCGAGCCGGCACCGGCGAGCAGGGCCCGCCGGTTGGTCCGGCCCACGACCAGGAGATCGGTGGCCGACGCGGCCACGGCGGCACCGAACGCCCGGTTCTCGTCGAACTGCCGCGCCCCGAGCTCGACCATGCCCGGGGTGACGACCACCGCCCGATGGGATCCGGAAGCAGGGTCGGCGTCGGCGTCGGCGACCACGGACGCCAGCGCCTGTAAGGCGGCAGAGGAGCCGGCCGGGTTCGAGTTGTAGGTGTCGTCGAGGATCGCCGCTCCCGAAGCCGAACGGACGGCCTGCAAGCGGTGGTCGACCGGCGGGAGCTCTCCCAAGCGGGAGCCGATGGACGTGGGGTCGATGTCGAGGGCCAGCGCCACGCCGATGGCGCAGGCCAGGTTGCCCGGTTGTACGCCGACCGGGATCTCGACATCCTCGACCAGCACGGTCCCGTGGATGAAGGCCGACATGCGCGGGCCAGGACCGGTTCGGAGCACGCAGACGTCGGCCGACGGATCGGCTGCCGAACACCTGATCACCCGCTTTCCCTGCGCCTGGGCCCGGTCGGCCAACGCCGCCAGGCGCGGGTCGTCCACCGGCAGGACCACCACCTCGGCCGTCTGGATGATCTCGGCCTTGGCCTCGAGGACGCGGTCCTCCGACCCGAACCGCTCGAGGTGGACCGGGCCGATGGCGGTGATCACGGCGATGCCCGGTGGGCACCAACGACACAGGTCGGCGATCTCCCCCGGGCCGTAGGTGCCCATCTCGGCTACGAACACCTCGGTGCCGTCGGCCAACTGCTCGTTGACGGCCCGGGCCAGACCGGCCCGGTTGTTGAAGCTGGCCGGGGTGGCCACCACGCTGCGGCTGGGGCGGACCAGGGCGGCGACGTGCCCCTTGGTCGACGTCTTCCCGTAGGACCCGGTGATGCCTACCACCGACGGTGCCACCCGGCGCAGTCTGGCTGCCGCCTCGTCGACGAAGTGGGCCGACAAGCGGTACTCGAGCGGGGATGTGATCAGACAGGCCAGGTCGACCAGCAGCGGAACGGCCGCCACGGCGACCACGGCGAGGGGTGAGGCCAGCCCGCTGACCACCCCGATGGCCACGATGACCACTTCGAGCACCGCCCACACGGCGGCGAGCACCCGGAGGCGCCGGGTCCAGGCCAGCGGCGAGGTCCGCCCCCGCAGCGACAGACCGAGCGGTCCCGTGGCCACCACGGCGGCGACCACGACTCCGGCGACAGGCCACGGGACCGATGCCGCCGCGGCAGCCACGGCGACGGCGGCGAGTGAGAGGGTGGCGGGCGTCGACACCCACCAGCGCCCGGCGAAGCGGGAGACCGACCCGGCCAGATAGTGCTCGCGCTGGGCCACCCGGAGCCAACGGATGCCGGCCGGTCCACAGGCGGCCACGCAAAAGGCGACGGTGACCCAGGCGGCGCCGTGGTGGAACCGGGACAGGTCCACCGCCGCGATCGGCGTGCGACCGTCAGCGCTCAACGAGGACCGGCCATCGGATCGTCGTCGACGACCGCAGGCCGCGGCGCCGAGCTGTCGACTTCTCTCCCGAGAATGACCTGGCGCAGCTCCCGGGGGGCCTCGGTCGGGACCAGGTGGCCGACGCCGGGCAGTGTCTGCAGCGTGGCCGAGGAGAACATCGGCCGGGCCCGGGCCGCGACCTCGGGGGGCACTTCGTCGTCCCGCTCTCCCCACACCAGATCGACCGGGCACCGGATGGCGGACATCGACTCGGCGTACTGCTCGGACAGCAGGCGCACCAGGACGTCGCGCATCACCCCGGTGGCCGCCCGATAGTCGGCGGACCCGTACCTGCCTCTCATCTCCTCCATCCGTTGGTCACCCACCAACCCCAGCGAGTGGAGTCGTCGGGCCATCCGGAAGGCGAAGGCGGGCCGGGTCCGCCGGCCCTGGCGATCGACGAGGGGCACCCCGGTCAGCACCATCCGCTCGATCCGATCGGGGGCCAGAGCACCGAGCCGGACGGCGACCCGGCCTCCGAACGAGTGCCCGACCACCACCACCCGGTCGGCCAGAGCCCCCGGCTCCTCGAACAGTGGCAGGAGGTGGCGGGCATACTCCTCGGTCCCCCACGGCTCGGGTGGCGCCGGGGTGGCGCCGAAGCCGAACAGGTCGAGGCCGACGGCGCTGACCGCATCGGCCGGGTCGTCGGTGCCGAAGACACCGGAGAAGTCATCGTGGGTCCGTCGCCAGCCATGGAGGGCGAGAACGGTCGGTACCCCCGACCCCCAAGTCCCGCCGAACAGGCGACCGCCGGCGAACGACTTCAGCACCGGCACACCCTACCGATAGCCTCGCCTCCCGTGGAACCATTGGAGCCCACCGGGGCCGGGTCGACCCGTCAGCCGCGGGCCGACGGCAACGCCTTCGACCGGGCCCTGGCCGCTCTCACCGGATCCCAACGCCAGGCGGTGGACTCACCCTCCGAAGCGCTCTGCATCATCGCCGGAGCCGGTTCCGGAAAGACCCGGGTGTTGACCCTGCGCACCGCCCGGCGGATCAGGGACGGCAGCGCCGACGCCGACCACTCCCTGATCTGCACGTTCACCCGCAGAGCCGCCCGCGAGCTCCGCCACCGGCTCGTTCTCTACGGCGTGGCCGTGTCCACCCCGGCCCCGGCCGGTGGAGCCCCGACCCCTGGGGTCCGGGCCGGGACGCTGCACCAGCTGGCGCTCCACCTGCTCCGGCTCCAGGCCCTCGACGCCGGTCGTCCGCCCCCGGTGGTGGCCGACCATCGGTACCGGACGGTGCGCGACCTGGTCGGGGACCAGGCTGTGGCCTCGGCGGTCGACGCGGAGATCGGATGGGCCAAGGCCAACTGCCTCACGGCGTCCTCCTACGCGGAGGCCGCCCGGGCCGCGGGTCGGCCGGCGGTCATCTCGATCGACCAGGTCGTGGACACCTTCGACGCCTACGAGGCCTCCCTCCGACGCCGGCGCATGCTCGACCTCGACGACATGCTCCTCCGTGCCGCCGACCTCCTCGGCGACGACCCCGGCTTCGCCCAGCGCATGCAGTGGCGGTACCGGCACCTCTCGGTCGACGAATTCCAGGACGTGAACCCGGCGCAGTTCAGCCTCATCCTGGCCCTCGCCGGGACCAGGCTCGACCTGTGTGCGGTCGGTGACCCGAACCAGGCCATCTACGGGTGGAACGGGGCCGATCCACGGCTGCTCGACCGCCTGCCCGAACGGATCGCCGGCCTCGAAGTGGTCCGGCTCGGCCACAACCACCGGTCGAGCCCTCAGGTCGTGGCGGCCGCCACCGCGGCACTGGGGACATCGGTCGCCCCACCGCCCCGATCGATGGCCCCCGACGGTCCCATGCCGGTGGTGACCGCCTACGACAGCGACGTGGCCGAGGCCGAGGGTGTGGCCGCCCTGCTGGCCGACCGGTCGGCCGAAGGGGTGCGATGGGCCGCCCAGGCCGTGCTGGCCCGGACCCACGAGCAACTGTCGGTGGTACGCCAGGCCCTGGCCCGGGCCGGCATCCCCCACCGGACGGCACCGGGCCCCGGGGCGGCACCGGCCGAAAGCGGATCGGAGACCGGAGCCGACGCCGTCGAGCTGGCCACCTTCCACCGGGCCAAGGGCCTCGAATGGACCTCGGTGTGCGTGGTGGGACTGGAGGACGGATTCGTGCCCATCATCTATGCCGAATCGGACACGGCGCGGGACGAAGAACGACGCCTCCTCTATGTCGCCCTGACCCGTGCCTCCCGGGACCTGCACTGCTCGTGGTCACGGACCCGGGCGATGGGCCGCGGCCAGGCCGTGGAGCGACAGCCGTCGCCGTGGTTGGCGGCGGTGGCACGGGTGTCGAGGACCGGCCTGGGCAGGACGACACCTCGCGATGCCGGCCGCCGCATCGCCGAGATCCGGGCCGGACTCGGCAACTGAACCGGCTATGGGAGCGAGGTGTCGATGAACACCGGGGTGTGGTCGGACGGCTTCTCGCCCTTGCGGGCGTTGCGGTCGATCAACCCGTAGGTGGTGCGGCTGGCGAGGACCTCGGTGGCCAGGATGAGGTCGATCCGCATTCCCTGGTGTTTGTGGAACGCTCCGCCCCGGTAGTCCCACCAGCTGAACAGCCCGCCGTCGTCGTAGAGCAGCCGGAACACGTCGACCAGACCCCACGACCGCAATTTGGCCAGGGCGTCACGTTCGGCTTGGCTCACATGGGTGGCGCCGACGAACTGGGCCGGGTCCCACACGTCCCGGTCCTCGGGCGCCACGTTGAAGTCACCGCACACGACCAGCGGCCGATCGGGTGAGCTCGTCTCCTCGAGCAGCACCCGCAATCGGGCGAGCCACTCCAACTTGGCCGTGAAGTGCTCGCTGTCCAAACTGCGCCCGTTGGGGACGTACACCGAGATCACCCTCACCCCGCCGCAGTCGGCGGCGACCAGGCGGGTGCCCTGGGTGTCGTCGGTCGACCCCAGTCCGGCCGAGATCTCGGACAGCCCCACCCTGCTGACGATGGCCACCCCGTTCCACCGTCCGTCGCCGTGATGGGCGGTCTCGTAGCCGAGTGCGGCAAAGGCACCGTGTGGGAACGCGGCATCGGCCTGCTTGGTCTCCTGGAGACAGAGGATGTCGGGCCGGGCGTAGGCGATCCACTCCTCGACCCGGGGCAGCCGGGCGGTGAGCGAATTGACGTTCCAGGTGGCGATGCGCACCGACCGCGACCGATCAGCCCGGGTCGGCCGGGGCCGAATCCACCAGGACGAACAGGAGCTCCGCCTCGCAGGCCAACTCGCCGCCGACCGAGGCCCGACCGGTCCCCCGGCCGGCCCGGGCCGACATCCGGCCCAGTGTGACCTCGAGGTCGAGCAGGTCACCGGGGACCACCTGGCGGCGGAACCGGGCCCGCTCGATGCCGCCGAACAGTGGGAGCTTTCCGGCCCTGGCCGGGTCGGCGAGTACCGCCACTCCCCCCAGCTGAGCCAGCGACTCGACCATCAGCACCCCGGGCAACGTGGGCCGGCCCGGGAAGTGGCCGGCGAAGAAGGCTTCGTCTCCGGTCAGCAACCAATTGCCGGTGGCCGACTGGCCCGGTTCGACCGACAGGAGCTCGGTGATGAACAGGAAGGGGTCCCGATGAGGCAGGAATTCGTCGGCTCGCACGACCGCCGAGGTTATCGCTCCCCCGAACAGCTGCGAATGGCCGCCGGCTACCCGGCTATGCGGCGACGCCGGGCAACGCCAACTCGGCCCGCCGGCGGGCGGCATCCAGGGAGACCAGCTGGAACTGACGGGTCTCGCCTTTGGCCAGCACCTGGCGGGCCTTCTGGGGTGGCGGAACGGCCAGACCCCGCAGCGGGATGTGGCAGAGCATGCCGCCGACATCGACATGGGCGCCATGGGACGTGAACGAGACCACCGTCCCGTCGAACGTGCTCCCCACCGGATGCTCGGCCACGAAGGTGAGGAACGTCATCGGCTCGTTGAGTGCCTCCGGGGCCGCGCCGGGCCGGTTCCGCCCGTTGTCGGTCGTCGGGGCCGCGGCGGCCACGGTCGGGCTGCGGGAGCCCTTTTGACCCTTGGCCGCCTTGGTGGGTCCGGGAGTCTTGGCCTCCTTCACCGGACCGGAGGCCTTGGTGGCCTTGGCGGTCGCCTTCTTGGTCGCCTTGGCCAGCTTGGTCGCCTTGGCTGCTCGGGCCGGTTCGGCAGTGCCGGCCAGCTCCGCCCCTGCCGACTTCTTGGCCCCCTTGGCCGCTTTGCTCGCCTTGGTCGCCTTCGTCGCCCTGGTGGCTTTGGTGGCTTTGGCGGCTTTGGCGCCACCGGCTTCTTTGCCGGCCTTGGTCGCCTTGGTCGCCTTGGCCGGCCTGGCGGCCTTGGTGGCTTTCGTTGCCTTGGGCGCCGGCTCGGTCGGTTCCCCCGCTCCCCCCTCGATCGATTCCGTCGCCCGGTCGGCGGCCTTGGCCGCCTTGGCCGACCTTCCCCGCGATCCCCTCGGTGTCCGAGTCGGGGCCGAGTCCGGCTCGGGTCCTTCCACCAGCCCGTCGCTCGACAGGTCCCGTCCGGCGTCAGCCGCCTTCTCCCCCCGCTTCGACTTCGAGGTCACCGATCGGCTCCTGGCCCCGCGGACCGGCGTGCGGGGGGTGAAGATCCAGCCCACGCCGGGCACCGGCTTGCCCCCGATGAGCCGACCGGGTTCGAAGAGCCAGGGTCGTTCGGCATGGAATTCCTGGAACGAGTCGTTGGACAGGACGAGCGCACCCGACTTCTCGGCGATGCGCAGGATGAACCCGTCACCCCGGCCGATGGCGCCGGCCGGCGGGGTGATCATCTCGCCGTGCTCGACCGCCTGATCGAAGGCGGCCACCTCGGACGGGTCGATCCGGTGGCCGAAGGACGCATCGACGACCACGGTGACATCCGAGGTGGTGAAGCCGCGGTACTCCTCCAGGAAGGCCCGGATGGCCTCGTCGAGCTGGGCCAGGCTGGGCATGGTCCGGCCCTCGGTGGCAATGTTGGACCCGTCCACGACGATCCGCCGTCGTTCGGGGAGATCTTGTTCCATAACGGACTCCAGTCAACCATCTGACCAGGCCCATTCCGACCATGCCCGGTTCCACCGGACCATCCGGCGCCCATCGGACACCCCCCGACCCACGCCCGTAGGATGAGCCGGTGACCCCCGAGACCAGTCGCACCGCCGAGGCGACCGACCTGTTGCAGCACATGATCCGGAACGGGTGCGTCAACGACGGCTCGGTGGGCTCCGGCCAGGAGCAGCGGAGCACTGACCTCCTGCGCTCCTATCTCGAGGGGTCCGGGGTGGACATGGAGACCTTCGAGCCCGAGCCGGGCCGGACCTCGCTGGTGGCCAAGATCCAGGGGTCCGATCCCACCGCACCGTCGCTCACCCTGCTCGGGCACACCGACGTGGTGCCGGCCAACCCCGACGGCTGGACCCACGACCCCTTCGGCGGCGAGCTGATCGACGGAGTGGTGTGGGGACGGGGGGCCATCGACATGCTCAACCTCACGGCCACCATGGCCACCGGCATCCGCACCCTGGCCCGGGACGGATTCCGTCCCGCCGGGGACCTCACCTACGTGGCCGTCGCCGACGAGGAGGCGCTCGGAACCCACGGGGCCAAGTGGCTGTGCGACCACGCCGCCGACGAGGTCAACTCGGACTACGTGATCACCGAGTCGGGCGGGTTCCCCATGGGAGGGGCGGACGGGACCACCCGGCTACCGGTGATCGTCGGAGAGAAGGGCGTCTACTGGTGCATCCTGACCGTGAAGGGCACCCCGGGCCACGCCAGCCAACCCCTGCGGACCGACAACGCCCTGGTCAAGGCGGCCGAGGTCGTCCGACGGGTCGACGAGTACCGGCCCCAGGCCCAGCTGCACGAGGCGTGGGTGCGGTTCGTCGAGGGGATCGGCTTCCCGCCCGACCTGGCCGAGCCCCTGCTCGACCCCGATCGCATCGATGGGTTCTGCGACCAGCTCCCCCTGGTCGGCCTGGCCCGTCAGGCCCACGCCTGCACCCATACCACGGTGGCACCGACCATCCTGCGTACCGGGACCAAGATCAACGTGATCCCCGACAGGGTCGAGCTCGAACTGGACATCCGATCGCTCCCCGGATGGGACACCACCGATGTGCGGGCCATGCTGGAGGAGGCGGTCGGCGATCTGGCCGACGACGTGGACATCCGGTTCGAGTCCGAGGAGCCGTCGACCAGTTCACCGATCGATACCCCGCTGTGGGACGCGCTGGAGCGGGTCAGTCGGCTGTTCTATCCGGGAGCGCGCACGGTGCCCTTCCTGACGGTAGGCGCCACCGACGCCCGCTTCCACCGGGCCCTCGGCAGCGTGGCCTACGGCTTCGGGCTCCACAGCCAGGCCATCGGATTCGAGCAGTACGGGGCCATGTTCCACGGCATCGACGAGCGCGTCGATGTCGAGTCACTGCATCTCTCCACCGAGATGTGGATCGCCCTGGCCCACGACTTCGTGGGCTGATCGGGCTGGTCAGCCGACGGCGCGGTTGAGCAGGTCGTCCTGCTCCAGGCGGTGCAGGGCTGCGCTTCCCGAGGCCGGGCTGGCCGACTCCGCCCTGCTCACATGCCGGAGCGTGTGGGTGTCGCGCAAGAGCCGGTGCAACCGACCGTGCACGAAATTCCACGCCCCCATGTTCTCGGGTTCCTCCTGCAGCCAGACCACCTCCCTGGCGTTGGCATAGCGGTCGAGGACGTCCTTGATGGTCGCCTTCGGCCACGGGTACAGCTGCTCCACCCGCACCACGACCACCCCTCTCCCCGCGTGGCCGAGCTCGTCGCGGCGGGCCAAGGCGTCGTAGGCCACCTTGCCCGAGCAGAGGACCACCCGTTCCACGGCGGCGGCGTCGAACCCCTCGTCGGCTGTCGCCGGGTCGTCGAGCACCTCGGCGAACGAGCCCGAGGTGAACGCCCCGATGGGCGAGCGGGCCTGGCGGGCCCGGAGGAGCGACTTGGGGGTGAACACGATGAGCGGCCGTCGGCCCTCGCCCTTCACCTGGGACCGCAGCAGATGGAAGTACTGGGCCGCGGTGGTCGGCTCGGTGACCCGCATGTTGCCGCGGGCGCTGAGGGTGAGAAACCGCTCGATCCGGGCTGACGAGTGCTCGGGTCCCTGTCCCTCGTAGCCGTGGGGCAGGAGAAGGACCAACCCCGACCTCTGGGCCCATTTGTCCTCTGCGGCCACCAGGAAGTTGTCCACGATGATCTCGGCGCCGTTCCAGAAATCGCCGAACTGGGCCTCCCACGCCACCAGGTCGTCGATGGCCTCGACCGAGTACCCGTACTCGAAACCCACGCAGGCGTATTCGGACAGCAGCGAGTCGCGGACGGTGAACCGGCCACCCTCCAGGCCGGCCAGGGGCACGTATTCGGCCCCGGTGGTGTGATCCACCAGGACGGCGTGGCGTGAGGAGAACGTACCCCTCCGAGTGTCCTGGCCGGTGAGGCGGACGTTGGTCCCCTCCAGCAGCAGCGAGCCGATGGCCAGCGACTCACCGAGCGCCCAGTCGATCTCCCCGTCGGCCACCACCTTGTCGCGCTGCTCGAACTGGCGGGCCAGCTTGGGATGGATGACGAACCCATCGGGGACGGTGCCGACCACCTCGGCCAAGCGCGAGAGCACCGGGGCGGGTACCCCGGTCTCGACCGGGGGGATCCACAGGTCGGGCACGACGTACGCCGGCAGCACCGGGCTCGTCCCGGCCACCCCCTCGGCCTCGGCCTCGGCGCGGGTCTCGTCGAGGGCGGATTGGAGCCGGGCCGAGAAGTCGTCGAGGGCCTTTTCGGCCTCCTCCAGCGAGATGTCGCCCCGCCGCACCAGCGACTCGGTGTACAGCTTGCGGACCGAACGCTTGGCCTCGATGAGGGCGTACATGAGCGGCTGGGTGTAGCTCGGGTCGTCGCCCTCGTTGTGACCGTGGCGCCGGTAGCACACCATGTCGATGACGACGTCCTTGTGGAAGGCCTGGCGGAACCCGAAGGCCAGGCGGGCGGCGCGGGCACAGGCCTCGGGATCGTCGCCGTTCACGTGGAAGATCGGAGCCTGGACCATCTTGGCCACATCCGTCGGGTACACCGATGTGCGGGCGGCCTCGGGTGCGGTCGTGAAGCCGAGCTGGTTGTTGATGACGATGTGGATGGTGCCGCCCGTGCGGTAGCCGGCCAGACCGGAGAGGTTGAGGGTCTCGGCCACCACACCCTGACCGGCGAAGGCGGCGTCGCCGTGGAGCAGGATGGAGAGGACCGGGAAGGGATCCCCGGACCCGTCCTCGAAACGGGGACCGCTCCCCTGCTCACCACCCAACGCGTCCTGCTTGGCCCGGGCCATGCCCACCACCACCGGGTCGACCGCCTCGAGATGCGATGGGTTCGAGGCCAGGGTCACCGGGATCGATCCCCCGTTGCGGGCCACGAACGTCCCGACCGCACCCTTGTGGTACTTCACGTCGCCCGATCCCTGGACCGAATCGGGATCGAGGTTTCCCTCGAACTCCTCGAAGATCTCCCCGTAGGACTTACCCACGATGTTGGCCAGTACGTTGAGGCGGCCGCGGTGGGACATTCCCATGACCGCCTCGTGGAGGTCCTCGTCGACCGCCTGGTCGAGGATGGTGTCGAGGAGCACGATGGCCGACTCGGCTCCCTCGAGCCCGAACCGCTTCTGACCCACGTAGCGCGAATGGAGGAACCGCTCGAACACCTCGGCGGCATTGAGCCTCCCGAGGATGTGACGCTGCTCGTCGGGCGTGAGCTGGGACGGGACGCCTTCGACGTGCTGCTGGATCCACTGCTTCTGCTCGGGATCCTGGATGTGCATGTATTCGATACCCAGCGTCCGGCAGTAGGCGTCGCGGAGGATGTGGAGGATCTCGTCCAGGGTGGCCATGTCCTTGCCGGCCAGCCCGTCGGCCACGAACTGCCGGGGCAGGTCCCAGATGGTCAGCCCGTAATGGAGCGGGTCGAGCTCGGGGTGGAGCTCGGGAGGCTCGGCGTCGAGCGGATCGAGGTGGGCGATGAGGTGACCGCGGACCCGGTACATGTTGATGAGCGTCTGGACGTGCACCTGCTTGATCAGCCGGAGGTGGGCGCCCGCCCCTTCGTCATCCGGGGCGTTGACGTCGCGTTCCCAGCGGACCGGCTCGTAGGGGATGTCCAAGGATTCGAAGACCTCGTCGTAGAAGCCGTGGCCACCCATCAGGCACTCGGAGACGTAGGCCAGGAAGAGGCCCGACTCGGCCCCCTGGATGATCCGGTGGTCGTAGGTGGAGGTGAGGGTCACCGTCTTGCCGACACCCAATTCGGCGAGGGTGCGGGTGTCCGCGGCCTCGAAACCGGGCGGGACCCCGAGGGCACCGACGCCGACGATGAGACCCTGGCCGGGCATCAGGCGGGGCACCGACTGGACGGTGCCGAGCGTCCCCGGATTGGTCAGCGTCACGGTGGTGCCGGCGAAGTCGTCGGGAGCGATCTTGTTGGTGTGGATCTTCCGCACCAGCTCCTCGTAGGCGCTCACGAAGCCCCGGAAGTCCCGGCGGTCGGCCTCGGTGATGCACGGCACCAGCAGGGTGCGACTGCCATCGGACTTCTCGACGTCGACGGCCAGACCCAGCCCCACGTGCTGGTGCCGGATGACCCCCGGGGTCCCCTTCCCGTCGGCGTCCTCGACGAAGGCGGCGTTCATGGCCGGCACGGCGATGAGCCCCTTGATCACCGCGTAGCCGATCAGATGGGTGAAGCTCACCTTTCCGCCGGTCGTCCGAAACAGCTGGTTGTTGACGATGGTGCGGTTGACCTCGAGCAACTTGGCCGGCACCGTCCGCACGCTGGTGGCGGTGGGGACGCCCAGCGACGCCTCCATGTTGGCCACGATGCGGCCGGCGGCACCCCGCAGGGGCACCGCCTTCTCCGCTTCCTTCCCCGACGCGTCGGGCCTGGCTTCGGCGCCGGTGACCGGCCCCGGTGCCGTGGGTGCCGCCGGGGGCGTCGGAGCGGGCGGTGCCCCACCGACGGCGGGCGCCGGGGGAGCCGCGGCCGCCGGGGCGACGGCCGCCGGTGACGAACCGGGCGGCCGGTAGTCGGCGAAGAACTCGCGCCACGACTCGGATACCGAGGTGGGATCGGTCAGGTACCGGTCGAACATGTCTTCGACCAACCAGGCATTGGGTCCGAACGCGCCGGTGCCGAGTGCACCGGCGTCGGTGCGCCGCCCGGCGGCGTGCCCTGACGTGTCTCCTGGTTCCTCTCCGTGTCCGCTGGCCTCCATCACCGTCGAGCCTACCGGGATGCCCAGAAGACGGGCGTCGTGAACCGGGGCAGTCACTGCCGCGTTAGCGTCATCGCGTGGCCGATCCGCTGACCAGCGTGACATGCAGCTTCAGGTTCGAGGCTGCGCACACGCTGGCCCGGCATCCGGGGAAGTGCCGGAACCTGCATGGCCACTCCTACCGTCTCGACGTCACCGTGGGCGGCCCGCTCGACGGCAACGGGGTGGTGATCGACTTCGACCGGTTGCACGAGATCGTCGACCGCGAGGTGGTCGGCGAATGGGACCACCGGGACCTCAACCAGGTCCTCGACAACCCCACCGCAGAGCTCCTGGCCCACCGGGCGTGGGAGCTCCTCACCGACGCCGGGGTGACGCTGTCCGCCCTCGGCCTGTGGGAGACCGACACCTCGTGGGTGGAGCTGACCGCCTCGGACAACACCTGACCATGAGCGGTCACCTGGTCCTCCTGTCGGGGGGTCTCGACTCGACGGTGTGCATGGCCATCGCCCGCCGCCAGGCGGAATCGGCCCCACTGGCCCTCACCTTCGACTACGGGCAACGCCACCGCACCGAACTGGACCGGTCGGCCGGGGTGGCCGGCCACTTCCGCTCCGAGCACCTCGTGGTCACGCTCGACACGTCCGCCTGGGGCGGCTCCGCACTGACCGATCCTTCCATCGACGTCCCGGCCGCCGGCGGTGACGACGGCAGGATCCCGGTCACCTACGTCCCCGCTCGCAACAGCATTTTCCTGGCCGTTGCCCTGGGCGTGGCCGAAGCGCGCGGACTCGACGCCGTCTGGATCGGGGTCAACGCCATCGACTACTCCGGGTACCCCGACTGCCGCCCCGAGTTCATCGAGGCCTTCCGGGGGGTAGCGGCCACCGGCCAGAAGCGGGGGGTCGAAGGCCGGCCCATCGGCATCAGCACGCCGCTGATCGAATCGACCAAGGCGGACATCATCCGCACCGGTCTGGAACTCGACGCGCCCCTGGGCATGACGTGGTCGTGCTACCGGGGCGGCGACGCGCCCTGCGGCACCTGCGACGCCTGCGTCCTACGAGCGCGCGGGTTCGCCGATGCGGGCACGGACGATCCCGCACTGCGATGACGGCCACCGACCCGCCGACCGACATCCTGGCCACGGAGGTCTTCTCGGCCATCCAGGGCGAGGCCGCCTTGGTGGGCGAGCGGCAGGTGTTCGTCCGGCTGACCGGATGCAACATCCGATGTGCGTACTGCGACCAGCCCGAAGCCCTCGATCTGCGGTCCGGCCCGTGCCGGATCGAGCGCACCCCGGGACGCCGGGACTGGCAGGTGGTGGACAGCCCCCTCCCCATCCCGCTCCTGGCCGACGCGGTCGACCGCCTCTGGCACCTGCCCCACCACTCGGTCAGCCTCACCGGTGGCGAGCCGCTCATGCAGACCCACCGGGTGACCGAGCTGGCCCGGCGGCTGGCCGAGGCCGGACG
Source organism: uncultured Acidimicrobiaceae bacterium (assembly GCA_963837805.1). GTDB lineage: Bacteria > Actinomycetota > Acidimicrobiia > Acidimicrobiales > RAAP-2 > Bog-756. The sequence continues at coordinate 434,684 of CAWIOU010000014.1, forward strand.
ACCGGTGATGCTCGAGACCAACGGGACCCTGGTCCCGGCGCTGCGGCGCGTGCTCCCGTGGATCTCCTACGTGAGCATGGACATCAAGCTCCCCAGTGTCGACGGCGAACAGGTGGCCGCCGATGTGCAGCGGAACTTCCTCGGCGCCGTCATCGAAGCCGGAACCACCGTCTGGGTGAAGATCGTCATCGGCGCCTCGACCGATCCGGTCCAATTCGACGATGCGGTGCGGATGGTGGCCGAGATGGCCGAGGAGCTCGCAACCTCCGGGAGGGGGTCGGTTTCCGGGGGGGCCGATCATCGACCGGAGGTCTTCCTGCAGCCGGTGACGCCCTTCGGAACGGTCGACGCCGCCCCCACTGCGGACCAGGTGCTCGAACTGCAGGAGCGGGCGCTCCGCCGCTACCCCCGGGTCCGGGTCGTCCCCCAGACCCACAAAGCCATCGGCCAGCTCTGACCCGAGGATGCAGCCGAGACGACGCTTCGGCACAAAGTTCGAGCCGTGGCCCGCGTCGCCACGGACCACGGCTCGGACGAGAACTACTTGGCCTTGGTGATCTTCGGGGCCGGTGCCTTACCGTTCACGACGTTCTTGAACGATGCTCCGGCGGAAACCTTCGGGCTCTTCGAGGCCTTGATGTTGATGGTCTCGCCGGTCTGGGGGTTCCGGCCCTTCCGTGCGGCGCGCTGGGCCCGGTCGAATGTCAGGAAGCCGGTGATGACCACCTTCTCGCCTTTGGCCACGTTGGCGACAACCACATCTTCGAGGCCGGCCAGCACGGTGGACACCTCTTTGGAGCTCGAACCGGTGTGACCGGCAACGGCCGCGATGAGATCGGTTTTGGTAAGGGGCACTGTCTCTCCTTCGTCTTTGGAAGCCACAACAATGCACGATCTGAAGGGTGGATGCGTGCATCCTTGGCCGAAAAGCCCCAATTTCGGGCTTTTCGACGCCTCCGCCGGAAAATTCGGAGCGCCGGCCTCGTACGTTCATCCACCTCAGCGCCCCGTATGGCGCAGATCCGGGGCAACTGACAATCTGAGAAGGAAATGTCCTCGCTGGCCCTACTCGCCGTCACCGAGCACGTGCCCGAGGCCCCATCACCCGGCGTCCCGGTCGTCGTCCTGGTCCACGGGTCGCTCGACCGCTCCTCCAGTTTCGGCCGGGTCCTCCGTCGTCTCGGTGACCTGCACACCGTCGTCTACGACCGCCGCGGGTACCACGGCTCGCGAGGAGCGCTCCCCCTCAACACCACCCTCGACGGGCACGTCGACGACCTCCTCGACGTCATCGACGGACGCGCCGCCGTCGTGGTCGGGCACAGTTACGGGGGCACCGTGGCCCTCGGAGCCGCACTCAGGGGCGGGACCGACGGACCCATACGCAGCCTCGGCGTCTACGAGCCGCCGATGCCGTGGCTGGATCTGTGGCCCACCCGTCCGAGCGGTGGCGCGGACGGCGGCGACCAAGAGCCGTCCGATCCCGCTGACCGCGACGCCCGGGCCGCGGAGCGGTTCTTCCGCCGGATGGTCGGAGACGGGGCCTGGGACCGGCTCTCGGAGAAGGACAAGGCGGCCAGGCGGGCCGACGGGGCCGCCCTGTCCGCTGAGCTCGAAGCCATCCGCATCTCCGAACCGCCGTTCGACGTCGGCGCCATGACGGTGCCCGCGCTGTGCGCCCGGGGTGAGCGCTCGGCGACCAGGCACCGCCAGTCGGTGGCCTGGCTGGTCGAACACATGCCCGGCGCCGAGCTCGTCGAGTTTCCCGGAGCGGCTCACGGGGCCCACCTGACCCATCCCGACGCCTTTGCCGCCTTCGTGCGTCAGACACTGGCCCGCAGCGGGCCTCGGGCCCGCACCACGACATGAACGTCCTCGTCACCGGGTCCTCCGGGCTGATCGGTACCGCGGTGGTCGAGCACCTGGTGGCGAACGATCACCGGGTCACCCGGTTGGTGCGGGGATCGGCGGTCCCGACGGTCGGTCGGCGCGCCGCCCAGGTGGGGTGGGATCCGGCCGGACGGACCCTGGATGCCGAGGGCCTGCGCCGGGCCGGCCCCTTCGACGGGGTGGTCAACCTGGCCGGCGCCGGCATCGGCGACCGACGCTGGTCGCCGGCCCGCCAGCGGCTCGTCCTGGACAGCCGCATCTCGGCCACCTCGCTGCTGGTCGACTCGTTGCTGGAGCTGCCGTCGCCACCGGGCGTCCTGGTCAGTGCCTCCGCGGTCGGCTTCTACGGTGACCGGGGGGACGAGGAGCTGACCGAGGACTCGGTGTCCGGGGCCGGATTCCTGGCCTCGGTGTGCCGGTCGTGGGAGGCCGCGGCCCGACCCGCGGCCGATGCCGGCATCCGCACCGTGCTGCTCCGTACCGGGATCGTGCTCAGCAAACGCGGCGGGGCCCTGGGCAAGCAACTCCCGCTGTTCCGGCTGGGTCTCGGCGGCCGCGTCGGCTCCGGATCGCAGTACCGGAGCTGGATCACCTTGGACGACGAGGTGGCCGTCATCATGCACTGCCTCGGGGACAACGGGGTGAGCGGGCCGGTCAATGCCACCGCACCCTCGCCGGCCACTGACCGCCAGCTGGCCGGGGCCCTCGGGGCCGCGCTCCACCGGCCGACGGCCCTGGCCGTGCCGGCCGGGGCGCTCCGCCTCCTCCTCGGTACCGAGATGGCCGACGAGCTCCTCCTCGGCGGCCAGCGTGTCCTCCCGGCCGTGCTGTCGACGAGGGGATTCGCCTTCGCCCACACCGACATCGACGAAGCGGTCGGTGCCGTGCTCTCGGCGGCCGGCTGACCGGGCCGGCGACCCACGGCCCGGGGTTAGGGCCCTCCGGCCCGGGACGCCGGCGTGGTGGGGCCGGGGTTACGCTGGCCACGCCCGCAGGGGACGGGCACGGGACAACGAAGGGAAGCATGACCATGACCGACGCCGCCGTTGCGAGCCAGGACGGCTCGGTTGCCTCCGATCGACCCGACCCGGTCACCCCGGAACAGTTCGAGCTCGATGCCCGCGCCTTCCTGGACGGGCACGCCACCAAACGCCCCCAGGAGACCTTCGTGTGGGGCCAGGGTTCCGACAGCGTGGGCCTGTTCCCCGAACGGACACCCGAACAGGACGCCGCCGACCTGGCTGCGGCCCGGGCCTGGGCCCAGACCGTCTTCGACGCCGGCTTCGGGTGGATCACCGGACCGCCCCGGTACGGCGGCCGCGGACTGGGCCGCGAGTACCAGCGGATCTACGCCACGGTGGCGGCCGACTACCGGACGCCGTCGATGTCCGCCTACGGGATCGGCCTCGGCATGGTCGCCCCCACCATCCTGGCCCACGCCACCGACGAGGTGAAGGAGGCCTATCTGCGGCGGATGCACCGCGGCGACATCGTCGGCTGCCAGCTGTTCAGCGAACCGTCGTCCGGGTCGGACCTCGCCTCGCTCCAGACCCGGGCGGTACGGGACGGTGACGAGTGGGTGGTCAACGGCCAGAAGGTGTGGACCTCGGGGGCCCAGTTGTCGGACATCGGCGAGATCATCTGCCGCACCGATCCCGACCTGCCCAAGCACCGGGGACTGACCGGCTTCGTGGTGGACATGCACGCCCCGGGGGTGGAGGTGCGCCCCTTGCGCCAGATGACCGGTGGGTCGTCGTTCAACGAGGTGTTCTTCACCGACGTGCGGATTCCCGACTCCCACCGGCTGGGTGAGGTCAACGGGGGCTGGACGGTGGCGCTGACCACGCTCATGAACGAGCGGGCCGCCATCGGCGGAGGGGGCGGCGGCGTCGGCCTTCCGGCCAGCAACCGGCTGATCGAGATGGCCCGGGTCACCGGCCGCGCCGACGATCCCCTGGTCCGCCAGCAGCTGGCTGCCATCATCATCAACGAGCGCCTGGCCCGCTACACCAGCCTCCGGGCCATGGCCAAGATCGCCGTCGGCCAGTTGCCGGGTCCGGAGATGTCGATGTCCAAGCTGTCGCTCACCGCCAACATGGTGCGCACCTACGAGCTGGTCTCGACCCTGCTCGGTCCCGCTCTGACCGCCGACACCGGTGCATGGGGCACCTACGCGTGGTCCGAGTTCCTCCTGGGGGTGCCGGGTATGCGGGTGGCCGGGGGCACCGACGAGGTCCTCCACAACATCGTCGGCGAACGGGTGCTCGGCCTGCCCAAGGACCCCGCTCCGAGCTGAACCGGTTCAGCGGAAGGCCATCTCCTCGACGAAGGACCACGAACGCCGGTGGAGCGAGGTGAGCCCGAAGCCGGCCAGGGCGGTGCGGTGCACCGGCGACGGATAGCCCTTGTTGCGGTCGAAGTCGAAGCCGGGGAAGCTCGCTGACATCGAGCGCATCATCCGGTCCCTGGTGACCTTGGCCACGATGGAGGCGGCGGCGATCGAGACACAGGTGACGTCCCCTTTGACCACGGTGCGGACCTGTGGCCGCGGGGTGGCCGGCGTCTGCGCCTCGGCCTGGTCGACCGGGTCGCTCACGTAGTCGAACGATCCGTCCATGGCCACCACATGGGGCAGCGGGGCCACCCCGTCGAGGGCCCGTCGGGCGGCGAGGCGCAGAGCGGCGGTCATCCCCAGCCGATCGCATTCGACGGGCTCGGCGTGCCCCACCGACCAGGCGGTACACCAGCTGGTGATGGCCGGGAAGAGCTCCTCTCGACGCTCCTCGGTGAGCATCTTCGAGTCGCGGATCCCCCGGGGGGCGGTCACGCCGATCGGTACCACCACCACCCCGACCGACACCGGCCCGGCCCAGGCGCCCCGACCGACCTCGTCGAGTCCGGCCACCAGCTCGAAGCCCTCGGCACACAGGGACCGCTCGAAGCGGTCGCTGGGTCGTCGCTGCCGGGGCGGGGCCTTCCTGGTGGACGCGGTGGGCCCGCCCGTGCGGTTCCGCCTCAATCGAGCACCCGTCCCACCGCCGCGAACCTAGCGCCTGATCACGCGCCGAGCTGGTTCCTGAGCACCTTGCCGAGCGAGTTCCGGGGCAGACCCTCCACCAGGTGGATCACCCGGGGGCGCTTGTAGGGGGCCAGGGTGGTGGCGCAGAAATCGAGCAGATCGTCGAGCGTGGGGGGGCGCCCATCGGCCACCACCCAGGCGGTGACCACCTCTCCCCACTCCTCGGACGGCGTTCCGGTCACGGCCACCTCGGCCACCCGGGGATGGGCGGCCAGCACGTCCTCGACCTCGGCCGGGTAGACGTTCATGCCGCCGGAGATGATCAGTTCCTTCGAGCGCCCGCGGATGGCCAGGTAGCCGTGGTCGTCGGCACCGAGGTCGCCGGTGCGGAACCAGGCCGGCCCGTCGTCGGAGGATGGCGCGAAGGCGTCGGCCGTGGCCGCCGGTCGTTCCCAGTAGCCGCCGAAGACATTGGGTCCCCGGAGCACGATCTCGTCGCCGACGAGCTGCACCTCCACCCCGGGCAAGGGAAATCCCACCGTGCCCGGGCGTCGCTCCCCCACGTAGGGATTGGAGACATTCATCAGCGTTTCGGTCATGCCGTACCGTTCGAGCACCGCCGAACCCACCGCCGCGCTGGCCTCGGCGTGGAGCTCGGCGGGCAACGGCGCCGATCCGGACACGCACAGGCGGAGCGCCCCGAGGTCGGAAGCGCGCCCGGACGCCACCAGGCGGCGGTACATGGTGGGGACACCGAAGAACATCGACGCCCCCGGCGACCGGGCCGCGTCGGCCACCGCGGTGGGGTCGAAGGCGGGGAGCAGCAGGGCAGAGGCTCCGGCCAACAGCGTCCCGTACACACCGACGCACAGGCCGTGGGCGTGGAAGACCGGGAGGCAGTGGACCAGCCGGTCCTCCGGGGCCCAGCGCCAGGCGATCCTCACCGCCTCGGTGGCGGCCAACAGGTTCCGGTGGCTCAGCACCGCTCCCTTGGGCGCGCCGGTGGTCCCCGACGTGTAACAGATGAGGGCCGGCGCGTCGGCTCCGACCTCGTCCAGTGGACCGGGATCGGAGTCGGGGAGGTCGACCCCGGGGCCCAGGACGAGTGTCCCGGCCGATCCCGCCCCCACCCAGGCGGCCTGGTCGGCCCGGCCGACGATGGCCGCGGCCGCCCGGACGTCGGTCACGATGCGCATCAGCTCGCGCTCCGAGTAGGCCGGGTTGGCCGGGACCACCACCAGTCCGGCCCGGAGCGCACCCACATGAGCGGCGAGGGCCACCACCGACGACGGCACCGACCACACCACCCGGTCCCCGGGGCCGAGTCCTGCCCCCCGGAGACGGCCGGCCACCTGCCGGGTGGCGGCGTCGAACTCCCCCGCCGTCCACCAGTCTCCCGGCCGCCCGGGACGGCCGCGTCCCGTGTCGGGCCCGGCCCCTCGGGTGTCGAGCCACAGGGGGGCGCCGGGTGCCGCTTCCCACCGGTCCGACCAGGCCCGCAACAGGGACCCCGACGAGGTCAGCCCGTCCGGCCCGAGGTCCGACCCCGCTGGTAGATGATCACGCCAGTCCCGCAGGTCGGCCTCCCTCGCTCATTCCACAGTCTTAATCCATGACCCGCCGTCGGCGGCCACCGGGCCGGAGGGCCGGTGGCGAGGTGACACACGCCCGGAGCCAACTCTGCTACACCGGTGGGGACGGTTGGGCAGGAGCCGGCCCCGCGCCGGGGTGTGGTCCTCACCGGTTCTGGCACGGAAGGAAGCAGCGATGGGACTGACGGACAAGGCCACTCCCCGACGGATCGCGGTGGTTCCCCACACCCACTGGGACCGCGAATGGTACGACCCCTTCCAGACGTTCCGGCTGAAGCTGGTCCGTCTCATCGACGGACTACTCGACCAGATGGAGCGGGACAGCTCGTACACCCACTTCCTCCTCGACGGGCAGCTAGCCGTCATCGACGACTATCTCGAGATCCGGCCCGAGAACCGAGGCCGGCTGGAAGACCTGGCCGCGGCGGGCAGGATCACCCTCGGGCCCTGGTACATCCTCATGGACGAGTTCCTGGTGTCGGGGGAGACCATCGTCCGGAACCTCCAGGAGGGGATCCGCCGCGGCAGCGCATTCGGCGGGGTGATGGAGGTGGGCTATCTCCCCGACATGTTCGGGCATGTGGCCCAGATGCCCCAGCTCCTCTCCCTGGCCGGATTCGGGCACGCCGTGGTCTGGCGGGGGGTGCCCTCGGCTGTCGACCGGAGCGCGTTCCGCTGGCACGCTCCCGACGGATCGAGCGTCCGGGCCGAGTACCTGGTGGCCGGGTACGGGAACGGAGCCGCGCTCCCCGAGGACGCCAAGGCGCTGGTGCGAAGGCTCGGATCCCTCGACGAGGAGTTCGCACCGTTCCTGGAGCCGGACGACCCCTTGTTGCTGATGAACGGTACCGATCACCAACGGCCCCAGCCCTGGTTGGGACGGGTGGTGGCCGAAGCCAACCAGATCCAGTCCGAATTCGAGCTGACCATTTCGTCCCTGCCCGACTACCTGGCCGGCGCCCCTGACACCGGGCTGCCCGACTGGCACGGCGAGCTGCGGTCGGGAGCCCGTTCGAACCTGTTGATGGGTGTCGCCTCCAACCGGGTGGACGTCAAGCAGGCGGCCGCCCGGGCAGAGTGGGCAATCGAACGGATGGCCGAACCCCTGTCGGCCCTGTTCCTGGCGCCGGACGCCTGGCCGGCTCCGTTTTTGGGGGTGGCCTGGACCCGGATGATTCGCAACGCCGCCCACGACTCGATCTGTGCCTGCTCGGTCGACGACGTGGTGGACGCCGTCCTGTACCGCTACGCCGAGGCCCGCCACATCGGTCAGGGTCTGGCCGACGAGGCCGTGGCCGCGCTGGCGTCGTCCATGGCCGCCCCCGGACCGGTGGTGGTCAATCCGTGCGCCGCCACGCGAAGCGGCATGGTCGAGGTGGTGGTGACCGCGGCCGGTGAGCCGGGTCCCGACGTCCAGGTGCTCTCCGAGCGGGCCGGGCTCCCCGGGACGATCACCCTCGACGGTGCGACGGTGCGGAGCATGCTCGGGCTCATCCAGGGGGCCCGCATCGACAACGACACCTACATCACCGATGTCTCCATGGCCGAGGACGAGACCGGGCTGGACATCACCATCGTTATCGGCACAGAGGAGCGGGCCGGTGTTCCCGTCGAAGAGATCAAGCGGGAGCTCTTCACCACCCTCACCGCCCGACCGGACACCCAGGTCCGGGTGACCCTCGACCAGCCACCCTTCCGTCGCATGCTGGCGCGACAGGACGCAGTGGAGGGATTCGGGTGGGCCCGGTTCGATCCCGCGCCCCTCACCCGTCCGGTACGGGTCGAGGCATCCGGCCCAGCTGTCACGCTGGACAACGGACTGGTGGCGCTGACCATCGACGGATCGGACGGCACCTTCGCGGTCAACGGCGTCCCCGGCTTCGGTCGGCTGGTCGACAGCGGCGACTACGGGGACACCTACAACTACTCGCCGCCGGCCGTGGACACGGTGGTCGATGCACCCGACTCGGTCGACATCGCCGTGGGCGAGCGCGGACCGGTACGGGCCACGGTCACCATCACCTCGATCTACACCTGGCCCGATCGTGTCGACGAGGCCACCAAGTCGAGGGTCGGGGCCCATCAGGTGGCCGTCGAGACCACCCTCGAGGTCCGGGCCGACGAATCGGTGGTCCGGGTCACCACCCGCTTCGACAATCCGTCTCGCGACCACCGGGTGCGGGTCCGGCTCCCCCTGCCCGAGCCTTCGTCCACGTCGCAGGCCGAGTGTGCCTTCACCGTCGTCGAGCGCGGCCTGGTGGCCGAGGGCCGGCCCGAGGAATTCGGAACGCCGACCTTCCCCGCCCGCCGGTTCGTGTCGAGCGGTGGCCTGACCGTCGTCCACGAGGGACTCCTCGAGTATGAGCTGGTCGATCTCGAGCATTCTTCCGACGGGCCGGACGGGCTCCGAGCCACGGCACTGGCCCTCACCCTGTTGCGGGCGACGGGCATGCTCTCCCGGATGGGCATGACCACCCGCCCGATGACGGCAGGGCCGATGATCCCGCTGGAAGGCCCGCAGATGCTCGGTCCCGTGGCCGTCCGCTACGCCATCGCCATCGGCGATGTCGATCCGTACCGACTGGCCGACGACGTCCTGGTCCCCCTGGTCGCCACCGGGTCGTTCGGAGGGGGTGAGAGGCCGGGACGGGGCACCGAGCTGGTCGTCCGCGGGGCGGAGGTATCGGCCGTGCGACGGGAGGCCGGCCGGATCGAGATGCGGGTGTTCAACCCACGGACGGAGGCCACCTCGGTCGAGTTCCCCGGCCGGTCGGGCTGGCTGGTCGATCTACGGGGACGATCCCTCGCCCCCTTCGAAGGACAGTTCGACCTCCGGGGCCACGGCATCGCCACCGTCCGGCTCGACGGGATCTGAGGCCTCCGGGCGCCGTCCCACCGGAGGCGACGCCCCGCGCACGACCTGCTCGCCGCGGTCCCGGAGCTCCTCGAGTTCGTGGAGGATCTCGCCGAGGCGCTCCCAGCGGACGCTCCTGCGCCGGTCGGCTCCCGGTTCGCTCCCGGCCCGTGACAGCTTCCAAGGCTGGATCAGGCCCATGTCCTTGAGCGTCCGGGGCCTGAGCGCCATGGTCTCGAACCCGTGGTCTTCGTCAGCGCCGAGGGCCGCCCGGAACTCACCGGAAACGAGAACGGTGCCGGGATTGGCCACCCCGACCAGCCGACTGGCCAGATTGACGACCGGGCCGTAGTAGTCCCCGTCCTGGACCAGCACCGGGCCGATGGCCAACCCCACCCGGACATCGGACAGCACTTCGTCGCCGGCGTAGGCCTCGGACAGACTCAGTCCGATCTCCGCGGCCATGGCGGCGGTCTGCACCACGAACATCGCCTCGTCACCGATCATCTTCACCACGCGTCCGCCCAGGGCCACCACGGTGTCGTGGGCCACCTCCTCGAACCGGGACACCACGGCGGCCAATTCCTCTTGGCCCAGATGCTGGCTGAGCAGCGTGAACCCGACCATGTCGGCGAAGCCCACGGCCATGGTCGGGCTGATCCCCCCGTCGATGCCCCGGATGCGGGCCAGCATGGCCCGCCGGGTGGCGGCCTGGAGATGGCGGCGCCAGACATACTCCAGGAGTCGGCTCATGGCCGGGATCGACGTACCCGCCCGGCGTGCGAACTCGTCGGCGTCGATGATGCTGTCGCCGGAGGAGATGAGGATGGGAGCGGAGCCGCGAGGCGTCTCGGCTTCGGCGATCCGGGCCATCGACGTCCCGATCACCCTCGCCATCTGCACCGCCGTGTCCACGTCGACCAGGCCCATGGCCACCATCGACTGGAAGAGCCGGACGGCCTCGATGTCCATCTCGGTGAACACGGCCTCGTCGTCGCCGACGTCCAGGAACCCGAGGGCCCTCCAGAACCGCCGGGCCACCTCGATCGGGATGTCGGTGGTCTCGGCCACCTCGACCTGGGTCAGGCGGTTACCAGTGGGCACCAGCATGCGGTCGGCGACCAGGAGATCGACGACGTCGTCGGCCACGGCCCGGTCGATCTCCGCATCGGTACACCCGAGGTCGAGCAGGAGCGAACGCACGCGAGCCAGGGCCTCAGTGCGACGGCGGCCGTCCTTGGCCTCATCGTCGGGCACGATCACACCATAACGGCGCCCGACGGCCACGCCCTACCGGCGGGTGCCGGGGACGTCCCCCTACACTGGCGCGGTGGCAGCCACCGCCCATCGGTCGTCACGACCGGGAGATCCGGTCCCCATCGGGCTCCGGGCCGTGTTGATCCCGGTCAAGGCGTTCGATCAGGCCAAGCGACGGCTGCACCTGGCCATGAGCGATCCGGAGCGATCCGAACTGGCCCGGGCGATGGCCGACCGGGTGCTCGGTGCCGCCCATCCGCTCCCGGTGGCCGTGGTCTGCGACGACACCGACGTGGCCGCCTGGGCCCGCGCCCGAGGCGCCCTGGTGGTGTGGGAACCGGGACGCGGGCTCAACGGTGCGGTGGAGGCCGGCGTCAACCATCTCGTGGCCCTCGGCGTCACCCAGGTCACCGTGGCCCACGCCGACCTGCCCCGAGCCTCCGATCTGGCCTTGGTCGGCGATGCCGCCGGTATCACGCTGGTTCCCGATCGCTACGGCAACGGCACCAATGTGATCGTCGTCCCCGGTGGCGCAGGATTCCGGTTCTCCTACGGACCCGGCTCGTTCGCCCGTCATCGCAGCGAAGCCGAGCGGACCGGGATCCCCTACCGGATCCTCGACCGGCCCGATCTGGCCTGGGACATCGATGAACCCGGTGACGTCGTGCCCGTCGCCGTCTCCGGGTTCCCACCCGGGTGACGGCACCCGCCGGTCCGGCCCCGAGGAGCGGGCTGCCGGAGGGAGATCTCCTCACCTCGGAGCCGGCCACGGCGGACATTCCGGTGCCGGCCATCGCGTTGGCCGTCGGCGCCCATCCCGACGACATCGAGTTCGGCTGTGGTGCCACCCTGGCCAAATGGGCATCGATGGGCTGCCGGTTGCACCATCTGGTGCTCACCGACGGCTCGAAAGGCAGCTGGGACCCGGACGCCGACCTCGCGGCGCTGGTGGCCGAGCGCGACGAGGAGTGCCGAGCCGCCGCCGATGTCATCGACGGGCGACGCGGCACGGGTTCCCGACGCGACGACCGGGTGCTGTTCCTCGGCCGGGTGGACGGCGAGCTGGAGAACGGCGTCGACGAGCGTCGGGAGGTCGCCCGCATCATCCGGACACTGCAGCCGGTCGTCGTGCTGGGCCACGACCCCTGGCGCCGATACCGCCTGCATCCCGACCACCGAGCCGCCGGGTTCATCACCCTCGACGCAGTGGTGGCCGCACGGGATCCGCATTTCTTCCCCGAACTCGGGGTGCCTCCCCACAGACCGGAGGGCCTGTTCCTGTTCGAAGCCGACGAGCCCAACCATGTCGAAGACGCCGGCGGGTTCGAGGACACCAAAGTCGAGGCCCTGCTCTGTCACCGGAGCCAGTGGGAGTCGACCATGCACATCGACGCGGTCGGCGGCCCGGATGCACCCACCGCCACCTCCACGACCCGGCAACAGTCGATCTTTGCCGCCAAGGTCGGGAGGCAGCTGGCCGCGCACGGTTCTCTGGCCGGACTCGATGCGGCCGAGGCGTTCCGACTGATCACCGACGAGGTGTGACCACCCGGTCACGCGTCAGCAGGGGCCCGAGGGCCCCTGCTGAGCAAATCGGCGACGGCATCAAACCCTGCCGTCCTGGTACTACCGGCGCTTCTTGACCGTACGCTTGGCCGCCTTGCGGGCCGGAGCCTTCTTGGCCGTACGCTTGGCTGCACTCTTCCGAGCTGCGGTCTTGCGGGCCGGAGCCTTGCGGGCCGAAGCCTTCTTGGCCGTCCGCTTGACCGTACGCCTGGCCGCCGTCTTGCGGGCTGCAGCCTTCCGGCGGGCCGGAGCCTTCTTGGCCGTGCGCTTGGCTGCGGTCTTCTTGGCTGCGGTCTTGCGGGCCGGAGCCTTCTTGGCCGTACGCTTGGCTGCGGTCTTCCGGGCTGCGGTCTTGCGGGCCGGAGCCTTCTTGGCCGTACGCTTGGCTGCACTCTTCCGAGCTGCGGTCTTGCGAGCCGGTGCCTTCTTCACCGCCTTTTTGGCGGTCGCCTTGCGAGCTGCTGTCTTTTTGGCCGGAGCCTTACGGACCGCCCTCTTGGCGGCTGCCTTCTTTACTGCCATTGATACTCCCTCCTTAGGGTTCAACGCCGATTTGAACGTCGAACCGGTGGCGAACCGGACACCCTTCGACGCCGGGATCGGTACCACTGCACCAGTCCGCGGATTTCGACCCACACGAGGACCACGAGCGGTCGGGTTGAATGTCCCGAAACCGATCACTGTGACCTTCCGTCCGGACCGAACCTCGGTGACGATCGTGTCGAACAACACATCAACCACATCTTCAACTGTTTGCCGAGACGATGATGTCGACTGACTCACAGTTTTGACGAGTTGTGACTTGTTCACGATCACCTCCTCAGCGATACGCAACCAGTACTAGCAAAATGGCTTTTTACCTCCAGGTCAAGCACCATCGCGCATCGGACGCCGGAGCGCGGCTGCAGCGCGCGTCGTCACCGTTGGCAATCGGTGGCCTCTTCTGGCGTGCGTCTCGTTCCCATCGGCAACAGTGGTGGACAGAAAACCGTTTGTTTGCAAGGATTATTCGACACAGTGACCGAGTCGCTGCAATCGCGGAAGAGATCGTCCGCCTTCCCTCGTAGGCGTCGCACGAGCAGATTGCGAGACGTTCGGCATGACGAAAGAATTTTTCCCGACAACGCCCCAACAACCCGTTTCTCCGGAATTTCGCAACGTACTGGACGCGTCCGCCGACGCCGGGCACGGAGTGTATCTGGGGCACAGCGAGCACGGTTGGTGCTTCGTCCGACCCGAGCAGTCGGTGATGATCCTCGGTCCACCGCGCTCGGGGAAGACATCGTCGTTGATCATTCCCAACGTGGTGTCGAGCAACGGTTCGGTGGTCTCCACGTCCACCAAACCGGACGTCCTCGATGCCACCGTCGACGCCCGGTCCCGCGTCGGCGAGTGCTTCCTGTTCGATCCGACCGAATCAGTCGGCGCGATCAGCCCGGCTCCGCCCATTGCGCTGGTCGCCCCTCCAGTCGTGCACGGAATGGCTTCCGGCCCTGACGATGGCCAGGTCACTGGTGGAGGTGGGGTCAAGTTCCCACGGGCGGGGACCGGCCCACGGCGACGGGTCCCACTGGACCGAACGGGCCCAGGCCCTGATGGCGCCGTTGCTCCACGCCGCAGCCATCGACGGCGCCGACATGCGCACCCTCTTGACCTGGGTGGACAGGCGTCAGGCGCTCCCCGCGCAGCGGATCCTGGCCGCCCAATCCGGGCCCTCGAGCGAATTGGCCCGGAACCTGCTCGACGGCATCGTCGCCACCGACGAGCGCGAGCTGAGCGGCATCTGGTCCACCGCCTCCGGATCACTGAGCGGATTCCGCTCCCATCAGTCGCTGGCCGCCACCGCCGACCCCGATTTCGACCCGGCAGGGTTCGTCCGGTCGGCGGACACGGTCTATGTGGCCGCTCCGGCCCACCGTCAGGCCATGGTGGCCCCAATGGTGGTCGGTCTGATCGACGACATCCGGCACGCCACCTACGCACGCAGCGCCGACGACGCCGTCGGCCGGCGTTCACGGCCACCGGTGGTCCTGGCCCTCGACGAGGTAGCCAACATCGCGCCCATCCCCGACTTCCCGTCCATGATCAGCGAGGGCGGTGGCCAAGGACTGGTGACATTGGCGTGCCTGCAGGATCTCTCGCAGGCACGTAGCCGGTGGCCGGACCACGCCGACGGCTTCCCCTCGCTGTTCGGGACCACGGTGGTCCTACCGGGCATCGGGGACGTCAGGACGCTCGAAGCGCTGTCCACGCTGGCCGGCGACGTCGAGATCCCCACCCGCACGGTTTCGGCCGGGCGGATGTCGACAGGGCACCCGTTCGCCGATCTGGTCGCCGGGGGCCGGGCCCAGCGCGGTGAGAGCGTGTCCACGCAGTGGCGTCGGCTCCTGCCCGCCGACGTCATCACCCGCGGATCGCCAGGTCACACGTTGGCCTTCGACGAGCGAAACCGGCCGGCGTGGATACCGCTGGCCCCGTGCTACGCACGCGAACCGTGGCCCACCCTGTGCCGGACCGAGCGCAGCCTCGCCGGGCCGGACCGGGGCGACGCCTTGCCGGAGCCCACCCCGGGTCGACAGATCGGCGATGACCGATCGGGCATCGAACGCTGAGCGGTTCCGTCGCCGTCAACGACCCAGCTGCACGTCGAACGGACTGCGGACCAGGTCGGGCGGGCGTACCCCGGCCGTGTCGCGGTCCGGCCCGGACCGCCCCCGGTCGATGACCGGGTCCACCAGCTCCACGGAAGCTGTCCCCGCCACCCGGACCACGTCGAGGGTGGCCCAGCGCGGCTCGAACGTCCCCGATCGGCGGCCCACCGGTACTGCGGAGGACGCCGAACGGGACAGCGGGGCACCGGCGGCCTGCACCACGTTGGTGGCGGCCGACTCGATGACCTCGGAGCGGGTCCCCTGCGGCGATGCCGCGGCGAGGACGGCGACCACATCCCGATGGGCGAGCGTGCGGCGGCGTCCGGACAGCTCCTCGAGGCCGGAGCGGACACGGTCGGGGTCGATACCAGCCGGCTCGACGGATCGCCCCCTGCCCACCACCCGGGTCAGATCGCCCAGGTCGAACCCGTAGTCGGCGGCCCGCTGCTTCCACTCGCCCATCAACGAATCCACGGTGCAGGTACGGTCCTTGTCCGGGCGGGTGGCATGGAAGGCTCCTCGAGTCCGCCCCGGTCCGTTCCGCTTGGCGACGCGTCCGGCCAGGTATTCGTCCATGGCCGCCGACCGTTGCGAGAAGAGTCGTCGCAGTGTCGGGTCGACACCGACCACGTCCCCCATTCCCGAGCGGGGCACGTCCCACGCGGCACCGAGACGGTCGCGCAGCTCCATGCGGAGGCGGGCGTGATAGATGGCCCGGGTCGCATGGGCGTGGGAGAACATCCTCCTCCCGTCCAAGGTCGACCACCGGCCGTCCACGCCGCGGGCCACGTTGGCCACGACCAGATGGGTGTGGAGATGCGGATCGAGGGCCCGGCTGGTCCGGTGCACGAACTCGCCGGCCACCAGTCCGGTGGTCGGCAGCTGGGTGACCTGTCCGGCCCGGGTGCGGCGGACTCCGAGCCCGGCCCGTTGGAGGTAGCCCGCGGCCTCGGCCACGGCGGCGAGGTGGCCGCGACCGACCTGGGCGGCGAGCTCGCCCGGGGCGAGCAGGTGGAGGAGGCTCACCGACTTCGGTGCGCAGAAGGTGAGGTCGAAGCCGGACACACCCCTGGTCCCCATCGATGTGCGCAACGAGCGTCCCGACCCGGGGTCGCGGCCCTCGAGCACCTCCCCGAAGACCGGCGAGACCACCGTGCCGCCCACGCCCAGGTCGGAGAGGCCGGCACCGAACCAGGTGCCGGGGGACTCACCGGCCACCCCGGACCCCTCGGCCCGGCCGGGGACCAGGTCGTCGACGTAGTAGTGGTGGCCGCCGGGTCGGACCACGTGGATCGTGAGCACGTCCGACGGTGCGCTGCCGGCCTGGCCGGGGACCTTGCCGGGGAGCGCGGATCCAGCTTGCCCAGCGGCAGGCCGGGCGCGAAAGGGCCGGGTCCGGAGCAGGTTGACAACTTGCTGTTGGGGGGCTGCAGGTTCCCTGCTCGACAGACCCAGCATTGAGGTATCGGCCGGCTTCGCCCGGAACTTGAGGAAATTCTTTTGGAAAATCTGTGATCGGCCCGAAAAGGGACTCAGTGCTACCTGACCAGGGGTTCTCTGAGTCGGGACGGCGGACCCCGACGCTTGCCGGAGCCAACGGCGGGAGGGATCAGGCGCGGTCCGGGGCCGAATAGCGCCGCAGGATCCGTCGGGCGGCATCGGCGGCCAGGCGCTGGTCGTCGGAGGGATCGACCACCCGGGCGTCGGGGCCGAGCCGGAGGAGCAGCCGCTCGAGCCAGGCGTCGCCACCCACATAGATCTCGACCTCCACCCGGCCGTCGACCAGCTCGGTCGGTCCCGCCGACGGGATCGAGTCGATCAGCCAGGCCGTGGACGGCTCGACCGACAAGCGCACCTTGCGGGCGTCGGGGCCGGGCACGAACGGCTCGAACCCGGGGCTTCCGGTCCGGTCATCCTCGCCCCCGGCGGTACCGGAACCGGGCATGTCCGTGACCGGACCGCGGTCGACCAGCTGAGCGGAGCCGATGCGGTCGATCCGGAACCGCCGCACACCCCCGGCGCTCTCACACCAGGCGTCGACGTACCAATGACCATCGGAGCCGAACAGCCGGAGGGGCAGGATTTCGCGGTCGGTCACCCTGTCCGTGGATGCCGAGTAGTAGGAGATGGCCAGGTGCCGCTGCGTGTCGAGCGCCTCCTTGACCAGAGCGAGGTGGGCGGGTGTGTCCAGCTCGACGGCCACCTCCTCCCCTCCCAGGGCACGGTCGAGCTTGGCCAGGGCCCGGGACAGCGCACCACTCTCATCACTTCCCGGTACCGCCAGCAGGGCGCGGGCCGAGGCGGCCAGGGCGAACCCTTCGGAGGGACTGAGGCGCCGGGGCCGGGCCAGGGCCGTTCCCACCCGGGTGGACACGGTCGTCTCGGTGACCACGATCTCCATGAGCTGGTCCGGCGTGTAGGGGGGAACGCCGCAACAGGCGGCCATCTCGAGCTCGGTGACGAGGGCCTGGGGCGAGAGATCGAAGCGGACGGCCACCTCGTCGATGGGCGCCTCGCCCACCTGGGCCAACCAGGCCAGGATGGCCAGGAGCCGTCGGAGCCGGTCCCCGGTGTCGACCATCGCTACCGACCTGCACCTTCACCGGCGCCGGCCATGGCCTCCAGCCGATCGACCACCGCGGTGCGGACGGGTTCTGGGGCCAACACCTCGGCGTGGTCCAACAGGTCGAGAACCCAGAGGATCAGTGCCTCCTGATCGGTAACCGGGAGCCGGACCACCACGGTGCCGTCGTCCCGGTGGTCGACCACTGCGTCCTCGCCCAGTTCGGCGACCACCCGGGCCGATTCGGCCCCGTCGATCAACACGTCGACCTCGACGGCCTCGCCGTCGCCGAACTGCCATGGGTCGCGGGCGAAGGCCAGCTCGACGTCGAAGCCGGGCGGGACCTGGGCCGACATGGGCTCGTCGAGCTCGGGCAGACCGGCGATCCGGTCGACCCGGAAGGTCCGGGCCTCGCCCCGGTCGCGGTCGAAACCGATCACGTACCACCGTCCGTTGCGGAAGCGGAGACCGGCGACGTCGACGTGCCGTCGCTCCCCCCGGTAGTCGAATCGCACCGCCGCGCTCTGGCGGATGGCCTCGAACACGACCGGCAAGGCAGGAAGCCCGTCCACCGACCGCAGGTCCACCAGCGGGGTGGCGTCCTGGCGGAGGAGCGACTCGCCGCCCGCGCCCAGCTTCAACAGGGCATTGCGGCCGATAGGCTCGCCCAGGTGGACTCCGGCGACGGCCAGGTTCAGGGCGGCCTGCTCCTCTGGCTCCAGCCCGAGGTCGGGCAGGTAGTACGAGTCGGGATCGACCCGGTACCCCAACTGGTCCTCGCCACCGATCGGGACGACCAACACGGGTACCCCCTCGTCACGCAGCAGCCGCTTGTCCCGCTCGAAGGCCTGGCGCCGGGCACCGTGGGTGTCGGGGTAGCCGGGCACCCGGTCGGCGATCTCGCGCAGGCTGAGCGGGCGCGGCGCGTCGAGGAGTACCAGCAGCAGGTCGGTGACCCGTTCGAGTCGGTCGAGGCGTTGCACCGAGGTCAATCTAGGGCGCCACGGGCCCGGTGCTGATCGTGGCCACCGCCGGACCGTACGCCTGGGAGCCCCACCTGGCGGTGTGGGTCGTCCTGGTGGTGGGCATCGTCGGTGTCGTCGGCGGCCACCGCCGCCTGGTGCGCGCCGATCGGCCGCCGATCCCGTGGACCCGCCGGCAGATGGGACTGTTCGCGGGGGCGTGCGCGGCATCGGTGGTGGCCCTCACCTGGCCCCTGGCCGACCTCGCCGCCCACTGGTCGCTCATCGCCCTGGTCGTCCAGCGGTTGACATTGGTGATGGCGGTGGCTCCGATGCTCCTCCTCGGAGCTGCCCTATGACGTGATCAGGTGGCTCACCCGCCCCGCTCCGGTGGATGCGGTGCTCCTCCGCCTGCAGCGGCCCCTGGTCGCGCTGGCCACGGTCACCGTGGTGGTCGTCGGCTCGATGACGCCGGTGATGGTCAGGGCCCAGTCGTCCTCGTCGCTGGCCCGCGGCGCGCTCGACCTGGCCATCGTGACGGCGGGGCTGGTGCTGTGGCTGCCGGTGCTCGGGCGGATACCCGGTATCACCCGGCCCAAGCCGGTGGTCCGGTTCGGCTACCTGGTGGCCCAGGCGGTGGTACCGGCCTTCCTCTCGTTCATCTACATCTTCTCCCGGCGACCGCTCTATCCGGAGTTCGCACGGTCGCATGCCGCCGTCGGCCTGCGACCCCTCACCGACCAGCAGATCGCCGGGTTCGTGTCGAAGTTGACCATGTTGTTCGTACTGCTGACCATCGGGGCCGTGGTCCTGGCCCGGGCGCCGAGGTCCGAGGACGAGCTCGACACCTCCGAAACGCTGGTGTGGGCCGACGTCGAACGCCAGTTCGAGCGGGTCGACCGGCAGGGGTCGAAAGAACAGGCCGTGCCGGCAGCCGAACCGCGGCCGGTCACCGGACCGGATCCGACCTCGAGCTCGGGTCCCGAGCCCACCCCCGACGGTGATCTCCCTCCGGGGCACGACCGAGCCGACCCACCGGACGGCAAGCCATCCGGGCGGTGAACCCGGTGGCGACGGAGCCGATCCGACCATGCGCGGCCGGGCCTCGGGCGGTTCCGTAGCATGGGCCGGTGACCCTCGAGGCTCCCGCCGCCCCCATGTTCCGCAGGCTCGTCACCGGGTCGGTCCAGGCCGGGGTCGAGATCCTCGGCGAGCGGCCGGCCATGGTGGTGCGCTCGGTGTCCACCCTCCGGCGTGGGGCGCTGTCGGTCGAGGACGGCGAGACCATCAGGGTGGCGGCGGCATCGGCGCTCACGTTCCGGATCCCGTTCGTGATGGTGCTGGCGTCGAGCGGCGCCGACGTGTCCGAGGGGGTGGCCTCGCTGCACGCCTGGGGTCAGGCGGCCAAGGCCATCACCATGTGCTCGGGCACGGTGCCGGTCGTCGTGGTGGTGACCGGCCCCGCGCTGTCGGGTCCGGCCCTGCTCCTCGGGCTCGCCGATCTGGTGGTGATGACGGCCGATGCCTTCGCCTTCGTCTCGGGTCCGGCCATGGTCGAGGAGTTCACCGGGGTGCGGATCGGTATCCACCAGCTCGGGGGGACGGCCATGCATGCCCGCTCCAGCGGGTTGTGTGCCATCGAGTCGGCCACCGAGGAGGAGGCCATGGCCCACGTGGAGCACCTGTTGAGCCTGCTGCCCGGCCATGCCGACGAGCTGCCCCCTCTGCGGGCCGTCGGGGGGTCGTCCTTCGGACCGGACCAGGAGCCGGCCGTGCTCCGGGACATCATCCCGACCCGGGCCACCAGCTCCTACGACGTCCGTCGGGTGGCCGCGGCACTGGCCGACGACCAGGACGTGACCGAACTGTGGACCCGGTGGTCTCCGCAGTTGGTGACGGCACTGGGGAGGATCGGCGGACGCACCGTCGGCTTCGTGGCCAACCAACCCCAGGCTCTGGCCGGAACCCTGGACATCGCCGCGTCGCAGAAGGGCGCCCGCTTCGTCCGGTTCTGTGACTCCTTCAACCTGCCGCTGGTGACCCTGGTGGACACCCCGGGGTTCCTGCCGGGCAAGGACCTCGAATGGCGGGGGATGATCCGCCACGGGGCCGAGCTCGCCTTCGCCTACGCCGAGGCCACCGTGCCCCGGGTGTGCGTGATCCTGCGCAAGGCGTTCGGGGGCGCCTACATCGTCATGGACTCGAAGGGGCTGGGGAACGACCTGTGCTTCGCCTGGCCCGGCGCCGAGATCGCGGTGATGGGGGCCGAAGGGGCGGTCCAGATCCTGCACCGGAGGGCCGGCCCCGACGAGCAGGAGACGCTCCGCGACGAGTACGCCGACCGGTTCCTCACCCCGTGGCAGGCGGCCGAGCGGGGGTTCGTCGATGCGGTCATCGACCCCGACGACACCCGTGCCGTGGTGGCCGACGCGTTGCGGGCCCTGGAGACGTCACGGGAGCTCCTGCCGGGGCGCAAACACACGGTGGGGCCGCTGTAGGGGTTACGTGGAAAGGAAGTCCGGCTGATCCTCTCCCGCTGCAATCATGACGATGCCAGGTCGGGTATTCGTCAGGGATGAGAACTGATCGAGCTCCCCGCTTCATGTGGGCCAAGGCCCCTCGGGTAGCCGAGGGCCAGAACGGCTGTGAGCCCCACGACGAGTGGCGACCACCACGCCCAAGGGCTAAGGAAGTGATAGGCGAAGACAGTCAGCTCGACGGCGATCACCGAAGCGGGCCAGAAGCGCTTGCCGTGCTGTCGTGCCGCCATGATCAAGGCCAAGAAGAGCGGGGGCGCAAGATAGTACGGGGTCATCACCGGTTCGAAGAAGCAGCGTGAGGCAAGAACGACCGCGACCAGCCACAGGAGTCGGGTGGGATTCTGCGGTCGTCTCCAAACATACAGCCCCAACAGGACGGCCACCAAGACATCGAGCAGTCGGCCTGGGCCTCCTGCCACCACGGCGGAGGTGTGTGACGACGTCGTGACCTCTGTGAACATTGATCGCCCCGATCGGATGACGCTGTGCACGCTGTGCCCCGTCACTTTGACGCCTGATGTGATCGTCGGGGCAAGACTCACCCAAGGGGTCGCATGGTTCACCGCTGGAGGTGTCGGTTGCTTAACTAGGGCCTGATAGGTGTTGCTCGGATTGCCGATGAAGGCGACGCCGACAAGGATTGCTGAAAGAGCAGCCGACCTGAGTGCGAGCGCAAATCGCCTCCCCTGAGGGGCGGCCCCGATGAACAAGGGGATCGTCAACGCCACGAGCGGTTGCATGACAATGGCGACCCCAAGAAGCCAACCGCATTTCGACCACCCCTTCTGGAGCATGGCCACCATCGCGTATATGGCGAATGTCATGGCGAGAGCGTCTTCTGCATGGCCCCAGATAGCCGCCACCGGCCAGGCGATGATACCGATGAGGATGCAGAGGGAGATCCGGCGCCCTGCTGGAACCTCCAACTGTTCGGCGAGAGCGTCTGAGGCGAACACGACTGACCGCGGCCAGCAGCAATTCGACTGGCTGCACGATGAGCGCCGCAGTCGGATGTAGCTGGTAAAAGGGAGGGAAGGACTCGACCAGATGGAGGTGGCCGCTGAGCATGGCCACGGGTGCCAGAACGATCGCTATCCCCGGGAACGTGTTCATTCCGTTGCCGGGTGTGTAGATCCCTCCCAAGTAGCCCCAGCCGACATAGTGCGCGGCCCTGAAGATTCCCCACAGGTCATCACCGACGTACCAGCTGGATTGGTGGTCAACGAGGGGAATCCAAGCGAACATGAACGCCAGGCCCGACACGAGCATTACCGCGGAAGTCGCTATGGGCCACTTCCGCCTGGCCAGCCACCTGCGCGACACCCCTGGCTCCCTGACGGCAATGACAGACGCAGAATCGTCTGTGGTCGGGTGGGCGACAGTTCGGGTCAGAGTCACACATCTACCATCGTGATAGGCGATCGAAATCTTGAGGATCTAGGTCTCAGGGTGAACAACCACACCCTGAGATCCATCAACAGGCAGGTTTGGGACACGAGAATGCCCCCTCCCAAAAGGGAGGGGGCATTCTCACCAGTTGTTCTCAGCCAGCTGGTCACGCCAGCTGTCCGAAGCAGACCAATAAGGTCAGCTAGGGAACTGTGAGGTGGAGAACTGGTAGGTGGCACCAGTGCCATCGACAGGCTGGCTAGCGAGGCAGTCGGCGGCCGTCTTGTCGCCCTTGACCTCGGCGTAGGTCGTGCCCAACGTGTTCGGAACCACGATGTTCTGACCAGTACCGGCGAGGTTGTTGGCCGACGGCGTCGTACCCCACGGAGCGTTGGTGGTAGTCGTCGGAAGCACAGGCTCGTCGATGATCAACCAGCAGTTCTGCGAGGACTTGGAGTAAGCGGCCAAGACAAGGCCATTACCATCCGTCGGAGAAATCTGCACAGACACGTTTCCCTGGGTGGCTGAACTAGTCGTCCCGAAGGTCAGTGCCGGCTCAGCGCCCTGCAGCGAAGCTGCAAACAGCGTGGAGGTGTTCACCGTGGTGCTGGTGTACGACTGGCCCTGTGACTGATACAGCGCCTTCGCATTGGTCAGCGCGGTGTTCAGGTTGGACTGTGCCGCCCGGTCATTGGCCGACTTCGTCACGCCGAGGAAGGTCGGAATGGCGATGGCGAGCAGAATGGCCAGGATCAACAGCACGACCATGAGTTCGATGAGAGTGAACCCAGCATCTTCGCTGACCTCTCCCGATCCATGGCGCCTGTCATTCAGGCGTTGGATAGCGGATTGAAACATTTGTTGCCTCCTCGTGATTATTGATGCATCAATGTACGGATACCAATTGGTATTCGCTGTTGCTATCGTCCCAATTGCAGGATGGCTTTAGGATTTCCTAACAAACCCTTTGTCGCATCGATTGCTCCTGGAACGAGCTCTTGAGGGCCGGCTCTGTTTCACCGCACAACGCGAGGTTCTTCGATCAGCAGATCGATATTCCCGCGAATCGCCAGTGCTGCGAGACATTTACGAGGCCCCTCGTCATCTCACGCATTGCCATTTTGCAATGTCTATTGAAACTCAAGACTTATGGTAGCGCCCGGTCTACTCACATCGCAAGAGGCAAATAGTTATCCAATGATCGGGTCTATCTGCCTCCTTGCTGCCCCCTCGAGCGCGTGAATCAGCTCGGATATTGCGAGGCCGAGAACTGGTAGGTGGCACCGGTGCCATCGACAGGCTGGCTAGCGAGGCAGTCGGCGGCCGTCTTGTCGCCCTTGACCTCGGCGTAGGTCGTGCCCAGCGTGTTCGGAACCACGATGTTCTGACCAGTACCGGCGAGGTTGTTGGCAGACGGCGTCGTACCCCACGGAGCGTTGGAGGTAGTCGCCGGAGCGACGGGCTCGTCGATCACTATCCAGCAGTTCTGCGAGGACTTGGAATACGCGGCCAGGTATGACCGCATTCCCGTCGGTCGCCGAAGTCTGCACCGACACGCTGCCTTGAGAGGGTGAGCTCGTGGTCCCAAATGTCAGTTCGGGCTCAACCCCGTGCAGTGAAGCTGCGAAGAGCGTGGAGCTGTTGACCGTCGCGCTGGTGTACGACTGGCCCTGTGCCTGATATAGCGCCTTCGCATTGGTCAGCGCGGTGTTCAGGTTGGACTGTGCTGCCCGGTCATTCGCCGACTTCGTCACGCCGAGGAAGGTCGGAATGGCGATGGCGAGCAGAATGGCCAGGATCAACGCACAACCATGAGCTCGATGAGTGTGAACCCAGCATCCGGACCCAGGTGGTCGGCTCCCGGGCGTGCTTGAGCCAGATGGCGAGAGGTCGTCATCGCGATCGGCTGCGCACGGCGAATGCCATAGGCTCCGCTGAGCGAAACGTCAGATTTCTTGTTATCGATCCATCGGCGGGGCGAGAACCGAGCAACCAGGCGTTTGAATAATCATGGTTGTTTGATCGACAAATCTGTGCCTGGACTGAAGCAGATTTGTCAGGACCTCTGTCGTTGGATCCGAGAGATCCTCAGCCTCCTCTTCTCCTCAAGCGACGGCTGGTCCCAACTGATTTCGGGCCAGGGTCAACCTCTTTCAGTCCAACTGGCGGTGTGTCAGCCTGCGTTCGGGATCAACTTGATGTAATCGAACATGGGCAGATAGAGGCAGATCACCATGGCACCGACGCCGGCCCCCAAGAAAACGGTCAACAGCGGCTCAAGCAGTGCGGTCAGGTTGTTCACGGTCACCTCGACCTCCTGGTCGTAGAACTCGGCCACCTTCTGAAGCATGTTGTCGAGAGCACCGGTCTGCTCGCCGACTTCGATCATCTGAACAACCAGAGTGGGAATAACATCCTCGTGCTCGCGTAACGGATCAGCGAGCGGCCGCCCTTCGCGAACACCGTTCTTCGCCTCGAGAAGCACATCTCCGACCGTCCGGTTTCCGGACGTATCCGGCACAGATGTCCAAGGATTCGAGGATCGGAACGCCGGATCCAATGAGTGATGCCAGGGTGCTGGTCATTCTGGCCAGGGCAACCTTGTGGAAGAGCGGTCCGAACACAGGAGGCTTCAGGATCAGCCTGTCCCACTTCCGTCGGCCCTCGTCAGTCGAGATCCACTTTCGCAGCCCGATGACGCCGCCGATGACGACAGCGATGATCACCAGCACCCACGGACTCGTCATGATCTGTGAGATCTTGATCAGCACCCGTGTCGGGAAAGGAAGCTTCCCCCCGAGCGATGCTGAAGAGATTCTGGAACACCGGTACGATGAAAACGATCATCGCCGTGAAGATGACCAGCATGACGCTCAAGACAACCGCCGGGTAGGTCATCGCCGACCGAATCGTGCGATTGAGCTGAGCCTGCTTCTCGATGGTGTTTGCCAGGCTTCCGAGAACCTCGTCAAGATTGCCGCCCCACCTCGCCAGCTTGAACAAGTGTGCAGAACAGGTTGGAAAATACCTTCGGGTGCTTGGCGCAAGCCGCTGACAGGGATGACCCATGCTCGAGGTCGAGACGAACTTCACCTAGCACACGGGCCAACGTCGGATTCTCGACCTGCGCGGCGAGGATGCCGAGCGACCGCACCACCGAAAGACCCGAATCGACCATGGTCGAAAGCTGCCGGGTAATGACCGCGATTTCCCGCAGCTTCACCCGGTCGGAGATGAACGGAATGTTGATCTCCGTCTTGAGGCTGACCGAAGACTTTGGCGTGACCGAAATAGGCATATAGCCCATCTCGCGCAGGCGCCGCACGACCAGCGCCATGCTGTCGCCATCGAGTTGTCCCTCGACGAGACTGCCAGATCGGTCTCGGACCTTGTAGTCAAATGTAAGTGCCACGATTCCCCGCTTCGTTGGTCATACGGCTGGTTCGGCTTGCTTATGTATTGAGGTGATTTCGAAGGTCTTCCTCATTGGAAGAACGGTCGTAGGCAATGCTCTCGGAGATCAGGCCGTCCTTCACCAACTTGGCCAATCCTTGATCCATCGTTTGCATGCCGAACGATCCTCCGACTTGCATCAGGGAGTAGATCTGATGGGTCTTGGACTGCCGGATCAGATTGCGGATCGCCGACGTGCACACCAATACCTCGGAGCAAGGGATGCGGCCCGTTCCGTCGGCATTGACGATCAGCTGCTGGGTAACAACGCCCTCGAGCGTCGCGGCCAACATCACCCTGATCTGCTCCTGCTGGTTGGTGGGGAACACATCGATCATCCGGTCGATGGTCTGCGGGCAGTCCTGGGTATGGAGGGTTCCGAACACCAGGTGACCGGTTTCGGCCGCCGTCAGAGCCATCGAGATGGTCTCGAGGTCCCGGAGCTCGCCAACCAGGATCACATCCGGGTCTTGGCGGAGGACTCGCCGCAGGGCCTCTGAGAAGGACTTGGTGTCCTCGCCGACCTCTCGTTGCGTGATGATCGATCGCTTGTGATCGTGAAGGAACTCGATGGGGTCCTCGACGGTCACGATGTGCAAAGGCTTGGTCCGGTTGATGATGTCGACCAGCGACGCGAGCGTCGTGGACTTTCCGGAGCCAGTCGGACCGGTCACGAGCACCAATCCGCGTCGCAGGTCAGTGAAAGCTTGGATGGCATCGGGCAGACCCAGCGAGTCGAACTCCGGCATCTCGTGGGGAATCGGCTCGGAGCGGCTGCGATCGTGCCTCGCTGCATGGACACGTTCACCCGAAATCGTCCGACACCAGCAATGGAGTGGGAAGTATCGAGCTCGCTTTCCTCTTCGAAGCGCTCCCGTTGGGACGCGGGCAAGATCCCGAAGACCATGTCCCGAATCGTCTCGTTGTCGAGCACGGGACACCCCTCGATGGGTCGGATCGGCACCGTGCAAGCGGATGCAGCCGGCCATCTGCGCCGTCAAATGGAGATCAGAGGCACCGACGGCAACGGCGTAGCGAAGCAAGTCGTCAATATGGAGCGGCATCGAACCGTCCGTGGCCGCAGCCGGGAATCCCCGTTCGAGCAGCATTCTCGATGTCGGAGCCACGACCATCGCCGACTCGTCGGACTCAGGACTCGAGGTGTCGACCAGCGGCGATTCAGGCGCAGGACCGGGATCGCCGGACTGTCGCGATCGCAGCGATTCGGTCGATGACAACCGGGTCCGCCAAGACGGGGTTAACTCGATGCCCGATACGAGCGGACAACGCGTCGATATCCGTGCTGGAGGGTGGCTCGGCAAACGCAACGGCCAGAACGCTCCCATCGAACTGAAGCGGAACAGCTCCGATACTCCTGTGCTACGTCTTCGGGCATGGCGGCGACGGCATCGGGACTCGGGGCCATAGCAGCCAGGTCGATGGCCGGCAGTTGAGCCAGGTGGGCCAGTGCACCGACCACCACCCCAGGCAGCGCCAGGTTCCGGCTGATCAGGAGCATGGCCAAGCGTCTGACCCGTGGCCTTCGCTTCGGCGACCAGGGGGGCCAGATTGGATTCGGTGTCGTAACCACCTTGCACAAGCGCCTGCGCCAGACGGCTCGACCACTCGATGCGGGTCTCTGTCGTACGGGGCTCATGCGACCACCCGGAGAACTTCCTCAAGGGTTGTCTCACCCTCGATGGCTTTGCGTATGCCGCTCTGGCGCAGCGTGAACATTCCCTGCGCCACCGCGAGCCTATGGATTTCGTCCACCGATCCTCCTTCGATAATCATTCGTTCGATCTCTTCGGTCATGGGCATCAGCTCGGCCAGAGCCTTTCGACCTCGGTAGCCGGTGTTGGCACAGGCCGAGCAGCCGACAGACCGGAACACCTTGGGCATACCCCCGACTGCCTCGACCTCGTCGAGGCGACCACCCTGCGGCAACGAAGTCGCTTCGGTGGGCTCATAGGCTTCCTTGCAGTGCATGCACAGCCGCCGGGTCAGCCGTTGGGCCAGGATCCCGGACAGCGATGAGGTGACCAGAAATGGTTCGATGCCCATCTCGATCAGTCGCATCGGAGTAGAGGCCGCACTGTTGGTGTGAAGCGTGGACAAGACCATGTGACCGGTGAGCGCTGCCTCGATGGCGATGACCGCCGTCTCCTTGTCGCGGATCTCCCCGACCAGCACGATGTCGGGATCGGACGCGGAGGATCGACTTCAGCGCCGAGGCGAAGGTCAGACCGGCTTTGACATTGAGCTGGACCTGGTTCACCCCTTGAGCTGCAACTCGACTGGATCCTCGACCGTGATGATGTTCTTTTCGGGCGAGTTGAGGGCAGTCAACGTCGTGTACAGGGTGGTGGACTTGCCCGAACCCGTGGGTCCGGTGACCAGGATGGTGCCGTACGGCTTGGTGTAGATGCTCTCGTAGGTCTCGAGCAGATCCTCGTCGAAGCCCAGGTCGGCAAATCCAAGAACCACGCTGGACTTGTCGAGCACCCGCATGACGACCTTCTCGCCGTGGATGGTCGGTAGCGTGGCCATCCGGAGGTCGATGCCCTTGCTCCCCACGTTGAGGGAGATCCGGCCGTCCTGAGGAATTCGGTGCTCGGCCACGTTCATATCGGCCATCACCTTGAGCCGAGTGGTGACTGCGGCGGAAATGGCCCGAGGGGCAGTGGACACATCGTGGAGCACGCCATCGATTCGGTAGCGGATGCGGAGGTCGGTTGCCGGTGGGTTCGACGTGGATGTCCGAGGCCCGCTCGTTCAGCGCTTGGAGGATGAGCAGATTGACGTAGCGAACGATCGGGGCTTCCTCGGTGACCGCCTGGATGTCGTCGACGCCTGTCGTCCGAGCTCGACCCGTCGAACCCGAGCGAAGCCTCCATGGCCATGTCGGCGGCATCGCCCCCGCTGTTGAAAGCCTGTCCGATATATGCGCTGATCTGGGTACGGGTGGCGACCACCACGATGAAGCTCCGACCCATGATGGTCCGAAGGTCGTCCATGGCGAACACGTCGGTGGGATTGGAGGCCGCGACCACCGGCATACCGTCTTCGTTCCCAATGACGATCACGTTGTGGTGACGGGCTGTCGCCTCGGGGATGGTCCCCGCCTCGGCAAAATCGACCCCGGCGAGGTCGAGGTCGACGAATTCGAGGCCCATCTCCTGAGCCATTCCCCACATCAGATCGGCCTCGGTGACCAGCTTTTGGGCCGTGAGGATGCGGGCGATGCTCTGGCCCGTTCGGTAGTGCTCCTCGAGCACCGGTTCCATGTCCTCGAGAGACACCCTGCCCCCGTCGACGAGGGCTTTCGCCAATGGAGGGAACAGAGAGGTGCCGGTTGAATCGTCACCGTCCGCAGCCTCGAGGTGCTCCTCGTCCCCGTGCTGTTCCTGGAAGGTGGCCACCGCTTCGGCGACCAGGTCGGCCGCCAGCACGGCAGAATCGGCACTAGGCACCTGCTCCTCGTCCCGCACCGACAGCGCCAATTCGGCAAGCTCGTCGCGCCGCCCGCCAAGGCGTTGCTCCTCGCGACCGGATCCGGTGCCTCGCTGGTGCGCTCCGAAGCTGGGAAGCAGATCGTGGCCGGCTCGAGCGTTTCGCCTTCTGGACCGGACTGGGCAGCTTCCGGCCAGATCGTAACGGCACCGATTCGAATGCCTGATCGAATGATGATCCGATGCCGGGCGGGCTCTCGACCGAGCCCGTCTCAGCCTTCATCGTTGCATCGGAGGCTCGCCGGGTCGAGTTCCCCGAGCGCCGGCAACGTCGGCGAAGTCCTGGCTCGCAGTCGAGAGGCTTGCCGATCCGGAGCATCGAGACTCGGGCTCGCGATTTGGCATCGGGAACTGCTTCGGCCTTTAGCTTGATTTCGTCCTGCTTGTGACGACGTCTTGCCATGACTGGGGCTTTCGGCCCGGTCGTCGGCGCTTCCTCGAGGCAGTCGTACATCAGCAGCCGGTTGGCAGAGGGACTGGTCGAGATCGATCTGCCGGTGCATAATCGGCAGTAGCGACTTCGTCCTCGATCTCGGTCAGCGAGTGCGGCCTCGATATCGCCCAGAGTTTGGTCCAATGACTGTCGGCGCTCGACGTCGGCTGACCACCTGGTCGTCGAGCTGGTCAACGAGTGTCCTCGATCTCATAGTCGACCTGATCGTCGACCGGTTCATCCTGATCGACTGGAGATCTGATCCGACCATACTCGACATGCCTGATCGGACAGCTCGCCCGTACGACCTGCCCTCTCAAGCCCTCCGGTCCGAACAGTTGGTCGAGGTAGTCGCCGATCTGGTCCCGCGAGGCAACCACCGAGATGAAGTCCCGCCCGATGCTGGCCCGGACCGTCTCCTGGGCGTATGAGATCGTCGGGGTCGGCGGTTGCGATCACCGGAGTCCCGAATTTGCGCTTGATCGCCACCACATGGTGACGTCGGGCCAGCGGTGCCGGGAGAATTTCTCCCGCGGCGGGATCGACCCCGTACGTGTCGAGGTCGACGAACTCGAGGTCGTGTTCGCTGGCCAACCAGCGAATGGCGTCGACGTCGCTCATATCCCCACCATCGGCAGACTGGCGGCTGAGATTGAACTCGAATCCAATTGTTTGGCCCGATGAGGGAGGACCTGCCCAACAAGCGCTTGCACCAGCCCCCCTTTCATTCTGGCCCCGTGGGAGGTGCATCGATCCGCCGGCCGATGTCCGGTCGAATCGTCGTATCCGATTGTCCGATGGGTACCGCCATGCCGGGTTCAACGTGCGAGATCCCGGTGAACAGGACCCGCCGCTCGCGTGGCGACGCTCGATTGCCCCTTTCAGCGATGATCGGCGCATCACCACCGATCGCATTCCAACGCTGTTGAATACATGATATGAGTTCTGACCGCGTTCCGCTACTAATTTCGTTCGCTGGCGTGGTCGGGATTTTCGTGGGGTCGTTCCTCAACGTCGTCGTCTACAGGGCTCCGCTCGGGCTCTCGGTGTCGGCCCCCCGATCGTTCTGCCCGACCTGTCGACGCCAGCTGAACTGGTGGGAGAACATTCCGTTGGCATCGTGGATCGCGCTCAAGGGGCGATGCCGGACCTGCCACCTACCGATCTCTGCTCGCTACCCGTTGGTGGAGCTTTCACCGGCATCGCGTTCGCCCTGGTCACATGGGCCTGGCACGGCACATTGGTGTCGGCCGCCTACTGCTGCCTGACGCGCTTCCATGATTGCGGTGGGTCTCATCGAGTACGGCGGACAGCGTGCCCCTCTGTCGGTGGCCGCAATCGGCACCGGCGTGGCTGCAGGTCATCATCGTGATCAGCGCCGGCTGGGATCACCACTGGGGCACCGTCATCGGATCGCTGGTCGGCACGCTGATCGCCATCGCCATCTTCGCCGGCCTGCGGGCTCACCGACCCCGACTGTCGCGATCCCCGCGGTCACGGGCGGATCGGCCTTGCTGGTTGCCGGTTGCTGGGTGGGAGGACTGGGCCTCGCTGCGGTCGCCGTAGGTGTCGGTTTTTGGATCGCGACCTACTTCTTGTGCATGGTGGGCGCTGGTCGCTGACCAGGCAGAGACTCGTCCAGGGCGCCGGCGCCGACAGCCGACCGCTCGTCCCCGGTCTTCGCCACTCCTCTGGTCTCCGCGATCGCCGTGGCCATGGCGGCCTCCCTCATCGTAGCGGGTTGACGAATCTACGATGGAGCTATGAGCGCACGTCGATCAGCTCGGTCCTGATGTCTCTCTGGTCCAGCTGGAACTGCCCGAGCCGATCGAGCCCACCAGAACCCGCCGCGTCGTGGTCGTGGACGACCACGAGCTGCTCCGCGCCGGAACCCGTCGCATCCTCGACGAGGCCGAGCGGTTATCGCGTCGTAGGCGAGGCCGGGGACGGCGAGGCCGCCCTGCGGATCATCGCCGACGTGGAGCCGGATGTGGTGCTGGTGGACATCAGACTGCCGACCATCAACGGCATCGAGCTGGCCCGTCGGATCGCAGCGGACTTCCCAAGAGTCGTCGTACTGATACTCAGTGCCTACGACGACGAGAACTACGTGAGGGCGGCGCTGGCGGCCGGAGTCGCCGGTTACCTGCTCAAGACGATGGCCAGCGACGAACTGATCCGCTCGATCGGCGCGGCGTGTGACGGCTTCAAGCTGATCGACACGCGGTCCGGCCGGCCGCGGCGAGAAATCCGGTGACCGTGATGCCGGCTCCCCTCAGCTGACCGGACGGGAGCAGGAGGTTGTGCGCCTGGTCGCCCGGGGAATGACCAACAAGGCCATCGCCAGACAACTCGGGATCAGCCCGAGGACGGTCGAGGGCCATATCAATCACGTGTTCGACAAGCTCGACACCACCTCGCGGACCGAGCTCGTGCACTACGCCCTGGCCAGCAGCCTGTTCGGCGCGAGAGAGCCGCGGGCCGGCACGGAACTCACCCCATGAGCAGGGCAGCCGTCCGCGGCGTCGGCGGGTCCCGACTCGAGCAGTACCGAACGGAGCGGCGGATCGGAAAGCTCGAAGGAGTCAGGACGGAGAGCGGCTACGGAAGACGACAGCGGTTCGGCCCCAGACCGATCAGTGCCCTCAGAAGCACCCGTGGACGCAACTCGACGTTTTGGATCCTTCAACTGGTCATTCTGGCGCTCTATCTGATCCGCCTGGCAGCCACGGTGGCGTTCCATCTGGATTCGACCTCGCAAGCCCTCGAGTTCTCCACCCTGGCACTGTTCCTGGTGCCGGTCGTCTACGCCACACTCAACTTCGGGCTGCAGGGAGCCCTGTTCACCGCAGGCTGGGTCACCGTTCTGGCCGTGCCGCGATTCCTCACGGCTGTCCACAGTCACAACTACCAGGCGGCCTGGGCCGAGCTGGCCCAGATCGTCCTGCTCGACGCCCTGGCACTGCTGGTCGGGCAACGGGTTACCGCCGAGCGCGACGCCCGTCGGATTGCTGAGTCCGCTCAGAAGGCCCACCTGAACGCCGAGGCCCGCTATCGGGACCTCTTCTATTCAAACCAGGCGCCGATCCTCATCGTCGACGGCAAAGGCTATGTGGTCGAGACGAACGCCTCGGCTCAGCGGGCATTCTCCATCTCGAGGCCGACGCACGACCGTGGAGACGTCGAGGTCGCGTCCCGGCGCCCGTCCGGCTGGTGGACATGATCGGGCCGGTCGCCTCCGGCCACATATTGACCAGACTCATCTCGGAGCAACTCCCACGGCTGCCCGGCGAGCACGGCCCGCTCCGCTGCGGACGATCGAGTGGAGCCCATCACCTTCGAACTCGACGGGACACCCGTCGTGTACCGTCCGACGGCAACCATGCTCAACCGTTCCGACGACGGGACTCGAATGCAGATCGTCTTGGAGGACGTCACCGCGGAAACCCGTCGCCACGATCTGATGGAGGCCTACGCGGCACATGTGGTCTCAGGCCAAGAGGAAGAGCGCCGCCACATCGCCCAGGAGATCCATGACGGTCCGGTTCAGGCGCTGATCCATCTGTGCAGACAGATCGACTTGGTGAGCTCACGAGCTGACGCCGATCCTGAAGGGACACACGAGATCGCGGATCTGCGGACGATCGTCGAGGACACAGTGGCCGAGCTCCGCTCCATCGCCAAGGGCCTACGACCATCGGTCCTCGACGACCTGGGCTTGGTCGCCTCGATCAACCAGGTCCTGTCCGAGGCCGGGCAGCGGAACGAGTTCGAGACGTCATTCGCCGTCACCGGAACTGAACGACGCCTGGCCCCCACGGTCGAGCTGGCACTCTTTCGAATCGCCCAGGAGGCGATATCCAACATCGAGCGGCATGCGGCCGCCCGTCACGTAGAGGTCGGGCTCGACTTCGAGGAGTACGGGCTGCGGCTCCGGGTCAAGGACGACGGAGTCGGCTTCGAGGTCCAGGACGGTTCCGATCGGAGCGGAAACCGGCTCACAGGGGCTGCCGGGGATCATCGAGCGGGCCAATTTGATCGGATCCCGGGCTCAGATCCAGTCGGAACGGGGCGCCGGGACCACTGTGGTCGTATGGGTGCGGGCGACGATTCTCGATCAAAAATAGCTGCTTCACAGCGAATCTGCTGTTCTCGGACAATGAGAGACGACGGATACTCTCCGCGATCTCGCCCAGCAGCCCCTGACCAGTGACCGTCAACTGTCACTCAACCGAAATGTAATAGATGTTTGCATCTCATCAATTCATGGGATACTGACTTCGTGGAACAGATCGTTATCGAGTCGTGTCACAGCACATGGATCATCGACATGGAGAACTCGAGGTTCCGCCGTGTGGTCAAGGGCTCAGATCACCGTTCCAGCCCGGCCTCGACCGAATGGCAGGCCTGCTACGGAGTCGAGATCGACCCCCTGTCGGAGTCCTTCGTGGTGCTGCTGAATCCCGAGGGCACCCGCCTGTTGCGCAGTTGGCGCCACGTCGAGCATTGCTCCCAGTGCGGCGGCGAGGCGACCTCGGAGTTGTCCCTGCGGGACCTCCGCTCCGCCGTCCGCGGCTGAAGCAGCCTTCGATCGCCCGGATTCGGGTCTGATCGCCATTCGGGTGGTCGTGTCGCAGTCCGGGTGAGCGGTGCCGCCTCATGATCGGATGTATCCGGTACTGTTGGTGGACCGAGTGCGTGCGGACGTTGGGTGATCCTTCCCGCACCCTCGAGAGGCTCCCGTCGCTCCGATGAATCCGAACCCACCACCGAACAGTCCCGAAGTTCCTGGTGAGGACGCCAGCCCGACCGGTTGATGATCAGGACCCAGTCCGAGCCCGAAGCCGCCGCCACCTCCCTCACCGGAGGCGGTGGCCCGACATCAGGCTCGAGGCGAAGGCCGACTACGCGGCTTCGGCGGCGATGGTCAAGGACATCCTCGAGGCTGGGCCCGGCGAAGGTCTCGAGGAGACCAGCGACGAGGACTCCGGCCGAGCGACCGACGGAACGCCCGGAAGTCCGTCACGCCGCCCGAAGCTCCCATGGCGGCCGACTTCTTCACATCAGCCCCGCCGAAGAAGCGATTCAGGCTCAGGAAATAGGGCCCATACGCCGGAAGACCGGTGGTATTCCGCCTAGTGCGAGCGGGTCCCGCTTCCAGACTCCCGAGCTTCCTCCGGTCTTCTCCCACAACATGAGCTGGCCGATGCTCATCGTCCGGTCGGTCGTCTTGCACATGTCGTAGACGGTCAGCGCGGCGACCGCGCAGGCGGTCATCGCCTCCATCTCCACGCCGGTGCGATCCACCGCCTCGACCTTCGCCTCAACCTCCACATAGTCGTCGCCGATCGTGAAGTCCACGTGGACCGCACCGACCAGGAGGGGATGGCACATGGGCACCAGATCCGCCGTCCGCTTCGCCGCCTGGATGCCGGCAACCCGGGCTGCCGCCAGGACGTCCCCCTTGGTAATGGCGTTGTTGGCCACCTTTGCCGTGGTTTCGGGCTTCATCGCCACCTTGCAGCGGGCCAGGGCCCTCCGGTGGGTCGCCTCCTTCGGCGATACATCCACCATGCGGGTACCGCTGAACGGGTCCAGATGGCTCAGGCTTCGGTCAGACATCGGCAGTCCCATGCGTCACGGAAGACAGTGTACGGGAGACCGGCGGCCCGGGACGGAACTGGCACTCTCTCAAGTAGACTGCTAGCTGGAACTACCTCACGGACCGAGAGGAACGCTCGCTTGCCCACCTACGAATACTCGTGCGACCAGTGCGACAAGAACTTCGACGTCGTCCAGTCCTTCCACGATGAGCCGCTGACCTCGTGCCCCACCTGCGGTTCGCCGGTGCGAAAGGTCTTCGGCAACGTGGGCATTGTCTTCAAGGGAAGCGGCTTCTACAAGACGGACAGCCGAAACGGTCACTCGTCCAAGAAGGACAAGGAGCCGGCAGCGGCGCTCTGCCTCCGGATCGGACAGCTCGGGAACGGGCGGTGACGGCAAAGGATCCTCGTCAGGTGACTCCACGTCGACATCGACGAACCCCCCGGCGCCCTCGACGTCATCCGATTCGAAGTCGGGAAGTGGGACGTCGGAAAAGCCGAGCAAGACACCAACCCCGTAGGCAGAATTTCAAAATCCTCGCTAAATGGCGAGGCCTGCCCGTACAATGGTGTCCGTGGATAACGCGGACCTCGATCGAATTCTCGTGATGCTGGCCGACCTCGATGGGTCGGACCTCCATATCAAGGCGGGCGCACCGCCCCGCCTCCGGGTGGCGGGCGCCTTGCGCACCCTCGACGATGAACCGTCGTTCACCGCCGAGGAGACCCTGGACCTGGCTGAGTCCATCATGTCGCCGGCGATCCTCGAGACCTTCAGAGAGCGACACGAAGTGGACTTCGCCTACAGCCTTGCCGGCACGGGACGGTTCCGGGTCAACGCCTACTATCAGCGGTCGTCCGTGGCCCTGGCCATGCGTCGTGTGCGGTCCGGGGCCACCACCGTGGCCGAATTGGGGCTGCCCGAAACGGTCACCCGTCTGGCCGAGGAGATGCGGGGCCTCGTCCTGGTCACCGGCCCGACAGGGTCGGGAAAGACCACGACGTTGGCAGCCATGGTCGACCATATCAACCACCTGCGGTCGTGCCACGTGGTCACGATCGAGGACCCGGTCGAGTACCTGCACACCGATGACCTGGCGGCCATCGACCAGCGGGAGGTCGGCTTCGACACCGACTCGTTCACCTCGGCCATGAGGGTCGTCCTGCGGCAGGACCCGGATGTCATCCTGGTCGGCGAGATGCGGGACATGGAAACCGTCTCGGCAGCCCTGACCGCAGCAGAAACCGGTCACCTTGTGTTTTCGACACTGCACACCATCAACGCCACCGAGACGATCAACCGGATCGTCGACTTCTTCCCCCCTCACCAGCAGACCCAGGTGAGGGTGAGCCTGGCCGGCTCCCTCAAGGGCATCATCTGCCAGCGCCTGATACCGACGGCCGACGGCAAGAGCCGGGTGCCGGTACTCGAGCTGCTGGTGGTGAACGGGCGTATCCAGCAGGCCATCGTCGACCCGATGATCACCGGGGACATCGAGGGCATCGTGGCCGAGGGTGAGTACTACGGGATGATGACCTTCGACCAGTCGCTGGTCACGCTCATCGCCGACGGGACCATCGCCTTGTCCGAGGCCATGAGCACGGCCTCGAACCCCCACGATCTGAAGGTGATGCTGGAGCGCAAGGGCATCATGCAGACCGGGCAGTTCGCCGTCGCCAACCTGAGCTGACCAGCCCGGGCCTGTGCAGGCCCGGCTTTTCTAGGTTCATCCGAATTGGGTCGACCCCCCCTTACGGGATCGCGCGTCCCCATTCCGCTGCGGGAATGACAACTCGGCACACAGAGCCTCAAGGTGGTGTCTTTTCCGTCCGATAGATCCTCGTACAGTCTGGTGCCCTATCAGACGAGAAGGCATCAATCCATTGCCCATACCTACCGATCGTACCGAGCGGAGCAAGACGTTGATCATCGACCCGAGTGGACGTAGTTGGCGTCATGCGGGCCCCGAGATGGGCACGCGTGACGACAAATCATTCGGGGTCGCAACCTCTTCAGTCGACTCTCACACGCATGTCCGAGGAGTGTTCACATGGCACAGCTGATCGTTGGTCTAGACATCGGTACGAGCGCCGTACGCGCCGCCGAGCTCGACGTCGGCCCCGCTCGCCCCATCCTGCACACCTACGGTCAGGTCGGACTGCCTCCGGGCTCACTCGTTGATGGGGAGATCCGGGACGTGGTCTCCGTGACCGAGGCGATCAAGAAGCTCTGGAAGAACGGCCAGTTCTCCAGCACTTCGGTGATCGTCGGTATCGCCGGACTCCGGGCGATAACCCGGGAGATCGATCTCCCATTCGTGCCCGACAATGAAGTCGACAGCGCGGTTCGCTTCCAATCCGAGGAGGTCATCCCGTTCCCTCCGGATCAGACCATCCTCTCGTCGCAGGTGCTGGCCGACTACACCTCCCCCGACGGGGACAAGATGCGTCGGGTCCTGGTGGCCGCGGCCCACGTCGATCTGGTCAATGGTGTGATCCAGGCCGTGGAGAAGGCTGGATTGAGCGTCGATGGGGTCGATCTGATCTCGTCAGCTTTGGTCCGGGCGGTCGGCGGCCAGGATGCGTCGGAACAGCCCGAGGCCATCGTCTCGGTGGGCGCCGGCCTCACTGTGGTCGTCGTCCACCAACAGGGTCGCCCCCAGTTCGTGCGGACCATCGGGTCGGGGGGCAATGCCACCACCGCCGCAGTGTCGGCGGCGCTGGACCTCCCGGTCTCCGATGCCGAGGGAGTGAAGCGGCGCATCGGCGAGCCCGTCGCCCAGATGCAAGCGGCCGATCGTGCCGCGCAGGCGAGCATGACCGAGTTGGTCGGTGAGATCAGGAACTCGATCCAGTACTTCGCCTCCCTCCCCGGACGGTTGCCGGTGTCGCGGGTGCTGGTGACCGGTGGCGGCTCGGACCTCTACGGGCTCCAGTCCATGCTCGAGGACCAGGTCCGGCTTCCGGTTCTGACGGTCTCACCTCTTGCCCGGCTCGATACGTCGAAGTTGGACCTCAGCGAGGAACAGGCCACAGAGATCGGCCCGGTCTTGGCCACGCCGATCGGCTTGGCCCTCCCGGAACCCGACAAGGGCGTGAAGAAGTTCAATCTTCTCCCGCCCGAGGTGGCCAAGCGGATGAGGATGAAGACGCTCCAGGAACGGACGGTGTTAGTCGGAGTCGCGGTGATCGTTCTGCTCTGCCTCTTCGGCGCCTGGAAGTTCTACCAGGTTCACAACGCACAGAACGATGTGAATGCGTTGCAGGCCAACATTGACACGCTGAATGCGCAGATACCGAAGTACGACCTGGTGGTGGCGGCCAACAACGCCTACTCGGCAGGTGTCGCCCGACGGGCCTCGGTCCTCGGCTCTGCCGTGGACTGGCCGCTGGCCATCAACCACCTCATTTCCATCACTCCTGACAACGCCAAGGTGCAGACGTTCGTCGGCACCGCGGTGACCCCGACGGCGGGCGGCAGTACCGCCACGACTGCCGGTGCGACCACGGCGGCGACCTCAGCCAGCTCGACGAGCGGCGGCAGCTCGACGACGTC
Organism: uncultured Acidimicrobiaceae bacterium; assembly: GCA_963837805.1. Classification (GTDB taxonomy): domain Bacteria; phylum Actinomycetota; class Acidimicrobiia; order Acidimicrobiales; family RAAP-2; genus Bog-756. The sequence goes on from CAWIOU010000014.1 coordinate 473,524, forward strand.
GGCCGCCATCGGAACCATCTCGATCAACGTCAACGGTCCGGGGCCGAGCCTCTCCATCTCAGAGGCATGGATCAACGCCATCGCCAGCTCGCCATACTTTGCCAACCCCGTGCAGGGAAACACAACGGTGAACTCGGATACCTCCATCTCGTTCCCCTTCGTGATCTCGATTACTCCCAATGCCAGCCTCGACAAGAATGCGAGCCTGAAATGAACACTGTCCGCGAATACCGCATGCCCCTGCTGATCGGAGCCGGGGCGTTGGTGCTAGCGCTCATCCTCTATGCCGTCCTCGTCGCTCCCCAGAGCTCCAAGTTGTCGAGCTTGCATGCGAAGGAGGCGCAACTCCAGACGCAGGAGACCGCGCTGCAGGCCAAGCTCACTGCGCTGAAGACGGAGAAGCAGAACCTGACCAAGAGCTGTGCCGACCTCGAGAAGATCGCCACGCAGATCCCGAGCGTGGAGACGCCCACCGACGTCGATGCCGAGGAGTCCTCGTTCGAGAGCCAGTTCAATGGTCTGGCCAAGACGTCGGGAGTGACCTTGACCCAGTTCAGCGGGTTCACCCCGGCCACGACGGCGACGGCTGCCGCACCACCGCCCGGCACTCCGAGTTCCCATGCAGACGTCGTTGCCGTGCCCACCACCCTCACCGTCACCGGCAACTACGCCAAGATGACCGCCTTCATCAACGGGCTGGACAACTTCCCCCGGCTGTTCGTGATCCAGCAGTTCAACCTGACCTACGGGCACCGAGACAGCAGTCCGCATCGGGGTCGTCGAGCTCCAGCCGTCGTCTGCTTCCACACCCGCTGCGGTCCCAGCCAACGCGCCACCCCTGTGGGTCGGCGGAACCCCGACCTCACCTACGGCGGGGCCCTACACGCCTGTCGATCGACGGGTCGATCTACTACACCTCGACCCCGAACGCCCTGGCCGCCTGCACCAAGGCCACGACGTCGGTCCACTGACCAAGACTGAACCGCTCGGTCAGATCCCGCTGATCTGCATGTCGCCGACAGCCAGGGTCTGACCGGCGGCGATGCCGGGGAGCCATTCCACATCGGCCCCGACCGCCACCAGTGACAGCAGCATCCGCTGCAGGGTGGAGGCCACGGTGATCTCCCGGACCGGTTCGGCCAATCGGCCGTCACGGATCATCAACCCCTCGGCTCCGACCGAGAAGTCCCCGCTGATCGGGTTCACACCGGAATGGACCCCGGTCATCGACTGCACGAACAGCCCCTCCCCCACCGCGGCCAGTACACCGTCCTCGTCGTATCCCTCGGGCCCCGGGGCCAGGGTCAGTGCCCGACAGCCGGGACCGGGGGTGCCGGCGAAGCCGCCCCGCACCGCCGAGCCGGTGGAGGGCACGCCCGAACGTGAACCGGAGACGGTGTCATAGAGGAACCCGCGCAGGATGCCCGAGTCGATCAGGGCGTTCCGCCGGCAGGCCAGGCCCTCGGCGTCGTAGGCCGCCGCCCCGTAGGCCCTCGGGTCGGTGGGGTCGTCGACCAGGGTGAGCGTGGGAACCCCCACTAGCTCACCGATCCTGCCGGCGAAGAACGACCGGCCCTTGGCCACCGCCTCGCCGGACAGCGCGCTGGACACCACCGAGAGCACCGTCGAGGCCACCCGGCGATCGAAGACCACCGTCGAGCGGCCCGACGACCCCTTGGTGGCCCCGAGCAAGCGGACGGCCCGGCTCACCGCGTCGTCGTTGGCCTTGCCCGGGTCGAGTTCGGCGAAGCCGCGCCCCACGCTGAAGCCGCCGGCGGTCTGGCTGGCCTCCCCGTCGCCGGCGATGACCCGCACCGAGATGTGGGCCGACGTCTTCCGGCTGGAAGCCCGGATGCCGGTGGTCGACACCAGCGCCATCTCCACCGATCCGTCGCCGTAGTCGGCCGCATCGACCTGGCGGATCCGTGGGTCCGCCCCCCGGGCCTGGGCCTCGAGGGCCAGGGCCATCTCCACCTTGGCCGTGGTAGGCACCGAGGCCAGCGATTCGTCCCAGAGATCGACGACCACGGGAGCAACCCCGTCGGGCACGGCCAGCCGGACGTGCTCGTCGGGGGTGGCGAATTTGGCGTTGTCCCTGGCCTCGGCCAGGGTCTCCTCGAAGACCGACTCCTCCAGCGAGCCGGCCCAGGCGAAGCCCAGGCGGTGGTCCTCCACCACCCGGATGCCGATACCGGCCGAGGTGGCCGACGTCAGCGACTCGACCCCTCCGTCGAAGGCGCGGACCTCGGTCTCATCGCCCCGGGCCACGTAGACCTCGACCTCTTCCCCGGTGCGGGCCCAGCCCGCCACCCGCTCGGCCACCGCCATCAGCTCGTCGGGGTCGCCCCCCGACCCGGACCTGGAGCCGTTCACATCGACCATGGTGCTCATTCCGCGGTACCCCCGATGGTGACACCGGTCAACCGGAGTGTGGCCTGGCCACACCCGACCGGAACGCTCTGGCCGTCCTTGCCGCAGGTGCCGGGGGTCATGCCGAAGTCGGTGGCCACCGCGTCGATGCGCTTGAGGATCTCCGGCCCGTTGCCGATCAGGTTGGCATCCCGCAGCGGCTCGGTGATTCTGCCCCCTTCGATCAGATAGGCCTCGGTGGTCCCGAACACGAAGTCGCCGGTGGTCGTGTTGACCTGGCCGCCTCCCAGCTTGGCCACGTACACCCCCCGCGGCGTCTGGGCCACGATCTCGTCGGGGTCCTCCTCACCGGGCAGGAGGAAGGTATTGGTCATCCTCACCATGGGCAGGTGCTGGTAGGTCTGGCGCCTCCCGTTGCCGGACGACACCCGTCCCTCCTTGCGGGCCCGCAGGTAATCCCACAGGTAGTCGGTCAGCACCCCGTGGTCGATGAGCACGTTCCGCTGGGCCGGCCTTCCCTCGTCGTCCACTGCGAACGTCCCCCACTCCGACCCGACGGTCCCGTCGTCGACCAGGGTGACCAGCGGGCTGGCCACCAGTTGCCCGACCATGCCCGTATAGACCGAGGCGTCCTTCACGATGTGGTCGGCCTCCAGCCCGTGACCGCAGGCCTCGTGGAACAGGATGCCGCCGCTGCCCCCGGCCAGCACCACCGGCAGCTCCCCTGAGGGGGCGGGGCGGGCGGTCAGCTTGGACAGCGCCCGATTGGCGGCCAGCTCGGCCAGCTCGGCCACCGACACCTCGTCGAACATCTCGAACCCGAGCGTGCGGGCGGCCGACTCGAACCCGGTCTGGAGGCCGGTGTCGGCGGTGGCCACGCAGGACACGCTGAACCGCGACCGGGCCTGCTCGTCCCCGGTCAGCAGGCCATCGGAGTTGGCGATCAGGACCCGGCGCCGGGAGGCACCGCACCCGGCCTGGACCTGTGAGATCGCCCCCCCGGACGCCCGAGCGGCCTCGTCGGCCCGGCGCAGCAACTCGAGGGTGTCCGCCTTCGACCCGCGGGACGAACCCGTCGGGCCGTCCTCGCCGGGATCGGGCCGATCCGACGACAGCGGCCCCACAGCCACCGCCGCCGTGCCACCGGCCCCGCCCCTGGCCACGGCCGAGGCGGCTTCGGCCGCCCGCAACAGCCCGGCCTCGCTGAGATCGGCGGTATGGGCGAATCCGGTGGTCTCGCCCGAGATCACCCGGATGCCGGCCCCTCGCTCACGGCCGGACGACAGCTCCTCGACCCGCCCGTCGTCGAGCATGGCCGAGGACGTCGACTTGTCCTCGGCGAACACCTCGGCGAACTCGCCGCCGTGCCGGAGGGCCTCGGACAGCACCCGCTCCAGAACTGGGGAATCGATCACATCGGCCTCCTCGCTGCACCGCCAGGCGCTAGGTGGCCGACGTCTGCTTTGTCACGTATCGTACCGGCGTGGCGCCTCACACCGGTCTCTCAGCCCGAATCGAATTGGGCGTGACCGAAGCCGACACCGCCGAGACGTTCCGCTCGGGCTCGGTTCCCGTGCTGGCCACCCCGCGCCTCCTGGCCCTGTGCGAGGAGGCCAGCTGCCTGGCCATCGAGGGTCACCTGCCCGACAACTGCACCTCGGTGGCCAAACGACTCCAATTCGACCACCTGGTGCCGGTCGGGATCGGTGGCATCGTCTGGGCCGAGGCCACGCTGGACCGCATCGAGGGCCGGCGCCTCGTGTTCACCCTCTCGGTGTCGGAGAGCGCCGGGCTGGTCGCGGCGGGCAAGCTGATCCGGGTCATCGTCGACCGGGCCGCCTTCCTGTCCAACGTGCGCTGACCGCCCGCCTCACAGGTTCTTGCCGATCATCCCTCCCAGCACACCGCCGATCCCGGCATCGGCCGCCGGGTGGCCGTCGTCGTGACGCAGGTAGGGCTCGAGGGCGGTGGCCAGGACGGGGACGGGCATGCTCTGCAGCCAGATGTTGCCGGGCCCGGTGAGGGCCACCAGGTGGAAGCCGTCGTCCCCGAAGACCTTGTTCTTGATGCCCGGCACCCGGCTGATGGTGAAGCTCACCCGGTCCTCGAACAGCCCGACGTGGCCAGGATGGGCCAGCATGGTCTGGCCGGCGGCCAGCTCGTAGGAGATGATCTCGCCGGAGAGCTCGATCCAGGCCTGGCCCTCCCCTTCCAGCCGCTGGAGGACGAAGCCGTCCCCGCCGTAGATGCCGCCCCGGAACGTCTGCTGCAGGCCGACGGTGGGGACGATGCCGTCGGTCCCGCACACCCACCCGTGGCGGTGGACGAGATAGCCCTGCCCGGCGGCGATGGTCACCGGGAAGATCCGTCCCGGGAGCTTGGCCCCGAACGCCACCATGCCCTGGCCCCCCTGGGCCTCGTACCGGGTGAGGAACAGGCCTCCACCGCCCACGGCCCGCTTCAAGCCGCTCATCAGGCCCTTCTGGCCCCCGGTGGAAGTCGACTGGGTCATCTGCACGTTGGCCGACATCCACGAGAGCTCGCCGTGGGTGGACACGATCGATTCACCGGCCTCGAGGATCATCTCCAGGAGCGGCATGGTGGTGCCCTTGACTTCGGCTTGCATGGGATCTCCTCCTCGCCTCGGAGCTTGGGGCCCAAGCTCGCTGGTTCGACCCCATCTTGCCCGGAGTCGGGGGGTCGATTCGGGATCCCCACCAGCCCGGAGGGGGCGAGCCGTGAAGCTCGGCGAGGTGGCCCGCTGGTAGCCTGACCCGAAGGTACCGATGCCGCCCATGATCCTCGAACAGATAGACAGTCCCGCCGATCTCCGAGACCTCACGCCGGCGGAGCTGACTACCCTGTCAGCCGAAATCCGCGACTTCATCGTCGAAGCGGTCACGGCCACCGGCGGCCATCTCGGATCCAACCTGGGCGTGGTGGAGTTGACGCTCGCACTCCACCGGACCTTCGATTCCCCGAAGGACGTCCTGCTGTGGGACACCGGCCACCAGGCCTATGTGCACAAGCTGGTGACCGGCCGACGCTCGGCGTTCACCCAGCTCCGCCAGGCCGGCGGACTGTCCGGCTACCCCAATCGCACCGAGTCCGAGCACGACTGGGTCGAGAACAGCCACGCGTCGACCATCCTCAGCTACGCACACGGCCTGGCCGGGGCATTCGAGCTCCAGGGCGACGACCGGCGGGTGGTGGCCGTGGTCGGGGACGGCGCCCTCACCGGGGGCATGGCCTACGAAGCCCTCAACAACCTGGGCCACTCGGGAAAGCGCGTGCTCATCGTCCTCAACGACAACGGCCGCTCCTACTCCCCCACCGTCTCGCGCCTGTCCTTGAGCCTCACCCACCTCCGCCTCAATCCGGCCTACATCCAGGCCCGCCAACGCATCCGCCACCTCATCCGCGAACTGCCCGGTGTGGGCGATCTGGCCTACTCCGGAGTCCACGGCCTCACCAGCGCACTGCGCGAGGTGGTCACGCCCCACACCTTCTTCGAGGCGCTGGGCATCCGCTACGCCGGTCCCATCGACGGCCACGACATCGGCGGGATGGAGCAGGCCCTGGCCCACGCGTCGGAGTGGCCCGGCCCCATCGTGGTCCACGTCCTCACCAAAAAGGGCCGGGGCTACGCCCCGGCCGAGGAGGACGACATCCAGCGCCTCCACGATTTCAAGGTCGCCGCGGTACCCACCGTCACCGCCGGTGCCGATCTGCCCGTGACCACCTTCACCGACGCCTTCACACGGGCACTGCTCCGGAACGCCGAGTCCGATCCGCGGATCACCGCCATCACCGCAGCCATGGCCGGCCCCACCGGGCTCCTCCCCTTCGAGGCCCGCTTCCCCGACCGGTTCATCGACGTGGGTATCGCCGAGCAGCACGCGGTGACCGCCGCCGCCGGCATGGCCATGGCCGGGATGCGCCCGGTGGTGGCCGTCTATTCGACGTTCTTCAGCCGGGCCTTCGACCAGGCCAACCTCGACGTCGGCCTCCACCGGCTGCCGGTGGTCATGGTCCTCGACCGGGCCGGCATCACCGGTGACGACGGGCCCAGCCACCATGGTGTCCTCGACATGGCCCTGGCCCTGTCGATCCCCGGCGTGACCGTCTTCGCCCCGTCGTCGGCCCCCGAGGTCGAGGTCATGCTCGACGAGGCTCTCAAGCTGGACGGCCCCTCGGTCATCCGGTTCCCCAAGACGCCGGCCCCCCGGGTGGGAGCGGGAGCGGTGGGCTCGGGTCTCCAGGCCCGGCGGACCCGCAGCGGCGACGGCTCGGTGTGCATCCTGGCCGTCGGGAAGATGCTCACCGCGGCCGAGTCGGCGGCCGAGGAGCTCAGTGCCGAGGGGATCGCGGCGACGGTGTGGGACGTCCGGGTGGTCTCCGACCCCGATCCGGCCATGGTGGACGATGCGCTCCACCACCGGGCCGTGATCACCGCAGAGGACGGTATCCGCCAGGGAGGGGCCGGCATGTTCGTGGCCGACGCGCTGCGACGGTCGGCGAGCGGCGGTTCCGCCCCCCCGATCACCTCGCTGGGAACGCCCCGCTCGTTCATCGCCCAGGGCCGGCCGGACCGCATCCTCGCCGAACTCGGGCTCGACGGTCCCGGGCTGGCCCGCGCCGCCCGCGCCGCCTTGCGGGCCGTCGACGAGGAGCACCACGCCACTGCGCCGGTCGATCCGGCTCCTCCCCTGTCGGCCAGGGCGATCAGCAACGACGCTCTCGACTGACCCCTCGCCGGTGCCCGCGGGCACGATAGGGGCGATGTTGCCGCCCGAATCGAAACGTGTTCTACTGACTGGCCGATGACGTTCAACCTCGCTGACATGTTCGAGGCCGCCGTTGACGCCTTCGGCGACCGGGAGTACCTGGTGGCCGCGGGTCACCGTCGCACCTACGCCGAGATGGAGGAGCGGGCCAACCGGCTCGCCCACTTCCTGGCCGACCACGGGATCGGACCCGGTGACCACGTCGGGATCTACTCGCTGAACAGCGTGGAATGGGTCGAGACGGCCTGGGCGGTGTTCAAGCTCCGTGCGGTATGGATCAACATCAACTACCGCTACGTCAAAGAGGAGCTCCGCTACCTGTTCACCAACGCCGACCTGGTGGCCCTGGTCCATCAAGCCGAATTCAGCCCCCGCGTCGCCGAACTACTCCCCGAACTCCCCGATCTCCGCGTGCTGATCACCATCGACGACGGCTCCGGTGAACCCCTGCCCGAAGGAGCGGTGCCGTACGAGGAGGCCATGGCGGCGGGTCGGCCCGAGCGCGACTTCGCCCCCCGGTCGAGCGACGACCACTACATCCTCTACACCGGGGGGACGACCGGCATGCCCAAGGGAGTGGTGTGGCGGCACGAGGACGTCTTCTACGCGCTGGGAGGTGGCGTCGACCCGTCCACCAACACCCGGGTCCAGCGTCCCGAGGAGATGGTCGAGAAGGGCCGTGGCGGCCAGCTCACCCTCCTGCCCATCGCCCCGTTGATGCACGGGGCCACCCAGTGGTCGGTGATGGGCCAGAGCTTTGTCGGCAATCGGACCGTCCTGGTCCCCAAGTTCGATCCGCACACCGTGTGGCGCCTGGTCGAGAGCGAGAAGGCCAACTCGGTGATGATCACCGGCGACGCCATGGGGAAGCCGCTGATCGAGGCCCTCGACGATCCCGACGTCTCCTACGACCTCTCGTCGCTGCTGGCCGTGACCTCGTCGGCCGCCCTGTTCTCGGCCCCGGTCAAGGATGCGTTCTTCGAGCACTTCCCGAACCTGGTCATCGTCGACGCCGTCGGGTCCTCGGAGTCCGGCAACAACGGCATGGCCACCATGGGCAAGGGCGACACGGCCATGAAGAGCGGTCCCACCGTCACCGTGCTCGGCAACACGGTGGTCTTCGACGAGGACCTGAAGCCGGTGGAGCCCGGGTCGGGGGTGGTCGGGAAGATCGCCCGGTCCGGCGACATCCCGGTGGGCTACTACAACGACCCGGTGAAGACGGCGGAGGTGTTCATCAACATCGACGGGACCAGGTTCGTGATGCCCGGCGACTTCGCCACGGTGGAGGCCGATGGCTCGATCACCCTCCTCGGCCGCGGTTCGGTGTCCATCAATTCGGGTGGAGAGAAGATCTTTCCCGAGGAGGTCGAGTCGGCTGTGCGGTCCCATCCCGAGGTGTTCGACGCCATCGTGGTGGGGGCCCCGGACGATCGATGGGGCCAGAGGGTGGCGGCCATCATCCAGCCCAGGGCCGACAAGCACCCGACCCTCGAGGACATCCAGGTCCACTGCCGTGAGGCCATCGCCGGCTACAAGGTGCCCCGCCAGCTGCACGTGGTGGAGTCCATCGTGCGGTCGCCGAGCGGCAAGCCGGATTACCGGTGGGCGGCGACCATCGTGGCCGAGGTGCCCGAGGAGACCGACAGCGGGGGCGAGCGGACCGCCTCGGGGCACTGAGCGGCGGACGACGGGTCGAAGGGGACGGCGGGTGCCTGTCGATCTGAGCGAGGTGGCCGCACCGGCCGCCTGTGCCGTGCTGACCATGGAGATCCAGCGGGGCGTGGTGGGCGACCTCAGCTCCTTCCCCCAACTGGCCGAGGCGGCCGAGCGGGCCGGTGTCGTGCCCAACACCGCCCGGCTGCTGGCTGCGGCCCGGTCGCTCGGCATCCCCGTCGTGCACTGTACGGCCGAGTTCCGGGCCGACCGGGCCGGGACGACCGTCAACTGTCAGCTGGTGGCCGCGGTCCTGCGCAACCCGGACCATCTCCTGGCCGGTTCGGCGGCGACCGAGCTCATGGCCCCCCTCGGTCCCGAGCCCACCGACCTGGTGTCGTCCCGGCTCCACGGGGTGTCCCCGTTTTCGGGCACCTCACTGGACAGCTGGCTGCGCAACCTCGGGGTCCGGACCGTGGTGGCCACCGGGGTGTCGGTCAATCTGGGCGTGCTCGGGCTGGCCATCGAGGCGGTCAACCTCGGGTACCAGGTGGTGGTGGCGCGCGACGCCGTGGCCGGACTGCCCCAGGACTATGCCGACGCCGTCCTCGACAACACCTTTCCGCTCATCTCGACGCTGACCACCGTGGACGGCCTGCTCGAGGCCTGGGGCGCCGGCTAGGGACTAGAGGGTCCGGGTCCCGTCGAGCTGGATCATGGCGTTGGTCGGCAACTCCTCCACCGTGATGTCGGGAACCGGGAAGTTGAAGTCCTTGTACTTCCGCCGGGCCGTCTGACGGTACCGGGTGGTGGAGTGGATCGGGTCGGGGTCGAACTGCGGGATCACCTTCGACCCGAAGACCTCGAGCATCTCGTGCACCTCATCCTCCATGAACGAGTCCGAGGGCAGCCCGAAGACCAGTTGGTCGCAGCCGACCGTCTGGTACTTGGCCACCTGTTCGGCCACCTCGTCGGGTTCGCCGCACAGCAGCCAGCCGCCCTCGATCAGGTAGTCGAGCATGCTCTCGTCGGTGATGGTGTGGGGCCTCTCGGGCCACACGGGCACATCGTCCTGATGAGGGATGGTGTCGTGGTAGTTGCAGACCAGGGAGTAGAGGTAGCCCCGGCCCCGGCGCAGCGCGACCTGGCGGGCCTTCTTCCTGTCGCTCAGGCAGATGACCGCGTTGGTCATCATCACGTTGTCGTTCTTGTACTGGCCGAGGGGCTCGGTGCAGTTGGCGATGCCCTCCTTGTAGGCGTCGATGCGGCCCTGCAGGTTGTAGATGGGCTCGAAGTTGAAGGCGATGGCACCGATGCCGAGCTCGCCGGCCTGGGTGAAGGTGCCGGGATTGCCGCACCCCACCCAGATGGGCGGATGACCCTGGCCCTGGTACGGCTTGGGCAGGATGTTGTGCGGGAACGGGACGGTGAAGCTCTCGCCCTCGTACATGTAGTCCTTCTCCTCCCACATGCGGGGGATCTGGCGGATGACCTCGTTCCACTCGGCCTTGGTCGAGTTCTTGTCGAGGATGTTGAAGGCGGCGATCTCGTGGCTGCCCGCACCCCGCCCGGTCCCCCACTCGAACCGGCCCTCCATGAGGTGGTCGAGCATGGTCACCCGTTCGGCACAGCGGACCGGGTGGTTGACCCGCGGGGAGATGTTCATGATGCCGGTCCCGACGTGGATCCGGTCGGTGGCGTGGGCCAGATACCCCATGACCACCTCGGGCGCCGACATGTGGCTGTACTCGGTCAGCGAGTGGTGCTCGCCCAGCCACGCGTACTTCCAGTTGTACTTGTCGGCCTCGATGACGTAGGCCATCTCACGTCTGAGCATCTCGTGCTCGCACGTCGGGTCGTGGGCGGCCTGGCCAGGCAAGTAGCCGTTGAGAAAGACTCCAAACTCCATCGCGGTGGTACTCCTCTCGCTCCGCACTGGCGCGGTTTCACGGTACACGGCGAATTGATAAATTGCAACGCGTTCCAGATTTGTGCCTGGCCCTTCCCCGGACGGGCCACACCACCTACTGTCGGCCGCACGGCCAGGCACGAACCGCACAGCCAGGGGGAAGCCATGCAGACCATCGACGAGCTGATCCGACGGCGGGCGGGCGACCACGGCGCGGGACTGGCCTTCGGCGAGCGGACCTGGACCCACGACCAGGTGGTGACGGCCCAGGCCGAGCGGGCCGCCGTCCTGGCCGCCCTGCGCCGGCCGGGACCCTTCCACGTGGCCCTCATGCTGGACAACGTCCCCGAGTTCGTCTTCTGGATGGGGGCGGCGGCGCTGGCCGGAGCGGTGATGGTCGGGGGCAATCCCACCCACCGGGGCGACGAGCTGGCCCGCGACCTCTCCCACACCGAGTGCCAGCTGCTGGTCACCGATTCCACCTACCGCTCGCTGGTCGACGGCCACGACCTCGGGGCGGCCCTCCCGCCCGAGAGGATCCTGGTCATCGACGCCCCGACCGGCGACCTCGCTCAGGGCGAGGTGTCCCCTTACGCCGAGCTGGTGGCCGGGGCCAAGGGCGCGGCCCTCCCCGACCGGGCCCGGACCGCGATCACCGAGGACTCACTCGGGTACCTGCTGTTCACGTCGGGCACCTCGGGAGCACCCAAGGCCTGCCTCTGCAGCCAGGGACGGATGGCCCGCATCGGATCGACCGTGGCTCAGATGTTCGAGCTCACCCCCGACGACGTCTGCTATTCGTCCATGCCGCTCTTCCATTCCAACGCGCTGATGACCTCGTGGGCACCGGCGCTGTCCGCCGGGGCCGCGCTCGCCCTCCGGGAGCGGTTCAGCGCCTCCGGGTTCCTCACCGACATCCGCAAGTACGGGGCCACGTACTTCAACTACGTGGGCAAGCCGCTGTCGTACATCCTGGACACCCCGGAGCTCCCCGACGATGCCGACAACCCGCTGCGGCGGGTGTTCGGGAACGAGGCGGCCGAAGCCGACGTGGCCCGGTTCGCCGACCGGTTCGGCTGCGCCGTCCAGGACGCCTACGGCTCCACCGAAGGAGGTGCCTCCGTGCAACGCACGCCGGACACCCCTCGCGGGGCGCTCGGCCGCGCCCTGCCCGGGACCATGGTCGTCGACCCCGACACCGGGGAGGAGTGCCCACGAGCCGTGTTCGACGCCGAGGGTCGGCTGCTCAACGCCGAGGAGGCCATCGGCGAGATGGTCAACCCCGCCGGGGGGGCCGGGTTCGAGGGGTACTGGCGCAACGCCGAGGCGGAGGCGGCCCGGGTGCGCAACGGCTGGTACTGGACCGGGGATCTGGCCTACCGGGACGAGAACGACTTCTTCTACTTCGGCGGGCGGGACTTCGACTGGCTGCGGGTCGACGGGGAGAATTTCTCCGCCGCCCCGGTCGAGGAGGTGCTCCAGCGCCACCCCGACGTGGTCCTGGCCTCGGTCTACGCCGTACCGGACACGGTGGTCGGCGACCAGGTGATGGCGGCGCTCCTCCTCGGGGAGGGCCGGGCGTTCGACCCTGAGGGGTTCGCCGACTTCCTGGCCGGCGAGCAGGACATGGGGACCAAGTGGGCGCCCCGCTACGTGCGGGTGAGCGATCAGCTCCCGGTGACAGCCACCACCAAGGTCCTCAAGCGGGTGCTGCGGGCGGAGGGCTGGCGGTGCCAGGACCCGGTGTGGTGGCGTCCGGAGAAAGGAGCGCCGTACCGGCGGCTACTGCCCGCCGATGCCGATGCACTGGATCTGGCCATCGCCGAGCGTTGACCGGCGTCGACCGATCAGCGGTCCACGCCGAGGATGAGTCCACTGGTGGGCACGCCGGTCCCGGCCGTGACCAGCACGTGGTCGACGTCGGGCACCTGGTTGACCGAGGTCCGCCGGACCTGGCGGACACCCTCGGCGATGCCGTTCATCCCGTGCAGGTAGGCCTCACCGAGCTGGCCGCCGTGGGTGTTGATGGGCAGCCCGCCACCGAGCTCGATGTTGCCGTCGCGGACGAAGTCCTTGGCCTCACCCTTCCCACAGAACCCGAGCTCCTCGAGTTGGTAGAGGACGTACGGGGTGAAGTGGTCGTAGAGCACGGCCGTCTGGATGTCGGCCGGCGACAGGCCCGACGTCTGCCACAGCTGGCGGGCCACCGAGGCCATCTCGCCCAACCCGCACAGGTCGTCGTAGTAGTACGAGGTCATCATCTCCTGGCCGGGGCCGGCGCCCTGGGCGGCGGCCTCGATGACCACCGGGGGACCCGGCAGGTCCCTGGCCCGCTCCAGGGAGGTGACCACCAGGGCCTGGCCCCCGTCGGTCTCCTGGCAGCAGTCGAGCAGGTGGAGCGGTTCGACGATCCATCGCGAGGCCTGGTGCTCCTCGAGGGTGATCGGCTTCTCGTAGAACCAGGCGCGGGGATTGGTGGCCGCGTGCTTCCGGTCGGCCACCGCCACCCGACCCAGGTCCTCCGACGTGGCGCCGGTCATGTGGAGGTAACGCTGGGCGGCCATGGCCACCCATTGGGCCGGGGTCAGCAGGCCGACCGGTGCGTACCAGGCGAAGTTGGCGGTCTCGGCGTTGGGGACGGGTGGTCGGTCCTGCACTCCGGCCCCGAACCGGTTGCCCGAGCGCTCGTTGAAGGCCCGGTAGCAGACCACCACATCGGCCACGCCCGAACGCACGGCCATGGCCGCCTGTTGGATGGTGCCGCACCCGGCGCCGCCCCCGTAGTGGATCCGGCTGAAGAAGGAGAGCTCGCCGATGCCCAGGCTCCGGGCGATCTCGATCTCGGGGTTGGTGTCGGAGCTGAAGGTCACCATCCCGTCGACCTCGGCCGGCTCGATGCCGGCGTCGCGCAGGGCCAGGTCGACGGCCTCGACCGCCAGCCGGAGCTCGCTCCGGCCCGATTCCTTCGAGAACTCGGTGGCCCCGATACCGACCACCGCGGTGTTGCCGGTGAACGAATGCCGGTCGCCGCTCATCGGGACGTACCCGACGGGAGGAGCAGCCGGACCGTGCCGGTGACATGGTCACCGAGGCTGTTGGCGCCGCGGACGGTGACCTCGACCCCGCCCCTGCCCTCCGCATCCACCGCCTCGTCCTTGGCCGTCACCGACCCGGTCAGGGTCATGGTGTCGTCGGGGTAGTTGGGGGCACCCAGCCGGATCCTGACGTCGGTGATCACGGCGCCGGGGCCCGACCAGTCGGTCACGAAGCGACCGACGATGCCGTTGGTGGACAGGATGTTCATGAAGATCTCCTGCGAGCCCCGCTCGACGGCCAGCACCGAGTCGTGGTGGACGTCCTGGTAGTCGCGGGAGGCGATGGCGGTGGAGACGATCAGCGTGCGGGTCAGGGGCAGGGCCAACTCGGGCAGGACGTCGCCCACGGCGACGTCCTCGAACCGCAGGGTGGTCGAGTAGGCGGCCCCGGCGACTTCTGTCCTCGCACTCATACCGCCACCGACCGGCCCGATTGCAGCTCGCCGATCAACTGCTTCCCCAACCGGGAGAGTTGGGCGCTCGGGGGTCCGAGCTGCAACTCGATCTGCTTCCCCCAGAGGAAGTAGCGGTGGATCGGATACGAGATGTCGGCCCCCATGCCGCCGTGGAGGTGCTGGGTGGCGAACACCGCCCGCTGGCCGGCCTCGGCGGCGAACCACGAGGCCACGCTCACCGCCAATTCGGGATCCAGTCCGTTGTCCAGCCGCCACGCCGCCTGCCACATGGTCACCCGGACCGACTCGGTGTCGATGGCCGCGTCCGCCGCCCGCAGCATGGTGCCCTGGAAGGTCGACAGCGGACGCCCGAACTGCTCCCTGGTGTTGAGGTAGGCCGCCGTCTGGGCCACCGCGGCCTCGGTCACCCCCACCTGAATGGCACACAATCCGGTCCAGGCCCGATTCAGGATCCACGTCACCACCTCACCACCCCGCTCGGGATCCCCGCCGGCCAGCAGATCGTCGGGAGCAACCGTCACTCCCTCCAGGTGCAGGTGGGGATGGACCTCGCGGTTGGTGGTGACGGCCCGCTCCATGCGCACGCCCTCGGCGGTGGGATCGACCACGGCCACCACCACACCGCCGTCGAGGGTCGCCGGGATCAACACCCGGTCGGCCACGTGGGCGGCGGGGACGGCAAAGGCGGTCCCCGAAAGGACCACCCCATCGGGTCCGGATTTTCCGGTGACCGACGGGCGGCCGGTGCCCCCGAGGGCGATGTCGCCGGCCACGTCGGTCAGCGCCGCGGTGAGGAGCTTGTCGCCGGCCACCACACCGGGGAGGAGAGAGCCCTTGAGGGCCTCGCTCCCGAACTCGGCGACGGGCATGGCGCCGAGCACCGTCGTCGCCCATAGCGGCACCGGTGCCACGGTGCGCCCCTGGGCCTCGAGGAGCAGGGCCGCGGCCACCATGCCCAATCCACCTCCCCCGTAGGCCTCGGGGACGGTGAGCCCGAGGAGGTCGGCTTTGGCCAGCTCGGCCCACAGTTGGCGGTCGAACCGCTCCTCGCCCGCCTCCACCTCCTGGACCCGCTCGGGAGTGCTCAACCCGGAGAACAGGCCTGCGGCCGCCTCCTGGACGGCCCGCTCCTCTTCGTCGAAGGTGAAGTCCATCAGCGCTTCCTCGTCTCTGGGTCGGCGGCCGCGGGTCGGTCCTGTGCCGGACCGAACACCGGCAGGGTGAGGTCTTCGTCGAAGTCCTCGAAGTCGGCGACCACCGGCATGCCGATGGCCATCTCCTCGGGGGTGATGCCGCTCACGTTGGCCACCAGTCTGGTGCCCTCCTCGAGCTCGACCAGGGCCACGACCAACGGATAGTCGAAGGCGGGCACCTGGGGGTAGTGGTTGACCACGAAGCTGTAGATGGTGCCCCGACCCGATGCGGTGACCGTGTCCCACTCGAACGAACGGCAGTTGGCGCACGAGGGGCGGGGCGGATGACGAAGGACACCGCAGTTCGTACAGTGCTGGATGAGCAGTTCGTGCCGCTTCGCCCCCTCGAAGAAGAATCGGTTGTCCTGGGTGAGGGCGGGCCGTGGCCGCTTCGGGCGGGGGGTCGTCCCCGATGCCGCGGGGCCTGCCGCCGCCTTCGGGCGGGGCTTGAACTTGAGGATCCGGAACCGCATGGTGGCCACCGGCTCGCCGTTCTGGTCGGTGAATTCCAGGCGGGTGGTGATGAAGTGGCCGGCGCCGAGTCCGGTGGCCTTCTCCGACGAGACGGCGTCGATGACCGAGCTGGCCTCGAGGTGGTCCCCGGGGACCAGGGGCCGCACGTAGTGCTGATCGCAGTTGGTGGCCACCACCGACGTGAACCCGGCTTCGTCGAGCAGCCCCATGAGGTTGTCGCTGGGCGAGTCGGCGCTCACCTCGCCGTTGGCTCGGGCCCGGTCCGCCTCCTGGGATGCCCGCAGTCCCCGCATGATCCAGGCCTGCAACATGGTGGGAGGGGCGATGATCCCGGGGAACCCGGCCTGGCGGGCCGCGGCCTCGTCGACATAGACCGGGTTGTGGTCGCCCATCGCCTCCACCCAGTGACGGATCATGGGCAGGTTGACCGGGTCCTGACCCCGGGTGGCGACACCTGTCGCCATCCCGACGAAGGCCTGCAGCCGATCGTCCAGGCTCGCTTCCCCGTCCGCTTGTCCACGGGTGCCGGGCGTAGTCGTCGGCGTGCTCACCGCGACGCCCGCTTCATGCCCAACCCGGCCATGGCCAGGATCTCCCGCTGCACTTCGTTGACCCCGCCGCCGAAGGTGTTGATCTGCGCCTGCCGGCCGGCCCGCTCGAGCTCGCCGTGGAGGACGGCCCCGGGAGAGCCGGGGCTGAGGTAGCCACCGGCCCCGACCACGCCCAGCAGCCGGCGGTAGATCTCGACCGCCGCCTCGGTGCCGAAGACCTTGACGGCCGAGGAGTCGGCCGGGCCGAGGGTGCCGTCGGCCACCTTCGCCGTCATCCTCCAGTTGAGCAGCTTCTGGGCCTCGAGCAGTGCGTAGGTGCGGGCCAGGTCGGCCTGCACCCATTCGACGTCGGCCACGTCGTGCTCGATCACCCAATCGGCCGCCTCGACCCACAGACGTTGGGCCAGGGCACTGACCGCGGCCAGTCCCACCCGCTCGTGGTTGAGCTGACCGGTGATCAGGCGCCATCCTTCGTTGAGCTCGCCGACCAGGGCCGTCCGGGGCACCCGCACATTGTCGTAGTAGGAGGCGGTGGTGGCCACGCCCCCCACGGTGACCAGCGGCGTGCAGGAGAACCCGGGAGAGGACGTGGGCACCAGGAAGATGGAGATCCCCTTGTGCTTGGGGGCGTCGGGGTCGGTGCGGGTGGCCAGCCAGATGTAGTCGGCCTGGTCGGCACCACTGGTGAAGATCTTGTTCCCGTTGATGGTCCACTCGTCCCCGTCCAGCACGGCCCGGGTCCGCAGGGAGGCCAGGTCGGTGCCGGCCCCCGGCTCGGTGTACCCGATGGCGAAGTTGATCTCGCCGGCCAGGATGCCCGACAGGAAGAAGCTCTTCTGCTCGTCGGTCCCGAACCTCATGATCATCGGACCCACCGTGTTGAGGGTGACGAAGGGGAACGGGGCCCGGGCCCGCTGGACTTCGGTGAAGAAGATGAACTGGTCCGAGGTAGGGCGGCCCTGTCCGCCGAACTCCACCGGCCAGCCGATGCCGAGCCAACCGTCCTTGCCCATGCGCCGGACGATCGAGCGGAACATCTCGCCGCCTTCGGTCTCGCTGTCGAGGGCGTGGCGGACCTCGTCGGTGATCAGGTCGGCGAAATAGGCGCGGAGCTCCGCCCGGAGGGCCAGCTGCTCAGAAGTCTCTTCGAGGTGCATGCCGTGTGATCCCTCCACTCAGGACTTCCGTGTCCGTCGGTCTTCCTTCTCTGAGGTGTCCCTCGGTCTGCCGTCGTTGCCATCCCTCTGGCGGCAACAACGGCAGGGAAGACCAATCGTGGCCCCGGGCAACTGCTGCCCGACCAGCCCGGACCCCCTGCACCGCTACACCTTCGTCGTCAGCTCCGGCCCCACCAATGTCGTGGATCCGGTGCCGCTGGCCTATGATAACTGATACACGTTCTAGAAACGTCATCGGCACCGAGGGCCGCGCACCCGCCGCCGCAAGCCAGCGGGCGCCGACAACACGGGGGAGACACCATGGAAGTGACCGACATCAATCTGGTTGACCCCCAGAACTTCGTCGACGCGGTGCCCTTCGAGTGGTTCGCCTACCTGCGCCGTGAGGCCCCGGTCCAGTGGCACCCCGACCCCGACGGGTTCGCCGAGGGATTCTGGTCGGTGACCCGGTTCGACGACTGTGTCGGCGTCAACCGCGACTACGAGCATTTCTCCTCCTACCGGGGGTCGGCCCTCTTCCACGACATGGACGATGAGGCCCTGGCCCAACAGCGGATGATGATGCTGAACATGGACCCACCCATGCACACCCGCTACCGGCGCCTGGTCAACAAGGGGTTCACCCCCCGGATGATCCGGGACCTCGAGGCCAACGTAGTGACGGCCGCCGACTCGATCATCGACGGCGTCTGCGAGACGGGATCGGCCGACTTCGTGGAGCAGATCTCGGCCGAGCTGCCGCTGCAGGTCATCGCCGACCTGATGGGCGTCCCCCAGGACGACCGCCATCTGGTCTTCGACTGGTCCAACAAGATGATCGGCTCCGACGACCCCGAGTACCAGATCAGCCCCGACGCTCCGGCGCAGGCGTCGATGGAGCTGTTCGCCTATGCCGACGAGCTGTGCGCCAAGAAGCGGCTCGACCCCCACGAGGACCTGTTCAGCGTGCTCACCCAGGCCGACATCGACGGCGACCAGCTGTCCCAGCTCGAGCTCGACCTCTTCTTCCTGCTGCTGGCGGTGGCCGGCAACGAGACCACCCGCAACCTCATCTCCGGTGCCATGGTCGCATTCTTCGACCATCCCGAGCAGTGGGAGAAGCTGAGGGCCGACCGTTCGCTCCTCCCCTCGGCCGTCGAGGAGATGCTGCGGTTCGTCACCCCGGTCATGCACTTCCGTCGGTCGGCGGCGGCCGACACGGTGATCGGTGACCAGAAGATCGCTGAGGGGGACAAGGTGATCTTCTGGCACATCTCGGCCAACCGCGACGAATCCGTCTTCACCGATCCCAACTCGTTCGACATCGAGCGGACCCCGAACAACCACATGGCCTTCGGCGGCGGGGGACCTCACTTCTGCCTGGGGGCGAACCTGGCCCGTATGGAGATCCGGGTGATGTTCGACCGGCTGCTCGACCGGGTCCCCGACATTCGGCTCGACGGCCAGGTGCAGCGGCTCCGATCCAACTTCATCAACGGCGTGAAGCACATCCCGGTGGCGTTCACTCCCTCGGCTCCGGTCGGGCGCTGAGCCGACCGGCCCCGCACGCCGGCGACCCACCAGAAAGCGACTCCCATGCGGTTCCACCAAGCAGTCACCTTCCTACCCGTCGACGAGATGATCGCTCTGTCGGTGGCGTGCGACACCATGGGCTATTCGGGCGTCTACTTCTCCGATCATCTGTTCAACCCGCGCGACCTCAAATCGCGGTACACCTACTCCGAAGCTCCTGACGGCGCTCCCTTCTGGGAGAAGGAGACCGAGTGGCCCGACCCGATGTGCCTGATCTCGGCGTTGGCCGCGGTGACCAGCAATCTGACCTTCACCACCGGCATCTACATCGCGCCGGTCCGGGACCTGATCACCGTGGCCAAGTCGGTGGGCACCGCCGCGGTGCTGTCCCACGACCGGGTCAGGCTCGGCGTGGGCGTCGGCTGGTGCGAGGAGGAGTTCGTCCAGACCGGCCAGGACTTCCACAATCGGGGTAAGCGTCTGAACGACATGATCCCCGCCCTTCGGGCGCTGTGGCGGGGGGGGTGGGTCGAATACCACGGGACCCACTACGACGTGCCGTTGTGCCAGATGAACCCCTCGCCGAAGCTGCCCATCCCCATCCTGGGCGGCGGGGATTCCGATGCCGCCCTGCGTCGGGCCTCCACCCTGTGCGACGGGTGGGTCAACACCGGGGCCGCGCTCCCCGACGAGGCCTTTGCGGAAGTCGGGAGGATCCAGGACGCGCTCAAGCAGGCCGGACGGGACAACGAGCCGTTCTCGATCTACCTGGCCGTCAAGGCCTTCCCTGACCTCGACCTCTACCGGCGGCTCGAGGACGTGGGCGTGACCGATGTGCTGTGTGCACCGTGGATGGGGGTCAAGGCCACCGAGGACGACACCCCCGAGTCCATCCATACGGCCCGGGTGGCCATGTGCGAGCAGTTCGCCGAGCACATCATCGCGGCCATGGGCTGAGCTGGCGGCCCCGGTCCCACGGGCCGACCACGACAGCCGGCATTAAGGTCGAAGGCCTTAGGCACCAGGGAGGAACGATGAAGGACATGAAGCTCGGATTGCAGCTCGGCTACTGGGGGTCCGGCCCGCCGGCCAATGCACCGGAGCTGGTGGCCGAGGCCGAGCGGCTGGGTTTTGACTCGATCTGGACGGCCGAGGCCTACGGCTCGGATGCGCTCACCCCGCTCAGCTGGTGGGGCTCGCAGACCCGTCGGGTCCGCCTCGGCACGGCCCTCTGCCAGATGTCGGCCCGGACCCCGACGGCCATGGGCATGGCCGCCATCACCCTCGACCATCTGTCGGGGGGGCGGTTCGTGCTCGGCCTCGGCGTGTCCGGGCCTCAGGTCGTCGAGGGATGGTACGGCCAGTCGTTCGAGAAGCCGTTGGCCCGGACCGTCGAGTACGTGGACATCGTGCGCCAGGTGATCGCCAGGGAGGCGCCGGTGACCAGTGCCGGTCCCGCCTACCCGCTCCCCTATCCGGGCGGCACCGGGCTGGGCAAGCCGCTCAAGCCCATCGTCCATCCCCTGCGCAAGGAGATCCCGATCATCCTGGGTGCGGAAGGTCCGAAGAACGTGGCCCTGGCCGCGGAGATCGCCGACGGGTGGTTCCCCATCTTCTTCTCGCCCAATGCGGTCAAGGCCTTCGAGCCGGCGCTGGCCGAGGGATTCGCCCGACCGGGGGCCCGGCACAGTGCCGACGACTTCGAGGTCATCGCCTTCGCCCCGACCCTCATCGACGACGACATCGAGCGGGCGGCCGACAACTACCGGCCCTTCATCGCCCTCTACATCGGCGGCATGGGGGCGAAGTCGATGAACTTCCACTTCGACGTCTTCGCCCGGATGGGCTACGAGGCCGAGGCCAGCAAGATCCAGGAGCTGTACCTCGAGGGCCGCAAGGACGAAGCCGCGGCCGCCGTCCCCACCAGCGCTCATCGAGGACACCGCCCTGATCGGGCCCAAGGAGAAGATCCGGGACGACCTCGAGGGGTGGAAGGAATCCATCGCCACCACTCTGCTGGTGTCGGGCAGCCCCGACACCCTGCAGACCATGGCCGAGTTGATGCTGTAGGTGGGCGGCGGCTCCCGCCCGGCTTTGATCACCGTCTGGGGATCCTGTTCCGTCTGCTCAGGGTTCGATAGAGATCCATCGTGCTCGGATGAACGGAATCAAGCGGTTCGATGTCGTCGGCCACGAGCGTGATCAGCTCGGACATCGCCGCTTCCACCCCCGCAGGATTTCCTGCCAGGTCCGCCGCCCGCATCAACATCCGGTACAGCCGTTCGTCGTAGGGGCTGGCCAGAAGCCCTTTACGGGCCGCCCACTCGGCTGTCAGCGAATCTCCCTCCGACAGGCACCACCCGGCCAGGCGACCGCTCAGATCGACAATGGCAGCCTCGATGGCAGGACCGATGCCTTCGAGAATCGGCCAGTCCGACGAACGCAACCCATCCAACGGCCTCCCCCGTACCAACTCCAGTGCCCCCTGCCATCTCCCGGTGTCGTTCGAATCGGCATGCAACACAAACCTGTCCCAATCGGTACCCACCGTGTTCGACAACGCCAATCGGCCGTGCGAACGTGGTAGATGGTCTTGACCGTCGCTCGAGCGGCCGAGCGACCTCCTCGCCACTGACGCGGTCGAATGAAGGCTCGACGGCGCCATCAGCCGATCCGGCCACAGCGCGGTCGCCCAGGCGTCATTGGAGGCACCGTTCGGATGCAAGGCCAAGTAGACGACGAGCTCTTTGGCCCATGCCCTGGTGAAGTCGCGGGCCGCACCTCGAATCTCGATCGAGCCCAGCACGGCCACCTCGATCTCGTGATTGGCGTCGTCGTCGTCCCGTGGACTGGTGCGTAGCCGACTGCCCGCACGGGTCCGTTTCCCATCGGACCCGTGAACTGACGGCACCGGCCACTCAGCGGGATATGGATCAGACTCCGTCGTCTCGAGCTCAGGCAGCGGCATCGGCACGGGTAGATTCACATACGGCTCTTCGGACAAGAACACCGACTGCCGACTCATCGCTGTGTCCAGCAGGCGAGTGATCTCTCCCAGATCTGCAGCTTCGACCTGTTGCGGACGGACGACAGTACCGAGGAGCTCGAGAGAGGACGTCCGATCGGGGCCCGACAGGCTCACGGTGTGATCGCCACCTCTCGCTCGTCCTGAGGCAACAACGGCGATTCCGAGACGGGGATCTGAGGCCACTTCGAGCAGCTCGGCAACGTCGGTATCGGTCACTGACGGAGCGCATACGACGACCACGGGGTCCCATCGGTCGGACGGGTCGACACTTCGCGCTTGGGCGAATGATTGCAGGTTTGACGTGTCCAACAGAATTTCTGCTCTGAGCCGACGACTCTGAAGTTGGTCGAGGAGCGGTGCCGCATTGTCAACCGCTCTGACCCGGTCGAACCGCTCCAGCTCTGCGCCGAAGCCGACGGTGTTGAGGTCAAATCGATCGCTCCAGTGGGAGGTGGCCAACTCCAAGGCCAACGCACGGATGACGCCTTCACAGTCGGCAGCGTCTCCGTTCACCGATAGCGTTCCCAATGATTCGAGGTTGACCATGACGAGACCGCCGGATCCTTGTCCAACTGTGACCAGCAAGGGCGCCGGTTGGATCGCCCCTCGTCCGGCACCATCCTTCGAATCACTTGTTGGGAGTTCGGCTCTCGGTATGGAAACTGTCCGATCGCCGGGTTCCGCTCTGAATGCAGTGGGAGTGTGCTCATCGTCGATATTCCGGTTGACCGTCAACTGGATCGAGTCAGCGTGCACGGTGAGGCCCAACACGCTCGGGGCATCTCTCTCCAGGCCGATCCAGGTGCCGGCAAACAGACGCAGAACACTATCCACATCGCGGACGATCTCAGGTCCCTCTCCAAGCCGGAGTCGCCCTTCGAAGCGACTCTGCTCTCGGTCGGGCAATCTGATGTAGGAGCCCTCCCTGCGGTGACGTTGCTGCACCCGTCTCATGCGGTCGAGCAGGCCGACGACACCCGCTCCCACGACACCACCGCCCAAGGGCACCGCAGGTGCATTCGGACCGATCGGTCCACCGGTACGACCTGCAGCAGGCTCTCGACCGGACGCGAGGTCACGTTCGGGCTCCACGGCGGCTGGGCCCTGACGGACGATCGACGAGGTTGTCAGATGACCGAATGGTGGAGGCAGCTCGAGCGACCACCCCGACCGGATCCAGTGATCCGGTTTTAGCGCTCTCCCGTCGGCCTGAGGTACGTCATAGTTGAGCTCCGCGATCTGCTTCCATCGAAAAGGAGATCCGAGCCTGTCTTCGGCAATCGACCAGAGCGTCTCTCGTGGCATCACCAGATGGTCCTGGTTCTTGTCGACGGGCGTACCAGGCTGGAGCGATTCGCGGGTGACCGGCTCAGCGCCCTCGGTTCGAGCGGGAGATGTCCAGACCGTGGCATCTTCGACGAGCGGATCGTCGATGACTGGCAACGACATCGCCAAGTCCATCGCCCTCGGATGGCCTCCGACGACTAGTGGGCGCTGGCGGGAGAGCCCGAAATGGGCTGTTCTCACGGCACTGGGGGCGGGCCTCTCCAACGGGCGGCCCATCGAGGAGATCGCCAGAGTCGCACCGATCAGGAAGGCAGCTGCCGACTGTACGCCACGACTGGCAGGGATCCTGGCCGACGGCCGACCCGTCAGCACCGACCTCGCTTCGATTGCTACACACAGGGTCATCCACGCCCAAGAGATCCACCCCAAGAAGAGCGCCCCGCGCAGCAACAGATGAGAAACCAGGATCGGACTGGACGACCGGTCCGACAACAACCGTTCCTTGGCGGACAGGAGGCCCAGGTGGGCAAGCGGGAGGCCTCCCAGCGCGTAGAGCACGAGCGGAACGACGACGACAATGACGCCGAGGACAGCCGCGCACAGCGCCGCCCGAGTGAGGCCGGTTGGGCGTGCATGCCGGCGTAGCCCCCTCGTCGTCATCCCGATCCCACCGTCACCCCTTCGAGGTCGACTGCCGACGCAGATGCCGAAACGGGCAGACTGTTGACCCCGATGATTCCCAGTATCTCTGTGCGGATCCGGTAGTGGATCTGCACGGTCACCGTTCCCGAAGACACGGATGCCGTCCCAGGGTGCCCTGCAGCCACGGTGAACGCTTCCGCGGTCTCGATCGCCTGCTGCTGGTCGATCTGAACGACTCCTGATCGCAGCCCGCTCACCGAAAGCGACCCCGCCCCTGCTCGAGCTGCCTGTTCCGCTTCGTCGGTCGCAGCCTGCCGGGCGCTCAGCACCGAGCCACCATCCATCACCAGCCCCAGCAACACGAATATGGCTACAAGCATGAGGACGACGAAGGCACTGATCGAGCCCTCGTCGGTGATCGAGGGCGGCGGCGTCCGACCCATCTCAGGAGACGGACCGATAGGGGTCGATCGGTACAGTCGCCGAGGCTCGGACGGTGGTATCGCTGGGGAGTCCCGGAGCCGACAGATCGGCCAGACTCACCTGGCACACCACTGTCACGGTGACGTATCCGCCCGGGTAGAAGTGGCTCACGTCGGTATCGATCTGCGCATGAGCACAGGTGTGGATGCGATCGAAGATGCCCACCACCGCACTTGCCGCCGCTCCCTCTTCGGCGGTGACGGAGTCGGGGAGGACGGAGGCGGCCTGGGCACCGGCTCTCGATGCCTCAACAACCTGCTGACGGGCCTCCGAGATGCGTCCGAAGACCAAGATGCATGAAGCCAGCACGAACAACAAGGGTGCGATCACAATCAGCTCGACCATCAGACTGCCAGCCTCATCTCGAGGCGCCCTGCAGTTCATTCGGAGCCTCTGAACTCCTGAACCGGTCCTACGTCAACCGACGATACGGGAAGCACCATGCCGGGCACGATGGAAATCGCGGTACCTGTGACGGTCATCCGGATCAGGTCACCGGGCGTCACGGCGGCAACCGCATTCGAGGATGACAGGGCGGAACCCCGTCCCTCGAGGATCGAGTCGGCACGGGCCTGTCCGACGGCAGCTCCCCCGCCAAAAGCTCGGGCCGCTCGGTCACCCTCGGATGCCGCCAACTGCGCGACCTGGGCTGCGTGAGCCCAGAGGGCGAATTGGATCAAGACAACGAGGATGACCATGACTACCGGGATGACAAGCACCGCTTCGACCACGAGAGATCCGCGATCGTCGAGACTCCGCTCCTCACCGGCAGCTAGTTGAGATTGATCGAGTTCGTCTTGGCCGTCACCTTGGCCACGATGATCGCTCCTATGGTGATTGCCAACGCGGCGAAGATGGCCGTGATGATGACCGTTTCGACGACAGAGCCCGCGTCGTCCCAGCCGCCATTCACCTCGAGTCGAGCTCGTAGGTAGGTCCATACAATTGCTATTTGACTTGGCATTCTCAGACTCCCTTTCACATGCGGTGGGCGGACTACAGCTGTTGAGGCTGCACTGACGATCGACTGGCGGTTCTTCCTCTGTCGGCATCAGAGACCGCCGAGGATCCGGCTGAAGGCGGGATAGCCGATGAAGAGGAGGAAGCCGAACAGGAGAAGAGCTCCAGGAAGGAACAGCCGCTCGGTCATGGCGTTGGCGGCCGACTCGGCCTCAGCCTGTTCGTGGCGACGCAGCGAGACGGCCCGCGCACTCAGCGCTTGACGAATTCGAGCACCCTCCGTTCCCGCCAATTCGACCATCGTCGAGAGCTCCACCAGCTCGGGAACGGCGATCTCGGAGCCCAGTTGACCAAGCCCCGACCACGGGGATTGCCCCGCGTCCCTAGCCCTGGACAGAGCCTTGGACATGCGTACCGCCGCCCAGTCATCGCTCACCTGCGATGCGGCAAACAGTGCTCCTTCGATTCCGACGCCCCCCGCCAAACTCAATACCACCAGGTCCACAAAGGATCCGATCACAATACGAAAGTGACGACGACGATCTGCGGCGCGGCCGAACAGCGAGGCGACAGGAACGCTCGCGGCTCCCATTCCGGCGGCCACAGCAATCAGAATCGGCACCAGAGGGCTCATGGTCAGGCCTGCAGACGCGGCGGCGACCCAGACAAGGGGAGGTCCCAGTAGGCCGACTCCCCCGGCGACAAGGATCTTCGATGCCAACCCCTCTGATGACTCACCGGTGATGGCCAGTGCGGGTAGGAGGGCAAGCCAACGCGGGTGAGAAGCAGCGGCGCTCTTCCCCCACGAGGCCAGCGCACGACTTGCCCTGGTCCAGGGACGCCACGGATGCGTCCTGGCGGCACCGGCGGCTGCCGGATCGATGCCAGTCGTCGATGGCCGGCTCATTGCTGCGGCGATGGATTCGAGAGTTGGGGGTGTTACCTGCATGCCACCGACTGCCCCGATGCAGCCCAAGGCCGCCACCGCGCCCAGGATGATCACGATGCTCACCGTCCCGCCACCTGATGTCCGAGGAGTCGGACGGGCGCCGGGGGACGGGCCAGGGCGACCATCAAGGTCAGCCCCAATCCGTACAGGGCACCGACCGCCAGCAGGACGATCTGGCCTTCGCCGGAGTCGAATGGCGCCAGGTAGGGATGGGCGAGGAACGTAAGACCGACAGCGAAAGCAACCGAAAACACGAGCACCGTTCTGACTCCGCTGCGGACGGACGCCCTGCTCGTCTCGATCCGAAGGCGCAGTGCCACCTCATCCCTCGTCGAGTCGGCCAGTGCCGCCAACAGATCGCCCATTCGCTGTGCTCTCGAGGTGACGGCCAGCTGCAGAGCGCAGACAACACGGTCGGCACATGGATCGTCCAGTTCGTCCGCGAACTGCTGCAACGCATCGCGTGGGCGCATTCCCGCGCTCAGCCGCCCCGCCAGTCGCGAGGCCGCGCCGCGCAGAGGCAGAGGGCTCAACGGAGCCGTGGCAACGATCGCTTGACTGAGGCCAGCTGAGGCAGCAAGCGTTCCTTGCAGCATCTCGGTCCAACTGGCGATCGATTCGATCTTCCTTATCGATACGGATCCAGATGTCTGACCAAACAACTTTGGAAGTCCGAACACGGCGGCCGCCGCGATGAACACGGCTGCCGGCCATCCGGTAGCCAACCCGGTCAACACACCGACGAGTACGCACAGGATCAGCAACGGGACCTGAATCCGCACGCGCTCCGTCCACCGATTGGTCCGCGAGCTGATCGCCCTGCTCCCATCGTCGGTACGCCAGGCGGAGGCAATTCCGATGATCCCGATGCCAACACCGATTCCGCTGACGACGATCACGAAGGTGCTCATGGCACGGAATAGTCCGAGACGAAGGGCTCATAACCGAAGCGCTTCAACTCCCGGAGCGTTTCGGACCGGAAGGGCGATGCGGGAACGGCTCGCCGGTTACCGTCCGGCCGGAAGACCTCATTGGAGATGACCTGGACTCCCTCTGCATCCACGACCTCACGCACCGATGAAACGAATCGCTGCCGGGCCGATTGTGCCGGGAACGGATGCGAGGCAACAACGGGGAGATCAGGGGTCAACCAATTTGATGGTCCCGGATCATCTGACAGCCAAAGGTCCTCCTGGCTTTCGCTGTCGAGATGGACGACGAAGTGGATGGCGCCGGCCATCAGAAGGTTGCTCGCCTCGAGGGGCAACCGCTCCTGAGCCTGTACCGCGTAGGAAGCAATGCGCCTGAAGACCCCTGCGGACGAGTCGGCGTGGATCGTGCACATGGACCCGGATCGCCCCTGGCTCATGGCGTTGAGCATGGGCAGGACCTCGTCACCGAGTACCTCGCCGACGACGACCCGATCTGCGTTCATCCGAAGGGCGCGCCGCACCAGGTCGGCTACGGATATCAGACCGACACCCTCGACATTGGCCTGACGAGCCTCGAGTGCAACCAGGTCCGGATGCCTCTCGGGCACCGTACCGAGACCGAGCTCGAAGGCTTGCTCGATGGTGACGATGCGCTCTCGGGGCGAAATCTCGGCGGCGAGGGCCCGGAGCAGAGTCGTCTTTCCCGAGTTCATTGCTCCCGATACCACGATGTTCTTCCGAGCCCTGACTGCGGCCCGTAGAAATGAGGCCAGGTCCGCGTCGATGGTACCGAGGCCAATGAGTTCGCTCAGAGAGAGGTCGGAGAAACGGTGTCTTCGGATCGACACGACTGGGCGCTCAGTAACCGCCATCAATGCCGAAAGCCGACTGCCATCCGGTAGGCGCAGATCCAGTTCGGGGCGGGCCAGGTCGAAACGCCGCTCGGAGAGTCCGAACCGACTCGCTGCCGACCGAATCAAGTCGACAAGCTCCCGGTCAGAATCCGCGATCGGAGGCATCAACCGCTTGGAACCATCGGCAAACGTCACCCAGACCCGGTCACATCCATTGATGTCGATGTTCTCAATCTCTGGATTGTCAATGAGGACTTGTATCTTCCCCATACCGAACAGAGCGTCGAGGACGGTCTGGGCAATCAGCTGTTCATCTCCGGAGCTCTCCCCGGAGAGCCATTCACCATTCGTTCCGGACGTCAGATCGTCGAGATGTGCAAACACCTGCCTGCGGGCGAACTCCCGGCGATCGTCGGCCACCAGCCCGATTGCCTGCGGGGTGGCCAGATCCTCGGCAACCAGCTCTCGGATCGCTTTGGCTAGAGCGGTGGTCAACGACGGCCCCCCTCCCGGTTCTCTCCGAACATCGAATACTCCCGAATCCCCCGGGCGGACCCTTCGGGAGTCACGTTGGTTCCACAGGCGAGCAAGGAGGCCAGACGACGTGCGCCGGCAACAAGAGGTGAGCGACCCAGGCGGCGGCCGGTCCGCCTTTCACCAGTGGCCATCGAGGCCGACATCTCATCAAACGGACAGACGCCAAGCACCGGCATTCCCGTAAACCCCTCGAGGTCGGAGCGGGAATAGGGTCCTCTCCCCATAACCTCGAGCCCCACCCGGCCCGGGCAGCGATCTCGGATTGCCGGCGCCTTCTCCCGGACGTGGACAGCCGAAGCCGCGTCACCCCGGGTGCAGATGACAACATGCTCGGAGCGCTCAATCCACGCGACCGACCCCGGTTCTCTGGGCACCAGCCTGCCCAGGTCGACCAGAACATCCCACGGTCCCCCCGGAGACCCGGCGATCGCCGAAAGAACGGCGACAATCGATTCTGTTGCCTCGGCCACCTCGTGTCCTTTGGGACCGACCAATACGTGGAGCCCCCCGGGCAGTTCCTGCAGGTGCGGTTCGATTGCAGCCGTTGCACCTCCTCGTCGGACGGCGGCGTTGAACGACACCCAACCATCGCGCGCCGACAACTGGAAGCGCGCAGCCAGGTCGCCACCACTCGCATCGCATTCCAACAGCATCACCTTGCGCCCCTCCGGCCAAGTGGCTCCGACGAGACGGCTGAGGGTGGTCACGCCGGGTGCGCCCTTCAAGGAGCTAAAGGAGACGATCGTCATCAGCGCCTACCGCTCGACCGTGAAGTCTTCTGATGACCGGTCGAAGCGTCACCTCGAACGGGGGGCTGCGCCATCGAAGAGCCGGATGGGAGCAGGACGAGGCTCACCTGATCGGCGGCGGCGGCGTTGGACACCGCGGCAGCCAGGGTGGTCGACACTTCGACCGATACCAACTGCGAGGCGTTCGATCCTGCGCTTGCGGGTGGGACCTCAACATCGAATACGTTTGCCTGGGGTACGAGAACACCCGTCGATGCTTCCGCTCCTGCCGGGGACAATCCGGAAACCGGAGTCGAACCAAGAGATGCCCCGGGACTTGCAGTTTGAACGATCATCACCTGATCACCCGATGCGACACCCGCCGAGGGCAGCTGGCCCGCTTTCAATGCCATTCCCACGACGGCATAGCCTGCCGCGATGGGTTGGGCGGCAGTGATGTCACCAACGGTCAGGAGAGACCCAGCGGGGATCGTGACCGCGGCACGCTTGCCTTGCAGTTGTGATGCATCCGAAAGGGGTATGGGCGTCACGCCGCTCGAGATCGATACGCTTGCCTGCCCGAGATCGGTCGCTGTCAGCTGCTGACCCTGCTGAATGGTCTGCGTCACCGTCAGGACATCCGTCTGTCGATTGGCTGACGCGTAGATGTGGGCGAAGGCCGCGATACTGGCCAACACGACCACGAGCGATGCCACTACCTTCAGAGGTCTCCTGCTTCGAGGAGACACGGGCAGGCGAGATCCCATCTTCACCTCGGGCACGGCTTGTGGTGCAGTCCGTCCCCTCTCGAGAACTGCTGTCATGATGATGACCAGTCAGAGTTGACGCTCTCCACCTGTTCCACCCGAACGCTCCTCGATGAGGACGTTGTGAGGGCCGGCAATGTACCCCCTCCTACGGCTCCCCGGGCCGACCATGAAACTGACCACTCTATGGTGGTCGACACCGTGAAGGCGCCGTCATTTGAATCGTCGTCTGCCGAAGGTTGCCCCGCCGAGGAGACGGTGTAGGTATGTGAGCAGCCGGTTGACGATTGGACCGGCGCGATCGCCGGGTCGAAGGGAGTTCCCGGACCACTGCAGGTGGTGATTCCGCCGTCACCCGTCGACCAGATAACGGCAACGGGAGTCGCCACTGCGGTCGCGCTTACTGATCCCACCTCTGCCGTAACGACAAAGGGGTGCCAAAGACCCGCGTCGATCCACATCCACGTCGGAAGATTGACGAATGAGGCTTCGGGTGGATTGAGTTGGGCGACCGGAGAAGGTAGGCGAAGAGACTTCTCTGCCTGGAGTGCGAGCGCGAACGGGTCGATCGCCGGCGTAGCGCCCGCGGCCTGGTCCGGTATCCATTCGGTCTGGGTAGTGCTCGCGCCGGTCACTCGATCGGTACAGGTCACCGAGTACCAACTACCCGGAGTAGGACCTCCTGGGGCAATTTCGCCCTCGTCGTTCAAGACGAGTTCGGTGTAGATGCACAGCCACGGACTGGCGCTCCCCCCGCGCCCGCCATTGCCGCCCCTCGCGTCTCCCTGTCCTCCACTGGTCGATCCCCCAGTCGAGGCTCCGACGGTAACCGTTCCACCCGGTCGATCGCCTCCGGCTGCAGCAGCAAACGCCGTCGTTGGGACGGCCAGTGCGCCGGTAGAAAGCGCGGTCAACACGATAAGAACGCTCACAGATGATCGCATTGGCCTTCTCCCACGAGCTGCGACACCAACTTCCATCCACCGTTGATGAGCTGCATCTTCGACGTGAACAGCTCGAAGGCCACCTGACCCAACAGCCCCGGAACCGGGCGGCCTGTCGTATCCGACACGACGATCTCCGCGTCCATCGCACATGCATGCACGGTGGCATCGTTTCCATCCAGGCCGGCCACGTGGGGAGTCCCGTAGTGGACCGGTCCCCTGGCGACGAGGCCATCTGCACTCATCTTTTTGAGGAGGGATCGAGTCCAACCCAGCTGTGGAGCGAGCGTGGTGGCCGCAAGTTCCGGCGCAAATGGGTCAGAGGTCCGGGCGGCATCGGCAAATGCCCCTTCCGCCGCCAGCCATCCCGACACCACTTGGTCGATCACCTGGGCTTGGTTGCCCGGCTGGGTGACGGAAACGACGGCTGAATGCGTCAACATTTTTGTCCCCCGGTCGGGCACTTCGCCTCGCCCGGGGCTCGCGATCGACGAGCATGCACTCGCCAGCGTCATGCAGGTCACAAGGGCGAGCGCCGGCGTTTTGGACCTCGACCGTTTGAACCGACCAATGACCGACACATGCATAGGCGGCGGACGATAAATGGAGCATGAACGAGTCGCAAAGGTGATTGCACCGCTGGTGCAACTACTTCGGGTGTACCGACCCAGGGAGCGGCGCGGTGAACGATTCGGTCCTGATCGGAGATCCCCTGGGTCGGCCACCTTTGGACGATCGCAAAGCAACCTTGCCGGGCACCTGGCGGCGACCTTGCACGGACCATAGGTCTCGGACTGACCAGATGGATCCTTCCGGGGCGCGGCCACATTTCTGTTGTGCGGGAACGACCTTCTGTGGCCACGGGTCCAGGCCAATCAGCCGAGTTGATCGCGATGCGGCATACCGAACCAACCGTCTTCGCCTTTCGTCGGAATCTCCCGATCGTCCGGGCCTTCCTTCGAACTCCTCGAAATACGGCCGGTTGGGGCCTCCGGAACCACCTACGCACCGCGGTGAGGACGCCGCTGTCAGCGGTTGGGCTTCACCACGGAGAATTGCCGGATTCGCGCAGGAAGTACCCCCGGCGGCATCAGAGGCTGTCGGTGGCGGCTGCCGAAGGATTCGACGGAGCGGTCTGGCTGAGGGGAGGACCCGCGGTTGCCGCGGCCGGTTGGGGGGAGTCGGCCTCCGCCGGCGCCGGCCCTTTGCCGGTGATCAGCTTGGCGCTGAACTTGATGGCCTTGGTGGCCGTCGTGGCACCGGTCTGGAGGACCACTGCGACGACCAGGAGAAAGACGGCGAGCACTCTGAAGGTATGAGACCCGAGCAGGATGATGGCCACCCGGCCCAGCGCGTACGGAGGCGAGCAGACCAGGGCACCGATGCCGCCACCGATGGCGGTGGCGGAGAGCTTGTCCCGGGTCGACCGGTCGGACTTGACGCCCACTAGTCGGGCTGGGACGGCCACGTAGGCCAGCATCATCACCCCGACCACGATGCTGAGGCTGAGGGCGAACGAGAACTTCCCCCATCGTTGGGAGATCATGGTGGCGAAGCCGAGCGCCAGACCGACGACGATGCCCCAGTACAGGATGGTGCGCACGTGTTCACGCGCCTTGGCGAACCCGGGGCGTATCTGGGGCTTCCCGGGGTCGGCGATGGCGAAGGCGAACACGGCATTGAGGTAGAAGCTGCCCGCCGTCAGTGCGGTGATGGCGAGCAGGATCGGGACCAGCACCGGGCCCCGGAGGATGTGGAAATCCTTTCCGTGGAGCACATGGACCTTGAGGTCGAGCATTGCCGCCCAGATCCACATGGCCGGCAGGATTTCCACCAGGACCAGACGCCAGTTAGTGACCAGCAGCTTCAACCCCTGGAAGAGCATGGCAAAGGCCCCGACCACGAAGGCCAGCGGTGCCAGCCACCTGCTTCGCTGACTGAGGGAGAGGACGGCGTTCTCGACCATTGACTCGTCGCCGTTCCGAATGGCGGTGACCAGCCGTTTGGTCTGTTGGACGACGGTCGCCCGCCGTGACGGCGGCGGAGGGTCGGCCTGTCCGGATCCTCGATCGGGCTCAGGATCCCCTGATGATCCTGCTGAATCCGAATCCGGTTGCGCCCCGATGGTCATTGCCGTCAAGGT
This sequence comes from uncultured Acidimicrobiaceae bacterium, assembly GCA_963837805.1. Lineage (GTDB taxonomy): Bacteria > Actinomycetota > Acidimicrobiia > Acidimicrobiales > RAAP-2 > Bog-756. Next base: position 506,919 of record CAWIOU010000014.1, read on the forward strand.
TACTTCCGATGGAAGCCTGAACCGGAGTCGAGCCCCAAGACCGGGCCGTGTCCCAGACACCGTTCGGCTGAGCCACACTGTTCCCCATGGCAGCCCAGTACATCTACACCATGCGCGACCTGCGTCGCTTCTATCCGCCTGACCGGGAGGTCCTGAAGGGCATCAATCTCTCGTTCTATCCCGGGGCCAAGATCGGGGTCATCGGGTCCAACGGCTCGGGAAAGTCGTCGCTCCTCAAGATCATGGCCGGCGAGGACGACGGCTTTTCCGGCGAGGCCCGCCTCACCACAGGATTCACCGTCGGCCATCTGTCCCAGGAACCACAACTCGATCCCACCAAGGACGTGCTCGGCAATGTCTCCGACGGGGTCGGAGAGGCAAAGGCCCTGGTGGACCGCTTCAACGAGGTGTGCGCAGCGATGGGGGCGCCCGATGCCGACTTCGACAAGCTGCTGGCCGAACAGGCCGACCTGCAGGACAAGATCGACGCGGCCGGGGCGTGGGACCTCGAACGGACCTTTGAGATCGCCATGGATGCCCTCCGGCTCCCCCCGGGCGACGCCGACGTGACGACGCTGTCCGGCGGTGAGCGGCGCCGGGTGGCGCTGTGCCGGCTGCTCCTCTCCAAGCCGGACCTCCTCCTTCTCGACGAACCCACCAACCACCTCGACGCCGAATCGGTGGCCTGGCTGGAGCGGACCCTGCAGGACTACCCGGGGACCGTTGTCGCCGTCACCCACGACCGGTACTTCCTCGACAATGTGGCCGGCTGGATCCTCGAACTGGATCGAGGCGCCGGCATACCCTGGGAAGGGAACTACTCGTCATGGTTGGAGCAGAAGCAGGCCAGACTGGCCGGAGAGCAGAAATCCGATCAGTCCCGCCAGCGGGCACTGCAGCGGGAGCTCGAATGGATTCGCATGTCGCCCCGGGCCCGCCAGAGCAAGGGGAAGGCCCGGATCAACGCCTACAACGACCTCGTGGCCGAGGCCGAGTCCGCTGACCGACGGGCCGACACCCTCGAGATCACCATCCCACCCGGGCCCCGGCTCGGCGACCGGGTGGTCGACGCCGAGAACCTGGTCAAGGCCTACGCCGACCGGCTGCTCATCGACGGTCTGTCGTTCCTCCTACCACCCGGCGGAATCGTGGGGGTCATCGGCCCCAACGGGGCGGGCAAGACCACGCTCTTCAGGATGATCGTCGGTCAGGAGAAGCCCGACGATGGCCGGATCGACATCGGCCAGACCGTCGAGCTGGCTTATGTCGATCAGTCGAGGGAGGAGCTGGCCGGCGACGCTACCGTCTTCGACGAGATCACGGGGGGCGAGGACCGGATCGTCGTCGGTCATCGCGAACTGCACGGAAGGGCCTACGTCGCCAGCTTCGGGTTCACCGGCAGCGACCAGCAGAAGAAGGTCGGGCAGCTTTCCGGCGGCGAGCGAAACCGGGTGCAACTGGCGAAGGTACTGAAGCGCGGTGGGAACGTCCTCCTGCTGGACGAGCCCACCAACGACCTCGATGTCGACACGCTCCGGGCCCTCGAGGAAGGCCTGCTCGGGTTTCCTGGATGCGTGGTCGTCATCAGCCACGATCGGTGGTTCCTCGACCGGATCGCCACTCATGTGCTGGCCTTCGAGGGCGACTCCGAGGTCCGCTGGTGGGAGGGAAACTTCAGCGACTACGAGGCAGACCGGAAGAAGCGGCTGGGTGTCGATGCGGACCAGCCCCACCGGATCCGGTACAAGCCGTTGGCTAGGGGGTGAGCAGCTCATGACCGGCTCGAACCGGAGCTTTGCCAGCGACAATTGGTCCGGCGTCCATCCGGACGTTCTGGCCGCCATCGTGGAGGCCAACCTCGATCACGCTCCCTCCTACGGTGCCGATCCGACGACCACCAGGGCCATTCAGCTGTTCAAGGACCATTTCGGCGACGGCGCGGAGATCTTCATCGCCTTCAACGGGACCGGGGCGAACGTGGTCGGACTCCAATCGCTCGTGCGACCGTTCGAGGCGGTGATCTGCGCCGAATCCGCTCACATCAATGTCGACGAATGTGGCGCTCCGGAGCGGTTCTTGGGCAGCAAACTCATCCCCGTCCCCACGCCGGACGGGAAGCTCACGCCCGACCTGGTCGAGCGTGCGGCCGGCGGGGTGGGCGACGAACATCACGTCCAACCGAGGGTGATCTCGATCACCCAGTCCACCGAGGTGGGAACGTGCTACCGCGTCGAGGAAGTCATCGCCCTCGCCGAGTGGGCCCACCAGCGCGGCATGTGGCTTCACCTGGATGGAGCCCGGCTCTCGAATGCGGTGGCCTTCCTCGGGGTCGACCTGGGCGCGTTCGGCTCGGCGGCCGGCGTCGACGTGCTCTCGTTCGGCGGAACGAAGAACGGCGCCATGGGAGCAGAGGCGGTTGTCTCGTTCCGGCCGGAGAACGAGGAATCGCTGCGATACATCCGAAAGCAGTCGATGCAACTGGCATCGAAGATGCGGTTCGTCTCGGCCCAATTCAGCGCCCTGCTCTCCAACGACCTCTGGCGAACCAATGCTCTGCACGCCAATCGCATGGCGACGAGACTCGCCGAAGGCATCTCCGGGGTCGCCGGCGTCACTCTTGCCTATCCGGTGGAAGCCAACGGCGTGTTCGCGGCCCTGCCTGCGGCCGTGACCGAGGTCGTCCAGCAGCACACTCCGTTCTATGTCTGGGACGAGGCCACCGGGGTCGTACGCTGGATGTGCTCGTTCGACACGACTGCCGATGACGTCGACGCCCTGGTTGCGCTGGTCGCGGAGCTGATGGGGGCCGAGCGCTGAGTTATCGGTCCCGGGTGCGGGCAGGTCGCCCGGGACCGGGAGGTCCGGCAAAGGCCTGTGCGATGGACATCCACTCGCCAGCCTGGTCACCCGAGATCGAGAGGTCGGTGTCGCCGAGATTGCCGCGCTGGGTGACCACCAGGCAGAAGTCGAGTGCTGGACCGGCGACGGTGGATATCTCGCCTCCGTTCGAGGTACCGACCTCCCAGTTCCAGACCCCGCCCGAGGGGGCGGTCAGAGCCACATCGATCCGGCCGTCGGGCACATCCTTGCCTCGGATGAGATAGGAAAATGGCCGAGCCCGTACCCCCACATGGGCCACGTGCCGCAGACGATCGGTCGGGACGCGTCGTTGTCCAAGGGCGTCAGCGACATCCTGACCGTGGGCCCATGTCTCCATCAAGCGGGCCGACACGAACGAAAGCACGCTCATCGGCGGTCCGTACCAGGGGACTCGCAAGGACGGATCGGCACCGCTGAACGACTCCATCATTCCCTGGTGGGACCGGTCCCACCAGTGGAGGAGCTCGGCGCCGTCCATCGCTCGTCCCCTGTCCAGATGTTCCTGCATCGGGTCGCCGGGCCTGGCCATGGCCCGCTCCGCTTCCTGGCTGAACAGCTCCGGCTCGACCATCGCCATCCGGCCCGCCTCGTCGAAGAAGGCCAGGTGGCTGATCTGGTCGCGGACGGCCCAACCCGGTGCCGGGGTGACCACATCCCACCCCGGATCCCCCGGACCGAGCCGCGCCACCAGTCGGCGGGCGTCGGCGTACTCGTCGTCGAGGTCGTCGAGGAGCTCATGGAGGGTGGCCATCTCCCGAGACTACGGCATCGCCCTGTCCCGGGATCGAGTCGGAGCTTGTGACGTCATTCGGATTCGAGCCAGCAGCGAATGTCGTCTACGACCTCGACCTCCGGTTGCGACCAGACAAAGCGCTCGACCGAATCGAGCACCTCCACGACATGCCCGGGTGACCCGGCAACGGCCGCGAACCCCAGCTCGGAACGCTGCCATTGGCTGAGGTAGCCGACCTCGGCAGCAGCCACGCCGAAACGCGACTTGCAGGTCTCCACCACATGCTTGATGACCGATCGTTTCTCCTTGAGCGAGCCGCTCGCTGGGATACGCAATTCCATCGCCAGGGTGCATGCATGCAACATGCCTACAGAATGGCCCCAAATACGGCGATTCGCACGGCCCGGAAGGCCCGTCCCGGCCCCGGGGCCAAGGTGCCGGGACGGGGCCTGGGCTCAGGGTGCCTGTACTCCGGTAGCTGAAGGCGGACCACCGGTCCATCCGGGCGGACCGCCGGGTCGGCCGGTGGCGCCTCCACCGGGCCCACCTTTGCCACCGGCGGGTGGCGAGCCGATGGCGACCTGGGTCGCGGTCACCGTGCTCGAGGTCTTGGTCCCGAACACGGCAACATGCTCACCGACCTTCACGTCGGCGAGGGTGGGCGAGCTGACCCCCGGATCGAAGTAGGCGGTCCTGCTCCCGACGTCGACCGTCACGGTGCTTCCGTCCTGCGCCGTAACGATGAAGCTGTTACCGGCGACCGACTTCACCGCCCCTACCGCTGTCGGCATCGCGCCGGGGTGGCTGTCCCCGTTCCCACCGGGCCCGCCTTTGCTACCGGCGGGCGGCGAGCCGATGGCGACCTGGGTCGCGATCACCGTGCTCGAGGTCTTGGTCCCGAACACGGCAACGTGCTCACCGACCTTCACGTCGGCGAGGGTGGGCGAGCTGACCCCCGGATCGAAGTAGCTGGTCGTGCTCCCGACGTCGACCGTCACGGTGGTTCCGTCCTGCGCCGTAACGATGAAGCTGTTACCGGCGACCAACTTCACCGCCCCTACCGCCGTCGGCATCGCGCCACCGAAGGGCGGGCGGTTCGCTGGGACGCTTGGCCGGGATGAACCGGCGGGCGGCTGCGATGCCGTCGTCGCCCCGGCGACTGCGCCACCGCTGAGAGCCAAGCCCAGCGCTATGGCGGCAGCACTTGTCACCGTGACTCCCCTTCTGCGACGCCGGCTGATCTCCGGAAACGGGTCGGCTCCCGGACCGACCGTCGGATCGTCTGCTTCAGATTCGCTCATATCCATGCTCCTTGGTTGACGATTGATGTCAACGCAGAGCATGAGAGGCGGGACTGTGTCCGACCTGTGGCTCAGTGCAGTGGGCGATAGGAGTTCGCCGGCTGTCAGTCGGTCCAGAGCCCTTTGTGATCGAGATAATTCGACGCGAGCTCGTCGATCCTCGAACTGTCACCGTCGACCGAGTCCTCGCGGGACGACGAATCATCAGCCAGTTGTTCACGTGCCTTTCGTCGTGCCTGGGCTCGCGCCACATCCTCGAGACTTGTACGAGGCGCGAGGTAGTAGACGAGGTCGCATTCGAGTGCCGCCGCCGCCCGCTTCAACGTGCCCAGCTTGATCGTGCCCAGGACCTCGCCGTGCTCCAGACCGGAGATGGTCGACTGCCCCACACCCATCCGGGATGCGAGCTCCGAGCTCGACATTCCCAGGGCATCCCTGATCGCCCTGATCCAGCCGACGTGCGGTACCGGTTCGTCGGCGGCGAGCCGAAGGCGGTCAAGACGGGCGTCGAAGTACCTCCGGGTACGTGCACTTCTTTTGCTCATTTGGCCAATTTATCGGCTACAGCCGATAAAGATTCGAGACACTTATCGCCTGAAGCCGATAATTTGCCTGAATTTGAAGAATTGGACATCGCATCGGGTCCGAGCCCTTCCGTGGCCGACGTGGGCCCTTCCGGCCGCCGGCTTCGGCCGACCGACGACGGCCGAGGATTCAGGGCGTCAGCCGAGGGACGAACGGATCATCGAGACGACGTCCGGCCATCCGAAGCCCACCGTTTCGCCGACGATGGTGCGGGTCGAAGGCTCGACCAGGACGAAGAACGGGTAGCCCATGACCCGATACCCGGTCCAAGCGTCGTCGCTCATGACCACCGGGATGCGGCCGATCCCGAGCGCCGCCTGACCGACCTCGCCTGGGGGCACGGTTTCGGGGCCCTTCGTGACGACAACTGCCGAAACCGATGCGGGAAGCTCGCAACGGTCGTCGCGGAGGCCTTGCCAGAACTCGTGGCAACCGTCGCAGTCGACGTGGAGAAATGCCAACAGCAACGGCTCGATGTACTCCCCGACGACCACCCTGACAGGGCGACCCGACGGGGAAGTCCCTGTGAAATCCGGGGCCGGCACGGCGTCGCCGGCAGTTCGGGCACCCGAGGGAATCGGTCTGAGCCCGGCCGCGAACGCAGGGTCCGAGAACGGGTCCTCGGCCTGTCCATCGGAGTGGGGCCCCAACGCAGACGTTTCGCCTTCTATCCCGGCGCCGATGCTCCGTCTTCGATCACTTCGACTCCGTTGCCATTGCCACACCACCGGCACGACACCTCCTCCACCGATTCATCGAGAACCTCGACATCCTCAACGGTGAGGTCACCTCCCACCGAAAAATGATGGAAGGCCCGGGTCCGGCGGGTCGTGACCACGCTGAACCGCGTGAGGTTGCCGCACGCGGAGCAGCGGTAGCGGGCGGCCCCGCCCAGGGATGGCACTTCGGTCGTCACCGACCACACGGTAGTCGCCTCAGCCGGCGGGCCACATCCGCCGCTACGAACATGTGTTCGTCTAGGCTGACGTCCCATGGAGATCGGTCGGCAGCGATCATTCGATGACCTCGATACTCCACTCCACCAGGTGACCTTCGTAGTCGTTGACGTCGAGACCACCGGAGGATCCCCGACGACTTCGTCACTCACCGAGGTCGCCGCCGCCCGCTACCGGGGTGGCGAGATGCTCGGCACCTATCAGACGCTCGTCCGGCCCGATGAACGGATCCCGCCCCTCATCACGGCGCTGACCGGCATCAATGACGCCATGGTGTCCGGAGCACCGCGTGTCGGCGAGATGCTTCCGTCATTCCTCGAGTTCGTCGGTGGAGCCGTGCTCGTCGGCCACAACCTCCGGTTCGACCTCTCCTTCATCGACCACGCCTTGGTGTCCACCGGAAGGGACCGACTCGGCAATGCCGCGGTCGACACGTTGGCGCTCTCCCGGCGTTTGGTCCGCGACATGGCACCGAACTGCAAGCTGGGCACCCTGGCCTCGATCCTCAGGCTCCCCCATCAGCCCTCACACCGCGCCCTGACCGATGTCCTGGCCACCGGTGACCTACTGCACGCGTTGCTCGAACGAGCCGGATCGTTCGGGATACTCGGACTCGAGGAATTGCTCGACCTCCCCCGGCTGGTCGGGCACCCTCAAGCCGCCAAACTCCGCCTCACCACCCGGCTCCCCCATCGACCCGGTGTCTACTGGTTCGTCGATGCGGCCGGCACTGTTCTCCATGTGGGGAAGGCAACCGACATCCAAGCCCGGGTCCGCTCGTACTTCACCGGCGACCGAAGTCCCCAGGTGGGCCGGCTGCTTCGCCAATTCGGCGGCATCAACCATCGGGTCCTTCCCGGACCACTATCCGCTGCCGTGGTCGAAGCCCGGCTGATCAAGGCATGGTCACCTCCATTCAACCGACAGGGGAAGAGGGAGAGGAAGAACCCTGGGGCGACGTCTCGGGCTCAGGACCGGAAGACGCCCCGTGCCGTCCGCCCACGTGGTCGTCGACCGATCTGGACCGACGAACAACTGGCCGATGACCCCGTCGGGCTCCTGTTGCCCATGGTCGACGAGCTCACCCACCTCGCCGATCAACGACGTTACGAGGAGGCGGCCTCGATCCGGGACGAAGCCGAGCGGTTGCGCCATCTGGCCACCCGCCATCGGCGCGTGGAGTCGCTTCGCTGCCGCCGGGCGCGTGGTCTTGGCCGTCGAAGGCGAGGGTACCGTCGTCCTGGTCGACGGGCTGCTCGAGGACGGAACTGCTCCGCTGGATCCAGACGGCCACCTGGATGAGCGAATCATCATCGCCCAGTGGCTCGCAGCCAACCCCGAACGGGTCCGTGTCCTCGAGGTCGGATCTCGGGATGGAATAGCCATGCCCGCGGCCCGAATTCCGAGACTCCTGGAGCTCAGCCGGACCGATTCAGCTGCGTGACCTCAGGGGTCACCTTCCTCGGCGGATGCGAGCTGCGATACCCGGATCAGCGCTTCGAGCACCGAGTCGGCGCGTCCGTCATCGATCACCTCGCAGGCCAGAGACACCCCGGAGCCCAGATCGGCGGCGCGACCGATGACCATGAGGGCCGCCGCCGCATTGAGCACGGCGATATCCCGGTGGGGCGACGGCTCACCGCCGATGACCTGCCGTATGGCGTCGGCGTTGAAGGCGGCGTCGCCTCCCCGAAGGTCCTCGATGGTGGCCGGGGCCAGACCCAGTTCGGCCGGATCCACACGATACATCGAGGTTTCGTAGCGGCCGTCCTCCGACACCACCAATTCGTGCACGGTTGACGGTCCGGTGGTGCTCAGTTCGTCAAGGCCGTCATCGCCGTAGACGATCATGGCCCGACGCGTGCCGTTGGCAGCCAGCACGCCGAGCATTTTGTCGGCCATCGCCGGATTGCTCACCCCGATCACCTGGTACCCGGCACGACCGGGGTTGGCCAGCGGGCCGAGGTAGTTGAACACGGTCGGTATACCCAACTCCTTGCGAACCGGCGCCGCGAACCGCATCGCCGGGTGGAAGCGGGGTGCGAAGCAGAAGCCCATGCCCACCTCGTCGATGCACCGGACGACGCCCTCCGGCCCGAGATCAGCGACCACACCGAGCGACTCGAGGACGTCGGCCGCCCCGACCGCAGACGATGAAGCACGACCCCCGTGCTTGCACACCTTGGCCCCGGTCGCCGCCACCACCAGGGCGGCGATGGTCGACACGTTGATGCTCCTTAGCCGGTCTCCTCCCGTTCCGCAGGTGTCGACGGCCTCGATGCCCGCCGGCAGATCGAGCGGAACGGCATGGGCGACCATGGCCCGGACGAAGCCGGTCATCTCGGCCACCGATTCCCCCTTGGCCCGCAGCGCCACGGCCAGCGCGGCGATCTGCGACGGGGCGGCGGCACCCGAGAGCACCTGGCCGAGCACCACCTCGGACTGTTCGGCGGTCATCGACCTGCCGGCCAGGAGTTCGGTCAGGACTCCGGGCCATCCGCCGAGCGACGGGAAGAGTTCGGACACGTGGGCGTCGGCCACGGTCAGTCCCACCACAGATCGTGACCGAGGACACCCCGAGCGATGAGACCGAGCTGGACCTGGGTGGTTCCTTCCACAATGGTGAGCTGGCGCGCATCCCGATACCACTGCTCGGTGGGGTGGTCCTCCATGTACCCGGCAGCACCGAGCAACTGCACGGCGAGACCAGAGGTCCGCACGGCCAGTTCGGTGGCGAAGTACTTGGCCATCGACAGGAAGGGCACGAACTCCTTGGTGAACTTCCCCTGGTCGGCGAGCCAGGCTGCACGATAGGTGAGCAGGCGGGCCGCCTCGATATCGACGGCGGTCTTGGCGATCTCCCACTGGATCCCCTGGAAGTCGGCGATGGTCCCTCCGAAGGCTTCGCGCTGCTTGACGTACTCAGTGGCGTACATCAGCGCCCCCTCGGCCAGGCCGATCCCCCGGGCGGCCACGATCGGGCGCATGGCATTGAGTCCCAGCATGGCCAACCGGAACCCGCCCACCTCGCCGATCACGTTTTCGGCCGGTACCCGAACCCCGTCGAGAACCAGTTCGCCGGTGTCGACGCCGCGCACCCCCATCTTGTGATCGGTCCGTCCGAGCGAGACACCGGCCCAGTTCCGCTCCACGATGAAGGCGGTGATCGAGTCGTGGGCCCTGGAGGCCGGGTCTCCCGTCTTGGCGAAGACGGTGTACCAGTCGGCCTCGCGGACACCCGACATCCAGCATTTCGTACCGGAGAGGATCCAATCCCCGTCGTGGCCCGAGCCGGTGTCGGGCACTGCCCTGGTTCTCATGCCGGCGACATCGCTGCCCGCCTGCACCTCGGAGAGGCCGAACCCGGCCCTGACCTCCCCGGTGGCGATGCCGGGAAGATACCGCTGTTTCTGGTCCTCGTTGCCGGCGATGAGGACCGGCCCCACGGGAAGCCGGGTCAACAACAGCATCAAGGCGGCCGTATTCGAGTACTTGGCCACCTCTTCGATGGCCACGGTCAGACCCAGGATGCCGGCGCCCGACCCTCCCAGCTCGGTCGGAAGGCAGAGTCCGAGCAGGTCGGCGTCCCTGAAGGCCTCGAAGATATCCGCCGGGTAGTCACCGGTCGTGTCGATCTCGCGAGCGCGGGCTGATCTTGTCCTGGGCCAGGCGCCGCACGCTCTGCTGGAGGGCAAGAAGTTCGGGTGACAGGTCGAAGTCCACGGTCGATGAGGCTACCCGAGGACCCGCAGGCTGCCAGCCGGATCGGCCCGATCGTCCGGCGTAGGCTCTCGACCCATGACTCCCCCGGGACTCCGACCTCCACCGCCGACCGGTGCATCCGCGCTTCCGGCGGGAACCTACGTCAACCGGGTGGTGGTCGTCACCGGCGGGGGGACCGGCCTGGGCAAGGCCATCGCCAGCGAGTTCGCCCGCCTTGGCGCCTCGGTGGCCATCCTCAGCCGCAGCAAGGAGCACCGAGCCGCAGGAGTGGAAGCCGTCCGGGCGGCAGGGGGTCGGGGAATGTCGTCCCCATGCGACATCCGGGAGCCGGAGTCGGTGGCCGCCGCACTCGATGCCGTCGAGTCCGAGTTCGGCCCCATCGACGCCCTCGTCAACAACGCGGCGGGCAATTTCCCGGTGCCGGCCGAGGACATGAGTCCGAACGCATGGCGCACCGTGGTCGACATCGTGCTCAATGGCACCTTCTACTGCTGCCGGGACCTGGCCCGTCGTCTGATTCCGGCCGATCGCGACGGGGCCATCGTCAACGTGGGCGCCTCCTACGCCTGGACGGGCGGGCCCGGATTCGCCCACTCGGCGGCGGCGAAGGCGGGGGTGAAGAACCTCACCGAGACCCTGGCCGTGGAGTGGGCCCCCTATGGCATCAGGGTGAACGGCCTCGTCCCCGGGCTGATGCCCCACGAGGACGAGACGGCGGCCATCGCCGCGGTGCCGGGCAAGTACGAGGGACAGGACTCCCGGGTCCCGGCCGGGCGGGTCGGCTTCCCGCGGGAGCTGGCCTGGGCCGCCACCTATCTCTGCTCCCCGTACGCCACATACATCAGCGGCCATTCACTGGTGGTGGACGGGGCCAATTGGCAACGACGCCACACCGTGCAACCGCCATTCACGCCCATCCGGGAACAGCTCGACCGACCCCCCTTCGATCCCGAGAGTTCGCGACCCCGCCGTGCCGCACCCTCGGACCCGATCGATCCGCAGACGGAAGCCGATGGGTGAGTGACGTGGGCGACGCCACATGCTGGCATCACCACTACGAGTGAGCGATCGTGCCGACCACTGAGCGCGTGGGCTATACATGAACCGCCGCTCAGTCTCCTCTGCCCTGGGGAACCGCCCTCGACCCGGGACGCGTGCTCCCGCGTCAGGCGGCCCCGAAGACCACTGGTGCCGAACGGACACCGGCGATGACCGGGGAGGCAGTGCGCACCACCGGACCGGCCAGCTCGACGGAGCCGAATCGGGACAGGAGCTCCTCGAGGAGGATCCGGCCCTCCAACCGGGCCAGGACGGCGCCCACGCAGAAATGGGGACCGAAGCCGAAGGCCACGTGCGGATTGGGGTCCCGGGCCGGATCGAACACATCGGCGGTGGGGCCGAACACCGATTCGTCCCGGTTGGCCGAGGCATACAACATCAGCACCGGCTCATCGGGGCCGAGCTCACATCCGCCCAGCTCGGTGGGCCGCGTCGTCGTCCGCATGAACGACACCACCGGTGTGGTCCATCGCAGCATCTCCTCGACAGCGAGGGACAAGGCCCTCGGCGCCGACGCCGACACCCGTGACCGGAGCGATGGCCAGGCCCCCGGGTCAGCGGCCAACGCCACCAACCCTCCGGACATCATGTTCCTGGTGGTCTCGTTGCCGGCCACGAGGAGCTGCACCAGGAACATACCCAGCTCGGCATCGGTCAGACGGTCGCCGTCGATCTCGGCGGCACCGAGTTCGGAGATGATCCCCTCGCCGGGATGGGCCCGACGCTCAGCCGCCGAGGCCAGGAGATAGGTCACCATCTCGGCACTGAGGGCCTGGCGTTCCTCCTCGGGCCAGTCAGTGGCCCCAGGGATGACCGCCTCGGACCACTTGAAGAACTGGGGCCATTCCTCCTCGGGCATTCCCATGAGGTCGCTGATCACCTGCAACGGGAGCGGCACGGCCACTTCCGGGACGAAGTCGATCGGCTGCCCGGGTTCGATGCGATCGATCAGGGTCCTCGTACGAGCCCGCACGCCGTCCTCGAGGCTCCGGATGAAGGAGGGCCGGAATCCGGGTTGGACCAGGGTGCGGTACCGGGTGTGGTCGGGAGGATCGGTATGCATCATGGTCGGTGGGGTCGGATACTCGGCTCCGATCTCGAACACCATGATCCCCTTGGCCGAACAGAACGCCGCCGGATCGCGGGAGACGGCCACGACGTCGGCATGACGGCTGACCACCCAGAAGCCGAGCGACTGGTTCCGGGTCACCGGAGCCTCAGCCCGGAGCCGGGCGTAGAGAGGGTACGGATCGCCGGCGTAGAAATCGGGATCGAGCAACGGGGCGGTCAGATCCTCGCTGTCCGCCACCGTCTCGGTGCTCGTCATGACGTCGCCCGACTCAGGTGACGATGACGCCGGTCGGCGTGGGGAGTCCCTGGGCCTCAGCGAGAGCCTGATAACCGGCCAGGGCGGTCGAGCCGTCGGTCACACTCTCGACCGAGCCGTCAGGGGCCAGATCGAGCAGCGCTCCCTCGATGACGAACAACACATCAGTGACCTCGTCGTTGTCACTCGGCACGTCGAGGGTGTGGACCGAGCCGGCCGGCTCCCTGATGTACGAACCGGCGGTGCTGTAGAAGTCGTACTCGAGATAGTGCCAGCGGCCCGAGATGGTGAAGCCGTCCACGGGACCGGTGTGCCGGTGGATCTGGAGCCTGGCTCCGGGCTCGAACCGGTTCCGAACCACCCAGATTCCGGCGGCGGCGTCCACCCGCAACACCTTGAGCCAGATCCCAGCGCTGGCGTCCACCCAGGGCAGGTCGTCCTCTCCGGCATGGCGGACGACACCAGCGGTTTCAACCGTGGTCATTCGGGTTCCCTCCCTCTGTACTTCACCGGCCTCAGATCGGCACCCCGGGGCACGGGACGCCACCCGGCCCAGTCTGCCGGAGCCCGGTCACCGATGCCATTCGAATCCGCGAACATGCCACCCACTCGGCGAAGCCGGTCGTGGTGTCCCCTCGGGCGGTTCAGGGCGATGACTCTTCGCTGCCGGCTATCGGTAGCATCCCGGGCGTGATCCGAGCGAGGCGAGCGACGACTCCAGCCGGACGGTCCGAGAGCGCCGACCGTGACCCGCCGATCCACTGATCGGCGTCTGCTGCGTCGGTCCATCTTCGTGGTCGCGGCGCTCTTCGTGGCCGTGGTGGCCGCCCTCGGCGCGCTGTCCTTCGGCCCCACGATCCGGCGCCTGGCCGCCGACGTCGCCCACCTGGGCACGGGGTCGTCGGATGGCACCCCCCTCGACCCATCGGCCTTTTCGGCCGGCGCCTGCGAGGAGTTCCCACCGACCGACGGCCGCAACGGGAAGACCGTCTTCCTCGACGCAGGCCACGGCGGCATCGACCCCGGCGGTGTCGGGACGACCGAGTCGGGAACGGCGATCCACGAGTCCGACGTCAATCTGGCCATCGAGCTCGACACGATGGGCAGCCTCCGCGCCCACGGCTACCGTGTCGTCGTCTCCCGGACCCGCGACTCGACAGTGGTCCGCCTGGGAGCCGACGACACCTCCGGCGGACTACTCACGCTTGTCGGATCCCATGACGACGTCGTGGCCAGAGATGCCTGCGCCAATCTGGCCAAAGCCGATGCCCTGGTCGGCATCTACATGGATGCCGGGGGGAGCGCCCAGGATGCCGGGAGCGTCACCCTCTACGACGGGGACCGCCTGTTCTCCCAGGAAAACCAGACCCTCGCCGATCTGCTCCAGAAGAACGTGCTGGCGGCGATGAATGCACAAGGCTGGCAGATTCCGAACGACGGCGCCCTGCCCGACAGCGGTTTCGGTTCTGCGGTCGGTGATCCGTCGGCCGGCGGCCTGGCCGGCCAGGCCGCCGACTACAACCACCTGCTCCTCATCGGTCCGGCCATGTCCGGGTACTTCACCACACCGAGCGAGATGCCGGGAGCGGTGATCGAACCCCTGTACCTCACCGACCCCTTCGAGGGATCGATTGCCGCCGACTCGGCCGACCAGCATGTCATCGCCGGAGGGATCGCCGAGGCCGTCGAGCAGTTCCTGACACCGGCGGCGCCTTCGGAGTAGCCATCCCGCGTCGGGTCCGACGCCGAGCCCGACCACGGTCTCATCGGGCTACTTGGGGCGGAAATGGACGAACACCCGACCGAAGTTGTGGGAGTCCTTCTCGACCCGGTCGTAGAGCGCCTTGATCTCCTTCTGGTCCAGAAACCGGAGCACATGCTTCTTCAACTGGCCGCTCCCCTTTCCGGGGATGATCTCCACGAGTCGGACCCGTTTTTCGACCGCCTCGTCGATGACGGCGCGAAGGGCACGGTCGATATCGCCCCCCTTGTTGTAGATGTCGTGAAGATCGAGTTTGAGCTTCATGCCTGGAGGTCTAGTCCGATCCGGCCACCCTTGCCGAACGGACTCGTCGGGAAGCCGAACCGATGGCGCGGCTACCGTTCCATCATGGACCGAGCGGAAGGCGGGACCGGACGGGTCGTCGTTCTCAACGGAGGGTCGTGCGCGGGCAAGACGACCCTGGCCCGCGCCCTCCAGTCGGCGCTCCCCGATCCGTGGTTGCTGCTCGGAATCGATCTTCTCATCTGGACACTCCCACCGGAGATGGTCGACCGCCCCGATGGCCTCTCCTTCCGAAACGGCGTGATCACCCGCGGCGATGCCTTCCTGTCGCTCTATGCCGGCTTCAGGATGGCCATCGCCGCACTCGCCGAGGGCGGAGTCAGCGTGCTCCTCGACGACGTGATGCTCGACGGATCAGCCGATCAGCAGCGATGGGATGAAGCGCTCAGCGGTCTCGACGTGTGCTGGATCGGGGTGAGATGTCCGCCGGATGTGGCCGCGGCCCGGGAGGCCGAGCGGATGAGCCGGCCACCGGGTATCGCCCGGCAGCAGGCGACCACGGTGCACCAGGATGTGCGATACGACGTCGAGGTCGCCTCGGACACCATGGACCTCGCTCAGGAGATCGACGTCATCGCTGAGCACCTCCGGGAGAGGTGGTCCCTCCGGATCTCGCCGAACTTCAATCGGATCTCCCCGCTTCCGGTCACGCCGGCCTGGACGCCGGGACGCAGTCTGCGTCCGCCGTCGTGGGAGCGCTGACCGCACTCCGTTGCCGCGGGGCGGGGCGCGGAACTAGCGTTCGGATCATGGCCTCCATCCCGGGGACGTCGAGGTAGATGTCCTACAAGGCGATCGTCGTCGGCACCGATGGCTCCGAGCGGGCCGAAGCAGCCGTGGGTGAAGCACTGGCGGTGGCCAAGGGGGCCGGGGCCACGTTGCATGCCGTGCACGTCGTGCACCCGGCTGTCGAGAAGGGGAAGGTCAGTTCCGAAGCCTGGCAAGAGGCGATCGACGGGGTCCGGTCTGAGGTCGAAGGGGTCAGGTCGAAATTGGTCGACGAAGCCGAGCGGCACGGTGTCTCCATCGAGTTCCACATGCCCGGAGGGAGTGACATCGTCGATGCCCTGCTCCGGACGGCCGAGGCCGTCGATGCCGATCTCATCGTGGTGGGCAACCGCGGCATGAGCGGCGTCTCGCGCTTCGTACTCGGGAGCATCCCCAACAAACTGGCCCATCACTGTCCCTGCAGCCTGTTGATCGTCAACACCAGCGCCACCTGATCCCCGCCGCAGGAAGCCGTGACCCGTCAGTGGAGGTCGGGGGCCAGCCTGTTGGTCCGGGCGACGGCCGAGTACCATCCGGCACTGGGTTTCGCCGTCCGCTCGAACGTTGTCCGATCCACGGCGTGAAGCCCGAGCTTGGGACCGAATCCCATGTTCCACTCGAAGTTGTCCAGCAGGCTCCAGACGAAGTACCCCCGGACGTCGATCCCCTCGCTCATGCATCGGTGGACGCCGCGCAGTGCCGCATCGAGGTAGACGATGCGTTCGGCGTCATCCTCGCTGGCGATCCCACTCTCGGTGACCAGCACGGGGAGGCCGGTGAACTCCGCCGTACGCCGGACGCAGTGTTCCACCGCATGGGGCCAGTTTTCGGTGCCCATCTGGGTCTGCCCGACCGACGGGTCATCAGGACCGACCCCGGTGGGCCCGAAGTGCATCCGGGTGTAGGCCTGCACGCCGACGAAGTCGTCCCCTTCGGTCGCCCGGAGGAACGTGTCCTCGAGAATGTCCTCCGCCATGTCCCGGGTGAGCTCCCCGCCCTGGTCAGCCACGATCTCCGCCATCGAAAGGGTGAGCCCGATCGGGAAGGAGCCCGGTCCGGACCGCAATCCCTCGACGGCAAGCCGGTGGGCACGGACCATCGCTTCGTTGACCGCGAGGTGACGGGTCAGATCGTCCTTCACCCCGGGTGGGTACTCGCCGACCGTGTAACCCATGGCCCCGATCACGTTCGGCTCGTTGATCGTGCATGCCCAACCGATCAGGTCACCGAGATGGGCTCCGGCCCGTTCGACGAAGCAGCCGAACCGCTCGGGGGCGTCGAGCGCCTCGAAGCCGCCCCGCCGGGCCAGCCACGATGGAATGGTGAAGTGGTGGAAGGTCACCACCGGGACGATGTCCCGCTCGTGACATCCGGCACACATCCGGCGGTAGTGGTCCAGCGCCGCCAGCGAGAACTCACCCTCGGCCGGTTCGATGCGGCTCCACTCCAGGGAGAATCGGTAGGCCCCCAGCCCCATGCCGGAGACCAGGTCGAGATCCTCGGGCCACCGGGCAAGCGAATCGCAGGCGTCACCGCTCGATTCGGCGCAGCCGGACTCGGGATCGTGCTCGAATTCCCACCAGTCGCTGTTCGTATTGCCGCCCTCGATCTGGTGAGCGGAACCCGCCACCCCCCACAAGAACCCCTCAGTGAATTCCAGCACCCGGTCGTCTTCCGATCCCATCACCGTTCACCCTACCGATCCCTCCCCGTCCTCGCCGATCTCCATCTACAGTTGGGCCGGCATTCTCGTGCGGGAGGAATTCAACGTGCTGCTCAAGGGCCTCAACCATGTTGCCGTGATCACCAACAACGCCTCCAGGCTGAACACGTTCTACGAGGAGGTCTTCGATGCCGAGATCGTACGGGATGGCTCGGAGTTATCCGAAGGAAAGGGGCCCCGCCTCTCGATCATCAAGATCGGCGAGTGGGCAGAGC
Source organism: uncultured Acidimicrobiaceae bacterium (assembly GCA_963837805.1). Taxonomy (GTDB): domain Bacteria; phylum Actinomycetota; class Acidimicrobiia; order Acidimicrobiales; family RAAP-2; genus Bog-756. The sequence continues at coordinate 524,254 of CAWIOU010000014.1, forward strand.
TCAATGTGTTCCAGATCGAGGGCAATACCGAGGCCGACCGGCAGACACCGATGTTCGGTCGGGGCCGGCTCGATCATCTCGCCGTCCAGGCTGCGTCGCTGGGTGCATTCGAGACCATCCGGAATCGCCTGATCGCCCGAGGCGCGGCCGACGACTTCGTGACCGATTTCGGCCCCATGCTGAGCCTCTTCTTCCGCGACCCCGACGGGTTGGAGTGCGAGGTCTGCGTTGAGAATCCGGATGCGGCCCCCGGCGTCCACCATCCACCCGGAACCCGGGCAGCCCGGTTTTCTTAATCGATAGGTGAGGTGGTTACCTGGACTGGCCGTCCCGCACTTCCTGAGTGGGAGGCCCGTCGAACTCTCCTCGGGCCTTTACACTGGGACCAAATAGAACTACTATCAGTAGTACTATGCTCAGTCCAACCCACACTCTGGCGACCCACCCACGGTCGTGACGGTTCTTGACGGTTCCCCATCTGCGGGGGATCAACTCCGGGATGCCGACCCACCCTCTGCGCAAGCGTTGTTCGAAGAAGCCAGGCAACGCAGGAGACGCCATCACCGAATCGTCGGGATCGCCGTCGTCGCGATCATGTCAGTCGGTGGGTTATTGACCGCGCGATTATGTTCGCAGTGGTGGGACTGTGACGTCTCCGACGGGAAGCACCCCGCCGAGAGCTCTGATCGGGTGTGTCACATCAATCGTGCCTGTCCATGCCGAAGAACCATCCGACGTTGCGTCATGGGCTCACGGCGAACAGGTCATCGGCGAAGGATCGTTGTGGACGGTCCGTTCGGCGACAAGCGTTCACGGCGTGCAATACGGCACGGGCTGGCATCTGAAGTTCCCTTGGTACACGAGACCCAACGGGGTTCTCCACATCGAGGCACGTCGGATTGATGGGCCAGGTGCCTTTCACTACGACGTTAATCGTGCTTACGACGAACGCGGGGCTTGGGACACATCGACGCTCGATTTCTCGGTTCCGGGGTGTTGGCAAGTGACCGGCCAGTTCGGAGCATCAGCGTTACGGTTCAGAGTGAGCGTCGGAGGCGGATAAGGCGAAGGCCAGTGCGTCGTTGGGCTGCCTGAATTGACCTGGTACCCGACCAACAAGTGCTCTCCAACAACACTTCTGCCATACGTCTGACGCACCTAGGTTACGGTTTCGCCTGTGTCCGCCGCCCAGTAGCGATGAAGGGCAATCACCGTCCAGATCGCCTCAACACAGCCAAACGGCCAGGCACCGGAAAGAAACCCGTAAGCGCTCGATAGCCCACAGCCGAGAGCGAATGCGAGGACGAACCTCGGAGCCCTCCGCTCCAGTGCGTACATCAACATCATGAAAGTTAGGACGATGACTCCGAAGATCGTGAGGGTCATTCGTCCACGGTAAGCGACTCAACGACTCCGGGGGCTGTGGTATGTGCTGGACCCGACGGCCTCCCGGTTATCTCCACTCCATAAGGGAGCCACCGGTTCAGCGGGACACCTTGACAACGAATTACGAAGTCAGATGGCCTCCGTACCCGATGACACGGTACTTCCAAGAGGCCGCCGGGTCGATGGGGAGACGTCACCGGCCCTGGACGATGTCCCGGAACGCCCCGTCGATCGAACCGTTGGTATAGAGGCCTCCCCGGAGGTCCAGACGCCGGCCGCCCGACGGATCGACGAACCGCCCTCCCGCCTCCTCGACGAGGACCACCTCGGGGGCCAGGTCCCACGGACCTCCGGCAAAGGCGCAGACCGCCTCGAGATCGCCCTCGGCCACGCTCAGCAGGCAGTGATCGCTCGGCTCCTGCCACCGTGACGACTCTCTGAGGATGGCCACCAGGTCGGGACGCCTTTCCGTCGGCCACGCCGTCACCCGGCTCTCGACCAGCCGGTCGATCTCCGAGACGTGCAATCGACTCGCCTCGGGGTCGGGTGCCCCCTGGAGCCGGCCTCGCCAGCTTCCCGACCCTCTGGCGGCCCACCACATCGCCGACCGTACCGGCCTGGTCACCACTCCGACAACGACCTCGTCGTCGACCTCGAGGGAGATGTGGGTCCCCCAGCCATCCTCGCCGGCCAGGAACAGGACGGTCCCGTCGACCGGGTCGAGTATCCAACGCCGGGTTGAGCGTCCACTCGGCTCCGACTCCTCGCTGAGGATCGCATCCTCGGGGTGTCTGCTCCGGATCAGATCGGTGAGCACCCGGTCCACGGCGAGGTCGGCTTCGCCGACAGGGGTGCCGTCGGATTTGAGGTGGCTGACCGTCGATCCGAAGTGATCGAGGGCGATGCTGGCGGCCGTCTCCGCAAGTTCACGGGCGAAGGCCAGGTCCTCGGACCATCCATCACCGGGCGCATCGCGGGCGACGCCTGCTCTCTTCATCACGTCCTTCCGGCGTCCACGGATGGCGGGAATCAACGCCGATCTCGCGGAATCACGGGCCGAAGCCAACAGTCGAGAATATGTCACTATTGACAGGGCCCGGCAACGGAAGCGGGGCGCAGGCACAGCCAGAACGGATCGACCGACGATGAGCCCGGATTCGATACTCGGTGTTAGGCGCACGCGCAGGCGAGTGGCTCTGGCCGTGCTACCCGTTCTCAGCGTGGCCGCTATCGCCTGGACCTCGGTTCCGAGCCCGGCGCATCCGGCCACGCGACCGACGACGGCCGCAACGACGATGGCTCCACCTCCCAACTCGGTGGTGCCGTTTGGCGCCGCCTCACTCGGCGTACAGGCGCTGACCAATCCGGTGGACCCGGCTGTGGGGATGGCCCCCACCCGGGACGGCAAGGGCTACTGGGTGGTGGCATCGGACGGCGGGATCTTCAGCTTCGGGGACGCCCGGTTCTACGGGTCGACCGGTTCGATCACCCTCAACCGGCCGATGGTGGGCATGGCCTCAACTCCCGACGGCGGGGGCTACTGGCTGGTGGCTTCCGACGGCGGGATCTTCAGCTTCGGGAACGCCCGGTTCTACGGGTCGACCGGTTCGATCACCCTCAACCGGCCGATGGTGGGCATGGCCTCCACCACCGACGGCCGGGGCTACTGGCTGGTGGCCGCGGATGGCGGGATCTTCAGCTATGGCGACGCCCGCTTCGAAGGTTCGACCGGCAATATCGCCCTCAACAAGCCGGTGGTGGGCATGGCCGCCCACCCCGGACGGCCGGGGCTACTGGCTGGTGGCATCGGACGGCGGGATCTTCAGCTTCGGGGACGCCCGGTTCTACGGGTCGACCGGTTCGATCACCCTCAACCGGCCGGTGGTGGGGATGGCTTCCACGCCGGACGGACGGGGCTACTGGCTGGTGGCTTCGGACGGCGGGATCTTCAGCTTCGGGAGTGCCCGGTTCTTCGGGTCGGAGGGCGGCTCCCAACTGGCCGCCCCGGTGGTGGGCATGGCCGCCTCTCCCGACGGCGACGGATACTGGTTGGTCATCGGGTCTCCGCTCCCGCTGGCCGGAAAGGTCGTCGGGATCGATCCGGGGCACAACGGGCTCAACGGAACCGCGCCCCAGATCATCGATCAACCGGTGTGGAACGGCCAGGAAACCGAATCCTGCGACACCACTGGGACCGAGACGGCAGGCGGCTACACGGAAGCACTGTTCAACTTCAACGTCGCCACCTACCTGCAGGCGGACCTCCAGGCCGAAGGGGCCCGGGTGGTCATGACCCGTCCGAACAACGCAGGGATCGGGCCGTGCGTCACCACCCGGGCCGCAATCATCAACGCGGCGCAGGCTGATGTCGCGGTCGACATCCATGCTGACGGCGGCCCGGTCGGTGGACGGGGGTTTGCCATCCTCGAGCCGGTGGCCGACGGCCCCAATGATGCCGTCATCGCGTCGTCGGCGGCCTTCGCCACCATCCTCCGGGACGCGTTTCAAACCGGAACGGGTATGCCGGTGAGCACCTATGACGGCGTCGATGGCCTGCAACCTCGCAACAACCTGGCGGGGCTCAATCTGACCACGGTCCCCAAAGTTCTCATCGAATGCGGCAACATGCAGAACCCGACCGACGCGGCGATGCTGGTGTCGGCCGCCTTTCAACAATCGGCGGGAGCGGCCATGGCCCAGGCCATCACCGCCTACCTCACCGGTTCATGACAGCTCTGGTCGCGGTCAGCTCGGAACGGCGAGTGCAGGGGCGCTGCCCGCGACAATGGGCCTGTTCAGGTGGGTACCGCCCGTCGAGCCGAAGAAGGTGGCGTCCCCGAAGCTGAACACGCCGCCGTCGGAGGCCACCAACCAGTACCCGAGGGAGTCCGGCGTCGGAATGGCCGCCACGACGGGTTTGTCCAGGTGGATGGCGCCGGTCGAGCCGTAGAAGGTGGCGTCGCCGAAGCTGAACACGCCGCCGTCGGAGGCCACCAGCCAGTAGCCCCGGCCGTCGATCGTCGGAATGATGGCCACGACCGGCTTGTTCAGGTCGATGGCGCCGGTCGAGCCGTAGAAGGCGGCGTCCCCGAAGCTGAACACCCCACCGTCGGAGGCGGCCAGCCAGTAACCCCGGCCGTCCGGGGTTGCCGCCATGCCCACGATCGGTCTCTTCAACGGGAGGCCGGCCGTCGATCCGTAGAACGGTGCGCTTCCGCTGGTGAGGACGCCTCCGTCGCCGGCGACCAGCCAATACCCGGCATCGTCCGGGTCGCCCGCTATGCCCACGATCGGCTTGTCCAGTTTGACGTTGGCCGCCGACCCGAAAAAGGCGGCGTCCCCGAACGAGAACACGCCACCGTCGGCACCGACCAACCAGTACCCGCCACCGGACGATGTCGGCGCTGCCCCCGTCACCGGCGCGTCAAGCGACAGGCCACCGGTCGATCCGAAGAAGGCGGCGTCACCAAAGTCGAACACACCGCCGTCGGAGGCATAGAGGCGGTATCCCACGCCCAACGGGATGGTGTCGGCGATCAATCCGAGGGTGCTCGGATGGTGGGTGGAATCCCCGACGAGGAACATGTCGACCAGCTCGCCGGCCCCAAGCTCGACGCGTCTGAAGTACGAGCGCCTGGCCCAGCGGGGCCCCCACCCTGGTCACGGCGATCGTGGCTGGACCCTTCGTCGTCAAGATGGACGCGCTCATGGGCGAGGAGGGGTCGTTCGAGAGTCCCGAGGCCACTTTGGTCCCGTCGAGGTAGACGTCCACCGGGGGGGCGTCGGCGGTATTCCGAAGCACCAGCTGAGATTGGTCGACCGGCAGAATCGACCGGTGGTTGCTGAAACCCGTCACGGTCGCCGAACCGTCGGAGGAAAGGTAGATCACCGCCGTCACGTGCTCCCCGGCGGGCACGAGGACGGTTCCCGAGGCGACGGTCACGCGCCCCTCCTTCGCCGCGATGGAGTGGCTTCCCGAAGAGATCAGCCCATAGTTGAAGTCGTCGTTGGTCAGAACGACCGGTGCCGATCCGTCGATGGACACCGACAGCGGGATGGCGGTCGCCTCTTGGAAGACGGTCAGGTAACCAGTTCCCCGGGTCGAGCCTCGGTGAGCGTTTGCACGGCCCGATCCCGTCGGTGACCCCGACGGAGTGTCCGCTGCCGTGTTGCCTGTCGGGTGAATGAACCCGCCTGATCCGCCTGCATTTACACGGTCTTTCCCTGTCGTTCCACCCGCTATCCCGCCGATCGCCAAGTTGACAGTCACAGCAATCAACACGCTCGGTGCCGCCAAGTTCTTCAGCCATTTTGGCATTTCCCGCGTCCCCATCTCCGACCGAAAAGGGATGATAGATCATGCGGACATTTAGTGCCATGCGGGCGACGGTGCTCTGCCCGGTAGGCGTCGATGGTGGGCGGGCTGCATACCTCTGAGGCGAAGAGAAGACACGGCCGAACCCACAACTTGATGCGAATTACTTCGACACTATTCTCGGTCGACAATTCAACAAAAGATCAGCCGTCTCGATGATTCTATCGATTGCACAACTCAGATTGTGTCGATCGACGAATATAGAGATCTATCGAGAGGGACACCGGACCGACAATAGATACGCCGAAGTCGATGTTCACTCTCCGGTCGATCGTCGCCACTCTGAGGGGCGAGACGACCGCCATCCCACTCTGCGTGGAGTTGCGACGATGTCGAGTGAGGAAACGAGCCACTCTCAGTGGCGCGCTCTTCGCCGAACGTGCATACTAACGGCGGGTGCGCTGTGATCCCTGGGACTTGATTGGTCGCCTGTCCCAGGGTTAGCGAATGGCGAAACCGGCACCCGTTCGGGGTTGTAGCCGAAGGAGTGGAATGAAGGCGGAGCGGTGTATCACCGAAATTGGGGGGCCAACAGACCTCCCTTTCGCCGTACCTTCCCGCGGTTCCTTGATGCCCGAACGCAGTTCGACGGTCCTGTCCCGTTGGCCGGGGCCGTCGCCCTCCAGCCGCTCATCGAAGGGTGATGTCCAGCTGGGGATCTGTTGGAGGGTCGAGGGGGCAGAAACCCCCGCGACCCTGTCTCAGGGAACTTGTCTTCATCGGTTCCTGTCAACGGCAACGTGTCGGTCAACAGGTGGTATCTGGTCATCTGGTCCGGGAGGAGTGAGTGACGAACCCGCTGCCCGCGGTCCGCGTGCCATCCAAACGAAACCATAGAAATAGAAGGAGCATCACAATGAAGAGCTGGTTTAGTTCAAAAAAGCGGATCGCAGCGGTTGCGCTTTCGGGCGCCATCATCCTGGGGGCCGGAGGGATAGCAGCTGCAATATTCACCACGGGCAATTCGGCCACCGGCCAGGGCTCGGTGGGGACGGGATCGATTTGGAACGTCTCGCTCAGCACCCCCGTCGGCACTCCGCTGTTGCCAGGGGTTGGGTCCCAGACGTTGACCTACACGGTGACCAACACCACCAACACCAATCAGACACTCAACTCGGTGAACGCCATGCTCGGGAACAGCGGCGGTTACATCACCCAACACGGAGTCGGCGTCCCCGGCTGTCTCGTCACCTGGTTCGTCCTGGCACCGAACACTCCCTCGTTGCCGGACGTCGTGACCGCACATACGTCAATCACCGACACGGTGACCTTGGCGATGCCGGCCAGCTCCGTAAACCAGGATGCCTGCGAAAGCACCACGCCGGACATCTCTGTGAGTGTCTCCTAGGGCCTCGGCGATGGAGGGGTGGGCTGGTGCTCACCCCTCCATCGGGTCGGAGGGCCGGGTCGCGGAGAGTTCACTGCGACCCGGCCACCGGCAGCCCCATAATCACCCCAAACTCAGGAAGATGTCATGAGGGATCAATCGGAGCAGCGAGGGACGTTGACATATTTCCTCCGCCGCCAGACCCTGAGGCCACTACCTCCCTACGGCCGGCACGGAAGGATCTACCTCTGGAGACCGTTGGCCATCGCCGGTCTGATCGCCCTGGTCATTGGCCTCGGTGCCGGGACCTCCTACGCCTTTGTCACCAAGGGCCGATCGGAGACGGCCACCGCGCATTTGACGGTGGGGTCTCTCAAGCCGATCACACTTGCCACCGTCGGCACCCCGACATCGCCCCTCCTGCCCGGGCGCACCGGCGATGTGGCTTTCAGCATCACCAACCCGAACCACTCCCCGGTGTCGCTGATCGGGGTGGTGCTGACCGGTGGCGCCTCGATGACGACGGATGGCGGCCCGGAATGTGCGACTGATGGCGGCCCGGTGGTCGTCCTGAACGTCCCCCAGGACGACCTTCCGCAATCGGTCCCGGCGAACACCACCAAGACCATTGAGCTGGCCAATGCAGCCCTCATGAACGTGACGGCATCGAACAGTTGCCAGGGCGCGACCTTCACCCTCCCCTTGACCATCACGGTGGAACCATGAGTCGGGACCAAAATTCCACCGGGAGGCGGGCAATGACCCACCGCCGACGACGCACTCGACGGCGGCGATGCCTGGTCGCATGCGGCGTCGTCGCGGCGACCGTCGCCATGGGCATCTTCTTCACCGTCGGTGCGGCCGTCGCCTACTGGGTGTTCTCGACCAATACGAGCCTGCCGGTGGCGATGGCGGACACCCTGCCCCAGGGGGCAACACCGAGTGCCACGCTCGCATCCCCATCAGAGTCGGCGGTCACGATCACCTTTCCGACGAAGTACACCTTCGGTGGAACGGAGATCACCTCGTATTCCCTGACCCGATACGACGCCTATACCGACGCGAGTGCCGGGTCGATCAGTGGGACCTGTGCTGTCGTCGGGGGCACGGTCTCCTGCAGCGATTCTCCTGGTGCCGGTTCGTGGGAGTACACCGACACGCCGACCTTCGGAACCACCTGGCTCGGGCCGCCGAGTGCCGAGAGCAGCCCCGTTTTCATATCGACAGCCGCCGTTCTCGGTCCTGCCAGTGGTGCCGTAGGTTCGACCGCCCAGATCTCCGTCCAGGGCTTCGCCGCCTCCACGGCCCTGACCGTGACGGTGGGGCGGGCGGCTGCCACCATCGTTTCGGGCGGGACCACCGACCCGAGTGGGGCGGCCACGTTGGCCTTCACCGTTCCGTCGTTGCCGAAGGGCGCCCAGAGCGTGGTGGTGTCCGATGGAAGCCGCTCGGCAACGTCGGGTGCACCCTTCACGGTCGACCCGGCCGTCAGCCTGTCGTCATCCAACGGGACGGACGGTGCCACCGGCCTGTCTTTGACCGGTGCCGGATACGTTGCCGGGACGGCGGTGTCGGCCACTTTCGCCGGGTCACCGGTCATCCTCGATCCCACCAGCCCTCTGGTGGCGGCCGACGGCACCTGGTCCGCCCGATTCACGGTGCCCAACTCCCCGAACGGACCGCGGATCATCACCGCCAGTGACAGCGGAGGAGCGGTCGCTTCGACGGACTTCACGACCGTGGCCTCGGCGACCGACCTCAGACCCCAGAGTGGAGCGGTGGGCACGACGGGGGTGACCATCGATGCCGACGGCTTCCTCGCCGACCACGCTCTCAACGTGACGGTGGGCGGGGCCGACGCCACCATCGTCTCGGGCGGAACCACGGATGCCAACGGAAGCTCGGAGTTGACCTTCACCATTCCGGACGTGCCCGGCGGGGTCCAGAGCGTGGTGGTGTCGGACGGCACCAACTCAGCGACCTCGGCGACGGGATTCACCGTGGAGTCGGTACCTGTGGCAGTACCCCCGACCACCCCCGACCCGACCACCTCGACCCCACCGGGAACGGTTCTGCAGACCGCGGCCCCACCCACCCCGTGTGCCGATGGTTCAACCAGCGACGGTGACAGTGAGACGTGTGCCGACAACCTCCCACCACCGCGAGGTTCAGCAAGAGAGACGGCCACTCGCGTACGGGCCGCTGCCGCTAGCGGGACAAGGCAATGATGGCTGCGTCAGCCAGGGCAAACGTCGCCCCGTAGGCGAGCTCGTTGGACATCCCTTCGGTGGATTCGTTCTGAACACCCTGGTGGATTTTCATGACCACCTTCGGGAAGGCGCGGATTCCGAAGAAGTGCTCGATCGGCTTGTCGAGGTCGAGCAGGGCTGCGCCGGCCATTGCGGCAACCGTGGCCACCCGGGTCTTCCGATCCACCGCGATGCATGCCACGGCCATGGCGGCCAGACCGACCAATCCATCCCGCTTGGCCACCCGCAAGAACCGCTCCGAACCCTCCCTGGAGCTCACATCGCATCCCCAATGCGGCATCGCATCCAGAACCAGGTGCGACCCAACCCCGGCGACGAACGCGGCCACGGGCCGGCGGCGCATCGCCTGGCCGATCAGCACCCCCGAGAGCACATGGTTGGTTACGAACATCGCTTCACTCCTCCAGACCTCTCGACACAGGATGTTCCCCTCCGTCCGTCGGAGAGGCGGAGCATCGCCGGACACCACAAGGACTGCCCAGTGCCCGTCGCCCTAAGCCCACATCATGAACCTTCCGGCATTGGGTACCGACGCCCTACTCGGCCCTCGGGGTCCGCAAATTGGAGACTACCCAGGGGTACAGTTCCTGTGCGGTCAGGCTGGGTTGACTGAAGTGGCGCCAGGGAGCCGATAAGGACGCGAATTCGATGAGCACGGAAGGCCACACGGACATGTTTCGCCACCCGCACCATGGCCTATGTCATCGGTGCGGATGGAGGGGAGCTGTAGCCAAGGTTCGCAGGCGGGATCGCAAGTTGCTCCAAACCGGAAGGTCATTCGGGTATCTCTGCCGCGAATGCGCCGACGACCTGCTCCAGATCAGCTCTTCCTCCCATCGTCGACGAACCGCCGAACGGGGCAAACAGAAGCCGGACGGGCAGCACCGGGTCGCCTGAAGCTGAGCCCGGATCCTGGGCTCTCCGCCCCGGTCCACCAAGGGTTGCCAGCCGTGCGAGCTGACGCCTGAGACCGTCCAATCCATCGTACGCTGCCCCGATGCCGGACCACACCCCGATCTACCGTCCGGCCCTGCACTCGAGGCCCCGGAGACACCGACGCCTGCCCACCCTCGTGGCCGCACCGCTCTGGGCGGTGACTGCCGGCCTGGCCATCGTGGCCATCCTGCGTGTCGTGGCCTGGGACGACTACGAACCGTTTGCCGTGCTCAACGCGCTGACCGCGTTCGTCTACCTCCCGGTCTGGATCGTGCTGGTCGTGGCCGCCGTGGGCCGGCGATTCGTCCTGGCCGGTGCCGCGCTCCTCATCGGGGTGGCCCAGATTGCCTTCCTCCTTCCCGAACTGACCGCCGCGGAGCCGGTACCCACCTGGGCCACCCATGCTCCGGCCATCACCCTCCTTGACGCCAACGTCTACAACGAGAACCCGTCCATGGCCGGTTACGCCAAGCAGATCGCCCAGTTCCACCCGCAGCTGGTGACGATGGAGGAGGCCACCCCTTCTGACGTGAGCCAGCTCCACCAGGCCGGGGCCCTTGCCCACCTTCCCTACCAATTCGAGATCCCGGGGTACAACCCGTCGGCTTTCTTGATCGCCTCCCGCTATCCACTGGCCGAGACCAGCGTCATCACCGTCGACCACCGCCCGCTGATCATCGAGACCACCCTCATGCTCCCCTCGGGGCGCCAGCCCCTATGGGTCGTCCACACGACCGCCCCGCTTCCCCCCGCGTTCGGGCAGTGGCATGCGCAACTGACCACCATCGCCCAGCTCGTCCGGAAGCGGGGACCGTCAGATCTGCTGATCGTCGGTGACTTCAATGCCACGTGGGGCAACCGCGGTTTCCGGTCCATTCTCGACACCGGGATGACCGACGCCGCCGCGGCCCGCAGCCAGGCCTTCGCCATGACCTGGTCGCAGATCAAGCCGGTGATCCCTCCGGTCGTGCGAATCGACCACGTCCTCACCGGGTCCGGAGTGGCGGTGACTCGGATCAGGACGGACGTCGGTCCGGGGAGCGACCACCGTGACCTGATGGCCACCGTGGCCATCCGCCGCTGAGCGCAGCAGGACGCCCGGGCGGCCAGAGGCCGGTCAGTACGGGCCGATGCGCTGATCAGGGTTGGTATCGATCAGGTGGTGACCGTCGGACGACACCTGTGACGTCCACTCAGATCCATCCCACCACCGGAAGTGAAATCTCCCGCTCGGATCGGGGTGCCACGCCGGAGGCGAGGGCCGACCGGTCGGAACATGGTGCTGGCCATCGGCATGGGGATCGACCCCCGAGCGAGCTACCGCCGGCGGTTCCGTCTGCTCAGGTCCGGCAACTGGCGCAGGCGGCTGGGAGTTCGCCGGCCGGGGATATGCGGGGAAGAGGTCGGACGCACTGGCCGAACCCCTTGCGTTGACCCCGGCAGATGGGGGCGGGGCGGCCATCGGCGACCGGGGCAGAGGCGGGTGCTGTTGGGCTTGGCGAACTCCGGTGGAATGGGCGATCAGGTAGAGGATCAGGCCCAATGGAAGGAAAAGGAACCAGAAAAAGGCCCACAGGGCGGACGGCAGTCCCCACGGCGTCCTCCCCAGCACTTTGCGGTCGTTCTCGGACAGCCGGTAGCCCAGCACCGCCCAGACGATCGCCAGCACGCCGCCCACGACAAGTTGGCCGGTACTCAGCTGCACACCCAGAACTCTAATCCTCGTTCAGCCCCATGTTTGCCATGACAGGACGACCCGCCTCCGGCGCCACCCCGGCCCTCATCGGCCCCACCTCTGCAGACGGCGGTCCAGACCCTCAGAAGCCGTAGATGCCGGTTTGGGGCTTCTTCTGGCGATAGGCCGACCGGAGGTCGCCCACCGAGTACTGGCCCGGGCACTGGTCGGTCACCGCGAACCAGTAGAGGGCGGCGTTGAACGCGGCCGAGGCCACCGTCAATACCAACAGGATGAACGCGAGACCCAGGGCCCCGACCACCGCTCCGAGGGGGGCGAACGCCGAACCCAGGAGGGCGGCGACCGCGATATCGACAACGACGGCGGCGAAGCCGATGATCCCGAGGGCGGAGTTGCCGATCACGTTCTCGCCCCACCGGGCTCGGCACAGCTCGACCGACCGCTTGATAGACGAGACCGCGCCGCGATTCTCGAACAGGATGACCGGCACCACGAAGAAGCTGGCCAGCATCCAGCCGGCCCGGAGCAGCCAACCCACCAGCAGTCCGAAGATCCCGCGGTTGCCGATGCTGCGCAGCACTCTGATCACGATGTAGTTGATGAATGCCCAGGCAAGCAGTTGCGGGCTCTTGGTCATCGCCGCCCCGACGGCGGTGATGTTGCTGATTCTCCTTCCGTGGAAGCGGGCCATCACCCGGGCGATGATCGTGGCGTGGGACACCACCGAGATGAAGGTAACCAGCACGCCCACGACGACGATGCCCAGCCACTGCGCCGCCGACAGGTGGATGCTCCCACCCCCGCTCGTGTCCGATCCACGGAACGAAGGCCAGGCGATCAACGCGCCGATCCCGATCACCACCAGTTGGGCCAGGAAGGCCACGACAGGGACGGCGATGAGTCCCGGCTCGTCCCGTACCATGGCGAACCCGACGCTCACCAGCCTGAGACCGCGTCCGAAGCGGCCGCCGGGTGTAGCCACTCCGCCTGAGCCGATCGGGGGCAGTTGGCCATCGATCGGAGGAGCCACCGCGGCACCACCCGCGGCCGGTGCCCAGTCGGCCAGGCCCTCCCCGGGCCGGCCCATACCCTGGGAGACCGGGCCGGTCGCTCCGCGATCAGCCTGTCCCGCCACGCGACCGGGATGGAGATCGGGTGGGTACCAACGCCCATCAGAGGCCAACCACCACCCCGGATACGGTGACCCGTCACTCATCCCTGGACCCTTTCTGCGCCATCACAGCCTACGGGCGGAGAGCGGATTCAGGCAACGACCGTCGGTTTACCCGGGCACGACCTCCCGGTCAGGGAAGCGGATGGGCGACGAAGAACGCCCACATGGTCGAGTTCGCACTGATCGCCGTCGTCTGGGGTCCGAGCACCCGGGTGATCACCTTTCGCAGGTGTGGGCCACCGGGCCACTCGTGGCCCTCGCCGGCGATGGTGTAGAGCTGGACGTCCGCACCAGCGGTGCAGTTGCTATTCGAGGTCTGGGTGACCGTCACCACCGGATGGGTCACCGTCGCAGTCGTGCATCCGTTGTGGGTCGCCCATCGTTGGGCGGCCACCGGCACGCTGTAGGTCCAGTATTTCTGGCCGTTTCCGAGGTAGGGATCGACCGGGTCGGACGTGCCGTGGAGCGAAATGACCGGGACGGGTCGGGTCGATGGGCAAGGGCTCGGGAATCGCAGCCCGCTGACCGGCCCAACGGCGGCGAAGGTCGTCGAGGCATCGCACGCCAGCTGGCTGGCTATCCGGGCACCACCGGAGAAGCCGGTGGCGTACACCCGGTGGCTGTCGACGCAGTATTTCTGCTCGAGCACCGTGACCAGTTGCTCGAGGAACGACACGTCGTCAGGAGCTGTGGCCGGTACCGCCGCTCCTCCGAACAGGGGCTGGCCGGGGACATTCCACTCGAATCCGGTGCCGGCGGGGATGTCGCCCTGGGGATAGGCGACGATGAAGGAATCGGCGTCGGCGGTGGCGTTCATACCGCTCAGACCCTCCTGCTCGAGGGCAGTCGACTGGCTGCCGTGCATGTTGAGCACCAGGGGCTCCGGTTTGCTGGCCTGGTACCCGGAGGGCAGATGCACGATCACCACTCGTGACCGCCCGCCGATGGTCGGGGTAAGTGTGGTGGTCCCGGCAGTGCCATGTCTCCGGCAGCCGGGGCTGGCCGAGACCGGGACCACCTTCCCGCCGGCGGTCGAGGCCGTGGTCGCGGTGGCCGCTGCGGTCGTGGAGGTCGCAGGCGCACTGCTCCCCGATCCGCCGCAGGCCGCCATGGTCACCGCAAGGGTGACGAGAGCGGCGGCCCAACCGATCCACCGGACCCGCCCGGACCGCCGTCTTCCGCCCGCTCCGCCCATTTCACCAGCTCCCGTTGTTCTCACCCACCAGCTCCCCGTTCCGCTCAAGTATCCACTTCTCACCGGATGTACACGATCCATAGCCGAAGGCCCCTGCGGACGCGACGCCCGTTCGAGTCCGGACGACCCGTCCGCACTCGGGCGGCGGCGTTCAGCTCATGGCTGCGATGGCGTGCTTGGGCGGGTATTTTCCGAAGGTCATGAAGTGCTTGGCGATCCCACTGGTGAAGCTGTCGATGTAGGCCAGCTTTCTGACCATGTAGCTCCGGCTCTCCTTGGGATCGAGGTAAAGGTTGTAGAGCCTCCCGTGCGAGTACTTCTGGGTTACTCCGGTGAATCCCCCCAGGTTGAGGCAGTCCCGATCATCATCGGAGGTGGAGGCGACCATGAACTTCCACTCCCCCACCCGGAGGGCGGAGAACACGTTGGTCAACCAGTAGTAGAGGTACTTGCGGTTCGAGACTCCCTCGGGGGCCAGCAGGAAAGAGGTCTGGTCGACACTATCGATATAGCGGTCGTCCGGCACCGAGCCGGCCGCATCCGCCAGCGTGAGCACCGTGTTGAACAGGTCCATCTGCGAGAAGAGCCCATCGGTCGCCCGATCGGCAGCGATCATCCCGGGCCAGGTGACGATGGCCGGGACACGCTGGCCGCCCTCCCAGGTCGATCCCTTGGCGCTCCGGAACGGCGAGTAGGCCGCATCCGGCCAGGTCTCCATCTCCGGTCCATTGTCCGACGAGATGAAGATCAACGTGTCCTCCATCTGCCCGGTGGCCTCAAGCTCGCCCACCAACCGGCCGACGATGTCGTCGAGCTCGATGATGGTGTCCTTGTAAGGATGCTTGGCCGGCGAAGTGCCGAGGAACCGTTCGTGCGGGTAGTTGTCGAAGTGGGCGCCCCGGGTGCAGTGGTAGAGGAACCACGGCTGCCGTCGGCCGGGTTCGGGCTCTCCCATCCGCCTGATGAAATCCAAGGAGTAGCCGGCCCACTTCTCGTCGAGCAGGGAGAGCACAGGGATGGTCACCTCCTCCACGTCCTCGGCCACGCCGCCTCGGGTGGCATGGACGAAGCACTTGTTGAAGGGCAGGTTCTCCACCCATCTGGTGCGTTCCTCGCTGTAGACGATCTCCGGAAAGAAGTTTGGGTCCCGCCACTCGCTGTACATGTCGGAAACGGACAAGAAGCCGTAGAAGTCGTCGAAACCCACGTATTGAGGCTGGGATTCCACGTTCTCTCCCATGTGCCACTTCCCCACCGACTGGGTCACGTAACCCACGTCGGACAGCAGTTGGGCCACGGTTACCTCCCCGTCGAGCCCACCCGGCTGCCCGTACATCGGTGGCCGCAACAGACCGTGCCGCATGGGAAGACGACCGGTCATGATCGATGCACGAGACGGAGTGCAGGACGGCTCGGAGTAACACGACGTGAGGAGTAGTCCGCGCCGAGCCAGACTGTCGATATTGGGCGTCGGCGCTCCGACCGCCACACCGCCGCCGTAACATCCGAAGTCACCCCAGCCGACATCGTCGAAGAGAACCACCAGGACGTTGGGGCGTCTTCCGGTGGCACCTCGGAACCGGGCCAGCGCTCCATCGGCCTGGTGTTCCTGGTCATCGATCACGAATCGCGGTTCGAGACTGTCTCTCACTCGGACCGTCTCCGCCACCAGCGGGTCATGCACCATGTCCATCCCTCCCAAGGTCCAGATAGAGCATTCGATCTGGCAGCGCCGCTCCGTGCCCGACCTCCGAGCATGGCAGACCGGCGCCACACAATGGCTCAGTCGCCGACGCAGCCGTCGATCATCTCCCGAATGAGGTCGGCGTGGCCATTGTGGCGCGCGTACTCTTCGATCATGTGCACGTAGATCCACCGCAACGAGCACGGCTTCCCCCGCCTGGTTCCGACATCGTCCAGTTGGCGTGAGGCGGCCGCCGCCCGACTGGCCTGGCATTCCGCCTGCCACCGTGCGAGGTCGGTTCCCCAGTCGGCATCGTCGAGTGGGACCAGTTCGCTGTCCTCACGATCGGGATCAGACCAGATGGGGCCGGCATCGGCCTGATCGAGCAATACGCGACGGAACCAACCGCGTTCGACCTCGGCCATGTGGCGCACCAGGCCGTGGAGCGACAGCTTGGAGGTGGGTACCGGTCGGGTCTTCCGGACATCGGCGTCGAGTCCCTCACACTTGATCAGCAGGGTGACCCGGTGGTACTCGAGCCAGCTCTCGAGCATCTTGCGTTCGTCCAGGGTGAACGACGGCTCGGTCCGACGCGGATCCACGAGTTCTTCGACCACGCAAACGCCTCCTTAACCCCAGCTGCGGCCGCCAGGATCACACGGCAAACCCGATCGCTGGACCGGCCCACCTCGGCCCCGCGCATCGCACAGTAGCCGGACCAGGCCGGGTTGCGTATACCGTCCGTTGACTCAAGCAGGCGCGCTCGAGACGACTCCCAGTTCGGATGGGACTGAGGTGAGGTCGTCTCGGCACCGGCCCGCAGCTGGTCAACCTGGACATCTGATCATCGGCGAGAAGCCGGCGTGCCGATCCCCAACGTGGGATCAGCCAAGGGCTGGTACCTCGTCCGGCACCTCACCTCCAGCCGACGTTCGGTGTGGGGCCGGCGCTTCGGGGGAAGGTGGGTGTGCGAGGCCATAGCTTCAGGCGCCAGACAGTTGTGGCAAGCGCCAGGCGTTGCCGATATCGAGATCGGCGCTGCGTGGCTCGAAGGGTTCGAGGCCGCCACCAGGATATGGCGTGACTTCGCCCAAGAACACCTGATCGCGCTCGATGTACATGTCGACACGCAGGAAATCGAACCCCTTGGCCACAGTAGTGGCGGCTTCGAGCATCTCACCGAGGCAATGAGGCCTGGCGATCTCGCCCGATACGGGGACCCGGTCCCGATGAAGCATGGGTTGCCAATTGGGTCGATAGAAGCGGCTTTGATGATGGCCGAAACGGTCCAGATCGACCTGGACCATGTAGGGCGCGTCGTCGAAGACGAAAACCTTGAAATCGGTGGGCGAACCCGGGACGGGGCCGATGCGCTCTTCGACGAGGAAACCTGGAGCTGCCCGGGTGTAGGCCCACTCCCCCTTGGCAATGACCCGATTGTCGGACTTCCATGTCTCAGTCAACTGGCAGATGGGCTCGACATCTGTGCACCGCGACTGCCCAAAGAAGACGAGTCCTGTGCGATTGTTCGGCTTCAACACCCAGGCAGCAGGTAGGTCCAGGTCGCGAAGCTCACGTACGTCGGTACCGGCCCACAGGGTTGGTACGGCGCGGATCCCCCGTTCCTGGGCCAGTGCCTTGACGCGAATCTTGTCACACGTCCAGGCCAGAATCTCACGGCGGTCATGAAGAATACGCCAGTTGACCTTTTCATTAAAGGTCTTGGGGCGTTTGAGGTGGCCGAGTCGCTTGTGGTGACTGGTAAACAGAACCTGACGCCGCAAGGAAAGAGGAAGCAGAGAAAAAGCGGTCCAAGTCATGCGACGTTCGGCTATCTGCGTCATCAAGCGGCTGAGAGCGCTTATCGAGTCGGGTGCGATCACACAACGATGGTATGCGTTGTCTGACACCGGCGCTGAGGCTGCGCGGTTCTCCACGGGTTCGGCCCCCGATCTCGGTGCGTCTCCGTTAACCGTCACAGGCCGCGTGATGGCGTCTCATTGACCGACGCTCGACGAACGGCCCTCGGTCTTCTGCCCGTCCGTTCCAATTGGTATTGGGGAGGCGGCTGGTTTCTCCTCCCCACCAGGGCGTCGACGGCGACAAATACGCAGCCGACGGCCTGAGAGAGTGCCCATGCCCAGGCGGCACCGGCGACTCCGAACGAGCCCATAAGGAACCACGCCCCTCCCAGTGCCACCGCAGCCATGGCGAGATTCATTGCTGCGGCTTTGTGAGGCTCACCCTTGATGCGCAGGAGCGTGACATAGACGTTGGTCACTGCGTCGGGTACGGCCACGACAACGAAGATCAGAAGAATTCCGTAGCTCTGGGCGGCATACGTGGGGCCGAAGATTCCCAGGACCCATCGGCCGAACACGGCCAGGAAGATGCTGGGAGGCAACAGGAGGCCGGCGATCAAGCGAGATGCCTTGCGCAGCTTCTGTGCCATCGGCTCGTCGTCGTAGGAGAGCTCGGCCAACAGGTTGCCGGACACGGCCGCCGACACGGTGAGAAGAACGCTGGAAACGAGCCACGCAATGTAGAAATGAGCAGCCGCGGGAGGTGCAAGCCGAGCCACCACCAGAACAGGCATCAAGCTCGGGATCATCACGCTACCCAGCGATGTCAAATGATGAAGGATAAGGATTTTGAACCACTTTCTGACGTGGCCTGCGACACCCTTGATGCTGTAGCGGTGGGGACGTCCAAGGCGTTTTATCTGCCAGACCAGCGAGATTCCTGACGTGAGGACAGACCCCAAGACCCAAGCGACTATGAGCCAAGTCCCGCTCCCGACGCCGAGGAGGATCAGCGCGGTCAGGAGCGCGAGCTTGAGGACGCCGAAGGTAGCGCCTCTGAGGCCCACGTAGTGGGCCCGGCGCTCGGCTTGGAACACGTAATCGAGCAGGGTGGCGACGGTGAGTACCGACGTACCCAGGGCCACACAGATGGCAACGGTCGGCTGTCCTGCAAACGAGGCGAATGCCGGGTCCGAGGACAACTGCGGCAGCACCGCTGCCGTGACCAGACCGGCGACCAGCCCCGCGGCGGCTCCTCCGATGACCAAGGAATTCACGGTGGTCGACCATGTCTCGTCGTCGGCGCGCGGCAGGATCTGCAACGCAGTCGTTCCAAGGCCTAAGAGGCCAACCGTGGAAGCGAATGTCATGGCGGCCAAGACGGCGCTCGCCGACCCGACGGCCGACTCGGAATACGAACGTGTGGCTTCGGCCCAGAAGACCAGGCCGAGGAGGCCATTCATTCCCGTGGCGAAGATGAGCCAGCCACTGTTACGAGCAAGGTGATTACGTCGGTAGCCAGCCAACGCGGCTCCTGCCAGACGGCGCACAGACGATGGGCGCTCGCGCACTACGGATTCCCTGATTCTCGAGCGTCGATATACGGCGTCGGGCGCCAACGTCGGGCCCGAGCCACGAGCAAAACCAAGTGGCCCAGCAGGAGGCACACTCCGGCTGAGAGACCGGATGTCCGGTCACGGTCCATGACCTCGGCCACAAACGCATTGAAGTCCGAGGCGTAACCCGTGACCGACATCGTGGCCGTCAGTTCGGGGGAGGGGCGAAGCGCAGGCGCGAGAGCGACCCTGCCCATCCGCTCTTGGAGCTCACTGGCTGAGCCGACCGGGAACACGTATCCCGCGATGCCCTCCGGTACGCGGCTGGCGATGTCCCCCGCAGCGTCACTGACGATGACGGGAAGGCCGGCGGCGAGAGCCTCCTCGACCACAAGGCCATTGGGATCACCGTGAGTCGGAAAAACGAGGCAATCGGCCAGGGCATACCAGCGTGGTAACTCGGCGGGCTGTACGAAGCCAGGCATGATCACCCGAGGTAGCGGTTCAAAGAAGCGACGGTAGTGGAGCTCGTCGACGCCGTCTCCGATGATCAGCAGGGAGATTTTGTCGCCTACCTCGGCTTCGAGGTTCCGGTAGGCGGTCAGGAGCTCGTCCAGTCCTTTGCCTTTCCACAGTCGCCCCACGAACACAAACACGCAGCCCGACAACCCGAGGGACTGACGACGGGCTCCCCGTTCCGACGACGAAGTCTCTCGCGCAGAGCTATACAGATCGAGATCGATGGATTGTCGGACGACAGAGGCGCGATGCGACTCGGTCCCGTAGCGAACGGCGAGGTTCCGACCGTCGGGACCAGGCACCTTGACGCCGTCAACCGCCCTGAACAGCAGATGCTTGGCTGCTTCTCTCCACCATGTGCGCTGGCTCCAGGCGTCGAAGTTTGGGAGCACCCGAAAGGCCACTCGGCGGGCAGTCACTCGTCCGGCCACGGCCCCCATGGCCTGGTTCAGTCTGTCGTATTCCAAGACGAACACGTCGGGCCGGGTTTGGGCAAGTTCAGGGAGTGGGACGCGGAGCCGAAATCCGCTAAAGCGACGGTCAGGGATGTAACGGGCCGGGAATCGCCATTCGCTTTCGTCCACATCCCAGCTGCGGTCGGGCTGGCGGATCTCACTGAACCACACTTCGAGCTCGACGGCGCGGGCGTCAGCGACGGCATTGAATCGGGCCACCGCATACGGAGTTGGTTGCTTGAACCAGTAGACGACCCGCGGGCGTGAGCGCGGCTCAGGCACTGCCGATCGCCTCGTCGTACACTGCCCGTGTAGCTTCGGCCACCGCGTCCCAGGAAGGGATACGGAGAGCGTGAGCGGGAGGTGTTTCGGCGGCCCCTGCTATGGCCGTCGCCAATTCCTGGGGACTCGACGCCATGGGAACGATTGTGAGCTCTCCACCGACTCGTTCGTTCACCTCCCGATGGGCGGGAATGTCCGAGGCCACCACCCTGGCGCCGCTGGCCAACGATTCGAGGATCGTTATCCCCATGGCTTCATTGCTCGACATGCTCACGTAGACGTCGGCAGAGCGGTACCAGCGGTAAAGTTCTGCGGTGCTGATCCGGCCAACAAAGCGAACCGTGTCGGTCAGACCAAGTTCTCGCCCTATCCTCTCCAGCCTGGCTCGATCGGGCCCGTCACCGGTGACAATGAGCTGGTAGTCGGCGCCGAGTTGTGCGAACGCTCGCAAGGTAGCGTCGACGTGCTTGTACGTCTCGAGCCGACCGGCACTGACGATCGTCTTCTTGTGAGTGGGAACCGGTACTGCAGCCAGGAGGCCGACAAGGTCGACGCCGTTGGGAATCACCGTCACCTTGTCGATAGCTCCCGGGAAATGGGAGACAAACAGGCTACGTTCGACGTCGGACACGCATATCACTCTTCGGGACACGCCACTGATAAATGCACCGAGGAGCCGATAGGGCCGGTGCATCACCTTGCGCGCTGGTGAATGGCCTGTTCCGTGGTAATGCGGAGTGAAGATCAAGGGTCGCGCACCGGACAGGGCGGCTAGCAGCGGCACAACGCTATGGTACCCGTGGACATGCACAACGTCCCATTCCCGGCGCTGCGCCATCAGGGTCCGCCCCAACGACGGTGAGACGGCGAAATGTTGACTGGGGACGGGTACCGGGAACCTCCGGACCTGGACGCCTGCGATCATTTCCGACGAGGGCCAGGACGGGTCATCCGTCTGGGTCAAGACCGTCACCGCGTCACCTTGGGCCGCCAGCCGAGATGCGATCTGCTCGACATGGGTCTCGATTCCACCGGCGAACGGCAGGTAGTGGCCGGTCACAAAGGCGATCTTCATGCCTATGCGGGGGTGTTCGAAGAGGTCGCAACGATCCGAACGACGCGGAGCGGCGAACCGTGACTGGAGAGGCCGAGGTGCATCGCGCCCGATCCCGCGGGGAGCAGCGCGGGATTGGAGGGCCTCCATCGGCCGCAACGCTGACCGTTCCGGGGCGAGTGTGAGGATACGGCCAAGGGTGCGTTCGGGCCGTAGCCCCGCCTCTCGAAGGCGCCTGCGAGGTTGGCCGTGGGCACAGGGACAACAAACCGCACCCCCGTAAGCCCGCATCCCTGCACCACCCGGATCCGAGGTGTCACGCTCTATGCCGATCTACTGCCGCAACAAGACATCAGCCGTCGAATCGCTACCGGGCCGACTGACTGGAGTCACTGACAAACAATGTGGCGAGCCGCCCTGCACTCTCGGCCCAGGAGAAGGGATCGGGATAGTGGACCCCCAGGGATGGACCGATCTGTCTTATGGCCTCACGCAGGCTGTCCGTGTCTCCAGGAGGCACAAAGGTTGTTCCTTTGTAAAGGGTCGCCACTTCGGTCAGGCCTCCCACTGCCGTGACAATGACCGATAGCCCGTGACTCATGGCCATGTGGAGAGGGCCACTGGCCGACGACCGCAGATACGGAAGGACCACGACGTCAGCCTCACTGAACAATGTCGTCGCTTCGGCGTCGGTTACATATCTGTTTACGAAGACAATGCGATCCCGATGACGCGCCCGGGTGATCAGCTGCGTGGGTATATCCCAACCCTCCCAGGTTTCGCCCGCAACGGTGAGTGAAAAGCACTCGGCTTCAGTGTCGGTAAGACCGTCGAAGGCATCAATGAGATGCTCGAGTCCCTTGTAGGGGCGGATCGTCCCAAAGAAGAGCAGTCGTACCGGGTCATCGGAGCCGCGAGGTCGGCGCTCGGACGCTCTTACACCGTGGTCGTAGGGTCCATGCGGCACCACGGTCACGGGCTTCGCTCCTACCGGATACCGCTTTGCAATCACATCACGGTCGAAGTCCGAGTGCACAGCAAAGCCCGAAGCGATCCATAGCATCGGACGGATGAATAGGTCGGCGTACAGGCGTGGGAACAGCATGGTTGCTTCAGCGGAATCGAGCGTCTCGTGAAACTCGATGACCACCCGCGCTCCCAGTAGCCGAGCGACGGAGGCCAGGGCCAGATAGGTATGAAGGACCGTCGCGCTCCACCACTCGAAGACGACCACATCAGGGCGCTCTCGCCATAGGAACCGAAAGGCGCGCAACAGGCTGGGCCACCAGAAGTAGTCGACTCCGTCCAGGACTCGGACGCGGTCGTCATATCGGAGATCGGCCAGCCGCGAGCCAACTCGCGCTTTTCCCGGGTAGAGACGCCGCGGAAGCAGTCTTCTCATGAGAATCGCCGATACCTCGTAATCTGTCTCGGCCAGCGAATTGGATATTCGACAGGTGTAGTAGCTGATGCCGCTCAGGAATCGCCATCCCGAACCGACGATGCAGATTCGTTTCGGCGGCCCAACGCCATTCCTCTGGTCGTCAGCTTCTACCTGCTTGTCCAATCGCCTTGTCCGCTGCGTCGGCGTCCGCAGCGTCCGTGATGACTCTTCGCGAACGGAGTAGCAACCGACTGGCGTCGTCAACTCAGAGATTCGCGCGCGCGAGTTGTCACTCGGGCGGCGTTGCTTGTCGAATGGATCAGGTCGAGTAGGGCCCGGGACCGCATGGCTGGTGATTCAACGGCGACATGACTCCTCGTGGCTAGGGGATCGAAATGCGTAGGCCGGACGTGGATGACGTGACTGAGGAGGGCGCGAGCGGGCGGGACCACGTAGCGGGGCCGGATATCTATGGGAAGTTCGCCTATGCACCCAAAGCGACCGCTGAGAACCACCCCCGGGACGCGTAGGCCGTCTGTCATACGGTCGAGGAGCCGGGGCAAGTCTTTCGCTTCATTGATCACGGGAATGACCACAGTGACCGATGGAGCCGAGGCGGGGGCTCATCCGGCCAAGGCCCTCGGCCGGGTGTTGTAACGATGAGGCTTTCGACCAGCATTGTCTTTCCCCCGCCTTCGGCGCAGCTCCAGCATCATGTCCCACCTCCGGAGGCCCACTTCGCGCCGCCGACATAGACAATCCGTGAGGTGGTCGCACAGAGTGTGGTCGCCATTGGCCGCACTTGTCCAGCGGGACCGCTTAGACGGGTACGTAGAGTGACGGGAGAATCACGCAGTGCATTATTGGGCGTAATTGCAACCGGTCGGCCTTCCGGCTTCTTCGCCGGGTCCCGCGCAGGCACTCTGGCAACGACGCAGACGTGTGGCCGGCTGCACCGAGCACCGACCATGTCCGGCCAGGGGTGCCCCGCCTCGACCATAAACACTGAGGATGCGCCTCAGCGGACCCGGCAAGCAGAGTTCTGGTCTATGGGGAGCCCAGGGACCCGTCGCCGGTCCCGGCAATCCGCACTCCCGGGATCCGGTGCGGACTGCTGATGCCGCACTGTGAGGACGAGTCCTCTCGGTCAGTGGCAAAGTGACACCCCGTTCCTGGCATAGACAACGAGGGAGATGTCCTGTCCGTTGGCTTGATGCGTCGCATAGTGATCACTGAATGAGGCCACTGGGACGTAATTGTCCTCGAATTCCTTTCGAGCGCGTGAGCTGGCGAACATCGGTTTCCCGTCGGCCACCAGGAATTTGTTCGTGGCGACTTCATAGCGGCGCAGTACCAGATAGTCCGGCCGCATCAGGAGGATCTCGGTTGCCGGCCAACCGGCCACGGTGGACGCGTCAAGGGAGGCGAACTTGGGTGAAATGAGTCCGCCGAGGTCGATGATACGCCGATCTGAGTAGTACCCCACATAACCCAGTGGTTCGAGCATGACGGTCGCATCGGTAGGCGTACACCTTGCGATCCATTGGCCTGTCGCCTGACCGACACCGGTCTCATAACCCTGCAGAGCTGAGAGTTCCGGAAGTACGATCACAGCCTGAGCAAACAGAAGAACAACGAAGGCACCGACACCAAGAATCCAGATCCGCGGTAGCCAATTGCGCACAAGGGCATCTATTCCGATAGCTGTAACCGACCAGAAGGCGACGGCCGAGGGAAGAATGTACCAATGAAACAGCCTTCCATTGCCGAAGTAGTAGAACGCGACGTATCCGACGAAGAAGAGTGCAAGAGTCGTCATGAACCGATCCCGCCGGTGGACGGAGGTCCACGCGCCGTAAGCGAAGAGTGCGAGACCGGCGACCGCCAACGTCAATTCAGCGACATCGGTCGTCGAACCTGTGTACGTTGCGTTCAGAAAGGTGAAGACCGTTAGCAGATGTTGCGGTCGCCAAAGTAAGCGCAGCAAGGTGAGGTGCTGGCCAATCCAGCTCGACTTGGCTTTGGCGCTCTGTGGAATCGGGGAACCGAAGTAGATCGTGGCGTAGACGACCCAGGGGGTTATGACAACCCCGAAGCTCAAGACTGCCCCGACGACACTCTTCCATCGCCGGTCGACGGTGAGTAGCATCAGAAGCAACGCGATCCGCGAGTACCAGTCCTTCGGGCCTCACAAGTGTGGCAATACCCGCCAGGGCGAAGCCGGCGGGCACCGATCGCTCCACCACCAGAACGGCAGCGACGACGAGCAGGACGAAAAGGGACTCTTCGAGGCCGCCTATCGATGTGTCCAGTATCAATCGGTGGAATGCCAAAACGGCCACAAGCACGACCGGCGCGACTGCGCCTACGTCAGAATGTGAGCATATTCGTCTAACGAGAAGCCACCCGGCGAGGCAGTAGAAGACCAGGTCCATCGTGGAGAGAAGGAGTCTTGCTCCCCCTGTGCTCAGAAGGCCGCTGGCCAGAGCGCCTACGACGGTCCACACCGGGGACGTACTGCCCAAGACGTGCTGGTTCGTGTTGTAGACCCAGCCGTTCCCTTGGATGATGTTCCGGCCGTACCGGAGCGTGATCAAGGCGTCTTCATTGAAGAAGTGTTCGAATGCGATCAGCCACAGTCGAAGCAGGACTCCGACAAGCCCAATGGAGCACAACACCAGCAAAACGGGTCGGCTCATGCTGGCATGTTTGTCCTCCCCCCTGCCAGCGCTCCCCACCCTCGTCAGGCTAGGCGAGGTCGCAGAGTGTTGACCATTGCCGGATCGGGCATTGCCGGATCGGACCCAATGGGTCGCTCCGGCCTTCCCCTTTGAAGCCAGGCCTTGCATGGAGCTCCAACTCTTGCCCCGTAAGCACTGAGGCGTGACCACTGAGTCGAGGTGCCATGGGTAGGGCCGGATTGTGGGCGGTCGTGCGGCGCGGATGGATGCATGAGAATCGGCCTCACAGGATGATGGTACGAGGAGAACCTGACGAGAAGATGAAGAGGAGAACCCAGTCTCACGGCTAGTGCTTCTTGGTCCCCGGGTCTCTGGATCTTGTGACAAGTTTCAGGCTGCTGTTCCGAGACGCGCTCCTGTGATGTAGTTCTCGAGCACATGGTCGATGGTCCCGAGTGCTCGACGAAGCTCGATAGGAGCTGGGGGTTTGTCCGCCTCGAGCAGAGGCCGGAGCAGGCGGCCGTGGAGCTTGGTGTAGAAGACGGCGATGCGGATCTCCTCAGGGGTGAGGACATAGGAGTTCGTGCCCGGTGTTCGTTCGATCAGTCCGTGAAGACGGAGACGACGCAGGTAAAGATCCAGAGACCCGGGGACCAAGGAGAGCTAGCGGTAATGCGCTGGGAGTGTCCAGTACTGACCGAGCTCGAGCGACTCCGGGTACAAATCCTGAGATGCTGCCGCCGGGTAGCTCGTGATCTCACCGAAGACCACACGGCCATCGACATTATAGAGGTCAACTCTGACGAAGTCGGTCTCCTGTCCGAGGGTCTCGGCAATATGGACCATCCGTTCGAGGGAGTCGGGGCGAGGAGGCTCGTGATTATCACGTGGAAAGGGCAATAGCGCATGGAAGGGGGTCCAATCGGGAAGAAAGAGGTTGACCCGATGTTCGCCGAAGCGGTCCGTGTGGACCTGGACGAGGCGAACCCGACCGTGAAAGACGAGAAACTTGTAGTCCCGTGGGATCTGCCCGTCGGAGTTCAATAGCAACTCTTCGACCATAATCCTAGGTGGGATGTTGCGATACGCCCACTCCAGCGCGACATCGGCGTAGTCAAGCGCCAGCCATGCACGACATGTCGCTACGAGTGCGTCCCAATCGAGTTCTTGTCGGGTCGTGGTGAACATTCCTGATGCAAGATGTGCTCGGCCGACAGACCGATCCGCGACGATCCAAACCAGCCCCGAGGCATGATTCGGCTTCACAACGAACTGCTCGGGCAATTGAGCCGGATCCAAGTCCGCCGGATCCGCGACCACGGCGTACAGCTGAGGCAGCACCTCGGGTCCGATGGCATGGGCAACGTAATCACGCACTGCGATTTTGTCCGCAAAGGTTGTCAGCAAAGGCCGACGATCCTTGACCATCTTCCACAGCAGCTTTTGGGTAAAAGTTACTGGATATCGAGTGGGCCACGATCGACGCCTGTACAAATAGAGCAAGCGGCAGCGCACTTCGAACGGCACCCGACGCGAAAGAGCAACGGTTCGGGCGCCCGTCCACATGGCCTGGCTCGAAAGCCTCATCTGCAACTCCTGGTGCATGCAGTCGCCTTGGCAATAGCCTGCCGATAATCCTTAGAACTAGCTGAGAATCGGCCAAGAATAACATGACCATGACGCCCAATCAGATGCGAATATGACGCCCAATCAGTAAAGAGTCCGCCGACCGAAGCGGCATCCGATTCCGTTCGTCTCGCGCTCCGGCGAGCCATCGCTTGGAAGACGGTCAGGTGAACGGAGGGGACCGGCACCGACACCGGCCACTCCCGAAAGCTCCACTCCCCCAGTGGAGCGTCGCGATCTGGCTGGCCTGGTCGTATCATTCGTCGCCATCTCCGCCGGTAGTCCCGCGCTGATTTATGACAGAACGTCGGTCGGTTCTGTGAGACGAGGAGGTGAAGTACAAAGGCGTCCGTGCCAAATACGACGGACGCTACACATCGTAACTGGGCACTGGGACGCACTGAACCGCGACTGACGTCAGCCGACGGGTCGACAGTCCATCACAGAAAAGCCTGAAACGAGCGGCGCCCAGGACACGACTCGGAGCCCGGCGGCCTGGGCGAGCATCTCGTACTCCTGGCGCGTCCGCTCGCGAGCCCCGAAGAAGACGAGCATGCGAAGATCCAAACCGGAGTCCGCTACCAGATCGTACGGTTGCTCAATCACAAGCACGCGCCCATCCGAACCGGCTGCGGCCCGACAGTGGCGCAGGATGGTCACAGCCTGCTCGTCTTTCCAGTCGTGCAAGATCCAGCTCAATAGGTAAGCATCGGCTACAGCTGGAACGCGCTGGAGAAAATCGGCCTCGACTACATCGCAGCGACTCGCAAAGCCGGCATCGTCCATGGCCTTGCGGGCCCGGAGGGCAACGTCGGCGAACTCAATGACGGTTCCCGTCATGGCGGGGAGATGGGTCAACACACTGCGCAGCAACTCGCCACTGCCTCCCCCGACATCCGCGGCACGGGATACACCAGTCCAGTCGTAATGCTGAGCGAGCACCGGACCCACCTCTCTGGCGTGGATGTTCATATCCGCATCAAAGGACGCAGCTAGAAGCGGCTCTTTTTCCATCTGTTGCCAAAGCTCCTCGCCGTGAATATGTGCGTACGCCGGCTCACCTGTGAGCACGGAATGCATCATCCCTGCCAAGGCGGCCTCAAATCGTGGCGCCACTCCCGTAACTTGAAAGTACAAGTGTCGGCCATTTTTCTCCCCCGACCGCAACAGCTCACCTACCGCCGTCAATCCCAGGGTGGACGACGTCGGGGCTGTGAATACGCCACGATTCACCAGATGCCGCGACAACCGACGGAAGGAATCGCTGTCCGCTCCTACGCGGAGAGCCAGTGCGTCCAAGTCTGTGATCCCAGCGGCGATCAGATCGGGAATACCAAGCGAGGCGACCACTCGCACGGCTTGTCTCGTGACCAGGTTCCGAACGTTGATTACGTCTTCGAGCTGCTCCATCGGCAGCGAGGCGAGGAGCCTTGCACGCAGACCCTGAGTGAGCCGGACCAGAACGGCGTCCGCGAGCTTTCGACGGCCGGCTGAAGATCTCAGCAGCGCACGAACGCGCGCTGAGTCAAAGGGGATTTGACGTGACCTCACCGACAAGGTTCCGGACACGATTGCCTGGCTATTGGAGGACGAACCACGGATGCGTGCTGCCGCTCCCGGATCGCGTCAAGCGCTCCGGAACGAATACCCCGTCGAAGTTGGCCGTTCATACCTCGCAATCATACGTTGCCACGTTTGGCTCGACTTACACGTCTAACCCATTCTCGGAGCAATGCAGCAAATCGCTATCGAGGAGGTGCACCGGTTCCTGTAGCTGGAAGGTTCCTGTAGCTGGAAATGGTCGCCGTGGGCGGAATCGTGACTGCGCACACTGCGCAGTCCTGTCTATCTCGGCAAGATCGCCCACGGCGGCGCCCTCCACAATGGCAAGCACGAAGCGATCGTGGACGAGAGAGTCTTCACCGGCGCGCAAAGGCTCCTGGATAAGCGAGGGGCCGAGTCAGCCACGATCAGGCCCACGACATCCGAATACCTCCTCAGTGGGAAGCGTCATTGCCATAGCTGCGGCCGGTCCTTCGTAGGGGCAGGCGCACACGGACGCAACGGTTACTACCGATACGACATCTGCCGAAGAACCGGCCATCGATGCCATGCCGTGTGGTGCTCCTCCCGGTTTGGATGGGACACTGCTCGAGGTGAACGGTGCTCCTCAAGAGCTCCGGCGGCCTTCTGCCTCTCTCGGCTACCGACTCGTCGATCGCGGTAATCGGCGACGATGCCGGTCCGGAGGCCATCACCAGTGGCGGCGGCGCGCATGTAGTCTCGCGATACATGGTGATCCGCTCCAGGGCATCGCTGCGGCCCCCGGAAGTGGCACCACGGTCACCTGCTCTGAGGGGTCCTGGACACCCTCCAGTGGACCGCAATCAGACGCATGCTATTCATCTGCAAGCTCTGATGATTGAACCAACTGGGAGCAGTGGCAGAACTGGGGCGGACTACCAAGCTCACCTGGCGCTTGTCTATTCGTCGGAACGTCGAGCGTGCAATGGAGATGGCGACGCGGGACCCAGGCGTAGCAGTGCGACACGAGCAACTGGGAGCAACCCGCCAACAGGACCTTTGAAGACTTCTCTAAAGTTCGATCGAACTGGTGACGATAGGTACGCTAGTGACGAGGGGCAAGATGTGGGTCGTAGCCTTAGCCGTGCTAATTCTCGTGAGTGTCCTGGGCACAACGAACATTAGCAACGAACCAAGTACGACCGCGCGTGGACGGACGATTGGATACTTGCTCAACGGCTCCGGAGGGTGGTCGGGGAGGCACGCGAACGCCACGGCTCACTCATCCTCGAGCAATCTCGCGGGCCGGGCCGACCTATCGAGGACGGCACGGGGAACCCGCCGGACACCGCGCCGCTATACGCCCCCTGCACCCAGTGTCACGACGACGGACGATCCACCGACAACCACGACGACCGTCAGGGCCGATCCGTCGTCGGGAATCAGTGTGCGCGTCGATGGGAATAAGCTGGTCAACGGCTCTGGTCAGCAAATGCGTTTACTCGGCGTTGACGTCACCGGCACCGAATCCGCATGCATACAAGACATAGGACTTTCTGTTGGTGCCAGCAATACGCCAGCCGAGGATGCCGCGTCTGCCGCGGCCATCGCCTCGTGGCATATAAATGCCGTTCGAATACCGCTCAATGAGGACTGCTGGTTAGACATCAACGGAGCGCCCGCAGCGTATTCGGGGACTAGCTACCAAACGGCAATACAAAATTGGGTCGCAGCTCTCAACGCTGACGGCATCATCACAATCCTTGACCTGCAATGGGCCGCTCCTGGGAGTTATCAGTCCAATGTCCAATGGCCGATGGCTGATGAGGACCACGCACCTGCCTTCTGGACTTCTGTGGCTACTACATTCAAGTCCGATCCGGCTGTCATTTTCGACCTGTTCAACGAACCATACATTGGGCAATCTTCGTCAGTTACCGCACCAACCAGTGGGACAGCCTCATCGCCTTGGGGATGCTGGCTTGAGGGTTGCGAAGTCACCGGGGGAAAACCTTCGAAGACGTACCAAACGGCAGGTATGCAACAACTTGTAACCACCGTAAGAGCGACTGGAGCGACTCAACCGATCATGCTAGGTGGACTTGAGTATGCAACTGATCCCTGTGGACGAAACTACAACTGGGGTGACGATGTTGCATGTCCTGAGCTCGCCAATCTCCCGGTCGACCCACTACACCAGGTGATCATAAGTTTCCACACCTACACCACCTCAAACGACACCACGGTGGCTGATTGGAACTACAACCTGGCACAGTTTAACGCTGCCAACATCCCTATGGTCACCGGCGAACTCGGCGAGGACGATTGCAGTACCAGCTATATCGACGTTTACATGAACTGGGCTGACAGTCATGATGAATCATACTTAGCTTGGTCATGGACGCCCTACAGCGGGCCGCAACCAGACGCATGCTATTCATCTCCGAGCCCTGATGATTGGACCAACTGGGAGCTGTTGCAGAACTGGGGCGGAACCCCAAGCACGGTAACCCCTCAAGGGGCCGACTTCAAAGCTCACCTGGCGTTTGTCTATCCGTCGGAATAGAGACGATCGGGTCACAACCGGGAGTCTCCCAATCAGAGACATGGGCAGCGAAGAGAAGGGGTCGACCTTCGACGCCTGGGCCAAATGGGACAGGAGTGGCCTGCATTGAGCTCATCGTCAGAGAGACCGGATGGTATCGGTGACTTCAGAGATGCGTCAGAACGGCCCGTTCACCATCCGACGCACACGTAATCATGGTCCGATCGGACGAACAGCTTCCACTCAGCGTGGGGAAGTGAAGCTCGCCAGCTCAACCGCCTTCCGGCATTAAGCCCACCTCATGGCCACCCGCGTAGGGGCCACCATCAACCTACGAATTTGTACAGTCCGGAGACGCCAGACCGATAGACGGGTTTCCATTCCGGAGAGTTCGAAAAGGCATTTATAATCGCCTCATATTCTGAGGTGGTAGAGAAGCCATCAGAGACTAATTCAGCTTCAGGGGCAGCGCCCGTCATCACATAATAGTGACGCCCCGCCGACCCGCCGATTGTTCTGTTGAATGCCTCGACAGCGCCGGCGGCATTAAACTTGCCGTGCGCATCCCTGTACTTCGTTAGACGAAGAACGCGGTACCAAGAGAGTGAATACAGCCTGTACGTCAATCCGGACGGGAAATCATCACCGATCACATACACAGTCGACCCAACGGGAGCTGAGGTTTCAAACGCCTTCTCCGCGGCCAAGTCAGACGGCCTCACGGCATTCACGTAGTCCTGGGCCATGGTTCCCAACACATACCCGACCGCCACTACTAGAACTAGAGCTACTCCTGTAGTTGTGAGTAAGCGATGACTCTTCGCCGGTTTGGTTGAAGCAGCCAGTATTGCGATCCACGGCAGGGCAAACAGACCAGTCCGCAATGGTCCGTCGTTCCCATATGAAGTCACCACGATGAGACCGAAGGCAGTTGCAGCGGCAAACGCTAATGCGAAGCTAAGTCGGTCTCGCCTCGAATATAAGGCAACGAGCGCGAGCACACCGATTGGCAGCAGCGCTCCAAATTCACCAATGCGGGTTATTTGCTCAAATATATCGTTCTGAACTCCGGGAACAAAATTCGACGTCGGCACGGAGTTCGAGAATAGTGAACCCAACTGATCCAGACTTATATTGTGCTTGACCCACCCAAGATTCAAAGAAGCCCAAATGAGCGCGGGCACGATCGCGGCGGCGATGAACCAATTCGATTTGAGGTAGCCAAACAGTGCTAAGGCGATCAGTGCGACCGTAAGCATATAGGGAGTAATCTGATGCGTTATCGAAATGGCGAGTAGACACGGAACGACCACCAGCCAATCTGATTTTGATGCCACCCCGCCGGCGCGTCGATTTCCGAACACGCGTGCATAGACGATGATCGTCAAAAGATAGGCAATGTTCTGAGGGCAGAAGTAAGCCTCCTGAAACACACTTCCGGCACAAAAGAAGGCCGTCGCCAGCCAGGCGCGATGAGCTGTCAAACCCACTTGTTTTGCAAGGTCCCGGAAGGCGATTAAAACACCCAGGTCTATAACAGCAGGCCACCATCTTGCTTCTTGCAGTGGAATTGACACGTGGGCATTACTTGAAAGCCAGCCCATCCCCGCAAATAGACCGGGCCACGCTTGATAGATGTCCAAACCGGAATTGACCGTGCCATGAACTATTATATAGTTCGTGATACCTACATTTAAAATCGTCCAGCTGAAGATTGGCCCACTGAAAATAATCACGGGGGTGCAAGTGAGAATCAGCGCCAACAGGACAACGGAATAGGCGAATTCCAGCGTTGATAAGTGACGGCCAAGAATTATTGTGGTGACAATAGTTAGGAGGCCCAAATACCATATCGGAGACAATGAGCCGAGAAGCCCACTTGGCCCCAGATCATGATTGCGATCTTGGGCGATGGCCACGATGCAAAGTATGGCGCCGGCAGTGCTTATTGCCAGGTAGCGATGTGACGCAAAGAAGGCTACAACGGATCCTCGAGCGTCTGCGATGGCGATAGAACAAGCGCGATTCTTCCAAACACTTGCGATATGGATCGAAGCCGATACGGCGGCGGTCAAGTAGAAGAGAAAATGACCGGCGGGCCAAAGCTTCAACTCGACCAATCCAAAACCGACGAGTATGACCACGGAGACGCTCAGCCCTATTCCGGAGGTCAGGAAATCCAAGCCAGTTCGCTTCGAAAATTGCAGCAAGGCGGTACCGATGCCAAAAAAGGCATAGACAAAAACGGCTGATGCTTCTAGTGATCGAAGTGAGAAAAGTGCCCCAATTCCAGCCATCAAAACAAGGACCAGAGATAAGACCCCTACTATAAAATGCGAATAATCGAGATCTTCAGTCGGTCGCTCACTTTGGAAAGTGCCACAAGGCAAAGGAGGCGCACTCGGTGGGAGTGGCAGTGAGGGATCGAGTTCCAGGGAAGGTACGTCACACGGTGGGGAGACGATCATGCTTGATGGCAGTGAGGGATCGAGTTCCAGGGAAGGTACGTCACACGGCTGGGAGAGGATCATGCGCGCCCCGTTGCTGTCGTGGAAGAGCAGCGGGTGGGAAATAGCGCCATACGATTCCGTACATGCGCCGTGCATACCCGGAGCCCCTCGTCGCCTCTGCGCGCCGTGTGTGTTGACCTCCAGCGGTCGAAAGACGTGGCGGTACCCTGCGGCTCACCATCTCCTCGGTTGATCGGGGCGGCTGAATCTCTACGAAATATTCGGGCCGCCACTGGATGAAGGACGCGATCCAAGGTTCGAGCCATTGCGGTGGGCGCGGTTCCATGGGAACGGGGTGGGAGTTGAAAGGTATACGCGGCTGCGCCTGATGCCGGCAAACGCGCCCAAGCGTGAAGGCTATGCGCAGGAACGATGTGAAAAGTGTCTGCATCTCGGCGGAGATATCGTTTCACTAGTGGTGCGACCGGAAACCAATCACTTCGAGCCCAATCCGGGATCCGTGGAATTGTAGGACCCTGCTTGAGCGTGTCGATTCCGGGATTCGGATCATCGTGGGCGACTTGAGTAATGATAGGAACATCGCAGGCAAGCCGGGCGAGGCCTCTTGCAAAGCGATGAACATGCACTTCGACACCGACGACACATGGGGGAGAATCGGGAGTAACAGGTGCCACGCTAAGGTCCATCTGGTCGTACTATCAGGAATTAGGCTTGCTGAAATTAGATGGCATGGTTCTCGTAGCGCTTTCTGGAACTATGAAGATGTATTGAGAAGCAATGGTAACTCAAATGCCATAGCGATGGTCGGGCGGAATTGGTTCTCATCGAGGTCCCGATGCGAATGTTGCCGCTATTCACAGGGCATAACAACCCACGGATACTTGATTACCTCGCTTCGTCGACGAGCGGCCGTTATACCATTCGGTCGGTGTCTGCCGAAGCCGGATCACGGCGTACCGGATGCATCAGACCTTGGTGGTGCGGATTGGACATGCAGGCCATAGAGCTCGAACCAGAGCTGCCAGGAACTTCGGGTAGCCACCTAATTCTGCCTCCTCTGACCGGACCCCTCGATCGGACCACCCGCTTCACCAGCTGTAGATGGTGGGTGGGTGACTATAGCCCGGGGCAACTGGAGCTACACAATCGCCGAATCAGAACCTCGGTGCCTCAACTGGCCTCCTCAACGAGAGTGGATAGCACCGACCACGAAGTCCCCGAGTCCCGTTTGGAACCTCCAGACGGACTTCAGCTCGACAAGCACCGCCCTTGCGTTCTGCGTGGATCGTCCTCATGACGCGGATGCCGTCGGAGTATGCGTTGAGATTGCTCGCACCGGAGTGGCGTCTCGGTCGGCACCGTCGACCTCTCCAGCCTCGAGTTCGAAAACAGAGAGACAATCGCGACGACTTATGTCGGACCTTCCCGCCCCTGGCGGGAATCGGGAGCCCTTGGCAAAATCGGCTTCCACCTTCAGCGCGTTGACGAAACGTGGGATCTCAGCCGATCGTTCGATCCATCGGCATCGAACATCACGATGAAATCTCCTGTTGCCACCCGCAAATCCACAGGTCAGGGCATTGCCTTTACCCTTGCGCGACTGACCGATGATCGTGACGTCGGGTCGCAATCTACGAGTGACCTCCGCTGTGCCGTCAGTCGAGTCACCGTCCACGAGGATCATCTCGTACGAGTCTCGTGGTAATCCCGGTAATACATAAGGGAGATTTTTCGCTTCGTCCTTGGCCGGAATCACGACACCGTAGGCTCCGGTTTGCGCTGCCCAAGGTTGACTACGGCCGCGGCGCCCCATCATCCTCAAGCGTCACGCCAACCCGCCTTCATGTCGCACGACTCGCAAAACAAACCAACCGCGTCTGCCACCGCTGTGGATGCGCCGGAGCCCTCGGCAAGGTCCGTCGGCATGACCGGAGGGTGCTGAAGGTCGGCAGGCAGTATCGGTGGCTCTGCCAGGAGTGCACCGATGACCTCCTCCGCGTGCAGGTATCCACTGGGTCATCCCCGGCAGCGGGAGCGGGCAGGCCCAAGGCGGCCAGACACCGCCGCGTCGCCTGAGGCTCGCCGTCGTAGGGCCTCCGTCCCGGACCCGTATCCGACCGAGTCCCCGGTCCCTTCTCGCCCCACCACTAGCGGCGTACGCTGCGCCGATGCAGGAGCACGCTCCGATCCTACGGTCCGCAGGCCATCCCCACCGACGGAGGGAGCGGCGGCTGCCGATCTACATGGCCGTTCCCCTGTGGACCGTGGTTGCGTTGCTGGCTGTCGTCGTCGTGATGCGCCTCGTGGCCTGGGACGATGTCGAGCCCTTCGCCGTTCTCAACGCGTTCACCGTATTCGTCTACCTTCCGGCGTGGATCGTGGTGTTGGTGGCCATGCTGGGCCGCCGGTACATCCTCACTGCGGCCGCCCTCCTCATCGTCGTGGCTCAGGTCGTCTTTCTCGCCCCCGAGCTGACCGCCGCCGGGCCGGTGCCCGCCTGGACGACCCGTGCCCCGACCCTCCAGCTTCTCGATGCCAACACCGATCAAACCAATACGTCGTTGGGGGGCTATGCCAGGGAGATCGCACAGGTCCGGCCCCAGTTGGTCACCATGGAGGAGACCAACCGGGTCGTCTCGGCCGAGCTCAACGAGGCCGGCGTCCTCGAGGATCTCCCCTATCAGATCAACATCGTGCGCCACGACTCGGGTGGCTTCTTCGTAGCCTCCCGGTACCCGCTGACACATATCCGCATCGTTTACAACTACGACCGCCCCCTCATCGTCCAGGCCACCCTCGAGCTGCCCTCGGGGCCCCAGCCCCTGTGGGTCGTCCACACCATCGCCCCGCTGCCCTCCTCGTTCTCCCAGTGGCAGGACGACCTGGCCTTCATCGGACGGCTCCTGCGGGCCCGCGGAACGACCGACCTGTTGGTGGCGGGCGACTTGAACGCCACCTGGGGAAACCGCGGCTTCCGAGCCATCCTCGGCACCGGCCTGACCGACGGCGCCGCAGCCCGTGGCGAGCCCTTCGACATGACCTGGAACCAGTTCGACCACCCCTTCCCGCCCCTGGCCCGCATCGATCACGTCCTGACCGGTCCCGGCGTGGCCGTCACCCAGATCAGGACGGACAACGGTCCGGGCAGCGACCACCGGGACCTCATCGCCACCGTGGCCGTCCACGGGCCGACCGGTGGTCAGTAGGGGCGAACGATCGCCGCCCGGCCACGGTCACGGTCCAGTTCGGTCGATCGTCGTCTCGTGTATTAGTGCCTCACCGCCCTGGCCGGTGTCCGCAGCCGAGGACCCGGACACCGCGCAATCCGATCATCCACTCAGCGCGCGCAGGGTCAGTCACCACAACCAAAGACGGAGACCCGAGAACGATCGGGCATCCTTTCCTCGGCCACCGACCCCGTCACCGCGAGCGCATCTTTCGGTGTGAACGGACCCTAGGTAGCGTGCGGTGACGCGGACGGCGATCAAAGCGGACCGGCGCCTGCGAAGTGATGGTCAGGCGTCCGGCATTGCATCTGGGGTGGTCAACTGGCCTCTTCAGCGAACGTGGAGATCACCGACCACGAAGCGCCGACTTCCCGAAGTGGCTGTTCCGACGCCGCGGCGTTGCGGCGTGAGCCGCGCTTGCGCTCGGCGTGGATCGTCCTCAGGACCCGAAATCCGTCGGAGAACGCATTCAGGTTGCTGGCGCCGAAGCGGCGGCTCTGTTCGAAGCTCGGCACCTCTGCAACCCGCAGGTGCGCCTTGGCGATCCGGACGTTGATCAGAGTCTCAACCTCGAATCCGTCACCCCACTGCATCGTTCCCTCGTCGGTGTCGTCGGGCTCGCCCGCCTCGAGGTCCATGACCGACAGGCACTCCCGGCGGAAAGCGTTGTAGCCATAGCAGAGGTCGGTGTACCGGGTCCCATAGAGGTAGTTGACGATCTTGTTCAACCAGAAGTTCCCAAATTGTCGAATGCGGCTGATGTCGCTACTCCCGGCCCCGGGCATGAAGCGCGAGCCCTTGGCGAAGTCGGCTCCCTCCCGGAGGGCGTTGACAAACCGCGGAATCTCCGCCGGGTTGTTCGACCCGTCCGCATCGAGCATGACGATGAAGTCCCCGGTCGCAACGGCAAAACCACAGGCGAGCGCATTACCCTTCCCCTTCCGGGTCTGGCCGACAATGATGATGTCCGGCCGGAGACGTCGGGCCACATTCACCGTGCCGTCCGTCGAGCCCCCGTCGACCAGAATCACCTCGTGAACTTCCGGCGAAAGATCGGCGAACACGTGAGGAAGGTTCCGAACTTCGTTCTTTGCTGGTATCACGATGCTCACGGTGGGTTCTGACTGCCTAGCGCACACCTTCCGCTTCGTGCGCTCCGCCTCGCCAAGGGTCAT
This sequence comes from uncultured Acidimicrobiaceae bacterium, assembly GCA_963837805.1. Taxonomy (GTDB): domain Bacteria; phylum Actinomycetota; class Acidimicrobiia; order Acidimicrobiales; family RAAP-2; genus Bog-756. Next base: position 562,598 of record CAWIOU010000014.1, read on the forward strand.
TCCAACCTGCCTTTCATTCGCTGAGGACCTTCAGTTGTGCGATTCCCGATTTGCTCTTCGACTGTGATCGGCTGCCTACCCCAAACAGTTGCGTCCCGATCGACACTCGCTTGTCCTTTTGCGATCTCATGCGTCCCTTCGGGTCCACCGCGGCCGATCGCATCTCCGATGCAGGCCAGCCCAGACTCTATGTTCGATGAACAGCCTCATCAAGCTGCGTTTTAGTGGTGAGTTGCTCTCTCTTCGTGAGATTTTGTAGCCATGTTCAACGAGCAGTGGAAGAGCAATCGAGGCGCCGTTGAGGCAGGTCAGGTGCATGCATCCACCGCAACTCCACCTGTGAATCGGGCATTGAACGACCGCCGGAACGTCCGCAGTGAGTTCGGCGACCGTATCGTCCTCGGCGTGTTCCCGTCCCGGCCGTCGAGGGAACCCGAACCCGATCGCGCTGTCCGGACCTGTCACCATCCCTTGGAGCAGCTCCCGTCCGGAGGTGGTCACTTGGTCTACCTGCAGATAGGCGGCAGGGCAGACCGGAGACTCCGCGCCCGTCTGCCGGACGTCCGGACCGCGATCCCAGGTCCCACTATCGGGCAGGTAGCTTGAATACAGTTCTAGGCGTGCTACGTCGATGCGAGCCGCGTGAGTGTCGCGGTAACGAGGGGGCCTGCAGGTGGTAGATCTGCAACGCGGCGATCAGGATGGCGGCAGACACCGATACGGCACGTGCCACCTCTGCGGATGGAAAGGGGCGGTGGCCAAGGTCGGCCGGCGCGATCGGAAACGCCTAAAGACCGGCCGAACATTTGGCCGTCTGTGTGACGAGTGCGTCTCCGACCTGCTGGGCACGGAGACTGCATCTGGCGAAGCCAAGCCGACCCAGCGCAAGTTCGTCAGGAACGTCCACGTGGCGTGAGCCGTGCGGGTCACCCCGAGGGATGGAGGCCACCCGTCGACGGGCGGAGACGACCTCGGTCGTGTGGCACACCAGGCCGTGAAGCGACAGCTTGGAGGTGGAGACGGGCCTCGCCTTGCGTGCCCCGCGTCGAGTCCCTCGCACTTGATCAACAAGGTGATGCAATGGAACTCGAGCCAGCCCTCGAGCATCTCATGCTCGCCCGGGGTGAACGACGACTCCGTCCGCCGCGGATCCTCGAGCTCTTCGACCGCGGGAAGGGCTCCCTGCACCCGGCTTTCGTTGGGGCACGATTAGGCACCTCGGAAAACGACGGAGCCGGCTGGCACGCTTCGTGAGGGACCCGTCGCCCGTCACAGCATCGCGGACCCCTGCCCGCGATCCGGTGGGGACGGAGGTGGGGACGGAGGTGGGGACGGAGGGAGTCGAACCCTCACTGGAGGCGGTTTAAGCGCCCTGCCTCTGCCGGTTGGGCTACGTCCCCGTTGGCGTGGCATCTGCCCGCCGACGCGTGGCAACCACGCGGTCCACGGGGTGACGCCCGAAACAACCTTAGGTGCTGGCCCGGCCGGTCGCCGGTTCAGGTGCCCTACCGGGCTCAGATGCCCGATCGGGCGGCGACGAGCTCGGCCATGGCCTCGAGCTCCTCGTGCCGCGGCTGGTCGACCCGGTGCTCCAGTCCCGGCCCGGCGGGCCAGGGTCCGAGCACCGTGGTCGGCTGGATGGCGGCATCCCATCGGGGCCAGTCGCCGGGGGAACCGGATCGCGCGAATCCGGTCCATGCCCGGCGCACCGCAGCGGACAGGGCGAAGGCGTCGGCACCTCCACCCGAGAACGTCTGCACCGCGGGGTTGTGGACCGTTCCGAACACGAAGGGGATGTCCAGCGCGTGGCACGACCCGAGGATCCCTCCGAACGCCGGTGACTCCCAAGTGAAGAGATAGAAGTACGTACCCACACCGGCATCCGACGCACCGGCGTGGGCGTCGGCGAATCGGACCGCCGGCAGCCGGAACACGTACTCGGTGGCGATGGCCACCCACAGGTCCCGAGGGCTCACCGGCTCACCCCGACCGGATCGCGCCGCCCGCACCGAGGCGATCAGCTCGTCAGCAGCTCCCGCTTCCGTGGTCAGGCGACCCGTCCACCGTCGCAAGCCGTGTTCGTCCAGCGAGCTGAGGGCCGGGTTCCCGACGGTGAAGAAGGCCGACTCGTCCCGGGTGGTGCCCATCAGCAGAGGGATACTGGATGCCGAGCCGAACGTCACCGCCTCCTCGGGGGCGGTCGGGAGCATCCCGCCGTCGACCACCGGCATCATCAGCAATGCCGGATCGTCATTGGCCGCCACCACCGCACCGATCTCTCCGGCGGCCCGGACCAGGTCCTCGGCGGGCACCTTCTCCAAAGCCGCCCGGGTCACGGGCACGCCGAGGTGGGCGGCCACCTGCTCGGTCCGGGCCCACGCCTTCTCGGCGGTCGAGGTGTACGGCGGACCGCTCTGGACGATGGCCCGGTGGAACAGCCCCTGCGCCGCGGGGGTGCCCAACAGGGTGGACACACTCATGCCCCCGGCCGACTCGCCGAAGACGGTCACGTTGCCGGGGTCGCCCCCGAAGTCGGCGATGTGGTCCTGCACCCAGAGCAGAGCGGCGACCTGATCGGCCAGGCCCCAGTTGCCCGAGCCCGACCACACCCGGCCGTCGAGCCAGGTCTGTCCGACGTCCTCGAGCGCCGGGTGGGCCAGGAACCCGAGAAGCCCGAGACGGTAGTTGATGGTGACTACCACGACGTCGCCCTCTCGTGACAACATGCCACCTCGGTACAGACTCGCCGCCCCGGACCCGGAAACGAACGACCCCCCATGAATCCAGACCATTACCGGCCGCCGGCCGTCGTCGGGCCCCGGGGTCCAGATATTGAGGGTCAGACAGTCCTCGGCCTGCTCGTCGGGCTCGCCGCCGAGGGACATCTCGATCAGCCCCGGGGACTGGGGGGCGATGGGCCCGAACCGGTCGCACTCCTTGATCCCCGTCCAGCCGGCCACCGGGCCCGGAGGTCTCCACCGACCGGCACCGGCCGGCGAGCTTGCGTAGGGGATCCCCGAGAACGACCACTGGCCGTGTCGAAGGACACCCCGGACCCGGCCACCCTGGACCTCGACGACTCCGTCCATCTCTGTGCCCTCCAGTTTTGCCGCCGAACTGCCGATGTTGGTGGCAACTTATCGGGTGAACGGCATTTTCACCCCTTCGATCTGTGGGCAGGGAGAAGAACGTGTCACGAGGGGCGTCTGCCAGGGCCGGACGATGGGCCGGCCGGATGAGGTCGCGGGATCCGGTCCGTCGAGGAGGCCGCACCCGCGGGCCCGGCAACGTCCGCCGTGGCCCCGGCCCGGTCAGGGCCGCCCTGGTCGCCCTGGGCGCCACCGCCGCCCTCGGGATGACCGTCGGCCCGGGCGTCGCCGGGGCCGCCGGCAGCCCGGGGACCACGGGGACCACGAGCCCGTCGAGCACCTCCGCGACCTCCTCGCCCACCACCACGGCGGCGGGCTCGGGGAGCAAGGCCCGGCCCGGCGCCGACGCTCACGCCGCCAAGGCCCCGTCGGCGGCGCAGGCCCAGATCAACGCCACCGAGGCCCAGCTGAACAAGCTCGAGAGCCAGATCTCCCAGGAGCAGAACGCACTCGACCGGGCCGACGAGCAGTACAACCAGTCGGTGGTCGAGCTGACCAGCACCCGGACGGCCCTGCAGGCCACCGAGACCTCCCTCAACGCCGCCCGGTCCAAGCTGGAGACCGAGCGATCCCAGCTCCGCGACGACGCCGTGCAGGCCTACATCAACGACACCTCGTCGACGGCGGTGTCCCAGCTGTTCGCCGCCCCCACCACCGGGAGCCAGATCCGCGCCCTCTACGAGAAGGTCGGATCGGGGGACGTGGCCCTCGACGTGGCCCGAGTGCAGGCCGGCCAGCAGAAGCTGTCGGCCACCCGGGCCAAGCTCCTCGCCGAGCAGAAGGCGGAGACCGCCCAGCTGGGCGTCGAGGACAGGGCCCGACAGAGTGCCGCGGCCGCCAGTGCCCTCTCCCAGGCGACGCTGAACCAGGTCCGGGGGAGCCTGGCCCAGCAGATAGCCGAGCAGGCCGCGGCCGAGGCGGCGGCGGCGGCCAAGGCGGCGTCGTCGGCCACGTCGGCGGCCGCCGCCCAGGCCGCGGCGGCCCAGGCCTCCGAAGCCGCACAGGTGGCCAGCACGGTGAGCGGCGGCAGCCAGGCCGCGGCCAGTGCCGCCTCGGCGGCCAACCAGGCCGCCGGCCGCGCCGGCGGCACCACGTTCTCCTACGGCGGCAGCCCCACGGCCGCGGGCCTCGCCGCCGTGCACGCCGCCATGCAGTACCTGGGGGTTCCCTACGTGTGGGGCGGCGCCGGCCCGGCGGGAGTCGACTGCTCGGGCCTCACCATGCTGGCCTGGGCCAATGCCGGGGTATCCATGGACCACTCGGCGGCCGACCAGTACGCCGATTTCCCCCATGTGAGCCCGAACTCGCTCGAGCCCGGCGACCTGCTCTTCTACGACTTCGACGGGACCGGTGTCGATCATGTCGTCATGTACGTGGGCCCCACCCTGGACGGCCAGCCGACCTCCTACGGGAGCAGCACCATCATCCAGGCCGCCCACACCGGCACGGTGGTCACCTTCGACCCGGTCTGGTCGGAAGCCTTCGTCGGCGCCGCCCGACCGTAGGCCGTGGGCATCACCCGACCGCCCGTCGACGGCCCTGCCGCCTAGGGTCGGTCTCCCGAGGACCATGACACCCGAGCTCACCATCGTCGTTCCCGCCTTCAACGAGGCCCACCGGCTCCCCGAGGGCATCAAGCGGTTCGACGCCGCCGTGGACGAGGGGGCGGTGGACATCGGCCGGACCGAGGTACTGGTCGTCGACGACGGCAGCACCGACGGGACGGCGGCGGCGGCCCGGGCCCTCCTGGCCCACCTCCCCCATCATCGGGTTATCAGCCATCCGGCCAACCGGGGCAAGGGCGGAGCCGTACGCACCGGGGTGGCGCTGGCCCGGGGCCGGTACACCGCCTACATGGACGCCGACATGGCCATCGACCCGAGAACCATCCCGGTGCTGATCGACGGGCTGCGATCCAACGACCTGGCCATCGGATCGCGGGCGCTGGCTGCTTCGATGGTGGAGAGCTCCTATGCCATGCGTTCGGTCATGGGCCGGCTCTTCAACCGTCTCGTCACCACCGGCACCGGGCTCGGGCTCAGCGACACCCAGTGCGGCTTCAAGGCCTTCCACACCCCGGTGGCCCGCCTCCTGTTCCACCTGGTCCGGATGGAGCGGTTCGCCTTCGATGTCGAGGTCCTCGTCCTGGCCCACCGGCTCGGGCTCCGCATCACCGAGGTTCCCGTCCAGTGGACCCATGTCCCCGGGAGCACGGTCCATCCGCTCCACGACTCGATCTCCATGCTCACCGACGTCTACTCGTCGAGGCTCGGTCTGCTGGCCACGCCGGCCGTCCCTGGCATCGTGGTGGCCGACGCCTCCGGCGCCACCGATCCGCGGGCGCTGGCCGAGCGGGTCGGGTCGGTCCTGGCCGCCTCCACCGCCGGCACTCCCCTCCCCGTCCTGACCGACAGCCGGTCGGTGATGGTCCTCCTGCCACTGGTCGACCCGGCCGAGGCGGCCACGGTGGCCGGCGTCCTGCGGGATGAGCTCGATCCCCTGCCGGTCACCCGCACGACCCTGACCGCCGAAGTGCTGGCCGCGCTGGGTCCGCTGGCCGGCCGCCTCGACGTGCCCACCGATGCCGGGACCTAGAGGCGAGCCCGCAGGGGAGGTGCCGTCGGCAGCGGTACACTCGGCGGGGTGAGCGCGGATCCGTCGGATACCACCCGGACGGCAGCGCGCGCCGAGCGCGACGGGCCGGACGCGACCAGGGGCGAGGACCCACTGGCCAGCCCGGCAGCCGATGGCCCGGACGAGGGGACCGACACCACCCCGGCCGGACGCAATGCCGCATCCATGTCCATCCTGCCCGTACCCAGGCCCAAGTCGGACGACGGCGGACCCGATCCGTCCCGGCGATCGGACGTCGACGAATGGGGCCGCTCCGAGCACATGCGCTCCATCGTCCGCCGCCTCTACGACCCGGTGTACCGCTACTGGTTCCGGGTCGAGTGGGAAGGGCTGGAGAAGATCCCCCACCACGGCGGCGCTCTGCTCATCGCCAACCACGCCGGCGCCATCCCCGCCGATGCCCCGGCGATCATGCACGGTGTCGAGGAGGAGTTGGGGCGGCCGGTCTACGGCTTGGCCGACTACTTCTTCAGGACCATCCCTGTGGTCGGCACGATGTGGTCCCGGACGGGAGGTGTCCCGGCCCATCCAGACAACGCCTACCGGCTCCTCCACGATCAGCAGCAGTTGGCCCTGGTCTTCCCCGAGGGCACCAAGGCCACCTCCAAGACCTATTCCGATCGCTATCGCCTACGCCGGTTCGGACGGGGTGGGTTCGTCGAGATCGCCATGCGGGCCGGCGTGCCCGTCATCCCCATCGCCGTGGTCGGGGCCGAGGAGTCGATGCCCATCCTGTTCCGGCTCAACAGCGTGGCCCGGTTGCTCAACCTCCCGTACTTCCCGGTCACCGTGAACTCGCTGCTGATGGGCCCGATCGGCTACGTCACCTACTTCCCGGTCAAGTTCAAGTTCCGGGTGCTCGACCCCGTCTCGTTCGACGTGGAGCCCGGCCTCGAGCGGTACTCGAGGAGCCGGGTGATGGACGAGGCCGAGAGCATCCGGGCCCGGCTGCAGGACTCGATCCACGACATGCTGCGCGACCGCCGCAGCATCTGGTTCGGCTGAGCCATGGGCCGGCGGGTGCTGATCACCGGGCTCGACACCTTCTGGGGCGGCCGCATGGCCCAGGCCCTGGAGGCGGAAGCCGATATCGAGATGATCCTCGGCCTGGGGGCCAATGAGCCCCGGGTGCCGCTCGAGCGCACCGAGTTCGTCCGTTCCGACCAGAAGTACTCGATCCTGAGCCGGATCGTGCGGGCCACCCAGGTGGACACCATCGTGCACACCTTCCTCGAGACCAACTCGGTCAACGTGTCCAGCCGCGCCCTCCACGAGATCAACGTCATCGGCACGCTCAACCTGCTGGCCGCGGCCGGCTCGGCCGGATCCTCGGTGCGCCAGGTCGTCGTGAAGTCCTCGACCCACATCTACGGATCATCGGAGACCGACCCGGCCTGGTTCCGGGAGGAGGACACCCGGCAGTCCCCGGTCCGCACCCGGGTCGAGCGATCCCTCATCGAGGTCGAGTCACTGGTGCGCGACTTCACCGAGGACAACCCGCATCTGGTCGTCTCGGTCCTCCGGTTCGCCAACGTTCTCGGCACCGACATCGTCACCCCGGTGAGCTACAACCTGCGCCGCCGGCTCCAACCCTGTATCGCCGGCTTCGACCCGCTCGTGCAGTTCATCGAGGAGGACGACGTGGTCCGGGCCCTCGAATACGTCACCGGGCACCGGGTCCCGGGGGTCTTCAACGTGGCCGGTGCCGGCAAGCTGCCCTGGAGCGAGGTGGCCTCGATCTGCAACGGCTACCTCCTCCTGCTGCCGCCGTTCCGGCCCCGGGCCTTCGTGGCTCCGTTGCGCAGGATCGGGGCCGTCCAATTCCCGCCCGAGATGGAAGGCCTCATCCGCTACGGACGCGGCGTCGACACCTCCCGCCTGATCGACGCCGGCTTCGAGTACCGGTACACCAGCGCCGGGGCCGTGGAGAGCTTCGCCCGGGCCAACAACCTGCGCCGGGCGACCGGGTCCGGCGAGCCGGCCTACCGCTACGAGCAGGACGTCGAACAGTTCTTCCGCCACTCCCCGGCCGTGGTGCGCGGCATCGACGGCTGAGGGGTCGGGCTACTCGGGGCTCGGTGTGGCCTCGATGATGAACTGGTAGCCGAACATCGTCGGCCAGGTGGACAGCAGCATGTGATCCACCAGCCGCAGCCACTGTGCCTTGCCGCCCTCGACCCCCAGGGCGTCGAGGGGGAGACCGACCGGCTCGAGTCGCCGGACGGTGAATCCCCGGCGCTCGATCAGCTTCTTGATGCTCCGGCGGGTGAAGAACCGCAAGTGGGTGGAGTCGAGGATCCCGCGCTGGTCGTAGTCGAACATCCCGAAGGTCGACCGGAACCTCGGGTACCAGTGGGCGATGTTGGGCACGCAGAAGATGGCCGTGCCCTCGGGGGCCAGCACGTTGCGCACCTGCCGCATCAGGGATCCGGGATTCACCAGGTGCTCGAGCACGTCGGCGGCCAGGACGATGTCGAACCCGGTCCCCACCTCGGGGGGAATGCCCTCGTTGAGGTCGGCCCGGAAGAAGGCGTCGGTCCGGTCCTCCACCCCGGCGATCTCGTTGAGGTCGACGCCGGTGACCTGGTGGCCCATGGCCCGGAGCCGCTCCGACAGCAGCCCGCTCGAGCACCCCAGGTCGAGGACCTTGCCCGGCGGGCGGGACTTGAGCAGCGTGGAGATGCGGCCGTGCGAGCTGTCCTCGCTGGGCTTGAGTTGGTACTCCTCGTTGAGGGCGATGCGGCTCCCGTCCCCGAAGCCGGCTTTCTGGAGCCGGTAGGCCACCACATCCTTGGTGACGTCGGCGGCGTAGCCCATACCGTCCACGTAACAGATCTCATCGCCGTAGTAGGTGGGGATGGGCACCTCGGCGATCCGCATGCCCGCATCGTGGAGCTGGATGATGATCTGGGTATCGAAGTTGAACCCGTTCGAGTTCCGCTCGAACGGGAGCTGCTTGAGGGCGGCCACCGAGTAGGCCCGGTACCCCGAGTGGAACTCGGTCAGCTCGGTGCCCAGGGCGGCATTCTCGAAGCGAGACAGGATCCGGTTGCCCACGTACTTGTAGAGCGGCATCCCGCCTCTGCGTGCCGCTCCCTTGATCATGATCCGGGAGCCGAAGACGGCGTCGGCCTCCCCGGCCAGCAGCGGGGCCACGATCTCGGGGAGGGACTCGGGCGCATACTGCCCGTCGCCGTGGAGCATGACCACGATGTCGAGGCCGTGCTCGATGGCCAGGTCGTACCCGGCCTTCTGGTTGCCCCCGTAGCCGAGGTTGGTCGGCTGCCTGATCAGGGTGATGGGCAGGTCGGAGACCTGCTGGTACCCGAGGCCGACCAGATAGGTGGAGTCCTGACTGTGATCGTCGCTGACGATGACCTCTTCGATGTCCGAGCGGATCTCGGCAGGAATGCGGTCGAGAACCTTGGCCAGGGTGGTTGCCGCGTTGTACGCGACCACCAGCACCCCGATTCTCTTCTTCCCGGCAGCCGTCACGACCTGACCCCCCAACGCACGAAATGACCTGCGTACAGCGTATTCGGCATTTCGGCCGAGGGAAAGACCTCGGAGCGTAGGTGCAGGTCACGCCGCCCGGGTCGATCCCGGTGGGCGGTCGGGAGGTACGGGCGGCCCCGGTCGGCGGGGATGGTCAGTCGCCCCCGATCCACCGGGGAACCAGGTGGTGGCGCTGGATGGCCCATTCCTCGGCGGTCATGGCGTAGCGGACGTGGTCCTCCCATTCGCCGTTGATCTCGAGGAATCCGAGCGCCACGCCCTCGGAGCGCATGCCCAGCTTCTCCACCACCCGCCGGCTGGGCCGGTTGCGGGGGATGATGGCGACCTCGATCCGGTGCAACCTGAGCGTCTCGAAGGCGAATTTGAGCACCACCACCACGGCCTCGGGGATGAGACCCTGGCCGGCGCAGTCCTCGTCGATCCAATAGCCGATCGAGCCGTTCTGGAACGGCCCCCGCTGGATGGAGGACAGCGTGACCTCCCCGGTGAACCGGCCCTCGAAGAAGATCCCGAATCCGAATCCGCTCCCGAGCTGCCGCTCGCGCTCGCGCATGCCGCACCGGGCCGCGAAGCTGGCGGCGTCCTCGGGCGCCAGGGGGGCACCCTTCGAACGCGGTTCCCACGGCACGAGCCAGTCGCGGCAACGGTCACGAACCTCGTACCAGGCCTCGTAGTCGCTCTCGACCAACGTGACCAGGCGCACCCGTTGGCCACAGAGCTCGAGCGAGCGGACGGGCGGTGCAGAGGTGTGGCGAATCATGATCCGACCATGCCTATCCTGGCGAGGACCCGGTGGCAAGCGCAGCCGACCGTAGGGCCGCCACCCGGTGCCTTCCCCGCCGTGTCAAATTCCACCAGCGCATCGTGCCCGAAACGGAATGATCGCGCTAATCCGCACCACGGCCAGTGGCGGAATGGCCGGAGGCGGCGGTGGTTCTCCTCCCGGATGGGGCAACGTCGATGGGGCACGGCCGATCGACGATCAGCCCGACGCCAGCTTGGCCAGGGAGATGCTCTCGACCTTGATCGTGCCGGTCCCGTTGAACTGGACCCGGACCGCCACCTCCTCGGTCCCGGTCACCACGAACGGGTGATGGCTGGCCGTCGCCGTGGCCGACAGCGGGCTGCTCTGCAGGATGCTGATGTCCACGTGAGCGTGGTCGGTCTTCTTGAAGCTGATCACCTCGCCGAGCGCCGCCCCGGGCTCATCGTCCTGCAGGACGTAGTGGATGGTGGCCTCGTAGCGCCCGGGCAGGACCTCCCAGAAGGGACCCAGCGCCACCGAGCCGTCCTGGGCCGCACCCTGGGCCACGACGTCGGACCCCTCCACGGTTCCCACCTGGGACTGGAGGAAGCCTGCCGAGAAGCTCACCGTGGCCGGGAGCTGGACCGGGGACGTGAGGGAGAGGACCAGGCAGACCAACCCGGCAGCGACGAGGCCGCCCAGGAGCCGGCGCCGGATGCGGGCGGGCCGGCGTACCAACCGGACCAGGTAGTACAACACCGCCGCCGTCAGCAGGAGGACGCAGGCCAACCCCCAGAGGTCGCGGGCGTTGCCCCACGGGATGGTACCGGGGAGGACGGCCGGGATCCCGCTGCCTCCTCCCGGGGTCAGGATCGGGAGATTGAATATCTGCGCGGCGGGGAGATAGCCGAGGACCGGCGAGGGGTCGAGGCCCCCCCACCAGCCCCGGTAGGAGATCGGGTCCCACGGTATCTGGCTGTAGTAGAGGTGCTCTCCGAGGATGATGGGCACAGCCTCGAAGACCGACAGCACCGCCGCGATGCCGACGATCAGAGGTACCGTCGCCTTTCGCACCCGCCACAGGTCGATCACGTAGAGCGCGCAGAAAGCCAGCGCCAGCGGGACCAGCGGCCACTCGTACCGACCGTTGAAGCTGCCCCCGGTCTGGCTCCCTGGCTCGGTGCCGTTCCCGTAGACAATGGCGGCGGTGAGGACCACGGCGGCGATCACGGCCAGCGGTATCCGACGACGCCAGACCCACAGGGCGGCCATCCCGAGCACGAGGACGGGCATCTGGATGAGGATCCCACTCCGCCGGTCGAACACCAGCGCCGCCGAACGGGTCCAGGTCTCGATGCCCGAGGTGGTGACCGGGTTCTTCGAGCCGAGGGCATGGCCGTAGGCCCAGAGATTGAACAGGACCACCCCGGACAGACTGATCAGGGCGGGCACGGCCAGCCAGGCCAGTTGGGCACCGGCCATGAGCGTCCGGCGGCTGGCCACCACCAGCACCACCAGGAGCAGACAGGTGAGCGGGATGTTCTTCTGGGCCAGCCACGGGAAGAGGGCGAGGAGCAGTCCCCCGGTGACCACCTGGGCGGTGGTACAGCCCCGTTTGGTCTCGAAGAGAGCCACCAGGAGCACGACGATGGCGATGATCATCCCGGTCATCAGATCCGGATAGACCTGGGTGCTGGCCACCAGGTAGGACGGGACGAGGAACAGTCCGGCCAGGGCGAAGCGCCAGGGCGAGCGGGTCCCGGCGAGCAGGCCCACCAGGTGGACGACCCCGACGGCCAGGGCGGCCACCATGGCCAGAAAGGCCACGATGGCCACGGTGGGTCCGAGGAGGATCGGGAGGGCCAACAGCACCGAGAGGCCGACCGAATGGGTCGGCAGGTACAGATGGTGCCTCAGGATGGCCTCCCAGGTCATCTGGGCGGCCACATTGGGACCCGGCTTCTGGGTGAACGGGTAGACGATGTGGTGGGTGATGATGAAGTTGTAGCCAGGGTTGCTGTTGAGCGTGAAGTAGCGGGCGATCGACTCGGCCTCGACCAGATAGGAGGGCTCGTCGCCGTTGATGTGCACGCCCTGATTCCTCACCAGGGCCAGAGCGCCCGCCGAGGCCCCGGTGAGTGCGGCCACCGCGGCTAGCGCCGCCCACACCGACGACGTCCGCCTCGGTCGCTCGACGGCCGTTTCCGGCGAGGGCCGGACCTCCTCCGGCAGAAGTGACCTGACTGGGGCAGACGGAGGAGCGCCGATCATTTCGGCCCAACACTATGCGCCGACCGGCCGGCCACCCGGTTCCCCGGCACCAGGCTCAGGAGGACATCCGGGCCGGCGACCGGAGAAGACTCCGGGCCCGTCCGGCACGTCTGGCCGCCGTGTAGATCTCCTGGTGGTCGGCGACCACCCGTGGCCACCGGAATCGGCGGGCGGCCCGGGCGGCACGATCGGCCAGGTCACGCTCGAGATCGGTGTCCATGAGCACCCTGCGGACCCCATCCTCGATGCTCGTGGCATCACCGTGGACGACGAGGAGGGCGTCCCGGGAATCCGAGAAGATGGGGGCGTCCGTCACCACCACCGGGCGGCCCAGCGGCAGGATGAAGCGAAGGGCGGCACTCGACGACTCGCCCGTCTCCTGGTACGGGAGGACGATCACATCGGTGCCCCGGAGCAGGGTCCGGGCCACCTCGTCGGTCAGGTACTCGGTGACCAGGAGGACCGAGTCTTCCATCCCCCGGGCCGCGATTTCGGCCCGGATCTGGTCCTCGTACTCCTTCGACTCGACGTGCGGATACCGGGCGCACAGGGCGACGAGGAGGAGGTCGGGGAACTCGGCTCGGAGGGGATCGAGCGCCTTGACCAGTTCGAGAGTGCCCTTGTGGGGCAGCAGGAAGCCGAAGGTCCCCACCACCGGCCGTGACCCGAGCTCGAGCGCGGCCCGCACCTCGGAGGGCGAGAGCTCAGGGGGGGCGGCGGCGCCGATGGGAACAACGGTCACGTTCTCCTGCAACCCGATCTCGGCCAGGAAGCGGGCATCGGATTCCTGGTGCACGATCAGCCGGTCCACCCTCGACAACGTGCCGGCGATCTGGCGGAGACTCAACAGGTCCCCCCGGTCGTCGTAATCGCGGGTGCGGTGGAGGGTCACCACGACCCCGCGGGTCTCCAGCTGGCGTTCGATGAGGTCGGCCATGCGCTGGAATTCGAAGAACCCGAAGTTGAACTGCACGTGGACCACCTCGGCATCCGTCAACCTGAGCGCCTCCTCGAGGGTGGACAGGTCGGGCGACCATCGGTCCTTCCAGGTCCGGCTCACGCCGAGATCGGCAACCGGATCGATGACCACGGCGTCGACATCGGCGAACAGGTCGATCTCGAACGTGTGGCGCGAGTGCTCCACGATGTATCGGGTGTTCTCGGCGATGCCGCACCGGGAGTTCCAGGTGGTGACCATGGCCACCCGTTGAACCCCAGCCGAGTCCTCGAGATCCTCGATGAACTCCTCCCAGCGGCGCACCGCCGCCGGCCAGGAGTAGCGGGTGGTGATCAGCTGCCGGGCCGCGTCGACCCGTTGACGAACGGCGGGGTCGTCCGGATGCTCGGCCATCCGCTTCAGTTCGACGGTGAGGCTCTCACCGTCGGGCTCCGCCCAGATCGAGTGGTCGAGGTCGAGATGGGTCTGCGCCGGCTCCAGCGTGTACGGGATGGTGACCGCCGTCTCCTCGGAGACGAAGTCGGCCAGGCCCGAATAGGCCAGGCTGATGACCGGGACGCCGGCAGCCATGGCTTCCGCCACCGGGAGGCCGAACCCTTCACCCCGCGCCGGGTGGACGTAGCAGTCGGCCACTCCGTAGAGGGCCTCGAGCTCCCGGTCGTCGAGGTCACGGTCGATCCAGCGCACGTCCGGCGGGTTGGGATGGCCCGCCTGCAGCCGGGCGAGGATCTCTCCGACCTGATTGTGGGGATTGGGGAAGGTCTTGAGGATCAGCGACACATCACTGCGACCGGCGAAGGCGGCGAAGTACGACTCGAGGAGCACGTCGACCCCCTTGCGGGGAAAGGCCGAGCTGATGTGGAGGAAGGTGAAGGACCGGAGATCGACGAGCTCGGGGGCTTCGAGGGTGGCGGTGGGATCGGGGATGTCCACCCCGTTGCCGACCACGCGGATCGGGACGTCGACCCCGCAGTCGCGCAGCACGTCCCGGACGAAGGTCGACATGACACCCACACCGTCCAGATAGCGGTTGAAGTCGTCCACCACCGATTCGGGGACGCGGCTCTCTTCCCACCCGAAGTATTCGCAGGTGATGCCGCCCGGGGTGTCGATCACCCGCGGCGGATACATCTGCCGGATGACGACATCGGGAAAAGGCACCTCTTTGGATCGGGCGAACAGGGCGGCGGCCTCGGGGTGCTGCTCGAGGTCCTCCTTGGCCGGTTCGTAGTCGCCCGGGCCTTCGGTGGCGTAGATGGACACGGCGTGCCCCGGAGACCGGTCGAGGCCCTCGGCCAGCTTCCGGTTGACCACGGCGAGGCTGTAGCTGGTCTCGAAGGGCCCCTGGATCTGCACCTCCAGCGGGAAGGCGGTCCCCGATGCCCGGTCGATGACCCGGCGGAGCAAGGCCCGGCTGTCGAAACCCCGGAGCTGCTCGATCCGCGCGAACTGCCTCTCGATCAGCCGCTGCCGCAATTCGGGGTCGCTCTGGACCGCCTGCACGGCGGCGGCCACCACGGCCGGCTCCTTGGTGTGCAGCAGGACCCCGGCGCCGCTCATCGTCTCGGGAACCGCGGCGGCCCCGTAGGCCACCACCGGAACCCCGGCCGCCATGGCCTCGAGGATGGGTACTCCGAATCCCTCGTGTTCGCTGACCGAGACGAAGATGCCGGCACCGGCGAACGCCGATCTGAGCAGCGAATCGGACACCTTGCCGATGAGGATCACATGGTCCGTCACCCCGAGCCGCTCGGCCTGGGCCCTGACCGTCGAGACGTAGTCCGCGGCCCTGGTGTCCCCGATCAGGAGGAGACGGGCGTCGGTGTCGAAGGTCCGGTGGTAGTGGGCGAATGCGGTGACCAGATCGTGCTGGCACTTGTTGCCGATGATCCGGCCGACGTAGAGCCAGTCGTTGGACCGACTGTGGGTACCACCCGCCTCTTCGGTGAACTCACTGAAGTCGACCCGTACCGGCAGTACCTCCACCCGGCGGAAGCCAACGGCGAGCATCTCCCGGCGGTTGAAATTGGAAACCGCGATCCCGAACAGGGAGCGGCGGGCCAGGGTCATCAGCTGCTCGCGCCCGAGTCGAATATGACGGCGGACCGATTCGCTCTCGAAATACTGTTCCGGGGTGACGTTGTGGTACACGGTCACGATGTCGTTGGGCAGGGCGATGACGTCGTCGAAGGCCTCGTACCCCATCGAGTGATGGAGCAGGATGAGATCGGTTTCCGGACCGCGGTAGCCGTGGACCGAGTGGATGCGGTCGTGAAGTCCCGGGGCGATGTGCTCGGCGAAGATCTCGGACTCGTATCCGAGCTCGCGCAGCACCCGCCGCAGATCGAGCATCTGATTGGTGATCGCGTCCCCGACGGCGGTCCCCGAATGGAACTGGTGGACTGCCCGGCGCCCGGTCACTTGGTGGCGACGACCACGTAGTCCTGGTGCCCGAACACACTTTCGAGGAGCGCCTCGACGGCTTCGCCCGTCGCTCCGTCCGGCAGATCGCTGCTCAATTCCAGCAGCGGGTGGGGTGACCGCTCCTCGAGCTCCACCGAAACGAACCCGACCTGCTCGCAGATGAAGCGGAGCGTCTCGGGATGCACCGGACGGACGTGGGAGGTGTCGGCATAGAAGTGATTTCCGAGCGCGTACGAGCTACGCGGATTGATCGTCTCGATGACCAGGACCCCTTCCCGATGGAGCTTCTCATGGGCCAGGACGATCAGCTGCTCCAACTCCGGGGTGATCAGGTGCTCGACGACCTGGGCACAGAAGATCCCCTTCAACGAGTCGTCGGCCACACGCGACAGGTAGTGGATCCCGTCATCGACCACCGCATTGAGCCCTCGCGAACGACAGACCTCGACCATGTCCGGGTCGAGGTCGACGCCCAGGGCATCCTGACCGGCTGCCTCGAGGAGCGACAGCATCTCGCCCCGCCCGCATCCGATGTCGATGACCCGACCCGGCACCGGGCCGGGAGGGAAGAGCGTGAGGTACCGCTCCTGCGAGGCGCGCAACTCTTCCTTGCTTCCCCGGAAGCGGTCCTCGAATCCCACGTAGTCGATGTCGGCACCCGTCGTCCCGATCGCACCCAGGCGATCGAGGATCGATGTGATCTCCTTGGCCAGCGGACGCACGTCGGACTGCAGCGCCGCATGCTGGAACACCTCGGTCTGCAGCTGCGTGTCCTCGACGATGGAAGCCACCTCCCGACGCATGCGGTTGTTGGTCTCGCTGACCGTCACCAGCTGCATCTTGAGTCGGGCGATCTGCCGGCGGAGCTCGTCGAGCTCGGTGTCGATGCGGTAGATCGAGTTGTAGGCCTGGGCCGAGAACTCGACACCCTGGCTGTCGAACTGCTGCTGAAGGATCCACCGGGGCTCCACATACCAACTGGTCATGCGCCGGACCACCCGCTTGACCACCGAGCCCACCAGGCCCCGGGGCCCAGAACTCCCGTCCACGTCCGGAGGATGGATCTCGCTGAGGACGGTCCTCATGCGGTGGATCGGGAGGTCCAGTGGCGGCGACGGCTCGACGAGGGCGGTGGAGGTTCGTTCGTCGACGCGGACGGCTCCGAGGAGGTGCTCGATCCTTTCGATCAGAACGTCAGCCGAGATCACCTGGCCATCGACATCAAGCATTCACACTCCCAAGGTAGGGTTACGGCTCTCAGCGACAGCCATCACTGACAGTTTATCTTCCAGAAATTCCCGCTCCGGCGGCCGGATCGGCATGGAGGGTGGGCTCTCACTACCGGCTCTACAATGACCGATCGGAGTGGCGGCGTGGCCTTCTCAGCGGTGCACAAGGCCCTCGAGGATGTCACGGCGCCCGGGGCCATGAAAGGGCAGGGTCCCAGCGAGCCCGGGTGCAGACCCTCGTGTGAGTTCATCGGAGCGTGAAGGTCGGGCATGGTCGTCGAAACGATACCTGAGACAAAGCCCAGGTCAGGGTCGGGAGAGGCGACGGCCGGCCGGGGGCGCCGGCATTCGAGGCGACGTCGGGACCAGCACTCGCCCAGCGACTCCTTGGCCTGGTGGATCGCCGCCTTCCTGATCGCCGCGGCCGGGGTGGTGGGCCTCGTTCTCCGGTTGTGGCTCGTTTTCCACAGTCCCCTCACGTCCGACGAGGCGGTGGTCGGCCTCGTCGCCCAGGGCATGCTGCACGGACACTTCACCGCGTTCTTCTGGGGCCAGCAGTACGGAGGGACGGCTGAGCCGGCGGTCCTCGCCCTCTTCTTCCTGGTGCTGGGTCAACACGGATGGGTCGAGACGTTGATGGCGGGATTCCTGTCCGCCGTCGCCGCCGTCCTCACCTGGCGGGTGGCGCTCCGGCTGGTGCGGCTACCGGTGCTCGCCCTGCTCGCCGCCGCCCTCACCTGGGCCGCGCCCGAAGTCGTTGTCCAGGACTCGGTCAAAACCTGGGGATTCCGCGGGGTGGCGCTCATCTGCGGCCTCCTGGTGCTGCTCATGGGACTGCGGGTGCTGGACGGTCGGCGCGGTGTCCTCAACTTCGCCGCACTGGGATTGGCCGCGGGGGTCGGCTGGTGGTCGTCCCCCGAGATCGCCTACTACGCCGTCCCGACGTTGTTCATCCTGGTCGTCGCCTTCCGATCGACCCGGGAGCGCCGGTGGCGCATCTGGGTCCCGGCGACGCTGACCGCGGTGGTGACGGTGATCGTCGGCGCCGCTCCGTGGTTGTGGACCAACGAGAAGTCGGGGTTTGCGTCCTTGCATACAATCCCCAGACGAGGTCCGACCCACCACCCGGGCATCCTGGGCCGGATCCCGATCTTCTTCCGTGATCAGCTCCCCATGTCGGTCGGCCTGCGTCGCGCCTTCGACGGGGTCTGGCTCGGGTCCTTCGGTGGGGAGTGGCTCCGAGTGACGGTGATGGTCATCGTCTTCGCCATCATCGTGACCGCGCTCCTCCTGTGCCTGGCCCGCCCCGGTCGGACCCGCTGCCTCGCCCTGGGTGTCCTCCTCTTTCCGTTGATGTTCATCCTGTCCCCGGCCTCGTGGTTCTGGCTGGATGGCCGCTACGACTGCTTCCTGCCTCCGTTGCTGGCCCTGGTCCTGGCCGTGGGATGTTACGAAGGCGCCGGTCGATTCCGCCGCCTGCGTGGTCGGCACGGGGAGGTGACCGCTGGTGCGGTGGGTTCGGTCGAACCCGGAGCCGACGAGTCCGGCCCGACGCCGAGCGCAGGGGTCGCCACGCTGATGATGGCCGGGGTGGTGGCCCTGTCCGTCACCCTCACCGTGGTCATGTTCTTCCAAGTCATCCAGACGTCTCCACGCATCTTCACCTCCACGTGGGGAAACCCGGATGCCCCGACCATGGTCGCCATCGCCAAGTTGGAGGCCGAGGGGGTCACCACCGGCTACGCCGACTACTGGGTGGCCTACAAACTGGACTTCCTGAGCCGGGGCCGTCTCACCATCACGACGGCCGGCTACGACGCCGATCGGTCCCAGTCGATCAACAAGAAGGTGAAGGCCAGCACCTGGCCCGCATTCCTGTTCGTGTCGCGCCGACAATCGGGCAAGGACGGCACGCAGTTCAGTGCCCCGAAACTCATCATCGGCCCCGACGGCGTCTCGGAGTCGACTTTCCTTGCCACCTTGCAGAGGCTCGGTGTGCCCCACCGGATCATCAGCACGGGAATCCTGCAGGCAGTGGTGCCTTACGAGCCGATCTCGCTGGGCAAAGCTCACTTCCCCGGCCTCTGAACGGGACCGCGGCACCTGGTCTCCACCGCTCACCCCTCGAGCAGTCCGGCCACCATCCCGTCGAGGATGTCCGCCTCCGAGACAAGGCATTCGTCGAATCCGAACCGGCCCATCACCGTGGCCAGAATGAGCGCCCCTCCCACGATCACATCCTCCCGTCCCGGCACCATGCCCGCCCGGTCCAGCCGGGCCTGTTTGACCTCGGCCGCCAGGGTCAGGTACCAGTCGTGGACGTTTCCGGCGGTCAGCACCGAATGGTGGATACGGTCGGGGTCGTACTCGTCCAGCCCCATCTGCAGGGATGCCAGCGTGGTCACCGTGCCGGCCAGACCGACCAGGCGTCGCGAGGTGAGAAACCGGGGCTCGGCGGCGATGGCCTCGTCCAACAATTCGAGGACCGCCGATTCGGCCTGACCCAACTCGGCCGCCGTGGGCGGATCCGAGGTCAGAAAGCGCTCGGTCAACCGGACGCATCCGATCTGCATGGAGACGGCGGCCAGTTCCGGGTCGGCGGCGCCGGAACCCGTGACCAGTTCGGTCGAACCGCCTCCGATGTCGAGAATCAGGAAGGGTCCGTCGTCGGGATCGAGGTCGGAGACGGCGCCGGCCATCGACAGTCGAGCCTCTGCCGTTCCCTCCAGGAGCTCGGGAGTCACCCCGGTCGTCTCGCCCGCCGCTCTGAGGAACTCTTCCCCGTTGGATGCATCCCGAGCCGCCGAGGTCGCCACCAGACGGCTCCGGACCACACTCAGCCGGTTCATCACCTCCCGGTACTCGGTCAGGACCGAGAGGCACCGGTCGATGGCTTCACCCGAGAGCTTCCCGGTTGCGTCCACTCCCTCACCCAGTCGGGTGATCCTCATCAACCGCTCGAGTGGACGCCCACTGGCATCGACGACGAACAGCCTGGTCGAGTTGGTCCCACAATCGATGGCCGCCACCGGACCGACTGCGCGCATGATCCCTTGCTAGCACGACGGCGATCGGTTCCACCACCCATCGAGGCCGTCGGCCAGGCCGGAGGTCCTCCCTCCCGAGCGTTCGCTCAGGTGGGATGGAGGCCGATCTGTCGGGCCGTCCACTCACCGACAGGATCCTCGGCTCCGGTCAGCCACCAGGCCAGGTGGGCATGAAGGCACTTCACACCCTGCCTGGTCCCACCCACTCCCCCCGAAGGCCTCGGTCCGCGGTGTCCGACGGGGATGAGCGCGTCGCGTTCGTCGGCGTAGTGGGCATGGGCGGCCCTGATCCGATCCAGTCCCACCGCGGCCTCCGCCTGTCGGACCCCGCCGGTCGACTCGATCCTGCTCACCGCGTCCCGCAGGGCCGGGTCGACCAGCCAGTAGCGGGTGGGCATGGGCGTGCCGTCGAAGAGAAACGGAGCATTGGAGATGACCGCCGGAGCACCATCCTCGTTCCGGACGATCACTTCGAACTCCCCGGCGGGCGGACGCCCGAGGAGCTCGGACACCATGGCCAGATCGGCGTCGGACCCGGGTCCGGCCGGGGGCCGCCCGGTCACTTCCAGAATTCGAGCGTGTCGGACACCCGGGACCAGAAACTCGACCGGCTCGACAGCGATCCCGCCGACGGGGCCGAGCCCGCAGCCGATGACCGGTCACCGCTGGTCCCTGCCGGCGAACCGGAGAAGGCGGAGGTGGGCGTGGCCCGGGGAAGCCCGGGATCGGGCGACATGTCGGGGGCGTCGGCGGGTGCGACCAGTGCTTCGTCGCCGGGGTCGCCCGAGGTCGGCCCTCCGGGCGTCGTGGAGGTGGTCCTGCCCGACGCCGGCAGCACGTTGTAGAGGGTTTGGTTCGGCGAGACGAGCTGGTAGTCCTGGCGGGCCAACCGATCGATCTCGGTGGTCGACTTCAACTGTTGGTTCTGCTCCGACAGGGCCCGGTTGGCGCTCTGGATCTGATGGAGCTGCGCGGCCGCCGCAGACAGCTGCCGATGCTGGGACAACAGGGTGGAGAACGGGAAGTTGGTGGCCAGCACGGCGACGGCGAAGGCGGCCGCCAGCGCCACCGGGATCCGGCTGCGGCGGGTGAGCGGGGAGACCGGGTCCCGCCGGCGCCGCTCCCGTCGGGATGCGGAGGCCTTTCCCGATCGCCTGAAAAAGCGGAACGTCGGAAGACGGAGCCACCGTCGTGGCGCCGCGGCGGCTTTCTTGGTGACCTTCGCCGCGGATGTGTTCTTCGCCGCCGGCTTGTTCGTGGCCACCGGCTCGACCCCGGGCCGCCGTAGACGCACGACCGACCTCAGCGACCGTCTGTTCCGGGACGCCCGACGCCTCTCCTTCTCTCGCCAGCCCTCCCTGCGTCTCGAATGGGCGTGGGGACGGGCGCTCACCGGGCCGGGCTCCACGATGCCAGCGCTTCGCCGCCCCGGAAGGCGGCGGTCTCCCCGAGAACCTCTTCGATCCGCAACAGTTGGTTGTACTTGGCCACCCGGTCAGAACGCGCCGGCGCCCCCGTCTTGATCTGCCCGCAATTGGTGGCCACGGCAAGATCGGCGATCGTGGTGTCCTCGGTCTCGCCGGAACGGTGCGACATCACGCAGGCGTAGGAAGATCGGTTGGCCAGAGCCATGGTACCGAGCGTCTCGGTGAGCGTGCCGATCTGATTGACCTTGATGAGCACGGCGTTGGCCGAGTGTGACTCGATGCCGCGCCGCAGCCGCTCCTCGTTGGTCACGAAGAGATCATCCCCCACCAATTGCACCGTCCCACCGAGCGACCGGGTCAGTGCCGCCCAACCGTCCCAGTCGTCTTCGGCCATCCCGTCCTCGATGGACACGATGGGATAGCGGCCGGCCATGTCGACCCAGTACTCGACCATCTCCGAGGAGGAGAGGGTCCGGCCCTCGCCGGCCAGCACGTAGTTGCCGTCCTTGTAGAGCTCGCTGCTGGCCGGATCCATGGCGATGGCGATCTCGTCACCGGGAACCCGTCCTGCGGCCTCGATGGCCTCCACCAGGATCTGCACCGCCTGCTCGTTGGAGTCCAGATTGGGAGCGAACCCGCCCTCGTCCCCGACCGTGGTGGACAGGCCGCGGACCTTGAGCACGCCGGCCAGGGCATGGTAGGTCTCGACCCCCCAGCGCAGAGCCTCCGAGAACGACGCGGCACCCACCGGCATGATCATGAATTCCTGCAGATCGATGGAATTGTCGGCATGGGCCCCGCCGTTGACCACATTCATCATGGGCACGGGAAGGACGTGGGCGTCCGATCCGCCGATGTAGCGGAACAGCGGAAGACCCAACTCGTCGGCCGCCGCTTTGGCTGTGGCCAACGACACCCCGAGGAGGGCATTCGCCCCCAACCGAGCCTTGTTGGGAGTTGCGTCGGCATCGATGAGGGCCAGGTCGACCCCCCGCTGGTCGAGGGCGTCGAATCCGTCGAGTATCTCGGCGATCTCGCCGTTGACGTTGGCGATCGCCCGTTGGACGCCCTTCCCGCG
Organism: uncultured Acidimicrobiaceae bacterium; assembly: GCA_963837805.1. GTDB lineage: Bacteria > Actinomycetota > Acidimicrobiia > Acidimicrobiales > RAAP-2 > Bog-756. The sequence goes on from CAWIOU010000014.1 coordinate 585,076, forward strand.
GTAGCGCTCTCCACCGTCACGGAGCTCGACCGCTTCGAACGATCCGGTCGAGGCGCCGGAGGGGACGATCGCCCGGCCGACTGATCCGGAGTCCAGCAGTACCTCGACCTCGACGGTCGGATTACCGCGAGAGTCCAAAACCTCTCGGCCGATGATCTGTTCGATCACGCTCACTGTCTGTCGTCACTCCTGTTGCCGGTCCCGGTAAAGCTACCACCGGGAACCGTCCGGACCTGGTAATTCTCCCACCATTCACCGGTTGCGACAGGGCGGCGCGCACGATCATCCTCGCTCTTCGACCGAAGCGCGAAAGCTCGCCGCCCTCATTCTGAGTGCCGTCTCGGGTTCGACTCCGAACGACCTGGCCATGTTCACCAGCGCGAAGAGGAGTTCGCCGAAAACGGCGGCGTGGTCGGCCGGCGGGTCGGACGACGTGCCGGGATCGGCCGTCCCCAGTGCCGACACGGCAGCGGTGATCCGGACGGCCTCCTCAGCCACACCGGGGAGCACCATGCCCACGGCCAACGCCTTGCGTTGCAACTTGGCCACCAGGGACAGCGCCGGGAGCGCCGCCGGGATGCCCTCGGTCACACTCGAGCGGTCCTTCTCCGATTTCTTGATGGCTTCCCAGGCGGCGCTGGCGTCCTCGGGCATGCTCCCGGCCTCATCACCGAACACGTGGGGATGACGGGACACCAGCTTGTCGTGCACGCCGCGGGCGACGTCGGCCAGCGTGAACCGACCGGCCTCGGCGCCCAGGAGCGCGTGGAAGTAGACCTGGAAGAGCAGGTCGCCGAGCTCCTCCTCGAGATGCGCCACCGCCTCTTCCTCGATGGTGCCGTGGTCGGACGGCGAGGCGTCGACCGCCGCCATCTCGTCGATCGCCTCCAGCACCTCGTAGGACTCCTCGAGCAGATGCCGGGCCAGACTTCCGTGGGTCTGGGCACGGTCCCACGGACACCGTTGTCGCAGTGTGTGGACGAGCTCGTCGAGTCGGACCAGCTCGGTGGCGACCGGGGCGTCCAGACGGGGGATCCACAATGACGTGAGGTGGTCCGGTTCGAAGGATCGGTCGAGGTCGTCCCAGGCCAGCTCCAGGATCTGCTCGTCCTCGAGCCCGAGGTGGTGGAGGACCGTGACCGTGTCCGACGGCGCCGACTCGACTGAGAGCTTGATGGCCGACAACAACGATCTGCTCCAGCACTGGGCCACCAGCAACGGCCCCGACCGGCCGGCCGCGTCGATGGCGAAGGACTCCCCGTCGACCACTTTGACGCCGGCGGCCACCGGGTCCACCCCCAGCCGGACAAAGGCCAGATCGAGGAAGGACACGGCCGGATGGACCACCAGATCGACGGATCCGTCCACCACCGCCGGGTGCGCCATGAGCAGGGACACCGTCCGCTCGGCCACCGTCGGCGATCCGGGTACCGCGTACACCACCCTCGCCCCCCGTCCGGGCCCGGCCTCGTCACCCGCTCCGGCAACGGCGGCGGCGATGACGTCGATCACGATGGCCCGGTACACGTCGGCGAACCCATCGGCCCGCTCGTAGTGGTGGTCAAAGGTGAGGACGCCGGGAAAGGCGCTGGCCGACGGGTGGCGGGAGGTGCGCAGGAAGACGGCATCGGCGTGCTCGACCAGGGTCACGGTGTGGGCCGTGATCAGCTCGGGCCCGGCCGGTCCCAGCCCGACCACGTCGATCCGGGCCCGGCCCGTGTCGGACTTCGTCCTGCCGGTCACCATGGCCACCGTCCCCCCGGAGGGTCAGCCGCCCGAGCTCGACGAGCCTGCCGACCCCGACGTGGCCGGGGCCGGGGCACCTCCCACAGGAGTCAGCGACGTCGCCGGGATGGAGCCCGATCCCGAGACCGCCGACAGGAGGAACTGCGGCGGTGGCGCCACCGGCGGTACCACGTTCAGGTGGTTCCACGTCCCATATTGCGGATTCACCGACACGTCGGAACGGTGGGCGAAGGCGATGATCTCCCTACTCACCCGGTCCACGTTGGCCGTGCCCTGCAGAAGCTCCCGGCGCACCACCGGTCGGGCCGCCGACAGCGGCTCGAGGGACTGGCTGGTCACCTCGTAGACGAACCACTCGCCGGTGCCGGAGTTCTCCCCCGACGCGATGGGACGGCCCACCGGCACCGTCTGCTGTTGGAGGGCCTGTTCCACCCCTGCCTGGGTGTACGAGCAGCCCAGAGCCCCGCCGCTGGCTGCCGTCGAGGCATCGATCGACCTCGACTTGGCCACGTCGGCGAATGAGGCACCGCCGTTGATCTGGGCCACCACCTGATCGGCGGCGGCCTGGGACTTGGTCACGATCTGGCTCACGCAGTCGGCGGTGAACTCATCCTTGTTGGCCGCGTAGTACCCGAAGATCGCGGTGTTGGACAGGTCCGCCCCGTCGGCCAGCAGCTTCTCGTCGAACGCCTGGTTGCGGATCTGGGCCTGGGTCACGGACGGCGGGAGGTTGGCCAGCAGCTCCTTGCCGCTGAAGCTGGCTCCGGTCGGGCTTTCGCAGAAGGAGGTCGACCCGCCCACCGTGGCCTGTTGCACCGCGGCACTGATCTCCCCGTCCAGGGTGGACTGGAAATCGGTTTTGGCGGTGGCCAGATCGGACGACGACACGGTGATGCCCTTGGACATGGCGAACTGCTCGGCCAGCAGCTGACCCACCTGGCTCTCGAGCACCGCGCCGGCGAAGGCCGTGGTGTAGGTGCCGGGCCCACCCGCGCCCTGCGCGGACGTGGCGCTCAGCTGGGGATTCTCGAGCTGCAGCAGGCACCCTCCGTACTGGGTGCTCTCCAGCGTGCGGAGCTGGTTGTTGAGCGAGGCCGTGGAGATGTCGGTTCCGTTGGCCGTGGCCGCCGGCGGGCCCACGTTGCACGCCGACACCAGGGCGCCGGACGCGATGAGCAGGGCGAGGACGGCCCCCGACAGTTGGCGTTTCACGGCGGTGATGCTACTGGGTGATTCATGTTCGCCGACTCCGCGACGGCCGATCGACGGCTCAGACCGCCGGCACCAGTTCGGTGAGCAGCTCGACCAGCACCGGGGCGAACTCGGAAGCACCGGCCGGCGCCGCCAGGGGCGCCAGGAGCCGGTGGAGGTCGGGCTGATAGGTGGCCCCCGGGGCCAGACGCCGGAGCCGGACCTCTGCCGATGCGGGCAGCGTCACCGGAGAGAGCTTGACCTTGGCCCGGTCCCCGGCTCCGCCACCCATCCCCTGGCGGGGAGCGCTCACCGCCACATCGGTGATACCCAGCCGGAGGCACTCGACCCGCAGCCGGGCCACATCGAGCAGGGCCCTGGCCGGCGCCGGCAGCGGGCCGAACCGATCCTCCCACTCGGTGCGCACATCCTCGATCTGCTCGATGGTCCGCACGGCGGCCAGCCGTCGGTAGGCCTCCAGCCGGACGTCCTCGGCCTCGACGTAGTCCGACGGCAGATGGGCGGCATCGGGCAGGTCGAGCGAGAGCTCCACCGGCTGGGGCCGGGGCTCACCCTTGAGCTCGGAGACCGCCTCGGCCACGAGCTGGACATAGAGGTCGTACCCGATGGCCGCGATGTGGCCCGATTGATCCCGCCCGAGGAGATTGCCTGCCCCCCGGATCTGCAGGTCCCGCGAGCGCGATCTTGAACCCGGAGCCGAGCTCGGTGTGGTCGCCGATGGTCCGCAGCCGCTCGTAGGCCTGTTCGGAGAGCACCCGGTCGACCGGGTGGAACAAGTAGGCGTAGGCCCGCTGTCCGGCCCGACCCACCCGGCCCCGGAGCTGGTGGAGCTGGCCCAGTCCCAACAGGTCGGCCCGGTCGACCACCAAGGTGTTGACGGTGGGCATGTCGATCCCGGACTCGATGATCGTCGTGCACACGAGGACGTCGTAGCCGCCCTCCCAGAAGTCGAGCACCACCTTCTCCAGCGAACCCTCGTCCATCTGGCCGTGGGCCACGGCCACCCGTGCCTCGGGGGCCATGTGCCGCACCCGCTCGGCGATGGCCTCGATGTCCTGGACCCGGTTGTGGACGTAGAAGACCTGACCTTCGCGCAGGAGCTCGCGCCGGATGGCCTCCGAGGCCGCCGCTTCCTCGAACTCGCCCACATGGGTGAGGATCGGCCGGCGGGCCGCGGGCGGTGTGTTGACCATCGACAGGTCGCGGATGCCGGTGAGGGCCATCTCGAGGGTACGGGGAATCGGGCTGGCGGTGAGGGTGAGCACGTCGATGCCGTCGGCCAGGGCCTTGATCGATTCCTTGTGGCTGACCCCGAACCGCTGCTCCTCGTCCACCACCAACAGCCCGAGCTTCTTGAACGTCACATCGCCACCGAGCAACCGGTGGGTCCCGACGACGACATCCACCGAGCCGTCGGCCAGCCCGGCCAGCACCGTGCGGGCCTGGGCGTTGGTCAGGAAGCGGCTGAGCATCTCCACCTTCACCGGAAACGGCGCGTAGCGGTCGGCGAAGGTCTGGGCGTGCTGACTGGCCAGCAGGGTCGTCGGCACCAGGACCGCGGCCTGGAACCCGTCTTGGACCGCCTTGAACACCGCCCGGATGGCCACTTCGGTCTTGCCGAAGCCCACGTCGCCACAGACCAACCGGTCCATGGGTTGTGGTCGCTCCATGTCCGCCTTGACATCGTCGATGGCCCGCAGCTGGTCGGAGGTCTCGACGAAGGGGAAGGACGACTCGAGCTCGGCCTGCCAGGGGGTGTCGGCGCCGAAGGCGTGGCCGGGGACCTGCAGTCGCCGCCGGTACAGCGCCACCAGCTCCTCGGCGATCTCGTGCACGGCGGCGCGGGCCTTGGAACGGGCCCGCTGCCACTCGGAGCCGCCCAGCCGGCTCACGGTGGGCGACTCCCCGCCGGCATAGGGGGTGAGGAGGTCGATCTGGTCGGTGGGCAGATAGAGCTTGTCCGCTCCCCGGTACTCGAGCAGCAGGTAGTCGCGGGTGGAGCCACCCATGGTCCGGGTGACCATGCCCCCGTATCGGGCCACCCCGTGCTGGCGGTGGACGACGAAGTTCCCCGGGGCCAGGTCGTCGAAGAAACCGTCGACGGGCCGGGCCCGGGCCCGGGCCTGCCGGTGGGGACGCCGTCGTCCGGTGACATCCGACTCGGCCAGCACCGCCACCCGCGACCCCGGGCAGGACGAAACCCCGATCGACCGGTGCCACCACGACCCGGGCACCGGGAGTGGTGAGGTCGGACGGTCCTGACGGCAGGTCGGCGGCCACCGGGACGACCACTCCCTCCTCGGCCAGGATCCCCGACAGGCGCTCCGCTCCCCCGGCCGTGGACGAGCACAGGACGACCGAGTACCCGTCCTCGACCAGGCTCGAGACCTGGCCGGCAAGCTTGGCTCCGTCGCCGAGGATGGGCTCCCAGCCCCGGCTCTCGACCTGGGGGACGTCCGGGCCCTCGGCGGTGGGAACCAGGGAGAGCACCCCGGCCGAGGTATCGGTCAACAGCCGGTCGAAGGGGACGTGCAAGCGGGGGGCACCGGCCCCGGCGTCGAGTCCCCAGGTGCCGGCCAGGGCATCGGCCAATGCCGACTCCTCGTCGAGCAGCTCACCGGCCCGGTCCCGGACGCGGCGGGGCTCGACGAGGATGACCAGGGCGTCATCGCCCAACAGATCGGTGATCAGCTCGTCGGAGTCGGCCAGCCACGGCAGCCACGACTCCATCCCGTCGAATTGGTCGCCGTCGGCCAGACGGTCCCATTGGTGGCGACCCCAGGGAGCGGATCCCACCAGGGCCGAGGCCCGCTTGCGCATGGTCTCGTCCACCACCAGCTCGCGGCATCCGAACAGCTCGATCTGGCCCAGGTCGTCGATCGAACGCTGATCGGACACGTCGAACCGGGTCAACCGGTCGACCTCGTCGCCCCAAAGGTCGATTCGCACCGGCTCGTCGGCGGTGGACGGGAAGACGTCGACGATGCCGCCCCGTACGGCCAGCTCGCCGCGGTGCTCGACGATCGACTCGCGTCGATAGCCCATGGCCACCAGCCGGCCGACCAGTTCGTCCACCACGATCTGGTCCCCTTTGGCCACCACCACCGGTCGGGCCGCCGTCCGCCACGGCCCCAGTCGCTGGAGCACTGCTTTGATGGGGGCGACGACGATCGCCGGCCCCGGCGATCCGGGCGCGCCCCCATCTGCCACAGCAGCCGGAGGCGGCGACCCATGGTCGACACGTCGGGACTGACCCGCTCGAAGGGAAGCGTCTCCCAGGCCGGGAACACCTCGGCCCGGCCGGGGGAATCAGGGTCGGGAGCGGGGTCGGGGTCGGGGCCGGTGAACGCCTCGAGATCGTGGGCCAGCTGTTCGGCCGCCGCCCCGGTGGGCGTGACCACCAGCACCGGCCGCCTAGTGCCCAGCCGAATGAGGCCGGCCAGCACGAAGGCCTGGGCGGGCGTGGCCACGGCCAGGGTGGCGGTGGACGCGCCCACGACCCGCGCCATGGCGGGCTCGTCGCGCAACAGAGGGGGAAGCGAGCGCAGGCTCACCAGTTCAGGGTATCGGGAGCCGGCCGGGGTGTTGACCGGGCCACCCAGCGACAGCGCGGTCTCAGCCGGCGCCGTTGGTGCGGGCCATCGCCGCCTGGACGCCTTCGGTGATGATGGTCTCGACGGCGTCCGCGGCCTCGGCCACGGCGACCAGGATGGCGGCGCGCTCGGTCGCCCCCGGACGCTTCAGGACGTAGTCGGCGCCGGCCTGCCGTCCCGGCGGCTTGCCGATCCCGACCCGGACCCGCAGGTAGTCATTGGTGTGCAGGTGGCTGTCGATCGATTTGAGCCCGTTGTTGCCCGCGGTGCCCCCACCGGACTTCACCTTGACCCGCCCGGAGGGAAGATCGAGCTCGTCGTGGACCACGATCAACCGGTTCGCAGTGCCCGGAGGGACGCCGGCGGAGTCTGCGGGCTGGTCGATGCCGGACCGCCGGACCAGGGGGGCCACCGACAGTCCCGATTCGTTCATGTAGGTCTGGGGCACGGCCACGAGCACCCGATGGCCGCCGATCCGGATCTCGCCGGCCAGGGATCGGAGCCCCTTCTCGGTCTTGAGGCGCCCACCGTGACGATCGGCCAGAAGGGCGGCGACCTCGGCACCGGCGTTGTGGCGGGTGCCGACGAATTCGCTTCCCGGGTTGCCCAACCCGACAACGAGGAATTCGACCGGGGTTCCCGTCCGCGGGGACCCCGGAGCGCGCCGGTGGCGGAGCAGGACTTACCCTTCCGACGGCTCGGCGTCGTCCGAGGACTCGGCGGCCGGCTCCACACCGGCTTCGGCAGCTGCGGCTGCGGCCGTCTCGGCCTCCTCCTCGTCGGTCGTCTGCACACGCGGAGGCTGACCGGCCACCACGGTGGCCTCGAGATCCGTCTCCAACTCGACGCCGCGCGGGATGGTGATGTCCGAGACGTGCAGCGAGGCGCCGATAGTCAGTCCCGAGATGTCGATGTCCACCGAGGGGGGGATGTCGGCCGGCTTGGCCTTGATGTGGAGAGTGAACAGCTGCTGGTCCACGATGCCGTCCCCGTGCTGCACCTCGATCGCCTCGCCCACCAGGTTGATGGTGATCTCGGCGGAGATGACCTCGTCACGACGGACGATGAGGAAATCGACATGGGTCACCACGTTCTTGAATGGATGGTGCTGGATGTCCCGGGCCAACGTGAGGAAGTTGTCCTTGCCCACCTCGAGCGAGAGCAGGGTGTTGAGGCCGGCCTCGCCGGACATGGCGATCTGGAACTCCCGGGCGCCGACGGCCACTGGGATGGGTTGGGCACCGTGGCCGTACACCACACCGGGGATCTTCCCCTGGCCACGGAGACGGCGGGTCGAACTTGTTCCGGTGTCGCGGCCGGCTTCGGCGACGAGCGTGACTTCGGGCATGCGGGAACTCCTCAAGAAGTGCTGACACGAGGGCAGCGCCGCCCGGTCGATCATGGCCGTGGCCGACGACCCCGGATGGCCGCTGCTGACGGCCCATCATGCTAGACGAGTCCGCCGATGGCGGGCCACAGGGGTGGTGGCGCCGTCCCCGAGGGGGAGTCGGGAGCGAACGACGGGTCGGGAGCGGGGCGCAGGGAGCCGATCGGCGACAGACAGACCGCTCCTCCGCCTCATCGGCCATTCCGGCCTCCCCCTTGAAGGGGGGAAGGGCCCGGACCGGCGGCGCAGGAGGCGGACCCGGGCCAGCCGGTCCGGGCCTCCCTATCGTAATGAACGTTCGTTTGGGCTGCTCGGGCGAGTTCGGAGGGCCGGCCGGGCCGTTCAGGCCAGGTTCTCGCCGCCGAAGATCTCGGACACCGACGAGTCCTCGAAGACGGCGTCGATGGCGTCGGAGATGAGCTTGGCCACCGAGAGGACTTCCAGCTTGTCGAAGTGCCGGTCCTGGGGGATGGGCAGGGTGTTGGTCACCACCACCTTGGTGAGGGCCGAATTCTTGAGCCGGTCGACGGCCGGGTCGGAGAGGACGGCATGGGTGGCCATGCACCAGACCTCCGAGGCCCCCCGGTCGGCGAGCAGGTCGGCCGCGGCCACGATGGTCCCCGCCGTGTCGATCATGTCGTCGATCAGCACGCACTGGCGACCCTCGACGTCGCCGACCACGTGCAGCGCCTCGACCTGATTGGCGACACCCCGCAATCGGCGCTTGTGGACCACGGCCAGATCCGCGGTCAGATGCTGACTGAACCGCTCGGCCACCTTCACCCGCCCGGCGTCGGGAGCCACCACCACCAGGTCATCACTGCGTTGGGTCCGCAGGTAGTCGACCAGGACCGGTGCCGCGGTCAGATGGTCGAAGGGAACGTTGAAGAAGCCCTGGATCTGCCCCGAGTGCAGATCGACGCTGACCACCCGATCGGCCCCGGCCACCGACAGCATGTCGGCCACCAGCTTGGCGGTGATCGGCTCGCGGCCGGTCGCCTTGCGGTCCTGGCGCGAGTACCGTAGTAGGGGCAGACCGCGGTGATCCGCTTGGCCGACGCCCGCTTGGCGGCGTCGATCATGATGAGGTGCTCCATGAGCGAGTCGTTCACCGGACCGCAGTGGGTCTGGATGATGAAGACGTCGCTCCCCCGGATGGAGGTGTCGAAACGACAGTGGATCTCGCCGTTGGCGAACTCGCGGAGATTGGCCTCGCCCAGGTCGACGCCGAGTTGCCTGGCCACGTCCCGGGCCAACTCGGGGTGCGACCTCCCCGACACCAGTTCGAGTCGCCGCCGGGGAGTGAATTCCATGCCCATGACGCTACCGCCTGCCGCCACCGGGTTCGTCGGGCGCGGGTTGCCCCTCGCCGGTCCACGGGCCGACCACCGCACCCGGCGGGACCTCGGTCCCCTCCTCGAGGACGGCGAACGGCCCGATGCGGGCGTTGGCGCCGATGGCCGAGCGCCGGCCCACACTGGAGGCCACGGTGGCACCCTCCCCCACCACCGTGTCCACCAGATGGACGTCGGGACCCAACTCTGCATGCGCTCCGATCACGCATGAACCCTGGAGGATCACCCCGGGGAGCATCACCACGTCAGGATCGATCTCCACATCCACGTCGATGTAGGTCCGCTCGGGATCCCACATGGTGACGCCCCGGCGCATCCAGCGCTCGTTGATCCTGTCCCGCAATTCGGCTTCGGCCACCGCCAGTTGGGCACGATCATTGACCCCGGCCACCTCCATGGTGTCGCCGACCAGCACCGACCCCACCTTGTGCCCGGCCTCGTAGAGGACGCCGACCACGTCGGTGAGGTAGTGCTCGCCCTGGGCATTGGCCGGGCTCAACCGCCGCAGCGAAGGAGCGAGCACACTCCTCCTGAAGCAGTAGATGGACGTGTTGATCTCCCGGACGGCGAGCTCCTCGTCCGAGGCATCGACGTGCTCGACCACCCGGGCCACCGAGTCATCCCGGCCCCGGACCACCCGCCCGTACCCCGTGGGATCGTCGAGCTCGGCAGTCAGCAGCGTGGCGGCGTTGTCAGCTACCCGGTGCTGGTGCACCAGGACGGCCAGGGTGGCCGGACGAAGGAGCGGGGTGTCCCCCGGCAGGACCACGACGTCCCCGTCGTCATCGCCGTCGTCGTCGGGGAGCCCGGTGAGAGCCACCGCCATGGCGTCCCCGGTCCCCCGCTGCTCGACCTGTTCGACGAACTCGATGGCCATCCCCGGCGGCGCATGTTCGATGAGGGTCTTGGTCACCCAGTCGGCCCGATGACCGACGACGACCACCACCCGGGCCACAGACAGCTCGGCCAACGCGTCGAGCACGTGGAGGACCATGGGGCGGCCGCACAGGCGGTGGAGGGGCTTGGGTCGGGCCGAGCGCATCCGGGTCCCCTCACCCGCGGCCAGCACCACCGCCGACAGCTGGCCCCCCGGGCCGGGCCCCGACCTGGTCGCCGCCGGCGAATCGTCAGCCTGGCCCTGCGGGTAGGTGCGGATCACCACGGCGCACACCGGCCTCCGTCTTCCTCCGGGGACGGGTCTCCTCCGTGATGCGGTAGAAAGCTCATGGGGCCTATTCTTCCCACGTCGGCGGGAGCAATGCGACCCGGCGGCCCCGGTGCCCCGCCCAGCCAGAGACCACACCGACCACCTGCACCCCCACCGAGCAGCGAATCCACTCCATGCCCACCCTCACCACCGACGTCGACCCCGACTCGCCGGCCTTCCGGGCCAACCAACGCGCCCTCGAAGAGGCGATGGAGGGCGTGAACGAGCAGCTGGCGGCGGCCAGGGCCGGAGGCGGCGAACGCTATGTGCAGCGGCACCGTGACCGGGGCAAGCTCCTGGCCCGTGAGCGCATCGAGCTGCTCCTCGACCGCGACACCGCCTTCCTCGAGCTCGCCCCCCTGGCGGCGTGGGGCACCGAGTACACGGTCGGGGCGTCGTCGATCGTCGGGATCGGCGTGGTCGAGGGCGTGGAGTGCCTCATCTCCGCCCACGACCCCACCGTGCGGGGCGGGGCCATGAACCCCTTTTCCTTCCGGAAGGGGGCCCGGGCCTCCGACATCGCCCTCCAGAACCGGCTCCCCGTCATCAACCTGGTGGAGTCGGGTGGGGCCGACCTGCCGGCGCAGGCCGAGCTGTTCATCCCCGGGGGAAGGGCGTTCCGGGATCTGACCCGGAGCTCGGCTGCCGCCCTGCCGACGGTGGCCATCGTCTTCGGCAACTCCACCGCCGGGGGTGCCTACGTCCCCGGCATGAGCGACTACATCGTCATGATCGAGCAGCGGTCCAAGGTCTTTTTGGGCGGCCCGCCCCTGGTCAAGATGGCCACCGGCGAGGAATCGACCGACGAGGAGCTGGGCGGCGCCTCCATGCACGCCCGGGTGTCCGGTCTGGCCGATTTCCTGGCCGGCGACGAGGTGGACGCCATCCGGATCGGTCGCCAGATCGTGAGCCGTCTCAACTGGCGCAAGCACGGTCCGGGTCCGAGCCAGCCCGCCGACGATCCCGTCTACGACCCCGGCGAGCTCCTCGGTATCGCCTCATCCGACCCCAAGGTGCCCTTCGATCCCCGCGAAGTGCTGGCGCGGCGTGGTGGACGGGTCGCGGTTCGACGAGTTCAAACCGCTCTACGGAGCCAGCCTGGTCACCGGGTGGGCATCGATCCACGGCTACCCGATCGGTGTCCTGGCCAACCACCGCGGGGTGCTGTTCTCCGAGGAGGCCCACAAGGCGACCCAGTTCATCCAGCTGGCCAACCAGATCGACGTCCCCCTCCTCTTCCTCCAGAACACCACCGGCTACATGGTCGGAAAGGAGTACGAACAAGGTGGCATCATCAAGCACGGGGCGATGATGATCAACGCTGTCTCCAACTCATCGGTCCCTCACCTGACCGTCAACATCGGCGCCTCCTATGGCGCCGGCAACTACGGGATGTGCGGTCGGGCCTACGACCCGCGGTTCCTCTTCGCCTGGCCCAATGCCCGCTCGGCGGTGATGGGCCCGGCCCAGTTGGCCGGCGTCCTCTCCATCGTGAGCCGGCAGTCGGCCGCGGCCAAGGGCGTCCCCTTCGACGAGGAGGCGGACGCAACCATGCGCGAGATGGTCGAGGCCCAGATCGAGGCCGAGTCCCTCCCGCTCTTCCTGTCCGGACGCCTCTACGACGACGGGATCATCGACCCTCGCGACACCCGCACCGTGCTCGGCATCTGCCTTTCGGTCATCGATAACCAGCCCATCTCCGGAACACGCGGCTACGGCGTGTTCCGGATGTGAGGACGGGGCCCGTGGCCAACGACGGCGTCCCCCTTACCCCCATCCGCACCTTACTGGTGGCCAATCGCGGCGAGATCGCCGGGCGCATCATGCGCTCGGCCCGAGCCATGGGGATCGCCACGGTGGCCGTCTACTCCGATGCCGATGCCGAGAGCCCTCATGTGCGGGAAGCCGACCTGGCCGTGCGCCTTCCCGGGGTCTCACCGTCCGACACCTATCTGCGCTCGGCGATGATCCTCGACGCCGCGGCGCGCTCGGGTGCCGACGCCATCCACCCCGGGTACGGATTCCTTTCGGAATCGGGGGACTTCGCCCGCGTGGTCACCGGCGCCGGCTTCACCTGGGTGGGTCCGACGGCGGCGGCCATCGACGCCATGGGCTCGAAGGTCGGGGCCAAGGAGCTCATGCGGGCCGCCGGCGTCCCGACACTGGCCTCGATCACCATCGAGGACGGCCGGCTGCCCGACGACGCCGACCTCGACGCCCTGGGGTGGCCGCTGCTGGTCAAGGCCTCGGCGGGGGGAGGCGGGCGCGGGATGCGCACGGTGGGCGGACCGGTCAGCCTCCGCCAGGCCGTGGTCGACGCCCGGCGCGAGGCCGAGGCGGCGTTCGGCGACGGCACGGTGTTCCTCGAGCGGTATCTGAAGGACCCCCGGCACATCGAGGTGCAGGTGCTGGCCGACGCCTACGGCGAAACGGTGGCCCTGTTCGAACGGGAGTGCAGTATCCAGCGCCGCCACCAGAAGATCGTCGAGGAAGCACCGTCGCCCATCGTGACCCCGGCCCTGCGCGCCCGCCTGGTCGAAGCGGCGGTCGCCGCCGCCCGGGCCGTCGACTATGTCAATGCCGGGACCGTCGAGTTCGTCGTCGATCAGAACGGCGACCCCAACTTCCTGGAGATGAACACTCGGCTCCAGGTCGAGCACCCGGTGACCGAGGCGGTCACCGGGCTCGATCTGGTCCGGCTCCAACTCCTGATCGCCGGCGGAGCACCCCTGCCCGACGAGGTCCACCACGCGGTGGCTGCCGGACCCAGGGGACATGCCATCGAGGCTCGGATCTACGCCGAGGATCCCGCCCAGCGATGGTTGCCGTCGACCGGGACGCTCCATCGATTCGAGATCGGCAGCCCGGGGGCGGGCGTCCGTGTGGACAGCGGGTTCGAATCGGGGAGCGTGGTCAGCCCGCACTACGACTCCATGCTGGCCAAGGTCATCGTCCACGCACCGAGCCGAGGAGAGGCCGCCTCGGCGCTGTCGGCGGCCCTGGCCGGAGCCCGGATCCACGGCGTGACCACCAACCGCGACCTGCTCGTGCGCACCCTTCGTCACCCCGGATTCCTGGCCGGCGACACCGACACCGGCTTCCTCGACCGGCACGGCGTCGAGGTGCTGGCCATCCCCCTGGCCGATGAGGACGCGGTGCGGCGACACGCCATCGCCGCCGCCCTGGCCGGTCAGGCCGACCGCCGCCGGAAGCCTCGGGTGCAACCGACCATTCCCTCCGGGTACCGGAACAGCCCGTCCGGGCTGCAGCGGACCGTGTACACGATCGGCGAGGCCACCGTCGACGTCGGCTACCGGTTCGACCGGTCCGGCCGGACCCTCGAGGTGGTGGAGATCGGCGGCACCGCCCTCGACGTCGATGCGGCTGCCACCCCGGGGGAGGTGGTCCTGACCTCAGGGGAGGTCACCCGGCGCTATGTGGTCGACCAGGTCGGCCCGGTCGCCTACGTGGACGGTCCGGACGGGAGTTCGGCACTCGTCGAGGAGGAGCGGTTCCCTCTGGCCACCGGTGAGGTGGCCGCGGGATCGGCGCGGGCCCCGATGCCCGGCGGCGTCGTCCGGGTGGCCGTGTCCGAGGGTGACAGGGTCGAAGCCGGACAACTCCTGGTGGTGCTGGAGGCGATGAAGATGGAGCACACCGTGCAGGCGGCGACGTCGGGGGTCGTCACCGAGGTGGACGTGGCCGAGGGCGACCAGGTGGAGACCGGACGGATCCTGGTGGTCGTCGACGCCGGTGGCGATGGCGATGGCGCCGGAGAAGGAACCGCAGGTGCGGGGACCGGCGGAGCGACAACGTGATCGATCCGATCCGTATCGCCAACTGCTCGGGGTTCTACGGCGACCGCCTCTCGGCGGCCAGGGAGATGGTCGAAGGGGGCCCCATCGACGTGCTCACCGGGGACTGGTTGGCCGAGCTCACCATGCTCATCCTGTGGAAGGGCTACCAGCGCGACCACACGAAGGGCTGGGCCCACACCTTCCTCACCCAGATGGAAGAGGTGCTCGGCACCTGCATCGACCGCGGCATCAAAGTGGTCACCAACGCCGGAGGCCTCAACCCGGGCGGCCTCGCCGACCAGGTGCGGGCCCTGTCCGATCGACTCGGCCTCACCGTGGCCGTCTCCCACGTCGAAGGGGACGACCTCCTCCCCAGAATCGAGGAGCTCAACAAGGCCGGACACCCCCTGTCCCACCTCGACACCGGACAGCCCCTGGCCGATGCCCGCGGCGAGGTCGTGTCGGCCAATGCCTACCTGGGGGGATGGCCCATCGTCGAGGCGCTGCGGGGTGGGGCGGACGTGGTGATCTGTCCCCGGATCACCGACGCCTCCCTGGTGGTGGGGCCGGCGGCCTGGCACCACGGTTGGTCGCCGACCGACTGGGACCGACTGGCCGGGGCGGTGGTGGCCGGTCACGTGATCGAGTGCGGGCCCCAGACCACCGGGGGCAACTATTCCTTCTTCACCGAAGTCGCCGGTGTCGAACATCCGGGCTTCCCCATCGCCGAGGTGGCCGCCGACGGGTCATCGGTGATCACCAAGCACCCGGGCAGCGGGGGCGAGGTGTCGGTGGGGACGGTGACCGCACAGCTGCTCTACGAGATCGCCGGTCCCCACTACCCGAACACCGACGTGGTGGCCCGCTTCGACACGGTGAGTGTGGACCAGGAGGGTCCCGACCGGGTGCGGGTCAGCGGCGTCCGGGGGTTTCCGGCTCCCGGACCATCTCAAGGTCTGTCTCAACCTGCTGGGTGGGTGGCGCAACTCGATGACCTTCGTACTGACCGGGCTCGACATCGAGGAGAAGGCCGCCCTCACCCTGCGCTCCCTCGAGGGAGCCCTGGGCGGTGGGGAACAGTTCGCCGAGTTCGATGCCCGCCTCATCCGCTCGGACAAACCCGACGCCCCCCTCAACGTCGACGCCACCGCCCAGTTGCGCATCACGGTGAAGGACGGCGACCCCGAGCGGGTGGGCCGGCGATTCTCCGGCGCGGCGACCGAACTGGCGTTGGCCGGCTATCCCGGGCTCCACCTCACCGCTCCTCCCGCCTCGGGCACGGTCTACGGCGTGTACTGGCCCGCGCTCGTGCCGGCCGAGCTGGTGGTCCCCGAGGTGGTCCACGCCGACGGGCATCGGGAGGAGGTGCCGCACACCGCGTACCTGGCCGGGGACGGGTACCGCGACCACGACCAGATCGTCGATTCCTCGCCGGACCTGGCCCTGGCGCCCGACGCCGCCCGGGCGCCCGACGCCGTGCCCGGCCCCGACCGGCGACCGCCGACCGGCGATCTGCCGACGGGCTTACCCGGCGCCTGCCGCTCGGGACCGTCATCGGTGCCCGGTCCGGCGACAAGGGGGGCAACGCCAACGTGGGATTGTGGGCCAGGAGTGACGAGGCCTGGAGCTGGCTCGACGGATACCTCACCTTCGACGAGTTCCGCGCCCTGCTCCCCGAAGCCGACGAGCTGGAGGTCCGACGGTACGCCTTCCCGAACCTGCGGGCCCTCAACTTCGTGGTGGTGGGCCTGCTCGGAGAGGGTGTGGCCTCGTCGACCCGACCCGATCCCCAGGCCAAGGGCCTGGGCGAGTACCTTCGGAGCAGATTGGTCGACATGCCGGTGGCGCTGTTGCCCGTGGGTTGAGCACCCCCACTTCGAGTTGGACAGGCAAGCGGCGCCACCCCAGCCGACCGACCGCCACCGCAGAGTGAACACCAGACCCGAGGAGCATCCCCATGGACTTCATCGAATCCGACGAGCAGCAGATGCTACGAGAGGCGGTTGCCGCCATCGCCTCCAAGTTCGGTCACGAGTACTACGTGCAGAAGGCCCACGCCGACGAGCGCACCGAGGAACTGTGGAAGGCCGTGGCCGAGCCGGGATTCCTCGGAGTCAACGTTCCCGAGGAGTACGGCGGGGGGGGTGGCGGGATCGCCGAGCTGGCCATCGTGCAGGAGGAACTGGCCGCCGCCGGCTGTCCCCTCCTGGTCATCGTGGTCTCACCGGCCATCTGCGCCACGATCATCGCCAAGTTCGGCACCGAGGCCCAGAAGCAGCGGTGGCTCCCACGGTTCGCCACCGGCGAGCTCAAGATGGCCTTCGCCATCACCGAGCCCGACGCCGGGTCCAACTCCCACAACCTGTCCCTCACCGCCACCCGGGACGGTGACATCTACCGTCTCAACGGCTCGAAGTACTACATCTCGGGCGTCGACGAGTGCGAGGCCGTCCTGGTGGTGACCCGCTCCGGTGTCGATCCCGACACCGGCCGGGGGCAGCTCTCGCTGTTCGTGGTGGATACCGACACGCCGGGACTGGACAAGCAGGTGCTGCCGGTGGAGATCACCGCGCCGGAGAAGCAGTACACCCTGTTCTTCGACAACGTCCAGGTCGGTGCCGATCGATTGCTGGGCGCCGAAGGCGAGGGCCTGCGCCAGGTCTTCTTCGGATTGAATCCCGAGCGCATCCTGTCGGCGGCCACAGCCAACGGCATCGGGCGGTACGCCCTGGACAAGGCGGCCGAGTATGCCAAGGGGCGCGAGGTGTGGGGCACGCCCATCGGACGTCACCAGGGGATCTCCCATCCTCTGGCCAAGGCCAAGATCGACGTCGAACTGGCCCGGTTGATGACCGACAAGGCCGCGTGGCTGTGCGACCACGCCGGGGACACCCCCGAGGCCGGCGAGGCGGCCAACATGGCCAAATTCTCGGCCGCCGACGCGGCCCTGGCCGCGCTGGACCAGGCCATCCAGACCCACGGTGGGAACGGCATGTCGAGTGAGTACGGCCTGGCCGACATGTGGGGCATGACCCGCTTGCTCCGGATCGCCCCGGTCAGCCGCGAGATGATCCTCAACTTCGTGGCCCAGCACTCGTTGGGGTTGCCCAAGTCGTACTGAGCGGCTGTCTATCGGGTCGCGTCCTTGCGTGTCGCTACCCGCCTGGTCATGACAGAAAGTCGCCGCGTCGAGGGCCCGATCGCATCGGCCCAAGGCTGATCTCCAGCCGCGAGTCCCGCAGTTCTGCGTCCCGTGGTGTAGGTGGAATCACGTCTATAAAAGCCCTGGTGCGGGACTTATTCTGATTTCAGAGCCATGAAATCCAACCCGCACCCTAGATCCCGCGTTCTGCCTCTCGCCGGGTGATTCGACGCCTGCGATCCCATGGAAGGGGATCGCCGGTCACGACATCGGAGCTACAGGAAGCAATGAAAATGGCCGAAGGGTGGACCAGTGAGATCTCTCCACCGACATCGAACGGCCGCGGCCGAGCGAGCACGCTCGAGCCACCACGACGAGGGACTCACCCTCATCGAGGTGGTCGTGGCGTTCACCGTCCTGATGATCGTGCTCATTCCGATGTCCTACCTGTTCACCTCATCGGTCATCGCCGCCGGGCAGTCGAAGAACCAGACACAGGCACTGTCGATCGCCGAGAAGTGGCTCGAGATCGCCTCCAACCAGACCCCACCGGTCAACTGCAACGGCGAGGTCATCGTGGACCAGAGCGTTCCGCCGACGGCGCCGGGCGCCCCCGCGACCACGGTGAGCACACTCTCGAACAACAAGACCCTCGCCACTCAGACGGTCATCAACGTGGCTTCGACAACCTTGTTTGCCGCCGCTCCCCAGACCATTCTGGTGGCGACCACGACCGGCCTCCAGAAGGTGACCTACACCGCCAAGTCCGCGTCCACGTTCACCATTGCCACTGGATCCGGAACGGGCACGATGACGACCGGATGCCCCGTTACCCAACCGACGACAACGCAGACGGTCGGAACCCTCGCCTATTCCATCAAGGCGGAGTACGAGTGGACGACAGTTCAGAACGCCGGCGTCGGAGCCACCACAATCGCCGCCGCCTCGAACAACCTGACCCTCCCGCAGGGGACGATCAACGTGGTCTCGACACAGACATTTGCAGCAGCCTCCAGTGGCAATCCCCAGACTGCAGTCGTCGCCACCTCCACCGGCCCCCAGACGGTCATTTACACCGGCACCACGTCGACCTCGTTGACCGGAGTAACGGGCGGAACCGGGAAGATGACCACGGGCGGCGCTGTCTCCCAGGACAACGAGCCGGATCTGTGCACCTCCGGGACTCCCCAGCTGCTCAAGTTGCGGGTGACCGTCGGGTGGGGCCCGAACTCGGACGTCAACAATGTCCAGGACAGCGTCATTCTCAACTACCCGCCGGCCGGGATCCAGACCCTGGGCTTCATCGCCCTCCAGATGACCGGGGACACCACCGCCATCGACAGCCAGGGCGATCCGTGGAGTGAGCGGGTGCAGGCTCCCCCGGTCACCATTGCTGGTCCACAGAACCTGACCATCTACCCGGACAGCTATGGCTGTGCCTTCGCCCAGGTGCTCCCGAGCAGTGTCGGCAACACCTACACGGTGAGCGTGGCCAACGGGTCGAGCGGGACCCCAGCCGGCACGACCTACGGCACCCCATCGTTCGTGGCCAACGGGACGGGCACCGTCACCAGCCACGTGCTCCAGCAGCCCACGTCCGAGTCCCAGTCCGGCATCACCGTCAACATCGGCGCCGTGACCAAGTTGGCCGCGACCTATCCCTTGGCCTATCCCGGATACGACCAGGGCAGCATCGTCAACCTCTCGTATCCCTCCTCCAGCGCCGTCGAGGACGGCGTGGCCTGTCCCGGCATCGGTCAGATCACCTGCATCGCCACCGGTGAGAACAGTGCCGGAGCCGTCGTCACCTGGTCGAATCAGTCGACCTGGTCGTCGGTGAGCCTCCCCACCTCCGCCACCCGCATCGCTTCCGTGGCCTGCGCCGGAACGGTGGAGTGCGAAGGGGTCGGGTACAACGTGGTCGGCGGGGTGAGCACCGGGGTGATCGTGGACGCCAATCCCGCGACGCCCTCACTGGCCACTGCCTCCACCGGCTCGGCCCTCACCGGCGTCACGTCGCTGTCGCAGATCACCTGCCCGTCGGCGACCACCTGTGTGGCCATCGGTACGACGGCCACCGGCGCAGTGGTACTGATCGACACCATTTCGAGCGGCGGGGTGGATTCATGGACGGCGGCGACCATCCCCGCCAACGTCACCGGCCTGACCAATCTGGTCTGCCCTCCGGCTGGCACCGGCTGCGTGGCCCTCGGAACCACCAGCACACCCAGCTCCGGGACTCCGATCGCCATCTCCGGGGGATTCGGGAGCGCCGGCGTCGCCGCCCCATGGGGGACCGACACCTTCACCGGGTTCACCCTGAGCTCCCTTTCCTCGTTGGCGTGTCCATCGAATACGAACTGCATGGCCACCGGGGTGGGGAAGATCGGAGCGGGATCCAGCGGGCCGATCGCCATCGTCGGCATCTCCGCCAGTGGTTTCGGAACGTCGACCGTGGCCTTCACGGCCGATACCTACCCGACCGGCACCACCGTCACCAGCCTGAACGGCCTCTCGTGCCCGTCGTCGGGAGACTGCCTACTGACCGGAGTAGGAACCAAAGGGGCCGGCACGGTGCCCCTGGTGATGTACGCGGCGATGACAGCGTCGGCCAAGTTCGCCAACGACACCCTTCCGACCGTCGGGGGCAATCCGGTGACCTCGCTGTCCCAGATAGCCTGCCCCTCTGCGACCGTGTGCGTCCTCATCGGGGCCACCACCAGCGCTCCGGCCATCCTCTCCGGGGCCATCACGTCACCGACCACCGCGGACACATGGACAAGCGCGACCGTCCCTGGCGTGGGCTCCGGCGCCGCCCTCACCCAGCTCGGCCAGGTGACGTGCTGGTCGGCGACCTCCTGCGCCATCACCGCGGTGGGTACCAACGCCAGCAGCCAGCCCGCGGCCTTCCTGTTGGCCAGCAGCAGCGGAACGACCACCTGGACCTCAGTCGGTTTGCCGGTGGCCAACCCGGCGCTCTACCTCAGCGACATCGACTGCACCACCTCGGGCTCCCCCGTCTACTGCTCAGCCGTCGGGGCCGGGCCCACCGGAGCCGTCGAGCTGACCTCCAGCAGCGGACTCAATGGGTCCTGGTCGGACCAGACGCCGTCGGGTCTGAGCGGGAACGTAGCCAACGGCATTCCGGTGGAGATCAACAACACGAGCCTGCTCCCCAATGCCTACGCCAACGTTGTGACCCCCGGAGCCTCGCCCAATATCACCCAGCTTCCCGATCTGTACCCCTTCAACGGCGGATATGGGCTGTTCGCCGGCGACTGCTCCACCGAGCTCGGAGCGGGGAGTTTCAACGTCAGTCAGGCGGTCACCGTCCCGGGCGCCACATCGAACACCACCGTGCCGTTGGGGCTCCTCACTGTCCAGGCCCTCCATGCCGCGGGGGCCTCCATCGGGCTGCCCTACTCGGGGGCCACCTTCTCGGTCACCGCCACCTCAGGTTCTCCGTGCGGCGCCGACTCGTACACGCTGCAGACGGCAGGCCCTGACGGGCTGAGCCGGACCGAGATTCCCTACGGTACCTACACACTGTCGGTCAGGGGAACCAGCACGGTGACCGAGGCCATCACCGTCGGCGGCAGCAGCGTCGTCGCCAGCGGTACGACCTACCTGTTCCCGACCCCGGTCCCGGTGAGTGTGACGTGATGAGACGCCAGACGGTGGATGCCGCCGAGATGGACGACGAGGGGCTGACCCTCGTCGAGCTCCTGGTGGCATTCGCCACACTGACCATCCTCATCACCCTGGTGGCCACCGCCGTCTCCACCTATCTGAACGTCGGGACCAACGTAATTTCCTCTTACAGCGCCACCCAGCAGTTGCTTCCCAGCTCGATCACCATTCAGCGGTTGATCCGGAGCGAGGTCGAACCGGCACCCACCCCTACCGCCACCAGTATTCCCGTACCGGCATTCGTACTCGGGACCGTCGGCACCTACTCGACGACCTTCTACGCCAACACCGGAGGTTACAACGCCGCCACCGGCCCCTACGGGCCGGCGAAGATCGTGATGTCCTCGACCACCCCCGCCAAGTGCGCGGGGTGCTCGTTCTACACCTCGCAGTTCACCGTGATCCAATACCCGGCCTGCCCCTTCCCGGTGGGCTCAGCCGTCGGATGCACCGGGACCACCCAGACGTGCCCGTTGTCGGTGATCTCGGCCAATGTGTGCCACTGGTCGACCGTCGGCAAAGAGTTTGTCACCGTCAACGGCGTGGTCAACGGCCAGACCAACCTCCAGAATGCCTCGACGCCGATCTTCACCTACAACACACTTGACCCGTACTCCACCACCTACCTCGCCAACGCCGGCGGCACCCCGAGCGTGACGACCGGCCTCCTACCCAACTTCGCCGCCGGGACCTGTGCCGCGCCCACGCTGACCAGCGGTCAACCCAGCAGCTCCAATTGCCTGGCCGACACCGTCCAGAGCATCGCCGTGGACCTCCAGGTGCACGTGCAGGGGGCGCCGATCCAGGAGAACTCGTTCATCGTGTACCGCCTCTCGTCAGCCTCCTATCTCTACAGTCCCCTGGTCGGGTAGCCACATGTCCAAAGCCGCCACCTCCACCATCAAGAAGCTGGGCGATCGCCGGACCCGCTCCGAGTCGGGACAGACGGCGCTGATCCTGGTCATCTCCTTCGCGGTGCTGCTCACCGTCCTCGGGGGGATCATGGTCAATGCGATCGTCAACAACACGCCGATCCTCTCCCGGGCCTCCATCCAGCGTTACGCCTACCGCGCAATGGCGTCGGGGCTCAATGCCTACCAGAACGCCATCAACGCCAACCCGTACCTGGCGGCCTGCAACTCGTCCACCAACAATGTCGGGCAGTGCGCGGGACTGAACTACCAGGACTGGAGCGTGGTGCCCGGCACCGACCTCGGAAACGGCGTGATTCCCGAGTACTACAAGTTCGACAACCCGCAGCAGGTCATCGACTCCACCACCAAGGCCATCACCTATCTCGAAGTCCAGATCGTGGGAGCAGCCGGCTACCCCGGCCACTTCGACTACTACTCGACCGTCGCCACCTTCACCCCCCAGAACGGGTTCCTGAACGCGGTGTGGTGGAGCAACTTCGAGTCCTCGGAGTTCCCCACAGGGACGGCGGCTGACTGCGACTACTTCAACAACCAGGGCCGGAATCTCAACAACGGCCAGGTCGGAAACACCCCTTGCACGGCCGTCGACTTCCAGACGGGTGACGCCCTCTACGGCCCCGTGTATTCCAACGACTCCCTCTACATCACCGGTAGTCCCCTCTTCAGTGGCACCGTCAACACCGCGGACCCGCAGTGCCTGTTCGTCAATGACGGCGCCAACGCAGACAGCGCACCGGCATGCAACAACCTCGACGCCGGCAACTACACCGCGGCCGGCAGCGGGTTCGGGCATGCGATCGAGCCGATTCCCACCGACAACTCACAGTTGGCGGCCACGGCCAAGCAGGGCGGTTGCTACTACGAGGGCCCAACAACCATCAGTCTCTCGGTCTCCGCCGGGGTCGGAATGGTCAGCGTAACCAGCCCGGACACAAATGCCTCCTCCGGGGCGGACACGATGAACCTCTCGGGCGTCGACACCAGCGTATGTCGGACCGACGGCACCGCCACGGTCCTCCCGAACAACGGGGTGATCTACGTCAACCAGGCCCAAACCGGCGCCCTCGGGGCCAATCCCTTCGATCCGAACACGAACGGCACATCCCAGGTCCAGAGCAACTGTTCGAACTGCTACTACGGCCAGAGCGCCACTCCCGACAAGGAAGGGGACGCGTTCGTCAGCAACGCCACCACCAACGGCGGCCTCTCCGGTCACCTCACCGTGGCTGCCTACAACAACGTGATCATCGACGGTCCCCTGACCTACAAAGACTGCACCACGTGGGCGGGAACCGCATCAGAAAGTGTCTGTGCCTACAACAACGCGGTCAGCGGCACCAACGACACCCTGGGGCTGATCGCCAACAACTACGTCGAAGTGAACCGACCGATCTACAACAACTCCGCCTCCAACTTCAACAGAGGAACTCCGCTGCCCGACTGCGGGTCGAGCGGGGCGCCCGCTGCCCCGCTCTGCGACCCTGCCACCACCACCGGGAGCCCGACCGGCGCCCAGGGCCTGACCATCGACGCCACCGTTCTCGCCCTCAACCAGTCCTTCGTCGTGAACAACTACGGCACCTCGGGCAACGAGGGACAGTTGACCGTCTACGGGTCCATCCAACAGGACGCCCGAGGTCCGGTCGGACTGGTGGGCGGAACCGGATACTACAAATACTATGTCTGGGACCCTCGGCTCACCCTCTACGGTCCGCCCTACTACCTCACCCCGGGCACGCCGTCGTGGGCCCTGGACTCTTCGGCCGAAAGCTATACGGGGCTGCCGCCGTACGAACCTGCAGTCCAAACCGTCCCGTCCACCACCCAGCCGACCTGGCCGGTGGCGCCTTCGCCGGCCGTGAACCCCACCAACGTCTCGACAACGCCCTGACCGGGCCTGGCCGGACTGCGCTGCTCCCAGGTGGGCCGATCAACGGTACAGGTGTGCGCTGTCCAGAAGAGAAGGGTCGGAACGCGGTTCGGCCGGGCCGATCCGGCAGGTAGCCTGTTAGCGCGGGACGTCGTTGGCCCGGGCCCGCTGCGTCGTTTTCACGCCACATCTCTTGTCCTCCACCCGCCACTCCTGACTGTGACCCCATGCCCCTCCTGACCCGCGACGACATCCGCAACGTGGCCATCGTGGCCCACGTCGACCACGGCAAGACCACCCTGGTCGACGCCATGCTCTGGCAGTCGGGGGCGTTCCGGGCCAACGAGTCGGTCAACGAGCGGGTCATGGACTCGGGTGATCTCGAGCGCGAGAAGGGGATCACCATCCTGGCCAAAAACACCGCCGTCATCCACAACGGGGTCAAGGTCAACATCATCGACACCCCCGGGCACGCCGACTTCGGCGGTGAGGTGGAGCGGGGCCTGACCATGGTCGACGGCGTCCTCCTGCTGGTCGACGCCTCGGAGGGACCCCTCCCCCAGACCCGCTTCGTGCTGCGCAAGGCGCTGGAGGCCCGGCTCCCGGTCGTGCTGGTGGTCAACAAGGTGGACCGGGCCGACGCCCGCATCGACGAGGTGGTCCACGAGGTGGAGGAGCTCTTCCTCGACCTCGACGCCGACGAGCACCAGATCGACTTCCCCATCCTGTTCGCCAACGCCCGCGCCGGCTGGGCCAGCACCGAGCAGGGCGTGGTGGGCACCGACCTCGAGCCCCTCTTCCAGGCCATCCTCGACCGCATCCCCGCTCCCCACTACGACCCCGAGGCCCCGCTGCAGGCCATCGTGTCCAACCTCGACGCCTCCCCCTACCTCGGCCGGTTGGCCCTCTGCCGCATCCACAACGGCACCCTCAAGAAGGGGGCCACCGTGGCCTGGTGCAAGCTCGACGGCACCATCGAGAACACCAGGATCACCGAGCTCTACGTCACCGACGCCCTGGACCGGGTCGACGCCGCCGAAGCCGGCCCCGGGGAGATCGCCGCCGTGGCCGGGATGGCCGAGATCACCATCGGCGAGACGCTGGCCGACCCCGACGACCCCCGGCCCCTCCCGGTCATCACCGTCGACGAGCCCAGCCTGTCGATGACCATCGGCATCAACACCTCGCCACTGGCCGGCATCGACGGGAACAAGCTCACCGCCCGCCAGATCCTCAACCGCCTCGACGCCGAACTGGTGGGCAACGTCTCGCTGCGGGTGAGGACCACCGAGCGGCCCGACACCTGGGAGGTCCAGGGACGCGGGGAGCTCCAGCTGGCCGTGCTGGTCGAGACCATGCGCCGCGAGGGGTTCGAACTGACCGTGGGCAAGCCCCAGGTGGTGACCCGCGAGGTCGACGGCAGGCTCCACGAGCCCATGGAGCGGGTGGCCATCGACGTGCCCGACGACTACCTCGGGGTGGTCACCCAGCTGATGGCCCTGCGCAAGGGAACCCTCATCGAGATGGTCAACCACGGCACCGGTTGGGTGCGCATGGACTACCGGGTCCCGGCCCGCGGTCTGGTCGGCTTCCGGACCGAGTTCATGACCGAGACCCGCGGCACCGGCATGCTCCACCACGTGTTCGACGGGTGGGAGCCCTGGCACGGGGAGCTCAAGACCAAGCGCAACGGCTCGATGGTGGCCGACCGCCGGGGCATCACCACCGGCTACACCCTGATGAGCCTGCAGGAGCGGGGCATCCTCCTGGTCGGACCGGGCACCGAGGTCTACGAGGGCATGGTGGTCGGCGAGAACGCCAGGGACGAGGAGATGGACGTCAACCCGATCAAGGAGAAGAAGCAGACCAACGTGCGGTCGGCCTCGGCCGACGAGGCCATCCGCCTCACCCCTCCGCTCCTGCTGTCCCTCGAGCAGGCGCTCGAATTCATCTCCGACGACGAGTGCGTCGAGGTGACCCCCAAAGCGGTCCGACTGCGCAAGGTCGTGCTCGACCAGGCCACCCGCGGCCGGCAACGGAGCCGGGCCCGCAAAGCCGCACTCTGACCGACAGACGGCACGAGCGGAGGCACATCCGGGCCAGCTCCGAGGGGAGGGCTCGAACCTCCAACATCTGGCTCCAAAGGCCAGCGTTCTGCCAATTGAACTACCTCGGATCGTCGCAACCACCGCCGGCCGACTACGCCACCAGGCTACCCCTCACCGCACGCGGCACCCGGTGCCACGGCAATTCTGCACGACCCCGATAGGCTCCGGGCCCGATGAGAGTCCTCGTCGTCGATGACGATCCTGCGGTGAGTGGCGCGCTCAACCGAGCCCTCCGGCTCGAGGGATACGAGGTTTCGGTGGCCGTCGACGGGCCCCCGGCACTCGAGGAGATCGCCATCCGTCCCCCCGACGCCGTCATCCTCGATATCGGCCTGCCCACCATCGACGGTCTCGACGTCTGCCGTCGGCTCCGGGCGGCCGACAACGACACCCCGGTGCTCATGTTGACGGCCAGGGACGCCATCAACGACCGGGTCCAGGGGCTCGATGCCGGGGCCGACGACTACCTGGTCAAGCCGTTCGCGCTGGCCGAGCTACTGGCCCGGCTGCGGGCGCTCCTCCGGCGCCGGCCCGAGGAGTCGGGCGAGGTCCTCCGCTTCGCCGACCTCACCCTCGACCCGGTGACCCGGGAGGCGAGACGAGGCGATCGCCAGTTCACGCTGACCCGCATCGAGTTCGACCTGCTCGAACTGTTGCTGCGCCATCCGCGACAGGTCCTGACCCGCGAGTTGATCCTCGACCGGGTGTGGGGCTACACCTTCGACTCGGGCACCAACTCGCTCGCCGTCTACGTCGGGTACCTGCGGCGGAAGACCGAGGCGGGCGACGAGCCGCGGCTCATCCACACGGCGCGCGGGGTCGGCTACGTCCTCCGGGAGCCCTAGTCCGTGAGCCGGTCGTGACCTTCCGGGCCCGGCTGGTGCTGGCCGCCACCGGTGCCGTCCTGGTGGTGGTGGTCCTCGGCTCGTTCGTCACCTACATCGTCGCCTCCAACTCGCTCATCGGCTCGGCCGACGCCACCCTGAGCGCCGAAGCCAACGCCGTGCTGGCGTCCAAGGAGCCCCAGCGAATCCCGAACGCCTGCGGCCCTCCGGTGGGTACGTGCAATCAGGTGGTGGCGCCGCTGGCCACGTTCGATCCCCAAGCGTCCACCATGGTGCTCCCGATCACCTCGACGGTCAGAACCTCGGCGGCCAGCCGGGGCCGGGCCCCGGAGGTCTTCTCGACGACCACGGCGCAAGGGGTCCAGGTCCGCCAGATCGTGGCCGCCCTCCCCCCGGGCTTCACCTACAACGACGGCTCCACCTATCTGGCCCTTCCGGCCGGGGGCGCCCTCCAGCTCTCGGTGCCGCTCACCGGCGCCAATCTCGAGCTGCGGCACCTCGCCCTGGCCCTGTGGCTGATCGTCGTGATCGGTGTGGCGCTGGCCATCCTCCTCGGTCTGGCCGTGGGCGAAACGGTGCTGCGCCCCCTCAACAGCCTGACCAGCACGGTCGAGGAGCTGGCCGAGACCACCGACGTGGCCCGGCGCCTCGACCCGGGCGGGCCCGACGAGCTCGGCCGGCTCCGACGGGCCTTCAACCGGCTGCTGGTGGCGCTCGACACCTCCCGGGAGAGCCAACGCCAATTGGTGCTGGACGCCTCCCACGAGCTGCGCACCCCGCTGACCAGCCTCCGGACCAACATGGAGGTGGCCCGGCGCCTCGACGAGCTGGCCCCCGAGGAGCGGGAGGTGCTCATCGGGGACGTGCTCACCCAACTGGACGAGCTGACCACCCTGGTGGCCGACCTGGCCGAGCTGGCCCGCGGCGAACAGCCGCACCTGACGGCCGAGCCCATCCGGCTCGACACCATCGTGCTGGAGGCCGTCGAGGTGGCCACCACCCACGGCCGCAGCCGGGGCGTCCTCTTCGACGCCCGGGTGGCGCCGACCTGGGTGGTGGGATCGGCCCCCCGGATCGGCCGGGCCGTGGACAACCTGCTCGACAACGCGCTCAAGTGGAGCCCGGACGGCGGGGTGGTCGAAGTGGCCTGTTCGGGCGGCACCCTGATCGTGCGTGACCACGGCCCCGGGGTCGACGACAGCGACGTCGGCTTGATCTTCGACCGCTTCTACCGGGCCCCGAGCGCCCGGTCGAAGCCTGGTTCGGGGCTCGGGCTGGCCATCGTGGCCCAGGTGGCCCGGGACGAGGGCGGCAGCGTGAACGTGTACCAGGCCGAGGGCGGGGGCGCCGTCTTCCGGTTCAGTCTCCCCGAGGTGGCCGCTCCGCTCGGGACCGGCGACGAGGACTGACTCCCCGCCCCGGCGGCCGCGGCATGGCGTAAAACGACCTGGTCGACTAGGGTGCCGGTCGACATGGGATCACTGATCAAGAAGCGCCGCAAGCGCATGCGCAAGAAGAAGCACAAGAAGATGCTCAAGGCCACCAGGTGGCAGCGGCGGGCGGCAGGCAAGTAGTCCCCGGCGCCTCGAGCGCCGGAGTCCTACCTGGGCGGCACAGCCGGCGTGGTGCGCACGGCAACCAGGATTCCCGTTTCGTCCCCGACCTGAATCGATTGCCGGTCCCGGACACCCAGCTCCTCGGGTGATCCCTCGACGAACCAGCTCGAGCCGCTCCCGGCCAGGTGGGGCCGCCGGCCGGTGAGATCCTCGAACCGGTCCCGCCACGCTCGGAGACGGGGCTCGACCAGCAGGGCCGCGGGTTCGAGCTCGTTGGCCGCGGGGTCCGCACCGACGGCGGCTTCCGGCGGCCGCCGGCGCCGGGCCCCCAACCCGTCCCAGGCCCGGTAGACGGCCCCGGTGTCCACGCCGAAGGGCAGGAGCACCAGGGTGAAGCGCCGGTCGACGTGGGGCAGCGGCCGGACCTTCTCACCGACCCCGCCGACCACGGCCCTCCCCCCGGCCACGCAGAAGGGCACGTCGGCGCCCAGCGCGGCGGCCACGGTGATGTCGGTGCAGCCGGCCCAGCGCAGAACGGCGGCGGCGTCGGCCGACCCTCCACCCAGCCCGGCCCCGGGGGGGACCCGCTTCACCACGTGCACCCGGGCCGAGCGCCCGACGGCGGCCAGGGCCCGGGCCACCAGGTTCTGCGCCCCGGCAGGGATGGCATCGGGCTCCCATCCCGTCGCCGGCCCCGACGGGTCGGGGGAGAAGGACAGATCAATGCCCGTGGTGCCGGACTCCTGGTCGTCGATGACCAGCGTGTCGGCCAGATCGAGGGTGACCATCTCGGATTCCAGCAGGTGGTAGCCGTCGGACCGGACCCCGGTGACCCGGAGCGAGAGGGTCAGTTTGGCCGGCGCGCTGACCTCCACCGGTGGGCGGGACACCCCGCTCACCGGTCCGGGCCCCCGTCGGCCGGCTCGGGCCAGGCCGCCAACCGCTCCCATTCCTCGAGCGAGAGCTCCTCGGCCCGGGCGGTGGGCCTGATGCCGGCGGCCTCGAACGCCTCGAGGGCCACCCTCCCGTCGAGCGAACGGCGGAGCATCTTGCGGCGGTGGGCGAAGCCGGCCCGCACCACCGAGAACAGGCGCTCGTAGCCGTCGGAGCCCGGGCCGTCCACCACCCCGCCCACCCGTTCGGGCCGACGGTCGAGGCGAACCAGCACCGACTCCACCCGCGGCCTCGGGATGAAGACGGAGGCCGACACCCGGCCGACCAGCGCCGCCGTGGCCCAGTAGGCCACCTTCACCGACACCGCGCCGTAAGCATCGTCACCGGCGCCGGCGGCCATCCGCTCCCCCACCTCCCGCTGCACCATCACCAGGAGCGACGAGATCCGGGGGGCCTCCTCCAGGACGCGGATGACCAGCGGTACGGCGACGTTGTAGGGCAGATTGGCGACCAGGGACCACGGGGTCGTATCCGGTCCCCCGTCGTCGAGCAGATCGGACCAGTCGAGGGTGAGGGCATCGGCCTCGACCACCCGGACTCCCACCGGCTCGACCTGGGCCCGGAGCACGGCCAGGACGTGCCTGTCGATCTCCACCGCCGTCACCGAAGCCCCGGCCTCGGCCAGGGCCAGGGTGAGCGAACCCAGGCCGGCCCCGATCTCGACGACCCGCTGACCGGCGGTCACGCCGGAGAGCCGGACGATCCGGCGGACGGTGTTCCCGTCGGCCACGAAGTTCTGCCCGAGCGCCCGGCTGGGGCGGAGGTCGTTGGCCAGGAGGAGCTCGTGGATCTCGGCTCGGCCGTGGGTCACCCGGTCAGTGTCCCACTTCTCGGAATGGACCCCGGGGCGCAGCGCGGTCCTCGACGACGACGCCGTCACCAGCTGAGCTCGGCGTCGATCACTCCCTGCGAGAGCGGGGCGATCTCGGCAAAGGTGGCCGTGGCCAGGTCGATGGCCCGGGAGGTGTCCGCCTCCCGATCGTCGACCACGCAGCTGACCGACTCCCCGTTGGCCGGGTTGGTCACCTCGACCACCGTGCCGAACGGCAGCCACGGGCTGGCGCAGGTCCCGGCGGGATGGTCGTAGTAGGTGACCTGCCCCTCCTCGGTGGTGGCCGGCGGAGGCGGCACCGTCGTGGTCGTCGGGGCCGGCGTCGGAGGCGGCGCCGCCGGCACGGCCACCACCGGTGCCCGACGGTCGACGACCACCTCGGCCGGGGCGGTGACCACGGGGGCCGCCCCGGTGGTCCCGACTACAGGCCGACCGTTCGACCGGGCCGAGGAGCGGCCTGCGTCGGGCCGTCCGATCGGCTGGGCCGCCCGGGCCCGGCGGGCCCTTCTGGCCCGGGACGTGCCCTTCTTCCCCGGAGCCGTCCGGGTTGCCGGCCTCGCCTTCTCCGGGACCGCTCTCGTGCTCGAGACCAACTCGGTGTGGACGCGCGGCCGGGCCGAGCCGCGGAGAGGTCCCGAAGCCACCCGAGAGGAGCCGGTA
Organism: uncultured Acidimicrobiaceae bacterium; assembly: GCA_963837805.1. Classification (GTDB taxonomy): domain Bacteria; phylum Actinomycetota; class Acidimicrobiia; order Acidimicrobiales; family RAAP-2; genus Bog-756. The sequence continues at coordinate 615,965 of CAWIOU010000014.1, forward strand.
CTGGGTCCCGAGGGCGGGGACGCCGCCGCGTCCTGACCGTTCTGGATCAACAGGAGGGGCACGATGAGCACGGCTCCGCACAAGATGAGCGCGGCACCGGGCCGGCTGCCCTTTCTGATTCTGGTCCGCAGGACTCCACTCTCCTCGTGAGGCTGATAGGGCCGCCTCCGCGGGGTTCATCCCCGGAAGGCACATCCGCCCCCGGGGGGACGGACCGGACCGACTCCTCCAAGCCGGTCCTGGGAACGCGCCCGACAGCCGCACTCCGAGATCCACATCAAACAAAACGACCGCTCAACTACGCGGCCGCAGGGACGACGTTAGGGGGAGGCGCTCGGAGGAATCAAACCGGGCGGCGGCCCGGGACCGGGCTCAGTGGGCCCGACGGCCGGCCTCAGAGGGAGAACAGAGCCAGCGCATTTCGGGTCGTGCGCTCGGCCACCACCCAAGTCTCAACCCCTTTGACCTGGGCAATTGCTGCCCCCACCAACGGAACCCTCGATGGTTCATTGAGGGTTCCCCGATGGGGTACCGGGGTCAGGAAGGGAGTGTCCGTCTCGACCAGGAGCCGGTCCATCGGGCACAGGGCAGCCGCCTCCCGCACGTCGGCCGCGTTCTTGAAGGTGACCACACCGCTGAACGACAGCGAGGCCCCGAGGGCGAGACACCGCCGGGCCTCCTCGGGTCCCCCGGTGAAGCAGTGGACCACGGTCCGCTCGGGCACACCGCTGGCGGTGAGGATGTCCACGGTGTCGTCCCACGCCTCCCGGGTGTGGATGACCAGGGCCAGGCCGTGGCGGTGGGCCAGCTCCACCTGCCGGGCGAATGCCTCCCGCTGGACCGGCCGGGGCGAATGGTCGTAGTGGTAGTCGAGGCCGCACTCGCCGATGCCGACGACCACGGCCGGAGCCCGGCCACCCTCGGACCGGTGGGCCAGCTCGCCGGCCACCAGGTCGTCGAGGGAATCGACCCCGTCGACGGCGTCGTGGGGATGCAGACCCACCGTGGCCCACAGCTCCACCCCCTCGGCCACCGCCGGCGAGTCGGGGCGGCGCATGGCCCGGACCAGGGCCACCGCCTCGGCCGAGGAACCGGCTCCGGTGCCGATGCACACCATCCTGGACACGCCGGCCTCCGAGGCCCGGGCGATGGTGGCCGCCAGCCGGGAGGCGTGGGGACCCGCCTGGTTGGCCCCGTCGGTCGAGGCGAACTCCTCCTGCAGGTGGCAGTGGGAGTCGAACCACTCGATCACCGCGTCGTGCACCCGCCGACCCCCGGCTAGCTCTTGCGCCGGGGAAACAGCGGAGCGCCCTTTTCGACGGCGAGGCCCCCGGGGTAGCCTCCCCAGCGGCCCGAGGCCGGCAGCCGCTCGTCCTCCGGCGACCCGCGGAGGCCGATGCGCCGCCAGATCTCGTCGGCGGTGGACGGCATGGCCGGGACGATCAGGATGGACACGATCCGCAGCACCTCGAGGGCACTGCCCAGGATGGCGTCCACCTCGGGCCCGGGCTCGGCCTTCCAGGGCTCGGCCGTCTCCAGCTCGGCGTTGGTCTCCCGGATGAGGCGCCAGGTGGCTTCGAGTCCGAGGTTGGGCAGGGCGCTGTCCCACGCCGCAGCGGCCTCGGCCACCACCGCCGCCGCCTCACCGGCCAGGCGGCTGTCCGGATCGGGGGGAGGCCCGATCCCCGCGCACTTGGAACCGACCACGGTGGCCACCCTCGACAGCAGGTTGCCGAGATTGTTGGCCAGGTCGGCGTTGTAACGGCTGACGATCCCCTCGGCGGAGAAATCCCCGTCCGATCCGAGGGGGATGTCCCGCAACAGGTGGTAGCGGACCGGGTCGACCCCGAAGTCGGCGGTGAGCTCGCCGGGCGAGATCTGGTTGACGCTCGAGTTGGACATCTTCTGCCCCCCGAGCAGCAGCCACCCGTGCACCTGGACGTGGGCCGGGGGGTCGATGCCGGCGGCCATGCACATGGCCGGCCACCACACGCAGTGGAACCGGATGATCTCCTTGCCGATCAGGTGGTGGACCGCCGGCCACCACTCCTCGAACCGCTGTGCATCCTGTCCGTAGCCGATGGCCGTGAGGTAGTTGATCAGCGCGTCGTACCAGACGTAGAAGACGTGCTTCTCGTCCCAGGGGACCCGCACCCCCCAGTCGATCGAGGTCCGGGTGATGGAGATGTCCCGCAGCCCACCCCTGATGAAACTGAGCGCCTCGTTGCGCTTCGACTCGGGTGCCACCGCGCCCGGGTTGGCCTCGTACCAGTCGATGAGCGGCTGTTCGAAGGCGCTCAGCCGGAAGAAGTAGTTCACCTCCTCGAGGTGCTCGACCGGCAACCGGTGGATCGGGCACAGTCCGCCGTCGAGGAGATCGTCCTCGGCGTAGTACTGCTCGCAGGGCACGCAGTACAGGCCGCGGTAGAGGTCCTTGTAGATATGGCCGTTCTGGTAGATCCGGCCCAGGAACGTCTGGACCGCCTGGTGATGCCGGGGCTCGGTGGTACGGATGAAGTCGTCGTTGGAGATGTCGAGATCGGCCCACGCCGCGGCGAAGCGGGGAGCCAACTGGTCGGTCCAGGCCGCCGGGGTGAGCCCCTGCTCCTCGGCGGCCCGGGCCACCTTCTGCCCGTGCTCGTCGGTACCGGTGAGGAAGAAGACGTCGTCGCCGATCAGGCGATGCCAGCGGGCCAGCGCGTCGGCGTTGACCGTCGAATAGGCGTGCCCGACGTGGGGCGCGTCCTTGACGTAGTAGATCGGCGTGGTGATGTAGTAGCGGGGCACTGGCAGGTAGCGTACCGACCGGGAGGATCCCGACCGACACGGCGCCATAGGATGCAGTGCTCGATGGAACCACCCGGCCCCCAACGCTCGGCGCTCCGGCAACGGGTGGCCGTCTACGGCATCTGCGAGGACGGGAACGGCCACGTCCTGCTGGTCCGAGCGGCCCGCTACCTCACCGTGGCCGGACGCTGGTTCCTACCCGGGGGCGGTATCGACCACGGTGAGGATCCGGTCACCGCCCTGGAGCGGGAGTTCGCCGAGGAGACCGGCCTGCACGTCGAGGTCGGTGAGCTCAAGGGGGTGCTGTCCGACGTCTTCACGCTGCCCAACGGGGCCGACCTGCATACCGTCAGGATCGTCTACGGCATCGAGTCCTACTCCGGCGAGCTCCGGGACGAGACCGACGGATCCTCCGATGCCGCCCGGTGGCAACCCCTCGACCAGATGAGCGAGCTGCCCCTCGCGCCCTACGTCCGCCGGGCCCTCGCCGAGCTCCGCTGATCAGCCCCGTCACTCCCCGAGTGGGGGACCGCCCGCCCGCCGGGCTCCGGCCGACTGGGCGGCCAGGGCCAGCTCGTACACCCGCCGGCGGGGGACCCCGAACATCTCGGCGACGTCGTCGACCACCCCCCGGGTCCGTTCTCCCTCCCCCAGCCGTTCCACCAGAGCCGTGGTCAGCACCTCGTCACTGACCGCTCCGACGGTTGCCTCCGGCGCGCCCGACAGCACCAGGACCACCTCGCCCCGGATCGGGTGGGCGCCGATCCACGACACGGCCTCGGCCAGGGAACCCCTCCAGACCTCCTCGTGCAGCTTGGTGAGCTCGCGGGCGACGGCGATCCGGCGTTCCGACCCGCAGGCCCCGGCCAGATCGGCCACCGTGCCGGGCACCCGCCCGGGCGCCTCGAAGAGCACGGTCGTGCGGGGCTCGGTCGCCACCACCTCGAGCCGCTCCTTCCGATCACGACCGGAGCGGGGCAGGAAGCCCTCGAAGCAGAAGCGAGCGGTGTCGAGACCGCTGGTCACCAGGGCGGCCAGCACCGCCGACGGGCCGGGGACCACGGTGACGGCCAGTCCCGCCCGGGCGGCGGCGGCCACCACACGGCTCCCCGGGTCCGAAACGCCGGGCATGCCCGCGTCACTGACCAGGGCAACGGTGCGGCCACCGGCCACCGCGGCGAGCACCTCGGCGGTCCGGTCGTCCTCGTTGTGCTCGTGCAGCGACCGGAGCGATGCCCCGGTAATTCCGGCGTGGGTCAACAGCCGCCGCGAGTGACGGGTGTCCTCGCAGTAGATCAGGTCGGCGTTGCGGAGCGCCTCGACCGCCCGCGGTGACAGGTCTCCCAGATTGCCGATGGGGGTCCCGACCAGCACGATGGAGCCCTCCGTCGTCCCCGCGGCCGGAGCGGACCGCCCGGCGGCCGGTCGGCCGTCATCCACGGAGATCCAATTTGTCGCCCACCCGGAGTCCCCACCGCTCGAAGGCGCCGGCCTCGGCCTCGACCACCGAGCGGCACCCCCGCCGGGGTCGGCTCATCCTCCACGGCGGCAACCTGGCCACTCCCACCACCACCATCTCCTTGTCGCAGAAGGCGACGTCGATGGGGAATTGCATCCCGAAGGTGTGCACCGACCGGGTGCGGGGCAGGACCATGGCCCCCTCGTACCCCGTCCTCCCGAGGAGTCCCCGGGTCCGATCGCCCAGGCCGTCGGCCACCTCGGCGGCGGCCAGCACGTCCCCGTCGCGCAACAACCAGGTCATCGTCGTCCCTCGGTGGCCGGCGCCCACCCGTCTGCCCCGCCCGCCGATCCCGGGCCTCCCCCGAACCGGAGTAGCATCGTCGGACTGTGTCGAAACGAACCAACAAACGCAAGCTCCGGGCCAAGAAGAAGGCCAACCACGGCAAGAAGCCGAACTGCGGCCGGGGCTGACCCACGCCGGACGGCTCCTCCCGGAGCCGATGTCATCCCGGCGGACGCCATGCGCAGTCGAGCCGGTCGAGCACCGTGGTGAGGGCCGAGGGCCGGTCGGTGATGATGCCGTCCACCCCCAGCCGGCACAGGCGTTCCATCTCCGGTTCCTCCTCGATCGTCCACACGTGGACGGCCAGGCCCTGCTCGTGGGCCACGTCCACGAAGCGCTGGTCGACCAGCGGTAGGTCGCCGAAGCTGACCGGGACCTGGAGGGCGACATGGCGCATCGGCGCCGGCGTCTCTCCGGCCTGCACCGACTGGTAGAAGGCGGCCACGGCCATGGTGCCGGCCGAGGTGGGGACGTCGGGGGCGAAGACCGAGAAGGAATCGGTGGCCGAGTCGAGGAAGGAGGCCACGATCACGTCGTCGGTCCGGCCGTAGCGCCGGAGCACGGCGGCCAGTGCCTCCTCGTAGGGGGTGACCGCCGGAGCGGTCTGCTTGATGTCCAGATTGAGCACCACCCCGGGGAATGCGTCGAGGACCTCTTCCAGCAGGGCGATCCCGAACCGGCGGTCCTCGGGGCCCCGGCCCCGGAACGGGTACCGGTCAGCGTCCAGGCCGGGGGTGACGTCGGCACCGGGAACCCACCAGTAGGCGTTGTCCAACGTGCGCACCACATCCCACGGCAGCTCGGCGATCCGACCGGTGCGCTCGGTGGTGCGGTCGACGGTCGGGTCGTGGCACACCACCAGCCGCCCGTCGGCGGTGGCATGCACGTCGAGCTCGACGGCCGTGGCTCCGGCATCGAGGGCGGAGGCGATGGCGTGCAGCGTCGACGACGGACCCTCCCACGCGCCCCCCTGGTGGGCATAGTTGATGACCCGGCGACTGAGCCACGGTGCGAGTTGGCGCGCATCGGGGGAGACGGCCATGGAAGAACGGTAGCCTCTGCTCCGCCATGCTGGACCACGTCTTCACCCAACTCGTCAGCTCGCACCGGCACGCCTTCGAGGCCGCCCTGCTGCAGCGGCAGGCGGTGGAGGAGCGGTTCCAGGTGGACGTCTTCCTCGGTGACGTCAGCTTCGAGACGTCCTACAGCCTCCCGGGGGAGGAGCGCCCGGCCCGCATCCGGGTCGACACCAGCCTCGACTGGCCCACCTGGAGCCAGACCGCCTACCGGAGCTGGGCCATCGGTGAAGAGCCCGACGAGCCGCCCGAGGTGCTGGTCGAGATCGCCTTCCGGGTCCAGGGCCTGGTCGAGGTGCCCGAGGTCGATCCGCTCCTCGGCGCGCTCCCCGCCGACCTCGATGTGCTCGGCGACCAACCGCTGATGCGGGGGGCAGCCACCATCGAGCAGGTCATCGGCAGCGGATCCGAACAGCTCGAGTGCGCCATCGAGGTCTCCTACGAAGGATCGTGTCAACTGGACGAGACCTTCCTCGACGACCCGACCAGCCTGGACGACGCGCTGGCGCCGTTGGGCCGGGCGGTGGCGTCGGTGCTGGTCCGGATCGGCGACCTGCCCTTCAAGTTCCGGCCGGTCGAGAGCCCTCCGGCCTGACCGGATCAGTCGAACAGGCCGGCGTCGACGGCCAGCGCCCGCAGGTCGGCCTGGGGCCGGGCCCCGACGTGGGCGATGACCTCGGCGGCGCACACGCCGCCCAGGCGGGCCGACTGGTCGGGGGCCAGACCGTTGGTGATCCCGTAGAGGAACCCGGCGGCGAAGAGATCGCCGGCGCCGGTGGTGTCGACCACCCGTGCGACCGGCGGCGCCGGCACCTCGACCGGTCCCGACGGCGAGACCACCACGCATCCGGCTGCGCCCCGGGTCAGGACGGCGAGGACACCGGTGTCGGCCACCGCCTCCACGGCGGCGTCGAATCCGGAGACGCCGAACAGCGACATGATCTCCTCCTCGTTGGCGAAGATCAGCTCGAGGTCGCCTTCCAGCAGTTGGAGGAACTCCTCGCGGTGGTGTTCGACGCAGAACGGATCCGACATGGACAGCGCCACCGAGGCATCGTGGGCGTGGGCCACCTCGATGGCCCCGCGCATGGCCGCCTTGGCCGAGGGCTGCTCCCACAGGTACCCCTCGAGGTAGACCACCTGGGCCGACGAGAGGTGACCATCGTGGAGGTCGACGGGCCCGAAGTCGGACGCCACCCCGAGATGGGTGGCCATGGTGCGTTCGGCATCGTCGGTCACCAGGACCAGGCAGTGGCCGGTCACCGCCATCCCGGGAACCGAGGGGGTGGGGACCGGGTCGAAGGCCACCCCGATGGACCGGATGTCGTGGGTGAAGGCCCGACCCAACTCATCGTCGGCCACCCGTCCGAGGAACGCCACCCGACCGCCGAGGGCGGCCAACCCGGCCGCCGTGTTGGCCGCCGAGCCGCCCGAGGCCTCGGTGGTCGGGCCCATCGATGCGTAGATGGACTCCGAGCGGTCGTGGTCGACCAGCACCATGGTTCCCTTGACCAGGTCGAGGGCCTCGAGGTCGGCGTCGGTGGCCGTGGCCAGCACGTCGACCAGCGCGTTGCCAATGGCCACCACGTCGAGCTCGGGGCCGTCGGCGCCACCGGTGGCACCTTCGGCGGCGGGAGAGAAATCGCTGGATCGGGAGTCATTCTGCACGGCGCGACGGTAGCCTGCCCACCATGAGCACACTGACAAACGACGCTGCCGACGACGACACTGCCGATGAGGGCTCCGCCTACCGGTTGCCCACCGCCGTCCGTCCCCACGCCTACCGTCTCGTGCTCACCCCCGATCTCCCGGCAGCTTCGTTCACCGGGGACGTCGAAATCGACGTGACCATCGCCGAGCCCACCTCGTCGATCACCCTCAACGCCGCCGACCTGGCCATCACCTTCGCCGAGCTGAACGACGGGAACCCCGACGGCGGCTATGCCCTCTCCCCCTCCGCCATCGATGTGGACGCCGACGAGGAGCGGGCCACGCTCACCTTCCCCGAACCGCTGGCACCGGGTCCGGCCACCCTGCATCTGGCCTTCGACGGCATCCTCAACGACAAGCTGCACGGCTTCTACCGGTCCACCTTCTCGGACGAATCCGGGGCCGAGCACGTCATCGCCACCACCCAGATGGAGTCGACCGACGCCCGACGGGCCTTCCCGTGCTGGGACGAGCCCGAGCTCAAGGCCACCTTCGAGATCACCCTGGTGGTCGACGACGCCCTCGCCGCATTCTCCAACGGGCCGGCGGTCGAGGAGACGCCCGAGCCCGGCGGGAAGCGACGGGTCCGGTTCGCACCGACCATGGTCATGTCCACCTATCTGGTCGCCTTCATCGTGGGCCCCCTCGAGGCCACCAGCCCCCTCGAGGTCGACGGGGTGCCCCTGCGCATCGTGCACCGGCCGGGCCAGGGCCACCTGACCCAGTTCGCCCTCACTGTGGGGGCCCACGCCCTCCGTTTCTTCACCGCCTACTTCGGCATCCCCTATCCGGCCGCCAAACTCGACCTGGTGGCCATCCCCGACTTCGCCTTCGGGGCCATGGAGAACCTCGGGTGCGTGACCTTCCGCGAGGCGGTGCTGCTCATCGACCCGACCCAGTCGGCCCGGGTCGAGCTCGAGCGGGTGGCCGACGTTGTCTGCCACGAGATCGCCCACATGTGGTTCGGCGACCTGGTCACCATGAAGTGGTGGAACGGCATCTGGCTCAACGAGGCCTTTGCCACCTTCATGGAGGTGCTCGCCGTCGACGCCTTCCGTCCCGAATGGCAGCGATGGGTGAGCTTCGGCGTCGAACGGGAGGCCGCCCTGGCTGTCGACGGCCTCCACGCCACCCGCCCGGTCGAGTTCCCGGTGGGCCGACCCGAGGAGGCCGAGGGGATGTTCGACGTCCTCACCTACCAGAAGGGCGGCAGCGTGCTGCGGATGCTCGAGCAGTTCCTCGGGCCCGACGTCTTCCGCGAGGGCATCAACGACTACCTCACCACCCACAGCCACGGCAACACCGAGACGTCGGACCTGTGGGACGCCCTCGAGCGATCGAGCGGGCGCGCCGTGCGCACCATCATGGACACCTGGATCAATCAGGGCGGCTACCCGCTGGTGCGGGTGGGCGACGACGGATCCCTCACCCAGACCCCGTTCTCCTACCGGGGGCAGCCGGGCGGCGCCATCGGCTCGACGTGGCTGGTTCCCGTCCTCACCCGGTCCCTGGCCGACCCCGAGGTCGACTCGCCCCCCATCCTGCTGGCCGGGTCCCCGTCCTCGGCCGATCCGGTGGCCATCCGGTCGGGCACCGACCTGGTCAATGCCGGGGGCTCGGGGTACTTCCGGGTCGCCTATCCGACGGCCATGGTCGAACGGCTGGCCGGACGGCTGGGCGAGCTGGCCCCGCTCGAGCGCTACAACCTGGTCTCGGACACCTGGGCCGCGGCCCTCTCGGGCCAGGCCCCGCTGACCGACCTCCTGCGCCTGGCCCGCGCCCTCGCCGACTCGGCCGAGGGCGACCCGAGCGTGTGGTCGGTGGTCATCGGCGCCCTCGGGCTGTTCGACCGGGTAGTCCCCGACGCCGACCGACCCGTCCTGGCCCGGTCGGTCCGGACCCTGCTCGGTCCCCTGGCCCGCGACCTGGGCTGGGATCCGGCCGAGGCCGACAACGAACGCACCCCGTCCCTCCGTGCCTCGGTGCTCCGCACCCTCGGGACCGTCGGCGAGGATCCGGAGATCCGGGCCGAGGCCGCCCGGCGTTTCGCCGACACCGGGAGCATCCTGCACCCCGACACCGAGGCGGCCATCCTGGACATCGTGGCCGCCGACGGCGGCGAGCCCGAGTTCGACGCCTTCCTGGCCCGCTACCGCGCCCCGACCAACCCCCAGGAGGAGAACCGCTACCTCTACGCCCTGGCCTCGTTCCGCCAAGCCGAGCTGGCCGTCCGGACCTTCGATCTGGCCATGACCGAGGTCCGGACCCAGAACGCCCCGTTCGTACTGCAGCTGTTGGTGGCCAACCGGGCCACCGGGCGGGCCACATGGCGACGGATCACCGAGGAGTGGGACGCGCTGGTGGCCCGGTTCCCGTCCAACATCCTGCCCCGCATGCTGGACGGCGTCCGGGCCCTGTGCGATCCACCGGAGCTGGCCGATCAGGTCACCGCCTTCGTCGAGAGCCACCCGCTGCCCGCCGGTGGCAAGACCGTCGAACAGATCCTCGAGCGGCTGGCCGTCAACGTGGCCTTCGGTCAGCGCGAGGGGAAGCAGCTGGCCGACACCCTGTCCGGGGCGCTCGGGCTACCACCGGCATAGCGCCGGCAGCGTCGCCGGGCGATCCGGTCGGCCGGGCTGCCGCGCGCTCCCTAACCTGAAGCGGTGCAACCGGGAATCATCCTCACCGTCTTCGCCCTGGTCTTCGTGGCCGAGCTCCCGGACAAGACGATGATCGCCACCCTGATCATGGGGAGCCGGTATCGACCGGTTCTGGTGTGGCTGGGCGCCTCCCTGGCCTTCTTCATCCACGCCGTGATCGCGGTGGCCGTCGGACAACTGCTCCAACTCCTCCCCCACCGCTGGATCGAGGCGGTCACCGCCCTGCTCTTCGCGGCCGGTGCCGCCTATCTCCTCTTCGTCCCCGAGAAGGAAGAGGAGGCCGAAGGTGAGGAGGAGGCCGACACCGCCGCCGTGGGCCTCAGGACGGTGGGGGCCGCCTTCCTGGTCATCTTCATCGGCGAATTCGGGGATCTGACCCAGATCCTCACCGCCAATCTGGCCGCCAAGTACCACGCCCCGGTCGAGGTGTTCATCGGGGCCTTCGGCGCCCTGACCGCGGTGGCCGCCCTCGGCGCCTTCGGGGGCCGGGCCCTGCTCCGCTACCTGCCCCTGGCCGTCATCCGCAAGGCCGGCGGCGTGCTGTTGGCCGGGTTCGCCGTCTACACCCTGGTCACCCTGGTGAGGGGCTGAAACC